>NZ_SMAO01000001.1 GCF_004342175.1 Thiobaca trueperi
CAGTCGTCAGTCGTCAGTCGTCAGTCGTCAGTCGTCAGTCGTCAGTCGTCAGTCGTCAGTCGTCAGTCGTCAGTCGTCAGTCGTCAGTCGTCAGTTTGAGCTTGGCACGACGAAACGGGGCCGCAAGTTTTTCTGCCAACTGCCAACTATCCCCCCCGCGCCAGCAGCAGATGCACCAGTCCGATGCCGAGCGCGGTCATGGTCAGCGAGCCGATGAGATGCGCCCCGATGGCGCTCAATCCCCACAGGATTTCGCCCCGCGACAGCAGATTGACGACCTCCGCTGAAAAGGTCGAAAAGGTGGTGAGCCCGCCGAGAAAGCCGGTGATGACGAATAGACGGATCTCCGGTGCGACGCCGGGGTGGCGCGCAAGCCAGGCGATGACCAGCCCGATCAGCAGACCGCCAGCGAGATTGGCGGCGAGCGTGCCGAGTGGCAGGATCGGAAACAGCGGATTGAGTCGTGCGCCGAGGAGCCAGCGCAGCAGCGCGCCCAGTCCGGCGCCGACGAAGACAGCGAGAGCGGAAAGCAATCAAGCACCTCCAGCAGGGCGGGTCATGGAGGGCGCTGAGGGAAGGCGTGCTGCGGGGCGCGCCTACCTTAACCCATCCAGGTTTTGTCGGTAGGCATCATCAGCCGGATAAAACGGCGGTTCAGGGAGGCATGCCATCTCCACTGGAGCGAAGTGTAATCCGGTTTCCGTTGCGCGGGAAACGCGCCATCCGGTCTCAGAAGCCTGATCGCGCGCATCACCAATCCTCTACAATCGCCGCTTCGCGCCGTCCGACTGGCGCTGCTGACTGAATGGAGGAATCGACGATGCCGGATCTGGTAATTCATTGCGAGCGGCCCGCAGGCTGGGCTGACACCATTCATGTCCATTACTGGAGCGGCCACGCTGATGGTGTCGCGAGCGTCTGGCCGGGGGTGCCCATGACACCGCTGGGGGATGGCTGGTTCAGCCATTGTTTTCAGGGGCTGAAGGCGCTGCATCTGGTCTTCAATGATGGTCAGGGGCGACAGAGCCCGGATCTGTTTCGGGCGGTGAATGGCTGGTATAACGCCTCGGGACACTGGACGCCGAACCGGCCCGCGCCGCATGCGATTGCGCCACCGGTGTCGCGCCAGTCTGTCCCGCGTCCGGTCGTCTCGACCGCGCCGCGCCCGCTGCATGAGCGCACCGATTTCCGCGAAGAGACCATTTATTTCCTGCTGACGACCCGTTTCTACGACGGTGATCCATCCAACAATTTTTTCTGCCGTGACCGCATCCAGTTCGACGAATCCGGCCAGCCGGTCGATCCGCACTGGCGTGGCGATTTCAAGGGGCTGATCCAGCGTCTGGACTACATTCGCGACCTGGGCTTTACGGCGATCTGGATCACCCCGCCGGTCGAAAACCGCTCGGGACTCGACTATCACGGCTATCACGCCTATGACTGGACGCGCATCGATCCGCGTCTGGAGTCGCCGGACGCGACCTATCAGGATCTGATCGATGCCGCGCATGCCAAGGGCATCAAGATCATCCAGGATGTGGTGGTCAATCATTCCTGTCAGTACGGCATTCGCGGCAAGGTACATATCGATCATCTGCCGATCAAATACTATGTGCCACAGGGCTCGGAGCAGGGGAGGGTGGATCACGGTCCCTATCAGGGCCATCTCGGCAACTATGCCTGGACCAACCGCGATGACATCGACAACCCGGTCGCGCCCGACTGGTATCGTGAACGTCACATGCGCGATCCCGAGGGCCGGGAGCCGCTGATCGATCCCAAGACCGGCGAGACGGTGCCCAAGCCCGGTTACAGACCTGGCCGTTTTTTTGGCGTCGATGCGCAGGATCTGGATCCCGACTGGTATCACCAGGAAGGCTTCATCTGCGGCGGCGACTGGGAGAGCGCCCATCCGCTCCAGCAGAAACATCTGGCGGGCGACTGCATCGATCTCGCCACCGAGCGCGAAAACGTCAAGGATTATCTGATCCAGGCCATCAACCGCTATCTGGATATGGGCGTGGATGCGCTGCGCATCGACACCGTCAAGCATGTCGAGCGCGACAACCTGCTCGAATATGTCAACGCCTGGAAGGCGCACAAGCCGGGGCTCTTCGTCTTCGGCGAGAATCTGGTCAAGGGCTATGGCTGGGGCGATCTGGGCGGCGGCGACAATGGTCCCTCACAGATCCGGCCCTGGTGGTACACCCGGCTCGGGCATGATCCGCGCGATCCCGAATCGGGCGGCGACTCGGGTTTTCCGCAGCTCGATTTCGGGCTCTTTTCGACCTTTCGCGATACCGTCAGCAAGGGTACTTATGCCGGCACCGCGCAGATCCTGAGCATGGACTGGATCTATGGCGACGTGACCCAGCTCGTCACCTTTCTGCAGAATCACGATGTCGGCCCGGACAACGATTTCAAATACCGCTTCAAGGGCGAGCAATGGATGGCGGCGGCGGCCTATAACCTGATCTGGACCGCACGCGGCATCCCCTGTCTCTACTATGGCGAAGAGATCGAGTTCATGAAGGGCGCGCCGCAGGATGTCGAGGGCGAGCGCGATGTCCTGAGTCAGACCGGACGCGCCTATTTCGGCGATCATTTATCCGACGAGCGGATCGCCACGACCCAGGCCCATCCGCTCTATCGTCATATCCAGCGCCTGAACCAGATCCGTCGCGCCATTCCGGCGCTCCAGAAGGCACCTATGGCCAAGCTGGCCGAATGGGGCAGCGGTCTGCGTTTCGTGCGTCATGATCCCGATCAGGACAGCTATGTCGTGGTCGGGCTGGCGATCGGGCTGGATCAGCAGTTTGCGGTCGAGGGCGTCAGGCCGGGCGCCTATCGCGATGCCGTGAGCGGGCGCGAAATCGACTGCGACGGTCATTTGAGCTTCCAGGTCAAGGCCAATTCGGCGGGGATCTATGTCCTCAATGGCCCTGGCAAGATCGGTGAAGACGGTCTGTATCTGCGGTGATATTCTCTCGCGAAGCAGGCTGTCTGAACAGGATTGACTCGACCCATGCCAGATCATCAAACAAACGGACGCGACCGCCGCATCCAAACCCGTTACACGGTTGAATTGCATGCCAAGGTTCGTGGCGCGAATCAGCTTCCAACCAGTTGTCGGGTGCTGAACATCTGCAACGGCGGCGTCTTGCTGGATACGCCCGCGAGCGAGCCGGAACTGCCTTTCAAGCGTGGCGAGCACATTGATCTCTATTTCGACCTGCCCGATGCGCAAAGCATGGATCCGGTGCAGGCCGTGATCGAAGTGTCACACCGCGTTGATCGTGGGCTGGGCGCGCGTTTCATTCGTCTGGCCGGAGATGGCCGGATGCGCCTGGCCCGCTTCATCCGCGAAACCGCCGCGAGACAGTCGCCGCCGACGGAAGACACCGGACGCCATCCGGTGCAGGCGCGGGCGCGCGAGGTTTTGGAGCAGGTTGGTCAGCAGGGTTTGGGCGTCCTGCTCGATTCACTGCTGGAAACCCTGGTCGATGAACTCTGGACGCATAGCGAGCGTGCCGAAAGCGATGCCGAGCGCACCCGTTTTGCAGGCGAAATCGCCCTCCTGGCGCGTGCGATCCAGAATGAAAGCGTTCCGCGTCAGCTCAGACAGCAGTTGCTGGATGCCTTGCGCAATCTTGGCCTGGGCGCTTCAGCGCCGTCTGTGGGGCAGGCACAGGATAGCCCGGCGGAAGGGCTGCAACTCGTCGATCAGGATGCCTTCGAGATCTGGCTGGCCAAGTCTGAATTGGCCAACCGTCTGGAGCAGGAATTGCACGAGCCGCTGGAGTCTCTGCGCAATCACCTGGCCGGTCTGTTTCATGATGCTGCGCTCCCGGTGGAGCCACTGGCGCTTGCTGAAACCATTGAGCAGGCATTGCAGGAGATCGGCGTCGGCTTGCAACTGCAACGCCTGTCCATGCAGATTGTCGCCAACCATCTCTCGCGCAATCTGGGCGCCTTCTATCGGGAAGTCTTGAATGCCTGGGTCTCGGCCGGACTGGATGCATCCGGATCGCCGTCCGCCATATCCGGGACACCCGATCTGCCGCCGTCCGCTGCGCCCGTCGGGAACCCGGTTGCCCCCCCTCCCGAGACCGCCCCGTCCTCCGAGCCTGCTGCTCCAGACATCCCCGTCACGCCGCCCGGTGCGACAACTGCCGCTGCCGCTGTCGATGCCCTGCCCAGCACCCAGGCTGTCGCGGGAACCATCGCCAACCTCCTGGCCGCGACCTGTTCTCCGATCAAGTTGAAAGAATCGCGTCAGTCAGGGGCTTTCGCCGGTGGACAGCACATTGCTGATCTGCTCGCCAGTCTGCCAGCGAATGAACAGATCGCCGCTGCGGATCCCGATCAGCCGCTGCGCGAACTGGTCGCCAAATGGCTGGTCGCCGCCGAGGCCCGGCAGCCCGGCGCCTCGTCCGGGCGACAGCCGGTGATGTCGCCGCAGGTGGAGGAGCGGGTCGAGGTCACGGATCGTCTGCTGTCGCACATGCTGGCGGATCCCGTCACCCCGCCCCAGGTCAAATCGCTCATCAAGCCGCTTACAACCCGTCTGCTTGCCATGACCCTTGCCGGATCCGGGGCCGTTGCCGACGGCAGACAGCCGCTGATCAACCTCATCAACCGGCTGGAGCATCTGGCCCGTTTTCTGCCCGGCGACGAAGACAGTCACCAGGGATTGCAGCGCGAGTTCGGGGAACTGGCGCAGAAGCTGGTGTCATCCGACGGGCAGGACCCACAGGCGCTGGGCGACCTGTCCAAACGCCTGGGAAAACTGGAGTCGCGCGTCGGCCACGAATATCAGGACAATGTCACCAACTGGATCAAGGTGTGCGAGTCGCGGGAGCGCGAGCGGCTGGCGCGCGAGGCGGTTCGCAAGCATCTGAACACCGCCTTTGCCGGACGCCGGATGCACCGGATTGTGGACGAACTCCTGCTGCTTGGCTGGCGCGGCCTGCTGGAACTGGTGTGTGTCAATGTCGGGATCGAGGGTCCGCGCTGGCGCAATCTGTGGTGGATCCTGTGCGACCTGCACGGGCTGACCGGCGGCGAAGAGCCGAAAGCCGAGCCTTCCGCCAGGCGGGCGACGGGCAAGGATCTGAAAGCGCTGATCCAGGAGGTGCGTGCCGCGCTGGCCTATATCGGTGCAGATCCAATTCTGTGCGACGACCTGCTCGGGCGGCTTGAAACCGCCGTGCGTCGGGCGCAGGCGGCGATGGATCGGGACGACGATTATCTGCTGTACTGTCCCGCGCCGCCGGATCCCGACAGCGCACCGGAAAAGATCCCGGCAGGACTGTCGCAGGCCGATTGGGAGCGCGGACTGGCGCAGGTCGGAGCCTTGCCGCTTGGCGACCTGATCTGGATGCGGGGCAAGGAAGCGGACAAGGCGCTGCGACTCATCTGGCGCAACGAGGATGGCTCGCGTCTGGCCGTCACCGATACCCTGGCCAAAAAACTGAAGGTGTTGCGTCGCGGTCGGTTGGCGGAGGCCTTTGCCCGTGGTCAGGCGCGCGCCGAGACCCCGAACACGCAGCCCATGGTGACGCGCGCCGCCGATGCGGCGCTATCGGAAATGCACCAGCGTCTCGCCCATCACGAGCATCAGGATGCCTTGACCGGTCTGGCTGATCAGCGGCGGCTGGTGGGCGCGCTGACCGAACTGCTGTTGACCGAACGCGGTTTGCCGCCCGCCTACGCACTGTTTTTCCTGGAACTGGATCGTTACGACACGCTCACCGGCACCTACGGTTACTCGGCTGGCGAACGAATGCTGCAGGCGGTGGCCCGACTGCTGGAAGGCGTGGTTGCGGATGCGGTCTGTCTGGCCTATCTGGGCGGGAGTCGCTTTGGGCTGCTGATGCCCGCCTGCGATCAGGATCACGCCGTCGAGATTGGCGAGTCGATCCGCGCCGGCCTGGCGGTGATGAATTTCGACCTGCAGGGCAGACCCTACCGGATTTCCGGCAGTCTCGGCATTGCCATGCTGACCAGCGACTCCAGCAGTCCGGAAAAACTCATGTCAGCCGCCAGCGTGGCCTGCCTGGCGGCACAGCGCGAAGGTGGCGATCATGCGGTTCTCTTCACCGAGGACAACGCAATCATCGCCAGACAGTTGGAATACATGCGCGGTTGGGCGCAGACGGACGATGTGATCAAGGCCGGACGCCGCCGGCTGCGTTACCAGCGGATCGTTCCGATCAATCCCGCTGCCGAACTCCTGCCCCACTGCGAGATCCTGTTGAGCGTCTACGATCAGCAGGGCAATCCGCTGCCGCTCCAGTCCTTTATCGCGACCGCTGAGGCCTTCAATCGGATGCGCGAAGTGGACCGTCAGGTCATCGACGACGCCTTCAGTTGGGTCCATCACCATCCGGACAAGGTCAGCGCGGTCGGTGGCGTCGCGATCAATCTCTCGGGTCAGTCGCTGAGCGATCCGGGGCTGCTGAATTACATCCGGGCCGCACTGGAGCGGTTGCAGATTCCGGTCGAGCTGGTCAGTTTCGAGGTCACTGAAACGGCCGCCATCGTCAATCTCGATCAGGCGGCGATTCTCTTGGCGGACATCCGGGCGCTGGGGTGCAGCATTGCGCTCGACGATTTTGGCGCCGGCATGTCTTCCTACAGCTACCTCAAACATCTGCCGGTCGATTATGTCAAGATCGACGGCTCATTCATCAAGGACATTCTGGTCAGTCCGCATGATCGGGAAATCGTCAAATCGTTCAATGAGATCGCCCATTTCATGGGGAAAAAGACCATTGCCGAATATGTCGAGAACCTGGAAATCCTGGAGCTGCTGCGCGATATCGGAGTGGATTATGCGCAGGGCTACGCCATTGAAAAACCGCAGTTTATCGATGAGATGATCTGATATGACCGAGACCAACGCCGCACTCGTCAGCGACAGCGGGGGTGATGCGCCGCTCCCCGATGCCCTAGACGCGCCCCGCGCCGATTTCTTGACCGAGCACGGACGGCGTCTGGCCTGTTACGCCGATACCGGCCACCCCGGTCGCCCACTGGTTCTGATCCACAGCATCAATGCCGCGCCCAGCAGTTTCGAGGTCAAGCCCTTATTCGACCATTACCGCCACAGTCGCCCCGTCTACAGTCTGGATCTACCGGGCTTCGGTCACTCCGAGCGCGGCGTCGGCCCCTATTCGCCCGAACTGTTCGCCGGGGCGCTGGCCGATTTTCTGGTGCGGGTCGTGAAGGAACCGGCGGATGTGCTCGCGCTGTCATTGAGTGCCGAGTTCGCCGCGCGTGCGGCTGGCCTGCTGCCACCGGGACAGATCGCCTCGCTGGTGATGATTTCGCCCACCGGATTCAGTCTGCGTCCCCTGCCGAACCCACGCCTCGCCCGCCTGACGCACAAAGTGCTGAGTCTTGGGGTGTTGCAGGGGCTCTATGATCTGGTCGCCTCCCGGCGCAGCATCCGCTATTTTCTCGGTCGCTCCTTCGTGGGCGAGGTGCCGGTTGAGATGATCGATTACGCCTATGCCACCTCGCATCAGCCAGGGGCCAGACACGCCCCGCTGACCTTTCTGTCCACCCGGCTGTTTACCGCCGACGCCATGGATCAGCTTTATGGAAAATTGACCGGGCTGCCTGTCCTGGTCATCGCTGACCGTGATCCTTACATCACCTTCGAACGGCTTGCAGACTTCGTCGCCAGCCATCCCAACTGGCAGGCGGTCAGTCTGGCCCCGCATCTGGGATTGCCGCATTGGGAGCGTCTTCCCGAGACGCTTGCGGCGCTCGACGCCTTCTGGAGCTGACCGCATGACCAGCGAACATTACCCGCCGCGCGCGGACCTCGAAGCTGCTTTTCAGGCCGTGCGACGGGCGCGGGTGCCGCAGATTCCGGATGTGGTGCTTGCCCTGCGCGAGGAGCTGACTCGCCCTGAGCCCTGCGTCAAGGTGGCGGCCGACCTCATTGCCCAGGATCCGGCGCTCACCGGCCAGCTTCTGAAGATGATCAATTCGCCCCTGTTTGCCGCCCGGACCAAAATCAGCAGCGTGCAACAGGCCATTACCATGATCGGCATTGAGCGCCTGACCAATCTGGTGACGGCCAGTGCGATTCAGCGGATGCTCAGTGCGAACGACGGCGCGGCGCGCATTGTCTGGGAATCGACCATGGAGCAGGCGCAGGTGGCGGTCGCCATTGCCGAGCGGGTGCCAGAGGTCAGTGCTGACACGGCCTATCTGTTTGGGATGATGCAGAATGTCGGCAGTCTCATTTTTGCCGATCTGCTGACCGACTATGGTACCGTCTGGGCGCTGCGCAATATCTCGGCACCGGACGATCTGTTGCGTTACGAGCGCACGGCGCTGGGCATTGATCATGCGACGGTCGGTTTCCTGCTGGCGGGCAACTGGCGTCTCCCCGAGCCCGTGGCGCTGGCGATCTATCATCACCATTCGGCCACTGCCGCTGACCTGGACGATCCCGAGACGCGCGCCCTGATCGCGATCTCGAAACTCTCCCACTATCTCATCGCCCTTTCGCTCGGTATCCATGAGCAACCCGAGATGCTCGCCTATCGTGATGCCGCCTGGCAGGAATTGAGCATCCGCGACGAAGACTGGCAGGCCCTCTGCGAGCAGGCCATGCAGGGCGGCTGGACGCATTAAACTGCGCCCGGCACGGCATGCGGTGTTTTTGGGTCGGATCGGCCCCGGCAGGCTCAGGGATTGTCGGAGGCGACGCGGTTTAAGAGATTAAAAAATATCCATTTCTAAACCGCGTCTCCACCGAGGTCGCTGAAATCCACAGCATTGAACACAAAAGAAAAACCATGCATTTCACTCCAGACGCGGTTTAGGCGATTTTCTGAATGGTTTCCCTTGACGGCTATTCCATTCGGGAAATGATTTACGAGAGTGGCCACAGTCAGGTCTTTCGCGGATGGCGGACTTGCGATGCGCTGCCGGTCGTCATCAAAACGCCCTCATCGTCCGGTTTTTCCGTTCGGGAAAACCTGCGCTACCAGCACGAATATAACCTGCTTGCCGCCCTGAATTTAAGCCGGATCGTCAAGGTTTATGACCTCGTCCAGTACCGTTCAGGATTTGCCATCATCGAGGAAGATTATGGCGCCTGCGATCTGGATCAGTGGTTGGGTGAACGCCGGATGGCGCTGGCCGAGTTCCTGCCGGTCGCCATGCAGATGGCCGAGGGTCTGGACCAGATGCACGGGCAACGGATCATCCACAAGGATCTCAATCCTGCCAATGTGCTGATTCATCCCGCAACGGCACAGGTGAAACTGACCGATTTCGGGCTGTCCACCCTGATCGGGGTGGAAACCCAGGAAGCCTGCGCCCCGGAACTGATCGAAGGCACCCTGTCCTATGTTTCGCCCGAACAGACCGGACGGATGAACCGCGCCATCGATTACCGCACCGATCTCTACTCGCTGGGTGTGTGCTATTACCGGATGCTGACCGGAACGCTGCCCTTTGTGACCACCGATCCGCTGGAGCTGGTGCATTGCCATATCGCCCGCCCACCGGTTGTCCCCGCCGTGCTTGATGCCGCCATCCCGCCGGTGCTGTCCGAGCTGGTGATGAAGCTGCTGGAGAAGAAGGCCGAGGATCGCTACCAGAGCGCCTATGGGGTGATGCAGGATCTGCTCGCTGTGCAGGCGGCGCTGGATGCCGGTGAGCCGCCGCCGATGCTGGAACTGGGCCGGTTTGACGTGTCCGGTCATTTTCAGGTCGCGCATCAGCTCTATGGCCGCAATCGGGAAACCCGTCTGCTGCTGGACGCCTTTGATCGGATCACTGAGGGGCGTTCCGAGTTGCTGCTGGTGGGTGGCTATTCGGGCATCGGTAAAACCTCGCTGGTCAACGAGGTCCAAAAGTCGCTGGTGCGCCAGCGTGGCTTTTTCATCGCCGGCAAGCATGATCAGTTTCAGCGCGATATTCCGTTTTCCGCGCTGATTCAGGCGTTTCGCCGGCTGGTGAGCCAGATGCTGACCCAACGGGAAGCGCAGCTTGCTCACTGGCGGGAGGCGCTCATGATTGCGCTGGGCAGCAATGCCCGCGTGATCATCGACGTGATCCCCGATGTGGAATGGATCATCGGGCCGCAGCCGCCAGCACCGGAACTGGCGCCCGCCGAGGCGCAGAATCGTTTTAGCCGGTCCTTTCAGCAGTTCATCGGGGTGTTCGCCCGCCCTGAACATCCGCTCGTGATCTTCCTGGATGATCTGCAATGGGCCGATGCGGCGTCGCTCGCGCTGATGGAGCTCTTGTGCAACAACCCGGACAGCCACCACCTGCTGATGATTGGCGCGTATCGGGATAACGAGGTGTCGGCGTCCCATCCGCTGGTGCTGACCCTGAACGGCATTCGCGACGCGGGCGCTCCCGTTGCAACCATCCTGCTCGGCCCGCTCGCACCCGACGATCTGAATCAGATGATCGCCGATACCCTGCATCAGCCGACGGCAGCCACGCATGAACTGGCGCGACTGCTGCTGGAGAAAACCGGCGGCAATCCGTTTTTCGTCGCCCAGTTCCTCGAGGAACTCCATGATCGGGGCTGGTTCCGGCTGGATCCGGCGCAGGGGCGCTGGCAGTGGGAGATGGCGCAGATCGAGTCCGCCGGTATCACCGATAACGTGGTGGATTTGATGGCGGGAAAGATCAGCCGGATGAGTCCGGCGACCCGGCAGGCGCTGCAGATCGCCGCCTGCATCGGCAACCGCTTTGCCTTGACGGCGCTGGCGACGATTCAGGAGCGGTGTGAGATCGCGACCGGCAGCGATCTGTGGGAGGCGATCCAGGAGGGGTTGGTGGTCACCGCCAAGACCGAGTTCCGGTTTCTGCACGACCGGGTCCAGCAGGCGGCCTATTCGCTGATCGCACCAGAGGACATCGGGCCGCTGCATCTGAAGATCGGTCGCCAACTCTTGTCTAACGCCAGCCCGGCGGAACTCGACGAACGTCTGTTCGATATCACCGGGCATTTGAATGCGGTGCTGGCGCTGATCGATGATCCGGGTGAACGGTTCCAGTGTTCCAGGCTCAATCTTCAGGCCGGGCGTAAGGCAAAAGCCGCGACCGCCTACGAACCGGCGTTACGCCATTTTCAGGCGGCGGCCGACCTGCTGGCCGCCGATTGCTGGACAACGCACGATCGCCATACGCTGGAGATTTACCGGGAACGGGCCGACGCGGCCTATTTGCTGGGCCAGTTCGCCGCCGCCGAGGCGGATCTGAACGCGGCGCTGATGCACGCCGCCGACCGCTATGATCAGGCCGACATCTATCTGCAAAAAATTATTCAGTACAATCAGTTGGGACGCTATAACGAGATGGTGGAGGTGGCGCGAGCCGCCCTGCATCTGTTCGGCGCAACCCTGCCCGACACCAGCGACGAGACGGGGTTGCAAGCCGATTTCGAGCAGCAGATGGCCGAGTATTCCCGCTTGCTGAACCAGCGTCAGATTGGCGACTTGATCGGGCTGGACGATGTGATCGACCGCGAGCAGGACGCGATCATCCGGCTGATGGCGATTCTGACCGATGGCACCTACATCGCCATTCCCAACCTGTTCCCGCATGTGGTGATGGAAGTCGTCAACCGGTCGATGCGCTACGGCCACAATGCCATGTCCGCGATCGGTTTTGCCTGGGCGACGGTCCTGATTGTCCGGCAGTTCGGCAATTATCAGGATGCCTACGCGCTGGGCGCACTGGCGATGCGCCTGAATGACCGTTATCCCAATCCGCGCATCCGCGCCCAGGTCACCTTTCTCTACGCGGTCTGCGCCCTGCACTGGGTGAAACCGCTGGCGGAACAGATCGCGGTCTATCAGCAGGCCTATCAGTACGGGATCGAGAATGGCAATCTGGTGTTCGCCGGCTATGCGCGCACCATGATCCCCAAGACCACCCTGGCCGCGCTGACGGTGGACAAGGCGCTGGAGGAATGCGCGGTCAGTCTGGCGTTCTACGCCAGGAGCGGTTCGCCGTTCCTGATGAGCGAACGGTTCTGCCAGCTTTTTCTGCAACGGCTCAAGGGCGAGGGTGACGACCTCACCTCGTTGAGCACGGACGAGATTGACGAAGCCGCCTGGCTTGCGCGCTGGCAGCACCCGGCCACCCGCTTCGGCCACGGCCTATCCTATTTTCTGAATTTCAAGCTTCAGTTGCTCTATCTATTCGGCCAATGGCGGGCGGCCTGGGACTTTGCGACGACCCACGCCGACTGGATGCAGTACATCCCGATTCTGTACGAAACCACCGTCTTCACCTTCTATCGCGCGCTGGCCGGGGCCACGCTGTATGAGCACGCGGATGCTGCGGAGCAAACGGCAATCACCCGTGTTTTAGGCGCGGCGATGGCCGATTTCACCCTGTGGACGGCCAATTGCCCGGACAACTTCGCCTGGCAGGATGAACTGTTGCGGGCGGAACAGGCCCGGATCAGCCAGCGCCCGGCAGACGCCTTCGCTGGCTACGGTCGCGCCGCCGTGCTGGCCCGTCGGTATCAACGACCGCTGGGGCTGGCGCTGAGTCTGGAACGGGCGGGGCGGCTCCATCTGCAACAGGATCAGCGTAAAGAGGCCAAGCCGGAGCTGGAGGAAGCGGTCTTCCATTATTACCAGTGGGGGGCAACCGGCAAGGCCCAGGCGTTGAATCAGGAATTCGCGGGACTCTTGACCCGCGCCGCTGTCGCGGGGCTGCCGGTCAGGATCCCGTCCGGCAGTGAATCCACGTCCGCCGTTTCCACGCACCGGCTGGATCTCGATACCATCCTCAAGGCGTCGCTGGCCCTGTCCAGCGAGATCCAGATCGACGGGCTGTTGCAGAAGCTGATGGCGATTGTCATTGAAAACGCCGGTGCGGAATGGGGCTATTTGCTGCTGCCCAGCGCGGACCACTGGATGATCGTCGCCCACGCCAGTGTGCTGGATCGCCATGCCCAACTGACGCGAATTCCGCTGACGGATTCGACGATGGTCTGCGAAGCGGCGATCCGCTATGTGATCCGCACCCGGCAGGATTTGACGCTGGACGATGCCCGTCAGGATCCGGCTTTTTGCCGCGACTCCCATGTCCAGCGCCAGGGCGTCCGTTCAGTATTCTGTCTGCCGTTGCTGGCGCAGAACCGCCTGAACGGGGTGCTGTATCTGGAAAACAATCAACTTTCCGGGGCCTTCGCTCCAGGCCGCATCCAGATTCTGAAGATGCTCTCGGCTCAGGCCGCCATTGCCATTGACAATGCCCGGCTGTATGAAAGTCTGGAGCGACAGGTCGCGGAGCGCACCCGCGAACTGTCCGAGGCCAACCGCCGGCTGCAACAACTGAGTGAGTGTGACGGCCTGACCGGCATTGCCAACCGGCGCAAATTCGATGCGGTCTGGATCGCGGAATGGAAACGAGCGGCGCGTCAGGGTTTGCCGTTAGCCGTCGCCATGGTTGATGTCGATCATTTCAAGGCCTACAACGACCATTATGGACATCAGGCCGGGGATGATTGTTTGCGACAGGTCACGCTGGCTCTGGCGGCAACCGTGCAGCGCGCCAATGATCTGGTGGCCCGCTATGGCGGCGAGGAGTTCGTGGTGGTGTTGCCCGGCGTGACGGCACCAGAATCGCTCCAGGTTGCACAGAAATTAGCGGCGGCGGTGGTCGCCTGCCAGATTCCCCATGCCCACAACAGCGCCGCATCCGTGGTGACAGTCAGTATTGGCGTTGCCTGGGGCATCCCGAAACCGGACGCGCCAGTCAATGACCTGATCGCCGAAGCGGATACCCGGCTCTATCAGGCCAAACAGGCGGGCCGGAACCGGGTCGCGCTTGCGCCCTGATCCGGCTTCAGTTCGCCCAATCACTTTGGCGAAGATTCCAACCCGGCGGCTGCATTGAGGGAATCAAGCATTCGCTGGCGTCTGGCGTAACAAGCCCACTATACTTCGCCGTTTTATCCGCCGGAGCCTGCGATGCTCGACATCAATCCGATTGCCGCTCAGATCAACGACCTGAAGGGACGTGTCACGTCCCTCAGGGGGTATCTTTGACTATGCGAACCGCCAGGAACGCCTGACCGAAGTTCTGCGCGAACTCGAAGACCCGACCATCTGGAACGACCCGAGCCGCGCCCAGGCGCTGGGGCGCGAGCGCGCCACGCTGGAGGCGATTGTCATCACTGTCGATGAACTCACCGCCGCCCTGACCGATGCTGACGACCTGCTCGCGATGGCGGTCGAGGAGGGCGACGAGGCGACGGTTGAATCGCTGGTCGCCGACTTGCAGACCCATGAGGCGCGCGTCGGCGAACTCGAATTCCGCCGCATGTTCTCGGGCGAAATGGACGCCAACAACGCCTTCGTCGATATCCAGGCCGGCTCGGGCGGCACCGAGGCGCAGGACTGGGCCGAGATGCTGCTGCGCATGTATCTGCGCTGGGGCGAGCGCAAGGGCTTCAAGACCGAGCTGCTGGAGGTCTCGCCGGGCGAGGTCGCGGGGATCAAATCGGCCACCATCAAATTCGAGGGCGATTATGCCTTCGGCTGGCTGCGCACCGAGATCGGCGTGCACCGGCTGGTGCGCAAATCGCCATTTGACTCGGGCAACCGCCGTCATACCTCGTTTTCGTCCGTCTTCGTCTCGCCCGAGGTCGATGACTCGGTCGAGATCGATATCAACCCGGCGGATCTGCGCATCGATGTCTACCGCGCGAGCGGTGCGGGCGGCCAGCACGTCAACCGAACCGAGTCGGCGGTGCGTATCACCCATCTGCCGACCAATACCGTGACCCAGTGTCAGAACGACCGCTCGCAGCACAAGAACAAAGACCACGCCATGAAACAGCTCAAGGCCAAGCTCTATGAGCTGGAGATGCAGAAGCGGCGGGCCACTCAGCAGGCGCTTGAAGACACCAAGTCGGATATCGGCTGGGGCAGTCAGATCCGCTCCTATGTGCTCGACCAGTCGCGCATCAAGGATCTGCGCACCGGCGTTGAGATCGCCAACACCCAGGGCGTGCTGGACGGCAACCTGGATCCCTTCATTGAGGCCAGTCTCAAGAGCGGGCTTTAGGCCGTTTCCTGAAAATTGATACCTGTCATCGTTTTGAATAGACAGGATTAACAGGATTTCGCAGGATCGACAGGAATTCCAAGTCTCTGTTTTTAAATCCTGTCAATCCTGAAACATCCTGTTAATCCTGTCCATTTCGAAGCGCTGGCGGCTGAGTTATCTGGAGATCCCCAAGCGGATGAGCGACGAGTCACGAAACGCGATGGAGCCCAAGCCGGTTCCTGAAACCGGCGAGCTGCCGGACGAAAACAAGCTGATCGCGCAGCGGCGCGAGAAGCTGGCGCATCTGCGCAGTCAGGGCAACGCCTTCCCCAACGATTTCCGGCGCGATGCCCTGGCCGGCGATCTGCTGGCCGAGTATGGCGAAACCGATGCCGAGACCCTGGAATCCGGCGGTCGGCGGGTGAAGGTGGCCGGGCGGCTGATGACGCGCCGGGTCATGGGCAAGGCGAGCTTTGCGCATCTCCAGGACATGTCGGGTCGCATCCAGATCTTCGTGCAGAAGGATCTGATCGGCGAGGAATCTTACGCCAGCTTCAAGCGCGATCTGGATCTGGGGGACATCCTCGGTGTCGAGGGCGTGCTCTTCCAGACCAAGACCGGCGAGCTGTCGATCCGCTGCGACCGCATCCGGCTCCTGACCAAGGCGCTGCGACCGCTGCCCGAGAAGTTCCACGGCCTGACCGATATGGAGAGCCGTTACCGCCAGCGGTATCTGGATCTCATCATGAATGCCGAGACGCGCGAGACCTTCCGCGTGCGCACCGCCATCGTCCAGTTCATCCGCGATTATCTGAACGGTCGGGGCTATCTCGAAGTCGAGACTCCGATGATGCAGGTGATCCCCGGCGGCGCGGTCGCGCGGCCCTTCGTCACCCATCACAACGCGCTCGATATGCAGCTCTTTCTGCGCATCGCGCCGGAGCTGTTCCTCAAGCGGCTGGTGGTCGGCGGCTTCGAGAAGGTCTACGAGATCAATCGCAATTTCAGGAACGAGGGTCTGTCCACCCGGCATAACCCCGAATTCACCATGCTGGAGTTCTATGAGGCCTATGCCGACTACCGCGACCTGATGGATCTGACCGAGGACATGCTGCGCCGCATGGCGATCACGGTGCTCGGAACCACGCAGATCCAGTATCAGGGCGCGACCTACGACTTCGGCCAGCCCTTCGCGCGTCTGAGCGTGCGCGAGGCGATTCTGCACTTCAATCCTGACCTGACAGCGGATGATGTGGACGATCCGGATCGCGCCCGGCAGGTGGCTGAGCGGCTGCGCATCCATCTCAAACCGGGCTGGGGGCTGGGCAAGATCCAGATCGAGATCTTCGAGCAGACGGTCGAGAGCCGGCTGATGGATCCGACCTTCATCACCCAGTATCCGACCGAAGTCTCGCCGCTGGCGCGACGCAGCGACGCCGATCCATTCGTCACCGACCGCTTCGAGTTCTTTGTCGGCGGACGCGAGATCGCCAATGGCTTTTCGGAGCTGAACGACGCTGAGGATCAGGCCGAGCGTTTCCGCGCGCAGGTGGCGGAAAAGGACGCCGGCGATCAGGAGGCGATGTATTTCGACGCCGACTATATCCGCGCCCTGGAACACGGCCTGCCGCCGACAGCGGGCGAGGGCATCGGCATCGACCGGCTGGTGATGCTCTTTACCGACTCGCCCTCGATCCGCGATGTGCTGCTCTTTCCGCACATGCGGCCCGAGACTTAGCCGCTTCCAGGAAAGCTCCTATCCGCCTGAAAGACCGTTAATTTGGACAGGATTAACAGGATTAACAGGATTAACAGGATTATTCAAGATTAAAATGATTAAAAACAATTGCTTGAAAAATCCTGTTAATCCTGTCTGATTTTCTGTTATTTATCGGCAAAGCCATAGGGCGGTGGGCTGAGATGGAGGATCGGTCCCTGTCCGCCGAGCCGCACCTCGCCCGCGTCGGCAGCCTCGATCTCGACCACGGCCAGTAGCGTATGGCGTCCTGCGCCGAGCGGAGAGGCTTCGACCACCCACCCGCTGGCCTGTTGCGAGGTGCTGGAGGGCGCATGGAGTTCGTCGCCCGGTTGCGGTGACGTCGCGCTCTCGACCTCGGCCACATACATGCGGCGCTTGAGCTTGCCGAGATACTGCATGCGGGCGACCACTTCCTGACCGGTGTAACAGCCCTTGTGGAAACTGAGCCCGTGGAGCAGGTGCAGGTTGACCATCTGTGGCACGAAGGCTTCGGCAGTCCGGTCGTGGATGGTCGGCAGGCCCGCCTGGATGTCGCGCCGGGTCCAGTCAACACGATTGGCCGGGGTCACCTGCGTGGCGAGCGCGTCCCAGAGTTCACTGATGGCGGCACAGGGGCCGAGGATCTCGAAGCGCGGCACGGGATCAGGGAGCCGGATCAGGGCCAGCGGGCCGCAGAGGGCGAGATCGTTTTCGCGTCCCAGCACCGCCAGACCCCGTTCGGCCAGCAGGCGCGGCGCTTCGTCGCCGGCCAGTCCGATGCGGATCAGCTCATCGCTGGCGTCGGACAGCGTGACCTGACTGCGCAGGATGAAGCGGCTCAGACGCTCCTGAAGAACGGGCAGCCGTTCCGCTTCAGTCTGGAGATAGATGGTGTCGTCGATGCCGATGACGCGCAGGATCGCTAGCAGACGGCCTTTCTGGTTACAGTGGGCACTGATCTGGCTGTGGGTTGGCGAGAGTTCGCGGATGTCGTTGGTAAGCTGGCCCTGCAGGAAGGATGCGGCATCGGCGCCACGCACGGCGAGCAGTCCCAGATGGGACAGATCGAACAGCCGGCAGCCGTCTGGCTGGGCTGACTCTGGAAACGAGACCCTGCCCTCCGCGTCGATGCGCGCCTGGCGCGCGGTGAGAAAGTCTCGCCATGGATGTGTCATCAGATGGACCTCAGAACTGGCGGCGCCTGAACAGGCGTCGGGAAGGGTGCACTTGCCGTATGATACTGGCGGAACGCATCGGCGACAAACCCCGAGAATAACCCAAGTGACTGGAATGAAAGGCAACTTGCCGGCATATCACGCAAATCCGCCGGTCGATAGTCTGGTGCTCTACAAGATTCGCCCGGCCCGCGTGGTCAGTGTCGGCGAGAAAATCGAGATCGAACTGGAAGGTGGACACAGCAAGCGGGTGCGGGCCAAGGATGTCGAGGTGCTGCATCCCGGCCCGCTGCGTCAACTCGCCGATCTGACTCCGCAGACGGGTGAGCTGACCGAGGCCTGGGAACTGCTGGAAGGCACCGAGACCACGCTCAGAGAGCTGGCTGAACTGGCCTTCGATGCGTTCACGCCAGCGACCGCCTGGGCCACCTGGCAGCGGGTCGCCGAGGGACTGACCTTCAGCGGCACGCCGAACGCCATTCGCGCACAGACCCGTGAGGCGGTCGAGCGCGAACAGGCCGAGCGGGCGGCCAAAGCCGCCGCCGAGCGCGACTGGCAGGATTTTCTGGCGCGAATGGCGGCGGCCAGTCCGGCGCCGGAAGACGCGCCGCGTCTCGCTGAGGTCGAACGTCTGGCGCTCGGCCAGAGCGAGCGCAGCCGGATCCTGGAGGCGCTCGGCCATCAGCAGACCCCGGAGAACGCCCATCGGGCGCTGATCCAGGTCGGTTACTGGGCGAGCCATCACAATCCTCATCCGCGCCGTTGCGGCGCGCCAATCACGGATGCCGATCTGCCGGTGCCCGAGCTGCCCGAGGACGAGCGGCTCGATCTGACTCATCTTGCGGCTTATGCCATTGATGACGAAGGCAATCAGGATCCCGACGATGCGCTGAGCATCGACGGCGAGCGGCTGTGGGTGCATGTGGCCGACGTGGCGGCACTGGTCGCTGCGGACAGCGAACTGGAGCGCGAGGCGCGCGCCAGAGGCGCCAATCTCTATCTCCCCGAAGGCATCGTCAACATGCTTCCGGCGGCGGTCACCGACCGGCTGGGACTTGGTCTCCAGCCGGTGTCGCCTGCGCTCTCATTCGGCATCCGCTGTGGCGAGGCGGGCGAGATCCTGGATGTCGAGATTCATCGGACCTGGGTGCGGGTTGAGCGTCTGAGCTATGAGACGGTCGAACAGCGCCTGGATGAGCCTGCATTTGCGCCCATGCGCACCATCACGGATCGCTTTCGCGCCTATCGCACGGCCCGGGGTGCGACCAGTCTGGATCTCCCTGAGGTCAGTGTCCGCGTCGTGGACGGGCGGGTGGTGATCCGTCCACTCCCCAAGCTCAACAGTCGTGCCCTGGTCACGGACGCCATGCTGATGGCAGGCGAGGCGGTGGCGCGTTTCTGTCTCGATCAGGGGATCCCCATCCCCTTTGCAACCCAGGCGCCGCCTGAAAATGGCGAGGAGCCGACCGATCTGGCGACGATGTACGCGCGGCGGCGCGGCTTCAAGCCGACTCGCCTCATGATCGAGCCGGATCGTCATGCCGGATTGGGGCTGGATCTTTATACCCGCGCCACAAGTCCGCTGCGGCGCTACTCCGATCTGCTGGTGCATCAGCAGCTTAGATCCTGGCTCGCCGGGCGCGAGCCACTTGTCGCATCGCAGATCGTCGAACGCATCGGCGAGTCCGATGCGGCGTCAGTCGCCATCCGGCGTGGCGAACGTCTCTCCAATCAGCATTGGAAGCTCCTGTTTCTGCGTGACAATCCGGATTGGCGTGGCGAGGGTATCGTGGTCGGGCGCGAGGAGCGCCGGGCGGTCGTGCTGCTGCCTGAATTGGCGATGGAGGCGCGGGTCAGGATCCGCGACGAGGTGTCGCTGAATCAGTCGCTGCGGCTGGCGGTGACGGAAGTGGATCTGCCTGGACTGACAGTGAACTTCCGGATCCTCGGCTGAGGGCGCCATCAGGTCGGCGCGATGTATTGATCTGGGTCAGTTGAACGGGTGTCAGCCAGGGGTTACCCTTGCCTGTGATATGGAATTGGGCCACCCGTCGCGGTGGCCCGGTTCGGAAATGGCCTCAGGCGCCCCAGCGTCTGACTTCACCGGTATCCAGATGGACGAAGTCCGATTTCGGATAATAGCCGACGCCACCACGGTTGAGCGCCACAGCCGTGTCACGGATATAACGGAGCGGCAGGTCGGGGAAGCGGATATCCGCCGCCTGACCGGTCAGGTGCAGGCTTTTTCTGGCGACCCCGCCTGATGTGCGACGGAGCTTCGCATTCGTGGCCGGCGAGCGGTAGGCGCTGACGACATCGAAGCGTGCATCCGGATCACCCAGACGGCTCTTGACATCGTAGAGCAGATCGAACAACTGCGGATCCATGGTTACGGCGTCGCCGGTACGGAAATCGCGGAAGAAGTAGTTCAGTTTCTGCAGCGCGGAACGCTGATAGCGATCACCGATGCGATAAACGACATCAATGCGGTCTTCGGTATGCAGGTGATAGAAGGACAGGACACGCGCCTGATCAGCGGTTTTTCTGGAAAAAACGGAACTTGCAAGAGCAGGCATGGAGGCGGCGGACAAAAGCGCCCCCAGGAAATAACGTCGATTCATGTTCCCCCCGGTACATTCTGGACGTTAACGATATGAAGTGGGCGATTATAGGCAGACAGGATGAGAAATCAATCAAAATTTTCTGCTATCGATATTTCGTTATCAAACTTAAAGTGTTACAAGAGGTTAAAAATATAACCAACTGGAAATCATGTCATCGTAATCAAATCTTCATTATTATCTTGCCGGTCTTCAACCACCTTGATTTAATGAGATTTTTGATTTCGTGGCAGGCCCGTTATCTGTGCCCAGGCATATCTACGGGGTAACGCTGTCTTCTGGTGCGAATTGAACTATGATTGACCTCTTCGCGGATCCCGGGGGTAACCGATGCATGGTTTTTTGATACGGCATGGTCTGATGCGACATGGTTTGATGCGATCCGTCATGATGGTGTGTATCGCCACGATGGCCTCGGCGGGAGTGGTCGAGGCGGATGTTTATAAATACGTCGATAGCGCGGGCAATGTCTATTTCACCGACACGCCGCTCAAGGGCAGCCGCTATCGGCTGGAATGGCATCGCGAGTCGAAGAAGCTGATGCGCGAGAGTCAGCAGAACCGGCAGGCGGTGTTCAGTCCCCGGCAGCGCGCCGCGCCCCCGAGCGGTTCGGTCTCCAAACGACGCGCCAACTACGAATATCTGATCTCGGCCAATGCGCGTCGTTACGGACTTTCCCCCGGACTGCTGCACGCCGTCATTCGCGCCGAATCGGCCTACAATCCCGAGGCCGTCTCATCGGCGGGTGCGCAGGGTCTGATGCAGTTGATGCCGGACACCGCCGCCCGCTACGGGGTCTCGGACAGCTTCAATCCGGTGGAGAACGTGCGGGGTGGCGCCGCTTATCTGCGTGATCTGCTGGATATGTTCGATCAGGATCTGCGGCTGGCGCTGGCTGGGTATAACGCCGGGGAGGGCGCGGTGATGAAACACGGACGCCAGATCCCGCCCTATGCCGAGACCCAGACCTATGTCCGCAAGGTGCTTGATTACTACTGGGCCGAACAGCCGGCCCGTATCGCGATGAGCGTGCGTTAAATCGACACGCCGGTCGTGTCTCCTCAGTCTTCGCTGCTCACGCGCGCATCATCTGTGACCGCAAGGTGTTTTTCCGCTTCTCCCTGCTGCCGCGCAAAGATCAGGCGATACTCGACGCCGGTCTCGCGCGGTTCGGCCTGACGCCTGTTGCGCACCGTCGCCCGAGCATCCTGATAACGCTCGACGGTCGCCAGATGTTCGAGCCGGCGTGGCGGGGCGATTTTGTAGACGAAATAAGGCATGGCGAGCAGATCCGTGGTAAAAACAGGCCATGATTAAACCCGCAGATTTCGCTGTCTTGCAACCTTCCTGTCTGATCATTCCGCTGCACCCCGATCCGTGCGCGAACCTGTATCGCTCCGTTCGGGCTCTCCTGTGTCGGAATGCGGCGTCCTGAGCTGAATCATGCGTATCGCCTGCTTTTTCTCCACCTCGGGACATAGTGGAGTCGATCGTCTGGCCCGCCATCTGATCCCGGCGCTGGCGCGGCGCGGTCATGCGGTGGATCTGCTCAAGGTGCGTCGGCATGGGCCGCATCTGGACGAGATCCCTGAAGGCGTGCGTGTCATCGATCTCGGTTCGCGCCATACCTACGGCTGTCTGCCGGCCATCGTCCGCTATCTGCGCCGCGAGCGACCGGCGGTCATGCTCTCGGACAAGGACCGGGTCAACCGTACCGCTCTCCTCGCCCGCGTCCTGGCGCGGGTGCCGACCCGGCTGGTGTTCAGTTCCGGGACGACGATTTCGATTGATCTCGCCACGCGCGGCCCCTTTGAACGCTGGATCCAGCGGCATTCGATGGGCCGGCTCTATCCCTTTGCCGATCAGGTGATCGTCACCAGCGCCGGGGTGGCCGACGACATGGCTGCTTACACCGGCCTGGCGCGTGAACGCATCCGCGTGCTGCCTTCGCCAGTGGTGCCGGCGAGCCTTTTCACGGACGAACTGCCGCGCCCGGATCATCTCTGGTTCGGTCAGCCCGGTATCCCGCTGATCCTGAGCGCGGGCGAACTCTGCGGACGCAAGGATTTTGCGACCCTGCTGCGCGCCTTCGCGCGGGTGCGCGCCAGTCGTCCCTGCCGGCTCGTCATCCTTGGTAAAGGCGCGGCGCGCGAGCGTCTGCTGATCCTGGCTGCCGAGCTTGGTGTTGACGCCGATGTCGCCCTGCCGGGCTATGTTGCGGATCCCTATGCCTGGATGGCCCACGCCGACCTCTTCGCCTTCACCTCACGCTGGGAAGGGCTGGGGTTCGTGCTCATTGAGGCATTGGCCGTCGGCACGCCGGTGGTTTCAACCGACTGTCCGAGCGGGCCGAGCGAGATCCTGGCGCAGGGACGTTATGGTCCGCTGATTCCGGTCGGTGACGATGAATCGCTCGCCCAGGCCATGCTCGCCACCCTGGATGATCCGCTGCCGCCGGCAATACTCCAGGAAGCCGCCCGTCCCTATGAGATCGAAACCAGTACCGACGCCTATCTGGAGGCGATGGGAATGCGGCGGCCCGCCTCATCACAACACGACCATTCACAGGAAGCGCCATGAAGATCGAAACCCTTGCCATCCATGCCGGCTTTGCGCCCGACCCGACCACCAAATCGGTCGCCACGCCCATCTACCAAACCACCAGCTACGCCTTTGACGACACCCAGCACGGTGCCGATCTGTTCGATCTCAAGGTCGCGGGCAACATCTACACCCGCATCATGAACCCCACCAGCGACGTGCTGGAGCAGCGGGTGGCGGCGCTGGAAGGCGGGGTAGGGGGGCTGGCGCTGGCCTCGGGCATGGCGGCCGTGACCAACGCCATCTTCACCATCGCCCAGGCCGGCGACAACATCGTCGCCGTTTCGACGCTTTATGGCGGCAGTTACAACCTCTTCGCCCATACCCTGCCGCGTCTCGGTATCCAGGTGCGTTTCGCCGCGCCCAACGATATCGATGGCATGGCGGCGCAGATCGACGCCAACACCAAGGCGGTCTTCTGCGAGTCGATCGGCAACCCGGCGGGCAATGTCGCCGATCTCCAGGCCATCGCCGATATGGCGCACGCCCACGGCATCCCGGTCATCGCCGATAACACGGTGCCCACGCCCTATCTCTGCCGTCCATTCGAGCATGGCTGTGACATCGTGGTCCACGCGCTGACCAAATACATGGGCGGTCACGGCACCACCATCGCCGGCGCGCTGGTGGACTCAGGCAAATTCCCCTGGGCCGAGCACGCCGAGCGTTTCCCCATGCTCAACCAGCCCGATGTCTCCTATCACGGCGTGGTCTATACCGAAGCCCTGGGTCCGGCGGCCTATATCGGTCGTGCGCGCGTGGTGCCGCTGCGCAACATGGGCGCCGCCATCTCGCCCTTTAACAGCTTCCTGATTCTCCAGGGCATCGAGACCCTGCATGTTCGCATGGACCGGCACTGCGAGAATGCGCTCGCCGTCGCCGAGTATCTGCAGGACCATCCGAAGGTCGAATGGGTGCGTTACGCCGGACTGCCCGACAGCCCGGACTATCCGCTGGTGCAGAAGTATATGGATGGCGCCAAGGCCAGCTCCATTCTGTCCTTCGGCATCAAGGGCGGGATCGAGGCCGGCGCACGTTTCATCGATGCGCTCAAGCTGGTGGTGCGTCTGGTCAATATCGGCGACGCCAAGACCCTGGCCTGCCATCCGGCGACCACCACGCATCGTCAGCTCTCGCCAGAGGAACTCGCCCGCGCCGGGGTCTCCACCGACCTGATCCGGCTGTCGATCGGCATCGAGCATATCGACGACATCATCGCCGATCTGGAGCAGGCGCTGGCGGCATCCTGACCGGTCACACTGCGGGAAACTGCCCCAACAGCAGCAGCAACAGAATGGCCAGGATGCCGACAGCGTTCCAGGCACGGTTGATCCAGCGTCGGCGCATGCGTCGGCGCTCGATTGCGGCGGACAGACGGGGGTTGGCGGCCAGCTCCGGATCCAGATACTGCACCTGATGTCCCAGATCGATGGCATCGACCGCTGCGACGGCGGTGAGCGGGTCGGTTCGGTACAGACCGGCTTCGACATCGATCAGGCAGCCATGCAGGGCTGTCTGGGCGTGCATGAGTGCGACATCAAGGCTGCCGAAGAAGGCGGCATAGCGGATGCGGGGCATGGCCGGATCCGTAGACTCCGACGCCGGGGCCGGCTGATGATCCACGCTGTAGATGCGCACCAGTCCGGCTTGATCGGCGCGGGTTTCGACGATGAGATAGCCGCTGCGCATCGAATTCAGGGGCGGGCGCTGTCCGGCACGGCCTGCCGCTCGCCGCCGATGCGTCGGACGCTCGTGGGCAGATGGTCGCGCACGACATCGGCGAACGCCTCCAGCGCGCGACAGCGCGGAAAGCTGCGGCGATAGACCAGTGAGATGCGCCGATAGGCGTTCGGCAGATCGAGTGGGCGGGTGACGATGCCGCTGTCGCTCATGCAGCCGCTGCGAATCGCCAGGGCCGGCACCAGGGTGCAGCCGAAGCCCGCACCGACCAGTTGCAGCAGGGTCTCCAGGCTCGCCGCCCGCAGATCGGCCATTTCGCCCTGCGTGGGTCGTTCCGCCAGTCGGCAGACATCCATCACCTGATGGGTGAGACAGTGACCGTCCGCCAGCAGCAGCAGATCCACGCCCTCCAGATCCTGCGCCGTGATCTCGTCACGCGCATTGAGCGGATGGTGCGTCGGGTGGGCGAACCAGAAGGGTTCGTCGAACAGCGGGATGGCCTGGAAATCGGTATTGTCGATGCGTGTGGCGAGCAGTGCGGCGTCGATCTCATGACGGGCGAGACGCGCCAGCAGCGAATCGGTGATCTCTTCGGACAGCACCAGTCTGAGCTTGGGGCAGGTGCGCTTCAGCGGCACCAGCACCAGCGGCATCAGATAGGGGCTCAGGGTCGGGATGGCGCCGATCCGCAGCGGGCCGGCGAGCGGATCCTGATGGGCGCGGGCGACCTGCTCGATGGCGTCTGCCTGTTCGAGCACCAGCCGTGCATGAGCGAGGATCGCCTCGCCGACGGGTGTGATCTCGACCGAGCGGTTGGTGCGCTCGAAGATCACCACATCCAGCTCATCCTCCAGCTTTTTGATCTGCCCGCTGAGTGTCGGCTGGCTGACGAAACAACGCTCCGCCGCGCGCCCGAAGTGGCGCATTTCGGCGACGGCGAGGATATATTTGAGGTCGCGTAGATTCACCCGCGCATGATAGCGGAAATTGCCGCGTTAAATCCTGTCTGCGCCCGATGCTGCATCAACCCGTTCCGGGCTGTTGCGCATGGCCAGTGAGGCTGGCAACGCCAGCCTTGCACTGATCCAGAGCTTGCGACTGATCGATATGCAATTCGTGTGTGCTGATCTTCGCGTCACGGCTGGAGGTATTCGTCGTGCTGTGTTTGAGCTAGATTGGCAGACTACGGATTCGCACCAGCACTGCATTTGAACTGTGAACATGCCAATCTCACCGTCTCATCCGCCATCGACCGATCCTGCGCCGCCCCCGCTGTGGCATGAGACATTGAGCGGTATTCGTGCGCGCCTGATCCTGCTTTTCGGCGGCGTTTCGCTCATCCTGGGGATCCTGTCCACGGTCGTCGTTGAGCATCTGGCCGCGCATAAGATGACGGTGGTCAGCGGCGAGCGGTTGCGCGAGATCTCGCGTTCGATCGCCGACACTCTCTCGCAAAACCTGGTGGAGCGGCTGCGCGAGATCGAACTCATGAGCCAGTCGCCGTTGCTCGTCGAGGGCGATTGGAACACCCCGGCGGTGCGGACGATCATCGAGGCTGTGAAGCAGAGCTATCGTCCCTATGCCTGGATGGGGGTCGCCGATGCCAGGGGGCGGGTGGTGGTGGCCACCGGCGGACTCTTGGAAGGCGTGGATGTCAGCCAGCGCCCATGGTTTGCGGGTGGATCTGCGGCATCCTTCCTGGGCGACGTCCACGAAGCTGTACTGCTGGACCGCCATCTTCGGCCTCAGTCCGAGGGTGAACCGCTGCGCTTCATCGACTTCGCCGCACCAATATACGATCCACAAGGTGTCTGGCGTGGCGTGGTGGCCACACATGCCCACTGGACCTGGATCGAGGCGGTCATCGCCGATGGTCTGCGTCCTGAGCATCGCGCTCAGGAGATCGAGGTCTTCCTGATCGGTCGGGATGGGGCGGTGCTCCATCCCTTCACGCGCGCCGAGGCGGTCCAGATGCCCAGACAGCTGCCTGTATCGACCGATACGATCCTGGAGTTGGACTGGGAATCAGGCCAAATCTACCTGACGGCTCAGGCGAGTATCCTGGCGCCGCGCGCCGACGCGCTGGAATGGCGGGTCGTGGTGCGTCAACCGGTCAGTGTGGCGCTGGCGGCGGTTGCCGAGTTGCGCCAGCACCTGCTTCTGATGGGGGTCGTGCTGTCCCTGTTGCTGGTTGTACTGGCTGATCGGGTGGCGGTCGGTTTCAGCCGCCCGCTGCAACAGGTCGAGCGGGTCGTCTGGCGCATCGATCATGGCGACGAGACCGCCAGCTTCCCGAGTCAATCCTTTCGCATCCGCGAACTGGATGCCTTGGTTGGTTCCATTCGCGGCATGACTGCCACGCTGATCGAGCGCAAGCGCGCCCTGGAAGACCTCAACCAGTCTCTGGAAGCCCAGGTTCAGGAGCGTACCACTCAGTTGTCTTCCGCTAATCAGCGTCTGGCGGCACTGGCAACGACCGATGGTTTGACGGGCGTCGCCAACCGCCGCCATTTCGACGAGACCTTGGCGCAGGAGTGGGAACGCGCTCAACGTGCTGGAACCGCCCTGGCGCTGATGTTACTGGATATCGACTATTTCAAGCGTTACAACGATCACTACGGCCATCAGGCTGGCGACGATTGTTTACGCCGGGTCGCCCAGGTGCTGCGGGACAGCGTGCATCGTGCCACTGATCTGGTGGCACGCTATGGCGGGGAAGAGTTTGTGGTGGTGCTGCCTGACACCCCGGTCGCCGGGGCGGGCGTGCTCGCCGAGGCCATGTGTCAGGCTGTGAGCGCGCTGGCGATTCCCCACGCCGCCTCACCTTTGGGTCGTGTGACCGTGAGTCTTGGCGTGGCGGGCAAGATTCCACTGCTGAACCATGATGCCGGCATGCTCATCAAGTGCGCGGATCAGGCGCTCTATCAGGCAAAGGCGGCCGGACGCCATCAGGTGGCGGTGGCTGGAAACGGTTGATTCGTCACGATCCTGCCCCATTTCCGCGCCAAATCCCCACGAACATTCGGGGCTCAACCGCTGAGAGTCAAATCGCATGAGAATGGACAAACTGACCGCGAAATTTCAGATGGCGCTGGGCGATGCGCAAAGTCTCGCCGTGGGCCGCGACCATCAATATATCGAACCCGTGCACCTGATGGTGGCACTGCTGGATCAGGAGGGCGGCACCGTCCGCCATCTGCTGACCCGCGCCGATGTCAACGTCAACCGGCTGCGCTCCGCGCTGGGCGAGATGCTGGACCGGCTGCCGACCGTGCCGGGGGCAAACGGTGAATTGCGTCTGGGCAATGACATCAACCGGCTGTTGAATCAGACCGACAAGCTGGCGCAGCAGCGCAACGATCAATATGTGTCGTCCGAGCTGTTCGTGCTTGCGGCACTGGATGACACCGGCGCGCTGGGCAATGCGCTGCGCGAGGCTGGCGCGAGCAAAGGGGCCATTGAAAAGGCGATTCAGGCCGTGCGGGGAGGGCAGAGCGTGAACGATCCCAATGCCGAGGAACAGCGTCAGGCGCTGGAGAAATACAGCATCGATCTGACCGAGCGCGCCGAGCAGGGCAAGCTCGATCCGGTCATCGGGCGCGACGACGAGATCCGCCGCACCATCCAGGTCTTGCAGCGGCGCACCAAGAACAACCCGGTGCTGATCGGCGAGCCCGGCGTGGGCAAGACCGCCATCATCGAGGGTCTGGCCCAGCGCATCGTCAATGGTGAGGTGCCGGAGGGTCTGAAGACCAAGCGGCTGCTGGCGCTCGACATGGCCGCGCTCATCGCCGGGGCCAAGTTCCGGGGCGAATTCGAGGAACGGCTCAAGGCGGTGCTGAACGACGTCGCCCGTCAGGAGGGCAACGTCATCCTCTTCATCGACGAGCTGCACACCATGGTCGGCGCTGGCAAGGCCGAGGGCTCGATGGATGCGGGCAACATGCTCAAGCCGGCCCTGGCGCGCGGTGAGCTGCATTGCGTCGGTGCGACCACGCTCGATGAATACCGCAAATATGTCGAGAAGGATGCGGCGCTGGAGCGGCGCTTTCAAAAGGTGCTGGTCGATGAGCCGAATGTCGAGGACACCATCGCCATCCTGCGCGGACTCAAGGAACGCTACGAGGTCCATCACGCGGTCGAGATCACCGATCCGGCCATCGTCGCGGCGGCGGTGCTCTCGCATCGCTATATCGCCGACCGCCAGTTGCCGGACAAGGCGATCGATCTGATCGACGAGGCCGCCTCGCAGATCCGTATGGAGATGGATTCCATGCCGGAAGAAATGGACCGGCTCAACCGGCGTCTGATCCAGCTCAAGATCGAACGCGAGGCGGTGAAAAAGGAGACCGATGAGGCGTCCAAAAAACGTCTGGCCGATCTTGAGGGTCAGATTGAGCGGCTGGAGCGCGAGTTTGCGGATCTCGACGGGATCTGGAAGGCGGAGAAGGCCGCCAGTCAGGGCGCGGCGCAGATCAAGAACACCCTGGACCAGGTGCGGCTGGAGATGGAGACGGCGCGCCGTGCGGGCGACTGGACACGGATGTCCGAGCTGCAATACGGGCGTGTCCCGGAACTGGAGAAGCAACTGGCTGCGGCGGCCAATGCCGAAAAAGGCGAAAACCGTCTGCTGCGTAGCAAGGTGACGGAGGAGGAGATCGCCGAGATCGTCTCCAAATGGACCGGCATCCCGGTGTCGCGGATGCTCGAAGGCGAGCGCGAGAAGCTGCTGCGGATGGAGCAGGACATCGAGCGGCGCGTGGTCGGTCAGGCCGAGGCCGTGCGCGCGGTGAGCGACGCCATCCGCCGCTCGCGCGCCGGGCTGTCGGATCCCTCGCGCCCCATCGGTTCATTCCTCTTTCTGGGGCCGACCGGCGTCGGCAAGACTGAACTCTGCAAGGCGCTGGCGGCCTTCCTCTTCGATACCGAAGAGGCGATGGTCCGCATCGACATGTCCGAGTTCATGGAGAAGCACTCGGTCGCGCGACTCATCGGCGCGCCGCCCGGTTATGTCGGCTACGAAGAAGGCGGCTATCTGACCGAGGCGATCCGTCGCCGGCCCTACAGTCTCATACTGCTCGATGAGGTCGAAAAGGCGCATCCCGATGTCTTCAACGTGCTGTTACAGGTACTCGACGACGGGCGGCTGACCGACGGGCAGGGACGCACGGTGGATTTTCGCAATACGGTCATCGTCATGACCTCGAATCTCGGCTCGGACATCATCCAGCAGCGCGCTGGCGAAGCCAATTACGCCGAGATGAAAGATGCCGTGATGGAGATCGTGCGTCATGTCTTCCGGCCCGAGTTCATCAACCGGCTCGATGAGATCGTGGTCTTCCATCCGCTGCAACCGGCGCAGATCCGGGCGATTGCGCGGATTCAGATCGATTATCTGCAACAGCGTCTGGCTGATCGCGACATGCGGCTGGAGGTTGATGACAGTGCGCTCGATCATCTCGGCACGGCCGGTTTCGATCCGGTTTATGGCGCGCGCCCGCTCAAGCGCGCCATCCGCGCCCAGTTGGAAAATCCGCTGGCGCAGGAGATCCTGTCCGGCAAGTTCGGCCCCGGCGATCTGATCGAGGTTACCATGGGGAACGGACAGCTTGCCTTCGAGCGCGTCCTTCAGGGCGAACTGGTCGATTGAGTTGAATTTGGACAGTATTAACAGGATTAAACAATTTAAATCAACGATTTAAAAATCCTGTTAATCCTGTCAAAAACTTTTAAGGTCTTTAAGGTGGAAGCTGTCATGATCATACTCAAACGCACACTCCTGGCTCTGGCCGTTGCCCTGTCCGTCACGACTGCCGTGTCGGCAGATGAGGTCACGGATCAACTGGAGACGGGGAAAAAGGCCTATGAAGCCGGCGAACTGCGCTCGGCGGTCGAGGCACTGAACTTTGCGGTCGCCAAGATCCAGGAACAGATGACATCACGTCTGCTGACCCTGCTGCCTGAACCGCTGGCCGGCTGGCAGGCGGATCCGGCTGCCTCGCAGTCTGGCGGCATGGCTGCCATGATCACCGGCACCGCACTGAGCCGGCGTTATTTCCGCGAGGATGGGGCCGAGGTCACGCTGAATCTGATGGCCGATTCGCCGCTCCTGCCCATGCTGACGATGGCGCTGTCGATGCCCTTCATGATGCAGGCAAACGATGGCATGAAGACCTATCAGCTCAAAGGTTATCGCGGCACCATCGAACACAAAGACGGAACCAGCGAATACGAGATCAACCTGCTGGTCGGCAGCCGTCTGCTGGTGCAGGGTAGCGGCAAGGGGATCACGGACCAGAAACTGCTGGAGCAGTATCTGGAGACGCTGGATCTGGACGCGATTCAAAAGTCGCTGACCAACTGAGCCCCGGCGATTGGCGTCGCACGATGAAGGCTGACCATCCGCAGGATGACCGACCAGCCGCCACGCCGTTTCTGGATCTGCCCGCCCGTTTGGGATGGCGGACGCGCTACGCCGAGATCATTTTCGCCGATCCGCCTTATGTGATCCTGCACGCGACGCCCATTTTTCCGCTCTGTCATCCCGAACTGGTCGCGCGCGGAATCGTCTGGGACAGCTTCAGTTTGCTCGATTCGCTGGCGCGACCGGGCGCGTACTGGATGCTGACCTGTACCTGCGGGATCGCGGATGATGCCGGCTTGACAACGCCGATCTTCGTCAGCCATCCCGACCGACAGCGGATTGTCTGGGAACTCGATCTCAGGGGACTGGCGCCGGCGCTGGAAGATCGGTTGACCGGCACCGATGGTTTTATCCGCCTGACCTTCGCGCGGGATGAATACGCATCCGATCTGCGCGCGCTGATCGGTGAACTGCGCGAGTGTGCGAGCAATCCCGTCACCATTGAGACGTTAGCCGAAACGGATGGCGTCGAATGGCTGCAACGGGAGTTTTCGCATCTGGCCCCGTTTCAAGTCGAGGAACTGGAGCCCGGTATCGGCGGGATGGCGCTGGAACGCCTGCTGGATCTCGATCCCGAGAGACTCCCGGCAAGAGCGCCGCGATGGCCGCCCGGCACGCTGATCGAATTCGGCTTGTTCGCGGATGGCGATGGACATGAATTGATGCGGGTCAATGGCGAGGTGCCGCGGCCTTCCTCCTGGACACCCCGCCATTTCACGCGCTGGGAAGCCTGGAGCGCCTTTCATCGCTGGATCGATCTGCTCCCGCGCGGCTTCTGGCTTGGTCATCATGGCTGCATCGTGCCGCCGGAGCGCGAATGGAATCGGTTTTTCCTGCTGCACGAAGCGGATCGGGCGCTGTGTCATGCCGCCGGTCGGCATCTGGCGGAGGTGGTTCAGCGCGGCTATGGCGAAGGCGAGACCGCACCGGGCGTCAGGGTCCGCTATGTCGAATGTCCGCTGGACGTTGCCAAGCGGATGAACTGAGCGGACCTGTTGCCGATCTCGGTTGCTTCAAAGGGCCGCGATCCGTCCTATGCGGTCATTTACCGCCTGACGTTGCGGAATTTGATGAGGTCGTCGAGAAGGATCACGGCCGCATCGAAACTCGACGCGGCTATACCTTCGACCAATTGGATTGCCTGCGTGCGCCCGAACGCTGGCCCAACCTGAAATCCTTCACGGTCATTGTTGCCGAGCGCACCATCAAGGACCAGACCACGACCGAGCAGCGCGGCGACATTTCCAGCCTGCCAGTGGATGCCGCCCGGATCAATGCGGCGGTGCGCCAGCATTGGCGCGTCGAGAACAGCTTGCACTGGTGCATGGACGTGGCGTTCAACGATGACCAAATGCGTCTCCGCACCGATTATGCCGCCCATAACCTTGCCGTCTTGCGACAGCTTGCCCTCAATGCCATCCGCCATGCGCCGGCCCCTTGTCAGGGCGGCCTCAAGACCCGGCGACTCGTCGCCGCCTCTTCCGACGACTACCGCGCGCTCATCCTCGGTCTCGTATAGGATTCGTGCGATTGCCCTGGCAGCTTGAGCCGGCCAGGAAAAATCGGCATCGATCTGGAGTACCATTGCGCCCATTTGATTGGTGGTGCCGACTTCCGTCATGTCCGACCCCTTGAATATCGCCTGGATTCTGCTCTGCGCCTGTCTGGTGTTTCTCATGCAGGCCGGTTTCCTCTGTCTGGAAACCGGCCTGGTCAGAGCCAAAAACAGCATCAATGTCGCGGTCAAGAACATCACCGACCTCTGTCTGGCCGTGCTGATCTTCTGGCTGTTCGGCTATGCCCTGATGTTTGGCGGCACCCAGGGTGGCTGGGTCGGCGGTGACGGTTTTCTCTTCGGTCAGGACCAGTCGGCCTGGAACCTGAGCTTCTTCGTCTTCCAGGCGATGTTCTGCAGCACCTCGGCCACCATCGTCTCCGGAGCGGTGGCGGAACGGATGCGCTTCCTGGCCTATGTTCTGACTACCGTCATGATGGTGGCCATCATCTATCCGGTCACGGGTCACTGGGCCTGGGGCGGTCTGCTCCAGGGCGAGCCGGCTGGCTGGCTGGCCCAACTGGGGTTCATCGATTTCGCCGGTTCCACCGTTGTTCATTCGATCGGTGGCTGGGTCTCACTGGCGGCCGTGCTGCGGCTCGGCCCGCGTCAGGGCCGTTTCGATGCCGCCAGCCGCTTTCGCCTGCAGGGCAGCAATCTACCGCTGTCGGCGCTCGGTGTTTTCCTGCTCTGGTTCGGCTGGTTTGGATTCAATGGCGGCAGCACCCTGGCAGTCAATGCGCAGGTACCGCTCATCCTCATCAATACCCTGCTCGCCGGTGCTTGCGGCGGCGTGTCCGCAATCATCTACGGGCATATCCGATACGGCCACTTGGTCGTGATCGACCTGTTCAACGGGATCATCGGCGGTCTGGTCGGCATCACCGCCTCCTGTCATCTCCAGGCACCGCTGCTGGCCGTGCTGATCGGCGCCGTGGCCGGACTCATCGTGCCGCTGGCGACCGACTGGCTGGAGCGTCTGCGTGTCGATGATGCCGTGGGCGCCATCCCGGCCCATCTGTTCGCCGGGATCTGGGGGACGCTGGCGGTCGCGCTCTTCGCCCCGGAAAGCGCCTTCACCCTGACCGGAGGTCGCGCGCAGCAGCTCTGGGTGCAGACGCTTGGCGTCCTGAGCATCGGCGCCTATGCCTTCCTGGTCAGCTTCGCGGCGCTCTGGCTCATCGATCGCATCTATCGGCTGCGGGTCGATCCCGAATCCGAACGGCTCGGGCTCAATATCGCCGAGCATGCCGCCAGCACCGAGATCCTCGACCTGCTGACCGAAATGGAACAGCAGCGCCGGCATGGCGATTTCTCGCAGCCGGTCACTGTCGAGCCCCATACCGAAGTCGGTCAGATCGCCCGTCAGTACAACCATGTTCTGCAACGGGTGAATGACGAAATTCACCAGCGTGAGGATGTCCTGCGTGCCCTGACCGCCAGCGAGAGCCGTAAGGGCGCCATTCTCGATGCGGCGCTCGACTGCATCATCTCCATTGATCGGGAAGGCGGCGTGCTGGAGTTCAATCCGGCTGCGGCACGCATCCTCAGTTGTCCCCAGCGTCGCGCCATCGGGCGCAATCTAGCGGACATCATGATTCCCGAGGAACACCGGGCCGCCTTCGCGCAGGCCATCGGAAGCGGCTTCACCCTGGAAGGGCGCTTCCTGCTCAATCAACGGATCCAGACCGTTCTGCAGCGGATCGACGGGGAAACCTTCCCGGCTGAGCTGAGCATCACCCAGGTGCTCGACGGTCGGCGGGCCGAATACACCCTGCACGTGCGCGATGTCACCCGCCAGCGCAAAATCCAGCGCCGGCTGCATCAACTGGCCCATTACGATTCGCTGACCGGACTGGCCAACCGCCATTATTTTCGTCAGACCCTGACGTATTATCTGGTGGCCGATACGCCCCGTCAGGTGGCGCTGCTCTTCCTGGATCTGGACCGCTTCAAGAACATCAACGACACACTGGGCCATGCCGCCGGGGATCAGTTGCTGCGCGAGGTGGCGGAGCGTCTGCGCCACTGCACCCGCAGCGATGACCTGCTGGCCCGCTGGGGTGGCGACGAATTCGTCATCGCCCTGCTCGGTCTGTCGAGCGTGCAGGCCGTGGAACAGAAAGCGCAGCACATCATCCGGGAACTGGCGCTGCCGCATCGTCTGGAGGGCCGGGCGGTGCGCGCCCCGGTCAGTATCGGCATCGCCCTCTATCCGGACGGCGGTGACAACGCCGATCTGCTGATCCGCCATGCCGATCTGGCGCTCTATCAGGCCAAAAGTACCGGGCGCAACAACAGCCGCTTTTTCACCCCGGAACTGGCGCTCCAGTTATCCGAACGACTCGATTGCGAGAACGATCTGCGCGAGGCGCTGGAACGGGGCGAATTCGAGCTTTTTTACCAGCCGCAGCTTTTCATCGAGTCCGCCGCCCTGATGGGGCTGGAGGCGCTGCTGCGCTGGCGGCACCCCTGCAAGGGACTGGTCGCCCCCAGCGTCTTCATTCCGATCCTGGAGGAGTGCGGGCTGATCGAACCGGTTGGCGAATGGGTGATTCGGGCGGCCTGCCGGCAACATCGCGTCTGGCAGGTCGCGGGGTTGCGGCCGCCGCGCGTGGCGGTCAACATCTCGGGCCGGCAGTTTCTGCGCGCCGGTTTCGCCGAGACCGTCGCCCGCATTCTCGCCGAGGAGGGTTTGGCGCCGGCCTTTCTCGAACTGGAGATCACCGAGACCGTGCTGGCGCGCGAGACCGAACAGTGCATCGAGACCCTGAAATCGCTCAAGGGTCTGGGGCTGGAGATCGCGCTGGACGATTTCGGCACGGGTTATTCATCGCTGAATTATCTCAAGCGTTTTCCGATCAACACGATCAAGCTTGATCGTTCCTTCGTCAGCGAATGCAACACCAAGAGCGAGGATGCCGCCATCTGTGCCGCCATCATCTCGCTCGGACGCACCCTGGGGCTCAAGACAATCGCCGAAGGTGTGGAGCAGGCGGGACAGTTGGATTTTCTGCGCAACGAAGGCTGTCTGGCCTATCAGGGCTTTCTCCACAGCCAGCCGATGTCGGCGCCAAAGATTGCCGAGCTGCTGCGCGGGCGCCAGCCGGTTGCCGCAGTTGAGGAATGTTCGTTCCCGCATTGAAATCTGAGAATGGCTGAATCCCGGTCTTGAAAATATGTAGCGATTCACTATAATTGCGAATTCGGCGCCCTTAGCTCAGTTGGTAGAGCATCTGACTTTTAATCAGGTGGTCGCGCGTTCGAGTCGCGCAGGGCGCACCATAAAAATAACGGCTTAGACGATCACCGCCTAAGCCGTTTTTCTTTGTGCCACAGTTTTCCTCCAGTTCAGGGCCAATGTCGCACCAGCGGAAGGCGGTGTCTGGGTAGACGTTGCCCCGCTAAAGATCGCTGGCAGATCGACTCAGGCGGCATGTCCCTCCCAGCCATGATTTTTTACCATCCGTGGAGCAATCTATCCGTATCCTCAACGACCTGACCATACTTGACCCTTTGCTTCGGGGGCGGATGGACCAATGCGCTCACGATCATGGTGCTTGGGTTTTTTGCCAGCGGTATGTTGATGATGTTGTCGCCTGGAGTCGTGCGGACGGGTCATCCATGCTGAGGGAGGACGCATTCAGGTATGCGAGTGACATCTGGCTCTATCTGCGCACGAATGATCCATCTCGCCGGGCAGGGACGCGGACACCATCAGGGGGTAGTGGGTAATCTCTCAACAAAAAAACCCGCCACTTGGGCGAGCCAATCGTTTGCGTCTCCTTGCTCCTGCTTTTTCTATAAAGCATCAGCCTTGCCTATCCCGTCCAGTCTTTCATGTCATCGGCTGTCATACCGTCCTCGCTCAACACGTCCAGATGGATCCGCAATAATCGCTCAATCTCCGGCCGCTCCAGGCTACGGATAAAGGACTCGAAGTCCTCGCCTGTCGCCGCATGATGTCGGTATGGAACCGGGCGTCATCCTCGTTCAGATACTTGGTGAATCCGTCCTGCCTGCCGATGCGTTGCTCCAGGGCGTTGAGGCGGCGTCTGCCTGACCCGTTTCGCGCAACGCCCTGAACTCGGCGACGAATGACGCGAGCCGACCGGCGGCGATGGCCTCGCGCAGACCGCGCATCAGGGTCTGGTAATAGCGCAGGTTATGGATGGTCGCGAGCCGCGCGCCGAGGATCTCCTTGCATTTGTCCAGATGATGCAGATAGGCCCGGCTGTAGTGGCGGCAGGTGTAGCAGTCGCAGAGCGGATCGAGCGGTCTCTCGTCGGTGCGGTTGGCGGCGTTGCGAATCCGCACCACGCCCTGATGGGTGAAGAGATGACCATTGCGCGCGTTGCGGGTGGGCATGACGCAGTCGAACATGTCGATGCCGCGCTGCACCGCCGCGACGATGTCTTCCGGGGTGCCGACGCCCATCAGATAGCGCGGTCGGTCGGTCGGCAGTTTGTCCGCGAGAAAATCCAGCACCCGCAGCCGGTCTTCCTCCGGCTCGCCGACCGAAAGCCCGCCGATGGCGTAGCCGTCGAAGCCGATGCGCATCAGTCCCTCCAGCGACTCGGCGCGCGGGCGCTCGTGCATCCCGCCCTGCACGATGCCAAAGAGCGCCGCCGGGTTGTCGCCATGCGCCGCGCGCGAGCGTGCTGCCCAGCGCAGCGAGAGTTCCATCGAGGTGCGTGCCTGTTCCTCGCTGGCGGGATAGGGCGTGCACTCGTCGAAGATCATGACGATGTCCGAACCCAGTTCGCGCTGCACCTGCATCGAGATTTCGGGACTCAGAAAGACCGGGCTGCCATCGACCGGCGACTGGAATTTCGCCCCCTCCTCGGTGATCTTGCGCAGCTCGCCCAGGCTGAAGACCTGGAAGCCGCCCGAGTCGGTGAGGATGGGTTTGTCCCAGTGCATGAAACCGTGCAGATCGCCGAGCCGGCGGACGATCTCGGTGCCGGGACGCAGCATCAGATGGAAGGTGTTGCCGAGCACGATTTCAGCGCCGATCTCCAGCAGTTCCTCGGGCGTCATCGCCTTGACCGTGCCATAGGTGCCCACGGGCATGAAGGCCGGTGTCTCGACCGTGCCACGCGCGAAGGTCAAACGGCCGCGCCGTGCCAGACCGTCCTGCCCAAGCCGTTCAAACTCCATCGTCGTCTCCGTTGTGCGCGCCAGTCATCCAGGCCGCGAATTGATGCAGATTCGTCACCGCTGCCAGCGGCGGTTTGAGTTCGGGCGGCCAGTCGCGCCCGGTACGATTGATCCAGACCGCGTGCAGACCGCAGGCCCGCGCGGCCTCAACATCCATCCAGGGATCGTCACCCAGATGCAGACAGTCGGCGGGCTGACAGCCGGTCAGTTCCAGCGCGCGGTTGAAAATGGCCGGGTCGGGCTTGGCCGCACCGACCTCTGCGGCAGTGAGGTGGTGCCGGAAGATGCCCCGCAGGGGCGTGGCCTCGACATCGGCATTGCCATTGGTGACCGAGATCAGGCAATAGCGCGCGGCGAGAGTCCGCAGCACCGGCTGCACATCGGCATAGGGCTCGACCCGGTTGCGGTGCGCCATGAACAGCGTCATGGCGTCGTCCGCGAGCCGGGCCGGATAACCGAACTCGGCCAGCAGCGCGCCAAGTGAGCGATGCCGGATCTGTCCAACATCGTGCGCAATCTCGGGCGATTGCCTCATGATCTGACCCCGATGCCGACGCTGACTCTGTACGTCATGCACCGCCGCGAGCCGGGGGGCATGGATCGACAGCCAGGTCTGCACGGCATCGTCTGCGGCCTGGATCACGGGCGCGCAGGGCCAGAGCGTATCGTCCAGATCCAGGGTGATGAGGCGAATGGCGGCGTGGTTCCGGCTTGATCTGGCGGGCTGCGGCAGGCGGTTGGAAGGGCTGACGGTCACGGCGATGCGGGTGTCTGGGAATACATTGAAGGGTATAGGGATCGGGGCAAGGGCGCATGAGAAACCAAATCCATAGCCCACGCAAGCCCGATTGCTGACGCCAGGATGCCCCTGTTCCCCGCTGGATCTCACGCCCTCTGCCGCATTCGGGTAAACTGACTCTATGCCTCTCATCCCTGATCTGCATACGCACTCGACCGCTTCGGATGGCACCCTGACGCCCAGGGCGCTGATCGAGCGGGCCGCCGCTGCCGGGGTCGGCGTGCTGGCGCTGACCGACCACGATACGACCGACGGTCTGGCTGAGGCGCAGTCAGCGGCGCATGAGCAGGGGATCGCGCTGATTCCAGGAGTCGAGATTTCAGTGACCTGGAATGCGCGCACCATCCATGTCGTGGGCCTGAAGCTGGACGCGGGCAACCCGCAGCTCAGTCAGGGGCTCGCTGCGGCGCTGGCGTTTCGCGCCTGGCGGGCAGAGGAAATGGGGCGTCGGCTGGCAAAGCATGGCATTGCGGACGCCTACGAAGGGGCTAGGGCACTCTCCAACGGCACCCTGATCGGTCGCACCCATTTCGCCCGTTTTCTGGTCAGGCAGCGGATCGCCGCCGATACCGGCGAGGTCTTCAAGCGGTTTCTGACCAGTGGCAAGCCCGGTCATGTGGCCGGTGAATGGGCGACGCTGGAGACGGCGGTGGGCTGGATTCGCGCTGCCGGCGGGCAGGCGGTGCTGGCGCATCCGGCGCGTTACGGCCTGACCCGCACGCGCATGCAGCGTCTGCTGGGCGAATTTCGCGAATGCGGCGGGGTCGGCATCGAGGTCGTCACCGGCAGTCACAGCCGGGATGACGCCTTCAACTTCGCCCGCCATGCGCGCGAGCAGCGTCTCCTGGCCTCGGCCGGGTCCGATTATCACGGACCCGAAAACCCCTGGCTCGATCTGGGGCGTCTGCCCGCACTGCCGGAAGGCTGCCGTCCGATCTGGCATGACTGGCCGGAGATGGCGGACGCGCATCCCTTGCTGCGGGTTGCGGCTGGCTCAATCCTCGCCAATCCAGCCCTGTAGGGCATCGATCAGACCCTGGGCCTGGGCGCGGCTGGAGATGTTGAACTTGGACTGCTGACGATACTCGCCGTTGCGCTTCTGATAACGGCGGATGCTGTATTTGTCCGGCCCGTATGCCTCTTTGGCCCGATCCCATTCCTGGTAGCGGAAAATGATCGTGGTCCAGCTTCCCTTGGACAGGATGACCTTGTCCAGTTCCTTCGTCGTCTCGATGCCGTCTTCGGTATAGGTGACGCTGAGGTCTTCGACCTTCTCGCTCATTCTGGTTTCTCTTGTGTCGTGATGGATGGGTTGATGGCCGTGTCGGCTCCGGTACGGGCACCGTTGCGTTCCAATAATCGCACGATGTCGCGTCCGTCGGGGCGCTGTCTCTGCGCACGTGCCAGATCAAGCGGCAGGCGGCCCTGGTCATCGGGCCGGTTGACATCCGCGCCATAGGCGAGCAGACGCGCCACGGTGGCCAGCCGACCCTGCGCGATGGCGAGATGCAGGGGCGTTTCGCCAGCGGTTGCGGCAAGGCAACGCATTGGATAGGGTGAAACCCTCTTTGCTTCGTCGCCTGAGGACTGAGACGCCATGATCTGGAAACTGCTCCTGACCGCCGCTGTGCTGCTCGGCGCCTACGGCGTCATCCGCGCGCGGATCCGTGCTGACCGGGTCGCCCGGGGTCTGGAGCCGCCGCGCCGGCCAGTGTTCCCGCCTGGCGCGATACGGCTGACGGCCCTGCTGGTGGTGGCGGTCATGGTCATTGGCAGCGCATTCTATTTATTCCAGGGCTGGCTGACCGATCACGAGGAAATCCAGGTTCAGGTCATCAACGCCAATACCGGTGCGATCACGCTCTATCAGTCCCGTCGCGGCAGCGTCGATGGCCGACGCTTCCGGACCCTGGACGGGCGCGAGATCCGGCTCGCCGATGTCGAGCGGATGATCATTCTGCCATAGCGCAGCCAGGGCCATAGATCTGGCCGCCCGTCGCGGCATAGTGGTTCAACACCTCAATCGCCTCATCCCGCAGCAGATCGCGGGTGACGTCGATGCCCCGCTGTGCATAGCCCGCCACCCAATCCGGCGGTTTATGACCCTCATCGAAGCCGATTGCCCGCACGTCCTCATCCCGCGCCGCACACACCAGACGCTCGATGCCCGACCAGGGCAGGGCACCCATGCACATGGCGCAGGGCTCGGCGCTGCTGAACAGGGTGCAGCCGCCGGGCACGGCCTGACGCAGATCCTGATGGCCGAGTCGCTGCTGTGCGCTGGCGATCGCCACCATCTCGGCGTGGGCGCTCGAACAGCCGGAGGACAGAACCAGATTGACCCCGACCGCCAGCAGCCGACCATCGCGGGCGGCGAAGACCGCCGCACTGAAGGGACCGCCGGTGCCGAGCCGGACATGCTCGCGCGCGAGATCCAGAACCAGCGCCATGCGTTGACGGTCATCGGAAAAATGAGTGGGGTATCGGGCCAGATAGCCATCGATCCAGTCAGGAAACACGATCTGAATGGGCTGCATCGGAACTCCGCTGATCAGCGCCGCCGGACGGCGGCTTGTTTCTGGAATTTTCGTGTCCAGCTTGTGAGAGTGGCGCGGGATGGTCAACCAGTGTTTGCTCTGACGTTCGAGTTTTTCCGCCTGCGCCGATCATTCCGTCAACCCGATGTGGAGAAACCCATGCGCAAATTGATTCTGCCTCTCATCCTGTCCGGCATGCTGGCTGCGACCCCCGCGCTGGCCGACTGGAGCCTCGATCCGGCGCGCTCGCATCTTGCCTTCGTCTCCATCAAGGCCAACGATGTCGCCGAAATCAATACCTTCGGCGACATCCAGGGGGTCATGGATGACGAGGGTCAGGTGAAGATCGCGCTCATGCTCGACAGTGTCGAGACCCTGATCCCGATCCGCAACGAACGGATGCGCGAGATGCTGTTCGAGACCACCAACTACAAGGAAGCCGTCCTCACGGCCAAGGTCGATCCCGCCGTAATTGCCAAGCTCGCGGTGGGCGACATCGCTCAGATCAACGCCGAAGGGACGCTCTCGCTCCACGGCCAGACACAGCCCATGACACTCTCGTTGCAGGCCGCCAGGGTCGCCGCCGGGACCGTCATGGTCGCCAGCATCAAACCGCTGATCGTCGATGCGGCCAAGTTCGGCCTGACCGAAGGGGTCGAGAAACTGCGCGAGATCGCCGGTCTGGCGAGCATCAGCAAGGCCGTGCCGGTGAACTTCGTCATCACCTTTGTCGAGACCCCGACTGCGGGTCAGTGATCCTGAATCAGAACCCGCCGGCGGGTGGACGATCGCGAAGATTCCGGGTCGATACGCTGTTCGAGCGCCGGTTTTTTCGCTCTCGTCCTCCCAGTGTGAGGCGCTGGGTTAGCCTTGCCCTGTCTGATCCTGCCGGATCGCGCGCGTCAGGGCCTCGGCATTGGCTGGCGTCGAGAGCAGATGCAGGGTTTCCATCAGGCTGTTGTAATGATCCAGGGACATCACCACCGCATCGCCCTCGGCGTCGCGACGGCTGATAATGGCCACATCCGCATCTCGTACCACGTCATCCAGCACGGTTTTCAGGGCATTGCGCGCATGGGAGTAGGTGACGACTTTCATGGCAAAAGGTCTGTTCCATGGACGTGATTTCAGGCCGCTGCGCTGCTGGCCTGTCCCATGGTCTGCGCGGTGGCGGCGAGTTCGTTGTCGAGCATCAACAGACCCTGGCCCGAGTCGCCAAAGAGCCGGAGACGTCCGAGGATGTCGTTGACCGTGGCTTCCTCCTCGATCTGCTCGGTGATGAACCAGTGCAGAAAAATACTGGTCGCATGATCCTTTTCACTGAGCGCATGATCGACGAGATCGTTGATGGCGGCGGTGACGCTGCGTTCGTGTTCCAGCGTGCGTTCAAACATGGCAAGCACGGTCTGGGCCTTGGGTGGCGGGGCGGTCACTCCGGCGAGCGTGACCTCAGCGCCTTGGTCCAGCAGATAGCGGACCATCTTCATGGCGTGCATCATCTCTTCATGATGCTTGGCGAGAAACCAGGCGCCTGTCCCGCGCAGGTTCATTCCCTCCGCTTCGGTGGACAGGGCGAGGTACAGATAGGCCGAGTAGAATTCGCGGTTGATCTGCGCATTGATCTGAGTGGCCATGATGTCGGAAATCATTGATCGATCCTCTGGTGATGCACGTCGTTGTCGTTTCTGAATACCTGATACATGGAGGATACCGAACCAATGGCAACCCTGTCTCGTGACCGCTCCAATACGATCGGTCTCTGCATCCTGCTGTTGCTCTCCATCCGCATGGCGCAGGCGGCGGACATTCCTGACGCCACCGATGCCTGCATCGCGGGAGTGGCGGAGACGACCCCTTCGACCGAGTTCGTCGCCATCGGTGATGGTGGCGTGGTTCGCCATGAGCGCACCACACTGGAATGGCAACGCTGCACCCTGGGCCAGACCTGGAATGGCAAAGAGAGTCTTTGCGACGGGCGCCCGACCCCTTATCCCTGGGACAAGACCAAAAAGCTCGTCGCTGGATTACAGGACGGCTGGCGTCTGCCCACAGGCGATGAATTGCTGTCCATTGTCGAAAAGTGCCATGTCGGACCTGCGATCAACCCTCAGGTCTTTCCGAATACGCCGGGGGTCTTCTTCTGGTCGTCCTCGACCGACATCGGTGGAGTTGGTCGGGCCTGGAGCCTCAGTTTTTTCAGCGGCACGCCTTACCGGCCCGGCAAGACCCAGAACGGACGGATTCGTCTGGTACGTGGCGTCATGCAGACGAACGACCCCAATCAGGCGCCCGCTCCAAACCCGCCAAACCCCTGATGTCGATCTCGTTAGGTGATTTTGTGAAAAATTCATACCTGCTGCTCGCCTCAAATAGACAGGATTAACAGGATTTTTCAGGATGGGCAGGATTTTCAAATCATTGTTTTTAATACTTTTAATCTTGAATCATCCTGTTAATCCTGTCCATTGACGGTGTTTCGGCGGGTACGAACTTTCCCTGACATCACCTAAAGCGGCGCGTCAGGCGCCGCCAACAGGGCCATCCGCACCAGTTCGGCCAGCGATTCGGCACGCATCTTCTCCATCACCCGCGCCCGATGGGCCTCCACCGTCTTGGCGCTCACGTTCAGGCTGGCGGCGATCTCTTTGTTGGATTTGCCGTCGGTGACCATTGCCATGACCTCGTGCTCGCGCGGGGTCAGTTCAGCCAGCCGCATGACGATCTCGGCCCGCGCGGCACGGCTGGCGCGGTGTTTCTGGTCGAATTCCAGGGCGTTGCGGATACTGCGCAGCAGGTCTTCGTCATGGAAGGGCTTTTCGATGAAATCCATCGCGCCCGCTTTCATCGCCTTGACCGCCATCGCCACATCGCCGTGACCGGTGATGAGAATGACCGGCAGGCGATAACCCTCGCGCGCCAGATAGGCCTGCAGTTCCAGCCCGCTCATGCCCGGCATGCGTACATCCAGCAGGAGACAGCCGGCGCGTCCGGGGTAATGGGCGGCGAGAAAGGCGTCGGCAGAGGCGTAGGTCTGAACCTGCATGCCGGTCGATTCGATCAGCCACTGGAGCGAGGTCCGCATGGCCTGGTCATCATCGACGACGAAAACGGTGGCATCAATCATGAGTGGTCAGTGGTCAGTGGTCAGTGAGTGGACAGCATGAGGCGTCTGGTGTTTCGTCTGGCTCGCCGACTTCTTCATTCGGGGCAGAGAGCGGCAGGGTCACATGGAAGCTGGAACCCTGCCCCAGGACGGATTCGGCCCAGATGCGACCCTCATGATTTTCAATGATCGTCTGGCTGATCGCCAGCCCCATCCCCATCCCGCCTTCTTTCGTGGTCACGAAGGCATCGAACAGACTCAGGATACGCTCGGACGCGATTCCCGGCCCGCTGTCTTCCACCACCACGCGCGCCTCGCCATTGTCCGTCGTGGTGCGGATGCAGAGATGCCGCTGATCCTCCGGTCGTTCCTCCAGCGCGTCCAGCGCATTGCCGGCGAGATTGAGCAGAACCTGCTCGATCTGCACCAGATCGACCCGCACCGGGATGTCTTCCGGCGCCAGAGCCAGCTCGATCTGCACCCCGACCCGATTGGTCTCGAATTCGAGGAAGGAACAGACCTCGCGCACCAGATGATTGAGATCCGTCTGGGCACGCAGCGGTGGCTGTTTGCCGACCAGTGCGCGCAGTCGCCGGATGATCTCGCCAGCACGCTGGGCCTGGGCGGCGATCTGACGCATGGCGCCGATCAATTCGTCCGTCTGACCCAGACCGCTTTGCAGACGCCGGCTGCAACCGTTGGCATAGTTGACGATGGCCGAGAGCGGCTGGTTGAGTTCGTGGGCCATGCCGGTCGCGACCTCGCCCATGGTGCTGAGCCGGCAGACATGCACCAGTTCGGCCTGATGCTGGCGCGACTCCTGCTCGGCGCGGCGCACGGCGGTGATGTCGCGGGCATAGATGTTGACATAGCCCAGATCACGGATCGGCGCGAACAGGAGCGAGTAGACCTGATCCGGCAGATCCAGTTCCTGTTCCAGCGGCTGGCCGGTCTCCAGCGCCCGTGCGACCTCGCTGCGCCAATCTTCCGGCAGACGGTCCCCCGCCTCGGCCTCCCAGGCGAGCAGGAGCGGGCGGCTGGCGTTGTTGGCGTAAACGATCAGTCCCTCAGCCGTCACGCGCAGGATCGGATTCGGGCTTTCGCTGGCAAACCGGGCCAGATTCTTGATTTCCTGCTCGGCCCGTTTGCGACTGCTGATGTTGTGGATATAGAGGGTATAGAAACGCTCGTCCTCCAGCTCGATCAGCACGATCGAGATCTCCACCGGGATCTCCGAACCATCCGGGCGCAGAGCCAGCAGCTCGCCCCGTCCCAGGGGCTCGCGATGCAGATGCTGCGAGCGGTCGAGCAGACGCTTGAAGGCGGCGCGGGTGACATCGGGCAGAAAATGTTCCGCGAAGACGGCGCCGAGCGCCTCCTGACGCTCCAGGCCAAACAGCCGTTCAGCCGCCGGATTGAACTCGATCACCCGACCGCCGTGATCCAGGGTCACGATGGCGTCCAGCGACGCCTCCATCATCGCCGCCTTGAGCGCCTCGCTCTCGCGCATCTCGGCCTGATGCTTGCGGCTCATTTCCTCGCGCGCGGTCAGCACCAGTTGAGTGAAATGCTGGATCCATTCCTCCAGCAGCAGCAGTTGGTTGCCGTCGCGATGAAATCCCGGCTCGGCGATCCCGAGCGCGCGCTGCGAGAACCGCGTCATGCGCTTGAGCACCTTGTTCAGCCGCGAGGACACCAGATAGATGACGGCAGTGAAGACGACGATAAACACGGCTGCCGCGATGAAGCGTTGACGGCGTTCGAAGATCCGCACATGACGCGACATTTTCTCCACGCTGGCATGGGGCACGAAGGTCGCAAACAGCAGATTGGAGTCGGACCCTTCGTATTCGGGCAGCGACTGCGAGGTGATGACATAGATCGCGTTCCAGTCGGCCAGCGATGAGCCAGGGGGCATGGTCCGCGAATCGATGCTGGCAAGGATGTGCTGATCGTCGCTATCAATGAGCGCCACGGCGGCGCGTCCGACATCGAGCCCGCGTTGCGAGGCGGCCAGAAAGGCGTCATTGACGGGCACCAGCACCACCAGATAGCCCATGTTATAACCGCCGGCATCCTCGACTGCATCGCTGGTGAGGAGCGACAGCCGTTCGCCGAACCGCTCGATCACCGAGCGGACCTCGCGACTGTCGAGAAACGACGCCGGCACCTGGGTTGCCAGCTCGGGCGGGACCGGATCCTCGCCCGCCTGAAAGATTTCGCGCACCCGACCCTGCGGATCGGTCAGCAGCACCTGACTCGGCGGCGTCAGCGCATCGCGATCAAAGAAATCCGGCAGCCAGTTGGGCCGGAAGTCTTTGTAAACGACCGGCGTCACCGCCTCGTCCTCCGACCAGAACAGCGGCTCCAGATATTCCGACAGACGCCGATGGTTGGCCAGCAGGCGGGTCGTCGCGGCATGGTTCGACAGATAGCGGTCGAACCGGATCAGACTCTCGCGTGCGCGCAGATCGAGCCGGACCTGCAATTCCTGGCCGAAAATCTTATCGACCTGCTGACTCTGCACCTGATCGAGAATGCCCCAGACCCCCAATCCTGCGACCAGGCCCACGATAATCGCGATCCAGGGCATGGGCACCCGTCGCAAAAGTCGGAACAGAAATGGTTTAATAGCGATCCGAACCCACATCGCGGCTTCCGTCCGAAGCTAACTCATCAACCGATCAAGAATGGATACCATGGAATTCGACATCACCCAGACCAAAACCCCATCCATCCCGCGACGCCTCGGCGCCATGCTCTACGACACGGTGCTGTTGCTGGGCATTCTGCTGGTTGCCAACGCACTTTATTTCATCCCCTATCAGATCCTGATCGGCCACCCGATCGAAGCCGGGCTGCCGCGCCTGTTGCAGCAGCTCTATCTGCTGGCGGTCATTGCCGCATTCTATGTTTACTTCTGGACCCACGGCGGTCAGACGCTCGGTATGCGCGCCTGGCGCTTGCGGGTCATCGACGAGGACGGCAAGGCGCTCGACACCGGCGCGGCGCTCACCCGTTTCGGCTGGTCCATTCCAAGCATTCTGGGCGCTGGAATGGGCCTCTGGTGGAGCCTGATCGACCGTGAAGGGCTTGCCTGGCATGACCGGAAATCCCGCAGCCGGCTGGTCATGCTGGAAAAATCGGCCTGATCGGCGTTCCAGCCTGGTGTCAGGCGATTTTCGGGAAACGCCATGCCCCTGGATCAGGGTTTTTGTTTAGACAGGATTAACAGGATTGACACGATTCTTAAATCGCTGTTTTTAATCTTGTTCATCCTGTCGAAAAAGACCTGATGGGCCGGGAGTCAGGCGATTTCCCGGACCCCCCAATCAGCACAGGTCAGTTTTTCCGCCCCAGCAGGGCGCTGGCGATTCCCCGCAAAGGGTCGGCACCAGCCGGGAAGATCTCGATGGCGGTCAGGGCCTCGCTGATGAGGCTGGCCGCCATCTCCTTGGCCTCGGCCAGACCGACCAGGGAGGGGTAGGTGGCCTTGTCGAGTTCCTGATCGCGTCCGGCGGTCTTGCCGATCTGGCTGGTCTCGCCTTCCACATCCAGCACGTCATCCTGAATCTGGAACGCCAGGCCGATGCATTTGGCGTAGCGATCGAGCCGTTCGGCCTGCTCGGCATCAAGGGCGCCATGGGCGAGAATGCCCATCTGCACCGAGGCGCGGATGAGTGCGCCGGTCTTGTGGATATGGATATGTTCGAGCATGGCGACATCAAGCGGCGTCCCTTCGGCCTCCAGATCCAGCGCCTGACCGCCGACCATGCCGCGCGAGCCGCTGGCGCGGGCCAGCGCCTCCACCATCGCAATCCGGTTCTCCGCCGACAGTCCGGGGGCCTCCGCCAGCGCCTGAAAGGCGAGCGTTTGCAGCGCGTCACCGGCAAGGATGGCAGTGGCCTCGTCGAAGGCGCGGTGACAGGTGGGTCGTCCACGCCGCAGGTCGTCATCGTCCATCGCCGGCAGATCGTCGTGAATCAGCGAATAGGCGTGAATGAACTCGACGGCGCAGGCCGGGTAGTCGAGCAGCGCGGCATCGACGCCCAGCGCCTCGCCGGTGGCATAGGTCAGCAGCGGGCGGATGCGCTTGCCGCCGCCTAGGACCGTGTAGCGCATGGACTCGTGCAGACGAAAGGGTTGCACGGTGGCGCGCGGCAGAAGTTCGTGAAGTGCGGTTTCGATGCGCGCCTGACAGCGCGTACGGAAGGCGTCGAGGGTGTGATCAGTCATTTGGTATCGAAAGGTTCGGGCTCGGCGTCGGGCCGGGCGTCGGTGAGAATACGCACCCGCTGCTCCGCCGTCTCCAGCGTCTGCTGGCAGATCCGGGTGAGGCCGATGCCGCGCTCAAAGGCCGCCAGCGCGTCTTCGAGGGGCATGTCGCCCTGTTCGAGGGCGGCGACGACCCCTTCCAGCTCGGCCAGACTTTGCTCGAAGGACGGCGGGGGCGGGTTGGCTGGTTTTTTCATCTTAAACCGCGTCCAGTGCGAGAGGCTGAGTTTCGGGTGAGTTCGACGTTTGGCGCATCCACCGATCCTGGTGGTGACGCGGTTTAAAATTTTTCAGATTTTTAATATCTTAAATCGCGCCAGCTCCGACAGTCGTGGATGCCGCCAGGGTTCGTTCGAGCTGAAGGCATGGCATACCGCACCGGGCGCGATTTATACGGTACCGTAGCGCGGTTGAGCGGTCAAACCGCGAGAAACCACAAGACCCGACCCTTTCCAGCTCAGGATACGACAGGATTCATGACCGGCCATTACGATGCTTCAGCAATCGAGGTTTTAAGCGGCCTCGACCCGGTGCGCAAGCGCCCCGGAATGTACACCGACACCACCCGTCCCAACCATCTGGCGCAGGAGGTCATCGACAACAGCGTCGATGAGGCGCTGGCCGGTCATGCCCGCCGGATCGAGGTGGTGCTCCATGCCGACGGTTCGCTGGAGGTCGCCGATGATGGTCGCGGGATGCCGGTGGACATGCACCCGCAGCAGGGCATGCCGGGCGTCGAGGTCATCCTCACCAAGCTGCATGCCGGCGGCAAGTTCAATGGCGACAATTACCGTTTCTCGGGCGGACTGCACGGCGTCGGCGTCTCGGTGGTCAATGCGCTCTCGCAGCGTCTGGAGGTCTGGGTCAAACGCGGCGGTCAGGAATATCACATGGCCTTCGCGGGCGGCCTCAAGACCAGCGATCTGGTCCCGGTCGGCGAGGTCGGGCGCGCCAATACCGGCACCCGGCTGCGTTTCTGGGCCGATCCCAGGTATTTCGATACGCCCAAATTCGCCACCCGTCCGCTCATTCATCTGCTGCGGGCCAAGGCCGTGCTCTGTCCGGGGCTGGAGGTACGTTTCCGCGACGAAACGAGCGGCGACGAGCAGGTCTGGTGCTACCGCGACGGGCTGAAGGATTATCTGACCCAGGAACTGAACGGGGCCGAGATCGTCCCGTCCGAGCCCTTTGTCGGCGATCTGGCCGGCTCGACCGAGGCCGCAAGCTGGGCGCTGGTCTGGTTGCCGGAAGGCGGGGAGCCGGTCGCCGAGAGCTATGTCAATCTGATCCCGACCGTGCAGGGCGGGACGCATGTCAACGGTCTGCGCACCGGGCTGACCGAGGCCGTGCGCGAATTCTGCGAGTTCCGCAATCTGCTGCCGCGCGGGGTCAAGCTGGCGCCGGAAGATGTATGGAACCGGGTCAGCTATATCCTCTCGGTGAAGCTGATCGAGCCGCAGTTTTCGGGTCAGACCAAGGAGCGTCTGTCCTCGCGCGAGTGCGCGGCCTTCGTGTCTGGCGTGGTCAAGGATTCCTTCAGTCTCTGGCTCAATCAGCATGTGGCCGAGGGCGAGCGCATCGCCGAGCTGGCCATCGGCGCGGCACAGACACGGCTGCGCGCCGGGCGCACCGTGACCCGCAAGAAGATCACCCAGGGGCCGGCCCTGCCCGGCAAGCTGGCCGACTGCACCGCGACCGATCCCGAGCGCGGCGAGCTGTTCCTGGTGGAAGGCGACTCAGCCGGTGGCTCGGCCAAGCAGGCGCGCGACCGCGAGTTCCAGGCCATCCTGCCGCTGCGGGGCAAGATCCTTAATACCTGGGAGGTCGATCCGGCTGAAGTGCTGGGCTCGCAGGAGGTCCACGACATCGCGGTCGCCATCGGCGTCGATCCCGGCAGCGACGATCTGAGCCGGCTGCGTTTCGGCAAGGTCTGCATCCTCGCCGATGCCGACTCCGACGGCGCCCATATCGCGACCCTGCTGTGCGCGCTCTTTCTCAAGCATTTCCGCCGCCTGGTGGCTGAAGGTCATGTCTTCGTCGCCATGCCGCCGCTGTATCGCATCGATGTCGGAAAGCAGGTCTATTACGCGCTCGACGACGACGAGAAACGCGGCATCATCGACCGTATCGAGGCGGAGAAGATCAAGGGCAAGGTCAATGTCCAGCGGTTCAAGGGACTGGGCGAGATGAACCCGTTGCAACTGCGCGAGACGACTATTCATCCCGATACCCGGCGGCTGGTTCAGCTCACCATTGAGACCGGCGACGACAGCGACAGTCTGCTGGATATGCTGCTGGCCAAGAAACGTGCCGCCGACCGCCGCGCCTGGTTACAGGAGAAGGGGGATCTGGCGGAGGTCTGACACTGTTAAATCGTGTCCAGTACGTTTTTTAGATTGATTCGATGAGAGGAGAGATGAGATGCGGCTCCAGAGGAAGGTCACACTTTATGTTGGCGGGGGCATGCTTTTAGCCGGTGCAGCGATTGGCATGACGACTGGCTATGCGGTCAAAAGCGCCATTTCCGACAATGCGATTAGCTATCTGAGCGGCGAGCTTGATCAGGCGGTGGCGTTAATCGATGCCTATCGTTTTCAGACCGAGCGACTGGTGGAGGAAAGTTTCAAGGTCTGGTCAATGATGACCGATGGTGAATGGAGTCTTTTGGAGCAAACGATGATCGAGACCGGTGGTCGTCCGCTGCCGACGCTGGAGTTTAATGGCGAACCCATCAATAATGATTTCGCCCTGCCGGATCGCTTTACGCAGCAGATGGGTTCGGTCGCGACAGTTTTTGCTCGAATGGGGGATGATTTTTTCCGTGTCACCACATCGCTCAAAAAAGATGACGGGAGCCGTGCTGTTGGAACAAATCTGGGTGAAAAGCATCCGGCCTACGCACACCTGATGAGAGGCGAATCCTATATCGGCCCCGCATTTCTGTTTGGGCGAAACTACATGACGAAATATCACCCTATCCAGAATAATTCGGGTGAGATTATTGGTGTTTTGTTTATTGGTGTTGACTACACGGAAAGCCTGAAAGGTCTGAATCAGGTCTTGAAATCACGCCGAATCGGCGATAGAGGCTATATTTTTAGCGTCGATGTCAGTCAGTCCGTAAACCGGGGTAAGTTCATCCTGCATCCTTCTCTTGAGGGGGAAAACGCTTTTGAGCTAACCGATCAGCAGGGCGAGCATTTTCTTGAAAAGGCGGCGGATCATGAAAAAGGCGTGATCTATTACAATTTACAGGATGAAGCCAAAATTTCCCTGTTTAGACATTACGCCCCTTGGCATTTCCAACTACATTATTCTGTGTATGCCAGTGAGATCGAGGCGGCGTCTCTCGCCGTCGTCAAGCCGTTCATCGCGATGTTTTTAATTGCAATGGCGGCCGTGACCGGAAGCATACTGCTGCTGATCCACCGGCTGGTCCTGCGTCCGCTGGGCGGGGAGCCGGCGGACGCGGCGGCTCAGGCGGCATTTGTCGCGGCAGGGGATTTAACGCATCCGATCAGTGCTCCGCCCGGGACGCTGATGGGCTCGCTGGCGAACATGCAGGAAAAGCTGCGCGTCATTTTTCAGGAAATCATCGAGAGCAGTAGTGAAATTGCCGCACGCTCCGAATCGCTGGCGGTTGCGTCCAGGCAGGTTGGCGCTGCCGCTCATGGCCAGGCCGAATCGACATCGGCGTCGGCGGCCAGTATCGAACAGCTCACCACATCGATTGACCAGGTCTCGCACATGGCGTCAGAGACCGAAGCCAATTCACAAAAAGTCGCGGACATGTCTGAGCAAGGTACGTCGCTGACGAAGGCGGCGTCGCAGGAAATCGGCGCGGTACGCGAAGCGGTGAGCCGTTCCACCGATCAGATCCGCATTTTGCGTGATCGCTCCCAGGAGATTGGCGGCATCGCCGAGGTGATTCGAGGCATTGCCGAACAGACCAATCTGCTGGCTCTCAATGCCGCCATTGAGGCGGCGCGCGCTGGTGAGCAGGGTCGGGGGTTTGCCGTGGTTGCGGACGAGGTGAAGAAGCTGGCCGAACGCACCGGTACAGCCACCACAGACATCGCCCGCATGATCGATACCATACAAAGCGAAACCGGCGAGGCGATGGACAACATGAATCAGGCCGACCCGCTGGTCGCAAAAGGCATGGCGATGGCTGCGGAAGCTGCACAGGTGCTGGAGGCGATCCACGCGCGCGCGCTGGATTCGCAGATCAAGGTGCGGGACGTTTCCAATGCAACGCGCGAACAGGCGGCGGCGGCGACCGAAATTGCCCGGCATGTCGAGAACATCGCCACGATGGCGGAGGAGACCAACGCCATCATGCAAAACAATGCCGAGGCGGCGATGGGGCTGGATCGCATCGCGCGTATCCTGCGCGAGCATGTCTCGATCTTCAAGGTTTAGGACGTGCCGCCGACAATGTTGTTGAGGCGTTTCCGGGAAACCGGACAGGGCGACTGATCGCTTGAGATTGAATGAGAGAAATGGGGTGGTCTGGGTGAGACTTCAGCAGGACGATCCCGGCAGGCGGGATCGTCCAGGGGAGCGATCAGGCAGGGAGGTAGCGTGGCCCGACCGATGCGCTCAGGCTTGCATGACGTGCGGATGGCGAATCCTTCGGTACGACATTCAGCGCGTTGCTCATGATCAGCGGGATCCGGCGTTGAATGTCCGGATGGTCGCTCAGGACGACGACGATGGCACCGATCCGTTTGAGACGTTCATTGAGCATCCACAGCAGCGCCAGACCGGAATCGAAAACCCGGTCGAGACCGGTCAGATCCATGATGCAGGTGCGCAGGCTGGCGGGAATGCTGGCAAAGACCTGACAGACGTCTTCGGACATGGTCAGATCAAGATCGCCGTGGAACGACAGATCAAGTCTGTCTTCGCTTGGAATAAACGATGTACTCATCGGCATAAGGCATCCTCCGCATAACGTACCGCATGCCGAGCTGAATCGACTGCGGCTTGATTGTTGGTCTCGGAACTGCTTGGAACGGCCGATGGATTGGTCGCATGACGTGGATTGAACCGCGTGCATCGCACCAGAACATGGCCACTCCTTTGAATCTCAACCAGTCTCGGAAGCTGAGATCAGGAGAGCCGAAGCCGTTAAAAGCAGATTCTTAATGGTTATGATGCGTTTGCAAAGTCCGTACAACTACTCACTCAGGATGGCAGCCGCATAACCTGCTCGGTATCGATTCGCCACTGTGCGGGCGATTCGGTGCTGACGATCCGCTCTTTCGAGCCTTTGGGAAGACGCGACAGATCCACGTCCTGCGCTGGCAGATAACGACGGTCGCGGGCATCCATCACCACTCGCACTACCGGATGAAAGGCGCCGCCGCGACCGGATTCCATGACGATGCCCAGCCGACCGCTGTGCAGCCGCACCAGCGAGCCGACTGGGTAGATGCCGACACAGCGGATGAATTGCTGCACCAGCGCAGGATCGAAGTGATGCGTGCTCCACTCCAGCAGCTTGCGCAGGGCCAGATGGGATTCCAGCGCCTTGTGATAGACCCGGTCGGAGGTGATGGCGTCGTAGACATCGACGATGGCTGCCATTTGCCCATAGCGGGAAATCGCCGCGCCGGCCTTCCGATGCGGGTAGCCGCTGCCGTCGAAACGCTCATGGTGCTCGCCCGCAACCGCTAGGGCGATGGGCGGAATGCCGGGGACGCGGGACAGAATGTCATGGGAGTGGACCGCATGACTGCGCATGACGACGAACTCCTCGTCGGTCAGTTGGCCCGGTTTGTTGAGGATGGCGGGGGGCACCAGGATCTTGCCAATATCGTGCAGCAGGGCGCCGATGCCGATGTCGTGGATCAGTGCCCGATCCAGCTCCAGAGTGCGGGCAAAGGAGACCATGAGCACAGCGACGTTGACCGAATGCTCGAAGGTGTAACGGCCCACGCGGCGAATCCGGGTCAGGGCCAGCAGGGCGTCCTGATTGCGGAAGATGGAATCGATCATCTCGTTGACCACTGGATTGGCGCGCTCCAGATCGATCTGCTGACCCAGGCGAACGTCTCCCATCAGGCTGCCGAGTACGCCAAGTGCTTCATTATGAATGCGTTTGGCCAGGACGCGCTCCTCGGCCAGCGGGGTCGCCGTGATCTCGCCTGCGCCCGCGTCGGCCATGTGGGCCAGACTCTCTTCCAGTTCGTGCTCGACCTCGGCGACGCTTGGGGCCGAGACGACATCAAGCCCCTGACCGGTATCGATATAAACTTCGCGGATGCCGAGCGCACGTATGCGCTCCAGATCCGCTGCCGCTTTCAGCAGAAAGCGACTGCGCATGAAGCCATGCTCCATCCAACCGCAGTTGAGGTCATGGATATACATGCCTGGTTGCAGTTGGTTGATTGCGATCTTCTTGATCATCTGTGGCCTCGGAATACGAATCTGGCGGGGATGAATTCAGCTAAGGCGATTTTTAACATCCCCAGCCCAGCATCTCGCTGGCATGGTCGCGGGTGCGGGCGGTGATTTCAGTGCCGCCGAGCATGCGGGCGATTTCTTCGACCCGCGCGGCGGCGTCCAGGCTGTCGATGCGGGTATAGGTCTGGCCATCGAGCGTTTCCTTGCGCACCCGCAACTGCTGGTGGGCCTGGGCCGCGACCTGGGGCAGATGGGTGACGCAGAGCACCTGACGGGATTCGCCGAGCCGGCGCAGCAACCGTCCGACGATCTCCGCCACGCCGCCGCCAATGCCGACATCGACCTCGTCGAAGACCAGAATCGGCACCTGTCCGCATTCGGCGGTGGCGACCTGAATCCCGAGACTGATGCGCGAGAGCTCGCCGCCGGAGGCGACTTTGGCCAGCGGTTGCAGCGGCTGACCGGGATTGGCGCTGACCAGGAAATCGATCCGTTCCAGTCCGCCGCCGCCGATCCGTTCGTCCGGCAGCGGCTCGCGCTGGATGGCGAAGCGACCGCCGACCATGCCGAGCGTCTGCATCGCCTGGGTGACGGTCTCGGCCAGACGGTCGGCGGCGCTGGCGCGCGCGGCGCTGAGATGCTCGGCCTGCTGCATGAAGGTCTGCCAGGCCGAGCTACGCGCCTCACGCAGTCCGCCAAGCGTCACATCGGCCTGTTCCAGGTTATCCAGTTCGGCACGGCGCGCCAGCAGCGTTTCCGGTAATTGAATCGGGAAGATGCGATATTTGCGCGCCAGATCGTGGACCTGGGCCAGACGGTTTTCGACCGACTCCAGCGCCGCCGGATCCAGTTCCAGTCCGTCGAGATAATGCCGCAGGCTGGCGGCGGCCTCGCCGAGATGGATGGTCGCGGTTTCCAGCAGATCCCGACTCTCGGACAGCGCCGGATCGATCATTGCCAGTTCCTCGATCTCGGCGGTCGCGCCGCGCAGATGATCTTCGACTGACGGCTCGGCCTCGGCGACTGTCTGGAGGACGCGCCCGGCGGTTTCCTGCAAGCGGCCCAGATGGCTCAGTCGTCGCTGTTCCTGATCCAGATTCTCGATCTCGGCGGCGCTAAGACCCAGCGACTCCAGTTCCTGGACCTGAAAGTGCAGGAGTTCAAGCCGCGCCGCCCGCTCCTGACTGGCCGCTTCCAGGGTCTTGAGCTGCTGATCGAGTGCGCGATAGTCGCGAAAGGCCAAAGCCACTGCATCAGCCAGAGGCAGATGACCGCCATAGGCATCCAGCAGATCGCGCTGCGCGCTGGCTCGCAACAGCGACTGATGCGCGTGCTGGCCGTGGATATCCACCAGCAGATCACCCAGCTCGCGCAGTTGTGCCCCGGTCGCCGCCCGGCCATTGATGAAGGCGCGGGAACGCCCCTCGCGCACGATCAGCCGACGGACGATACAGCCGTCTTCGTCGTCCAGACCCTGTTCGATGAGCCAGGCGTGGGCTGCGGGGCAGGCGTCGAGGTCGAATTCGGCGACGATCTCGGCGCGTTCGCCGCCAGCGCGGATCATGGCCACCTCCGCCTTGTCGCCCAGCGCCAGCCCGAGTGCATCGATGAGAATCGACTTGCCGGCGCCGGTCTCGCCGGTGAGCGCCGTCATGCCGTGCGCGCAGTCGAGTTCAAGACTGCTGACGATGGCCAGATCCCGGACCAGCAGGTGGGTCAGCATGAAGACGCCCGTCCTGAAGAATGTCTGCCCCAGTGCAGCTTGGCGCGCAGGATCTGATAGTGGTCGTGTCCCTTGGGATGCAGCAGACAGGCGCGGTCGGGATGACGTTCAATCCGCAACCAGGCATGGGGCGGAAGCTGGCAGGCGTTCTGCCCATCACAGGTGACCTGAACATGGCCCTGATCCTGTGCGCGCACCCGCACCTCAATGCGCCGGTCGCCGGGGATCACGAGTGGCCGGTTGCTGAGATCGTGCGGACAGATGGAGACCAGCAGGATCGCATCCAGCGCCGGATCAACCAGTGGTCCGCCGCCGGAGAGCGCATAGGCGGTCGAGCCGGTCGGGGTGGCGACGATGAGCCCGTCCGAACGCTGGGCGTTGACGAAGACGCCATCGATATAGGTCTCGAATTCGATCATGCGTGCGGTGTTCCATTTATGAATGGCGACATCGTTGAGCGCCGCATCGGAGCGCTCCGTCCCGGTTTCGGCAACCACGGAGGCGCGCAGCATGGAGCGGTGATCGGATGTGAATTCGCCGGCCAGTACCTGATCGATAGCGGTTTCGATGTCGTCGGGTGAGACATCGACCAGAAAGCCCAGCCGCCCGAGATTGATGCCCAGCAGGGGGACACCGTGCGGGGCCATGGCGCGGGCTGCGTGCAGCAGGGTGCCATCGCCGCCGACGACCACGACCAGATCGCAGCGGGCGCCAAGTTCATCCAGGGTGATGGCGGTTCCAACAACGGCATCGAGCAGGTGTGCGCTTTCCGCATCGAGCAGTACCTCCAGCGCCCGCGCGTGCAGATGCGCACTGAGTCGCAGCAGAGTGCCATGCACCTGCCCCGGCTCGCCTTGTTTGGCAATGAGACCGACAGTCTGGAATGGCGGCATGGCTCGCTGGTTTGAATTGCGGGTGACGGAGATCGCGAGACGTTAGCATGGGCCGGCAGGCGCGCCAAGACCGGGCGTTTTGCGCCCTGTCTCTGCGCATGAGCCTTGACAGGTCCGGATAGAATCCCTAAATTCACGTGTTAGCACTCTATTGAGGTGAGTGCTAAATCCGTTCGGTGCGGCATAGGGTGTTCTGGCTTCGGTCCAACCGCTTCAATTCATTGTGAACAATGGTCATTTACCTTGGCATTCGAGACGCGACAGACTGATGTGCCGGTCAGCGAACGGGCGCTCCATTTTCTGAAGGCGCTGGTCGAGCGCTACATTCGGGATGGGCAGCCGGTCGGCTCGCGCACGCTGGCGAAAGACACCGGACTGGATCTGAGTCCGGCGACCGTGCGCAATGTCATGGCCGACCTGGAAGACCTGGGACTGGTGGCCTCGCCACATACCTCAGCCGGTCGGGTGCCGACGGTGGCCGGGTATCGGCTCTTTGTGGACTCGCTGCTGACGGTGCGTCCGCCTTCCGAGGATGACATCAGCTCGCTGCGGACGCGCTTCGATGTGCGCGCCGACGCCAAGTCATTGATCGAGACGGCTTCGAATCTGTTATCCGGCATTACGCATCTGGCCGGGGTGGTGATGCTGCCGCGCCATGAGCGCAATGTCTTTCGCCAGATCGAACTCCTGCCACTGTCCGACGCGCGGGTGCTGGCGATCCTGGTGACCAGCGAGGGTGAGGTTCACAACCGCATCGTCCACACGGAGCGGCGCTTTACCCCGTCGGAGCTGGAGCAGGCGGCGAACTATCTGAATCAGATCTTCACCGGTCAGGATATTAAGGACGTGCGCAAGCGGCTGGTGGACGACTTGAGGCACACCCATACCAATATGGATCAGCTCATGCTGCGTGCGGTGGCGCTTGCGCATGATCTGGTCGAGACCGCCGAGCGTCGGGATGACTGCTTTATCGCCGGACAGACCAACCTGATGGAATTCGGGGAGCTGGCGAGCATGGAGCGTATCAAGCAGTTATTCGATGCGTTCACGCAAAAGCGCGAGATCCTGCATATTCTGGACCGCTGCATCGCCGCAGACGGGGTGCAGATCTTCATCGGCGAGGAATCCGGTTACGCGCTGCTTGGTGATTGCAGTCTGGTGACGACGGCCTATCGGGTCGAGGATCAGGTGGTCGGCGTGCTCGGCGTCATCGGCCCGACGCGCATGGACTACCAGCGCGTGATCCCGATCGTCGATGTCACCGCCAGACTGCTGGCGGCGGCTTTGCGGCAATAAGGTGATTTCTGGAAATTTCACACCAAGGGGCAGGAATCTTTAGACAGGATTAACAGGTTTAAAAACAGAATCTTAAAAAATCCTGTTAATCCTGTCAAAAATTGACACCCGCCTTGCCGTCGGACGCCGATTCTTGGCATGGCAGCGGGGCGATCTACAGAATTGGAGGTCATCATGAACACGGATCCACATCGCACGGAGTCTCCGGACCCGGATCCATCTTTTGTTGAAGATGCTACCGTGCGCGCAGCCATGGATGCCTACAGCGACGCCCAGACGGCGGATCGCGAACCCGTTCAGGCGACGGCTGCCGAGCAGAGCCAGGAGCAGGAGACGACTCCGGCGCCTGAGCCATTGGCGACACCCGAGGAACTGGCTGCTGCACTCGCCGCCGCGCGCGCGGAGTCGGAGGGGTATCGCGACCAGCTCCTGCGCACCCGTGCCGAGCTGGAAAACATCAAGCGGCGTCATGTCAGCGAGCTTGAAAAGGCGCATAAATACGCCCTCGACAGCTTCGTGCGCGAGCTGCTCCAGGTGCGCGACAGCCTGGAGCTGGGGCATCAGGCCGCCCTGGACGCATCGGCTGATCTCGACAAACTGCGCGAGGGCACCGAACTGACGCTCAAGCTGCTCGGCGATGTGATGGACAAGTTCGGGGTCGCGCCCGTCGCGCCGCTGGATCAGCCGTTCGACCCCGCCTTTCATCAGGCGATCTCCATGCAGCCGCGCGCCGATTTGCCGCCGAACACCGTAGTCGCCGTCATTCAGAAAGGCTATCTGCTCAACGGACGTCTGGTGCGCCCGGCGATGGTGCTGGTCTCCCAGCAGGCGTCCGCGTAAGCGGCTTGAACGGCGCGGGGTTTTGCCCCAATTCATTGCACCACCTGGCGCAGTGGCGCCACACCAAATATTTTGGAGAATCAGTTTATGGGAAAAATCATCGGCATCGATCTCGGCACCACCAACTCGTGCGTGGCCGTGATGGAAGGCGACAATGTCAAGGTCATCGAGAACGCTGAAGGTGATCGCACCACGCCCTCGATCATCGCCTACACCGGCGATGGCGAGGTGCTGGTCGGCCAGTCCGCCAAGCGCCAGTCGGTGACCAATCCGGCCAATACGCTGTTCGCGATCAAGCGTCTGATCGGGCGCCGCTTCGAGGACTCGGTGGTCGGCAAGGACAAGGACATGGTTCCCTACAGGATCGTCAAGGCCGACAACGGCGACGCCTGGGTTGAAGTCAACGGTAAAAAGATGGCTCCGCCCGAGATCTCGGCCAAGGTCTTGCAGAAGATGAAGAAGACCGCCGAGGATTATCTCGGTCACGCGGTCACTGAGGCCGTCATTACGGTTCCCGCCTACTTCAACGACTCGCAGCGTCAGGCGACCAAGGACGCCGGGCGCATTGCGGGGCTTGAGGTCAAGCGCATCATCAATGAGCCCACGGCGGCGGCGCTCGCCTACGGCATGGACAAAAAACGGGGCGATCAGAAGATCGCCGTCTATGACCTCGGCGGCGGCACCTTCGACGTGTCCATCATCGAGATCGCCGAGATCGAGGGCGAGCATCAGTTCGAGGTGCTGTCCACCAACGGCGACACCTTCCTGGGTGGCGAAGACTTCGACATGCGCATCATCGACTTCCTGGTCGAGGACTTCAAAAAATCCCAGGGCTTCGATCTGCGCAACGATCCGCTGGCGCTCCAGCGTCTGAAGGAGGCCGCCGAAAAGGCCAAGATCGAACTCTCGACCAGCCAGCAGACCGACATCAATCTGCCCTATATCACCGCCGATCAGAACGGGCCGAAGCATCTCAACGTCAAACTGACACGCTCCAAGCTGGAATCGCTGGTTGAGGAGCTGGTTGACCGCACCATTGATCCCTGCCGCATCGCGCTCAAGGACGCCAATCTCACCGCCGGCCAGATCGACGAGGTGATCCTGGTCGGTGGTCAGACCCGCATGCCCAAGGTTCAGGCCAAGGTCGAGCAGTTCTTTGGCAAGGCCCCGCGCAAGGACGTGAACCCGGACGAAGCGGTCGCCATCGGCGCCGCGATCCAGGGCGGCGTGCTGGGCGGCGAGGTCAAGGACGTGCTGCTGCTCGACGTGACCCCGCTGTCGCTCGGCATCGAGACCCTCGGCGGCGTCATGACCAAGCTGATCGAGAAGAACACCACCATCCCGACCTCCGCCAGTCAGACCTTCTCGACGGCGGACGACAACCAGACCGCCGTCACCGTGCACGTCCTCCAGGGCGAGCGCGAGCGCGCGGTCGGCAACAAGTCGCTGGGTCGTTTCGATCTGTCCGACATCCCGCCCGCCCCGCGTGGCGTGCCGCAGATCGAGGTCAAATTCGACATCGACGCCAACGGTATCCTCAATGTCTCGGCGAAAGATAAAGCCACCGGCAAACAGCAGTCGATCATCATCAAGGCGTCTTCCGGTCTGTCAGAGGCCGAGATCGCGAAGATGGTCAAGGATGCCGAGGCCCATGCCGAGGACGACCGCAACTTCCATGCCCTGGTCGCCGCGCGCAATCAGGCCGACACCATGATCCACGCGACCCGCAAGTCGATGGATCAGCTTGGCGACAAGATGGAAAGCGGCGAAAAATCGTCCATCGAGTCCGCTATCAAGGAGCTTGAGGAGGCCATGAAGGGCGAGGACAAGGAGCGCATCGAGTCGCTGACCAAGGCGCTGGGTGATGTCTCCGGCAAGATGGCTGAGCGACTCTATGCGCAGGGTGGTGAGGCCGGTGCTGGCGCCGAGGAGCCTCAGGCCAAATCGGCCGCTGGCGACGACGTGGTCGATGCCGAATTCGAAGAAGTCAAAGACGACAAAAAATGAGGTGACTGGCTAGCTGCCGGTCGCCGACCCCCAGGATGAAAGCGTACAGGCGCGGCGAGTGCCCGTGCGCTTTCGCGTTATGCGGGTCGGTCGTCGGTGCCTGGAAATCAAGATATGGCAAAACGCGACTATTACGAAGTTCTGGGTGTCCCGCGCAACGCGAGCGAGGCCGATCTCAAGCAGGCATTCCGGCGTCTGGCGATGAAATATCATCCCGACCGCAACCCCGGCGATGCCGAGGCCGAGGCCAAATTCAAAGAGGCCAAGCTGGCCCACGATGTCCTCAGCGATCCGAAAAAACGCGCCGCCTATGACCAGTTCGGCCATGCCGGGGTCGAGGCGGGGGCGGGCGGTTTCGGTGGCGGTGGCCCCGGCGACTTCGGTGGTGCGGGATCCTTCTCCGACATCTTCGGCGATGTCTTCGGCGACATTTTCGGAGGTCGTGCGGGCGGGCGCCGGGCGCAGCGTGGCGTTGATCTGCGTTACGATCTGTCGCTGACGCTGGAGGACGCCGTCAACGGCAAGGAGGTCAAGATCCGCATCCCGACCCAGGTCGATTGCCAGTTCTGCGGTGGCACCGGGGCCAAGCCGGGTACTCAGCCCAAGACCTGCACCACCTGCGGCGGTGTTGGTCAGGTGCGGATGCAGCAGGGATTCTTCTCCATCCAGCAGACCTGTCCCGCCTGCCGGGGCACCGGTAGTGTGATTGAGGAGGCCTGCTCGCACTGTCGCGGCCGCGGCCGTATCCAGGAAGAAAAGACGCTCTCGGTCAAGGTGCCTGCCGGGGTGGATACCGGCGACCGCATCCGCCTCTCCGGTGAGGGTGAGCGCGGCGAGCAGGGCGGGCCGCCGGGCGATCTCTATGTCCAGGTGCAGGTGCAGGACCATCCCATCTTCACCCGCGAGGACGCCAATCTCTACTGTCAGGTGCCGATCGGCTTCGTCGCTGCCGCGCTGGGTGGCGAATTCGAGGTACCGACCCTGGATGGCAAGGTTATGCTCAAGGTGCCTGCGGGTACGCAGACCGGCAAGATGTTCCGCATTCGCGGCAAAGGCGTGAAACCGGTACGCGGCGGCCCGGTCGGCGATCTGGTGTGCCGGGTCACGGTCGAGACCCCGGTCAATCTCACCGAGCGCCAGAAAGAGTTGCTGCGCGAGTTCGAGGCCAGCGTGCAGGAGGGTGGGTCGCGTCATAACCCGCAGTCACACTCCTGGCTGGATGGGGTCAAGAGCTTCTTCGAGCGTATGACCCAGTGATTGTTTGCGTTGCAAACAATCATAATTTGAATGGGTTTATCTGGAGTCAATCGAATGAGTGAAATCAGAATTGCCATCGCTGGCGCTGGCGGGCGGATGGGCCGGATGCTGGTGCAGGCTGTGACCGAGGCCGATGGCTTGACATTGGGTGCGGCGACCGAGCGCGCCGGGAGTTCGCTGCTCGGGGCGGATGCCGGGGAGCTGGCCGGGGTCGGGCGGCTGGATGTGCCGCTGGTGGCTGATTTATCTGCGGTGCTCCATGCCTTCGATGTGCTGATCGATTTCACGTCACCGGCGGCGACCATGGGCCATCTGGACATCTGTCGCGATGCCGGCAAGCGTCTGGTGATCGGCACGACCGGTCTGGACGAGGCGCAGCGCGCGCAGATCAAGGCAGCGGGCGAGTCGATTGGCATCGTCTTTGCCCCGAATATGAGCGTGGGCGTGAATCTCTGTTTCAAACTCCTGGACATCGCGGCGCGGGTGCTGGGTGACGAAGTCGATATCGAGATCATCGAGGCCCATCACCGGCACAAGGTCGATGCCCCGTCAGGGACAGCGCTGCACATGGGCGAGGTGATCGCCGAAGCCCTGGGCCGCGATCTCAAGGAGGTCGCGGTCTACGGCAGGGAAGGGCACACGGGTGCGCGCGAGCGCCGGACCATCGGCTTCGAGACCATTCGCGCCGGGGATGTCGTCGGCGAGCACAGTGTCTGGTTTGTCGCCGATGGCGAGCGGATCGAGATTGCGCACAAGGCATCGACCCGGATGAACTTTGCCCGTGGCGCGGCGCGCGCGGCGAGCTGGATCGCCGGGCATGAGCGGGGTCTGTTCGATATGCAGGATGTGCTGGGACTGCGTGCCGACTGATGAGGTGAAACCAGATGCCTGATCGATTCCGCCTGCTGTTGACCCTTTTACTGATGGTGCTGGCTGGCTGTGCGACCGCCCCCGAGACCGGACGCAGCCAGCTCCTCTTGATTGATACGGCGGAGGAGGCCCAACTCGGTTTCAAATCCTTCGAGCAGATCAAGCGTGAAACGCCTGTGGCGCGCAACCCGGCGGAGGCGAAGCGACTGCAAGAGGTTGGCGAGCGGATCGCCGCCGTGGTCAACCTGCCACATGCACAGTGGGAGTTCGTGCTGTTCGAGTCCGATCAGCCCAATGCCTTTGCGCTGCCGGGCGGCAAGATCGGCGTCTATACCGGAATTCTGCCGCTGACCAAAACCGATGCCGGGCTGGCGACGGTGCTGGCCCATGAGATCGCGCACGCCACGGCGCGTCATGGCGCCGAGCGGATGTCACAGGGACTGCTGGTGCAGGTCGGCGGGGTGGCGCTGTCCACGGCGCTGGGCGGTCAGTCGGCAGTCAGTCAGGAACTGGCAACACAGGCGTATGGCCTGACGACTCAGCTTGGCGTCATGCTGCCTTATTCGCGTGTCCAGGAGCTGGAGGCGGATCGGATCGGACTGCTCTATATGGCGCGCGCCGGTTACGATCCGGCCGAAGCCATTGGTTTCTGGCAGCGCTTCCAGGTCTATAGCCAGAGTCGTGGCGGGCAGGGACTGGAGTTCCTGAGCACACATCCACTTGATGACACCCGTATCGCACAGATCCAACGCTTCCTGCCTCAGGCTCAGGCCGAATATGCGCGGGCACGTCGCTGACGGCGGATGTCGCCAGGTGAGGCGCTCACGGAGAGCGCAAGTTAAGTGGCCGTTCTAAAAGGAATCGCAAGATTATCTGCCATAAAAAGCAAATAAAGCTTGCATGCAGCGAATGCTGCACATACAATTGCTTTCTCAGTTGCGGGGTGGAGCAGTCAGGCAGCTCGTCGGGCTCATAACCCGAAGGTCGTAGGTTCAAATCCTGCCCCCGCTACCATATAAAACAACGGCTTAGAGGTTTCGCCTCTAAGCCGTTTTTCGTTGCCTCGGCTTCATGTAAGCGCAGGTGTGAGCAAATTCTTGGGTGCCAGCTTGGACGAGCGTCATTGCTTGGATGACAGCACGGTACGAGCCGGCGCAAGCTGCTGAACGATGAGGTGCGCCCGCGCAGTCAGCGCAATGTCGTTCAGGGCAGGCAGTTCTCCGAGCATCTGGACGCGGCGATTGCCCGCCATCACACCAACGCGATCAGCACCGTCGAAATCCTGCAAGAGCTGATCGATCTGGCCCGGGAAATCCGCGCGGCGAGACCGAGGCGCTGTCGGCCAGATGGACGGGTTGAGCATGACCGCCTGTGGATCTGCCCATGGGCAGATCCCGGTGCCCATCAGGCTCAGAAGAAGATGATCCCGCCCAGCGAGATGGTATTCGTATCGAGATCGCCGTAACCGCCGGAATTGATCTGATCGGCGCCGGTCGCGCGCTCCTGATTGTATTCCGCCACCAGGGTGATGTATTTGTTCAGGCTGTGGTAGATGCCGATGGTGCCGCCACGGAAGCGGTTGTTGCCGGCCAGCAGTCCTTCGTCGTCACGGTTTTCGCCATAGTTGATGCCCACTTTGGTGTCGCCGAACTTGTAAGTCCCCTGCAGGAAATAGCCACGGCTCTCGGTCTCGCCGTAGGGTGAAAAGAACAGCGCGCCGACCGTGGAGAGCCCCAGACCCTTGCCGGTGAAGGCATAGGCCGTGGCCTCGAAGTTTCCGAAACCGATCCTGGTGCCCAGTTCGAAGCCGCGTGCGGCGAAGGTCTCGACATCTTCCAGGCCGGTGTCCGTGTCCTGATAGATGGCGCCACCCCAGACTGAGCCGGGCATCGATCCCTTCCAGTCATAGCCCGCGATGGCCTGGACGCCCGGCGTGGAGGTTTCGCCGCTGTCGGTGAAATCGCTGGGCTGGAAGACGCCCACCGAGGCCTTGAAGCCCGAGTAATCGGGCGTCGTATAGGTGATCTGCGGCTGGAAACCGGTATACATGTAGCCGTGGCCGATCATGCCGAAGGTGGTATTGAAGGGGGTCGAGGCATAGGTGTTGCCGCCGAGCCCGAGCAGGGTCATGTCGTTGAGAATGATCTTCTGACCGAACAGACCGATGTCGCGTCCGAGCTTGAAGGTGCCCATCCTGTCCGTGCCAAACTGGAAATAGAGATTACGGGTGTCGATCTGGCTATAGGGCTCGCCGCCGCCGCCGATCGGCAGACCCACCACCGAGGAGTCATTGTTGATGCCGGGCGCAAAGCCGACATGGGCCTTGATATCCAGATCCTCGACCCTGGTGGTGAAAACGAAATTGATCCAGCCCGGCAGCAGGCCGTTGGTGATGCCGGAGTTGCTGACTGTTCCGCGGTCATCTTTGGTTGTACGGTAAGAAAAAAAACCATTGATGGTTCCGTTGATGTCGAGGGTGGCATCGCCCTGGCTGAAACTCACCGCATGCGAGGCGCCGGACAGCGGGATCAGGGCAAGTGCAAGCGTTGCGACAGGGATGGACTGCTTTTTCATGGTTTTCAGGGTCTCCAGAATGGATGGCGTATGGGCGGCGTGTCCGCGCAATGGATCCTTGAGGATCGCCATTGGCGGCGCATCGCATGCTTGCCAGCACCATGCCCGAAACCTTGCAAGACCCCTGAAATACTGACGAAGGCTCGCCAATGCTGGATCCAGGCACCATGCGGGCGCCTGTCGACAGGCCCTGTCATCTGCCCTGGAGTGTCCAGATTGGAGACACCTGCTCATTACCTGAGCAACGATATGGAATTGGAGCGCCAACGCCGCTCAGGCAGGCGTCATGCCCGAGCCATCCACCCACCTGACCGCCGGAGATCGAACACCATGAATGAGCAGATTCCCAGGGTCATCGCTACCGAGACCGCGCTGGCGTTGATCGAGCGACTGAAGGCAATGCATGGCGCACTCATGTTCCACCAGTCCGGCGGCTGCTGCGATGGCAGCGCGCCCATGTGCTGGGCCGCCGACGAATTTCGTACCGGCGCCAGCGATGTGCGGCTCGGAACCATTGGCGGCTGTCCCTTTTGGATGAGCGAATCCCAGTTCGAGTACTGGCGTCACACCCAGCTCATCATTGACGTGGTACCTGGACGTGGCGGGATGTTTTCGCTGGAAGGGCCGGAGGGGGTGCGTTTCCTCACCCGCTCGCGGCTGTTCGAGGATGATGAACTGGCGCGGTTGAGCCCGGTCGAGCACGGCGGCGACTGAGCACCGCCGCCGTGCCGCGACTCAGAAGGCGTAGCTGGCCGTGATGCCGAACAGCACACTGGTGCCGGGGCCGGGCGCGTAGTAACGCCCATTGGCGTCGTTGACGCTGACGGCGGAGATGTAGGAGCGGTCGAGCACATTGTCCACGCGCACGAACTCGGACAGCCTGAACCGGTTCAGCGCCTGCGTGAAGCCAGCGCGCAGATTGACCAGCCAGTATTCGCCTGCCGTCTCGGTGTTGCGGTCGTTGACGTAGACCTCGTCCTGGCCATAGAGATTGACTGCCGCCTCGAAACCCAGGGGTTCATAGGCATAGGCCACTTCGCCGAAGACGGTGAACAGGGGTACGCCAGGGATGCGGTTGCCGGCCTCGACCATGGCGGCGTTGAGCGTCGGCGCGAGCGTCCGGCAGGGGATGTCTACGCAGGCCAGATAGCTGTCGGTCAGCTCGCTGTCCAGATAGGTCGCGGCAACACGTCCGCTGAAGCCGTGGCCGAGCTGGCTGTCCAGCGAAAGCTCGGCCCCCCGGCGACGCGACGCCGGGGCATTCTGATAGGTGGCGCGTCCGCCACGGTTGGTTGCCACCGTCAGCTCGTCCTGGGTATCGATCTGGAAGAGGGCGAGATTCAGCCGGGCATCCGGGCCGATCAGGATCTTGGCGCCGATCTCGTAGTGCCAGCTCATGGCCGGCTCCAGATCCAGGTTCAGGCCCGAGCCGCCGTCGGGACGATAGGCCAGTTCGGTAAAGGTCGGGGTTTCGAAGGTCTGGCCGACGTTCGCGTAGAGATTGATGTCAGGCGTCAGGCCGTAAAGCAGACCGATGGCCGGTGTCCAGGCGCTGTAGGTCTGGCTGCCACTGTCGTCCGGGTTGAAGTTGGTTGCCGTGATGCGGGTGGTCGAGCCGCTACAGGTGCCCGCCTGTGCGCCCGGTGCAGTCACCTGCCCGATGGTACAGATGAAGTGATCGTCGGAGTCGAAGCCGACACGGGTATAGCGCAGACCCAGATCCAGACTCCAGTCGGGCGCGAAGGCCCATTTGCCCTGGATGAAGGTTCCCCAGCTATCGACGCTGTTGTCTTCGTCGCGCTTGAGTGCGTCACGCTCGCCCAGTTGGTTGAGATAACCCGTGCGGTCCTCGGCGGATCGATCGTATTCGCCGCCAAGCGTGAGGGTCAGCGGGCCATCGGCGAGCGCCGTCTCATGGCTCCACCAGAGGCTGCCGCCGGCAAAGCGACGGTCGAAGGTGCTCACGCCGCCAGCGGCAGTGATGGCATTCTGGTTGGTGAGCGGCACGGCGAGAAACTGCTCGTTGCCGCGCGTTCCCGCGTAGAACATGGCGCGCAGGCTGTCCGCGTCGGTCAACGGCTGTTCCAGGATCAGGCCGCCCTGCATGTTGTCGAGCGTGCGGCGGGTCTCGAACTCCAGTGCGCTCGCCGCTGCCTGCCGCGGGTTCTGTTTGACCTGTTCAGCGGTCAGACCCAGCGGATCCTGGCTGTCGGGGAGGTTCATGGCGTTGGCGATCAGACTGAGCGTGCCGCCGCTGTCGAGCGCGACCTTGAGCCTGGCGTTGGCCTGCTCCTTGGTGGAACGGCTCCAGTCGCGATAGCCGTCGGTTTCGGCGTGGTAGGCGTCCAGGACATAGTTGACGGTTCCCGACTGTCCACCGAGCCTGGTTCCGGCGATCCAGGTGCCGTCGCTGCCGCCCATCAGGCGGGCGGAAAGGGTTGGCTCCTGCGGGCCGTCCTCGGTGAAGACCTGGACGACACCGCCCGAGTGATTGCCATAGAGGGCGGAGAAGCCGCCCCGCATCACCTCGATATTGCCCGCCGAGCCGAGATCGAAGAGACCCGGTCCGCCCTGTCCGTCGGGCGTACTCGCCGGGATGCCGTCCGCGATCAGCCGGACCCCGCGTGTGCCGAACTGGGAACGTCCACCGAAGCCGCGAATCATGATCTGCTCTTCCTGGGCAAAGGTGCCGCGATTGGTCACGACCGTCCCCGGGACGCGCGGCAGAACCTCGGAGATCAGGACGCCAGGATTGCGATCCTGGATGACCTGCCGATTCAGGACATCAATGGCGACGGGCAGATCGAAATCAGGCTCACCGACGCGGGTGGCGGTGACAACCACCGTCTCCAGTTGAGTGGGCGCATCGCCTTCTCCGATCACGTCAAGCTGCTCGGCTTCCTGTGCGACCGACACCCCGCACAAGGTGCCTGCGACCGCCAGGGCCAGGCGTCCCCGATGACCCAATGATTTTCCCATCAATCCACCTCGATATAATTGTTATGCGGTCGGCTCAAGCGCCTTATGCAAACCACCTGCAACGGACATCGGCATCTTGAGCCTGCCGTGCCGGGAGACCCGTCACACCTGTTCCGAAATGAAACAGGTGTGCCAGGGTGGAGCGACCCTGAATGGTCAGAGCCTTGTCAATCCAGTCGTCGGCGCCGCACGGCAGAGCGTGCGACCTGCTGGGGACTGGCGCCCATTCAGTCCTCATGGACGCTCTCAAGCCAGGCGCGAATCGCCCACATCCCCTCCTGCGGCAAAATGCCTTCGAATGGCGGCATGAAGACCCGTCCATCGCGGCTGGCGCCGTGGCGAATCCGCTGCATGAAGATCTCGTCGCCTTCGTCTTCCAAAGGTAAAAAGCGCAGATCGGGGGCAATGCCGCCGGAAACGGCGCCCAGCCCGTGACAGCGGGCGCAGTTTTGATTGAAGGCCGAGTCGCCGATGCGGATCGCCTCCGGATCCCCACGGTAGGGATTGGTGACGAGCCAATCCTCGCCCAATGCCTTCAGCGTGGAGACATCGACCGCCTGCGGCACGACATCGCCGTGTGCGCCAGCGAGTGTTGAGGCACCGGCCAGCCAGGCGGCAAGCGCCGTCTGGCGCAGGATGCGAGTGAATGTCTCCTCGTGATGCGTCTGTTCCACTGTGTTTCCCCTCAATGACCGATGGTTGATGCATTCCGCTGCGGATGTGCCCCTATCCCTGCTGGACTCGCCGAATGCAAACACTGCGCCATCGCCTTTCAAACCGAACCGGCAAGAAATTTGCTTTAAATCATGCATTGCCTCAATGGTGATAATTGATGCGATTCGTGACAGGTGCTAAATTCCAACGCATCCGCCCACAACAAAAACAATTCGCCTGCCAGCGAAAATTGAAGGAGGACGCATGATCGATCAAACGATTTCCCACGATCCACACGCATTGCGCCTCTTCGAGGCGCGGCGGAAATTTTTCGATCAGGGATACGGTGATGAGGGAGATGAGCGCGATCATCCTGACTGCAAATTGCCGCACGCGGTGCTGCGCTCATGGCAGCGGTGCCTGGAAAGCGGGCTGGATTATCGCGCCGACGGTCGTGGCGATCCGGAAGGACGGAGTGAACTGGCGGCGGCGCGCGAACGCAGCGAGCGGCTGCTGCGCAACGCCAGCGGGGTCATTGAGCATGTGTTCGACCAGATCCGCGCCTCCGGCAGCATGGTGATCCTGGCTGACGACCACGGCATGATCCTGCACAGCCTGGGTGATCCGGAGTTCTTTACGCGCGCCCAGCGCGTCGCCTTGCAACCGGGTTCCTTGTGGAGCGAGTCGATGCGCGGCACCAATGCGATCGGGACGACGCTGATGGAGGCGGGGCCGGTTGAGGTCATCGGCGCCGAACATTTTCTTGATCGCAACAGCATTCTGACCTGTAGCGCCGCCCCGGTCTTCGACCCCGAAGGCAAGCTCCTCGGGGTATTCGATATTTCAGCCGATTACCGCAACAATCAGCGGCACACACTCGGACTGGCCCGGCTGGCCGCACAGTTGATCGAAAAACACCTGTTCGAGGTCGAATTCTCCACCGACATTCTGGTTGCCTTCCATCTCCGGCCCGAGGGTGTCGGCGGTTTGCAGGAAGGCGTTCTGGCCGTCTCGGCGGAGGGGCGGATTCTGGGTGCAAACCTGGCCGCGCGCGCACTCTTTGCCGAATCGAACGGTCTGGTCGGACTGGATTTCAATGCGCTGTTCAAACCGTCATTCGGTCATTTCGTCGATCGCGGCAGTCGCCCTCCCTTTTTGCAGACGATCGAGACGCGCCATGGCGAGCGTCTCTACGCACGCCTGCGCAGCGCTCCCTCGTTGCGCAGCAATCCACCCGCACGCGGGACATCGAGCGCCGCTGCCGACAGGATGGCGTTCTGCGATGCGCGCCATGAACAGCGCGTCACGCTGAAGTGTCTGGCGACCGGGGATCCCAGTCTTCAGACCGCGCTCGACCGCGCCTCGCGTATCATGGGGAAAGACATTCCGTTGCTGATTCAGGGCGAGTCAGGTGTTGGCAAGGAGCTGTTCGCGCGCGCCTTTCATTACTCCGGCCCGCGTCAGGACGGTCCCTTCGTGGCGCTCAACTGTGCGGCGATTCCGGAGAATCTGATCGAGTCGGAACTCTTCGGCTATGTCGGTGGCGCCTTCACCGGCGCGCGCCGTGAAGGTTCAATCGGCAAGATCCAGCAGGCGCACGGCGGCACCCTCTTTCTCGACGAGATCGGCGACATGCCACTGAACATGCAGGCGCGTCTGCTGCGCGTCCTTCAGGAGCGCTGCGTCACGCCGGTCGGGGCGCAGCGTCAGGTACCGGTCGATATCTCCCTGGTCTGCGCCACGCACCGGGTGCTGCGCGACGCCATGCGTGCCGGCAGCTTTCGCGAGGATCTCTATTACCGGATCAACGGACTCACGGTCACGCTCCCGGCCCTGCGCGAACGCAGCGATATCCGCTCGATCGTGCATAAACTCATCGCTGCGGAAGCGAGCGACGGTGTTCAGGTCACGATCAGCGAACCGGTCATGGATTTCTTCGAGCGTTATCCCTGGCCGGGCAACGTGCGGCAGCTGCAGAACGTGATCCGGCTGGCGGTGGCGCTGCTCGACGAAGGCGAGACCGAGATCCAGAGCTGCCACCTGCCCGAAGACCTGTTCAGCGCGGATCAGATGGGCGAGACCAAGAGCGGTCAGGAGCCGGCGTTTCTGGTCGAGGCCAGCGGTCGCAGCCTGGACGAAATCAAGTGCGAAGCCATTGCGATGGTCATGAATGAATTCGGCGGCAACGTCTCGGCTGCCGCACGTCGTCTCGGCATCAGCCGCAATACCCTGTACCGCAAGATTGGCCGCATGAATTAAACCGCGTCCGGCACGTCACGCCATCACCAGTACCCTGACCGCATCCAGTCGCAGATGAACCCTGGTCAGCGCCCGCTCTAGCTGGTCGCGGCGGTTGCGCAGCGCGTCGATCTCGTCGGCGCGCACGCTGGGGTTGATCTGGGCCAGGGCCGACAGCCGCTCCAGTTCCTCATCAAGCAGGGTTCGCATGTCGGTCATGGCGGCTGTCTCCAGATCCGCAACCGCCTGCCGGGCCAGTTCCTCGCCGCGTTCGAGGAGGCTGGCAAGCAGACTGACCTGCGACTGGATCACCGCGCGTGCGACCTTCATGTTGCGGGTGAGACAGTCGCCGCGCAGGGTCTTGTGCGCGACCTCGTCGGCCAGGTTCCGGCCTTCCGCGTCCAGCAGCAGTCGCACCAGGGTCGGCGGCAGAAAACGTCCGACCTGCAACGCGGGCGGGGCCGGGCAGTCGGCCACATAGAGGAGTTCGAGCAGGAGCGAAGGCCGTTTGAACGGACCCTCGCGCAGGAGCGTGATGGATGAGGTGCCGAGGTCCGAAGCGGTCAGCAGCTCCAGGGTCTCGCGCACCATGGGGTGTTCCCAGGTGAGGAATTCGCGGTCCTCGTGGGCTAGGGCGTCGGCACGCTCGAAGGTGGCGGTCAGACCGTCTTCCGGCAGACGGGGGAAGGTCTCATGCAGCATCTGCGGGCCGGGACGCACTACCACCGAGCCACCGGCGCCGGATTCATGCTCCACCCCGAAGGCGTCCCAGAAGCCTTTCATGTAATCGGCGGCATCGCGACCGGCATCGATTTCTTCGATGGCGTCCACCAGCACGGCAGAGCGGGCAGGCCGATGCGAATGGAGCTCCAGCAGCCGGTCGCGACCGGCCGCCAGGTCGGCGTTGAGTCGGGCGCTCAGGTCGCGGGTGGCAGCGATCAGCGCATCGCTCTCGCACGGATCGGCCAGGGCCGCCAGCAGCCGCTCGCGCAACTGCGCAAAAACGATGGGCGCCGCCGGACAGATGGCGGTGAAGGCGTCCAGACCCTCGGCATACCAGCGAAAGAGCGTTTCGCCGGGGCTGCCGGTCAGCACCGGCACATGGATACGGATGGTCTCGGTCTGGCCGATGCGGTCGAGTCGCCCGATGCGCTGCTCCAGCAGATCCGGCTCCAGCGGCAGATCGAAGAGCACCAGATGATGGACGAACTGAAAGTTGCGTCCCTCGCTGCCGATCTCGGAACACAGCAGGATCCGGGTGCCGTCCTCGACCGCAGCGAAATAGGCCGCCGCGCGGTCGCGTTCGACGATCTCCATGCCTTCATGAAAGATGGCGGCATGGATGCCGGCACGTCGAAACAGCGCCTCGCGCAGATCCAGCACGGTCTGAGCGTGAGCGCAGATCAGCAGCACCTTGGCCGGACGCAGATCGCGCAGTGTGGCGATCAGCCACTCGACACGCGGATCGGTGTCGGTCCAGCCCGAGTCCACCAGACGCTCGGGCGTGAGTCGCGCCACGGCGTCCGCTGTCGATGACCGATAGACATCGGGCGCGGGCAGTTCGGTGTGCAGCAGTTGGCGCGCAGGAAAGCCGGGGATGGCGGCGCGGGTGTTGCGAAAGAGGATGCGCCCGGTGCCGTGACGGTCCACCAGACGCTCGATCAGCTCGTCGCGGCTCAGGCCGGCGGTCTCGCCGAGCAGCGAGCGCAAGAGCGTCTCGTCCGCTGCGTCCAGCGGTTCGTCGTCGAGCAGACGCGCCGCCAGCGCGGCGACCGGCGCATAGTGCGCCTCTTCGGCCTGAAAGGCGGCATAGTCGTGAAAGCGCGCCGGATCGAGCAGACGCAGACGCCCGAAGTGACCGGCATGACCCAGCCGGTCCGGGGTGGCGGTCAGCAGCAGCACGCTCGGCGTGCGTGCGGCGAGTGCGGCGATGATGTCGTATTCGGGGCTGGTTTGCTGCTCGGACCAGGTCAGATGGTGTGCCTCGTCCACCACCAGCAGATCCCATTGTCCGTCGAGCGCGGCGCGCCCGGCATCCGGCTGGGTGGCGAGCAGATCGAGCGGGCAGAGCACCTGCTGTTCGGCCTCAAAAGGATTGCTGTCGGCGATGGCGTCGAAACGCTCGCGGTCGAAGAGCGCAAAGCGCAGATTGAAGCGTCGGCGCATCTCGACCAGCCACTGATTCAGCAGCGGTTCGGGCGTCACGATCAGCACCCGCTGCGCACGTCCGGTCAGCAGCATCCGGTGCAGGATGAGCCCGGCCTCAATGGTCTTGCCCAGTCCCACCTCGTCGGCCAACAGCACGCGCGGGGCGTCGCGTCCGGCGACGTCTGCCGCGATCTGAAGCTGATGCGGGATGAGCGCGACCCGTGCGCCGAGCAGGCCCAGCACCGGCGAGCCGGCCTCGCGCATGCCCTGGCGCCAGGTTCGGTAACGCAGGGTGAACCAGCGGTCACTGTCGATCCGTCCGGACAGCAGACGCTGTTGCGGTCGGTTGAAGCGCAGACGGTCATCCAGTTGCGCTTCCGGGAGCGCGTGCGTCTGTCCTGCCGCATCCTCGCAGAGATAGGTGATGAGTCCGGCATCCGTGCGCAGGCCGGTCACAACCAGCGGGCGCCCGGCGTGATCGCGGATACGCTCGCCGGGCGCCAGTTCGACCCGCAGCAGAGGCGCGTCGAGCATGGCATAGAGACGGGTTTCGCCGGTGGCGGGAAAGGCGATGCGCACACAGCGCCCTTCGATGGCCAGGACAATGCCCAGGCCCAGTTCACCCTGGGTTTCGCTCAGCCAGCGCTGACCGGGTCGGAAATCATGCATTATGGTGTCGCAGTCTCATCGCTTGTGGGTGGTTCCGCTGTCGCGTCCGGCTGGTCGGGCGCTGCGGGCTGAATGGTGAGTTGACTGGCATGCAGATCGAGGAGTCCTTCCAGGTCGTATGCCGACAGCCTGAAATAATAGGGACGATCCGCATCCTTGAGGGCGTAGTCCTGGCTGTTTTCGACCTGCGAGATCCGGTAGCTGCGCGCGGTGCCGTCGGCCAGTCCGACGGTGAGCGTCAGTTTCGGCTCCTGCTGGCGGTAGGCGGGCTGATCCGTGGCGCCGAGTACGCCCCGATAGCCGAGATTGGCGATCCGCATCGCCACGTCGTCGGCCCTGGTCTGGTCCACTGGCTGATCGCCGCCTTCCAGTCGCCAGCCATCCTTGTCCCTGAGCAGGGTCCAGTCCGCCCCGGCGATCCGGGCGATCTGTTCCTGCTCCAGCCGCAGCAGACCGGTTGCGAGCCAGTCGTCGCGCCGGCTGGAGACATCCGCCAGCGACAGGCTCAGATCATAGACCGCCGGATCATCCGCCGGGCGTCCGAAGAGTCGCTTGAAACCGGGCGAGTCGCCCAGCAGAAGAACGCCCAGCGGTCCGTCCTTGCCCTCCAGGGTCAGGCGGCGCTCAAAGCCGGCATCGGCAACCTTGAAACGCTGGCGCGCCTCCTCGCTGGTCGCGACCGGCAGCGGGCGCTTGAGCGCGGCAAGCTGAGTCAGGAGCTGCTCGACCTTGCCCGGCGCGGTCGGGAAATCGGCCAGATCGGTGAGCACCCACTGATCATCCGGGTTGCGGCTGAGCGTCACCCCGGCAGCATCGCCCGCGCCCTCGATGCGGATGCGCGTGATCTGAGCGGGGGCGAAGGCGAGCAGCGGTGTCTGCGTGGTTGCGGCGACCATGTCCGGTTTTCTCAGGCCAAGGCCGAGCGCAAGCAGGAGTTGCAGGACCAGCAGCGCGCCCAGGGTCAGAACCAGCGGCGCGCGCCAGTCCTGGCCCCAGCCGAGGTCGGTACGGTCGAGATAAGAGAGTGTTTTGGTCTGCGTCATGATGTCTTGTCTCCAGTCCCCAGAATGGCCGCATAGCTCCGCTCGCGCCGTGCCCGCGCACGGCGATAAAGCCAATAGACCAGCGCCAGACCGCTCAGAGCCAGCAGATAGTTGAGCGACTCCCAGAACAGCCGTCCCTGCTGGCCGATGGGCTCAAGCAGACGGCTGAACTGGCCGCGTCCGCGCAGCGACAGGAGTCCGCGATCTTCCAGCGACCAGTCCACGGCGTTCTGCACCAGCTCAACAGGCTTGAGATAGCGGGTCTGGGTGGCCTGGGTCGCCAGACTGATGGCGGTGTCGGTCAGGAAGCTCGATGAACCGATGAGGATCAGACGCGCCGATGCCGGTGACGATTCGACCACTCCGGAGACCACCGCTGGCGTTTTCTCTTTTTCCTCGGGCGTCTCCGGCTCATCCTTCTGGTCGTCCGGGCTGTCCGGCGTCTCAGCCGCATCGGCTTCGCTCTCCGTTGGCCTGGCGAGCAGCGGCGAGGGCCTGCCGGCGAAGGGCGACTGGAAGCGTCCCTCAATGGCGACCGCCAGCACTTTGCGCCCCTGATCGTCGCCATGCGCGAAACCAAGGCTGCCGTGTTGGTCGAAATCCGGCTGCATGTTCTCGGACGCGCTGGTCCAGGCTTTGGGCGAGCTTTGGATCAGCTTGACGATCTGCCGCCCGGCGTTCTGCGCCGCATCGATGGCGATGGGCGAGGACCAGTTGACTGTGATCTGGCCCAGACTGGCGGTGATCCCTGAGTCTTCGGCCAGACCGTCGCCGCGAATATCCGGGAAATAGGGATAGTCGAGGGTCTGGATCTCCTGCACGCTGAAGCCGCCGAGATCACGCTGAACCGGGATCGGGAAGGGCGTGTTCTGCGGGTCGAGGACCAGCTTCGGCCCCAGCGTCAGTCCCTGATGCGCCAGCCAGTCTTCCAGTCCGGTGTTCGTCTTGCGGGCCGAGATCGAGCCGCCGCCGAGATCGACCTGGAAACGGGAGGCGGCGAGGATGACGGTTCCGCCCTGCATCAGAAACTGATCAATGGCGAATTGCTGTTTCTCGTCCAGTTCTTCGGGGCCGACGACCAGCAGCAGGTCGGCATCCTCCGGCACCTGGCCCGAGGTCAGGTCGGTTTCATGGACGCTGAAACCCTCGCGCAGACTCTGTTGCAGCAGGCTGTAGTCGCCCCCCGGCGCTGGTCCCATGCCGAACTGGTCGGGAGCGGGGGAGGGCGTATAGAGCGCCAGCGTCCGCAGCACGCCGGGGGCGAAACGCTTGATCCCGGCCTCAATGGCGCGGCTCAGGCCGGCGCGGTCGAGCGATTCGGGCAGCGGGATCGGCACCGCCTGGACGCCGGAATCCTGCTCGCCGGGTTGCAGCGCCATATAGAAATAGAATGGCGTGGGATTAAGCAAATCGACCACCAGCGGCTCGAAGCCGAACTGCTCTTTGATCGTCTTCGCCAGCGCGCCGTCGCCGGTCGCCGGATCCTGGATCTCGAAGCTGAAGCGTCCGCCCGATCTGGCAGCCAAGTCGCCCAGGACCGACTCCAGATCGGCGCGCAGACCGGGCAGGGGCTCCGGCAGTACCGCCGCATCCGAGATGAAGCCCCGGAAATGCAGTGGCCGGGTGATCTGCGCAAAGAGATCCCCGCCGCCCTGATAGCCATAGAGCACCTTTTTGATGGTGCGGGTCAGGTCGTATTCGGGATTGCGCAGACGCACATCGAGATTCGACTCGCCACGCACCTTGACATCGATCAGATCCTGAAAGCCCAGCTTCTCGAACTGGTCGCCGTATTTGACCAGGATGTCGAAGTAGGAATTGACCACTGCCGCCTGATACTTGGTCTCGGTCTGGAAGGCGACCGGACGGATGCCGTACTGCTCGCCGGCCTCGCGCTCCAGATCGGGCGATTCCTGCGGATCGACGAATTCGACCCGTACCCGGCCCTGACCGGCGATCTGCATCTCTTCCAGCAGATCGCGCAACGGCGGGACCAGCGGGGCCAGCAGCGGATGGGTCTGGGCGCTGAAATAGCCGCGAATCAGGAGCGGCTCCTGAAGCTGGCCGAGATAGGCGCGGGTCGCCTCGGAGAGGGTGTAGAGCCGGCCTTCGGTGAGATCGGCCCGCGCCCCGGAGACGTGAGACAGCCAGAGATGCACGGCGATGAGGTTGGCGACGGTCAGCGCCGTGACCAGGGTCCAGCGCCGGTGATGGCGTGGATTGGACTCGTGTTCCGCCCAGCGCAGACGCTCCAGGCTGTAGACCGTCAGGGCCAGAAAGACACCGACGAGGCTCAGATAATAATAGAGATCGCGCAGATCGATGACGCCCCGGGTGATCGACTCGAAGCGTGCGCCGCTGCCGAAGAGACGCAGGATTTCGCCGCCGCCGTGTCCGATCAGGCCGGTCAGCGCCGGGGAGCCGATCAGATAGATGACCGCACAGAGCAGGGTGCTGCCGATGAGCGCGACGATGGGATTGTCGGTGCGCGAGGAAACGAAGAGACCGATGGACAGATAGGCCGCCGCCAGCAGCAGGGTCGCCAGATAGGCGCCGATGACCGGACCCCAGTCGAGCGGGCCGAGCAGGGCGACCGTGACCGGCACCGGCAGGGTCAGCGCCAGCGCAATGGCGACCAGCGCCCAGGCGGCGAGAAACTTGCCGAGCACCAGCCGATAGGCCGCCACCGGCAGGGTCAGCAGGCTTTCCAGCGTCCCGGCGCGGCGTTCTTCGCTCCACAGACGCATGGTGAGTGCGGCGCACAGAAAGATCAGCAGGATCGGCATCCACTCGAACAGCGGGCGGGCGTCGGCGATGTTGCGGGCGAAAAAGGCATCGACCCAGAAGAAGACGAAGAGACAGACCGCCAGAAAGGTGCCGATGAAGAGCCAGGCCACCGGCGAGCCGAAGAAGGCCGCCAGTTCGCGGCGTGCGACGCGGGTGATGTCAGACATGGGCCGCCTCCATCTGTTCCAGGGTCACGGCGCCGAACAGCGCCTCCAGATCCTGCCGTTCGGGTTCGAGTCCGTACAGCGACCAGCCGCGCTGACTGATCGTCTGCGCGACGGCGGGCGCGGTCGCACGCGGATCGGTCGTCTCCAGTGCGAAACGCCGCAGATCGCCATCCTGGTCCAGCAGGGTCACGCCGGCAACGCCGGTCAGTGCCGAGAGCGCGGGCGTTACCTCGTCCGCTGCGCGATCCAGCGTCACCAGCAGCCGGGGTTGGCGACCGATGGCGTGCAGCTCGCTGTCGAGCGCCAGACGCCCGCCGCGCATGATGAGCACCCGCCCGCAGACGGCCTCGACCTCGTGCAGCACATGGGTCGAAATGATGAGCGTCGCATCAACCGACAGCTCGCGCACCAGTGCGCGCATGTGCTGGATCTGCGACGGATCGAGCCCGTTGGTCGGCTCGTCCAGGATCAGGATCAGCGGTTCGTGCAGGATCGCCTGGGCCACGCCGACCCGCTGACGATAACCGCGCGAGAGTGTACCGATGGTGGCGGTCGCCTTGGCGCCGAGTTCGGTGCGCTCCACCGCCCGGCGGATCGCCGTAGCGCGTTGCCCTGGGGCCAGTCCGTGCAGCGCGGCCTGATAATCCAGATAATCCAGCACCGTCATCTCGGGATAGAGCGGGCAGTTTTCGGGCAGATAGCCAATGCGCCGCTGGACCGCGCGGCGTTGCTCGGCGATGTTCAGTCCGTCGATGCGGATGGTGCCGGCGCTCGGTTCGAGAAAGCCGGTCAGCATCTTCATGATGGTGGTCTTGCCCGCGCCATTGTGGCCGAGCAGACCGACGATCTCGCCGCGCTGGATGTCGAACGAGACATCCTGGACCGCCTTGAGCGCGCCATAGCGGCGACTCAGGTCGCGAACCTCGATCATGGGGGAAACTCCTTGCACTCGGGTGAAGGTCTGATTTCGGGACCGCAAGATGGGCCGCCCGTGCACCGATTTCAAGCAGGCACGGGCCGGGAAGGACGAGACGATCAGCAGACCTGGCGTATCCGATCCGGGGAAGGTCTCGGGGCGATGCTGAACGGCCAAGCAGGCAGAGTGTTGCAGGGATCGTGCGACATAAGCCATTGGTGCGCGAGGGGGGAATCGAACCCCCACGGATTGCTCCACTGGAACCTAAATCCAGCGCGTCTACCAATTCCGCCACCCGCGCGAGCCGCAGAATTCTACAGTGGTTTGTGGTCGAGCGGTATGCAAAAAAAACGGGGCCGATGGCCCCGTTAGGGTTTGCCGGGACGTTTTTCAAACCACGTCAATGGCAAACGGCAGACTGGATTTGATCGGCGCCTCCGTGACATCCCGGTCGTGGAGGCGCCGGTTTGGTACGCGGTCCTTTAGTGGTCGGAAGCACCCTCGGCACCAATGCCGGTCTCGCAGCGGATCTTCTGCGCGTCGAAGGCGGCGCGGTCGGTCTTGGCGCGCTCGGAGTTGTCGAGCACCGAGAACAGCCAGATGCAGAAGAAGGAGAAGGGGATCGAGATGATCGCCGGGTTGTCCAGGAAGATCAGGCCAACCGGCTTGCCATCGGCGCCGACGTTGCCGAGCACGTCACCCCACACCGCCTTCGACATGACAGTCAGCGCCACGGCGCTGATGAGTCCGGCGAAGCCGCCGATCAGTGCGCCGCGCGTGGTCATCTTGCCCCAGAAGATCGAGGCGACCAGGACCGGGAAGTTGGCACTCGCCGCGATGGCGAAGGCCAGACCCACCATGAAGGCCACGTTCTGGCTCTCGAAGGCGATGCCGAGTGCAATCGCGACCAGACCCAGGCAGAAGGTGGCGATCTTGGACACGCGGATCTCGGTGGTCTCGTTGCTGCGACCGCGCGCGATGACGCTGGCATAGAGGTCATGCGAGATCGCCGATGCGCCAGCCAGGGTCAGACCCGAGACCACGGCGAGGATGGTGGCAAAGGCAACCGCCGAGATGAAGCCCAGGAAGAGATTGCCGCCAACGGCTTCGGCGAGGCGGATGGCGACCATGTTGGTGCCGCCGTTCAGACCCTTCACGTCAACCAGCGCACCATTGACGATGGCGCCTTCCTTGAACCATTCCGGATGCTGGGTGAGCAGCACGATCGCGGCGAAGCCGATGATGAAGGTCAGGATGTAGAAGTAGCCAATGAAGCCGGTGGCATAGAAGACCGATTTGCGGGCTTCCTTGGCGTCCGGCACGGTGAAGAAGCGCATCAGGATGTGGGGCAGACCGGCGGTGCCGAACATGAGCGCCAGACCCAGTGAGATGGCGTTGATCGGATCCTTGACCAGTGTTCCCGGACCCATGATGGCATCCGCCTTGGGATGGGTTGCAATCGCCTGACGGAACATCTCCTCGGGCGAAAAGCCGAAGGTGGAGAGCGCGGCGATCGCCATGAAGGTGGCGCCCGACAGCAGGAGCACGGCCTTGATGATCTGCACCCAGGTGGTGGCGGTCATGCCGCCGAAGATGACGTAGACCATCATGAGCACGCCGACGATGACCACGGCGATCCAGTAGTCCAGACCGAACAGCAACTGGATCAGCTTGCCCGCACCGACCATCTGGGCGATCAGATAGAAAGCGACCACGACCAGCGAGGAGATCGCCGCCATGGTGCGGATCTCGGTCTGACCGAAACGATAGGAACTCACGTCGGCAAAGGTGAACTTACCGAGGTTGCGGATCTGTTCGGCGATCAGGAACATGATGATCGGCCAGCCGACGAGGAAGCCGATGGAGTAGATCAGGCCATCGTAACCGGAGGCGAAGACCAGGCCGGAGATACCCAGGAAGGAGGCCGCCGACATGTAGTCGCCGGCAATCGCCAGACCGTTCTGGAAACCGGTGATGCCGCCACCGGCGGTGTAGAAGTCCTTGGCGGTGCGGGTGCGCTTGGCCGCCCAGTAGGTGATGCCCAGGGTGCCCGCGACGAAAGCCACGAACATGTAGATGGCGGTGAGGTTCAGCGCCTGTTGCTCGACCGCGCCTGACACGGCCGGTCCGGCAACGAGGGCAAAGGGAATCAGCAGGGCGAACAGAACGCCCCAGGTTGCGAAACGCTTCATTGCAGATCCTCGCGAATGGCCTTGGTCAGCGCATCGAACTTGCTGTTCGCGCGGGCGACATAGATACCGGTGAGAACAAAGGCGCTGACGATGATCGCCACCCCGATCGGCATGCCGACGGTGGTGACGGCACCAGCGGAAAGCGGGGTGGCCAGCAGTTTGGGCGCGAAGGCGATGATCAGGATGAAGCCGTAATAAATCACCAGCATCAGAACCGTCAGGTTCCAGGCGAAACATTTACGGGTACAGATTAACTCCTGATAGCGCGGATGCGCTTTGATGGCGTCGATCGAATGTTGTTGCATTGGCCACTCCTACCGTAATGAGTTGGAACTAAGGTTGTGAGAGTCAGGCAGTGCAGACAGACCCTAGGAGGTCGCGACGGGGGAGTCCCCGCCGACCGGAACACACGCACAAACCACCCCCGTGCTCGTGAGACGGGCACGGTGCCTCTCGTCATTTATTTTCTTGATTGCGCACGTGCGCTCCGGGGAGCGACGGATTGTGCTGGTGGAACCGCCAGCCGTCAACGCACCGAATGATTTTTTTTATCTATCGGGTTTATTTCGACCCTCAGGTCCGCACCCCTGCCGACACCGTATAACTGTCCAGAATGTTGACATAATTGGCCCTTTCGAATGCGGCTGGGTTGGGCACTGACAGCGCACTGACCCGGCCACGGAACTCAGCGACCGACTCGAAACCCTGCTCGGCCATCCAGTCCTGAATGCCGCGCAGAATCTGCGCGGTATAGATCGGGCCGTTTTCGAGCAGCACGCTGCACAGATGCACCACGTCGGCCCCGGCGAGCAGCAGCTTGATGGCGTCTTCAGAAGTGTGCACACCGCCGGTGGCGCCGAGCGACAGATCGCCCAGACGCCCATGCAGGATGGCGATCCAGCGCATCGCCAGCAGGATCTCGGCTGAGGTCGAAGGCCGCAGGGTCGATTGCAGACGCAGACCCTGAATGTCGATGTCCGGCTGATAGAAGCGGTTGAAGAGCGCGACCCCGTTGGCACCCGCCGCCGCCATCTGTTTGACCAGATTGCCGATTGAGCTGAAGGCCGGCGAGAGTTTCATGTTGATCGGGATCCGCACCTGACCGCGCAGCTCACGCAGGAGCGTCAGATAGCGTTCCTCGACCTCGGCGCCGGTCTGGTCGATGTCGCCCGCGACATAATAGACATTGAGTTCCAGGGCGTCGGCGCCGGCCTGTTCCAGTTCGCGCGCATGACGGATCCAGCCGCTGGACGTGACGCCGTTGAGACTGGCGATGACCGGGATGTCGAGCGTGTCCTTGAGTTTGCGGATGTGCTCCAGATACTGATCCAGCGCATTGGCGAAATCGGGCTGTTTGGGCAGGAAGCCGTTGCCGATCTCGGCGTTGCCGGTTTCCTGATGGTGCAGAAAACGCACCATGGATTCGGATTCGGCAGTGATGGCCTCCTCGAACAGCGACCACATGATGATGGCCGCTGCGCCATGGTCTTCCAGCTCGCGCGCGATGCTGACGCTCTTCGAGAGCGGCGAGGCCGAGGGGACGATCGGGTTTTTGAGTTCCAGGCCGAGATAATGGGTCGTCAGGTTCATCTGTTTCTGCTCCGCGAGAGACCCCGGCGTTCACTCCGGGGAAGGGATTTTTGACAGGACAGGATCTGTTTTCTAGTGCAACAGCTTATAAATCCCGAGGCCGTTCGTTGTCGTTGTCGTAATCGAAGATTCGCAAGCCGAAGACGACAGCGACAACGACAACGACAACGACAACAACAACGATCAGAGACGGTCTCGGAGCATCTGCATTGCTGCACTACTCCGCCGTCGGCGTCGGCGCCTTCTGCACCGCCAGATGCGCGAGCTGCTCGTAGAGACTGAAGCGGGTCTGCACATGCTTCTGCGCCAGTTGCAGATAACGCTCGGCGTCCTCGGGATGCGTGCGCGTCAACAGACTGAAACGGGTCTCGGAGGCGATGAAGTCGCGATAGGGCATGCTCGGCGGCTTGGAGTCGATGAGCAGCGGATTTTCGCCCTGCGCGGTGCGGCGCGGGTCATAGCGGAACAACGCCCAGTGTCCGGCGTTGACGGCCATGTCCTGCTGACGGAGATTGTTGGACAGATCCACGCCGTGTGCGATACAGGGCGAATAGGCAATGATCACCGAGGGGCCGTCATAGGATTCGGCCTCCATGAAGGCGCGCACCGTCTGCACATCCTTGGCGCCGAAAGCAACCTGGGCGACATAGACGTTCTCATAGGCCATTGCCATCATGGCCAGGTCTTTCTTGAAGGTCGCCTTGCCGCTGGCGGCGAACTTGGCGACCGCGCCCAGCGGGGTGGCCTTGGACTTCTGGCCGCCGGTGTTGGAATAGACCTCGGTGTCGAGGATCAACAGATTGACATTGCGCCCGCTGGCGAGCACATGATCGACGCCGCCATAACCGATGTCATAGGCCCAGCCGTCGCCGCCGACGATCCAGACGCTGCGTTTGACCAGTTGCTCGCAGAGCGATTCCAGGGTACGCGCCTCCGGGCCGTCGATGTCCCGGAGTTGCTCGCGGAGCGCCGCGACCCGCTCGCGCTGCTCGAAGATCCCGGCCTCGCTGGACTGATCGGCGGTCAGCAGACCCTCAGCCAGCTCGCCGCCGATGCGGCTCGACAGACTGGCGACCAGCTCGCGGGCCTGAGCGGTCTGCTTATCGACGGCCAGACGCAGACCCAGCCCGAATTCGGCGTTGTCCTCGAACAGCGAATTGTTCCAGCTCGGGCCGCGTCCTTCGGCGTTGGTGGTATAGGGCGTCGTCGGCAGATTGCCGCCATAAATGGACGAACAGCCGGTGGCATTGGCGACCAGCATGCGGTCGCCGAACAACTGGGTGGCGAGCTTGATATAGGGCGTCTCGCCACAGCCGACGCAGGAGCCGGAGAACTCGAACAGCGGCTGCATCATCATCGCGTGCTTGATCTTGCTGGGGTCCAGCCGGGTGCGGTCGTATTCGGGCAGGGTCAGGAAGAAATCCCAGTTGGCCTGTTCGCGGGCATGGATGACCCCGGCCTCGACCATGTTCAACGCCTTGCGGCTGGGATCCTGACGGTCGCGGATCGGACAGACATCCACGCACAGGCCGCAGCCTGTGCAGTCGTCCGGGGCGACCTGATAGGTGATGTGATGTCCGTCGGGAAAATCTTTGCCCTTGATGGGCGCATGCTGAAAGCTGGCGGGGGCGCTGGCGGTCAGGGTGTTTGGATAGACCTTGGCGCGGATGGCGGCATGCGGACAGACCAGCGGGCATTTGCCGCACTGGGTACAGAGCGTCTCGTCCCACTGCGGGAGCATGAGCGCCAGATTACGCTTCTCGAAACGGGTGGTGCCGGTCGGCCAGGAACCGTCCGCCGGCATCAGACTGACCGGAAGACGGTTGCCCTGACCCTCCATCAGCGTTGCGGTGACCCGGCGCACGAAATCCGGTGCCGAGTCAGGCACGACAGGTGGGCGATCGAAGTTGCTGGTGATGGTGCCGGGGATCGTCACCCGATGCAGCCCGGCCAGCGTGGCGTCGATGGCCTGATTGTTGCGCTCCAGCAGTTGTTTGCCCTTTTTGCCGTAGGTCTTTTTCACGGCGTATTTGATGTGGGCGATGGCCTCGTCTTTGGGCAGGATGCCTGAAATGGCGAAGAAGCAGGTCTGCATGATGGTGTTGATGCGCCGCCCCATGTCGGTCTGCGCGGCAATGGCGTAGGCATCAATCACATAGAACAGGATCCCCTTCTCGATGATCGCCTGCTGCATCTTGCGCGGCAGCTCGTCCCAGATCCGGTCTGCGGGGGTGGCTGAGTTCAGGAGAAATACCGCACCCTCACGGGCCTTGTCGAGCATGTCATAGCGGGTCAGAAAGGTCGGCTGATGACAGGCGACAAAGCTCGCATCGTTATCGCCGATCAGATAGGTGCTGTGAATGGGGTGGGGGCCGAAGCGCAGATGGCTGATGGTGATGGCGCCGGCCTTCTTGGAGTCGTATTCGAAATAGCCCTGACCGTAGTTGGGCGTCTCTTCGGCGATGATCTTGATCGAATTCTTGTTCGCCGAGACGGTGCCGTCCGAGCCCAGACCATAAAAAACGCAGGCGGTGACGCCCTGGGTCACATCGGGCCGGAAGGCCGGATCCCAGTCCAGGCTGAGACGAGTGACATCGTCGATGATGCCGACCGTGAAGGGATGCTGCGGACGCGCTTTCGCCAGTTCGTCGAAGATGCCCTTGACCATGCCGGGGGTGAACTCTTTCGAGGCCAGACCGTAACGGCCACCCATCACGCGCGGCATGCTCGCCAGCCGGCCCTCGCCATGCGCCTGAGCCAGCGCGGTCAGCACGTCCTTATAGAGCGGCTCGCCGTCGGCGCCCGGTTCCTTGCAGCGGTCGAGGACCGCGATCCGCGTGGCCGTGTCGGGCAGGGCGGCGATCAGATAGGCGGGATCGAAGGGACGGAAGAGCCGGACCTTGATCAGACCCACCTTCTCACCGTGGGCCACCAGATGCTCGACCGCCTCCTGCGCCGCGCCAATCCCCGAGCCCATGAGAATGACGACCCGTTCGGCATCGGGCGCGCCCACATAGTCGAACAGACCATACTGCCGCCCGGTCAGCGCAGCGAAACGGTCCATGACGCCCTGCACGATGGCTGGCGCCATTAGATAATAGCTGTTGACCGATTCGCGTCCCTGAAAATAGACATCGGGATTCTGTGAGGTGCCGCGCAGACGGGGATGATCGGGATTGAGCGCGCGGGTGCGGCAGGCCGCGACCAGCTCCTCATCGATCATGGCGCGGATGGTTTCGATTGGCAGTCTCTCGATCTTCGCGACCTCGTGCGAGGTGCGGAAGCCGTCGAAGAAATGCAGGAAAGGCACCCGGCTTTCGAGCGTCGCGGCCTGGGCGATGAGGGCGAAATCCATCACCTCCTGCACCGAGGCTGCGCACAGCATGGCAAAGCCGGTCGCGCGGCAGGCCATGACATCCGAGTGATCGCCGAAGATCGAGAGCCCCTGCGCCGCCAGCGCGCGCGCCGAGACATGGAAGACCGTCGGCGAGAGTTCGCCGGCGATCTTGTACATGTTCGGGATCATCAGCAGCAGACCCTGCGAGGCGGTGAAGGTGGTCGCCAGCGATCCGCCCTGCAAGGCGCCATGAATGGCGCCCGCCGCGCCGCCTTCGCTCTGCATTTCGACCACATCGGGGACGGTGCCCCAGAGATTTTTGACCCCCTGTGCCGACCATTCGTCCGCCCACTCGCCCATATTCGAGGAGGGCGTGATGGGATAGATGGCGATGACCTCATTGGTCAGGTGAGCAACATAGGCGGCGGCTTCGTTGCCGTCGAGTGTGACCATGGTCTGTTCTGACATCGATCTGTCCCGCATGAGTGATGAATAAAGGATGCGGCCGTGCCAACCCGGTATGGTCTGCGCAGGTCGGGGAGCCGTCTGGGTGGGGCAACTATAGCCCGAAATTGTTCGTCGTTGGCGATGGGGCTGTCTGGCCGCCCGTGCCAATCGATTCTGGCGTTATCGCACGCATTCGGCCTAAAGTGTCCAGCGCGACCGTGACGGATGGTAACGCGAGCAAGCGGATGATTTCTTCAACTCAGAGATGGACGGTCAGGCAGATGGTGCTCCGTCCTGAAAGACGTGGTTTCCTGTACCGCAATGATGACAACTCTCCTGCAACCATTACTCGGACTCAGCGTGCTGACCGCAAGCGCCTGGCTGTTGAGCGAAAACCGCCGCGCCGTGCGTCCGCGCCTCATCGTCGCGGGACTCGCACTCCAGTTTCTGCTGGCGCTGGCGCTGCTGAAACTGCCACCGGTCAAGGCGCTCTTTCTGAGCCTGAACGGGCTGGTGCTGGCGGTGCAGCAGGCCACCCAGGCCGGCACCGAGCTGGTCTTCGGCTATCTCGGCGGGGCCGCCGCGCCCTTCGAGACGCTCTATCCCCATAACAGCTTCGTGCTCGCCTTCCGCGCCCTGCCGCTGATCCTGGTCATCAGCGCGCTCTCGGCCCTGCTGTTTCACTGGCGCATCCTGCCGCTGCTGGTGCGCGGATTCGCCTGGCTGCTGCGCCGCACCCTGGGCACGGGCGGACCGCTGGGGCTGGGTGCCGCCGCCAATGTCTTCGTCGGCATGACCGAGGCGCCGCTGCTGATCCGGCCCTATCTGGCCGGCATGACCCGCCCGGCGCTGTTCGGACTCATGACCTGCGGCATGGCGACCATCGCCGGCACGGTCATGGTGCTTTATGCCAGTCTCATCGGTTCGGTCGTCCCGGACGCCATGGGCCATATCCTCATTGCCTCCATCATCAGCGCGCCAGCGGCACTGATGATCGCCGGGATCCTGATCCCGGAGACGCAGGAGGCCAGAGACGAGACACCCGTGCGGATCGAGAGCCAGTCACGCAGCGCCATGGACGCCATCACGCGCGGCACCCTGGAGGCGATCCCGCTCTGGCTCAACATCCTCGCCATGCTGGTGGTCATGGTCGCCCTGGTCAGTCTGGTCAACCAGTTGCTCGGGCTGCTGCCGATGATTGCTGGCGAACCGCTGACCGCGCAGCGTCTGCTCGGCTGGATCATGGCCCCAGTGGTCTGGCTGATCGGCATCCCCTGGCACGAAGCGCCGACCGCTGGCGCGCTCATGGGCATCAAGACCGTGCTCAATGAGCTGGTCGCCTATCTCGAACTGGCGCGCCTGCCGACCGAGACACTGAGCGAACGCAGCCGTCTCATCATGACCTACGCCCTCTGCGGCTTCGCCAATCTCGGCAGTCTGGGGATCATGATCGGCGGACTGGGCGCCATGGCCCCCAAGCGCCGCGACGAGATCGTCGCCATGGGGCTGAAATCCATCCTCGCGGGGACGATGGCGACACTCATGACCGGGGCAGTGGTGGGGATTTTGATTTGACAATGCAGGAAGCCGACGTTGTCTTCATCGTCGGCCTCGCGGCCGCATTGGCGGCTCCGATCATCGCGGCCCCACTGGATTCGAGCTACGCCTGCCGCAAGAAGGCGCGCAGGTTTTCCATTTCATCGGTGTTCTCAAGGCTGGGGTCTGATTGGCAGAGTTGATCCAACAGGCGCTTCAGCCGATCGCTGTGCCAGGGTTCGGTGGTCCCTGGAACGACAAGGGTATGCAGAAGTCTCAGCAGATCTTGTGGAAAGCGTTCGGCATAGGGGAACGGCTGATCTGAGAGATCGGCTGACGCCTTTTCCTGAGTCAGTGGATAGACGATACCGAAAATATCCTTCGCTCGACCGATTACCGGTTTCTGTTCGAGCAGAAGGCTTGTTGCCTCGGGGAAGGCTTCTCGTGTCTGCAACAACATCGTGCTCAGTCTGGCGCTCAATCCGGGCGATTGCTTGTCGGTCGATAGGGGCCAATAGGTCTCGAAGAAGGGGCCGATTCGTTCTCGCCAAGACTGTGCGGCGTCAAGGCCACGTGCGCGTAGGTCGGTCTCGAATTGACGGGCAATGATTGCGAGTTGCTTAGGCCCGAGGCGGGAGAAGATGTCGGCCAGTGGCTTACGGTCTATCTCTGCGTCGAAAGCGCCAGGATGAAGCAAGTGCGCGGCAAAAAAGTCAAGGAGCCGGTCCGCACTGTCTGGAAACGCCTCGAAATGGCGTAATGACGACCAGAGTGCTGGCTTCAAGCTGCCCCAGAGCTTTGAAGAGACCTGTGCCGGCCAGAGAAACGCCTGCCATAAGCTGACGGCTTGCTGAACATCCGGCTCGAAGCTGGCCATCGGTTCTACGAGATATTGTTGGCACCATGAAGGATCGATGCGATACAGCCAGACCAGCCGAGAGGTGAGCATGAGCCGGGCGTCCAAGTGTGGTGGGCTACCGCCCTTGACCAGAGCGTCGAAACGCCAAAGCAGGTTCTCTGGAAGACCGGCATCCTCATCGAGATCATGCTTCCAGAGCCGCTCCAGCAGCGTCAAAGCCAGTTCTCCGCCCGGAGCGTTCAGCGCTGCTGTGATCCTGTCGGCGCCACCTGCTGACGATGATTGCCGAGACGCGAGAGCCTTGCTCCAGAGCCGGTCCCACAGGCACCAGAACTCGGATTGCTTCTCCAGATCGATCGGCAACTGTTTGGCTGCCGATTGCAGCCATTCGAGAAAGCCCCAGCCGCCGACCTCTGAACTGTCGTCTTGGTCGAGATACCGAAGCAGTCGAGACCCAGCGTCACACAGAGTTTCGGCGTCTTGCGCTTCACTCACGCCTGAGGCCATTGAGTTCAACAAAGACTGGTTCGAATCCTGCCCAGACTCGATCAAGAGATCGAGGATCGCAAAGGCCCGCTCAGGCTTCTCGCGCGCAAGCGTCTTGATTAGCTGGCGGGTTTTCCATTCCCTGTGCTCTGCCAGTCGCGTCGCGACCTCTTCGTTCGAAAGGGTTTCCAAGTCGCTCGCATCGATCGGCTCGACCCAGCGTAAACCGCCATCTGCCGTTGGAACCCAGACGGTGCGGGGGTCTTCGGCCCTAGTGTTCCAGGCTTCCATCTGCCGCTTGGCGCGACGGTCAGCAGAGCCGGTCAGCTCCACGCCCCCAAAAGCGAGCCAGGCAAGACGACGGTCGATCAGTGCTACTCGTTCTTCTCTGTCAAGCTTGCGTCTTTCGCGCATGTCAGTCACCAGATCCTTGTCGCGAGGGTCCTTTCCGTATCACCTCCACTAGCTCTTCGAGCTGGTCTCGAGGTAGTCGTCGACCGAGCGACTCCAACAAGGGGTTGAGTTCTGGCTCCACTTGAGTCTCCCAGAGGAGCACCTCGCGATTACCCAGCAGGAAGCGCAGTCCCAACTCGGGGGAGCAGCCGTCAGACGTACATGCATGAAGCACTAGCCGGCCGAAGAGTATTCCCCAAGGTTGCCTCGCATACTCGACCCAACGCGAGAGCAGTCGTTCACCCGCAGTCGGGTTCTGGGCCACCAAAACAGCCATCGCATCGCGGCAGAGATAGACCAGGTCCACCCATTTGCGACGGCCGAACTCCTCTCGGTCAGCGTTGAACAGGCTCGCCAGGGAGGGTCTGTGCCCGAGGAGAGGTCCTATGTCGCCAATCCAGTCCGCAATCCGCAAGGTCTTTGCCAGGCACTCACCAAGGTCAGCGGCCAGATCCGCGAGCGCCGATTGTTGTTCTGACTGTTGCATCCATTCGATCGCCTCGGCCAGCTGGTAATTATCGCTGTAGTCCGCGAGCTGGATGACTGGCAATGCCACTGGATTGACGCCTGCCTCTTGACCTTCTGCATCGGCGTCGCGCGCTTCTTCGGCTTGCCGGGCTGGCTCACGAATGGAAGGAATCGGCTCGAAGCGATCCAGAAAGCGAGCCCGGCTTTCCGCGTCCAAGCCCCCCTCTGCCGTCAGATGCCGGTGCATCACTGGCTGCGTTTCGTGCAGACGATTGCCTCGTTGATCATGGGCGAAAACGACGATGCGCCAGAAGCGGACCAGATCTTCTGGGAGCTGATCCCTTGCATGCTCGATCTGCCGAACGATCTCGTCTCGCAGCGTATCGCTGATCTTGCCGTTTCGCTCAGCGACGATCAGAGCAAGTTCACGGTCGTACAGGTGAGCCGCGATCCACCTTGCCAGATGCCAACTGATCGGATGCTCCTCGAACCCTCGGGCGGCACGCTCGAACAGATGTGTGAGGCGGATATGGCTTCCCGAGTCATTGCGCCTTGCCGGCGGTGACAGTGGATCTCCTATCCAGTATCCATCGACACAAAAGGATCCGAACGGATTGTGCGGAGGTCTGAGCGGATCGGCCGATCGCGTCGAGTGCACAGGCGTATTCGATCTGTTGTCTGACCAGGCGAGCAGTGCCCGCAGCCAGGAGATGTTGGTGCGCGACTCGGGTGCCGATTGAAGGTCCGAGTTGGCGATCGCCTTCGCCACGGAGCCATCCGGAGCAGTCAGCGCCCAAACGAGGGCTGTGACATTCTGATCCTCGCCGCTCTTCGGTTCATATGGTTTGCTCAGTATTTCTAGCGCTTGGCCGAATCGTGAATCGAAACCACCGCGATGAAGTTCCGCCCACTTGGCGATGGTCTTCCGCAGATCATCATGGTCGTTCGCCGAGTCGTACAGAATCGGCTCGACACGTTTGCTTCGCCATTCACTGGCGGTCGCTTTGCGATTTGCTCCGGCTTCGATGCCGACCAAGGCATAAGGCTGGCGAAAGGGGCGACCCGAGGCGTGGTCCATCGCGATGGCATCGACGAGATAGGTCATGACAGGATCGTTGATGCTGTAGCCGATGAAGAGAACCGTGAACTCACGGAATAATTCGACCACGAAGCGGGCAGCCCAGCCGTCCTGAAGGTAGGCGCGTCCGAAGTCGGCACTGGTGATGACCAGGTCATTCAACCCGCCCGGTTCGGTGGCTTGACCCAGGATCCTGCCGTGCAGGAAGGTCAATGAGCGCCAGCTCTCGGCCCGCGGAGTGGCGATCCGCGGTGCCTCCCAGGTCTGGGACGGTTCAAAAGAAGCTCGGTGCCTGCCACTGGCCTTGGCGGCCTTCGAGGCGAGGTGGAAGCGGTTGTCGAAGTTGGTGGTCACCAGCCGATGTCCGACGCCTTTCAGTGCGGAGAGTTCCAGCAGATCCTGATGGAGCCCGCAGTCCTTCTCCGTCTCTGGTGGGCATTCGAGTAGCCTTTCGCTCAGGTAGCGGCGCATGGCGCCTGGCGACGTCTGAACCTCCAACAGACCCAAGGCGCGATCGAATTTGTCCTGCCAGAACGCAACCTCCCAAGGCTTGTCTGGCAAGCGCGCAAAGGTCTCGCAGAAATCCGCACGTCGCTCGGCGCTTTCCGCTAGTGGCACGTTGCATCGGCGGAACACATCGATGGTCAGTTGGCGGAAATTGGGTAGCTTTGTATAGACCGAGATTCCTGCACCGCAAAAGAAGACCAGGCGCTCCTCTTCGAGCGCCTGGTGAACGTCGTTCGGGAGGTCTACGCCGGTGCTCAGTATGGGCAACATCGCAATATCTTCCGTTCAACCGTCGGTCTTTCCATGCTCAGGGTAAGCGATTGTCGGCTTCCAGGTTTCTATTCCACTGATCGCTACCGGAGCATCAACCTGCCTGTCGCAGCTCTTCGCGAACGACGCGACGTAGCGTGCTTTCCAGGTCGGTGCCCTGCTTGTGCCGGATGTACTCCTGCAGTGCTTCATTGATGAGCGTCTGGTAGTTGCCACCGCCAGCAACCTGATCCCGAAACCACTGGATGATGTCTGGGTCGAGCCGAATCGTGATCCGCTCCTTGCCGGTCTTAATGACCGGCCCACTTTCAGCGTGGGAAAAATCGTATTCACCTCGCATAGATGATCACCTCTGTAAAAATGTTCGACGCTCCGACGGTGTTGCGGCACGTGCGGAAATGATGCGAATGGTAGTGTCGTCAGGTTGGCTGTAGACGACGACCAGCAGACGGCCTGACGTATCTATACCGACGAGGACATACCGATGCTCGGCGTGGTGATCGGGATCGGGAATAACCTTGCTGAAAGAATCATAGAAACACTCCACCGCATCGGCGAAGTCCACGCCGTGCTTGCGACGATTCGCCTGCCGTTTGTTTTCATCCCACTCGAAATCGATGTCATCAAGTGCCATGCCATGAAGTGTATGCACAAAAGACTGACGTTGTCAGCAGTCACACCGAAACCAGTTCCCGCGCCAGCACCGTGGCATCCTCGCGGCCCTTGCCGGCGGGATAATAGTTGCGCCGGGTGCCGATCTCGCAGAAGCCTTCGGCGGCATAGAGTGCGCGGGCGCTGGCATTGGAGGCGCGCACTTCCAGAAAGGCGGTCGTGGCCTGGCGCCTGAGTGCGAGCGACAGCAGATGACGCAGCATCCGCCGGCCCAGCCCCAGCCGCTGACAGCGCGGATGCACGCAGAGATTGAAGATGTGACACTCCCCGACCGCGACCGACATGATGCCGTGCGCGACGATATTCCGGTCGATCTCGCCGACCCAGCAGCAGTACCCGACCCGCAGACAGTCCGCAAAAATGGCCTCGCTCCAGGGATAGGGATAGGCCGCGCGCTCGACCGCCATGACAGCGTCCAGATCCGCCTCACACATGGGTCTGAGCCGCAGGGGCGGATCCTCGGTCAGGGTCGTCATAACAGGTTTGCTCCCGGTCATCGCTTCATCCCATGCCAACACCGGCTATCGCCGTTCCGCACTCGGGGCAGCATCCCTGTCGGATGCGGTTGGAGAGCAGATAGACACCGTAACGCTGGATCAGCCGCTGACCGCAGTGGTGACAGTAGCTGTCTTCGCCGCCTCTGCCCGGCAGATTGCCCTGGTAGACATGGCGCAACCCGGCCTGCCGACCGATGTCAGCCGCCCGTTGCAGGGTGGCCGCAGGCGTGGGCAGGATGTCGCGCATCTCGTAAGCGGCATGAAAGCGCGAGACATGCCAGGGAATGTCCGGCGAGACGGAATGAATGAAGCCCGCGATGTCGGCAAGTTCTTCATCCGAATCATTGACGCCCGGAATCACCAGGGTCGTCACCTCCAGCCAGACGCCAAGCGCATGATAACGCTGGATCGCATCCAGTACGGGTTGCAGTCTGATCCGGCTCAGATGCCGGTAACTCTCGTCACGGAAAAATTTCAGGTCCACATTGGCGGCGTCCAGCACAGTCGCCAGCTCGCGCTGCGGCGCCTCGTTGATATAACCGTTGGTGATGAAGACGTTGGACAGCCCGCTTTTTCTCGCCAGACGGGCGGTTTCACAGGCGAGTTCATAGAAGATGGTCGGCTCGGTGAAGGTGTAGGCGATGGAGCGCGCCCCGCTGTCGTGCGCGGTCTGCACGATCTGCGCGGGTGTCACCCGTTCGCCGGGAACCTGATCCCCCAGACGCGCGAGTCGCGGACAGACGGGCTCTGCGTCGCGCTCTTCGCCATCGGTATCCAGATGCCGGGGAAGGCGTTCCCTCGGCCACTGTGAAATCTCCCAGTTCTGGCAGAAGGTGCAGCGCAGGCTGCAACCCACGGTGGCGATGGAATACGCAGACGAGCCGGGGTGAAAATGGAACAGCGGCTTTTTTTCGATCGGCTCCAGATTGCGGGCGATCACGCGATCCGCCACCAGGGTAAAGAGCGTCCCGCCGCTGTTGTAGCGCACGGCGCAGACCCCGCGACCGCCATTCGCAATGATGCAGTCATGCGGACAGAGCCGGCATTGAACCCGCTTGTGGTCGAGCCGGTCGTAGAAAGCTGCTTCTTTCATCGCGCGCCTCCAGTTGGTTGAAACAGGCTGATGAGATGAGGGCCGTCCTGTGCAGTGACAGCCCGGTATGACACAATCGCGCTTCGCCGCCGCGCCTTGCGCGACTTGCCTTGCGCGACTCAGGGCGTTTTCACTGATTTGTCCCAGGATTCACCATGTCGAACATCATTCGTATCGCCACCCGTAAATCTCCTCTGGCCATGTGGCAGGCCGAGCACGTCACCGCACTGCTCAAGGGTCTCTATCCCGATCTGGTTGTCGAGATCATCGGTATGACCACCAAGGGCGACAAGATTCTCGATGCGCCACTGGCAAAGGTCGGCGGCAAAGGGCTTTTCGTCAAGGAGCTGGAACAGGGCATGCTGGACGGCGAGGCCGACATCGCGGTGCATTCCATGAAGGATGTGCCGGTCGATTTCCCCGAGGGTCTGCATCTGGCGGTCATTATGGACCGCGAGGATCCGCGCGACGCCTTCGTCTCCAATGTCTATCCGAATCTGGATGCACTGCCGCAGGGCGCCTGTGTCGGCACCTCCAGTCTGCGCCGTCAGTGTCAGATCGCCGATCTGCGTCCCGATCTGCGCATCGAGCCGCTGCGCGGCAACGTCAACACCCGTCTGGCCAAGCTGGACGCGGGCGAGTACGACGCCATCATCCTCGCCGCCGCCGGTCTCATGCGGCTGGGTTTCGAGGATCGCATCCGCGCCCGCATCGAGCCCGCCGTCAGTCTGCCGGCCATCGGTCAGGGCGCCATCGGCATCGAGTGCCGCGTCAATGACCCGCGCATCAATGACCTGATCGCGCCGCTGCATCATCGCGAAACCGCCGACCGGGTGCTGGCCGAACGCGCCATGAACGCCCGTCTGCATGGCGGCTGTCAGGTGCCCATCGCCGGTCATGCGGTGCTGGACGGCGACCGTCTCGTCATCAAGGGTCTGGTCGGCAGCCCGGACGGCAAGCTGATCCTGCGCGCCGAGGCCGAAGGTCAGCGCACCGAGGCCGAAGACATCGGCACCCGGGTCGCCGATGCGCTGCTGGCGCAGGGCGCGGGTGAGATCCTGAGCGCGCTCCAGGAGCATTGAGCCATGCCCCCCTGCGATCTCGCCGGTCGCGGCGTGCTCGTGACCCGGCCCGCCGGTCAGGCGGACGAACTCTGCCGCCTGATCGAGGCGGCAGGCGGGCGGGCGGTGCGTCTGCCGACCATCGCCATCGAACCGGCGCTGGAGCCGCAGCCGCTCGCCGCGCGTCTGGCCGAGCCCTGGGATCTGATGTATTTCGTCAGCCGCAACGCGGTGGAACAGGCGCTGGCGCTGATGCCCGATGGGCGCTGGTCGAACGTCGCCCAGGTGGCGGCCGTCGGACGCGGCACCGCACTGGCGCTCGCCGCTGCCGGGCGTGCGCCGGATCTGGTACCGAACGAGCGTTACGAAAGCGAAGCCCTGCTGGCGATGCCTGAACTGGCGGCGATGCAGGACCGGCGGGTGCTGATCGTGCGCGGGGATGGCGGGCGCGCGATCTTCGCCGAGACCCTCGCCGCACGCGGGGCGGAGGTCCGGTTCGCCGAGGTCTATCGGCGGGTCAGACCGGCGTTTGATCCCGCGCCGCTGCTGGCGCGCTGGTCGGAAGCGGTCGCGCTGACGCTGGCGACCAGTGACGAGGTGCTGCTGAATCTGGTCGAGATGCTGGGACCGGACGGTCGCGAGCCACTGCTTGCCACGCCGCTGGTGGTGATCGCCGAACGCACCGAACAGACCGCGCGCGGGCTTGGCTTCGTGACGGTCAAGGTCGCGGCAAAGGCGGAGGACGGGGCGATTGTGCAGGCGCTGTGTGATTTAAATGGACAGGATTAACAGGATTTTCCAGGATTGACAGGACTTTTTACTCTGGTCACGAAGCTCCAGCTTCGTGACCTCAGCGATGAAGCTCTGCTTCACGAGACGGCGACTTTGAGCCTTCGCCTGGATTGATCTGATCGCGACTCCTCAGATTCGTGAAGCGGAGCTTCGTCACCAGGTCCAAACATCGCATCCCGTATATTTTTCGCGGCTTATTCAAACGAACCGGAAGAGGCTTTCTTGGTAACCGCCCCGGCCAGCAGTCCATCCCTGCGCAGTTGCGCGATGACATCGGCGATGACCTGACTGATGGTCTGCTCCGAGTTGGGATCGAGCGGCTGCGAGCGACCGGACCAGACCAGGGTTTCGCGCTGCGCGTCGTAGAGGTTGGTCTCCAGTCGCAGCGATTGATAACCGGTGTAGTAATCGGGTCGGGCGACATCGCTATAAACCTGGTTGTAATAGCGGTCGAAGCGGCGGTAAGTATCAGGAATCGAGGTGGCGCGTGCCGCAGGCTCCGTGCTCTGCGCTGCCTCGGGGATGAGATGGGTGACGATCAGAGCGTCCGCGTCCGCGCCCGACAGGGCGCGTTTGATCTGCGCGGTGCGTCTGAGCGATTTTTCCGACACCAGGGTGTGACTGGGGCGGGCGCTGACCCCGGCGGCGGTCAGGGCCGTCGCAAAGTTGTCTTCGTAGGCGCGTCGCACGGTGGTTTTGGTGGCGATGCCGAACACCACCAGCGTGCGATATTGAGTCGGCTGTGCGCCGGGGTCGGTCCAGACCGAGGTGACGCGCGGCTGGGTTGCGCAGGCTGTTGTCAGCAGGGCGAGCACGCCAACGACTGCGGCGCGAAGGGCGGGAGGCATAGATTCATTCTCCGGGCGAAGGCAGGATGCCGGGGCGGGCGTCAGAGTGTGCCTTGGTGGAGACAGAGCGGCAAGAGGTTAAACCGAAGTTAGCGCGCCCTGGGTGACGGCCCGTCAGTTGCAAGAGGCGGCGGGTTGGTCTAACGTGCGGCGCAAAAATGCAAGCCGAGTCAATCCCGAGCGAGTTGGAGGAAACGCCATGCCGTCAGGGTTGTGGTGGACATGAAGATCCTGCCCAAGGGTGCGAATGCCCCGCTGACGAATGCGGGCGGCGTGCACGTCGAGCTGAACTGGCAGGCGAGTCGTGGCAGTCTGGATGTCGTCTGTTTCGCGGTCGGCGATGATGGGCATGTGCCGGGCGACGACTGGTTTCTGTTTTACAACCAGCTCCAGGCGCCGGATGGCGTCATCCGCCTGTCTGCGCCCGCTGCCGGTCAGTCGCACTGCCTGATTCAACTGGACCGACTCCCGCTCCGCATCCAGAGATGTGTCTTCGCCGCCGCGCTGGAGACCGGTTCGTTCCGACACCTGACCGGCGCGACCCTTACGGCGACGCCGGAGACAGGTGAGGGCGTCAGCTTCACGCTCGCCGATGCCGGCGACGAGCAGGCGCTCATCTTTGCCGAGATCTATCGCCACGGCGCAGGCTGGAAGTTCCGCGCCAACGGCCAGGGTTTTCGTGGCGGACTCCAGCCGCTGGCCGAGCATTTTGGTGTGGCGGTCGCTCAGAACGCTGTCGGCCCGCATTCAGCGCCAGCCGGAACAGGATCGCCGCTGTCAAGCCCTGAACCCGCGCGCGGCTCAACCGAGCCGCTTCCTCCGCCCCAGCCGCTTGAAGCGTCCAATCGTTCGCGCTGGTCCAGACGTTCATGGCTCAGGATTCCGGCGGTGCTGGTTGTCCTGCTGGCTTCTGGCGCTGGCGTCTGGTTTGTTTATCGGGCCGAAAACCATGATCCGATGATCTGGCTCAAAAATGCCGGGTCGTGGTTGTCATCGCACTCATCGACCCCGGCTTCCTCAACAGGGGCGATCCCGCGCAGTGGTCAGAAGGATCCGCCGCCGCTCTATGAGCCTCCGACCTGCACCTGGAGCAATACCGAGGTCTTCGACCGTTATCACGCCCTGGGCGAAAACTACATCAAGATCCTCCAGCGGATCGACCGCAGCAATCAGAACCTGGAGAAGTGGCGGCTGGATCTGCGCAACTCGGATGCGGACTGTCCGACCGCTTTTGTGGACGGCAACCGGCAGGAAATCGAGCAACTGCAAAAACTACCGGTTGCCGAATGGATGACCGAAGCGATCAAGCTCAATAATTGCGCGGGCCTGATCATCAATAAAGTCGAAACGGATCTGAATCAGGAATCCAGGCCAATCATCAGCCAGCGACTGGTGCGCGAGGCCGACCGCGCGCGCAATCTCGAATCGGATCTGACCGATATTTCGCGCGATCTGGCCTATCTGCGCAACAAAAGAGACCGTCTGCTCGAAGGTTTCCAGGAAAATCTGGAAGCCTGTTCGCAGTGAGTCCGCATCCAGGGCATGGAACCGGTTTCAGACGGGACATGTTTCCGATCGTTGTCGTCGTCGTAGTCGTAATCGAAGATTCGCAAGCCGACGACGACGACAACGAACAGCATCGGTGAAGACTGACTCCGGTGAGTCGCTCTAGCCGGCTGGTACGCGATTAAAAAATCCTGTTAATCCTGTCGAGATCCATATTGCATGGGGAGCCGATGAAAGAGACCGAACACCAAACCGATTCTCGTCGCACCGGCTGGCGCACCGCCAGCTTGACCGCGCTCATCGTCTTCCATGCGGTACTGCTCGCCATCCCCGCCTGGGCGCAGGACACCAATTACAGCGCCCGCAATCCCAATCGCACCAACCCGACCGTCATCCTCGAAAACGAGATGTCGAACATCCGCACCTCGAATGCGCAGCTCGGCGCGCGGATCCAGACGGCGATGGAAAAACTCGATGAAGTCGCCCGTCTGACCTCCGAGGACGAAAAGGAGGTGCAGGTCGATAATCTCTTTTTCACCCTGCGCGACGAGGTCTATGGCGTGCTGAACAAGCTGGATCTCAACAGCGATTTCGCCGATGCGCTCAATCGCGCCAAAGAGGGAACCATCGTCCTGAAAAGCTGGTACGAACGCCAGCCGCCCGACTACACCAACCGCGAGCAGAGCATCGCCCAGCTCGAACGCGCCATTCAGGAATACGACATCGTGGACGAGCGTCTCAATCAGAGCCGCACGCTTGCGCAGGAAAAGCTCTCGACCATCATGCGCCAGCATCGCGTGGTTCTTCAGGAAATGAAGATCGGCAAGGTGCTGGAGGCCATCGCCGCCGCGCGTTCAGTGGTCGAAGGACTCAACGACATCACCACGGCCATGACCGTCGTCGAGGAAAAGACTCAGCAGACACTCCAGAGCACGGTGCCCATCTCCAACTGAACGTCACTCAACCCGCCGCGAGGACAACATGAAGACACCCACCATTCTGCTTGCCGGACTCTTCGCGCTCACGACCGCCGGGACATTCGCCCAACCGGGCGGACAGCCTGACATGGCGAATCTGTTTCAGAAGGTCAACGAGGTTGCCCAGCAGCTTCAGGCCAATCTGGGCGATCTGGAAACCAACATCCAGGCCAGCCGCGATTCGATCGAAAAGGGCGGTCAGGTGCTCGACGAGATGCTGGCCTCCGTGACCAAGGTCCACGACAGCATGGCCGAGGACAGCGAGATCTGGAAGGAACTCGATGCGCTGCTGGCGCTCTGGGAACAGCGCCGTCAGGAGACACTGAAAAAGTCCGAGGCCAATCCGGCCTTCCTGCCGGTCGCGCAGTCCTGGCAGACCAAGCTCGATACGGGACGCACCCTGCGCAACCAGATCAGCACCGAGCGCGCCAATTCCGTGGCGCTCATGCGCTCCATCGAGTCTGACCGCGACATCGTGCTGGCCTATTACGAACTGGGACAGGCCGACAAGGCCATCGAAGGGCTGCAAAAGGTCAGCGCCAATCTGAGCAGTCTCAATGCCAATATGCAGGCCATTGTCAAGACCGCGAACGAGGCGCAGCAGACGCCGATTTCGCAGTGAGCGGGTTTTAGGTGGTTTCCGGGAAAGTTTCTACCAGGGCCAAGGCTCCAAATGGACAGGATGAAAAGGATTTCGCAGGATTCACAGGAGAAAAATTCTTAAATCCTGTCCATCCTGAAAAATCCTGTTCATCCTGTCTATTTGAGGTGAGTACGCCGGTATGAACCGTTCAGGAAATCACCTAAACCACGTCCAGTGGCGTCTCATCCCGCTGGCGCTCTGTCTGGCGCTGCCGGGGGGCAATCCCTGCGCCGCCGGGCCGACGGCGCCTGCGGCAAGCGTCACGGCGGATGAACAGGCGATTCTGGCCGCGCGTTTGCAGGAGGTGCGGCAACTCCTGACGACACTCGATGGTCTGGAAACCCATCTCACCAGCGTGGCCCAGCGGGCGCTCGATCAGTCCGACGCCGCGCCGACCCTGGATGAACGTCGCCGTTACGAACAGCTTTACACCGAAACCAGCGCCCGCCTCGGCGAGTTGCGGATCACCCGCCGCAATATGCAGGACCAGCTCGACCGGCTGGACGCACAACTGGATGCAGCCAGTAGTGAACGATAAGCCCCCGCCATTCGACATCGATCGCGTCGGTGGTCTCTTCTCGGAGCGGCAGATCGTCCTGCCGCTGGCGGTGGCCTCTCTCATCACCCTGGCCCTGTCGTTGACCTTTCTCCATGTTCAGACGCTGGTGACGCTGCCGGCTGGACTGAGCCGTTATCTCGACAACGGCTACTGCCAGTCCATGATCGCGCTCTTCGTCGCGATCCTGCTCTATGCCATGCTCCAGTATCTGGGCCTGCATGCCGAACGACTGCATCTGCAACAGCGGTTCGGCACTGATGAGGCGCGTCAGGGCTCGCGTCTCCAGGACTGGCTGGCTTATCTCTCCGGTCGGAGCATGCGGGACGAGGAGACGGTTGCCGCCGCGCTGCAACGCTGGTCCGGTCAGGCGCGCGACCGCGAAGACTGGACCCTGGTGAGCGATTATCTCCTGATGCTGCGGAGCCAGCAGCATCAGCACAACTTCGCCCCCATCGGCTTTGCCATCTGGGTGCTGCCATTGCTGGGCTTCATCGGTACCGTCATCGGTATCACCCAGGCCGTCAGCGGGCTCGAAGCCTCGATCATCCCGTCCGACGGCGGTGCCAGCGGTCTCGGCGGCGTGCTGGGTGGACTCGCGTTCGCCTTCGATACGACGTTCGTCGGTCTGGTGCTGGTGATTCCAACCATGCTGCTGCTGCTGATTCTGCGCGCCAGGGCGCAGAAACTGGACATGGTCTATTACCGGATCCTGCTCGACCGCCTGTTTCACGACCGGCCAGACTGATGCGCCGCCGACCTCCCGAGACGCTGCTTGTGGATATCAATCTGCTGCCTTTTCTCGATCTGGTCTTTGCCTTCATCGGGATCCTGATCGTCATCTTCGCCTTGCAGCAGATCGCCCAGCACGCCACGGGACGCCCCTTGAGCATCGACGATCTGGTGGTCTGTGTCGCCGATGGCGAGGTGACGCTCCATGCCGGCGCGACCGCCGCGCCGGTGCCTTATCGCGAGGAGCAGTTTGCCGCGCTGTTCGCGAGTCTGGCGGGGCAGGGCGGCGAGGTGCGCAATCTGGCGTTCGCCTTCACTGACGCCTGCTTCGATACCCGTCGCGCCTTCGAGGAGTCATTCGCCCGTTTCACCAGTCTGCTGCATGAGCGGACGGGGCCGCGCCGGGTCTTCCGGCTGGTCTTTCGACCCCTTTCCGCCTCGCCCGAGGCCGTGTCGCGACTGCTGACCGACTGGCGGGAAACGGAGACCGCGCATGGACCTTGAGGATTCTGGACAGAGCGCCTTTCTGGACATTGCCACCAATCTGCTGGCGATCATCCTGATCGTGACGCTGTTTTCACTGGTGTCGATACGGCACGCCACCCAGACCGCCGCGCATCCGGCCGCGCGCCCGGTATCCAGCCCGCGTTTCGTCGAGCCGCGACGCGAGCTCTTTCCGCCCTTTTCGCGCTTTTTCTTCGTGATTTCCGGGCGGGTGGTACGCTGGGATCAGGAGTCGGTCGTCGCGGCGCTGATCGCCGCGCCTGACGCCCTGTCCGGCACCACGGCGCAGGGGCGCTTCGAATGGCTCCCCGAACCGCTGGTGACACGCGACATCGATACCTTCCAGATCCGTTTCTTTCTGGATACGCCGGCCATCCTGGCGCAGGAACCGCCGTGGTCGGAGGATGCGACCGAACGTCTCGTCAGCGAGTTGGCGGCGGCTGACGCCAGCTCACGCATCGCGCCGGTCTTCATCGTCCATCCCGCCGGCATGGAGACCTTCGTTCCGCTCCATGAGCGGCTCCAGGCGGCTGGTCTGCGCTTTCGCTGGTTTGCTCAGAAGCCTGACGAACCGCTCCGGCTGGGCCGGCATCCGGAACAGTTCACCGCTCATGCCATCTACTGGTAAATCCGCCGCCGTGTCGGAGGGAACGGGCTTCGGTCCCCGTCGCGTCCTCTTCGCGGTCATCGCGCTCCTGCTGCTGATGCTCCTTCCGGTCAGTCTCCAGGGGTTGATCCGCGCGTCTCAGTCGGACGCCGCTGCTGGCGAGGATCGCGAGGCGCTGGCCTTCGCTCAGTGGCAGGCGCTCTGGTCGGATCTGGCGGCGCGCGGCGAAATCGCCCTGCAACCCGTACAGACCGATTCCTCGCTGCGCGCGGCGGGGGACACGGCCTTCATGCGCTATCGCAACCTCTGGGGCGCGGTGGACGAGCCGACGCGCCGCACCTTCCAGATGGCGGCCCTGAGCGGCGACCCGCAGCGCAAACTCGATCTGCTGCAACCGCTTGCCAGGGCCGCCGATGCCCGGATCCGTTTTCGCGCCCTGCTGGAGATGGCGCGGGTGCAACGGCGGCTGCGTGCGCCCGAAGCGGCGCGGGAGGCGGCGCTGACGGCCCTGATGATTGCCGGAGTACCCGAGCGCATCCGCGCCGACGCCCATTTTCTGCTGGCCGACATCGCCTGGGAGAGCGGCTCGCTCGACGCGGCCGAGTCCGCGCTGACGCTTGCCATTGCCGCCGATCCCGGTTTCTGGGACGCCCGCCAGATGCGTCTGCTGGTGCTGGGACGCCAGCTCGGCCAACCCCGGCAGCACACGGCCGACTGTCTCGACCGCACCCGTCAGATGATCCTCGATCTGGGCGCCATGCCGGCGCTGGCGCAGGATCGGACCCAGTTCCGCGATATCGCGGATCGTTTCGCCGCCGAGGGGTCGTCCGTCAATCCGGCCTTCGCCCTGATCGCCGGGCTTGGTTATCGCTGGTCGGGTGATCTCGCACGGTCGCGCGCTGTGCTCTCCAGCGCGGCAGTCGGGCGCGGACGTCTGCCCGCCGCGTGCGAGACGGCGATTCTGGACAAAGCAAGCGAGTGGATCCTTGCCATTTAAACCACGTCTAAATTGTGTTTCAGACAGATTCTTCAATGAAAAAGGCTCCATGAATCACCTCAAGCACCACACCCGTCATGCCAATCCGGCGAAACCCAGCCCTGGCGCCGATTCCAACCGTCGCGCCATTTCGCTTCTCGGCTGGCTGCGACGGGCGGCCCCGCCGCTGCTGGCGCTGGCTGCCCTGTTGATCCTTTGGTTCGAGCTTCAGGGATTCGACGTTCGCGCCCTGCACGAAAGCGTGCGACGCCTCCCCGTGGCGACGCTGCTGGGGCTTCAGGCTCTGGCTCTGACCGCCGTTTTCTCCATGGTTCTCTATGATTGGTGGGTCGGGCGCTGGCTCAAGATCGGTCTGCCGCTGGCCCGGCTGATCCGCTATAGCTGGGTCGCCAACACCATGAACAACCTCATTGGTCTATCCGGGCTGGCGGGCTCCGGCATTCGCATCCTGCTCCTCGTGCGCGATGGGGTGACGCCCCGTGTCGCCTCGCTCCATTCTGGGGTGATCATGCTCTCGGTTCCGGTGGGACTGTCAGTGCTGGTGCCGTTCATTCTGGCGCAAGGTCACGCCAACCTGCTGCCAGCGGTGATCCCTCAGTGGGCGGTGCTTACCGTTCTGATCGCCTGTGCGGTCTATCTGCCGGTCTTCCTCGCCCTGGCGTCCAGTCGGGCGGTCCTGCACCGAGTTCTCAGCGGAGAGACGCGGATCGGCCTGGCCGGCGGCGTGACCCTGGTCGGGATCTCAGCGCTCGACTGGCTGCTGGCGGTGATCGTGGCCTGGTGCTGTCTCGCCGCCTTCGGAGCCCGGGTCGATCCCGGCCTCTTCCTGAGCGCCTTCACCCTGGCTGCAACGCTGGGCATCGTCAGCCTGATCCCCGGCGGGATCGGGGTCTTCGATGCTTCACTGCTGGCGATGCTGACGCGCTCGGGGATGACTGCCGAGACCGCCTTGGCCGGTCTGCTCATCTTTCGTCTGGTCTACTATCTGGTGCCCTGGCTGATCGGGCTCTATCTGGGGAGCGGCCTGCTGACCCGCGCCGAGTCGCCCATGCTCGGACGACTTGCGCGCCAGTGGCAGGACAATCCGCTGCTCGGTCTGCTGCGGCTGCCGCTGCACTTCCTCGCCACCCTGGGGGTGCGCCTGCTCAGTTTGCTCATCTTTGCCACCGGACTGGTGCTCCTGGTTTCGGCGGCGCTGCCCGCGCTGGAAGAACGCATCGAGCGCCTGTTGCTGGTGCTGCCGCTGCCGGCCATCGAGATCTCCCATTTCCTCTCGGTTGGAGTTGGCGTGCTGCTGATCGCCCTGTCGCGCGGCATCGGTCTGCAAGCGCGCAGCGCCTATCAGGTGGCCATGCCGCTGCTCCTTGCAGCGGCGCTCCTCAGCTTGCTCAAAGGGGCGGCGGCGGGGTTGGTGCTTTTTCCGCTAACGGTAGCCGGTCTCCTCTGGCTGCGTCGGGACGCCTTTTACCGGCTTTCCTATCCATTGTTCGGAAAACGCGGTCTCCTCTGGCTGTTCGCCTTAGTTGCCAGTGTCGCCGCCTACATCCTGCTTGGCTCCTGGCTGCACACCGAGGAGCTGGCCGAGAGCGGACTCTGGCTCCAGTCCGAGCCGCATTTGCACGTCGCGCGCTATCTGCGCTCACTGCCGCTGGCTTTGCTGGTGCTGGCGGGGTGGCTCGCCTGGGGTCTGTTCCGGATGCCGAGACCCAGCTTTCCGCCGACCGACGCTGGCGCTCTGATCCAGGCACGCGACTGGCTGGAAACCCACGGTGGTGGCACCTTCGCCCATCTGCTTTTCATGGGCGACAAGCACCTGCTATACACGGAAGATGGCCGCTGCCTGATCCAGTACAAACGCATCCGTAGCCGTCTGGTGGCGTTGGGCGATCCCATGGGTGCCGAGCAGGGTTTCGGTCGCGCCCTGCTTGAATTCCGTGATCTGGCAGATCGCCACGACCTCGACCCGGTGTGCTACGAAATCGCCAACGAGCACCTGCACCTCTATCATGACTGCGGGTTCGCGCTCTTTAAGGCCGGAGAGATGGGACAGGTTCCCCTGGCCGAATTCTCACTCACCGGTCGGCGTAACCAGTCGCTGCGCACGGCGGTTAACCGTGCGGTTCGCGAAGGGCTGACCCTGGAGCTGTTGCAGCCGCCCCTGGATGCGGCCATCTGGGGGACACTCGAGGCGGTCTCCGACGCTTGGCTGCGGGAACGCGGCGTCGGCGAAAAGCGTTTCTCACTGGGTGCCTTCGACCGCGATTATCTGTCTTGGGCGCCCCTGTTCGTGGCACGGCAGGGACCGCGCATCGTCGCTTTCGCGAGTCTGACCCCCTCCTATCTGGGGCGCCGGGAATTGGGGCTGGATCTGATGCGGCATCTTCCCGACGCACCCTATGGGACCATGGATTTTCTCTTCACCCGAATCATCGAATGGGCGCGCGACGAGGGCTATACCTGGTTCAACCTGGGAATGGCGCCATTGAGCGGCGTCGGTAATATTCGCTATGCCCGTCCGGACGAGCGCTTGGCCGGACTGGCCTATGACTACGGGAGCCGACTTTACAATTACAAGGGTCTGCGCAGTTTCAAGGAGAAATTCCATCCGGTCTGGCAAAGCCGCTATATCGCCTATCCGCTATATCGGCCACTGCCCATGCTGCTGGTGGATCTGGCGGCCTTGGTTGCGGGCGGCTACCGGCGGATTCTGAGCAAGCCCTGAGCGCCGGATTCTTTCCCGATGCCCATCGAGAGGTTCACATCCATGGCGTCCGCCACTGAACATTTCACCACGACCAGGAAGCGTGGACTCCTGGTCTTGTCGCTCTGTCTCTGGCTGCTGTCCCAGCCGGCCCTCGCGGATGTCACCGAAGAGACGCTGATCAGCGACGCCGGTACCCTGCACCTGGTCCACCCGGAAGGTGAGCCGAAGGGACTGGTGCTCTTCCTGCCCGGTACCAGCGGCTGGGACTCAGACGCAGCGGCGACGGCTGGAGAGGTTGCGGATCAGGGACATCTGGTCGCCGGGATCGACTGGCCCGCGCTCGCACAGCAGCGGCCAGAACCGCCCTGGTGGGATTTAGGCGCCGCCTTGTCCCGCTTGCTCCACTGGATCGAAGCACTGTGGTCCGGCCAGCACGCCGAGCCAGCGCCTTCGTCCTGCTGGGACCTGAGCGTGGATCTGGCGCGCATCGAACAGTGGGTGGAGAAGCGCGAAACCTTGCCCAAGGGCGCCTTGCCCATTCTGCTGGGTCGGGCGGAAGGTGGCGCGTTGGTCTATGCGGCGCTGCTGCAAACACCGCCGAACCGTTTTCACGCGGCGGTCAGTCTGGGATTCTGCCCCCGTTGGCCGGTTGTCGTACCGGCCTGCCAGCGCGAGGGACTGACCGCTGCACTGATCCAGGGTGACCGATTGCTGCCCGCCTCTCAAGTGTCGAGCGGTTGGTTCCTGTTCGATGCGGAGAACCCTTCGACCTGTCTGTCGGATCCACCAGCGGATTTCATCAAGCCGATCGCCAATGCCCGGATGGCAGCCGCCGGCCCATCCCCAAGCCCGGCACCGGACGGGGAGGTGACGTTGAGCCCGCTGGCCTCGCTCTTCCAATGGCTGGATCCGCGCATCCCTGATCAGGTCGGTGTGGTGTCCGCACAGGGGGATACCGCTGGTCTGCCGCTGGTGGAGATCCGTGCGTCCCAGGAGGATCCCGCGACCTTCGCCATCATGCTCTCCGGCGACGGTGGCTGGGCGGCGCTCGACCGGGCGGTAAGCGCGCGCCTGGCCATGCGGGGGATCAGCACCGTCGGCTGGGATTCGCTCGGCTACTTCTGGAAGGCCCGCTCCCCCGCCGAGGCGAGTCGCGATCTGGCCCGCGTCATACGTCATTACCTGAGCGTCTGGCACAAGGAGCGGGTGATCCTGATCGGTTTTTCCTTCGGTGCGGAGGTGCTGCCCTTCATGGCCAATGATCTGCCGGACGATCTGCGCCCGCGTGTGGAGCTGGCTGCCCTGCTCAGTGTTGGCCGCACCGCCATGTTTCAATTTCACCTGAGCGACTGGCTCGAAGCCGTGCGGGGGAAGGACGCTCTGCCGGAATTGCCGCAGATTCAGGCGCTCGATTGGACGCGGCGTCTCTGTATCTACGGCGAGGACGACGACCAGAGCCTCTGCCCGGACCTCGTCGGAACCGGGGTCGAGGTCCGCAAGATGCGCGGAGATCATCACTTCGATGAGGATTATGCAGGCGTAGCGGAGATCATCCTTGGACAGCGGCTGGCTACGGGTGCTGACGAAAGGCCGCTGCCGAGCACGATGCGCTTTTCCAACCCCTGAAGCGCCAACTTGAATGCCTTAAGCTTAATGGCAAACGCGCCCCTGATCCGGCAACCTCACCTGAGCAACCGGATGCGATGACGACCCTCATGATTCTTATCTTTTGGTCGATGCTCATCGCTCTGGCGGCCTGGTGGCCGGACTGGTCGCGGCGTCATGGCGTCTGGCTGGCTTTGATCGCCGCGATCACCGCCCTGACGCTCTCGACCGCCTGGCGGGAGCTGACGGGCGGGCAGGGCGACGTTGCGCTGGCCGGTCCTGACGCGGCATTTCTGAGCATCTGGATGCTGGTGCTGCTGCCCATTCTGCAGCGTCGGCTCGATCCGGTTACGCTGGCGCGGATGCCGCTCATGGGATTGATCGCGGCGGCAGCCATTGGTCTGGCGCTGGATGTCGCCAGTCTCGCCCTGACGGGCTGGGCGCCTGAATCGCTGGCCGGTCCCGGCGCAGCGGCGCTGGTGCTGGCGATCCTGATCATTCTCTATCTGGCCGGTTTTGCATTCTGTCTGCTCGCCAGCCCGGTTCATTTTCCCTGGGATTATCCGGCCTGGTATGCGGGGTTGCTGCTGATGGCGCAGACGGCCATCCCCTTGCCGCTCGGGGTCGATCCGGGGGCCGGGCCGGGTCTGTGGATGCTGGGACTGACCACGGGTGTCGGCGCGCTGCTTTGGCGTGTGCTCCGCGCCGGTGGTTAGGGCATGGCCGGACTGATTGAGGCGGGCGCGCCGGTGACGGTTGGTCCAGTCGGCCCGCTCCACAGGAATCCGCCGAGCATCACGCCGATAATGAGCGCCTGCGGCAGCAGCGCCGTCGTCATCGCTGGCGCGATGCGCGGGAAACGCGATGCGGGGGGCGGAGGGGTGTGTTGAGTGCGTGTCATGGTCGCGGATCTCCAGCGGCGGGACGTTGATCGGGATGGTTTGTCATGGCGTTGACAGTCTCAGGCGAAGCTGCTGGTCAGCGGGACGCGCTGACTCGCGGCAAGCCAGCGCCAGTGACGCGCCAGACGGCGATAGGCGCACAACTGCTCGGCATCGCGGCAGTCAGCCGGGTGCAGACACAGCGCCTCGATGTGACAGAGGATGGTCTCAGCCAGTTCGACGGATCGCTGGTGTGCATATTGACGGATCAGGGTCGCGAGCCGACCGCGCAGCTCCGGCGCGGCGAGTTGAGTCAGATCATCGATATCGAGGCGGTCGCTGATCGCGGACATGGCGTATCTCCCGTGCAGTGGTCGGATGAAACACCCGGCGTGGCGATCCGGCAGAGACGACGCGGAATGGCTGGCGGGGAGTCGGCGGCTTTCTTTTTAAGAATTATTCTCATCATATGTGTTTCAGGGGCTCTGTCAAGACCAAAAACATCACATACCGCACGCGACGCGGTTTAACAGGAATCACGCTCATGGGCAAAAAGAAGAAAGACAAGTGCTGCAAGAAATACAGGGACGGTAAGCGATGCAAAAGCTGTCCCAGGGGCCAGAATTAACCGGAGCGAAAAAGGGTCGTGCAAAAATGTCTGCCGACGCTCACTGAACGGATGGATGACCGGATGACTCACACACTCTCCGCTTCGACACTGGATGATCTGATCCCGGTTCATCGACTGCACCGGGATCAGCGCGCACGTCTGGCCGCCAGCGGTCAGATCGCGGTGGTGCCGACCGGCAAAAAACTTACCGCCACACAGGAATATCCCTGGATCGGGTATCTGCTGGCGGGCAGGCTCTGTCTCGTGACGGACAGCGAAAAAGAGATCATCGAGGCCGGTTCGCTGCGGGCCTGTCAGCCGCTGTTCGTGACGGATCGGCTGCTGGATCATGCCGTGGCCCTGAGCGAGGTCGAACTGCTGCGTCTGGATCGTCAGCTTTACGAGAGCCTGAGCGGCGATCCGCCTGTTGCGGAGGATTTGCTCGATGCGCTGGAATTCAGCACGACTGAGACGGCGCTGCTGGGCCGGTTCTGTCAGGCGTGCAAGAGCGGCGAACTGGCCTTGCCCTCGCTGCCGAAGGTGGCGCGTGCGATCCAGGAGGCGATGCAGGATCCGCATATCAATTCGGCACGGCTGGCGCGCATCGTCCAGATGGATCCGGCGGTGACTGGCGGGCTGATCCGGCTCGCCAACAGTGTGGTTTATCGTGGCTCCAAACCCACTGCGGATGTACGCAGCGCCATCATCCGACTCGGTCTGGAGGTTACCCGCGCGACGGTCGTCAGTCTGGCGATGCAGCAGGTCTTCAAGACCCGTTCGCCGCTGATGAAGCACCGGATGAAGGCGGTCTGGAACCGCAGCGTGCATATTTCGGCGCTGAGTTTTGTCATCGCCCGGCATTGCCAGGGCTTCCATCCCGAAGAGGCGCTGCTGGCGGGACTGGTGCATGATGTCGGGGTCATTCCCATCCTCGACTATGTCAGTCGCTATCAGCGTGAGATCGATGACGACGAGCTGGAAGCGGTCATCCTGCGGCTGCGGATCCTGGTGGGCGAGCTGGTCATCCGTTACTGGGGGCTCGGTCCCGAGGTCGTGCAGGTCGTGCGCGAGTCGGGCAACTGGTACCGCGACACGAGCGATCAGCCCGATTACTGCGACATCGTGCTGGTGGCGCGGCTCTATCGTTTGAATCAGTCAGAATCGCGGGGTCCGCTGCCGCGTCATGAAGAGACGCCGGCCTATTTCAAGCTGGGTCTGGGCTTTTCCACGACAAGCGGTCAGGATGTCGATGTAATCGGCGAGGCGAGCGAAGAGCTGTCTGCCGTGATCGGGATGCTCAAGGGGAATGCCGATGTGCGTTGAGAATCGGGTTCTCCCCGACGAACATGGCACGACCGAAAATCGACCGGTGATTGGTTTCGTGGGGCCGAGCGGCAGCGGCAAGACGACCCTGCTGCGTCGGCTGGTCGCAGTGTTCCATGCGCGCGGGCTGCGGGTCGGCTATCTCAAACATGCACATCACACATTCGATCTGGACGTGCCAGGCAAGGACAGCTTTGAGATCCGCGCCGCTGGCGCGGCGCAGACCCTGCTGGCCTCCCGTCAACGCTGGGCCTTGCAGGTCGAAAACCCGCTAAAAGAGACCGACCCGGATCTGCGTGCGATGCTGACGCGCTTTGCGCCGGAGCCTCTCGATCTGATCGTAGTCGAGGGTTTCAAGCATGCGCGTTATCCCAAGATCGAGATCTATCGCGCCGTGCTCGGTCAGGCGCCGCTTTATCCGGACGATGCGGACATCATCGCCGTTGCCACCGCCGACCCGCTGCCCGATGGCGTACATCCGCCAATACTGCCGCTCGATGATGCCGGCATCATCGCGGATTTCATTCTGAGCCGGGTGAATCTGGACCGGATGCCACCGCATTGACAGGTCTGGTTCAGCGCCCGTTGCTCACCTTGAACTGACCGACCAGCAAGGCCAGATCCGTGCTCAGGCGCGATAATTCCAGACTGGCGCCAGCCGTGTGCTCGGAATTTTTTGCGCTCTCGTCCGACAGATCCGAGATGTTGACCACGCTGCGATCGATTTCCTGCGCGACCGCTGCCTGCTCTTCGGCTGCGCTGGCGATCTGGGTATTCATGTCGCGAATATTGCCGATCGTCCGCACGATCCGATCCAGTGCTTCCTGCGCCTGTGAGGCATGAGTGAGCGTTTCAGCGGTGATGACCTCGCCTTTGTGGATCGCGGCGACGGCCTCCTGGGCACCGGCGCGGAGATTTTCGATCATCTTCTGGATCTCGCTGGTGGACTGCTGCGTGCGACTGGCGAGTGTCCTGACCTCGTCAGCAACCACGGCGAAACCACGTCCCTGTTCGCCAGCCCGCGCCGCTTCGATGGCGGCGTTCAGGGCCAGCAGATTGGTCTGCTCGGCGATCCCGCGAATCACGTCCACGACCGTGCCGATGGACAGGCTCTCCGCGCTGAAACGGCGGATGCTGGCGGCGATCTGCTCGACCTCCTGGGCCAACTGCCGGTTCGCGTTCACCACACCGTTGACCGTTTCGCCGCCCTGCTGGGCGCTTTGATCGGCGGCGAAGGCCGCCGCCGCCGCTTCTTCCGCATTTCTGGCGATTTCCTGGATGGTGGCCGACATCTCGTTGACGGCGGTTGCGACCTGCTGGGCCTCGCTCTGCTGGCGGTCCAGTCCAGTGCGGTTGGATTGGGTAATGGCGGATAACTCCTCGGCCGCCGAGGCGATTTCGCTGGTGGCGGCGCCGACGGCGATCACCATGCGCTCGGTCTTGGCTGCGAACTGGTTGAAGCCGGAGGCCATTTCGGTGACTTCATCGCGTCCACTGGCGTCCAGACGCTGTGTCAGATCGCCGTCTCCGGTCGCGATGCCGAGCATGGCGAGCGCGGCCTCATGTACCGGTGTCACGACCGAACGCACGATGAGCGTGGTCAGCAGCAGCGCCACCAGCAGCAGCGCCAGTCCGAAACCGCCAATGACGACCGCCCGCTGCCAGAACAGGGCGTTGACGTCATCGACATAAATGCCGGTCGCCACCACCCAGCCCCAGGCGGGAAAGGAGTGGAAATAGGCGATCTTGGGCACCGGCTCGCTGTGGCCCGGCTTGGGCCAGACATAATTGACGAGACCCTTGCCATCGGTTCGCGCGCGTTCTGCGATCTCCGCGAAGAAAGGCTTGCCGTTGGCATCGGTCTGAGTGCGGGCATCCGTCCCATTCAGCTCGGGCTTGATGGGATGCATGACGATTTTTGCATCCAGATCGTTGACCCAGAAGTAATTGTCGCCGTCATAACGCAAACCGGCCAGGACTCGTAACGCAGCGGCCCGGGCGTCCGCCTCGCTCAGTTCGCCGCTGGCGGCGCGCTTTTGATGCTCGCTCAGGATGCTCTCGGCCGTTTCCACCAGTTGCGCGACCTGCACGGTTTTTTCATCCATGAGCAGCCTGCGCATCTCCAGCAGGGCCAGAGTCAGGGCAAGCATAAGCGTGACGACCAGGAATCCGGACAGGATCCAGAGTCGATTTTTGATGGTGAGCCGACGGAGTGCGTTCATGTTTGACCTGGCTGCGTTCAAAGTGGCTGGTGTGGGTGCTGAGCGGTATCAGTATCGTGCTCGCAAGATGTAACTGGCGAAACAGGGTTTCAATCAATATTTAAAAATAATTACACTGCGTTCAGGGCGGGAGGCTGGGTTTCGACTCAGTTCGAGGTTTGGCGCATCCACGACCATTTGGGTTTACCGCTGCCAGAAGGCCGGACTCAACAGCACCAGCAGGGTGAAGATTTCCAGGCGTCCGAGCAGCATGGCGACGCAGAGTATCCATTTTGCCGGATCCTCAAGATCGGCGTAGTGGGCGCCAACCTGCGCCAGACCAGGGCCGAGATTGTTGATGCAGGCGGCCACCGCCGAGAAGGCTGTCACCAAATCCAGGCCGGTCGCGGCAAGCAGCAGATACATGACGACGAAACAGGCGATATAGAGCGAAAAAAAGCCCCAGACCGCATCCACCACGCGATGGTTGACGCTCTTGCCGCCGACGCGCACCGGGATCTGTGCATTCGGGTGGATGAGCCGCTCGATCTCGCGCACGCCCTGCTTGATCAGGAGCAGAAAGCGGATGACCTTGATGCCGCCGCCGGTGGACCCGGCGCAGCCGCCCACGAAGCTGGTGAACAGCAGCAGAATGGTCAGGAAGGGCGGCCAGAAATAGAACTCGGTCGTGCTGAAGCCGGTGGTGGTGCCGATGGAGACGGCATGAAAGACCCCTTTGATCAGCGCCTCGCCCCAGGTGTCATAGGTGCCGGTGTGGATGAGTCCGAGGACGACGGTCACGATGACCAGTGTCATGACCAGGATGTAAAAGCGGAACTCGCTGTCGCGGACATAGATCCGCAGATCCTGCCGATGCACGGCGACGAAATGCAGCGCGAAGTTGATGCCGGCCAGCAGCATGAAAACCACGGCGATCAGCTCGATCAGGGTGCTGTTGAAATAGCCCAGGCTCAGATCGTGGGTTGAGAAGCCGCCGATGGCGACGGTCGAGAAGGCGTGTCCGATGGCGTCGAACAGGTTCATGCCGGCGCCCCAGTAAGCGAGTGCGCAGGCAATCGTCATCCACAGATAGATGTACCAGAGCGCCTTGGCGGTCTCGGCGATGCGCGGCGTGAGTTTGGTGTCCTTCATGGGGCCGGGCATTTCGGCGCGATAGAGCTGCATGCCGCCGACACCGAGGATGGGCAGCACCGCCACCGCCAGCACGATGATGCCCATGCCGCCGAACCATTGGAGCTGCTGACGGTAGAAGAGAATGGAGCGGGGCAGGTCGTCCAGGCCGATAATGACGGTGGCGCCGGTCGTCGTCAGACCGGACATGGACTCGAAGATGGCGTCGGTGAGTGACAGGTCCGGAAGCGGCGCCAGCACGAACGGCAGTGCGCCGGCCAGTCCCAGGGTCACCCAGAAGAGCACCACCACCAGGAAGCCGTCGCGCAGCCGCATGGGATGGCTGGACTGTCTGACCGGCAGGAAAATCGCGAGTCCCGCACCCAGGATGATGGCGAAGGCGATCAGGAAGGGCCAGGCCTGACCACCCCCATCGATGAGCGCGACTGCGACCGGCGGCAGCATGCTGAAACTGAAGACCATGAGCAGGAGCCCCAGGATCTTCTGGACGGCGGCGAACTTCATCAGAGAAAGGTGACCTCGACCTGGAACAGACGCTCCACCTCGTGAATCCGGCGTTTGTCCTGGAGAAAGAGGATGACATGGTCTTCGGCCTGGATGACCGTATCGTGATGCGCGATCACCACCTCATTGCCCCGCACCAGTGCGCCGATGCTGGCCCCTTTGGGCAGATTCAGCTCGCCGATGCGCCGTCCGACCACCTTGCTGGACAGCTCGTCGCCGTGCGCGATGGCCTCAATCGCTTCGGCGGCGCCGCGCCGCAGTGAATGCACCATCACCACGTCGCCACGTCGCACATGCTTGAGCAGACTGCCGATGGTGGCCTGCTGGGGCGAGATGGCGATATCGACGATGCCGGACTGCACTAGGTCCACATAGGAGGCGCGATTGATGAGCGCCATGACCTTGCGTGCGCCGAGACGCTTGGCGAGCATGGCGGACAGAATATTGGCCTCGTCATCGTTGGTGACGGCGCAGAAGACATCGGTGTTTTCGATGTTCTCCTCCAGCAGCAGCTCCTGATCGGCGGCGTCACCATGCAGCACGATGGTCTTGTCCAGATCCTCGGCGATGCGTTTGCAGCGTTTGAAATCGCGTTCGATGAGCTTGACGCGAAAACCCGGTTCCAGCGCCTTCGCCAGACGGGTGCCGATATTGCCGCCGCCGGCAACGATCAGGCGCCTGTACGGATGATCCAGACGCCCCAGCTCGCTCAGGACCGCGCGGATATGGATGGGCGCGGCGACGAAAAAGATCTCGTCGTCGGCCGCGATGACGGTGTCACCCTCCGGCTCGATGGCGCGATCCTGACGGTAGATGGCGGCGATCCTGGCCTCCACCTGCGGCATGCGCTCACGCAGCACGCGCAGTTCCTGTCCCACAAGCGGGCCGCCGTGATAGACCTTGACCGCGACCAGCCGGATGCGTCCGCCGGCAAAATCGAGCACCTGAAGCGTCCCCGGATTTTCGATCAGACGCAGGATGTAGTCGGTGACGAGTGCCTCGGGGCTGATGGCGACATCGATGGGGAGCGCATCGCTGCCAAAGAGCTTGGGCTGATCGAGAAAGCTCTGGGCCCGCACCCGCGCGATCTTGGTCGGGGTATGAAAGAGGGTGTAGGCCACCTGACAGGCGACCATGTTGGTTTCGTCGCTGTTGGTGACGGCGATGATCATGTCGGCGTCATCGGCCCCGGCGCGCGCCAGCACGTCGGGATGCGCGCCATGACCCTGCACCGTGCGCAGATCGAACCGCTCCTGGAGTTCGCGCAGCAGCTCGGGGTTATGGTCCACGACGGTGATGTCGTTGGCCTCGCTGACCAGGTTGGCCGCCACCGAGGCGCCGACCTGGCCGGCGCCGAGGATGATGATTTTCATCCAGCCGCCAGCTTCCAGCCGCCAGCTTCCAGCCAAGGGCTGCGACTCCGTTGATAGCTAGTGCAGCACCTTAGAAATCCCAAGCCCGTTCGTTGTCGTTGTCGTTGTCGTAATCGAAGATTCGCAAGCCGACGACAACGACAACGATCAGAGACGGTCTCGGGACATCTGCAATGCTGCACTAGAAGCTGGTGGCTCCTCATCGCCTTTCTTTGATCTCAATCCCCAGCGAGCGCAGCTTGCGATAGAGATGGGTGCGCTCCATCCCGGCCTCCTTGGCCATCTTGCTGACGTTGCCGGCGTGCTTTTCGAGTTGATAATCCAGATACGCCTTCTCGAACTGCTCGCGCGCCGTGCGTAACGGCTGGTCGAATGAGACCAGTCCTTCGAGGGTCTGGATCTGCACCGGGGACGGTGCGCCGAGCGCGCTCTCGACCTCTTTCTGGCTGATCTCGTCGCCCGCGCCGAGAATGAGGACACGCTGCACCAGATTCTTGAGCTCGCGCACATTGCCCGGCCAGCCATAGTTGCGCAGAAAATTCTGCGCGCCGACGCTGAAGCGGCGATAGGGCAGTTTTTCGTGGGTGGCGAAATAGTCCAGATAGAAATTCAGCAGATCCGGCACATCCTCGGCGTGCTCATGCAGCGGCGGGACGTTCAGCGGAACCACGTTCAGGTGGTAGAAAAGGTCTTCGCGAAAACGGCCGCAGCGCACCTCTTCTTCCAGATTACGCTGGGTGACGGCGATGATGCGCACGTCAATGCGCACCGGCTCGCTGCCGCCGACGCGCAGGAATGAGCCGCTGTCGAGCGCGCCCAGGAGCTTGGACTGAGCATCCCAGTCCATGTCGGCGACCTCGTCGAGAAGCAGGGTCCCGCCGGCGGCCTTCTCCAGACTGCCGTAATGGGTCTGCTCGCCGTCCTCGCTGCCGAAGAGTTCGCGCGAGGCATTGCCGCCGGCCAGCGAAGACACGCTGAGATCGACGAAGGGACGCTCACGGCGTGCGCTCTGCGAGTGCAGATAGCGGGCGAAGGTCTCGCGTCCGCTGCCGGCATCGCCGGTGATGAGCACCCAGGTGTCATGCTGGGCGATGCGCTTGACCTGTTCGCGCAGCCGCTGCATGGCGGCGCTGCGTCCCACCGGTTCATGCACCTGTGGCGCGCGGCGTTTGAGCCCGATGTTTTCCTGCTGGAGCTTCTCGGCCTCCAGCGCGCGTTCCACCGTGAGCAGCAGCTTGGCCATCGACAGCGGCTTTTCGAGAAAGTCATAGGCGCCGAGCCGGGTGGCCTCGACCGCCGTCTCGACCGTGCCATGACCGGACATCATGATGACCGGGCAGGGCAGGGCGTCGTCTTCCGCCCATTCCTTCAGCAGCGTGATGCCGTCCAGGTCGGGCATCCAGATGTCCAGCAGAATGAGATCCGGACGATGGTTGCGCAGGGCGTGCCGTGCGGCCTCGCCATTCTCCGCGATGGCGACGGCATAGCCTTCGTCTTCGAGAATTTCCTGCACCAGACCGCGAATGTCGGGCTCGTCGTCCACCACCAGGATATGTGTTGCGCTCATGTGTCCGCCTGTTGTCCCCGCCCCTGAACCGCCTGCGCGGCCTGCCAGACCGGCAGCCGGACCCTGATCAGGGCGCCCTCGCCGATGTTTTCAACCATGATCATACCGCCGTGCTCCTCAATTATCTTCTTGACGATGGCCAGACCCAGTCCGGTCCCCTTGGTCTTGGTGGTGACATAGGGCTCGAACAGGCGCTCCAGCAGATGCGCCTCGAAGCCGGGCCCGTTATCGGCGACCTCAAGCTGGACGAAGGCGGCGTCTGCGGATTCGATCCGCTCCGTGGTCACGACGATGCGTGCGGAGGCGCGGCCTTCCAATGCCTCCTGGGCGTTTTTGATGAGATTGTGCAGCACCTGACGCAGTCGCAACGGATCGCCCTGGACCTGAATCCCGTCCGCCCGTAACGCAATTTCCAGGGCGGGCGTGCCGGCGCTGCGATAAAGATCCAGTACCTCCCGGGCCAGTTGGTCGAAGACCAGCGGCTGGGGTTTGCTTTTGGGGCTGCGGGCATAGTCCGAGAAGTCGTTGACCATCAACTTCATGGCCTCGACCTGCGCGATGATGGTGCGCGTCGAGCGGTCGATGATTTTGGCATCGGCCTCGTCGGCCTTGGGCAGCAGCTTATGGCGCAGCCGCTCGGCGGATAGCTGGATCGGTGTGAGCGGATTCTTGATCTCGTGCGCCAGGCGGCGCGCCACCTCGCCCCAGGCGGCATTGCGCTGGGCGGTGATGAGCGAGGTGATGTCGTCGAAGACCACGACATGGCCCCGCTGGTCTGAGTCCGGCAGGGGCAGCGGACTGCCGCGACACAGGAGTGTCTGATTGCCCTCACCGCGTTGCAGGGTCACCTCGGCGCGCCACACCTGACCGGCGGCGAGATGGCGACGGACGGTCTCGACCCAGGGTACGAGACAGGGCTGATCCTGTTCGATGCGTTCGAGCGTCGGTCCCGCTTCGTTCGCGAAATTCAAATCCAGGATGGTACGCGCGGCCGGATTCGCGGTGCGCAGGCGCTGGCTGTCGTCGAAGGCGACCACGCCTGACGAGAGCCGTCCGAGCACGGTCTCCAGATAATTGCGCTGTGTCTCGACCGCCTGCTGGCTGCGCTGGGCCGCGTCGCGGGCGCGGGCGATGCGGCGCGACATGGCGTTGAAGGAGGACACCAGAAAGGTGAGTTCGTCGTCATGTCGGGGCAGGGGAATTTCCTGCTCATAATCGCCCTCGGCGATGGCGCGGGTGCCACGGGCGATGTCGGCGACCGGCGCCACCAGTCGCCGCGCGGTATGGAAGGCGGCGATCAGCGCGGCCATGAGTCCGAACAGCAGCACCAGCGACAGGGTCAGCGAAAAGCTGAACTTGAGCGACTGGCGCAGATAGGCCAGCTCGGTATAGCGGTCATAGGCGCCTTCCAGCCGTGCGGAGAGTGCACTGATGCGCGCTGAGGTCGGGAAGATCGCCTGCATCTGCATCGGACGGCCACGCGGATCCTGCACCAGTGCGCGCACCATCAGCTCCTCGCCGGGGCCGGTCTCCAGTCCCACATAATTGGCACCGCCACGCACACCCTGCTGGATCTCGCGGTCGGCATGATTGGGCACCAGTTGGGTGGGATCCTCATTGGCGGTGCCGAGCACCTGGCCGCCGGAGGTATAGACGGTCAGTTCAATGGCGCCGGCCTGACGGCGGAGACTGTTCAGGGTCAGGGCGACGGCGGTGCCTGACTGGTCATCGATGCCGGCCAGCAGTTGTTCGGTATATTTGCCGAGCACCCGCTGATTGAGATCCAGCGAGGCCTGATTGAGCACCAGCGCATCCTGCATGGCCTGTCCGATCTTGACATCGAACCAGCTATCGATCCCGCGCAGCAGAAAACCGAGCGAAAAATAATAGACCACGCCCACCGGCAGCAGCGAGATGACGGCGAAGAGCGCCACGATGCGTGCGGTCAGTCGCGAGCCGGCGGCCTGACGACGATAACGCCGCACCAGCTTGACCACGTTCACGATCACCAGCGCCACCAGCACCAGCAGCCCGGCGAGCACCAGCGACAGCAGCGGCACGAAGGCGCGACTCAGCGATTCGGAGTTCTGCACCGCATCGCGCATCAGCACCAGCACCACGAAGAGTCCGGCGATCAGCGCCGCGACCGGCAGGGTGCCCAGTCCGCGCAGCCGGCTCAAGGCGTTAATGGCCACTTGCTCCACTTGCTGGAGAGCTTCCAGGCGCGCGTCAGATAGGCCTGCGGCCGCAGTGGCAGCGGCAGTTCCTCAATATCCAGTGCGACCTGGATCTGGACCTCGTACTCCTGTTCCGGCTCCAGTTCATCCTGGTTCAGAAGCGGCTGATCGGTGAAGGCGCCAAGCGCGCGGATCGCCGCCTCGCGGGTCTCGAAACCGCGCCCGTGATCGCCGGGGATCCGGTAGACCTCATAACGGGCCGACAGTGGCTTGTAACGGATGGCATGACGTAATTGCAGATCAAGCAGGCTGTCCTCCCACAGCCAGGCGTTGACCCGTCTGACCTGGATATGCGTCACGATGGTCAGTGGCACACCATTGTCCAGCGCCTCCAGCGCCTCATCGCTGAATCGGTAATCGATGCTGGCGTTCAGGTAATAGACGCCACCGTCAAGACGGGTCTGGATCTGCTCGACCCGGAACGGATCTTTCGCCATGGCGGATGAGATCAGAACCAGCAGCAGACCCAGAGCCAGGGACAGCCGCAGACCTGTTGCACGTCCGGGCGTCATGCGCTGAGTTTCTCGATCAGGGCATAAAAGAAGCCGTCCGTGCCGCCCGGCGTCGGCAGCAACTGACGTCCATGCGGCATGGCCTGATCCGGATCGGTCAGCAGCGGCAGCTCGCGGGCCTGGGGCTGGCGGGCGAGAAAGGCCGCGATCTGGTGGTGATTCTCGTCGGTCAGCAGTGAGCAGGTCGCATAGAGCAGACGACCGCCGGGCGCGAGCAGGGGCCAGATGGCGTCCAGCATGCGCGCCTGCACGGCGGCAAGGGTCGGGATGTCGTCGGCGCGCTTGAGCCACTTGATGTCAGGATGACGGCGGATGACGCCGGTAGCCGAGCAGGGGACATCCAGCAGAATGCGGTCGAAGGGTCGCGCGGTCCAGTCGCCTGTCGGCGCTGAGGCGTCGCCGGCCACGACCTGAGCCGAGAGACCGAGCCGGGTCAGGGTCGCGTGCACGCTTTTCAGACGGGTTGCGTCGCTGTCGAGCGCGAGCAGATCCAGCGCGTTGCCGGCCCGCTCCAGGATGGCGGCGGTCTTGCCGCCGGGCGCCGCGCAGGCGTCGAGCACCCGCTGTCCGGGTTGGGCGTCGAGCAGTTGCGCGGCAAGCTGGGCGCCGCCGTCCTGAACCGACACCAGACCCTCAGCGAAGCCCGGCAGGTCACGGGTCGGACAGGGCTGATCGAGCATCAGGCCCATCTCGCAGCCGTCGATGGGCTGGACGCCAAGTCCCGCCGCCGCCAGTCGTTGTGCGTAATCATCCCGGTCGAGACGGGTGCGATTGACCCGCAGCGACATCGGCGGACGGGCGTTGCTGGCCTCAACGATTCGCTCCCAGTCGTCCGGCCAGTCGGCGCGCAGACGGGTCAGCAGCCAGTCGGGGAAGAGCCAGCGCATCGCCGGATCCTGATCGACCTCGGCCAGCAGCGACTCGCGTTCGCGCAGAAAGCGTCGCAGCAGGGCATTGACCAGCGCGGCCTTGTCGGGCTTGCCGAGCAGACGGCTGGCCTCGACGGTGGCGGCAACGGCGGCGTGTGCCGGGGTGTTCATGGCCAGGAGCTGATAGAGCCCGAGCAGGATCAGTGCATCCAGATCGCGGTCGTTTTTTTTCAGCGGGCGCTTGAGCAGACGGGCGGCAAGCGCCTCCAGTCGGGGCAGCATCCGCAGCACGCCGTAGCACAGCTCCTGGATCAGCGCCTGATCGGCGGAACCGGACGACGACTGCGGCGTTTGCAGAACCCGCGTCAGCGACTGGCCGCGATCACGCACCCGATGCAGCGCCAGCGCCGCAGCGGCGCGCGCCTCGGCGCCGGCTGGATGACGGAATGCGGTTTGGGATGTGCTGAGATCAGCCAAACCGCGCGCCGTCCAGGTGTCGTGCATTGAGATAATCGGCGGCGCTCATGGGCTTTTTTCCGGCGGGCTGAAGATGGGTGAGACGCAGGACGCCCTGTCCGGTGGCGACGGCGATGCCGCTTTTGTCGGTGGCGACGACTGTGCCGGGCGGCGACTGAGTCGCGACCGGATCAGCCAGTGCGTCCCAGATGCGCAGACTGGCGCCATCGAGATTGGTCTGGGCGACCGGCCAGGGATTGAAGGCGCGCACCTGACGCTCGATGGCCTCGGCGGGCTGAGTCCAGTCGATCCGCGCCTCGTCCTTGCTCAGTTTGTGGGCGTAGGTCGCCTGGGTGTCGTCCTGGGGCTCGGGAAGCCTGGAGCCATCGGCGATGCCCGGCAGGGCATCGATCAATGCCTGAGCGCCGAGGGTCGCCAGCCGGTCATGCAGACTGCCGCCGGTCTCGTGCGGATCGAGCGGCGTCTCCACCCGATGGTAGACCGGTCCCGTGTCCAGCCCGGCCTCCATGCCCATGATGCAAACGCCACTTGCGGCATCCCCGGCCAGCACCGCGCGCTGGACCGGCGCCGCGCCGCGCCAGCGTGGGAGCAGCGAGGCATGGACATTGACACAGCCCAGACGGGGCGCCTCCAGGACCGAGGCCGGCAGTAGCAGACCATAGGCCACCACCACCATCAGATCGGCGTCGAGTGCGCGCAGTTGGGCGACCGCATCGGGATCTTTTTTCAGGCTCTCGGGCTGGAAGACCGGAATGCCGCTGGTCTGTGCCAGGAGCTTGACCGGGCTCATCTGGAGCTTCTGTCCGCGCCCGGCGGGGCGATCCGGCTGGGTGTAGACCGCAACCGGCTTCAGACCGGCATTGATGAGCGCGGCAAGACTCGGGACCGCGAACTCGGGCGTTCCGGCGAAAATGATTTTGAGCGAGGTCATAACTTGAGCAATTATTTAGACAGGATTAACAGGATTTTCCAGGATGGACAGGATTTTCAATTCATTGTTTTTGATCCTGTTAATCTTGATTCATCCTGTTAATCCTGTCCAATTTAGAGAACGCCCCGCTTGGGCGGGTTGCCGGATGCGGCCTGACGCTGGTCTTTCAGCAGTTTGTGCTTGATGCGCTGGCGTTTGAGCATCGAGATGTGATCGACGAAGAGCTTGCCGTCCAGATGATCGATCTCATGCTGAATGCAGACGGCGAGCAAGCCATCGGCGTCGAGCGTGAAGGGGTTGCCGTCGCGGTCGAGCGCCTCGATTCTGATCCACTCGGCGCGGGTGACCGTCTCGAAGAAACCGGGGACCGACAGACAGCCCTCGTCCATCTGCTCGCGGCCTTCGGCTGACAGGATGTTCGGATTGATCAGGCACAGCGGCGTGTCCTTGTGCTCCGAGGTGTCGATCACCACCACCCGCCGCGAGATATTGACCTGGGGTGCTGCCAGACCGATGCCGGGTGCGGCATACATGGTTTCGAGCATGTCATCGACCAGACGGCGGATGTCTGCGTCAACCTGTGTGACGGGCAGCGCCTTGTTGCGCAGTCGGGGATCGGGGAAGGTGAGGATATCGAGCTTTGGCATCGTTCTTTGCGGTAAACGGGTGGATGGAATCGATTCGCGTGCGCTACTATCGCGCAAATACTACACCCCTTGACAGGGTCGGGTGAATCCCGCTTCGACCATCCAGGAGGAACCATGCGCGCCATCATAAACCCTTTCGCCGCCGTCTCTCTCCTCGCCGGTCTCTTGCTGTTGCCGATGTCTCCGGTGCAGGCCGTCGAACTCGCACCCGATGCCCCGCAGACCTATGTGGTGCGCGCGGGGGATACGCTCTGGGACATCGCGGGGCGTTATCTGCGCGAACCCTGGCACTGGGCCGAGATCTGGCAGGCCAATCCGGGGATCGATAATCCGAATCTCATCTATCCGGGCGACGTGCTGGAATTGACGATGGTCGATGGTCAGCCGCGCGTGCGGGTGGCGCGTGGCGGTGAGACCACGACCGGATCCCGTGACGGCATGCGCGTGGTGCGGCTCAGTCCGCAGGTGCGCGTTTCGTCGCTCAAAGCGGCCGTGCCGACCATTTCCATCTCGTCCATCGCGCCCTTTCTGACCCAGCCTTACATCGCCGATTCGGATCAGATCAGGCGTGCCGCCTATGTGGTCGGCTTTCCGGACGAGCATATCGTCGCCGGTCTGCACGATTCGATCTATGTCCGGCGCATCGACTCGAACATTGACACCCATTTCCAGGCGCTGCGTCCGGGCGACGCGCTCCGCGATCCTGACACCAATGAAATCCTGGGATACGAAGCGGTCTTTATCGCCAATCTCACGCTGGAACGCACCGGCGATCCAGCCAAGCTCCAGGTGACGCGCTCGGAACGCGAGGTCTCCATCGGCGACCGTGTGATTCCCGCCGCGCTCGAACAGTCGCTGGAGAACTTTTTCCCCCGGCCCGCGCCGCCCGGCACCAAAGGCCGGATCCTGTCGGTGCTCAACGGGGTGTCGCAGATCGGCCAGTTCGATGTCGTGACCATCAATCGTGGCACCCGTGATCGCATTGAGGTCGGCCATGTTTTCGAGGCATTCATTGGCGGCACCAGGGAACGCGATCAGGTGCGCGGCGGAAGCTTCGTCACCAACTGGCGTGACGAAAGTCCGTTTTCGACCGACTTCTGGTTCGGACGCGATCAGGTGCGCCAGGGCTGGCGCATGAACGAGCCCGACGCCGCGCCCCTGCCGCCGCATGTCGAATTCCGACGCGAAAACAGCCAGTATTTCAAGCCATTCGAGCGCGCTGGCATTCTCATGGTCTTTCGTACCTTCGAGCGGGTGAGCTTTGCCCTGGTGATGAATACGTATCGCGCCATCAACGTGGGCGACTGGGTCGCTCCGCCGCGTTCCTGAGCGCGTCTTGCGCCAGGCTGACTCCGAGCCGGTCGACGCCTGGCTCGCACTCGTCAATGCGCCAGGCGTCGGCCCGCGCACCGTCTCCAAACTGCTTGCCCATTTCGGCAGCCCGACGGCGGTTCTCCAGGCATCCGCCGAACGCCTGACCGCCGCCGGGCTCAAAGCGCCCGCTATCGCCGCCCTGAAAACGCCGGATCAGGCCGGCATCGACGCCATTCTCGCCTGGGCCGCGCAGCCTGCCGCCCACATCCTGACCCTAACCGATCCGCGCTATCCAGCACAGCTTGCCGAGATCCCCGATCCGCCGCCGCTGCTCTATGTGCGCGGCGATGCCGGTCTGCTCGGCGAACCCCAGATCGCCATCGTCGGCAGCCGCAATCCCACGCCCGGCGGGCGCGAGATCACCCGGACCTTCGCCCGCGAGCTGACCGATTTCGGTCTGCTCGTCTCCAGCGGTCTCGCGCTCGGCATCGACGGCGTCGCCCATACCGCCGCGCTGGAGCGCGGGCGCACCATCGCGGTGCTGGGAACCGGGCCGGATCGGGTCTATCCGGCGTCCCATCGCGATCTCGCGCGCCGGATTGCCGATGCGGGCGTGCTGGTCAGCGAGTTTCCGCCGGGACAGGAGCCGCTGGCGCATCATTTTCCGCGCCGCAACCGTCTCATCAGCGGCCTGAGCCTGGGGGTGCTGGTCACCGAAGCGGCGCTCAAGAGCGGCTCGCTGATCACCGCCCGCTGCGCGCTCGAACAGGGACGCGAGGTCTTCGCCGTCCCCGGCTCGATCCTCAACCCGCTCGCGCGCGGCTGTCATGCGCTGATTCGCGAGGGCGCCCGGCTGGTCGAATCCGCCGCCGAGATCCTGGCGGAGCTGGCGCCGCTGCTGCGGTCAGTCCTGGCGGCACCGGCGACGGGTACGGATGTGCCAGCGCCCGGGCAGTCCAGCGATGCGCTTGACGCCGACTCCCGACGCCTGCTCGATGCCATGGGCTTCGATCCCGTCGCGCCGGATGAGCTGATCGCGCGCAGCGGGCTGCCCGCCCAGCGGGTCGCGTCCATGTTGTTGACCCTGGAATTGAGCGGTCATGTATCATCGGTCCCTGGAGGTCGCTATAGCCGCTGTCGCGTCGGATAACGATCCTCCAGGGCGCGGATCGGCGCCTGTCTGCGTCCAAGAGGTTGGCTGATGTACGAAAATATGGTCGATGTCCTGATCTACCTTTACGAGAATTATATGGACGGCGAAGGCCAGCCACCCGTCAGCCAGAGCGATCTGGAAGAGGAACTGTCTCAGGCCGGCTTCAGCCAGACGGAGATCGCCCACGCCCTGCGCTGGCTCGACGAGCTGGCGGTGGGGGTTGAGACGCCGCAATATCATGCGCATACCGCTGGCGCGATCCGCGTCTACAGCGACAGCGAATGTCAGAAACTCGATACCGAGGCGCGCGGACTGCTGCTGTCGCTGGAGCAGAACGGCATCCTGGATCCGGTCAGCCGCGAGCTGGCGATCGATCGTCTGCTGGCCATCGAACATCCGCTGGTCATGATCGACGAGGTCAAATGGGTCGTGCTGCTGGTGCTGATGAACCGCCCCGGACGGGAAGACGCCTTCACCCTGATGGAAGACATCGTTTATCACGACGAACTGGTTTATCTGCATTAAACCGCGCCCAGTGCGGTAGGCGATGTTTTTGGGTTGGATCAACCTTGGCAGCATCGACGACCGTGAGAGCTGGCGCGGTTTAAGGTATTAAAAAATATATAAGCCGCATGACTGCCAAGGGCCGTCGATGTGCCAAAGGTCGAATTCACTCGAAACTTGGGCTGCCGCTCTGGACGCAATTTAAACCAGCTTCCAGCAGAACAGGCTGGCGGCTGATAGCTGGAAGCTGGTCCCTTGTCAGTTCCCCTTGACGCCCCGGCGCGTTATGGGTTTACCCTAATAAGACGACACCCCAACCAGAACCCCGCATGAACCTCGTCATCGTCGAATCGCCGGCCAAGGCCAAGACCATCCAGAAATATCTCGGACCCGATTTCGAGGTCATCGCCTCTTACGGGCATGTGCGCGACCTTATTCCCAAAGAGGGCGCGGTCGATCCCGAGCACGGCTTCGCGATGAAGTATCAGATCATCGACCGCAACGAGAAGCACGTTCAGGCCATCGCCAAAAAGCTGAAAAACGCGGAGACGCTTTATCTCGCCACTGACCCGGATCGCGAAGGCGAGGCCATTTCCTGGCATCTCTACGAACTGCTCAAGGGCCGCAAGCAGTTGGGCGAGCGTCCGGTGCATCGGGTGGTCTTCAACGAGATCACCAAGCGCGCGGTGCAGGAGGCCATCGCCAACCCGCGTCAGATCTCGGACGATCTGGTCAACGCCCAGCAGGCGCGGCGTGCGCTCGACTATCTGGTCGGCTTCAATCTGTCCCCACTGCTGTGGAAAAAGATCCGTCGGGGTCTCTCGGCGGGACGGGTGCAGAGTCCGGCTCTACGGCTCATCTGCGAGCGCGAGACCGAGATCGAAGCCTTCGTCCAGCGCGAATACTGGACCATCGAGGCCGATGCCGCCAAAACCGGCAAGCCCTTCGTCGCCAAGCTGACACTCTTCGGCGGCGACAAAATCGAACAGTTCAGCATCACCGACGAGTCCCGTGCAGCCAGCGTCAAGCAGGCGCTTGAGCTGGCTGCCAGGGGTCAGCTCAAGGTCGAAGAGGTCGAGCGCAAACAGCGCAAGCGTCATCCGGCGCCGCCCTTCATCACCTCGACCCTCCAGCAGGAAGCGGCGCGCAAGCTCGGCTTCACCGCGCTGCGCACCATGCGCGTGGCCCAGCAGCTCTATGAAGGCGTCGATGTCGGCGGCGGCGCGGTCGGTCTCATCACCTACATGCGAACCGACTCGGTGAATCTGGCGCAGGAGGCCATCGCCGAGATCCGCGCCTATATCGCCGAACGCTTTGGCGCCGATGATCTGCCGGACCAGCCGCGTCTGTACAAGACCAAGGCCAAGAATGCGCAGGAGGCGCACGAGGCCATTCGTCCGACCTCCATCCTGCGCGAGCCGTCACAGGTCAAGGCCCATCTGAGTCCCGAACAGTTCCGTCTCTACGAACTCATCTGGAAACGCACCCTGGCCTGCCAGATGGCCCACGCGCTCATCAATCAGGTCGCCATCGATCTGGCAGCGGGCGAGGGCAACCTGTTGCGCGCCACCGGCTCGGTGGTCGCCGAGCCGGGCTTCATGCGTCTTTATCTCGAAGGCCGCGACGACGCCAAGGGCGCAGACGACGACGAGGAACGCATGCTGCCGGAGATGCAGGTCGGCGATCTGGTCGATCTGCTGGCGATCCGCGCCGAACAGCATTTCACCGAGCCGCCGCCGCGTTATTCCGAGGCCTCGCTGGTCAAGGAGCTGGAAGAATTCGGCATCGGTCGGCCCTCGACCTATGCCTCGATCATTTCCACGCTCCAGGATCGCGAATATGTGGTGCTGGACAAGAAGCGCTTTCTGCCGACCGACGTGGGGCGGGTGGTCAACAAATTCCTGACCGACTATTTCGCCTCTTACGTAGACTACGACTTCACCGCCCGGCTTGAGGACCAGTTGGACGCGGTGTCGCGCGGCGAGGAAGACTGGGTGCCGCTGCTCGAAGGCTTCTGGAAGCCCTTCAAGGATCTGGTCGATCACACCCAGGAGCACGTCAAGCGCAGCGATGTCACCCAGGAAAAGATCGACGAGACCTGCCCCAAGTGCGGCGGGCAGTTGTCCATCCGGCTCGGACGCAACGGACGTTTCATCGGCTGCACCAACTATCCGGATTGCGATTACACCCGCGACCTGAACGCCGACAAGGCGGAGGCCGAGGCGCCGGAGATCGTCGAGGGCCGCGACTGTCCACTCTGCGGCTCTCAGCTTGAGATCAAGCGCGGGCGCTACGGCAAGTTCATCGGTTGCAGCGCCTACCCCAAGTGCAAGCACATCGAGCCACTGGAAAAGCCTGAAGACACCGGCGTCACCTGTCCCAAGTGCCAGAAGGGCACGCTGCAGAAGAAAAAATCCCGTCGCGGCAAGCTGTTCTATTCCTGCTCCACCTATCCCAAATGCGACTATGCCGTCTGGGACGAACCCATCGCCGAACCCTGTCCCCGCTGCGGCTGGGCGGTGATGACGATCAAGGTCACCAAGACCAAGGGCGCGGCCAAGGTCTGTCCGCAGAAGGAATGCGGCTATCGCGAGCCGCTGGATCAGGGCGAGGAGCAAGCGTAGATACCGTTCGCAGGCGACTGGCCTTGGCCTGACCTGAAGCAGCTTCCGGCTGCCCACCAGCCGCCCGCAAGCGGGTTCCCACGTTTCGCGAGGTGTCCCATGCGCTTTTTCAACACCGAAGGTCCGATCCGACCCGCAGACCATTACAGTCTGCCGCCTCTCTCCCGCTGGGATCTGGACGAGATTCTCAGCCTGATCGACCAGAAGAAATACTTTCTGCTGCACGCCCCGCGTCAGACCGGCAAGACCACCTGTCTGCTGGCGCTGATGGAGCATCTGAATCGGGAGGGGCGTTATCGGGCGGTCTACACCAATCTGGAAACCGCTCAGGCGGCCCGCGAAAATGTGGTGCTGGCGATCACCGGTATCGTCCAGGCCATTGCCAACAGCACGCGGCAGTCGGCACAAGCCCCGGATCTGGCTGTACTGGCCCGTGAGGTGCTGGCGGAACAGGCCGCCACGGTGGCGCTGCAAGCCTTTCTCAGTCGCTGGAGCGAACAATCGTCACAGCCGCTGGTGCTGCTGCTGGATGAGGTCGATGCCCTGGTTGGCGACACCCTGATCTCGCTGCTACGCCAGTTGCGCGCCGGCTATCCCCAGCGCCCGGCGGCCTTTCCACAGACCGTCATCCTGTGCGGGGTGCGCGATCTGCGCGACTACCGCATCCATGCATCGTCCGAGTCAGCGCCCATCACCGGCGGCAGCGCCTTCAACATCAAGGCCAAATCGTTGCGGCTGGGCGATTTCGACGCCGACGAGGTGACGACACTGCTGCTTGAACATACGCGCGAGACGGGACAGGTGTTCACCCCCGAGGCGCTGGATCGGGTCTGGGAACTGACCCAGGGCCAGCCGTGGCTGGTCAATGCCCTGGCCTATCGCGCCTGTTTCGAGATTCGCGCCGGACGCGACCGCGCCCAGCCGGTGACCCTGGAGCTGATCGATCAGGCCAAGGAGCAGATGATCATCGAGCGCGTCACCCATCTGGACCAGCTTGCGCACAAACTCCAGGAACCCCGGGTGCGCCGTGTCATCGAGCCGATGCTGGCCGGTACGCTGCCGGGCGAAGCCTCCGAGGATGACCGCCAGTATCTGGTCGATCTGGGTCTGTTGCGCCGCGACGGCGCGGGCGGGCTGGTGGTCGCCAATCCGATTTATCGCGAGGTGCTGCCGCGCGCCCTCGCCAGCGGCCCACAGGATTCGCTGCCCCGCATCGCCCCGACCTGGCTCAACGCCGATGGCACGCTCAATCCTGCGGCATTGCTCGACGCCTTCCTCGTCTTCTGGCGCCAGCACGGCGAACCCCTGCTACGGAGCGCGCCCTATCATGAAATCGCCCCGCATCTGGTGCTCATGGCCTTTCTGCACCGGGTCATCAACGGCGACGGAACGCTGGAACGCGAATACGCCATCGGCATGGGGCGGATGGATCTCTGCCTGCGTTACGGGGCGGTCATGCTGGGGATTGAAATCAAGGTCTGGCGCGACGGCGCGTCGGATCCACTGACCGAAGGTCTGACCCAGCTCGACGCCTATCTGGCGGGGTTGGGGCTGGACAGCGGCTGGCTGGTGATCTTCGACCGGCGTTCAAACCAGCCGCCCAGCGCCGAGCGCACGACAGGCAACGAGCAGATCAGCCCACAGGGCCGGCGGATCCAGGTTGTGCGAGCCTGACCGTTTAAGGCGATTTCCTGAAAACAATCTACCCACTGAGAGGTCGTGAATGGACAGGATTCACAGGATTTTTCAAGATTGACAGGATGAAGAAAACAATGGCTTACCTCCTGTGAATCCTGCGACATCCTGTTCATCCTGTCCATTTGGAGCCTTGACTCTGGTAGACACTTTCCCGGAAACCACCTAACCGCGCCAACGCCGACAGTCATCGATTCCGCCAAGATCGATCCAACCCAAAAACATCGCATACCGCACTGGGCGCGGTTTAATAGCGAACCCGCAACAGCAGCAGCTCGGCCCCGCGCGGCTCGAACAGAAATTCAATCACGCCGTTCTGATTGGTCAGCCCTCCCTGGGCATCCAGATAGGCCACCTGGAAAAAGGCGGTGGCGGCGCAGCGTTCGCCGTTAGCGGTGGGTTGCACGCGCAGTTGTTCGAAACGGATCCGGCGGACGGCTGTCTGGCTGAACCAGGCGGCGTAGGTCTGGCGAATGCCGAACCAGGTGTCGAAATTGTTTTCGCGTGCCGCCGGACTGTAGAGCGCCATGAGTCGTTCCAGATCGCCAGCGTCATAAGCCTGCTGGAATCGTCCCAGCAACTCGGGTACGGATCGGCAATCGATGGCTGCCGACAGTCCGCCGGGTGCGCTCGGCGTGGTCAAAGGCATGCGTTGCGCCAGAGCAGGCGGTGAGGGTGGCGTGGGCGAGATGGGCTGGCTGGGAGATGGCGCAGGCGGGATCGCCAGGCGTGGCTCGCGTGGCGCGGTCTGCTCTGGAACGGGCGGGGGAGATCTGTCGGGCAGGGCCGGAATCACTGCCGTCTGCGGCGCGGATGATGCCGGTGGAGCTGGCGGCGGACTGACAGCCGGATCCGGCGCAGGTGCGGGCGCGCTTGCGGCGATGTCTCGGCTCCTTTCCTGATCGTCTGGCGGTGGCGCTGGCGCCGATGGCTCGGTGTCGTGGACCTCCGCTGGCGGGCGACTCTCTGCCGTTCTGATCGCGGGTACGCTCTCGGTTGGCGCGGGCGCGGGCGGTTTGGTGTCACTGACCGCCGCCTCGTCGATCTCCCTTCTCTCCGTTGGACGCGCCGCGCTGTTCGGGCGCTGGTTCGATGGCGCGGCCTGGATGCTGTTCGACGGTACCGGCATGGCGACCGGACGCACTGGCGGCGGCTCGTCGAAGGATAGAAACAGACCGATCAGCAGCAGCCCGAGCGCACCGAGCCCCGCCAGACGCCAGCGCGGGAAGGGTGCGGTGAGATCCCAGGCATGACGCAGCCGACTCGCCGCCATTGACCAGAGCGTTTCCAGGACCGCGCGATAACCGGATGGCCTGGCGTCAGATGCGCTGGCGGATGCCCGACCTGACGCTGTGCCAGTCTGTCCCTGGCAGGCGCTGAACGCGAGGTTGATGCGCTCGGTGCGGCGCGTGGCCCAGTCGTTGTGGTCCGAGTGACGATCCGGGTGATAGACCTGGATCAGCCGCCGGTAACGCTGTTTGGTCAGCGCCGGATCAGTGTTTGCGGTCAGCCCGAGCGTGCGCGCTGAAGGCGGCCCGGCATGCTCGAAGAGCAATTGATCAAGCAGTTCGTAGGCCCGCTCGCTGGCCTGGAGGCGGGTCAGTCCGACGTGGCTGATCGCTGCGTCAAGATCAGCGGCGTGCGGATTCTCGGGATTGCTCAACCAGAGCAGAAGCGCGTCGAGGCGTGACTCGGGCAGCGTCGTCGTTCGCCCGTCGTGCAGGGCTCTCGCCAGTTGCTGCGTCCAATGCGGGGTCATGGGCGATCAGGGTCCGCGAGTTGGTCAGGACAGTGCCTGGGGAAGGCGTCAATATACCTGACCGGCGACCGAGGCGAAGGTTGGTCAGGTGGTTTTCAGCCTGCGCTATGCTTCTGTCTCACACTCATCCGCATCGATCCAAGCCCATGCCTGAACACATGCGCCAGTATTTGCGTCATCCGTCCGATGTGCCGATCAACTATCGTCTGGGCGAGGTGGTCGTCCACCGTAACGATTACCTGCGCAACATCGGCAAGGGCGGACTGTGCTTCACGTCGCGCATCGCCATGCCCTGCGGCACCCGCATTCATATCGAAATCCCCATCGCCGAACCCGTGTTCAATGCTGACGGGGTGGTCGTCTGGTGTCAGCCGCATCAGGATGTCTTCGAGGTTGGTGTCCGCTTCGAGGGGATCGAGACCGAGTACGGCGTGCGCATGGTCGAGCAGGTCTGTCAGATCGAGCACTACCGTCAGACGATCCTCAGGACAGAAGGGCGTGATCTCACCAGCGAGGAGGCCGCTCTGGAGTGGATCCAGAAATACGCTGCGTATTTCCCGGCATGACGGGCGACGGGAATCGGGCGCTGACCGCGCGGTCATGCGACGCGATCCTGAGCGGCGGCACCCTGGTCTGGTGCGTCTGCCGCCATGCCTCTGTTATCCTGCATCCGTAAATGGCTTGTCCCGCTGAATGTCAGGAACTGCGATGAACATCATCAAGAGCGATATTGTGGTCGTCGGTGGCGGCGGCGCCGGATTGCGGGCGGCGCTTGCGGCCCATCAGAGCGATCCCGGCCTGTCGATCTCACTCATTTCCAAGGTCGTGCCAATGCGCAGCCACACGGTGGCGGCGGAAGGCGGCTCGGCGGGCGTGATCCGCGACGAGGATTCGCTCGACAAACATTTCGACGACACGGTCTCCGGCGGCGACTGGCTGTGCGATCAGGATGCGGTGCAGTATTTCGTCGAGCATTGCACCGAGGAAATGATCCAGCTCGAACACTGGGGCTGTCCCTGGAGCCGTCAGGACGACGGGCGCGTCAATGTGCGTTTCTTCGGCGGCATGACGGTGCAGCGCACCTGGTTCGCCGCCGACAAGAGCGGCTTCCATATCCTGCACACGCTCTTTCAGACCTCGCTCAAATATCCAGCCATCCGGCGTTATGACGAGTTCTTCGTCGCCGATCTGCTGGTCGAGGATGGCCGGGTGCGTGGCGTGCTCGCCATCGAGATCGCGACCGGCGCCTTCTTTCTCTTCGACTGCAAGACGGTCATCCTCTGCACCGGCGGCGCGGCGCGTGTCTACAGCCAGAATACCAACGCCGGCATCGTCACCGGCGAAGGCATGGGCATGGCCTACCGGCATGGCGTGGCGTTGCGCGACATGGAGTTCGTGCAGTATCACCCGACCGCGCTGGCCGGCACCGGCATCCTCATCACCGAGGGCTGTCGCGGCGAGGGCGCGATCCTCACCAACAGACACGGCTACCGCTATCTTCAGGATTATGGTCTGGGGCCGCTCGATCCCTGGCCGCGACCCAAGGCGATGGAGCTGGGACCGCGCGACCGGCTGTCGCAGGCCTTCTGGCATGAAGATCAGAAGGGCAACACCATCGAGACCTCACAGGGCCGTGTCGTGAATCTGGATCTGCGCCATCTGGGCGCGCAGAAAATCCATGAGCGGCTGCCATTGATTACCGAAGTGGCGCGGACCTTCGTCGGCATCGACCCGGTCACCCAGCCGATCCCGGTCCGCCCGGCGGCGCATTACACCATGGGCGGCATCGCCTGTAACCGCTGGACCGAGACCGCGCTTCCGGGGCTCTATGCGGCGGGCGAATGTTCAAGCGTCGGCATTCACGGCGCCAACCGGCTCGGCTCGAACTCGCTGGCCGAGATCGTTGTCTTCGGCAGAGTCGCGGGTGAACGGGCGGCGGCCTATGCGCGCGAGCTGCCGGACGGCGATTCGCGCTCCATCCGCCAACAGGCCGAGGAATCCGCCTCACGTCTGCTGGCGCTGCTTGAGTGCCAGTCCGGCGAGCGCGTCGCCACCCTGCGCGATGAACTGGGCGCGAGCATGGAGACCGGCATCGGCATTTTCCGCGAGGACAGCGGTATGCGCGCCACCTGCGACACGCTTGCCGGGCTGCGCGCGCGCTATCGCGCCGGGATCAAACTCGACGACCGCAGCCGCGCCTTCAACACCGAATGGCTGTCGGCCATCGAACTGGGTTTCATGCTGGAGGTCGCCGAGGCGATGGCGCACTCGGCGGTCCAGCGCCAGGAGTCGCGCGGCGCCCATGTCCGGCTCGACGCTTATCAAACCCGTGACGATGATCGCTATCTGACCCACTCGCTGGCGCGCTACAGCGGCGACGGGCCACCGACCATCGACTACGCGCCAGTGACCATCACCCGCTCCTCACCCCAGACCCGCCACTATGGCGGCGCCGGCCAGCGCGCCGAGTTGACCTGATGCCACGTCCGGAGCCAGCGACCATGCCCGACGCCACCACCCGTACCATCGAGATCGAGTGCTTCCGCTACGATCCCGAAACCGATGCCAAACCGCGTTTCCAGCGCTATCAGGTGCCCTTCACCGACGACATGTCGGTGCTCCAGGGCTTGCAGTACATCAAGGATCATCTCGACGGCAGCCTGACCTTCCGCTGGTCGTGCCGGATGGCGATCTGCGGCAGTTGCGGCAAGATGATCAACGGTGTGCCGCAGCTCTCCTGTCACAGCTTTCTGCGCGACTATTATCCGCGCCGGGTGCGGGTCGAGCCGCTCAATCATTTCCCCGTCATCCGCGATCTGGTCATCGACCAGAGCGGCTTCCTCGATCATCTGGAAACAGTCAAGCCCTACCTCATTCCGAAAGAAGAACAGCCGCTCGCCGCCGGCCCGCAGCGTCAGACGCCCTTACAGATGGACCGCTATTACCAGTATTCGCAGTGCATCAACTGTCTGCTGTGCTATTCGGCCTGTCCGCAGTTCGGGCTCAATCCCGACTTCACCGGCCCCGCCGCGCTCGCGCTGCTGCATCGCTACAACGCCGATTCACGCGACCAGGGCTGGAGCGCCCGCCGCGAGGTGACGAACGCGGAGGAGGGCGTCTGGTCCTGCACCCTGGTCGGCTACTGTTCCGAGGTCTGTCCCAAGGGCGTCGATCCGGCCCATGCCATCAACCAGAATAAGGTCAACAGCACCCTGGACTACTTCGGCATCCTGAAATTTCTTTTGCCCAGGGGTGACGCGAAATGAGCCGCTTCCAATCGACCGCCAAGACCTACATCCGCCCCATGTCCGGGTGGTGGTTGAAGAACCCCTATTTCATCCGCTACATGATCCGCGAGGGTTCGGCAGTCTTTCTAACGCTCTATGCGCTGGTGCTGCTGGCGGGGCTTGCCTGTCTCGCCTGGAGTCCGGAGGCCTACGCGGCGTGGCGCGGCCTGCTCGACACACCGCTCTCGCTTGGCTTCCATGTCATCGCGCTGCTGCTCGTCGCCTATCACAGCCTGACCTGGTTTCAGGTCATGCCCAAGACCGCACCCAAGCTCCCCTTCGATCCCCGGCTCATCGTCCGGGGGGGGCTCGCCGCCAGCGCGGGTCTGTCGCTTTTGATCCTGGTCCTTCTCTGGTGGGTGACGCGATGAAAGGCTCCAATGAACCCGTTTTCTGGTCGCTGTTCGGTGCGGGCGGCGTGCTCTCCGCCCTGATCGGTCCCGTGCTGATCCTCATCACCGGCATCGCCGTCCCACTCGGCTTCCTGCTGCCTGAGGACACCCTGAGCCATGCCAATGTGCTGGCCTTCGTCCAGCATCCGCTCGGCAAGCTCGCCCTGCTGACGGTGATCGCGCTCTTTCTCTTTCACGGCTGTCATCGGATGCTGCACAGCCTGCATGATCTGGGATTCCGAACCGGAACGCGCGCTGCCTTCGGGTTTTACGGATTTGCCACGCTGGGGACGGTGATGACGGCACTTTTGCTGCTTATCTGGTGATCGGTTTTTGAATATGTGTCATCTGGCTTTTCGGGTGTCCTCACCGCTAGACTGTGCGGCGGTGACGACCGGTCACACTTTATTCGTCTGAGCGCCATGTCCGCCGATACACTCATCCTTCTCCTCGCCTATGATCGCGGTTTGGGACTCGACGCCCTGACCCGGCAGCGCACCAAAGCCGCCGTGCCCTTCGGGGGCAAATATCGGGTCATCGATTTTGCCCTGGCCAACTGTCTGCATTCCGGCCTGCGTCAGGTACTGGTGCTGACTCAGTACAAAAGTCACTCGCTGCAGAAACATCTGCGCGACGGCTGGTCGATCTTCAGCCCCGAGCTGGGCGAGTTCATCACCCCGGTGCCGCCGCAGATGCGCGAGAGCCAGGACTGGTATGCCGGCCCCTTCGATGCCATCCGCCAGAATCGCTATCTGATTGAACGCAACCGCGCGAGTCGGGTGCTGGTGATCGATGGTGGCGCTATTTATCGCATGGATTATGCCGAACTGGCGCGGGCGCATGAGGAATCACAGGCGCGCATCACGGTGGCGGTGCGCGCCGTCACCGCGCCGGGATCGGATACCCAGGCGCGGGTGGCGGCGGATGAAAACGAGCGCATCATCGGTTTGACCCTTGCCGGGGACGAGTCATCCGCGCAGATGCCAGCCGCCGAGCATCTGGAGACCATGGGTGTCTATCTGTTCGATAAGGCCTGCCTGCTGGAGCAACTGGATCGGATCGAGCGCGGCATGCGACCGGATCAGGATCTGGCGCTCGACATCATCGCGCCCCTGGTGCAAACCGAGCCGGTCATGGCCTATCGTTTCGGTCAGACGCGCGGACGGGTCACGCCGGATCGCTACTGGTGCGATCTGGCCTCCATCGATGCCTATTATCAGGCCAATATGGCTTTGCTGCGGGCGGAGCCGCCGCTCGATCTCTATCAGTCGGACTGGACGATCCTCACCTATCAGGGACAGTATCCGCCAGCGCGCACCGTGCCCGGCGCAACCAGCGGCAACGAAGGCGTCTTCGTCAATTCCATGCTCGCCGCCGGGACCGTGATCCGTGGCGGCGGGGTCAATCACTCGATTCTGTTTCCGCGCGTGCAGGTACGCGACGGCGCCATCGTCGAGGCATCGATTCTGTTCGATGGGGTGGTGGTGGGGGAGGGCGCCCATCTCAATCGCTGCATCGTCGAAAAGGATATCGAGATTCCGCCGCATGCACGGATCGGCTTCGACCTGAAACGCGACCGCGAGCGTTTCATGGTGTCCGAGGAAGGGATCGTGGTCGTCACCAAAGGACGCAGCGTGTCGGGAGATCCGGCATAAAGGAGGGCGTGGAATCTCGATCATGGGGTCAATCGGCTGTTTGCGCGGGCGTCCTCGTCCGCTGCGCGGCGGGTGGTGCGCTTGCGAAACGCCAGTGGTCATGATGCACTGACCGCGCGTCAGGCATCGACGCTCCATGACCGGCTGTTGGCGGCTTATGGCGCGCAGCACTGGTGGCCTGCCGAAACACCGTTCGAGGTCATGGTCGGTGCGGTTCTAACGCAGCACACCGCCTGGACCAATGTCGAGCGGGCGCTGCTCCGGCTGCGTGAGCGGGTTGCGCTCGATGCGGCAGCCATTCTGACGCTCGCACCGGACGATCTGGCCGAGGCGCTCAGGCCTGCGGGCTATTTCAATGTCAAGGCCCGCCGTCTCGCGGCCTTCTGCGCCGCTTATCTGACGGCAGGCGGCTTTACCGGGCTGGACGCGCTGCCGACCGACAGGCTCCGCCATACGCTGCTGGCGATCCACGGCATCGGCCCGGAAACCGCCGACGACATGCTGCTCTATGCCTTCGAGCGCCCGGTCTTTGTGGTCGATGCCTATACCCGCCGCATCTTCGCCAGGCTCGGTCTGCTCGACGCCCAGGCCGATTACGAGTCGATCCGCGCGGCCTTCGAGACGGCGCTCGGTCCTGACGCGCCTTTGTTCAAGGAGTACCATGCGCTGCTCGTCCGACATGGCAAGGAGCGCTGTCGGATCCGCCCGGTCTGCCCGGATTGTCCGCTGCGGCAGGACTGCCCCGGCGCGACCGCTTGATCGAGATTGAGAAGAACATCATGCCAAGAGTCGATAACGAGGCCTTTTATCGCGGTGCGCTGGCGGCGCACGGCGAGACCGCCGAGGGAGTGCACTGGAATTCCACCGAGACCCAGGAGATCCGTTTTCGGGTGCTGCGCGAATTTCTGCCGGATGATCTGTCGGACCTGACGCTGGTTGACGCCGGTTGTGGCTTCGGCGATTTTTACTGCTATCTGACCCGCGAGGGTGAGCAGCCGCATCAGTACATCGGTCTGGATGTCATGCAACCCATGGTCGAGACGGCGCGCGAGCGCACCGGCTGCGAGATCTGGATCCTGGATGTGCTCAAGGATCCGCTGCCCGAGGCCGATTATTATCTGTGCAGCGGCGCCATGAACACCCTGACCCGCGAGGAAAGCGCCCAGTTCATCCGCAACTGTTACGAGGCATCGACCAAAGGCTTTGCCTTCAATCTGCTCAAGGGCTGGAATACCTCGCCCATTTTCAACTATTACCAGCCGCGCGAGATCCGGCGTCTGGCCCAGGAGCTGGATGTCGATGACTATCGCATCGTGGAAGGTTATCTGGCGGGCGATTTCAGCGCGATTTTTCTGAAACCATCTTGTTAATTAGACAGGATGAACAGGATTCAACACGAGCGGTTCAAAAATCCTGTCAATCCTGTCAAAAGCGATATTAGGGAACCCGAATGCTAGATCCACGTTTATTGCGGACCGACCTCGATCTGGTCGCCGTGCAGTTGGCCCGTCGCGGCCTGATCCTGGACAAGGCACGGATCGAATCGTTGGAAACCGAGCGCAAGTCGCTTCAGATCGCGGTCCAGGAACTCCAGAATCAGCGCAATACCCGCTCCAAGGCCATCGGTCAGGCCAAGGCGTCCGGTCAGGACATCCAGCCGCTGCTGGCTGAGGTCTCGGATCTGGGCGACCGTCTCAAGGCCGCCGATGCGCGTCTGAGTGAGATCCAGCAGGAGGTGGCGGACATCGGTCTGAGCCTCCCCAATCTGCCCGACGCCAGCGTGCCGGATGGATGCAGCGAAGCGGACAACCGCGAGGAACGCCGCTGGGGCGAGCCGCCGGTCTTCAACTTTGTCCCCAAGGATCATGTCGATCTGGGCGCCGTCAACGGCTGGATGGATTTCGATCTCGCCGCCAAAGTGACCGGCTCGCGTTTTGTGGTGCTGTCTGGCCCCATGGCCCGGCTGCATCGCGCGTTGATTCAGTTCATGCTCGACACCCATACCGGCGAGCACGGTTATACCGAAACCTATGTTCCTTATCTGGTCAACGCCGACAGTCTCCAAGGCACGGGGCAGTTGCCTAAATTCGCGGCCGATCTGTTCAAGGTGCCGGGCGAGCGCGATCTCTATCTGATCCCGACCGCCGAGGTGCCGGTTACCAATCTGGCGCGCGATGTCATTTTCGAGGCTGACATGATGCCGCGCAAATGGGTCGCCCATACGCCCTGCTTCCGCAGCGAGGCCGGCTCCTACGGCAAGGACACGCGCGGCATGATCCGCCAGCATCAGTTCGAGAAGGTCGAGCTGGTGCAGGTCGTGCGTCCCGACGAGTCATTCCAGGCGCTGGAGACGCTCACCGGCCATGCCGAGAGCATCCTGCAACGGCTGGGTCTGGCCTATCGGGTGGTCACGCTCTGCACCGGCGATCTTGGCTTTTCTTCGCGCAAGACCTACGATCTGGAGGTCTGGTTGCCCGGCCAGCAGACCTATCGCGAGATTTCGTCGTGCAGCAACTTCGGCGATTTCCAGGCCCGCCGGCTCCAGGCGCGCTGGCGCAACCCCGAGACCGGCAAGCCCGAACTGGTTCACACCCTCAATGGCTCCGGGCTCGCCGTCGGTCGCACCCTGGTTGCCGTGCTGGAGAATTACCAGCAGGCGGATGGCTCGATCCGGATTCCGGACGTGCTGCGGCCTTACATGGGCGGGCTGGAGCGGCTGGGCGTCTGAGTGCAGGCGTCCCGGATTTGAGTTTGCCCCGCACCCCGACTATTCTACGCGATTCTCTTTATTGCACCGAGGTGGGGCCATGGGCGCCAAGACCCTCTACGACAAACTCTGGGACGAGCATGTCGTCCGTGTCGATGACAATGGCACGGCATTGCTTTATATCGACCGCCAACTGGTGCATGAAGTCACCTCACCACAGGCGTTCGAGGGACTGCGCCTGACGGGGCGCAAGCCGTGGCGCACCAGCGCGAATCTGGCGGTGCCGGATCACAATGTGCCAACGACCGATCAGGAACGCTCGGCGGGTATCGCCGATCCGGTCGCGCGGATCCAGGTCGAGGCGCTCGGCACCAACTGCGCGACCTTCGGCATCACCGAATTCGCGATGGGCGATCATCGTCAGGGCATCGTGCATGTGATCGGACCCGAGCAGGGCTTTACCCTGCCGGGCACCACCGTGGTCTGCGGCGATTCGCACACCGCCACTCACGGCGCCTTCGGCGCGCTGGCCTTCGGGATCGGCACCTCCGAGGTCGAGCATGTGCTGGCGACCCAGACTCTGATCCAGCGCAAATCCAAATCGATGCTGATCAGCGTCGATGGCGAGCTCGGTCCCGGCGTGACCGCCAAGGACATCGTGCTCGCCATCATCGGCGAAATCGGCACCGCCGGCGGCACCGGCTATGTCATCGAGTTCGGCGGCGAGGCCATGCGCGCACTCTCGATGGAAGGGCGCATGACGGTCTGCAACATGGCGATCGAGGCCGGCGCACGCGCGGGTCTGGTCGCGGTCGATGAGAAGACCATCGATTACATGCGCGGGCGCCCGATGGCGCCGGCTGGCGAGCTGTTCGAGCGTGCCGCCGCGCACTGGCGCACCCTGGTCAGCGATCCGGGCGCGCAGTTCGACCGCGTGGTGCATCTGGACGCCGCCAGCATCAAACCGCAGGTGACCTGGGGCACCTCGCCCGAGATGGTGCTGCCGATTGACGGCCATGTGCCCGATCCGGCTGCCGAGTCCGATCCGGTCAAGGCCAGCGGCATCCGTCGCGCGCTCGACTACATGGGACTCACCGCCGGGATGCCGATCAGCGAGATCCGCCCGGACAAGGTCTTCATCGGCTCCTGCACCAACTCGCGGATCGAGGATCTGCGCGCCGCCGCCGTGGTCGCCAAGGGGCGCCAGGTCAGCGACAGCATCAAGCTGGCGATCGTGGTGCCGGGTTCGGGTCTGGTGAAAGAGCAGGCCGAGGCCGAGGGTCTGGACAAGATCTTTACCGAGGCCGGTTTCGAGTGGCGCGAGCCGGGCTGTTCCATGTGTCTGGCGATGAATGCCGACCGTCTTGCGCCGGGCGAGCGTTGCGCCTCGACCTCCAACCGGAATTTCGAAGGCCGGCAGGGGCAGGGCGGACGCACCCATCTGGTGAGTCCGGCCATGGCCGTCGCTGCCGCCGTGACCGGTCATTTCGTCGATGTGAGGGAGCTTTAATGGAGCCGTTCAAGAATTTCACCGGCGTCGTGGCGCCGCTCGACCGCGCCAACGTAGACACGGACGCCATCATCCCCAAGCAGTTTCTCAAGAGCATCAAGCGCAGCGGCTTCGGGCCTTATCTGTTCGACGAGTGGCGCTATCTCGATCATGGCGAGCCGGACATGGACTGTACCAACCGTCCGTTGAACCCCGAGTTCGTGCTAAATGATCCGCGCTTTGCCAAGGCCGAAGTCCTGCTCGCCCGCGAGAACTTCGGCTGCGGTTCCTCGCGCGAGCATGCGCCCTGGGCCTTGTCGGACTTCGGCATCCGCGCCATCCTGGCACCGAGCTTCGCCGACATCTTTTTCAACAACTGCTTCAAGAACGGCATCCTGCCCATCGTGCTCGACACGGCGGTCATTGATGACCTGTTCGCCAAAGCGACCGGCGCGACCCCGCTGTGCATCGCGATCGATCTGCCGGGACAGACGCTGACCCTGGACGATGGCGCCTCCATTTCCTTCACCGTCGATGCCGGCAGCAAGCACTGTCTCATCGAAGGGCTGGACGACATTGGCCTGACCCTGAAGGAAGTCGATGCCATTCGCGCCTATGAGGCGCGCCGGCAGGTTGAGGCGCCCTGGCTGTTTGCGTTGGGCAATGCTGAATGAAAGATGAAGCGCGGCAACGACGATCTTATTGGGTTGCCGAACTTGAGAAGTTAAGTGGGTCGTTCGGCGATGATTCCGTGAGAATGATCGCCGAACTTCAAGCCGAAATTGCGCGCGATGGCATTGATGCGCTCGCCGACCATTTACATTTCTGCGGCGCAATGCCGGAGCGTTACGGTCATGATTCATCCGCAGAAAAACTTTATGCGAAATATACGGATGTGCTGGTAAGCGAGGTGCTTAATGCGATTGGGCTGAATAGCATGGTGATTACTGCTAGAGCTGATGCGGCTGACGTTCAGGCGCGTGCGCGGCTCTATTCATTGGTTGCGGATGCAAAATCCTTTCGGCTGAGCCGAACTGCAAAAAACCAGAAAGACTTTAAAATTCAGGCTATGGATAGCTGGCGAAATGGTCTTGACTATGCAATGGTAGTCTGCCCAATTTATCAGCTTCCGGGCAAGAACAGCCAGATCTACCAGCAGGCAATTGTGCGAAATGTTTGTATTCTCAGCTACACTCACCTTGGTGCCCTGGTTGCATTAGCCCGTGAAAAGTCACCCGCGATGGCAGAGCAGGGATTGCACCGGATACTCGATAAAGTTGCGCAGCTTCATCCGAGCAAAAATGCCCGTGATTACTGGGTCGGCATCAATGAGACACTGATAAGTGTTCTAGGCAAGCATAAGCATCTTTGGAAGATTGAAAAACAGGAGAGTCTTGAGGGGCTTGAGCTTGTCAAGCAAGAGGCATTGAGTTATCTACAGTTCGAACGTCATCGCCTGCTTGGTTTGTCGCACCAGGAAGTCTTGAAAGAACTTCTTAAATCGGTCGGCTTGGATGCCCGTATCGCTCAGATTGAAAGACTTCAGTATGGCGGATTACTGGAGACCTGATGCCAGTGGGCTGCGATTTACCCTTAAATAAAGTGATTCACGGTGACGGCATTAGTGGCTTAGCCAGTTTGCCAGAAACCAGTATTCATCTGATCCTCAGCGACATCCCGTATGGAATTGGTGCAGATGATTGGGATGTCCTGCATCAAAACACCAATTCTGCGCTGCTCGGGTCAAGTCCTGCGCAGGAGAAGGCAGGGGCAATTTTTAAACGTCGAGGAAAGCCACTAAATGGCTGGTCGGAAGCGGATCGCAAGATTCCGCTCGAATACCAGCATTGGTGTTCATCTTTTGCGGGTGAGTGGTTGCGCGTTCTGAAACCAGGCGGCTCCGCTATTGTATTTGCTGGGCGACGACTTTCACACCGCTGCATTGTCGCCTTTGAAGATGCCGGTTTTACGTTGCGGGATACCTTGGCATGGCTGAAGGAGTCTGCACCGCATCGTGCTCAACGTCTCAGTGTTGTTTTCGAGCGACGAGGAGATCTGTCTCTTGCAAAACGGTGGGAAGGATGGCGTGTTGGTAATCTGCGTCCAACATTCGAGCCTGTTCTGTGGTTTGTCAAACCCTATCCGATTGGAACCACCATTGCTGATAATGTGCTCGCTCACGGCGTAGGCGCATTCAATGAGCGGGCGTTCGTCTGTCACGAACAGGTACCCGACAATGTTTTGAAATCTGGTTTTGCCCGTGGCGAAAGTGGTCGGCACATCGCTCAAAAACCGCTGAAACTTATGCAGGCGCTCATCGATCTCACCACTCAGCCTGGTCAAACTGTTCTCGATCCATTTTGTGGTAGCGGATCGACTTTGGTGGCTGCACGAGCAAGTGGGCGAAATTATTTAGGATTTGAACGCGATGGTGAATCTGTCAGGATTGCACGAGAACGCCTTGCTCCAGATTTGCTTGATTTAATGGCGGTCAATTCATCGTCATGATCTGGCATTTTTGCGATGTAAAGTGGCGTAGTTAATTTTGTACAGATTCGTTTGCAATGCCGACTAAAACATTATATTGCGTGGATGAACACACGAATTGGAGAAAAACACTTGAGCAAGAAGATTCTGGTTGTTGCGGGCGATGGTATCGGCCCGGAAATCGTGGCCGAGGCGATCAAGGTGCTGAATGCGCTTCAGGCCGATGGTGCCATTGACGTGACCCTGCAACATGCGCTGGTCGGTGGCGCGGCCTATGACGCTTACGGCGATCCGCTGCCCGAGGACACGCTGGCTGCCGCCAGGGCGTCCGATGCGGTGCTGCTGGGCGCGGTCGGTGGTCCCAAATGGGAGCCGCTGCATATCTCCAAGCGGCCAGAAAAGGGTCTGCTGGGGCTGCGCGCGGGTCTGGGGCTCTTCGCCAACCTGCGTCCGGCGATTCTCTACCCGCAACTGGCCGATGCCTCGACGCTCAAGCCCGAGATCGTCTCCGGGCTGGACATCATGATCGTCCGCGAACTGACCGGCGACATCTATTTCGGCCAGCCGCGTGGGGTCGAGACCCTGCCGTCCGGCGAGCGTCGCGGCATCAACACCATGGTCTACACCGAATCCGAGGTCGAGCGCATCTGTCGCGTCGCCTTCGACATCGCCATGAAACGCGGCAAGAAGGTGTGCTCGGTCGATAAGGCCAACGTGCTCGAATCCACCGAGATGTGGCGCGAGGTCGCGATCAAAACCGCCGCCGATTATCCCGGGATCGAGCTTTCGCACATGTATGTCGATAACGCCGCCATGCAGCTCGTGCGTGCGCCCAAGCAGTTCGATGTCATGGTCACCGGCAATCTGTTCGGCGACATCCTGTCGGATTGCGCCTCCATGCTGACCGGCTCCATCGGCATGCTGCCTTCGGCCTCGTTGAGCGCGACGGGGCAGGGCATGTACGAGCCGATCCATGGCTCGGCCCCTGATATCGCCGGTAAGGGCGTGGCCAATCCGCTGGCGACCATTCTGTCAGTGGCCATGATGCTGCGCTATTCGCTCGGTGCGCCCGAGGCGGCGGATCGCATCGATGCGGCGGTTTCAAAGGTGCTTGATCAGGGGCTGCGCACCGCTGACATCATGTCGGCTGGCATGCGTCAGGTCGGCACGGTCGAGATGGGCGACGCCGTGGTCGCGGCCCTTTCGATTTAGACAGGATTGACAGGATTCTTCAGGATTAACAAGAAGATTCATGGTTTTTCAATGCGTAAAAAAACCTGTGAATCCTGCGAAATCCTGTTAATCCTGTCCATTTATTAAGAATCTCGAAATACTGTTTTGCGGGGCGTTGTGATGAATCGGGTTGGTTTCGTCGGTTGGCGTGGCATGGTCGGTTCGGTCCTGATGGACCGGATGCGTGCGGAGAACGATTTTGCGCGGATCGCGGAGCCGGTCTTTTTCACCACCTCGCAGGTCGGTCAGCCCGGCCCGGATGTGGGGCGCGGGGCGCAGCCGCTGCTGGACGCCGAGTCGCTCGATGCGCTGCGCGAGATGGATGTGATCGTCACCTGTCAGGGCGGCGACTACACCAAATCCATCCATCCGCGTCTGCGCGCGAGCGGCTGGGACGGCTACTGGATCGATGCGGCATCGGCGCTGCGCATGGAGCCGAACGCGACCATCATCCTGGATCCGGTCAACGGCCATGTCATCGACGCGGCGCTGGATGCCGGTCAGCGCGATTTCATCGGCGGCAACTGCACCGTCAGCCTGATGCTCATGGCGATTGGCGGTCTCTTCCATGCGGGACTGGTGGAATGGGTCAGCGCCATGACCTATCAGGCGGCCTCGGGCGCAGGCGCCAAAAACATGCGCGAACTGCTGGAGCAGATGGGTGCGCTCCATGCGTCCGTCCGTCCGCTGCTGGCGGATCCGGCGTCGGCGATCCTCGACATCGACCGGGGTGTGACCGAGACCATGCGCGATGCCGGCTTTCCGACCGCCAGTTTCGGCGCGCCGCTGGCCGGCAGCCTCATTCCCTGGATCGATACCCAGCTCGAAAACGGGCAGAGTCGCGAGGAATGGAAGGGTCAGGCCGAGACCAATCGGATTCTGGGGCTGGAGACAGCGCCGATTCCGGTCGATGGTCTCTGCGTGCGGGTCGGCGCCATGCGCTGTCACAGTCAGGGTCTGACCATCAAGCTCACCCGCGATGTCCCCCTGCCCGAGATCGAGCAGTTGATTGCCGGTGCCAATGAGTGGGTACGGGTGATCCCGAATGATCGCTCCTTGACCGTGCGTGAACTCTCGCCAGCGGCTGTCACGGGAACCCTGAGCGTTCCGGTCGGACGTCTGCGCAAGATGAATCTGGGGCCGGATTATCTGTCCGCCTTTACAGTCGGCGATCAGTTGTTGTGGGGCGCTGCCGAGCCCTTGCGGCGGATGCTCGCCATTCTGGCTGATCGCTGATCAGGTCGGTTTGCCGCGTGCGTCAGTTATTGGTGAAACAGGGACGATCAGATATAGTTCTGCCGCAGTAGGGTGATTCACATCGCTGATTGCTGTCTGTTGCTTGAAGCACGGGGGAGTAGGATGTCTCGCAAGCTCATTCTGGCATCGACCATGAGCATGATTCTGGCCGGCGCCGATGCCTTTGCCCTGGGTCTGGGCGGGCTGCGCACGCAATCGGCCCTGAATCAGCCCTTTGTCGGTGAGATCGATCTGCACGATGTCAAGCCTGATGAAGTGGATGCGGTCAAGGTCTCGATTGCCTCGCAGCAGGCTTTCGACAAGGCCGGGCTGGAGCGTTATTACTATCTGACCAATCTGCGTTTCACCCCCGAGGTCTCGCCTCAGGGCAAACCGCTGATTCGGATCTCAAGCCGCGATCCGATCCGCGAGCCCTACATGGATCTGCTCATTGAAGCCGTCTGGCCCGGCGGGCGGCTGGTGAAGGAATACACGGTTCTGCTGGATCCGCCAGTGCTTACCAGCCGACAGACCGCGCGGGTCGAGACACCAAGCGCGGGCGCTCACTCACCGGCTGCTGCACCGCCGTCAGGCGTCGGCGTGACACCGTCCTCTGCCTACCTCCCCGCGCCCGGCGATGGTTTCCCGCTGTATGTCGGTCCCATCGGCTCGGGTGCCGGCTTGTGGCGACTGGCGCGCGAGCACGGCCCTGCCGACGCCACCACGGCGCAGACCGCGATGGCGCTGTACCGCAACAATCAGCACGCCTTCGTGCGCGGCAATATCAACCGTCTGATTCTTGGCAAGACCCTGGTCATCCCGACCCGCGCCGAGCTTTTTGCGCTCGATCCGGCGGCGGCGGAACGCGACTATGCCACCGCGTTGCGCGGCGGTCCGGCCCGTCGCGAGCCGATCACCGGCATTCCTCCCGACGCACTTTCCCGCCTGCGGATTGCTGGGGCGACCTCCGAGACGGCGCCACCCGCCGTGTCTCCCACGTCTGCTGTGCCGGGTGCACCCTCTTCCGCCGTCCCTGCGCCAGCCATGGAGCAGGATCTGTTGCGTGCGCTGGAGACCAGCGAGAGCACGCGCCAGGAGGCCGTCGAACTCCGGGATCGCATCAAGGAGCTGGAAACGCAACTGGCGGATATCCAGACCCTGCTGCAACTGCGCAACGCCGAGCTGGCGCGCGCCCAGGCAGGCGAGCAGCCGACCGACACGTCACTCCCCGTCTCGATGCCGGTCCCAACGCCGGCTCCGCTGGATTCCGAGCTGGATGGAAGGCTGGAGCCTGCAACGGTCGCCTTGCCCGAGGGCGCGCCCACGCCCCCGGTTGACACCGCGTCGGTTGCGCCAGGCGATACGCAGCTGACCACCGAGCCGCCGTCCACCACCGAAGCGGGTCTTCTGCCGGTACCCGTGCCGACGTCGAGCGATGCTGCGCTCCTGCCGGTGCCGCAGCCTGAACCGGCCGCTGCTCCACCTGAGCCGGCTACCGCCCCAACGCCTCCGCCTCAAACCCCGCCCCCAGCGGCCCAGAGCACTGTCCCAGCCGCAGAGGAAGACGCCTCGACCTGGCATGCGCTGCTGCTGCCGCTGGCCGGATTCGCCGCTGTGACCGCACTGGGTATCCTGGTGTTTTCCTGGGTGACGGCGCGACGCCGTCGTCGCGAGGAAGCCGAGGGGGACGAGGATGATCTGTCGCTGGATGTGTTCGATCTCGCGGAACCCATTGCCGACTCAACCCCGTCGCGCGTGACGCCGGAATCCGAGCGGCCGGGCGCGCCTGTCACCCTGACCAAGGCCGAGCAGCCGGAGTCTGAGCTGGAATCGGTGCCCGTATCCGACCCGCTGTCGCGTCCGATCACGAACACCGACGATGGCGATGGCGCTGATTCAGCCCTGTTGCCCATGTCGTCTCTCAGCAATTTCGATGCTGAGACGGACGAGGCGGACGTCCTGTCCGAGGCGGATATCTACATTGCTTACGGACGCCATGGCGAGGCGCAGGAACTCCTGCGCAATGAAATGAGGCGTTACCCGAATCGCCTGGACATCAAATTCAAGCTGGCTGAGGCTTATGCCGGCACGAAGGATGTGCGGTTGCTGGCGGAATTGATGCAAACGATCAAGGCCGCTGGCGGTGATCGTGCCGAACCGGCTCAATGGAAGCGGTTGCAAAGCCTGGCAGGTTCCGCTGATTCGGCTGGTGAAATGCCTGTGGGTGCGAATCGGACTGCGTCCGATGACGCCACGCCGGTTGCGCGGCGTGTGCCTGAGCCGATGCTGCCTGACACCTTGACTGATTCGCAGGATCTGGGGCTGGACGATGTCTTTTCGCTGGACATCAGTGACATTCAGCGTGCGCTCCCGAATTCCACTGAACCATCGCCAGCGGAATCTGCCACGGTCGCCAATGCCTTGCGTGCTGGCGAGCCGGAGCATCAGGTCCAGCCGAAATTCACCGACGACTTCCTGCGCGATCTGGCCCCGGCAGCGGCGCCGGCATTCGATGACGTGCATCTGGATCTGGATTCGTTCGGCGATGCGCTCACTGTGCCGGCATCCAGGGACAAAGGCGTCTTGCGGCCGGAACCTGCACGCGATCTCCGGACGCCTGCCGACGATGGTTCCGAACTGGTGCTGACGCTGGACGAACCGCGCCCGGCGCTCGATGACGATCTGGATTCGGTCTTCAATGATGAGCCGACCCTGGCGCGCAACGAATTCGCTGGCGCCAAACCGTCCGGATCCAATCCCCTGCCGCTCCTGTCGCCGGGTCAGGACGAATTTAACGGAGTGGGTCTGCCGCCCGTGCAGGAAAGCGTGCCGACCGATCTGCTGTCTTCGCAGTGGCAGATGGATTCGGGCATCTGGGACGAGACCGCGACCAAGCTCGATCTGGCCCGTGCCTACATCGAAATGGATGATGCCGAGGCGGCGCGCGAGATTCTTGGCGAGGTCATCGCCGAGGGTCGCGACGAACAGCGCGCCGAAGCGGAGGCGCTGCTGCGCAAGCTGGCGTGACTGAGCCAGCGGGTGGCATGACGCGGATCGTGATGGGGGTCGAATACGACGGCACCGCCTTTCGCGGCTGGCAGACCCAGCAGCCGGGGGTGCGCACTGTCCAGACCTGTCTGGAGTCCGCCGTCAGCCGGGTCGCCGATCATCCTGTGACCGTGCATGCCGCCGGACGTACCGACGCCGGGGTCCATGCGCTCGAACAGGTGGTGCATTTCGATACCACGGCGATCCGGCGCGAGCGATCCTGGGTCTTGGGCTGCAATGTGAATCTGCCGCCCGACATCGCGGTGCATTGGGCGCATCCCATCGAAGCGGATTTCCATGCGCGTTTCAGCGCCATCGCCCGGCATTATCGTTACCGGATTCTGGTCAGGCGGACCCGTTCCGCCCTGCACGCTGATCGCGCGGTCTGGGTGCATACGCCCCTGGATCTGGCACTGATGCGTCAGGCTGGTGCGGTGCTGGTTGGGGAGCACGATTTTTCGAGCTTTCGCGCTGTCGCCTGTCAGGCCAAAAGCCCGATCCGTCGGGTCCATTATCTGGATCTGACCGAAGCGGACGGGATCATCACCCTGCATATCGGCGCCAACGGTTTTCTGCATCACATGGTGCGCAACATTGCCGGTGTGCTGCTGAAGATCGGGCGCGGCGACGCCCCGGTGAGCTGGGCGTCCGAGGTGCTGGCGGCGCGTGACCGCACCCTGGGCGGCGTCACCGCGCCGCCCCAGGGACTTTATTTCGTGCGTGCCGATTATCCGCACACCTTCGTGCTGCCTCAGCAGGAACAGGCCGGACCATCCCTTGATTGACTTCCATGACCCCCAGTGAACCGTCGCGCATGACCCGCACCCGCGTTAAGATCTGCGGTCTGACCCGCGCGTCCGATGTCGAGGCCGCCGTCGCCGCTGGCGCGGATGCGGTCGGCTTCGTCTTCTATCCGCCGAGCCCGCGCGCGGTGACGCCTGAGCAGGCGCGGCACCTCTGCGAGCGTCTGCCGCCATTCGTGAGCGCGGTCGGACTCTTCGTCGATGCCGATCCCGCCGTGGTGCGCGCAACCCTGGAACAGGTGCCGCTCGATCTGCTGCAATTCCACGGCGACGAGGCACCGGAAGACTGTGCGGGTTGCGGACGCCGCTGGATCAAGGCTGTTCGCATGCGTCCCGACATCGACCTGCTGGCCGAGCAGGCGCGTTATCGTGGCGCCGCCGGACTCCTGCTCGACACCTTCGAGCCGGGACGCGCCGGTGGCACCGGGCAGCGTTTCGACTGGTCGCGCATTCCGGCCGCCATCGCCGGTTCCATCGTGCTGGCCGGCGGGCTCGACCCCGCCAACGTGGCCGAGGCCGTCGTCTGCGTGCGGCCCTATGGCGTCGATGTCAGCGGCGGGGTCGAGATCACCAAAGGCATCAAGGACCGCGACCGCATTTTCGCTTTCATGCAAGAGGTAAGAAATGGCGACATACGCCGATAAGAGCCATGCGCAGCGCATGGAGTCAGATCCGGGGGCGCTCTATGACCTGCCGGACGCACAGGGGCACTTCGGGCCTTACGGCGGACTCTTCGTCCCCGAGACCCTGATGCATCCGCTGGAGGAACTGCGTCTGGCCTACGAGCGCTGCAAGGCCGATCCCGCCTTCCAGGCCGAGATGGATGCCGATCTGCGCGATTATGTGGGCCGGCCTTCGCCGCTCTATCACGCCGAGCGCTGGAGCCGCGAACTCGGCGGCGCGCAGATCTATCTCAAGCGCGAGGATCTCAATCACACCGGCGCGCACAAGGTCAACAACACCATCGGTCAGGCGCTGCTCGCCAGGCGGATGGGCAAGACCCGCATCATCGCCGAGACCGGCGCCGGTCAGCATGGCGTCGCCAGCGCCACGGTCGCCGCACGCCTGGGCCTGGAATGCGTGGTGTACATGGGCGAGGTCGATGTCGCCCGCCAGGAGGCCAATGTCTACCGCATGCGTCTGCTCGGTGCGCGGGTCGTGCCCGTCACCTCCGGCTCGCGCACACTCAAGGATGCGCTCAACGAGGCGATGCGCGACTGGGTGACCAACATCGACAACACCTTCTACATCATCGGCACCGTCGCCGGGCCGCATCCCTATCCCATGATGGTGCGCGACTTCCAGACCGTGATCGGACGCGAGGCCCGCGCCCAGATGCTGGAACGCACCGGTCGTCTGCCGGACGCACTGGTCGCCTGTGTCGGCGGCGGCTCCAATGCCATCGGGCTCTTTTATCCCTTCATCGATGACCGCGAGGTCGCCATCTACGGCATCGAGGCGGCGGGCGAGGGGATCGCGACCGGGCATCATGCCGCGCCGCTGACCGCCGGCCGGCCGGGCGTACTGCACGGCAACCGCACCTATCTGATGGAAGACGACAACGGTCAGATCATCGAGACCCACTCCATCTCGGCCGGTCTCGACTACCCCGGCGTGGGTCCCGAGCACTCCTGGCTCAAGGACAGCGGGCGCGCCAAGTACGATGCCGTCACCGACGACGAGGCGCTGGCTGCCTTCCATCATCTGACCCGGACCGAGGGCATCATCCCGGCCCTCGAATCGAGCCACGCACTCGCCTACGCCCACAAACTCGCCCCGACCCTGCGTCCCGACCAGAGCATTCTGGTCAATCTCTCCGGTCGCGGCGACAAAGACATGCATACGGTCGCCAGTCGCGACGGGTTGGTGTTATGAGCCGCATCGCACAACGCTTTACTCAACTGCGGGAACAGGGGCGCACCGCGCTCATCCCCTTCGTCACCGCCGGCGATCCGCGCCCGGAAACCACGGTGCCGCTGATGCATGCCATGGTCGCCGCTGGCGTGGATCTGATCGAGCTGGGCGTGCCCTTCTCGGATCCGATGGCTGACGGGCCGGTGATCCAGCGCGCCACCGAACGCGCCCTGGCGCATGGCGTCTCGCTGACTGATGTGCTTGGGATGGTCAGCCGCTTCCGCGAGCAGGATTCTGAAACCCCGGTGGTGCTCATGGGCTATCTGAATCCCATTGAGGTCATGGGCTATGAGTCCTTTTCGCGACAGGCCCAGGCCGCCGGGGTCGATGGCGCGCTGATCGTCGATCTGCCGCCTGAGGAAGGACATGACCTGGTCGCGACCATGAAGGCGCACACGCTGGATCTGGTCTATCTGCTGGCACCGACTTCCACCGATGCGCGGATCCGGCGCATCGGCGAGGTCGCCAGCGGCTTCGTTTATTACGTCTCGGTCAAGGGCGTGACCGGTGCGGGCAATCTGGATACGGATGCCGTCGCCGAGAAGGTCGGCACGATCAAATCGCTAATCAAACTGCCGGTCGGGGTGGGCTTTGGCATCCGCGACGCCGAGACCGCCGCCCTGGTCGCACAGGTCGCGGATGCCGTGATCGTCGGCAGCGCCATCGTCAGCCGCATCGAATCGCTGGCCGAGACTCCCGAGCTGATTCCGGGATCGATCACCGATTTCCTCGCCGGTCTGCGCGGGGCTATCGATGTGGTGGATGACTGACCCATGCGCAAACAACCCAATCCGAACGATCCGCAGCCAACCGAATCCGAAACCAGCGCCACCTTCAAACATGCGATGGACATGGGCAAAAGCTGGTTCGAGCGGCTGATTCCGAGCCGCATCCGTATCGAGTCCAGCACCAAACGCACCGTGCCCGAGGGCGTCTGGGCCAAGTGTCCCGGCTGTCAGGCGATCCTCTATCGCGCCGAGCTGGAGCGCAATCTGGAGGTCTGCCCCAAATGCAGCCATCACAATCGTCTGAGCGCGCGCCGTCGGCTCGATGCCTTTCTCGATCCCGAAGGGCGCGAGGAGATCGGCGGGGAGCTTGAATCGCTCGACCCGCTCAAGTTCAAGGATCTGAAGAAATACAAGGAGCGTCTCGCGCAGGCGCAAAAGCAGTCAGGCGAAAAAGAGGCGCTGATCGTCATGCGCGGTCGGCTCAAGGATGTCCCCATCGTGGCCTCCGCCTTCGAGTTCGGTTTCATGGGCGGCTCGATGGGCTCGGTAGTCGGCGAGCGTTTCGTGCGCGGGGTGAATGCCGCGCTGGAGCAGGATTCGCCCTATGTCTGTTTTTCAGCCAGCGGCGGCGCACGGATGCAGGAAAGCCTGTTTTCGCTGATGCAGATGGCCAAGACCAGCGCCGCGCTCGGCCAGATGCGCGCGCGCGCGCTGCCCTTCATCTCGGTCATGACCGACCCCACCATGGGCGGTGTCTCGGCCAGTCTGGCGATGCTGGGTGATGTGAATATCGCCGAACCCGGCGCGCTCATCGGCTTCGCCGGCCCGCGTGTCATCGAGCAGACGGTGCGCGAGCAACTGCCCGAAGGCTTCCAGCGCAGCGAATTCCTGCTCGACAAGGGCGCGCTCGACATGATCCTCGATCGCCGCGATCTGCGCGAACGCATCGCCGACCTGCTCGCGATCCTGGCCCATCGTCCGCGTTACTGTCGCAATATCGTGCCGGTTTAAACCGCGTCCAGTGCGACATGCGTAATTTTCAATTTGTGTTTAGCTCTGGGGAAGTCAACGACATCAGTGGAGACGCGGTTTAAAATTTCATGTTATTGAATATCTTAAACCGCGCCAGCGCCGATAATCCTTGAGTTTGCCAGGGCCGATCCGATCCACAAAGATCGCATATCGTGCTGAGCGCGGTTTGGGAGATGCCTTCAACTCCAGGAGATGGTCAACTTGATCACGAGCAAGCATGATGCGCCTCATCCATCCGCCGTCGATGATCTCTATGACGAAGCCGATCACTGGCACGTCAACACCGGCGGCCAGACGATCCACGCCAAGCGCATTGAGGGACGCTGGCGCCGGATCAAATGGCTGACGGCATCGGTCTGGCTGATCTATTTCCTCGGTCCCTATCTGCGCTGGGACGGTCAGCAGGCGGTGCTCTTCGATATTCCGAACCGGCAGTACCATCTCTTTTCCACGACCGTGCTGCCGCAGGATTTCTGGATGCTCTCGCTCCTGCTGCTCTTCTTCGCGATCCTGCTCGCCGTCGTCACGGCGCTGGTCGGACGGGTCTGGTGCGGTTTTTTCTGCTTTCAGACGGTCTGGACCGATATCTATACCCTGATCGAGGAAAAACTCGAAGGACCGCCGCCCGCGCGCCGCAAGCTCGACCAGTCGCCCATCAGTCTGGACAAGCTGCGCCTCAAGGCCATCAAACATGCGCTCTGGCTGCTCATCGGCTTCCTGACCGGTTTCAGTTTCGTCTCCTGGTTCACCGATGCACCGACGCTCTGGACCACCTTCTTCGTTGGCGAGGCAAACGGCGCGGCCTATATCACCGTGGCGCTGTTCACGGTCGGCACCTATGTGCTGGCGGGCTTTCTGCGCGAACAGACCTGTTTCTGGCTCTGTCCTTACGCGCGCATCCAGGGCGTGATGCTGGACACCACCACCATCGTCCCGACCTATGACCGGGCGCGCGGCGAGCCACGCGGCCGGGTCAGGCGGGATGTCGCAGGGGAGGGGCGTGCCAGTGGTGACTGTGTGGATTGCAATCAGTGTGTCGCCGTCTGTCCGACCGGCATCGACATCCGCCACGGTCAGCAGGAAGGCTGCATCACCTGCGCGCTCTGTCTCGACGCCTGCGATCAGGTCATGGACAAGGTCGGACGTCCGCGAGGACTGATCCGCTATGCCTCGCTCGACGAACTCGAAGGCCGACCGGTCAGAAACCTGCTCAGACGCCCGCGCGTCTGGGTCTACTCGACGATTCTGCTGCTGTCGCTGTCGGGCATTCTCTATGGCCTGACCGCCATTGCCCCGCTCGAACTCAAGGCGCTGCATGAGCGCGCACCGCTCTATGTCCTCTTGAGCGATGGCTCGATCCAAAACAGATACACCCTCAAGATCCTGAACAAGTCGCCCGAGCGACTGGCGGTGACCATCCGCGTTTCCGGTCATGATGACCTGACGCTGGTCGATGCCGGGAAGCCGGTGATGACCGAGCCGGGGGGCGTGACCCCGACGACCGTCTTCGTCAGGATCCCCAAACGTGCGCTTGCCGCCGAACAGCAGGGCATCGTTTTCCATGCCGAGGCGATTCGCGATACGGGTCTCCGGGTCGAAGCGGAACGCGAGAGCGTCTTTGTCGGACCCCGGCCATAAGGCGCGTTACCCGCCTGACAGGCCGTCAATGGACAGGATTAACAGGATGACTCAAGATTCACAAGATTAAAAACAATAGCTTGAAAATCCTGTCCATCCTGGAAAATCCTGTTAATCCTGTCTATTCGGAGAGATTCCATGACCACTGAAACAGCCCCGACCATCCAGGCCCAAACCCCCGCCCTGCGCAACCCCTGGGTCATCGGCTGGATTGGGCTGGTCGTGGCCGTGCTCACCGTGAATCTCATCATGGTCTATCTGGCGATCTCGACCAGTCCGGGGCTGGTGAACGCCGACTATTACGAGCGCGGACAGGATTACGAGCAGACGCTGCTGTCACGTCAGGCGCGCAGCCCGCACTGGACCATGCGCGCCGATATTCCCCAGCCGCTGCGGGTCGGCGAGCCGCAGTCCGTCCGCATCGTGCTGGTCGATCGCGCCGGTCAGCCGGTCGAGGCCGATGCCGTGACCTTCTTCGCCTATCGTCCGGCGGACGCCGGACGCGATTTTTCGCTGCCCATGATCCGCGAAGACAAGGGCCGCTATGTGGTCAAGGCCGCCTTCCCCCTGATCGGGGTGTGGGACACCCTGATCGCGGTGCAGTCCGGCGCAGACGAATACAGCGTCAGCGAGCGGGTGAACGTAGACGGATCCTGACATCTGCGGTCAGTTCATTGCGCCACAGCCGGTGGCTCAAACCAGGGGATGACGCCCAGACAGGGCGCCGTCATCCGTGCTTCAAGGGTCGCGAGATTAGCGTCACGGGCCACCATCTCGGGATCGACCTGATTGGCGACCCAGCCGGCCAGCCGGCAGCCGCTGGCGCGGATGCTGTCTGCCGTCAGCAGCGCATGGTTGATGCAGCCAAGCTTGAGTCCGACGACCAGAATCACCGGCAGATCGAGCGCGCGCGGGATGTCGCCGACGAACAGATCCGCACCCAGCGGCACCCTCCAGCCGCCGACGCCTTCCACGATGACCCGGTCTGCGGCCTGTCGCAGCGCCGCGTAAGCGGTTTCGATGACCGCCAGCTCGATCCGAACCCCGGCCTCGTCCGCCGCCAGATGCGGCGCGATCGGCGGGGCGAAGGCATAGGGATTGATCCGTGCATAGGGTTGCACGCTGCTGCCCTGCATCAGCAGCCGCTGTGCATCCTCGTTGCGCAGTCCATCGGGGGTGGTCAGACAGCCGCTGGCCACGGGTTTCATGCCGAGCACGTTCAATCCCTGGGCCTGCAAGGCCGCCATCAAACCGAGACTGATCTCGGTCTTGCCGCAGCCGGTGTCGGTTCCCGTCACAAAGAGACCGCTCATGTTGGTCCGGTGCTCCGTCCCCGACCGCCGATGGCGTCAACCGGAATGGCGAACTCAGCGGCGACCGGCTGGCGTTCCAGCGCCCAGGCGTGACCATAGACCACTTCATAGCTGGCGGGCAGTCGTCCGTCGCAGCGATGGCGCTCATAGGCCTGTTCGACCGCCGCGAGTCGCGCCCGCCCGGTCAACCCGCGCGGTCGTTCGCTGGTGGCGTTATTCGCGCCCAGGGTCTTGAGATCGCGCATCAGATCGCGCGTCCGCTCATAGGTGAGGGTCAGACGCTCGGCATCCATGACCACATCCGCGAAGCGCGCCCGCACCAGCGCATCGCCGATATCGTGCATGTCCAGGAATGCACTCACATGCGACTGTCCGTCCACCTCGCTCCAGGACTGACGCAGCTCGGTGAGCGTGTCCGGGCCGAAGGTCGTGAACATGAAGAGCCCGCCCGGTCGTAACACGCGACGACATTCGTCGAACGTCCGCTCCAGGTCATTGCACCATTGCAGGGTGGCGTTGGAGACGATCAGATCCACCGCGCCATCGTTCAGCGGCAGGGTCTCGGCATCGGCGCAGATGCACAGCGGGCGGCGCAGCGGGCCGCCGCGCTGACGCGCCTGACGCAGCATCCCCTGCGCAAAATCCAGCGCGATCACCTGCGCCTCGTGATAGCGACGCTGAAGCCCGTCGATGGCATAACCGGTGCCGGTCCCCAGATCCAGAATCCGGAGTGGTTCGAGCCGCACATAATCGAGCCGTTCCAGCAGGCGGTCGGTGATCTCGCGCTGGAGCACGGCGACGCTGTCATAGTCTGTCGCCGCCTGATCGAAGCGGTGACGCGCGCGCATTTTATCGATGGGTTTACTGCTCAGGCGCATGCTGCCTGCCCGTCGAGGAAGTCTCGAATCGCCGCCGCCGTCGCGGTCGGGTGGGAGAGATGCGGCGCATGCGCGGCGCCCGCGATGACCCGGGTTTGCGCCCCCGGCATCAGACATTCGACCCGCTCAGCCACGCGGGGCGGCACCAGGGCGTCGTGAGAGCCGAAGATCCAGAGCGCCGGACAGCGAATATCCGGGAGCCTTCCGCGCAGGTCTTCGTCCCGCAACAGATCCAGCCCCAGCGACAGCGCGTCCGGCTGTGGGGGAGGGCGGCTGTCCAGTTCCTGCCGCAGGGTGCGCAGGGTGTCGCGGGCGGATTCGCTGCCACGCACCTGAAGCGCGAGAAAGCGCGCGAGCGTCGCGACAGGATCCTGGGCCAGATCGGCATGGAACTGGTCGAGCGTCGTCTCCGGCATGGCCGGCGTCCAGTCCACCGCCTGCACGAAACGGGGCGTCGCGGTCAGCAGGATCAACCCTGTCACCCGCTTGGGCGCACGCAGCGCCGCCGCCAGCGCGACCAGTCCGCCAAGCGACCAGCCCAGCCAGATCGCCTGCTCGGGGGCGGCCTCCAGACAGGCATCGGCCCAGCTCCAGAGACTGTCGAGCCGGGGTTGAAAGGGGCTTGCGCCATGTCCCGGCAATTCGATGCGATGCTGGTCAAGACCCTGCCAGCACGCGGAGCAGCCGTCCCAGACGGCCGCATTCATGCCCCAGCCGTGGAGCATGACGACATCTTGATCAAGCGAAAGGGCGTTTTTTTGCATTAAACCGCGTCCGGAAAATCACGAAAATTCAGGCTTATGTCCTAGAATGAGCCGTTCACAGCCGCCGCTCAAAGAGCGCCATGGACTCCACATGCGCGGTATGCGGGAACATGTCCATGACGCCCGCCGCCTTGAGTTCATAGCCGAGTCCGTTCACCAGTCGATCCGCATCCCGCGCCAGGGTGGCGGGATAGCAGGAGACATAGAGGATGCGCTCGATCCCGAGCCGGGGCAGCCAGTCCAGCACTTGCAGCGCGCCGCTGCGTGGCGGGTCCAGCAGCGCCTTGGTGTAGCCCTCGCGCATCCAGGGCTCAAGCTCCAGCTCGCCATAGAGATCCGCCGTATAAAAGCGCGCATTGTCGATCCCGTTGGCCCTGGCATTGGCCTGCGCCCGCGCCACCAGACCCGCCTCGCCCTCGACGCCGACCACGGATGCCGTCTGGCGGGCCAGGGGCAGGGTGAAATTGCCGAGCCCGCAGAAGAGATCCAGCACCTGCTCGTCCGGCTGAGCGTCCAGCAATTCCAGCGCCCGATCCACCATCAGCCGGTTCAATTCCAGATTGACCTGGGTGAAATCGCTTGGCTCAAAGTCGATGCGGACCTCGTGGCGGGGCAGCCTGTAGTGCAGGTCGATGCCCTGTCCCGGCAGGGGACGGATGGTCTCGGGTCCGCCCTCCTGGAGATAGACATGGAAACCCTCGCGCTCGGCCAGCGTCAGCAGCACCCCGAGATCGGAGGCGCTGGGCGGCTGCATGACCCGGAACACCAGCACGCAGGGGGTGTCGCCCATCGCGACCTCGATCTGTGGCACCTGGTCGCGGATGCTCAACTGGTCAACCGTCTCGGCGAGGATCTGGAGTCGCTCGCCGACGCTGGGATGCAGCACCTCGCAGCGGCTCAGATCGGCCAGAAAGGCGTTGCCGCGCTCGCGAAAGCCGACCAGGGTGCGTCCTTTCTTGATGACATGACGCACCCCGAGCCGCGCCTTGCGGCGGTAGCCCCAGTGGTCGGCTACCAGCGGCTCCAGCCAGCGTTGCGGCGTCACCTTGCCGATGCGACTGAACACATCCGCCAGACTCGCCTGCTTCATTTGAATCTGCGCATCGGCATCCAGGTGTTGCAGACTGCAACCGCCGCAGAGGCCGAAATGCGGACATCTGGGCTCGACGCGATCAGGTGCCGCGCGCAGCACCTCGACAACCCTTCCCTCATCGAAGCGGCGCTGAAGGCGGGTATAACGGAAGCGCACCCGCTCGCCCGCCAGCGCGCCATCGACAAAAACCGCCTTGCCGTCGATATGGGTCAGTCCACGGCCTTCGTGGGTCAGCGATTCGATCTCAGCCTCAATGGGCTCCTGGGGAAGTGGTTTGCGTTTTTTCGACATGGACCTGTTGTGCTGGTGAAGCGGAATGGATGGAGACTGCGTGACAGTTAAACCGCGCTTGTTGCGGTATGTGATCGTTGAGGATTGAGCCGGCCTTGGCAGAATCGACGGACGTTCGAGCGGGCGCGATTTAAGATATTAAAAAATATAAAATTTTAAACTGCGTCTCCACTGATGGAGATGACATCTCCAAAGCTAAACACAAACTGAAAATCACGCATGTTGCGCTGGACGCAGTTTAAGATGATTTCCTGGAAATCTTATACCAACGATCAGGAATCGTTAGACCGGATTCAGGATGGGGGGTCTTGATCGGCGTGATCTGCCGGAGCGGGCGCTGTTTGAAATCTGGGCAGACCAGACACCACTGTCGCCACCTCCCGGCTGAAATCGCCGAGTACAGCACTGAGTGCGGCGATCAGCGCCTCGTCATCGCCGGGTGAGGCCAGCGGGCGACGATAGCGGCTCTCGCGCGCGATCAGCACGGTTTCGAGATCGCCATCCAGCACTGTCCAGCGCACCTTGAGCAGCGCCTGACCCTCAGGTGTGCCTTCAAAGGCGAGCACATCGGCGGCGATGCGCAGATCCGGCAGTGCGCGAACCTCGCTCGGGAAGATGAGGATCTGGCCGGTGCCGAGCAACTGGCCGAGGTTCTCGCTCCAGACCCGCAGAAAATCGTCCTGGATGGTGCCACCCCAGCGATGGAATTCGTTCAGCGTCAGTCGATTGCCGCTGGCGCGCGAGACAATCTGCGGTCGATCCAGAAAGACCGGGAAGGTCACGGGGCCGAGCCCGATGGCCAGGTCGGACGTATCTGCCGCCGCCTGGCTTGCGGCGGGCGGCAGGGACGAGAGACTGTAGAAGGTTGACGGCGGCGTGCTCGCACAGCCGAGCAGTGTCAGCGCGCCCAGGATGCTCAGACATGGCAGGAATTTCATCGCCCGGCCCTCCCTTTCCCTTGCAGCAGCGCCTCGGGATGACGCTCCAGATAGTCGGTCAGCAGCCGCAGCGAACGCGATGCGGCGGAGATTTCGCGGAACATGCGTTCCATCTCGATCATGGTCGGTGAACTGGCGGCGATGGTCTGATCCATGCTCCTGAAGGCCACAGTGGTCTGGCGCAGGGTCTCGACCAGTTCCGGTGCGACCCGGTCGTTGAGTTGTCCGGCGGTCGCGCGCACGGCGGCCAGCGTGCCTTCCAGTTCGACAATGGACTGTTTGAGTTCCGGCGCGTTGACCAGGGCGTTGGCCCCGGCGGCGGTCTCTGCCAGATCGCGCCCGATCTGATCCAGCGGAATCGTTTCCAGCTTGTCCAGGATGTTGGTGAGCTTGGTCGTCAGCGCCTCAAGCTGAGCCGGCAGGGTCGGGATCACCTGATAACCGCCATAGTGCGCGACCTTCTCCGTTTTGGCCTCGGGATAGACATCCAGATCGACGTAAAGCTGCCCCGTCAGCAGACTGCCGGATTTGAGCTGTCCGCGCAGACCGCTATCGACCAGCCGGTTCACCATCTGCGTCTCCTCCAGGCGTTCGTCGCCCTGGATCGCGATGCGGTCGGGTTCGACTTCGATCAATACCGGGATCTGAAATTGATCATCCGCGACATTGAACTGAAGCTGGATGTCGAGCACCCGGCCAATATCGATCCCCTTCAGCATGACCGGCGCGCCGATGCTCAGGCCGCGCACCGAGCCGCTGAAGAACAGCAGATAACGCTCCTTGCGCGAATAGGTCTTGGCATAGGCGGCCTCGCGGCTCGAATAGAGATGAAACAGCGGCGGCTCGCTCCCCGTTACGGCAGCCACCGGCGGTTCAGCCGGACGCGCCGCGTCGATGGTCTCCGGGGTATCGAAAGACACCCCGCCGATCAGAACCGACAGCAGCGATTGTGTATCGACGCTGATTCCTGCCGCCGAGAGCGAGAAATCGATTCCGCTTGCGTTCCAGAAGCGGGTGTTGGCCGACACCAGACGATCATGCGGCGAGGAGACGAAGATTTCGATGCTCACCGCCTGACCGTCCGCATCCAGCGCATAGCCGACCACCTGTCCCACCTGGATCTGACGGTAGGCGACCGGCGCGCCGATGTTGAGCGAACCCAGGGTCGGCGAGCGCAGGATGAAACGCTGTCCGGGCTCGGCTGTGGTGAAGAGCGGCGGCTCTTCGAGCCCTTTGAAATCACGCCGCGCCTGACCCTCGGTGCCCGGATCCAGGGCGATGAAGGCGCCGGACAGCAGGGTATCGAGCCCCGAGACTCCACTCAGGGTGACGCGCGGACGTTCGACCCAGAAACGGGTGTTTTCGGTCAGAAACTCAGCGAATCCGGGCTTGAGTTCGGCGGTCACGATCACTGTCTTGAGATCCGCGCTGACATTGATGGCGGTCACCTGACCCACGTCCACATCCTTGAATTTCACCTTGGTCTGACCCGCCGCGAGTCCCGAGGCGGTCTTGAATTCAATGTTGATGACCGGCCCGCGTTCGGCGAAGGTCTTGACCGCCAGCCAGCCGCCAATGACCACCGCCACCAGCGGAATCAGCCACACCAGCGAGAAATCGCCGCGCGCGCGGACGACCGCCTGCGGCAGCGGTTCAACGGGATCGTCAGAGGGTTGCCGGCTCACGACTGATGGATTGTTTGCGGTCTCCGACATGCTCCGGCTCCAGGGCGTCCCAGATCAGTCTGGGATCGAATGACATGGCGGCGAGCATGGTGAGGATCACGACCGCGCAAAAGAAGATGGCCCCGGACTCCGCCTGGACACTCGCCAGATTCCCCAGACGCAGCAGCGCTACCAGGATGGTGACCACATAAATATCCACCATCGACCAGCGTCCGATCAGCTCGATGATCCGATAGAGCCGGGTCCGGTCACGGGGACGCCAGGTCCAGCGCCACTGCACCGACACTAGCAGCAGGATCAGGATCAGCAGCTTGAGGAGCGGCACGAAGACGCTGGCGATAAAGACCACGGCGGCCAGCGGCCACATGCCATGTTCCAGCAGAAAGACGACACCGCTGAAGATGGTATCCGATTGGGTGCGCCCGAGCGAGGTCACGGTCATGATCGGCAGCAGATTGGCCGGGATATAAAAGATGATCGCCGCCAGCAGCAGCGCCCAGGTGCGCTGGAGGCTCCGTGGTTTACGCCGGTGCAGCACCTCGGTACAGCGCGGACAGTGCCACTGTCCCGACCGCGCGCGACCCGGCACCCGCGACCAGAGAGGATCGAAACGCCGGGGCACCCAGACAGCGGACGCGCGGTGCATGACCAGTTCGCAGACGCCGCACGCCAGATGATCATCACCCGGACGCAGCGGGCGCGACAGGTCCGTCGCCACCGGCACCCGCGACCACACCAGATCCGGATCCAGCGCCGCCTGCGCCGCCGCCAGCACCAGGATCAGCACCCCGAAGGCGAAGAGCGAGGCGCCGGGGACGATGGTCGCCATCTCCGACAGCTTCACCACCGAGACCAGAATCCCCAGCATGAAGACATCCATCATGCCCCAGGGTGTCAGATGCCGCACCCAGCGGAAGAGACGCGGCAGCCAGGGCGGCAGCGCCTCGACCGACAGGGGGATCAGCACCGCCAGCAGGAGCAGCAGTTGCAGACCCGGCGCGACGATGCTGGTGAAAAGCACCACGCCGGCGATGAACCAGTTTCCGCCCTGATAGAGATCCGTGACGCCCGTCAGCAGTGTGGTCTGGGTCGATTGTCCCTGCATCTCGAACGCGAGAAAGGGAAAGCTGTTGGCGACGATGAAGAGCACGATCCCGGCCAGGGTCAGCGCCAGCGAGCGGTTCAGACTGTCCGGGCGGTCGCGATGCAGCACTCCGCCACAGCGCGCGCATTCCGCCACCCCGCCCGGCGGTAGCGGCGGATTGCGCTGGAGCAGACCGCATTCGAGACATTCGGTCAGCGGATCATGGGGCACGGTCGTGGGTCGTGTCCTGTCTCAGACATCCCATCAGACGGCAGGCTAAGGTCGTCCCAGTTTGATTCCCTGTTTCTGATACCAGGCCCGATCCAGCGCCCAGATGACCGATTCCACATCAGGCTCTGCCAGCATCACCTGGATGGCCTGCATTTCATGCGCCCTGAATCGATCGCTGGCGGCGCGCATGGCCGGATCGTCGGCTGCCTTGCCGGCCAGTGTGGGATCGATCTGGACCAGAAACGGCTCAAGCGGCATTTCGGACGCATGCGGACTCGTCAGGGTGACGATGCCATTGAGGAACAGCAGGGCACGGAACTCATAGGGGTAGGCCGCCAGCATGGGATCCTGTTTCAACGCATCGTTGAGCTGCCAGATGCGCGGGGTCATGTCGATGCGGTGCCAGACCATCGACAGCACCAGCAGGATGAGGATGATGGCGGAAATGATGATGGCGTTGCGATTCAGGCGATCCATAAATTGTTCAAAACCCCTCGGTCATGTCGTCATGTCGAATGGCGCGCCGACCAGACAGACCGCTCAGGCGCACTCCAAGGGTGTCATCATGCTTGGATGACCCGGCAGGGCGCAAGTCGATCACACCCGGTCGCCGCCCGGCCCTATAATCCGCGCCTTTTGCGGAGCCTGAAACGGTGGTCTCACTCGCAGCCTCCATGACCCGGGTCGGCGGCAATACCCTGCTGTCGCGCGTCCTCGGCTTTGTCCGGGATCTGGTAGTGGCCCATGTCTTCGGCGCCAACGGCGTTACTGACGCCTTCTTTGTCGCCTTCAAGATCCCGAACTTCATGCGTCGCCTCTTCGCCGAAGGCGCCTTCTCGATGGCCTTCGTGCCGGTCCTGAACGCGTATCGCGAAAAACGCGGATTCGCGGCACTCAAATCCTTCGTCGATGACATCGCCGGCACGCTGGGGCTCGCGCTGCTGCTGATCACGGTGCTCGGCGTGCTGGCCGCCCCGGTGCTGGTCCTGATCTTCGCGCCCGGCTTTACGGAAGACACCGCGCAGCGCGAACTGGCGACCGCCATGCTGCGGCTGACCTTCCCCTATCTGCTGTTCATTTCGCTCACCGCCTTTGCCGGCGGCATCCTGAACACCTACGAACGCTTCGGCGTCCCGGCCTTCACCCCGGTGCTGCTGAATCTGCTGCTGATCGCCTGCGCGCTCTGGCTGGCGCCCCGGATGGAACAGCCGATCATGGCACTGGCCTGGGGCGTGCTGTTTGCCGGCATCGCGCAACTGGCCTTTCAGATCCCCTTTCTGATCCGGCTCGGACTGCTGCCGCGCCCGCGCCTGAACATCAGAGACCCAGGTGTCAGACGTGTCGCCCGGCTCATGGGGCCGGCGCTGTTCGGGGTCTCGGTCGCGCAGATCAGCCTGCTGCTGGACACCCTGCTGGCGTCTTTTCTGACCACCGGCAGCATCTCCTGGCTCTATTATTCCGACCGTCTGATGGAGTTTCCGCTGGGGATTCTCGCCGTCGCGCTCGGCACCGTGATCCTGCCGCGACTCTCGCAGCGTCATGCCGCAGACGACCCCGAATCCTTCTCACACACCCTGGACTGGGCGCTGCGCTGGATCCTGCTGCTCGGCGTCCCGTCCGCCGTGGGTCTGCTGGCCCTCTCCGGCCCCTTGATGGCGACACTCTTCCATTCGGGCGAATTCGGGGCGGAGGATGTGACCATGGCGGCCCGCAGTCTCATGGCGTATTCGCTCGGACTCGTCGGCTTCATGGGCATCAAAATCCTTGCTCCCGGCTACTATGCCCGTCAGGACATGAAGACCCCGGTGCGGATCGCCGTCATCGCCCTGCTGACCGGGCTGGTCTGTAACCTGATTCTCATGTTTCCGCTGGGGCATGCCGGTTTGGCATTGGGGACCGCCATCGCCGCCACCCTGAACGCCGGACTGCTGGTGCGTGGACTGCTGCAGGAGGGCATCTGGCGTCCGCGCCCCGGCTGGACGCGACTGCTGCTACAGGGGTTGAGCGCCAGTCTGGCGATGGGCCTCGTGCTCCTTCTGGGTGTCGATGCAACCCCTGACTGGATCGCGATGGCGTCGGGCGAGCGGATTGCGCAGTTGCTGATGTGGATCGTCATCGGCGGCGCTGTCTATGTCGGCACGCTGTTCGTCAGCGGGATCCGTCCGCGACATCTGCTGACGCCTTCCTGAATCCGGCTTTTCGTAAGTTGCCATTTCCTGTTGAGGATGCCTGGCAAAGTCACTATACTTGCGCGCCTGTTGCCGATGTAGCTCAGTTGGTAGAGCAACGCATTCGTAATGCGTAGGTCGGCGGTTCGAATCCGCCCATCGGCTCCATAAATTCAATGGCTTAGGCGAGGCTCAGGTCGCATCGGTCGTCCGGAATCGCCTCACAAAGCATCAGGCCGTGTCATCCATTGTGTCACGCGCGAAAATTGCGTCACGCGCAAAAAAACCGGCCTTGAGCCGGTTTTCTTTTGCCTGGACGCCGGGGTGATCGGCGTCGGCAATGTGCCCCAGTCAGTTCAAGCGCCGCTCGATGCGTTCCACCCGAGCGACCGGCCTATCCATTTCGACCTGATGGCGGGTGGTCTCTCAATCGCTCAGGACATAGTGCGCGCCGCAATAGGGGCAGACTGACTCCCCGCCCGGCTCATCCTCAATGGGCAGATAGACCCGTGGGTGCAGGTTCCAGACCAGGGCATCCGGCAGCGGGCAGGAGAGCGGGAGATCCCGGCGGCTGACCGGGATGGGTTGCTCCAGCGGACGGGTCGCCGTGGCGGTATTGGACATGAACTGAGCCCCCGTGATTCAGATCGCGAATAGACAGGATTAACAGGACTTTTCAGGATGGACAGGATTCTTTAAATCGTAACGTCATCCCGATGCTGTTCGTTGTCGTTGTCGAAAATTCGTAAATCGACAACGACAACGACCGGAGACGGCATCGGAACATCAGCACGGCGGCACTGGACAGTTAAAATCCTGTCCAATTGACGACCTTTAAACCAGCGTCAGCCACTCGGGATGGCGGTCGCGGCGTCCGTGGACCTGATCGAAATAGAGGCTTTGCAGACGCTCGGTGATGGGGCCGCGTGTGCCTGAACCGATGGCGCGTCCGTCGATCTCGCGGATCGGCGTCACCTCGGCGGCGGTGCCGGTGAAAAAGGCTTCATCGGCGATATAGACCTCGTCGCGGGTGATGCGCTTTTCCACCACCGGGATGTCGAGTTCAGCGCAGAGCGTCATGACGGTGCGGCGGGTGATGCCGTCGAGTGCGGAGGTCAGATCCGGGGTATAGATGACGCCATCGCGCACGATGAAGACGTTCTCGCCGCTGCCTTCCATTACGTAGCCGGAGGCGTCGAGCAATAGCGCCTCGTCATAACCGTCGCGCACCGCTTCCTGTAGAGCCAGCATGGAGTTGGCGTAGCTGCCGGTGGCCTTGGCCCGACACATGGTGACGTTCACATGATGACGGGTGTAGGACGAGACCCGGATGCGGATCCCGTGCTTCATGTTGTCCTCGCCCAGATAGGAGCCCCATTCCCAGGCGGCCACCACGCAGTGGACCCTGAGATTATCGGCGCGGATGCCCATGCCTTCCGCGCCATAGAAACACAGCGGGCGGATATAGGCGGACGCCAGATTGTTCTCGCGCACCACCGCGCACTGGGCGGCGTTCAGGGTCTCGCGGTCCCAGGGAATGGTCATGCCGAAGATGTGGGCCGAATTGAAGAGACGGTTGGTATGCTCCTGCAAGCGAAAAATGGCCGCGCCCCGGGATGTTTTATAGGCACGGACGCCCTCGAAGACACCCATGCCATAGTGCAGGGTATGAGTCAGAACGTGGGTCTTGGCCTCGCGCCAGGGCACCATTTCGCCATCCATCCAGATCAGACCGTCGCGGTCCGCCATCGTCGCCATGTCTTCACTCCGCCAGGTTCGGGAAACGTCCCGAGTTCTTAAAAAGGTCAGCTTTCAGATTGAACCAAAAAATTCCGGAATCAAAATGGACAGGATTAACAGGATTTCGCAGGATGGACAGGATTGTTAAATCTGTGTTTTTAAATCCTGTTAATCGTGAAACATCCTGTTAATCCTGTCCATTGACGGCCTCTCGGTGAGCATCCTCCATCAAAGCTCGCCACAACTCCCGCACCCGCCCGCGTTCGGCTTCGAGCTGATCGAGCGGGATGGTCTTGGGCTGTTCCTGCAGTGCACTGCGATGATAGGCCGCGCGCAGTGCCTTGTAGGCGTCGGTGAGCTCCTGCGCCGATTGTCCGGGCAGGAGATCAAACCGCGCCAGGGTTGCGAGCTGCCGGATATTGTCGGTCCAGTCAGCCAGCGTCGGATAGTCCGCCGCCCACCGCAGAACGGCGTATTGAACCATAAACTCGATATCCGCAATACCGCCGGCGCCCTGCTTGAGATCAAAACGCCCACCGCCGGTCCGATCGAGGCTGGCGCGCATTTTAGCGCGCATCTCGCGCACCTCGGTGCGTAACTGCTCAGGATCGCGCGGGCGACACAGCACGGCGCGTCGGACTTCATCGAAGCGCCGGGCCAGCGCCGGATCGCCAGCCACCGGACGCGCGCGGGTCAGCGCCTGATGCTCCCAGGTCCAGGCCGCCGTTTCCTGATAATTCGCAAACGACGCCAGTGAGCGCACCAGCATGCCCTTGGTGCCGTCCGGGCGCAGACGCATGTCGATCTCATAGAGCGCGCCGGTCGCGGTGCGCGTGGTCATCATATGAATGATGCGCTGGCCGAGCCGGTTGTAGAACTGCTCGTTGCTGATCGATCTGGGGCCATCGGTCATGGCCGTTACCGATTCGCTGCCGTGGATGAAGACCAGATCCAGATCCGAGCCATAGCCCAGTTCGATGCCGCCGAGCTTGCCATAGCCGAGCGCCAGGAACCCCGTGTCCTCGCCCAGGATGGCGGTCGGTCGGCCATGCCGCGCGACCAGATGGGCGAAGGCCAGACGCAGCACGCGCGCGACCGCGACCTCGGCGATCTCGGTCAGATAATCGCTGACCACCATCAGCGGGATGACCTCGGTCAGATCGGCGGCGGCCACCCGCAGCATGTTGCCCTGCGCGAACTGATGCAGCCGTTCCATCTGCTGTTCCAGGTCCTCTGCGTCCACCGGCGCCAGCAGTGCGTCGAGTTCGGATTCCAGCTCGTCGCGACGCAGCGGGGCATAAAGCCGGCGGGTGTCGATCAGCTCGTCCAGCAGCAGCGGATGACGGGCGATCCGGTCGGTGAACCAGGGGCTCATACCGGCCAGACAGGCCAGTTGCGCGAGGATGCCCGGATGCTCGCTCAACATCGCGAGATAGGCCGTCCGCTGCATGACGGATTCGAGCACGCGCAGCATCCGCTCCAGCACCCGATCCGGTTGTCCGCTGGCGGCGATGAGGCGCAGTACCTGAGGCATCAGGTGCCCCAGGCGATCATGACCGCGCGCACTGAGTCCTTTACGGGCGGTTGCATCGCGGAACTGCGCGATCCGGGTGCGTGCGACCTCAGGGTCGGCAAACCCGGACGCTTTCAGCAGCTCCAGTTCATGCGCCGGTTCGTGGCAGCCGTTCCACAGCATGCCCAGATTGATGTCGCCCGGTTCGGCTTCCTCAACCGGTGCGGCAAAGACGTGATCGAACTGCTCCTGTACCCGCTGCCGATGTTCCGCCAGCACCGCAGCGAAAGCCGTCCAGTCGGCGAAGCCCATGGAGCGCGCCAGACGTAAACGGTTGACCGCGTCATCCGGCAGGGTATGGGTCTGTTTGTCGCGATACGCCTGGAGCCGGTTTTCGACCAGACGCAGGAACACATAGGCCGCGTCGAGTCGTGCGATCACCTCAGCGGGCATCAGATCCCGGTCTGCCAGACAGGCCAGCACCTGTCGAATCGGTCGCACCTGCAACGCCGGGTCACGCCCGCCGCGTACCAGTTGGAACGCCTGACCGATGAATTCGATCTCGCGGATGCCGCCGGGGCCGAGTTTGATGTTGGCGTCCATGCCGCGCCGGTAGAGCTCCTTGGCGATCATCCGTTTGAGGTCGCGCAGCGACTCGAAGGCGCCGAAATCCAGATAGCGGCGATAGACGAAGGGTCGCAGCATCGCCATGAGCTGATCCCTGTCAGCCGGATCGCCAGCCACCGGGCGCGCCTTGATCATGGCGTAGCGTTCCCATTCGCGCGCCTGCGACTGGTAATAGTCCTCCATCGCCTGAAAGCTCATCGCCAGCGGGCCAACCTCGCCGAAGGGACGCAGGCGCGTATCGACCCGGAACACGAAGCCATCAACGGTCGCGCTAGCCAGTGACTGCACCAGCCGTTGTGCAAGCCGCACGAAGAACTGCTCATTGCTCAGGGCGCGCGGGCTCCCCGTCACCTCGCCGGTCTGTGCAAAGGCAAAGATCAGATCGATGTCCGAACTCAGATTCAACTCGCGCGCGCCGAGCTTGCCCATCGCCAGCACCACCAGCCGCTGTGGTCGTCCCTCAGCGTCGCGGGGCGTGCCCAGTTCGGCGCAGGTCCAGTCGTGGAGGCGCGCCAGCGCGGCGTCAATGCAGACATCCGCCAGCTCGGAGAGGTCTTCCAGGGTTTCCGGCAAGGGCGCGCGTTCGGCGATGTCGCGCCAGATGATGCGCAGCATCTCGCGGCGGCGGAAGATCCGCAGCGCACGCTGCAAGGACGGCTCGTCGGTCACGCTGGCAAGCGCCGTCTCCAGCCGTTGAGCCAGATCGCCCGCGCCATAGACCGACTCCAGATCGCCGCTCGCGATCAGCTCGGCGAAGTCGGCGGGATGCCGCGCGGCAGTGATGGCGACATATTCGCTCGCCTCCCACACCCGCGCGCGGGCCTGAGTGAAAGCGGGATCGGCGGGGACGGCGATACCCTGCGTGCCGGCCCAGTCCAGCCAGGTCAGCCAGTGCGCCTCGGTTGCCGGATCCTGATTGGTGTGGTCGGACATCATGGCAGTCACAGGGTTTCGATCCGATAGCTGGCGGTAAGTCGGGCGCTGCCCTGCGGCGGAATCTCGATCACCTCAGAGGCGGTATTGACCGTTTCAACACAGATGAAACGCTGATAGTCGTCATCGTCCAGATCATCCATCGCCCGTGCGGTCGCGATCCAGGGATTCCAGACCACGCAGGTACGGCTGTGCTGTGTTTCGATGCAAATCCGCCGGCCAAGCACCGGATCCTCAATGCTCAGACTGGCCGGAACCGCTTCGTAGATGCGATTGACCTCGCCAGCCACTGTCACCGGACCATCCTGCACGATGATCGCATCACCTGCGCCAGCGGCCTTGTCGATGTAACGACAGCCGGAGAGCCCGTTGACAGTCAGGCGCGTGGCATCGCCAATCCTGAAATAGGTATGCAGCCCCTGGGTGATCCGTAACGGCGTCTCGCCGGCATTACGGGTCGTCAGGGTCAGCGACAGGGTCGCGCCGACCTCGATCTCCAGCCAGAGATTGAAAGGATGCGGCCAGATGTCACGGGTCTCGGCATTGTCGGCCAGATCGAACCGGATCCGCGTCGCGCCATCGGGCAGTGACTCGCAGCCGCTCAGCGTCCAGGGCAGCATCCGCGCGAAGCCATGCAGACCCCGTCCGCTGGCGGTCGGATCCGGGCCGAACCAGGGCCAGCAGATCGGGATACCGCCCTTGATCTCACGGCCCGGCTCGAACCAGGCCCGCTCACTGACGAAGAGCAGGTCATCCGCCGCGCCAGCGGGACGATAGGACAGGATCTGCCCGGCATAGGGCGAGATCGTCGCGGTCGCCAGACCATTATCGATCTCGATCATGGTCAGACCGCCGCGCCCTTCGGCGAAGCCGAGTGTTCCGGGGATGCCGAATTCGGCATTCAAGGCATCGATGTTCACTGTCATTCCGGTTCATCCCACTGAATCAGGATCTCGGGCAGGATGCCGACGGGCGTTTCGCCAGTCAGCGCCTGCACATCCGGCTTGCCGTAAACGCCGTTCTCCAGCCGGTAGATCATCAGGATCCGGTCCTCGGGATGGACCAGCCAGTATTCGCGCACCCCGGCCGTCTCGTAGATGCGGCGCTTGACGATATGGTCGCGCGAGGCCGTGGCCGGCGACAGCACTTCCACCACCCAGTCCGGCGCGCCGCGAATGGCCTGCCGCTCGATTTTGGACGGATCGCAGATGACGAAGACATCGGGTTGCAGCACGGTGTGCGACTGATTGCCGCTTTCGCTGGTCTGGGGAAACAGGACATCGACCGGCGCAACGAACGGCTGACAGGGTTTGCCTTTGAGTGCATTTTGCGCCTGGGCGGCAATGCGCAAGACAACCTGCTGGTGCGCAATGACGGGTGCCGGCGCCATGGCATAAGGAATACCCTCGATCAGCTCATAACGCTGATCGTCCGGCCAGGTGCAGTAATCGGCATAGGTGAATCGCTGCGTCTGAACGTGTGAATGCGCCGGGTCGGTCATGATGGATTCCTCGCTGTGACCGGATGTCGGGTTGGATTATAACCAGGGTTAAACGGCAGGGTTCGACAGGCTCGCCACGAACGGATTTAATGACAGTGCTTGCCCGCCGACAAACCCACAGGAATCCCCGCTTGACATGTCCACCGCCAAACTCACGCTCGCCCGGCTCGAAAACCTGCTGCTCACCGCCTGCGACGATCTGCGCGGCAACATGGACGCCAGCGAGTACAAGGAATACATCTTCGGCATGCTGTTTCTCAAGCGCGCCAGCGATCTGTTCGACCAGCGCCGCGAGGAAATCAGGCGGCAGGGCCAGGCTGATGGTCTGAGCGACGAGGACATCGCCCTGAATCTGGAAGACCCGGACCAGTATTCCGGCAAATATTTCTTCGTGCCGCCGCGCGCCCGCTGGAACGAGCCCTGGACTGATGACGCCGGCCACGCGCAACCGGCGCTCAAGCACGTCAAGGAAAACGTCGGCACCCAGCTCAACAAGGCGCTGGAAGCGCTGGAAGAGTTCAACCCGGACGCCTTGCAGGACGTGCTCAGGCACATCAACTTCAACCGCCGGATCGGTCAGCACACGCTCGACGACGACACCCTGGTCAACTTCGTGCAGAACTTCGAGAAAATCCCGCTGCGGGATGACGATTTCGAGTTCCCGGATCTGCTCGGTGCGGCCTACGAGTGGCTGATCAAATATTTTGCCGATTCAGCCGGCAAAAAGGCGGGCGAATTCTATACCCCCGCCGAGGTCGTGCGCGTCTGCGTCGAAATCTGCAATCCCCAGCCCGGCATGCGCATCTATGACCCGACGGTGGGATCGGGCGGCATGTTGATTCAGGCGCGCGACTATCTGCGCGAATGCGGCGGCGATCCGCAGGAATTGACCCTGTTTGGCCAGGAAAAGATGGGCACCACCTGGTCCATCTGCAAAATGAACATGCTGCTCCACGGCATCGCCCACGCCGACATCCGCCAGCAGGACACCCTGCGCGAGCCGCAGCATCAGGCCGACGACGGCCAGCTCAAACGCTTCGACCGCGTACTGGCCAATCCGCCCTTCAGCCAGAATTACATCAAGAAAGACATCAAATTCCCCGGTCGCTTCCCGGTGTGGATGCCGGAGAAAGGCAAAAAGGCCGATCTGATGTTCGTGCAGCACATGCTGGCCGTGCTCAAGTCGGATGGCCGGCTGGCCTCGGTCATGCCGCATGGCGTGCTCTTCCGGGGCGGCGAGGAACGCGAGGCGCGCCGGTATTTCATTGATGGCGGTTATCTCGAAGCCGTGATTGGTCTGCCAAGCAACCTGTTCTACGGGACCGGCATTCCCGCCTGCATCCTCGTGCTCAACAAGGCCGGCGCGGCGGCGCGCGATCAGGTGCTCTTCATCAACGCCGACCGCGAATACCGCGAAGGCAAGGCGCAGAACCATCTGCGTCCCGAAGATATCGACAAGATCGTCCATGCCTACCGCGCCGGTCAGGATATTCCGGCCTATGCCCGCCGCGTCCCGGTCAGCGCGATCCAAGCCGAGGACTACAACTGCAACATCCGCCGCTATGTCGATAACGCCCCGCCGCCCGAGCCGCACGACGTGCGCGCCCATCTGCATGGCGGCGTGCCGGTCAGCGAGATCGACGGCCTGGCGCATTTCTGGCACAACTACGCCGGTCTGCGCGAAAGCTGTTTCGTGCCGCGCAACGCCATCGATCATGGCGCCCATTACGCCGACTTCGCCCCCGACCTGCACGACAAAGGCGCCATCGCCGACCATGTCAATACGCACCCCGGCGTCATCCAGCGCCAGACCGAGTTCATGGCCGACCTGCAACACTGGTGGCAACAGCATCTGCCCATCATCGAGGCGCTGGCCCCGGATACCGACAACCAGCAGGCCGCGGCCCGCAATGTCTACGCGGTGCGCGCCACCCTGCTCGACAGTCTCGCGCGTGCCTTTGCCGGTCAGAGCCTGCTCAACCGCTATCAGGTGCGCGGCGCTTTCGCCAACTATTACAAAGGGCTGGCCGCCGATTTCAAATCCATCGCCGCCAGCGGTTGGGGACCGGAGCTCATCCCGGACGAAGCGATTCTGCAGAGCCAGTTTCCCGAAGTGTTGGCCGAACTGGAACAGCAGCACAGCCGTCTGGCCGAATTGCAAGCGCTCTTTGCCGCCGCCAGCGAAGAGGATTTCGAGGACAGCGACGACAGCGGCGTGCTGCCCGCTGAAGAGGTGAAAACGCTCAAGACCCATCTCAAGGACGCCAAAGGTCGGCTGAAACTCGCCAAACGCGATCCCGCCTTCGGCGACTGGCGCGCCTGCCAGCGCGAGGCCGAGCGCATTGAGGCGCAACTGACCCGCCACAAGGCGCTCGAAGACGAGGCCAAAAACCTCAAAAAACTCATCAAATCGACCGAGAAGAGCCGCGATGAGCTGGTGGAGCAGGCACGGCAGAAGATCGACCGCGACGAGGCCCGGCAGGTCATCGTCGCGCGGCTGGGTGCGCTGCTGTTCGACAGCTACCGCCAGTATCTCCGCGCCGATCAACGCGCCTGCATCGCCGCGATTGAAAACCTGTGGAGCAAATACGCCGTCACCGCCAAACAGATCGAGGCCGAGCGGGATCAGGCGGCGGCTGAATTAAAGGCGTTTTTGGTGGAGTTGGGGTATGAGTGATATTGATGACGATGGCTGGTTAGAGTCCAGCTTTGGCGCGCTATGCTTGCGCATTGTGAATGGAGGCACCCCGGACACAGGTAACGCTGCATATTGGAATGGTGAAACACCATGGATTACCGGAGCAGATTTCACTGTTAATGGTGTCGGCGAGTTTCGGCGCTTTGTTTCGGATATTGGAATACTTGGCAGTGCGACATCAGTTGTCAAAGCCGGCAACCTCATAGTCGTTACCCGCACTGGCGTTGGTAAAATTGCAATCGCGCCATGCGATATTGCGATCAGCCAAGACATCACAGGCGTTTATATCGACACTGAAAAAGTCGAAACATTTTTTGTCTACTATTTACTGAGCCGAGAACTTGAGCAAATAAAAAAACTGAACCAAGGGACAAGTATTAACGGAATTATTCGCTCTGACCTTGAAAAACATGTCGTCAGGTTTCCTGCCGCAAAATCTGCGCAAATTAAAATTGCATCCATCCTCTCAAGCATCGACACCGCCATCGAAAAAACCGAAGCCCTGATTGCCAAATACCAGCAGATCAAGGCCGGCCTGATGCACGACCTCTTCACCCGTGGCGTCCTGCCCAACGGCCAACTGCGCCCGCCCCGCGAGCAAGCGCCCGAGCTGTATCAGGAAACGGCGATTGGGTGGATTCCGAGAGATTGGCGCGTTATCCGCTTGGAAGAAATCGCTGATGTTTTACGGGGAAAGTTTACGCACCGCCCTCGCAATGATCCCGCTTACTATGGAGGGCTGCACCCTTTTATTCAAACAGGTGATGTTTCTGCATCAAATGGCGGAATCATCAAAAACTATTCACAAACTTTGAGCGAAATTGGCGCGACGGTCAGTCAAAGTTTTCCTGCTGGCACTATCGCAATAACTATAGCAGCAAATATTGCCGATACAGGAATACTCGGCATCCCGATGTTTTTCCCTGACAGCATTGTCGGCGCTATTTTAAATGATGCCGCAAACTGCCGGTTTATTGAATTATGTATTCGGCGCTCTAAACACAAATTAGACGCCATGGCACCGCAAAGCGCTCAGAAAAACATTAACCTAAAAGATCTCAGGCCGCTGCAAATCCCTTATCCTTTTCGCGTGGAACAAGACCTCATAGCCAAACGAATCGATTTAGTTCAGGCAAAGATTGATATAGAGAAAAAGGCTCGCGATAAACTCAATCTTAAAAAACTCGGCCTGATGCAAGACCTCCTCACCGGCAAGGTTCCGGTGAAGGTCGATGAAGCGGACGCGACGGATGGCTAACCACTATGTAACCGTTCAGACCCTCTCCCCCCGGCCCTCCCGCCAGGGGAGGGGAGACGCAAACGCCTGGTTTGAGCAGACTCCCTCCCCCCTTGTGGGGGAGGGTTGGGGAGGGGGGCTGAACGCTTACACCGCTATCCCAATCTGAATCCACACAAGGCGCTGATCTGGCGCATCATTCACCGCGACAATCTGCCCTGGATTCTGGATCACGGTCTGCACTGCGCCCACTCGGGCTGATCAGCCCTGCTTCAACCGCATCAACGACCTAATGGCGGCTGTGCTTCATCTGGCGCGACGGTAACGCCTGTGCAGCGGAAATCATCGATTATCACTGAGGAGATGACCGCATGAACCCCATCGATGGCCTGCGCCCGGTTCATCCCGGCGAGATCCTGTGCGAGGACTTTCTTGTTCCGTTGGGTCTGAGCGTCAACGCGCTGGCCCACGCCCTGCGCGTGCCGGCGACGCGCCTGCATGAGGTCGTCAAGGAGCGGCGCGCGGTGACGCCCGACACCGCTTTGCGACTCGCGCGCTATTTCGGCGCCGATGCGCAGTCATGGTTGATCTTCAGGCCAGCTTCGACCTGAAATCGACCGAGCAGGCGGTGGGAGCCACCATCGTGCGCGATGTCAGACCGCGCGAGGTCGCCTGAGACGTCAATCCGCCGGAAGCGGAATCCACTCCGGCGCAATCGTCCTCAATGCGTTGAAATGCGGATCGGTGGTGACGAACCGTCCGCACCCATGATGCGTGGCGATCGCCACATGAACGGCATCCATTGCTTTTAGGCTCTCGGCGCTTGCAATAGTCAGGGCATCGGCGAACAAGGTCAGGGGGATATTCAAGGCTCGATTGGCGTCGAGTAAGCCACGATAGAGGCCGGCCAGCTTATCCTGCTTCATTCGTAACGGCCTGATCAGCACTTCTAGGCGCACGGCGTCGGATGTGCAAAACTCCCAACCGTTCTGAGCCAAAGCGGCGAGCGCGGCGCGAACCGGCGGTCGATATTGGTCCTGCCCCTCGACCAGGGTAATCCATACACAGGCATCGATATAAGCGAGCTTCATGTCGATTCGCGAAAGAGATTCAGTGTTTCCAGTATTTCCCGATGACTGCGACGCGGAATGTCAGCCGCATCGATCTCGTCCAGCATGGCGGATAAGGCTTGCCACTGCGATGACGACGGGCTTGCGCATTCTTCAATCTGGATGCGTACATGCTGCCCACGATACCGGTCCGGCACCTTGGCCGTCAGGACGCCCTCTCGCGAGACATTGGCTTCGATCTGCATGGAAAGTCTCTCGTCCGATTGATTCAATCAGGATTCTGGCAGGGCATGGCGTTCGTCGCAATCTCGGCAACCGCTTCGAGGATGGCGACGCGCACGTCGTCGATTATCTGGTGATCTGTGGCAACTGGACAGCCAGAAGGCCGGTCTGGGTGTGCAGCGGCTGGCGGCTTGAGCCGACCGACAGTGAGGCGCTTTTCCGAAAACGGCCCAAGGTCCAAATCGAAGGAAATGCCTGATGAGCGAATACACCGAAGTCGAGCAACCCTTTCTGGAGCAACTGGCCGGGCTGGGCTGGACGGTGATCGATCAGGGCACGGGCGTGCCGCAGGATGCCGCGCTCAGTCTGCGTCTCCACTTTCGCGAGTGGCTGCTGCCCGAGGTGTTCAAGGCGGCGGTGCGTGCCATCAACCGCACCGACGACGGATGCGAATGGCTGACCGACCGGCAACTGGAGGATCTGCGCGGTCAACTGCTGCGTCAGCCGGGCCGGACCCTGCTGGAGGCCAACGAGGCGGTGCAGGCGCTGCTGTTCAAGGCGCAGGTGGACGTGAACGAACTGACCGGCGAGGCCGATCCGGTGGTGCGTCTGATCGATTTCCACACGCCGGAGAACAACCGTTTTCACGCCATCAGTCAGTTCCGCATCGATACGCCGGGTGGCGTGAGGGCGTTCATCATTCTGGACATCGTGCTGTTCGTGAATGGCATTCCGCTCGGTGTCGTCGAGTGCAAGAAAGGCTCGGCGACCTGCGCCAATCCGATGCGGGAAGCCTTTGTGCAGTTCCAGCGTTATCTGGGGCGTCGCCCGGAGACGGCGGCGGCGGGGCTGAAAGAGGGCGAGCCGCGTCTCTTTCACAGCAATCTGCTGCTGATTCGCTCCTGTGGACTGGAGGCCGATTACGGCACCATCACCTCGGACGAGGAACATTTTCACGCCTGGAAAACCCTGTATCCGCAAGACGATGACGCGCGCGCGGGACTGAACGCGCAGCAGCAGTTGATCGCCGGCATGCTGACACGCGCCAATCTGTTGCAGATTCTGCGCACCAGTGCGGTGTTCATGGATGCCGACAGCGGGATGCGGGTGAAAGTGGTGTGCCGTTATCAGCAGTTCCGCGCGGCTAACCGAGTCATGGCGCGTCTGCGCACCGGCGGCTCGGCGCTGGAACGCAGCGGCGTGGTCTGGCACACGCAAGGCTCGGGCAAGTCGCTGACGATGGTGTTTCTGGCGCGGATGCTGCGCGCCAGCCACGACCTCAACGATTACAAGATCGTGCTGGTCAATGACCGGCAGGGTCTGGAGCAGCAACTGGGCCGAACCGCGACCCTGATCGGCGGGCGGGTGAACGTGATCGAGAGCCGTCAGGCGCTGCGCCAGCATCTGGCCAGCGACAGTTCCGACCTCAACATGGTGATGATCCACAAGTTCCAGGAGCACCGGCAGACCCTCAGCCATGCGGTGGCCGAGGCGCTGGGCACCTATCGGGCCATGCCGGCGGGCCGGACCTTCGGCGTGGTCAATGCGTCGGAACGGATCGTCCTCATGATCGACGAGGCGCATCGCACGCAAAGCTCGGATCTGGGCGACAACCTCTTTGAAGCCTTTCCCCATGCCACGCGGATTGCCTTTACCGGCACGCCCCTGATGACCGAGCGTCACGGCGAAAAGAAGACCCACCGGCGCTTTGGCGAGTACATCGACATCTATCGGCTGATGGACGCGGTCAAGGATGGCGCGACGCTGCAAATTTTGTACGAGGGCAAGACCGCCGACAGTGCGCTGAACGAAAAGCACGCATTCGATCAGGCGTTTGAAGACCTCTTTCGGGATCGCAGCGAAGACGAGTTGCAGGCGATTCGGAAGAAATATGGCGCGACCGGTGACATCCTCGAAGCCGAACAGCGCATCAATGCCATCGCCCGGGATCTGGTCGCGCACTACATCGACAACATTCTGCCCAATGGCTTCAAGGCGCAGGTGGTCTGTCATTCCAGGCTGGCGTGCGTGCGCTATCAGGCAGGCATCGAGTCGGCGCTGGCCGCGCGCATCGAACAGGAAGCGTCCCAGGCGACGCCGGACGCGGAGCTGATCCGGCGGCTGCGTTTCCTGAAAACGGCGGTGGTGGTGTCATCGGATGGCGTCAATGAGCCGGCCTATGTCACCCAGGCCCGCAAGCAGGCGGCGCGGATGAACGCGGTCGAGAATTTCTGCCGGGGTTTCGATCTTGACGACCCTGATCGGGACAAGACCGGCATTGCCTTTCTGATCGTCTGCGACATGCTGCTGACCGGCTTCGATGCGCCCATTGAGCAGGTGATGTACATCGACAAAAAACTGCGCGAGCACAGCCTGCTGCAAGCCATTGCGCGCACCAATCGGGTGAAGCCGGGCAAGCAGCGCGGCTATATCGTCGATTACATCGGTCTGGCCAATCATCTGACCGAGGCGCTGACCCTCTACGCGGCAACCGACGAGTTACAGGAACTGCGCGACGGGATGCGCTGCATCACCTCCGAACTGCCGATTCTGGAGGAGCGTTATCAGCGGCTGTTGCAGCATTTCACAACGCTGCGGGTGAAGGATATTCGCGCCTTCGTAACCGGCCAACTCAAGGGGCTCGATGCCGATGCGGCGGTGGTTCACGCGGCGGTCAAGGCGCTGAAGGATGAAAAACAGCGGGCGGATTTCGAGGTCTATCTGAAACAGTTTCTGATGAGCCTGGACATCATTCTGCCGCATGCGTCGGCGCAGCCGTATCGGGTGCCGGCCAAACGGTTCGGCTACATCCTGCAAGTAACGAAAGAGCGTTACAAGGATCGGAGCCTGGATCTGGGCAACGCGGGCGAGAAGGTGAAGGCGCTGATCAATGCGCATCTCATCAGCCTGGGGATCAACCCCAAGGTCGAGCCGGTGGAACTGCTGGCCGAGGATTTTCTGGAGCAACTGGCCGCGCACGCCGGCCACAACAGCGAAGCCAAGGCCAGCGAGATGGAGCACGCCATCCGTAAGCACTGCACGGTGCATCACGACGAAGATCCGGCCTTTTTCAAGCGTCTGTCGGAAAAGGTCGATGCGCTGATCGAGCGTCATCAGGATGAATGGGATCTGCTGGCGGAGCGGCTGGCCGAGCTGCGCACCCTGGCCATTGCCGGTCGTCAAATGGGGGAGGGCGGCATGAGCCGCGAGGCGACGACCTTTTACGAGCATGTTGCACAGGTTGGCTTTGCCAGCGGCACAGTGGATCCGGGGCAGAAAGATCCCTTCAAGACCTTGATGGAAACCACGGTGGAGATTCTTCAGGACAGCGTCGCCAGCCTCGACTTCTGGCGCAATCCCGACAAACAGAAGCGTGTGCGCGGCCTGCTCAAGACCGAGATCGCCCGCTCCGGTATCAACGAACTCAAGCATAACCGCGAACGTGTCGCCATCGAGATCATGAAACTGGCCCGAAACCGTCATGACGAACTGACCCGCGTCCAGCGGACGGGAGACGCCTGAATGCAGGTGCGCCGGGTACGTGACATCGAGTATCGGCTGTTGCCGGGCACCGAGCGCCGGACGACGGACATCGTGATCGAACGCGATGGCGTCATCACGGTGCGTCCGCCCCAACGGATGACGCCGGAGCAGGTGGATGAAACCGTCCTCAGCAAACGGCTGTGGATCTATCGCAATCTGGCTGAATGGCGAGCACTCAATGCCGCGCGCATCAACCGCGAATGGGTCAGCGGCGAGTCATTTCTGTATCTGGGCAGCCGCTACCGGTTACAGTTGGTCGCCGCGCAGGATGAACCGCTCAAGCTCAAGGATGGCCGTTTCTGTCTGCGGCGTTCGGTGGTCGAGGCCGGCGAGGCGCATCAGGCGTTCGTGACCTTTTACAGCGAAAAGGGTCTGCCCCGGCTCAGGCAGCGGGCGGTGATTTTAGCGGACAAGGTCGGGGTGTCCGTCGGAACGGTGCAGATCAGGAATCTGGGCTATCGCTGGGCGTCCTGCCTGACGCAGGGCGATCTGCATTTTCACTGGAAATGTCTGATGGCCCCCTTGACCGTCATCGATTACATCCTGGTCCATGAGCTGTGCCATCTGCATCATCGCGACCATTCGGACGCCTTCTGGAACGAGGTCGATAAGGTGTTACCGGATTATCGTGACCGTAAGGAATGGCTGCGGATGCGCGGCGCGGAGCTGGATCTTTAGGCCCCACAAAAAAAAGCCCCGCCGAGGCGGGGCTTTTTCAGGCTGGGACAGCGCCAGGGCTTACATCATGCCCATGCCGCCCATATCACCCATTCCACCCATGCCGCCGCCCGGCATCGGGGCGTCATCCTTCGGCTCTTCGGCGATCATCGCCTCGGTGGTGATCATCAGACCGGCGACCGACGCGGCGTTCTGCAGCGCGGAGCGGGTGACCTTGGTCGGATCCAGGATGCCCATTTCGACCATGTCGCCATACTCGCCGGTGGCGGCGTTGTAACCGAAGTTACCCGTACCTTCGGCGACCTTGTGCAGGATGACCGACGGCTCGCAGCCGGCGTTGGCGACGATCTGACGCAGCGGCTCTTCCATGGCGCGACGGGCGATGGTGATGCCGACATCCTGATCGTGGTTGATGCCGGTCAGACCCTTGACAGCAGTCTGGGCACGGACCAGGGCGACACCGCCGCCGGGGACGATGCCTTCCTCGACTGCCGCGCGGGTGGCGTGCAGGGCGTCTTCGACGCGCGCCTTCTTTTCCTTCATTTCCATCTCGGTGGCCGCGCCAACCTTGATGACGGCCACGCCGCCGGCCAGCTTGGCCAGACGCTCTTGCAGCTTCTCACGGTCGTAGTCGGAGCTGGTCTCCTCGACCTGAGCCCGGATCTGCTCGCAACGGGCCTTGATGTCGATCTCGGAACCGGCACCGTCGATGAGGGTGGTTTCGTCCTTGGCGACCTGGACGCGCTTGGCGGTGCCCAGTTCGTTGAGGGTGGCCTTCTCCAGCGACAGACCCACTTCCTCGGCAATGACGGTCGCGCCGGTGAGGACGGCGATGTCCTGGAGCATGGCCTTGCGACGGTCACCGAAGCCCGGCGCCTTGACCGCGCAGACCTTGACGATGCCGCGCAGGGTGTTGACCACCAGGGTCGCCAGCGCTTCGCCTTCGACATCCTCGGCGACGATCAGCAGCGGACGACCGGCCTTGGCGACAGCTTCCAGCACCGGCAGCAGCTCGCGGATGTTGGAAATCTTCTTGTCGTGGAGCAGGATGTAGGGATTGTCCAGCTCGGCGCTCTGGCTCTGCTGGTTATTGATGAAGTAGGGCGACAGGTAACCACGGTCGAACTGCATGCCCTCGACCACGGCCAGCTCGTTGTTCAGCGAGGTGCCGTCTTCAACGGTGATGACGCCTTCCTTGCCGACCTTTTCCATCGCCTCGGCGATGATGCGACCGATGGAGTCGTCGGAGTTGGCGGAGATGGTGCCGACCTGGGCGATAGCCTTGTTCTCGGTGCAGGGCTTGGAGAGCTTCTTCAGCTCTTCGGTCGCCGCTTCAACGGCCTTGTCGATGCCGCGCTTCAGATCCATCGGGTTCATGCCGGCGGCAACCGCCTTCAGACCTTCGCGAACCATCGCCTGTGCCAGCACGGTGGCCGTGGTGGTGCCGTCGCCGGCCACGTCGGAGGTCTTGGAGGCGACTTCCTTCACCATCTGCGCGCCCATGTTCTCGAACTTGTCCTTGAGTTCGATCTCCTTGGCGACGGAGACGCCGTCCTTGGTGACGGTCGGTGCGCCATAGGATTTCTCCAGCACCACGTTGCGGCCCTTCGGACCCAGGGTGACCTTGACGGCATTGGCGAGGATGTTGACACCCTCCATCATGCGAACACGGGCATCACCGCCAAACTTTACGTCTTTTGCGCTCATTCTTTCATTCCTCAATATGGATTCGATTCTTGGATTAACCGGGGTGCGGGATCACAGGGACGGAGGACGATCAGCCCTCGACGACACCCATGATGTCTTCCTCGCGCATCACCAGGAATTCCTTGCCATCGATCTTGACTTCGGTGCCGGAGTATTTGCCGAAGAGGACGCGGTCACCGACCTTGACATCCAGCGGACGCACGTCGCCGTTCTCCAGGATCTTGCCCTTGCCGACGGCGATGATTTCGCCCTGGATCGGCTTTTCGGTGGCGGAATCGGGGATCACGATGCCACCGGCAGTGGTGCGCTCTTCTTCCATGCGACGGACAACGACGCGGTCATGCAAAGGACGGATGTTCATGGATGCTCTCCATTGTGCGGTTGAGAAATTCGCGGAGTGCAGGCCGGGTCGGAGACAAACCAGCTATTAGCACTCACCTGGAACGAGTGCTAATGGTAGAGGGAAATCGTCGGGTGTCAAGTTTTTGATCGGGACAATCGCATGAATGCCGATGTCGTGAGCGCCGAAAAAATTTTTGACGGTCGATCCTCTGTCAGGGATCCGTTCGTAGTGAATTGATTTTTCAGCATTCCCATGGAATGCGACATATAGCTGCGGCTCAGTCGGATTTCTCGGTCAGACGATCCTCGGTGCCGGCGATGAGGTTGCGGATATTGCTGCGATGGCGCCAGATCAGGAGCCCGGTAATGACGAGCTGCATGCCGATCAAGGCCTGATCGGACCAGAACAGCCAGACGATTACCGGCGCCAGGGCCATGGAGATGAGCCCGGAGAGCGAGGAAATTTTCAGCACCTTGGCGACGAACAACCAGATGGCCGCGACACAGAGTCCGATCGGCCAGTAGAGCCCGAACTGCACGCCGAGCGCGGTCGCGACGCCCTTGCCGCCCTGAAAACGGAAAAAGACCGGATAGAGATGGCCGATGAAGGCAGCCAGACCGATACCCGCCAGGGTCAGCGGATCAACCCCGAGCAGATGTCCGGCAAGCATCGGGATCAGACCCTTGAGGCTGTCGCCGACCAGTGTGATGGCAGCGGGCCGCTTGCCGCCGATGCGCAGCACATTGGTCGCGCCAGGGTTGTTGGAGCCCTGGGTGCGCGGATCCGGCAGACCCATGAGGCGGCAGACGATAATGGCGCTGGAGATGGAGCCCAGCAGATAGGCGGCGACGATAAGCAGGATGGATGTCAGCATGGGTGGCAGTGGACCGGGGATGGTGAGTCAGGTCAAGATGACGGATCGGCCTGAATCATATCATTGGAGTTTACCCTGGACATCGTCTTCATCCGTGGTCTGCGTATCGAGACCACCATCGGCATCCACGCCTGGGAGAAGCACATCCGCCGCCCGGTCGTGCTTGATCTGGAGCTGGCAAGCGATATCGCCCGCGCCGCTGCAACCGACCGCATCGTCGACGCGCTGGATTATGAGGCCGTCACCCAACGCCTGATCCGCGAGGTTTCGAGCAACCGCTTCGAGCTGGTGGAGACCCTCGCCGAACGCTGCGCCACCATTCTGCGCGATGAATTCGGCATCCCCTGGCTGCGGCTCAGTCTCAACAAACCGGGCGCGGTCGGTGAAGGAATCGATGTCGGCGTGATCATTGAGCGCGGGCAGAGGTCGGACTGACTGCCGCCTGGAAGGCCGTCAATGGACAGGATTAACAGGATGCTCCAAGATTAACAGGATTAAAAACAATTCGTTACAAATCCTGTCCATCCTGCGAAATCCTGTTAATCCTGTCCATTTGAGGCATGTATCAGGTATCAATTTTTCAGAAAGTCAACTTAATCGTCCGCCACATCCATCAGAATCTCGTTGCGACGCAGAAAGCCGGGGGTGAAGGGATCGTTGTAATAGGCATAGACCGGCGCTGCCAGCGGACGCAGGTCACGGGCTTTGAGCCAGTCGCGCAGTGCCGTTTCCTGTGCGGCGATCAGATCGTCCGTGGTGCGGCCGCTGAAACGCACGACCGCACGCCGCTGCGCCGGCATCTCGCGCAGCCGCACCTCGTCAGTGGCGGGAGCGGGCAGGGTGTCGAGTTTATAGCCGGCGGGCATGATGAACTGCACGACCCATTCGCCGTCCGCATCCTGAGACTGGGTCACGGGCGCGGTCATGGCAATCCGTTCGGCGCGCTGCTGCGTCACCGGGGCGGTCATGGCGACCCGGTCGCCTGCGCGCTCTTTGGCGAAGATATAGCCAGCAAGCGGCGAAAAGCCGGCGCTGAGTGCCTCCCGGCGTTCGCCCCGGCGCGTCACCTCGGCGACCACCAGGGCCGGATAGTCGCGGATCTCGAATGGGCCGTCCTGCGCCACGACCTGATAAGCAGGCGTCTCCACGTTCTGCACCACGAAGACAAAAATAGCCATGGCGACGATGGCAAGCAGGATGATGGCGGCGACAACGATGAGCAGTGTTTTCATGGTGAGCGAGTAGTGCCAGGGTGATGGGGATGTTCGATGCCGCCGATGCGGAGCAACTGAGCAACCAGCTCGCCCGTCTCGTCGGTCGGCGTGGCATGATCGGTCGGCGTCCAGGAATAATCCGTTTCCAGTCGATAGGAACCGAGAAAGGCGTGCGGTGCGCGTCCACCCCAGTCTTGGGGCGACAGCATCGAAAAGAAGGGTTGACCGTCGGCGCGACGGTAAAGATGGTAGGTCTTGCCGGGGATGCGCTTGAAGGTGCAGCGGGCGGCGGTCAGCGCCTGGTCCTGCCGTGCGTCGGCCAGAATCTTGCGCGCTTCCGCCTGAAGCAGTTTGATCTGATCGGCGATGACGCGCAGTCTGGCTTCGGTGCGGATGCTCAGAATGGACTCGGCCCTGGCAATCTCGGCGGCCAGATCACCGCCATCGAAGGCCGGTGCCAGACGGCTGACCGGATACGGTGAACTGCGGGCGTCACCCTGATGGAGTGTGGCGGGCGGATTGTCGTTCATCTGTTGTGGCGTCTCCAAATAATCTGCTGAAATCGAAATAGACAGGATTAACAGGATTGTCCAGGATGGACAGGATTTTTCAAATCTTTGTTTTCAATCTTGTTAATCCTGCCAAAAGCCATCGTCACTTTCCTGGAAATCACCTTGAAGAACCATCGCAACCCGGCTCCGGCAGAGACAACGGCGGATTCAGACAGCCCCGAAACCCGTCTCAGCGCCCGGCTCCATGACCTGATCTGCGCCGAGATCGCCGCGTCCGGCGGCCTGCTTCCCTTCGACCGTTTCATGGATCTGGCGCTCTATGCGCCCGGTCTGGGCTATTACATCGCGGGTGCGCAGAAGTTCGGGCCGGGCGGCGATTTCGTTACCGCGCCCGAGCTGTCGCCGCTCTTCGGTCAGTGTCTCGCGGCGCAGTGCGCTGAGGCGCTGGAACGGCTGGACGGTGGCGACCTGTTCGAGTTCGGCGCCGGCAGCGGGGCGCTCGCGGCGCAGGTGCTCCAGCGGCTCGATGCGCTCGACGCACTGCCTGATCGCTATCTGATCCTTGAACCGAGCCCGGAACTCCAGGCGCGCCAGCGCGCATCCATCATCGACGCCGCGCCACATCTGGCCGACCGCTGCCGCTGGCTGACCGAACTGCCCCGTTCTCTGCGCGGCGTGGTACTGGCTAACGAAGTGCTCGACGCCATGCCGGTGCAGCGTTTTCGGGTGCGCGGGGATGGCGGCATCGACGAGATCTTCGTTACGGATGAGGGCGAGCGGTTAGCCGAGGTCACGGCCCCTGTGCGCTCGCCCGGACTCAGCGAGGCGGTCGCTGCCTTGCAGTCCGAGGGTTTCGCGTGTGCGTCCGGCTACAGCTCTGAGATCAATCCGCATCTCGCACCCTGGCTGACGGCCTTGTCGGACACGCTGGACGCCGGGCTGGTGCTGCTGATCGATTATGGCTATCCCAGGTCGGGCTATTATCAGCCGGATCGGAACATGGGTACGCTCATGTGCCACTACCGCCATCAGGCCCATGACGATCCCTATCGTCATCTCGGGTTACAGGACATCACCGCCCATGTCGATTTCACCGCCGCTGCCGAGGCCGGCGAGGCGGCTGGTTTCGCGCTCGCCGGTTTCACCAGTCAGGCGCATTTTCTGCTTGGCTGCGGCATCGATCAGCTTCTGGCTGAAGCGCCAGACGCAATTGATCAGGCACTGGCTGCCAAGCAGTTACTCCTGCCCACAGCGATGGGCGAACGGTTCAAGGTGCTGGGCTTGAGTAAGGGCGTAAGCGGCCCCTGGCGTGGGTTCGAGGTGCGGGATCTGCGGGATCGGTTGTATTAGCGACCAGCGATTGGGCTTGACATCGCCAAAAGGCGCAACACAATTTTTCACGATTTTCAACCCGGAGTGGAATATGTACTGGCTTGTCGCACTCATGTCCTTCGCCATTCTCGGCCTGATCGTCAGCGGCATTCTGCTGGAATGGCGACCCCGTTTCGTCAGCCGCATCCGCCCCTGGTGCAAACCCGCGCTGGGGACGCAACTGGCGGTCTTCATCGGCGCCCAGTTCGCACTGCTGCTGCTCGGCATCCAGGACGCCTTCGCCAATCCGGAAGACGTCGCCGCCGTCGCTGGCGAAATGTCGGTCGGCATGGGGCTGGCCATCATCGGCGTTGGCATCCCGACCGGACTCTCGACCATCGGCGCCGGGATCGCGGTCGGACCCATCGGTGCGGCCTCACTGGCGGCAATCACCGAGAAGCCGGAAAATCTCGGACGCACGCTCATCTATCTGGGACTCGCCGAGGGCATCGCCATTTACGGTCTGGTCATCTCCATCCTTCTGCTCAACAAAATCTGAGACCGGCATGCGACAGATGGCGCGGGGCGCTGACGTGGGGATCGACATGGATAACCAGGATGATCCGGTTCAATCGACCCGGATGCTGTTTTTCGGCGATGATCTCCTGGCCGACGGCCTGCGCCTGATCGGCTTCGAGACCTATCCGAGTCCCGACCCGCAGGCGGTTGACCGGATCTTTCGTGATCTGCGGCGGGGACACGAGCGGGCCTTCGTGCTGGTGGACGATGCGGTGATGGGCCAGAACATACCCAATCTGCAACAGGTGCGCCGCGAGGGTGGACACATCGTCGTGATCGCGGTGCCTGCGCTCAATGCACCGCCGCAGCTCAACAGCGAGGTGGCGCGCCGTCTCGCCGCACTCTTCGGCGCCAACCTTGAATCCGGCCAGTCCGGGGAGCGAGAGCCAGAGTGAATCAGGTAGACGAACTGGAACAGGCCATCCTCGCCCGTGCCGAGCGGCTGGCGACCGAATATCGCGAGCGCGCCGGACGCAGCCGCGACAGCATTCTGCGCGAGGCCGCCGAGCGTCTGCGTTTGCGCGAGGCGCGCGAGGAGTCCATCGCCAAATCGCTCGGTGACCGCACCTTCCGCCAGCAGGTGCAGGCCAGCGAGTTGAAGATGCAGACCCATCTTGATCAGGTGCGCTGGAACCTGGTCCGCGACGTGGAACGCGGACTCGCCGACCGCATGCGCGTCTTCATGGAGGATGAAGCCGTCTATGACGCCTGGCTTGATCGGCTGATCATCGAGGCCGCTGCCCTGATCGAGACACCCGACCTCATCGTCGCCGCCAACGCCCTGGATCAGCGCCGACTCAATGCCCGCTGGGATCGACTCACGGCATCCCTGCCGCCCGGCAAGACCGCCGCTCTCGCCCCTGCCGCCGACGCACTCAACACCCTCGGTGGTGCGGTCATCACCAGCCGGGACGGGCGCATCCGCGTCGATCAGACCTTCGAGGGGCGGATCGAGCGTCTGCGGCCCCGCATCCAGCAGACCATCCTGGAACGGCTGCTGCCGGGCGGATTCGAGACCGGCAACCTCTTTACCGGATGACGAGATCATCATGAGCGAAACCACCCGAGTCGGCGTCATCCGTGACATCAACGGTCCCATTGTCACCATCGACCTGCCCGGTGTGCGCAGTGGCGAACAGGTCAAGATCGGCGAGCTTGGTCTGTTCGGCGAGGTCATTTCGCTGCGCGGCCGGCAGGCCGTGGTCCAGACCTACGAATCCACCGATGGGGTGCGACCCGGTGAACCCGCCGTCGGACTCGGCTGGCCGCTGTCGGTCGAGCTTGGCCCCGGACTCATGGGCGGCATCTTCGACGGCGTACAGCGGCCCCTGTCGAAGATCGCGCTGGAGTCAGGCGATTACATCCGTCGCGGCATCAGCGTACCGGCGCTGGATCGTGGCAGGGAATGGGTATTCGCGCCCAACCCGGCGCTGGAGCCCGGCGCCCAGGTCGGGCCGGGAACCGTGCTCGGCACCGTGCAGGAAACCCAGACCGTGCTGCATCGCATCCTGGTGCCGCCCCATGTCGTCGGCGATCTGGTCGAGATCGCCCCCGCTGGCAGCTACGATATCGAATCGACCATCGCCCGCGTGCGCGACCAACGGGGTACGAGTCACCGACTCAGTCTCTATCACCGCTGGCCGGTACGCAAACCGCGCCCCTATCTGAAGCGCGACGACGGCATCGCCCCGCTGATCACCGGACAGCGGGTCATCGACACCTTTTTTCCGCAGCTCAAGGGCGGGAAGGGCGCGGTTCCCGGCCCCTTTGGTGCGGGCAAAACGGTGGTCCAGCAGCAGATCGCGCGCTGGTCGAACGCCGATATTGTCATCTATGTCGGCTGCGGCGAACGCGGCAACGAACTGGTCGATGTACTTGAAACCTTCCCGCAACTGGACGACCCCTATTCCGGGCGCAAGCTCATGGAGCGCACCCTGCTGGTCGCGAATACGTCCAACATGCCGGTGGTTGCCCGCGAGGCGTCGGTCTATGTCGGCGTCACCATGGCCGAATATTACCGCGACATGGGCTATGACGTGGTCATGCTGGCGGATTCGACCAGCCGCTGGGCCGAGGCGCTGCGCGAGGTCTCGGGCCGGCTCGGTCAGATGCCGGTGGAGGAGGGCTACCCGGCTTATCTCGCCTCGCGGCTGGCCGCCATCTACGAACGTGCCGGACGGATCGAGACTTACGGCGCCGGCTCCGGCTCGGTGACGCTCATCGGTGCCGTCTCACCCCCCGGCGGCGATTTCTCCGAACCGGTCACCAGCCATACCAAAGACATCATCGAAACCTTCTGGGCCTTGTCCAAGGAACTGGCCGACGCCCGTCATTATCCATCGATCGACTGGGTCACCAGTTTCTCGAGTCATGTCCACGCGGCGGCTCAGTGGTGGCACCAAGAAATCAGTCCGGACTGGGAGAAACGCCGCGCGAGCGCGCTCACACTCCTTGCGCGTGATGCCGAACTCTCGCGCATCGTCAATCTGGTCGGCCCCGAAGCACTCTCCGATTCTCAACGCTGGGAACTGGAAGGCGCCTCGCTCATCAAGGAAGGCGTGTTGCAACAGAGCGCGCTCGACGAGATCGATACCTTCTGCTCGCCGGCCAAGCAATTTGCATTGCTTGATCTGGTCATCGCCCTGTATCAACACGGAGAATCGCTCATCAAGCTTGGCGTGCCGGTTGCTGAATTACAGCGTCTGCCGCTGCTCGCCAAGATGCGGCGGATCAAATCCATGTATTCGAGCGAACAGTTGGATCAGCTCCAGGCATTCCGGCATGAGGTTGAACAGGCGATGGAGGCGATTCGTGTTGAGTATGCGAGGCAGGGTGCTGATCGTGATTAGAGCTTGCGTTCGTTGTAATAGTCTCAAATCCAGCGCCCCTTTCACTTTACATAATATACATTATGCGCAATCCGATCAGGGGCCAAAATCGGCTCCCCGATCAGCATCCGCGCGGCTTTCCGACCCGTCCACGGCCACCACGGGCGCGGTCAAGTTGTCATCTGCGGCGGTCACGTTGGCCGTCGAGCCGGCGGCGCTGGACAAGTTGTCATCCGCCGACGATTGGGCCGATGCCGACCTCCTGAGCGCCGGCTTCGCCGCCCATCCGCTGACTTTACGTAAGCTGCAACGCGCGTGCGGATTCACCGACCAGCAGGCGGCGGACGCTTGTCTGGTTTCCCTGCGGACTTATCGCCGCTGGTGCGCCACGGGCAAACCCGATCCGACCGCCGTCCGCTTGCTGGCGATCCTGGCCGGCTTTGTGCCATGGTCCGGTTGGCACGGCTGGGAAGTCCACCGTGGCTATCTGTTCCCGCCCGGCTATACCCGTGGCGGCATCCTGCCGTCCGAGTTCTTCGCCCTGGTCTTCTATCGTCAGCAGGTCAGCGAGTACCAGCGTCTCCATGCCCAACTGAAAGCCCGCGTCCAGCTCCTGGAGGCGCAACTGGCCGGGCATCAACCATTGGCGCGCGAGGTAGCGTTACAGGCCCGCGTGCAGGCGCTGGGCGTCCAGGTCCAGGCGTTGGGTGCGGAACTGGCCGGGCTGGTAACGACGCCGGAGAGCGCCGTTCATGGGTAATCGCGCGGGCGCCGGGATGGGCCGTTTTCAGGTGGGAGTGTTAGTAGCACTCCCACTTATTCTCACTAGTGAGAAAAACGCCCGGTTTCGGGGGTCCGATGGACCTCTCTAATCCAGCCCTGCATGTCGATTTTCTGGATGTCTGGCAGCAGCACGACGAGGCGCCTGAATGGGGTTCGTCGCGGCGCTTGGACATCGATCTGAAGACCGGTGAGCTTCAGTATCAGACGGTGAAATCCGATCAGCTCAAGGGCTCCTGGGAATCGTCGTTGATGATTCGGTCCTTCGGCGGGCGCGTCCAGGTCCAGGGCAACCCGAGCAAATGGGGCCGCTCGGAAGCGGTGGCCTTGGGCTGTCCATCGATCTTTGAGGCGGTGAAGGTCTATAACGGCGTCCTGGCCGAATTGAATCTGCCCCTTTTTCATTACCCGGATCGAATTCAAGTCCTGGGCGATGGGGGCGCGATTGATCGCACGGTTTTAAAAGGGCCGCGTGTGTCGCGTATCGATATTGCGGCGAATCTCATTCTTGGTTCGTCGGAATCTGTTGCGCATTATCTGAATTGGCTCTTGACGCAGCGCGTGGGGCATCGCGGTCAGCCGTTTAGCGTCAAAGGCGAGTTGTCGGTGCTGGCGGGCTCGCGGCGGACGCGGCAGCGGGCCTGCTACGGCAAGGCGGACGAGGTGCTGGAACAGATCAAGCGCTGGCGGCGCAAGCGCATCGGCGATATTGAGAGTGTGACGGACTATTTGAATGCACTGAGAGAACGGTTACATCGTGATGGTTGGGTACGTGATGAATTACGCCTTTATACAGACTACTTGAGCAGAGCAAATCTGGCGTATATCGAAAATTGGAGTGATGAAACGATGAAAGAGCAATGGCAAGCATTCAAGGTTGATGCGCAGGAAGTGGGCGCGGTGATTGATTGGAAATCGGAAGTGGTGGTGCGGCTGGTCGCGCGTGGGGTCGGCGAACGAGCTGCACGTCAGCGGCTGGAAGTCTTGTTGGCCTGGATGGGCGGGATTGACGTTGGTCCGGGTAACGGCCGCTCTCAGGCGACGTTCTACCGCATCGCCAAGGATCTCCGCGAAGTGGTGGGCGTGGACATTCGCAGCCGTCCGAATGTGGTGACGCTGGGTTCGCGGTCTCAGCAGTTGGCGCGGCCGGTCACGGCGCGGGTGGCGACCCTGGCCGATGTCCAGGCGCTCTATGAGGGGCTGCCGGAGTTGAGCGACGTCGCCTGATGGATCTGGTTGGCTTCTGCATTGGCAATGAGCGCCAAGAGTTTCTGGTGCGGATCGATTCGCGCCCTGGCGTCCGCTGGCTGTTCTGGGCCTGTACGCCGTTTCTGGCGAAGGTCTATCCCAGTCGGCGCAAAGCGGCATCGGTCGCGCGGCAGTTGGATCGATCGGGCCTGCTGGTGGTGCCGCTGTATGACCTGGGCGATGAATGGGCGGTCGAGTGGCCGGAGGTGGCCGGATGAACAATGTGCTGGATCGGCTGGCGATTCGCTTGGCCGATGTGTTGGGCCTGGACCCCTGTGTGATGGTCTGCCGCCTGCGTTGGCTGCTGTGCTGGCGCCCTGAGGTCCGTTCCGTCTGGCGTGAGATGCTGAATAGGGTCCAGGTTGGGCAGGTGCCGGCTCGCGCTGCTCGCCGAAGCGCCAGCGGCGGTGATCAGCGCGAGCCGGCTGCACTACCGCCGCAAGCTTCCCGACCCTGCTCTTGAGCTGAGGCCGGGGGGTGTGGGGGGAGCCCCCCACGAAAGGGTTGCATCACGCCAAGTTCGCGGGTCGAAGGGTCGGCGTAGCGAACCCTTGACACCGAGCACGGGGCGTTACAATGGTCTCGACGAAGCGGAGGGCGCGTTCCCCTGCTCCCTCGCTTCGGCGAGAGTGACAGAACGCCCCGCGCGCAGCGTGTCAAGGGCGACCCGTAGACCCTGGCGCTGTCGTCTCAGCGTCTTCCCCCCCCTTGAGGGGTGGCATCCGTGGAGCGGAGCGGAATGGATGACGGGGTGATCAGACGGTCGCGGCCATTCGACAAGTTGGGCCAACTGCGATCTGCTAGGCTTTCCGGATCCACCACTCTTTATAGGAGCTTTCTATGTTGGCTGTTCAGCTACCGTCCGAGTTTGAGGAATGTCTGATCGATCTCGCTCAAGCTGCCGGACAAACCGAATCCGATTATGTGCTCGATGTGCTCTTGGAGCATTTGCATGATGCGCAGGCGCTGCGCATCGCTGAACAGCGCCTCCAGGATCTTCGGGACGGGCGTTCTGAGACCGTTCCCCTTGAGCAGGTCATGAGGGACTATGGCCTGGAGAATTGACTTTGAGCGCGGCGCTGAACGCGACCTGCGCAAACTCGATCCGCCAGTTGCCCGGCGGATCCTGTCGTTCCTGCATCAGCGCCTGGCGCTCCTCGACGATCCGCGCACTCTCGGCGAAGCCTTGCAGGGTTCCCGGCTCGGTGCCTTCTGGAAATACCGCGTTGGCGACTATCGTCTGGTTGCCACCATCCAGGACGATACCGTCTGCATTTTGATCCTTCAGGTCGGCCATCGGCGTGAGATTTATCGGGACCACTGAGGGGGAGATCGGAGGTTTGGGGTGAGTCATTTGCGAAGTCTGCGTTTTTGACTCAGACCCATGTTGCATTTGCGAAGTCTGCGTTTTTGCAACATCCAGCAGGAAGGGCGACCAACCATCGTCACCGGAGATCGGCGGTTTGGGGTCTTGTACCATTTGCGCAGTCTGCGTTTTTGATACAGACAACACGCGGTTGACGGTCATCGGAGAAACGCCAACCAACTTGGCGAGTGGCTCTTCGGGTCGTTGCGCCCTACCCTTCTTCTTGCTTACTGGACATCGAAACCGCTTCGGCAGCTTCGTACAAAGTTCTGGGTGTCTGCGTCAATGCTTGCTCCATCTCACATGCGACACAGTACTTATCCAGGATTTCGAAGAGGGGTTCTTGCTTTTCTTCTGGTAGTTCACTGACCCTATTGAAGATCAGGCTGAGGACCGCGCCTGATTTGGTCCCTGGCGTTGGGTTCATTAGCAAGGCATTGGCTGTACATCCGAAGGCGTCGATGAGTTTGTAGACGGTCGATATTTTCAGATCGCCTTGGTCTTGTTCGATGCGCGACAGGTGCTGTATTCGGATCCCGGAGTATTCTGACAGTTGAGCTTGGCTCCATCCTTTGCTGTGTCGCAAGCTGCGTACATTTTCCCCTAACGACATCGTTTCGATCCTCGACCAGGTTGAGATAGCCAGTCTTTGAAGCATAAACGGTCATTTTGACATCCCCAGTTGAAGTCAACTTGCGAGTTGATATACAGTCAACTCTAACGAGGGTTGACACGGGGATGTTCATGGCGCGATCACTTAGACATTATGCGCAATCCGATCAGGGGCCAAAATCGGCTCCCCGATGGTAACCCCGATCCCACTGCGCTGCGCTTGCTGGCGATCCTGGCCGGCTTTGTACCGTGGTCCGGCTGGCACGGTTGGGAAGTCCACAACGGCTATCTGTTTCCGCCTGGTTATGTTCGTGGCGGGATCCTGCCGTCTGAGTTCTTCGCCCTGGTCTTCTACCGCCAGCAGGTCAGCGAGTACCAGCGCCTCCATGCCCAACTGAAAGCCCGCGTCCAGCTCCTGGAGGCGCAGTTGGCCGGTCATCAGCCCCTGGAGCGTGAGGCGGCCTTACAGGCCCGCGTGCAGGCGCTGGGCGTGCAGATCCAGGCGCTGGGCACGGAACTGGCCGGGCTGGTGGCCGTGCCGGATGGGTCGGCGCATGGCTGACCGGATGCGCGGCGGGTTGAATTCGGCGGGCGGCGAAGCCGTCCCGCCTGGGCTTGTCTCTTGCTCAACAAGTGACAAGCCCCCGGAGCGGATGCGTTCGGCGGTGCTGACGGCGTCGTCTCTCGTCTCCAACCGTCTGGGCGCCAGCGGGCGATGCCTTTGATCTGCGTCAGGTCTCGGGGCCGGTCAAATACATATAAAAATAAATAATTGTTTTTATTGGATTATTTTTTCAGGAATTGCTGATCAAACCTGCCCATAATTTTCACGATGCCCCATCCAGCGTGCAATCAGCGGCGTGGCCGACTCGGGCGCATGCGCCAGGATGAGGTCGGCTGCCCGCTGCGCCGCTGGTACCAGGCTCTGATCGCGCAGCGGATCAGCGATGCGGAACTGAACCGATCCGGTCTGGCGCGTGCCCAGTACCTCGCCGGCACCGCGCAGCAGCAGATCGCGTTCGGCGATCTCGAAACCGCTGGTGGTCGAGCGGATGATGCCCAGCCGCTCGTGGGCAACCTCTGACAGCGGGGCATGATACAGCAGCAGGCAATGACTCTCGACCGGGCCACGTCCGACCCGTCCGCGCAATTGATGGAGCTGGGCCAGTCCGAGCCGTTCGGGGTTCTCGATGATCATCAGGCTGGCATTGGGGACATCCACTCCGACCTCAATGACGGTCGTCGCCACCAGCAGACCCAGCTCGCCGCTGGCGAATCCGGCCATGACCGCCTCGCGCTCCGCTGCCTTGAGCCGACCGTGCACTAGCCCGACTCCCACCCCCGGCAACCGCTCGCTCAACTGGCGTGCGGTCTCCTCGGCGGCCTGACATTCCAGCACCTCGGATTCCTCGATCAGGGTGCAGACCCAATAGGCCTGACGCCCCTGCTCGCACGCCTTGAGCACCCGTGAGATGACCTCGTCGCGGCGGGTGTCGGAGACCGCGACCGTGGTGATGGGCGTGCGCCCCGGCGGCAGGCTGTCGATGACCGAGAGATCCAGATCCGCATAGAGCGTCATTGCCAGCGAACGTGGAATGGGAGTCGCGGTCATGATGAGCTGATGCGGCGCGCCCCCGGACTGTCCGCCCTTTTCGCGCAGTTTCATCCGCTGATGGACGCCGAAACGGTGCTGTTCGTCGATGATGACCAGTCCCAGATCGCGGAACTCCACATCGTCCTGAAAGAGCGCATGGGTGCCGATCGCCAGCCGCGCCTGACCGGAGGCGATGGCATCAAGCAGTTCAGCCCGCTCGCGGCCTTTGTGCCGTCCGGCAAGCCAGAGCGGTTCGACGCCGAGCGGCTTGAGCCACGCACTCAGACTGCGATGATGCTGCTCGGACAGCAGTTCGGTGGGTGCCATCAAGGCCGTCTGGCGACCGGCTTCGAGCGATTGCAGGGCGGCAAGCGCCGCCACGATGGTCTTGCCGGCACCGACATCGCCCTGCAACAGACGCTGCATGGGTCGATCCTGGAGCAGATCCGCTGCGATCTCGGATACCACCCGCTCCTGTGCCGGGGTGAGCCGGAACGGCAGGGCTGCACGCAGCCGCTGGCGCAGGTCGCCATCGCCGGCCAGCACCGGGGCCATGACCGCCCGCTGCGCGGTGCGCATCCGTCGCAGACTCACCTGATGCGCCACCAGTTCCTCGAAGGCCAGACGCAGAAAGGCCGGATGACGGCGTTCCTGGAGATCGGTCAGACTCGTCTCCAGCGGTGGGTGATGCAGATAGTGCAGCGCCTCGACCAGACCCGGCAGATTCAGCGGCGCGAGGATCTCGGCGGACAGATAGTCGGCGGGCGGGAGATGCCCCAGCCATTCCAGCGCCTGATCCATGAGTCCGCGCCAGGCCGATTGCTGCAAGCCTTCGGTGGACGGATAGATGGGCGTCAGACGCGACTCGGTCTCCGCCGATGCATCGTTCTGTAAACGGTATTCGGGATGCACCATCTCCAGCGAATTCGGACCCTGCCGGACCTCGCCATAACAGCGCACCCGTGCGCCTGCCTTGAAGGCCGTCACCTGCTGCGGCGAAAAATGGAAAAAGCGCAGCAGGATGCCACCGATGGGGCCGTCGCCGATCCAGACCTTGAGCGAGCGCCGTCGCCCGACGGCGATATTGGCCTCGCAGACCTCGCCCTCGACCAGTGCATCCTCGCCCACGCGCAGCTCGCGGATCGGCACCAGCCGGGTGCGGTCCTGATAGCGCACGGGCAGATGAAAGAGCAGATCCTGCACCGTGCGGATGCCGAGCCGGTCGAGACGCTCGGCGATGCGCGGGCCGACCCGCTTCAGGTGCGTGACCGGGATCTGTTCCAGCGATTGGAAAGATGGCGCATGCTCCGGGGCCATCTGCGCAGGAGCCATGTGTACCGGCATTTGCGGATCTGGTCTAATGGCTGTGATCGCTACCGCCTCCCGAGGATTGCCACGATGATCGTCCAGCAGACCCTGTCCATTCGCACCGAGGGGCGCGGCACTTACGACATCACGCGCGAGGTGCAGCGACAGGTGCGCGAATCCGGCGTCAGGCTCGGTCTCTGTCATGTTTTCGTCCATCACACCAGTGCCTCGCTCGTGTTGTGTGAGAACGCCGATCCCAGCGTGCGCCGCGATCTCGAAGCCTTTCTGTCCCGACTGGTGCCGGACGGCGACCGGCTCTTCTCACATACCGATGAAGGACCGGACGACATGCCGGCCCATCTGCGCGCCATCCTCACCAACATGGATTTGACCGTGCCGGTGCGCGACGGTCAGTGCCTGCTCGGCACCTGGCAGGGGATCTATCTCTACGAGCACCGCGCCCGCCACCAGCAACGCCGCGTCACCCTGACCATCAACGGCGAGTCAGTGCAGAATACATAACTCAAATAGACAGGATTAACAGGATTTTCCAGGATAGACAGGATCTTGCAGGTTATTTTTTAATCCTGTGAATCTTGAATCATCCTGTTAATCCTGTCCATTGACGGACTTTCAAACGGGTAGCCGCTTTCCTGCAAGACGTCTTAATCAGACGCCGACAGCCGCACTCCACCCTTGCGCGCACGGATCGCCTGCGCCAGTTGGTGCACCGCCATCGCGTAGTAGGTGCTGTGGTTGTAACGGGTGATGACATAGAAATTCGGCAGTCCCAGCCAGTATTCGTAACCGCCTTTGGCGTCCAGTTGCAGCAGGCTGACCTGAGTGACGCCGCCGAGCGAACCGGCTGGCGTGATGCCCTTTGCCGCCAGCTCGTTGACTCCATAGCGAGTGTCGAAGCCCGTTTTCAGCCGACCGGCATTGGATCCCGGCTGAACCTGCGCCCGTACCGCCACCGCCTGGCCGGCCTGCCAGCCGTGCCCCTTGAAATAATTGGCGACGCTGCCGATGGCGTCCGCCGGATCCCAGAGATTGCGATGACCGTCGCCGGTGAGATCCACCGCGTACTTGTGGAAACTCGATGGCATGAATTGCCCCAGTCCCATGGCCCCGGCGAATGAGCCGCGCGGCTGGAAGGGATCGACACCCTCGTCGCGGGTCATGATGAGATAGGCTTCCAGCTCGCTGGCAAAATAATCGGCGCGACGGGGATAGGCGAAGGCGAGCGTGGCCAGGGCGTCGATGATGCGCGTTTTGCCGACGAAACCGCCGAAACGGGTCTCGACACCGATGATGGCGATCACATATTCAGGCGGCACCCCATAGCGGGACTGGGCCTGCTGAAGCGCCGCCTGATTGCGCTGCCAGAAAGCGACGCCGTTGCCGATGGTGTCATCGGTCAGGAATTTGGCGCGATAGCGGGTCCAGGCTCCATTCGGCCCCGTGCTCCGGCTCGGAGCCTGCTGATTCATCAGGTCGATGATCGACTGTTTGCGCTGGGCGCGTGAAATGACGGCGGCCGTTTCGGTGGGATTGAAGCCATGCTGCTGCGCCATCCGCTGCACAAAACGCTTCGCCTCGGGCGAGCCGGCAAAATCGCCGCTGATCTGGACGTTGATCGCCGCCCCGGAATCCCTGGGCGGATTGGAACTACAGCCCGCCAGAAACAGGAGTTGAATGACAAGGACACAGAGCAAGGGGGCGCGCATGATTCATCTTCGACAATTTGATGAGTTGGACCAATATAGTAAGGCAGATTTTCAAGAGTGCAAACCAAGTGGCTAATCAATCTGCCAATTCATCCAATTTTGCCCGGCGGTCCAATGCACCGGTCTCAGTCACCAAGGACCATGATGGCGTCCATCTCCACCCCCGCGCCTTTGGGCAGGGCCGCAACCCCAATGGCGGCGCGAGCCGGATACGGCTCATCGAAATACTCGCTCATGACCTGATTGACCAATGGAAAATGACCGAGATCGGTCAGAAAGACATTGAGTTTGACGATGTCAGCCAACCCGCCATTGGCGGCCTGTGCCACCGCGCGCAGATTCTCGACCACACGCCGGATCTGCGCCTCCATATCGCCTGCAACCAGCTCCATGGTCTCCGGCACCAATGGAATCTGTCCGGACAGATAAACGGTATTTCCAACCCGGATGGCCTGAGAGTAGGTTCCAATCGCCTGGGGTGCCTGGTCGGTACGAATGACATGTCTGGTCATGTGTTTACCTCGTTTTACAGTGGGTTCTTTTTGCTGTCTCAGGCGGGGCATGGCCGGAATAGCGGCCAGGATTCGGCGGATCAGGGACGGGCGGTGCAGTCGCCATCACGGCACTGCACCCGGATCTCAGAACCCTTCCGGCAAAAGACACGATGGTGCTCCCAACCCTGGCCGCTGGCCTCCAGTTGAGTCGATCGCTCGGTCAGCTCGCAGCCGCGACTCTGGGCATAACGCTCGGCGGCATAGGCCCAGACGCCGACCGGTTCTGATGTCATCGGGCCGGTGAGCGGGGCGAGACGTCCCATGTTGACGGCGTCCTGAGCGGAAGACGGCGCGGCCGGGCTGGCGCGCTGCGCGTCCCATCTGGCCCGCAGTGACGAGAGCGCGTTGGTCAGATTGTCGGCGTAACGTCCCGTGACATCGGTCATCCATTCGGCATCCGTTGCCGGGCTCTCGACCTCCTCGGCACGCAGCGAGACCCGGATGCCCGCCGATTCCTCGGCAAAATCAGCGAAGATGCGCAGCAGACGCTGCGCGACCATGACGCCATCGACATCCTCGCCTTCGAGGACCTGCTCGAACACGGCGGTAGTCGAGGTGACGGATGGAATGCTCCAGCCCCGGCTGGCGGCGATCTCGACGGTGAAGGCGCGGGCATCGCTCAAGGCGGCATCGAAAAGGAGCACCCCCGGCACCTGTCGGGCCTGCACGGCCGTCAGGTTGAACAACAGCCATCCAGCCGCAAGACAGGGTAACCAGACCGCGCCTGATTGACCCGGCACGGATCGGCGCGATGGACTGACCATCGCGCCACTGAGGTTAGAGCAGTCCTTTACAGGTTCCATTCTGACATTTGACCAGAACGCTGTCGGTGCCGGTACAGGAGATCTTGTGCACCTCGCCATCCTTGCGCGACTCGATCAACTGCGTGCCCTTGCCCGAGACCTTGCAACCCTTTTGACGCGCATATTTTTCGGCGGCGGCGCTCCAGTTGGCTTTTTTGGCGGCTGGCGTCGCAGCGGTTGCGGGCTTGGCGGCGGCAGTCTTGGCGGCTGGCGCTTTGGCGACCGTGGCCGGAGCAGTCGATGCCTTGGCCGCCGGCGTTTTGGCGGTCTGCGTTTTGGCCGCCGGTGCTGATGGTTTGGCTGCCGGCGCCTTGGCCGCTGCCGTTGCGGCAGACTTGGTTGCCGGTGTTTTAGCGACCGTTGCCGGAGCCGCCGGAGGCTTGGCAGTCGAGACCTTGACCGCTGATGCCGGAGCCGCCGGTTTGGCCGCCGGGGCACGAACGGCCGGAAGCGCCATCATGCTCGTCTGCGACGCACGGCTGGCCGGCGTGGTCTGGCTGCGTGACGAACTGGCGTCAACGACCGGCGCCCCACCCGATGAGAGTCGGCGCGGCTCCGGCGCCGGGCGGGCGGGTTCAGGTGCGCGCTGCACCGGTTGCGGGGGAGATACCGCCAACGGGACTGGAGGCGTCTGAGCAATCAGAGCCGGTTGTTGCGCGCTGTCCGTGTCGATCTCCGCTGTCATCTGATTGGCAGCATCCCCATCTGTCGTGGTGCTGGTCATGCCCTTGTCATCGCTCCAAGGGTCTTTCCAGCCTCCCTCAGGGGGTGCTGCACGCGCCAGCCGCCCGCGATGCTGAGACCAGGCATCGCGCAGCGAAACCAGCGATTGTGTCAGGGGCTCGTGGAAGTTATCCGTGTAATCGATGCGTGTCGGCGCCGGCTGGCCAGGCATCTGAGAGACCAATTCAGCCTTGGTCGCGACATTGACCCCGCCAGACTGATCGATAAAGAAGGAGGTGACTTCCATGAGCGTGCCGGGTGACACGGGGACATTGGACGGGAGCCCTGCCAGCGTGCTCGCGTCGAGCGGACGCTGGACGATGAGGCGATCCGGCGTGGATTGGGACATGATCCAGCCTTTGCTGCGCGCCGCACCCATCGCCAGCGCCTTCACCTCGGCAGTGCTTGCGCCTGACAGCATCATTTGTGGCAGATTGCTGATATCCATCTGCGCGGCCGCCACCGGGGCGGCAGGACTGTCAGGACGGGTCGCCCCCCCTGCACAACCTTCAAGCAGCGTGCTGATCGCCGCCAGACAACAGACGGAGGCCAATAGACGTACCTTCACACCAAAATCCTCTCAACAGAAAACAGATCGCAGAAACGCGCAATGAATGCGCGGGATGCTAGCACATAGCGGTCGCGACAGGCGTCCCGACAAAAACATTGAATTGCATTAATAAATCCTTATTATTCAGAATAATCCACTGCGATATAATCGTGATCCAAACCCAGTGCCGACTGTCTTGCACGCCTTCCGGGAAACGCCATGACTCATCAGCCCGATATCGATCCGCAGGAAACGCAGGAATGGCTCGACTCGCTCGACGCCGTGCTGGAAAACGAGGGTATCGAGCGCGCCCATTTTCTGCTGGAGCGCCTGATCGACAAGGCGCGCCGCTCGGGCGCCTATCTGCCCTACAGCGCCAAAACCGCCTATCTGAACACCATTCCGGTACAGCGCGAACAGCCCTTTCCAGGCGATCTGGCCATGGAGCGGCGCATCCGTTCCTTCGCGCGGTGGAACGCGATGGCGATGGTGGTTCAGGCCAACCGGATCGCGTCCGAGCTGGGCGGACACATCGCCAGCTTCGCCTCCTCGGCAACCCTGGTCGATGTCGCCTATAACCATTTTCTGCATGCGCGCACCCCGGATCACGGCGGCGATCTGGTCTTTTTCCAGGGTCATGCCGCGCCCGGCATCTATGCCCGCGCCTTTCTCGAAGGTCGTCTCAGCGAGGAGCAGCTCCACAACTTCCGTCAGGAGGTCGATGGCAACGGACTGCCTTCCTATCCGCATCCCTGGCTGATGCCCGGCTTCTGGCAGTTCCCGACGGTGTCGATGGGGCTCGGCCCCATCATGGCGATCTATCAGGCGCGTTTCATGCACTATCTGCGTGACCGGGGACTGGCGGACACCACCGGACGCAAGGTCTGGGCCTTTCTCGGCGACGGCGAGATGGACGAGCCGGAATCGCTCGGCGCCATCTCGCTCGCCGCGCGCGAGCGGCTGGACAATCTGGTGTTCGTGGTCAACTGCAACCTGCAACGGCTCGACGGCCCGGTGCGCGGCAACGGCAAGATCATCCAGGAACTGGAATCGGTGTTCCGTGGTGCCGGCTGGAATGTCATCAAGGTCGTCTGGGGGCGCTACTGGGATCCACTCCTGGCGCGTGACAAACAGGGACTGCTGCTCAAACGCATGGAGGAATGTCTCGACGGCGATTATCAGGCGTACAAGGCCAAGGGCGGCGCCTACACCCGCGAGCATTTTTTCGGCAAATATCCCGAACTCCGCGACATGGTCGCCAACATGAGCGACGACGACATCTGGCGACTCAATCGCGGCGGTCACGATCCCATCAAGATGTTCAACGCCTACGCCGCCGCCATGGCGACCGTCGGCCAGCCGACCGTGATCCTCGCCAAGACGGTCAAGGGCTACGGCATGGGTGTGGCCGGCGAGGGCATGAACATCACCCACTCGCAGAAGAAAATGGGCGAGGCCCATCTCAAGGCGTTCCGCGACCGCTTCAATATTCCCATCTCGGACGACCAGATCGGCGCCGCGCCCTTCTACAAGCCCGACCCCGACAGCGCGGAATGCCGCTATCTGCACGCGGCCCGCGAGCGGCTCGGCGGCTTTCTCCCGGCCCGTCACGACGAGGCGCCGCCGCTGGAGATCCCGCCGCTCGCTGCCTTCCACGCCCTGCTGGAGGGCAGCGGCGACAAGGAGATGTCCACCACCATGGCCTTCGTGCGCCTGCTGACGACCCTCATTCGCGACCCGGCCATCGGTCAATCCGTCGTCCCCATTGTTCCCGACGAGGCCCGTACCTTCGGCATGGAAGGCATGTTCCGCCAGCTCGGTATCTATGCCTCGCAGGGCCAGCTTTACGAGCCGGTGGACGCCGATCAGGTGATGTTTTACCGCGAGGACAAAAAGGGCCAGATCCTGGAGGAAGGCATCAACGAGGCCGGCGCCATGTCGTCTTGGATCGCCGCCGCCACGGCCTATGCCAATCATGGCCGGAGCATGATCCCCTTTTACATTTATTACTCCATGTTCGGCTTCCAGCGCATCGGTGATCTGGCCTGGGCGGCGGGCGACATGCAGGCGCGGGGCTTTCTCATCGGCGGCACCGCCGGACGCACCACGCTTGCCGGCGAAGGCTTGCAGCATCAGGATGGACACAGCCATATCCTGGCCTCGACCATCCCCAACTGTGTCGCCTATGACCCCGCCTATGCCTACGAGCTGGCGGTCATCGTCCAGGACGGACTGCGCCGCATGTACCGGGAGAAGGAAAACGTCTTCTATTACATCACCACGATGAACGAGAACTATGCCCAGCCGGCAATGCCTGAAGGCAGTCGGGACGGCATCCTCAGAGGACTGTATCCCGTCCAGCGTCATGGCGAAGAGCATGCTCTGCATGTCCAGTTGCTCGGCGCCGGCACCATCCTGCGCGAGGTGCTCGCCGCCGCCGAACTGCTGGAGCAGGATTTCGCGGTCGGCTCGACGGTCTGGAGTGTCACCAGTTTCAACGAACTGCGGCGCGAGTGCATCGACGTGGAACGCTGGAACCGTCTGCATCCCGAGCAGACACCGCGCACCACTTATGTCGAACAGCAGTTGACCGGCACGCGCGGCCCCATCATCGCGGCGACCGACTATATGCGTCTCTATGCCGAGCAGATCCGACCCGCCGTCCCGCGCCCTTATCTGGTGCTGGGCACCGACGGTTTCGGGCGCAGCGACCGGCGCAGTCAGCTCCGGAAATTCTTCGAGGTCAACCGCTATCACATCGCCGTCGCCGCGCTCAAGGCGCTCGCCGACGAGGGCGGGATTCCGGCATCGATGGTGACGGAGGCCATCGCCAAATACGGCATCGACCCGGATTTGCCTAACCCGACGACGGTTTGAACGCCAGTTGGCAGTTCTCTGGTCACGAAGCTCCGGCTTCGTGACCTCAGCAATGAAGCTCTGCTTCACGAAACCGCAGCGTCGAACCTTCGCCTGGATCGATCTGAGCACTCCTCGGATTCTCGAAGCGGAGCTTCATATCACGGGTGACGAAGCCACAGCTTCGTCACCAGCTAAACGCAGGAGACATCGCGCGTGGCCACTCTCGAAGACATCCTCTTGCCCGACATCGGTGACTTCTCCAATGTCGAGATCATCGAGATCCTGGTCGCGCCCGGCGACCGGATCGAAACCGAACAACCGCTGCTGACCCTGGAGAGCGACAAGGCAACCATCGAGATCCCCGCCCCCCGACCGGGGACCATCCGGACGCTCAAGGTCAGGGTCGGCGACCGGGTCAGTCAGGGCTCGCCGCTGATGACCATCGAACCGGTCGTGGACAGCGGCGCACCGGTTGTCGATAACCCGCCAGTCGAGACCGCAACCCCGCTTGAGGCTGTGGCGGCGCCACCGAGCGAATCAGAACCGCCAGCCGCACTGCGCGCACCCGGCGAGTCCGAACCCAAACCGGCACCGATCCTGCCGCGCCCGGAAGACATGACCTCCATCGCACGCGGACGCACCCCGCACGCCAGCCCGGCGATCCGTCGCTTCGCGCGCGAACTCGGTGTCGATCTGGCTCAGGTCACGGGGTCTGGCCCCAAAGGTCGTATCCTCAAAGACGACGTGCAGGGCTTCGTCAAAATGGCGCTGACCCAGGGAACCGGCAGCGCATCGGGCAGCGCGTCCGCGACCGCCCTCCCCTTCGCGCTCCCGCCAGCACCCGAGGTCGATCACGCCCGCTTCGGCCCGGTCGAGATCCAGGAACTGTCGCGGATCAAAAAACTCAGCGGACGCCATCTGCACCGCTGCTGGCTCAGCGTGCCGCATGTCACCCAATTCGACGAGGCCGACATCACCGAGCTGGAAGCCTTCCGCAAGGGTCAGCAGGAGGCCGCCGCGAGCGAAGGGGTCAAACTCACCTTCCTGCCCTTTCTGCTCAAGGCCGTCGCCACCGCGCTCAACCGCATGCCGATCCTCAAGTCCTCGTTGACCGCCGATGGCGAGCGCATCGTGCTCAAGCACTTCACCCACATCGGCGTCGCCGTCGATACGCCCAACGGGCTGGTGGTGCCGGTCGTGCGCGACGTGGACCAGAAGAGCCTTTACGCCCTCGCCCGCGATCTGAGCGATCTCAGCACCAAGGCGCGCGACGGCAAACTGCTGCCGGGCGAGATGCAGGGCGGCTGCTTCACCGTCTCCAGTCTCGGCGGACTCGGCGGCACCGCCTTCACCCCCATCGTCAACGCCCCCGAGGTCGCCATCCTCGGCGTCTCGCGCTCGTCGATGAAACCCGTCTGGAACGGCCAGGAATTCGTCCCGCGTCTCATGCTGCCGCTCTCGCTCTCCTACGATCATCGCGTCGTCGATGGCGCCGACGGGGCGCGTTTCACCAGCCTGCTGGGTGGTCTGCTGGGGGATATCCGACGGTTGCTGCTCTGAAACCGCTGATCGTTTAGCATTGCACTCATCAACAGTCACCCAGCGTCGATTCAGACCCAGAGAGAAGCAGCACCCATGAGCGAGATGATCGAGGTCAAGATTCCGGACATCGGCGATTTCAAGGACGTGGAAATCATCGAAATATTGGTCTCACCCGGCGAGCGGGTGGAAAAGGAGACGCCGCTCATCACGCTGGAGAGCGACAAGGCGACCATGCCGATCCCCTCCCCCAGCGCCGGAACCGTCCAGTCGATCATGGTCACTGTGGGCATGAAGGTCTCGCAAGGCGATACGCTCCTGCGTCTGGAGACGGCGGACGCCGCCGGTCCTGCGACAGCGACAGCAACGCCCGCTGCCCGCGTGACGACCGATGATCTGGTCGCGGAAGTCGTGGTGCTCGGCGCCGGTCCCGGCGGCTACACCGCCGCCTTTCGCGCCGCCGATCTGGGCAAGGAGGTGATTCTGATCGAGCGTTATCCCACGCTCGGCGGGGCCTGTCTCAATGTCGGCTGCATCCCCTCCAAGGCACTGCTCCATACCGCCATGATCATGGAAGAGGTCAAAACGCTCGGCTCCATGGGCGTGACCTACGGCGAGCCCGAGATCGATCTGGACCGGATGCGTGCGGGCAAGGACAAGGTCGTCGCCCGGCTCACGGGCGGGCTTGCGGCGCTCGCCAAACAGCGCAAGGTCCAGGTGGTTCAGGGCACCGGACGTTTCGAGTCGTCCAATCGTCTCACCGTCGAGACCCCTGACGGCTCTGTCGGGATTCGCTTCGATCATTGCATCATCGCCTGCGGCTCCTCGCCCATGACCATTCCCGGTTTTCCGCACGAGGATCCGCGCGTCATGGACTCGACCAATGCCCTCGCCCTGGCTGACATCCCGGCGCGGATGCTCATCGTCGGCGGCGGCATCATCGGTCTGGAGATGGCGAGCGTCTACAGCGCGCTCGGCTCGCGCATCGACGTGGTCGAGCTGAAGGAGCAACTGATGCCGGGCACGGATCTCGATCTGGTCCGCTGTGTCGAGAAGATCATCAAGAAACGCTACGACCGGATCATGCTGGAAACCAGGGTCGAGCGCATGAGCGCCGAACCCGACGGCATCCGGGTCGTTTTCACCGGCAAGCATCCCGGCGAAGAGCTCTACGACAGCGTGCTGGTCGCGGTCGGGCGTCTGCCCAACGGCAAACTCATCCATGCCGAGGCCGCCGGGGTCCAGGTCGATCAGCACGGTTTCATCAAGGTCGATGCCCATCAGCGCACCAATGTGCCACATATCTTCGCCATCGGGGATGTGGTCGGCGGTCCCATGCTCGCCCACAAGGCCACCCATGAGGCCAAGGTCGCCGCCGAGGTCATCGCCGGGCTGCCCACGCGCTTCGATCCGCTCACCATCCCCTCGGTCGCCTACACCGACCCCGAGGTCGCCTGGATGGGCCTCACCGAGACCAAGGCCAAGGAAAAGGGCATCCCTTACGAGAAAGGCGTCTTTCCCTGGGCCGCCAGCGGACGCGCGCTCGGCATCCACCGCGAAGAGGGGCTGACCAAGCTGCTCTTCGACCCTGAGACCAAGCGCATTCTGGGTGCTGGCATCGTCGGCCCCAACGCGGGCGAACTCATTGGTGAAACCGTGCTGGCGCTGGAGATGGGCGCGGACATGGAAGACATCGGACTCACCATCCATCCGCACCCGACCCTCAACGAGACCATCGGGCTGGCGGCTGAAATGGCGCATGGATCCATTACGGATCTGATGCCGCCCAGGAAGCATTGATCATCCCGGTTCATGGCCGGCGGATCGGACGCCGGCCAGGATGCGGATATCAGTCCACGGGGAATCTCAATCCACTGAAGCCAAACGCCCCGCCATATCGGCCTTGCGCGCGATCATCTTCTCGGCCAGTGTGCGACTGCCGCCGTTATCGAGGATAACCTGACGAATCCGTGCGTCGGAAATCCGCACCACAACCCTGATGGCCTGCTCGATTTCAGCGGGGCACATGTCGGCGAAGAGCCTGACCGCGTGCGGATTGCCCTCGTCGCATCGCAGGACATCGAGCTCGTCCACGCGGGGGCCGAACGCCCGGCCTTTGGGATCACCCAGCGCCCGAAAGGCCAGGGCGCCGCCCAGATCGAGGGTCAGCACGGTTCCATTGACGACCCCCTGATTGTCCCCATCGAAACCGGCGGCGTCCCAATTGGCCGTCCAGGCATGCACGCCAAACCACTGCCGAGCCTGCCGGCGTTCGCTTTCGCTGAAGTGCGCGACTGACTTCCTGTCGAGCTGAAGCCATTCGGTTGCGATCTGGTCGGGCGCCGTGGTGGACACATAGGTCAGGGTCGGGGCGCCGGTCAGTTGGTAGAGCCGGGCGGCGATGATCTCATTGCGTGCATGCGCCGGAGATTCCAGGGTCTTGACGTAATAACGTCGCCCGCTCTCGTCTTGAAAAATCCCGGCAGGATTGGTGCCCAACTGACCGCCAACCCGCTGCATCCTGGCGGTATCGATCCGTGGCATGTCCGCGCTCATCGCGATTCTCCGCTCAGGGAATGGGCCGGGTTCGACGCACCACGGCAAGCTGCCCCGACGTTTCGATGGCCCCCTGGCGGACACGGCGAACGTCGCGGATCGCGTCCTCGGGATCCATGCCCAGTTCGACGAGCAGCCGCGCCGCGATCATGCCCGCCCGGCCCAGACCGCCCCGACAATGCACGAGCATGTCATCTCCATTGCGCAGCATCGCGCGGATCTCCTGACCCTGCACGGCCCACTGCTGCTCGAACGTCGCGCCTGGCACGGAGTAATCGGCAATCGGCAGATGACGCCACGCGATGCCCCGATTCTGGATTTCCTGACCGAGAGACGGCACCCTGAGCTCAGCCAGTTCCGCCGGCTCCACCAGTGTCAGCACCAGCTTCGCGCCCCAGGCGGCGATGGCGTCCACATCGATTTCGAGATCGCGTTCCCAGGCGCCAGTATGGGCAAAAGGGTCACACTTGCCCGGACAGAAGGTGATCCCGATCCGTCCATGCGACGGGCTCGCCCGGACTTCCGCGATCTGTAGAGGATGGGTCTGACTGGTCCGAGCCGCTGACATCGCGCAACTCCTAGCGGGAAATCCGTTCATTTCAACATAGAATCCAGGGCAAGACGAAACGGCCTGACATAATCACCCACTCTCGCGCGACCAGCCCCGGATCGCCGCGATCTCTCCGGCGTCGATGCCCAGCGAGACCAGAAACGCCTGATGGGCCTCGGGCGCCTGCTGCTCGAACTCCCGATGCCAGCGCTGCATGCCCGCCTCGTCCAGACCGGCGGCGCGTAACATCTCCACCCACAGCGCCTTGGTCACGACCGGGGCATCCAGGGTGAGCGGATCGGCCTGGAGGAGCTTGAGGATCAGCGCCTGCTGTTCGTGCAAGTGCTGGATCTCCTGGTTGATGGCGAACAGACGCTGCGCCAGCACGCCGCGCAGTCCCTCTCCTTCCTGGCGCAGGATCTGCTGGATCGCCTCCAGCGACAGCCCCGCCGCCCGGTAGTGGCGGATCTTGCTCAACCGTTCGAGATCCGTCCCGTTGTAAAGCCGATAGTTGCCGTTGGTGCGGCCGCTCGGTGTCAGCAGACCGATGCGGTCGTAGTAAAGAAGCGTGCCGCGCGCAAGCGTGAAGCGCCGGGCGAGCTGGCCGATGGTCCAGGTGTTGGTGGTCATGGGCTGAGATGCGTGTGGTGATGACGGACGACCGGCGGACGATCCCGTCCGCCGGATGGGTCAGATCAGATTAGATCAGCCCGCGCGGATTCGGCGGATCTCCGCCGCCGGGATACCGAGCCATTCGAGGAAGGCCTGATGCTGATCGGGATGGCGCGCCTCGAAGCACTGATGCCAGCGCTGCATCGTTGCGGCATCGAGTCCGATGGTCTCGAAGAGTGCGATCCACTGGTCTTTGGTCATGGTCGTCTGGGGCATGTGTCACTCCGTCTGTGGGTTGGTCAAACGTCCGCCGGGTGGCGAACGCTGGAGTGGAGCCTCAAGGATGTAGTGATGATCAGGTCAAGCGCGAAATGTCAGCGGCGAGATTGTGCGTGAGCGGGCCTATGCCAGCTTGCTGGGACACCGCTCAAGGCGTTACCGCACGGGCCGTGGACAAGTCGCCTCAATGGCGCCTTTCTCCGCACCCGCGCCATCGCAACCAGCCTGGGGCCGGACATCCAGGTCAATGCCGTCAGCCCCGACCGGCCCCAGGCAGAAGCAGGCCCGGCGCTCCCCGCTCACCGCCCGCTCGATCACGCCCAGCGCACCGTCGGGCAGCCGAAATCATCGCTGCGGTCGCCTTCCTCGCCAGCCCTTAGACCAGTTTCATCACCGTCCAGAACCTGGTGGTGGATGGAAACATGACGCGCACCATGTATTATGCGGAGTGAGCCGTCCGACGCGCCGCGACAGGGATGGTGGGGCGGGCCTCCCGAGGGCCGGCAGAGTCCGAGGCGTATCTGGCAGGAGTTTGGTCATAGCGATCAGTACCACACCGCAGGCGGCGGGCGATGCATCCCATCAGCTACCGCTCGGTTCATCAGACATACCAAGACCATTGCGACATCTAAGGTTCATGAAATCGGATAGATAGATGGCGCTTCAGATCACAGGTGCTTTGCAGACGCCATGGGTCTCGGCCCCGTGTGCCGCTTTATCTCCCACATCTCCGTCCACGACATTCAGCTTGGCAATACGTAAGCGAATCACCGCCCGTCAATCCCAGAAACCCGCCCCTCTTCATCAACCGCTACCATCACCCCACGGTGACACCTCCCGCCCCGGCCCACTATGATGCCGGACATGACCACTGCTGCGAGCCCTGCCATGCCCCCGTTGAACGGCGTCCTGCTGGACCTGGCCACCATCGACCAGGGTGATCTCGACCTGTCTTCCCTGGACCGTATCAATATCCACTGGCAGCGCCATGCCTATACCGAGCCCACCGACACGCTGGAGCGCATCCGCCACGCCCGGATCCTGGTGACCAACAAGGTGGCGCTGGATCGCCCCACTCTGGCCGGCGCCGAAGCGCTGCGGCTGGTCTGCATCGCCGCTACCGGCACCAACAACGTGGATCTGGAGGCGGCCCGCGCCTTGGGCATCGCCGTGACCAACGTGGTGCGCTATGCCACCCCGGCGGTGGTACAGCACGTCTTCGCCCTGATCCTCGCCCTCACCATCCGTCTGCCGAATTACCAGCGCGCGGTCTCGGCTGGCGCCTGGCAGCACCATGACCGCTTCTGTCTGATGGACTATCCGATTCGGGAACTCGCCGGGCGCAACCTGGGCATCGTCGGCTTCGGCGAGCTGGGTCAGGCGGTCGCACGGGTGGCCGAGGCCTTCGGTATGCGGATCCTCGTCGCCCAGCGTCCCGGCGGCCCGCCCCATGAGGGCCGGCTGTCGTTGGACGAGCTGCTGCCACAGGTGGATGTGCTGAGCCTGCACTGTCCACTCACGGAGGCGACGCGCGGGCTCATCGGCCTGCGGGAGCTGGGTCTGATGCGCCGCGACGCCCTGCTGATCAACACCGCCCGTGGCGGGATCGTCGATGAGCCGGCCCTGGCCGAGGCACTGCGCCGGGGCGTTATCGGTGGCGCCGGGATCGATGTATTGAGCCGCGAACCACCGCGCGAGGGCAATCCGCTGCTGGCCCCGGACATTCCCAACCTGATCGTCACCCCGCATACCGCCTGGGCCAGCCGCGAGGCCCGTCAGCGGGTGGTGGACGAGGTGGCGGCCAACATCGACGCCTTTCTGGCCGGACAGGCGCGCAATCGGGTGGACTGAAGCCGTGGGGATTGAGCCGTCGTTCGCTGAGGGTGATCCGGGCACCCTGCCCTGTTCGGTCAAGGCCGTCGGAGCGGATCGATCCGCTCTCCTGATGTGCAGACAGCAGATAACAACAGGCCGGGCACTGGGCCCGGCCTGTTCGCCGTCAGCCTGGCCTGATCAGGCCGCCGTCATCAAGCGGCTTGCGCCAGCTCGGTGGCAACATGCTCGATCGCGGGACTGGCGTCCGCGCTGCGGATGGTGATGCGACGGGGCTTCATCGCCTCCGGCACTTCACGCACCAGATCGATGTGCAGCAGCCCGTGCTCCAGTTTGGCCTCGACCACCTTGACGTAGTCGGCGAGCTGGAACTTGCGCTCGAAGCTGCGGTTGGCAATCCCGCGATAGAGGAAATTACCTTCGCTTTCCGTCACCTGGCGTTGACCAGAGACCGTGAGCAGGTTCTCTTTCGCTTCGATGTTGATTTCGTTCTCGCTGAAGCCGGCCACCGCCAGCGTGATGCGATACCGATTCTCGTCCTGCAACTCGACGTTGTAGGGCGGATAGCCGCCCGGCTCGCTACGATAGGCCGTCTCCAGCGCGTTGGCCAGACGATCGAAGCCGATCATGGAGCGGAACAGCGGTGAGAAGTCGAGCGTGGTCATGACATATCCTCCAATGAGCAATATGAACAGGGGTTTGGCGTTCGGTTGAACCGCCAGCGCACAGTCCCCGGATGGGCGACTGCTTGCGTTATGTAAAGTAGATCGGCATTAGCACTCTGTCAAGGGGAGTGCTAATTATTTTTTGCGGGGCGCTCGGACGGTGCCTTGGCCGATGGCGCCAGCCGTGCCTTCCGCTCCCCGCCAAAGTCCGCCAGACTCGATCCAAGCCATTGACAAATAATTTCTTTTCTTGCGGAGACCTGCGATGACGCAACCGACATTCCTGATGAATCGACGTACCCACCTGACCTGGACCCCTGTCCTTGAACCGCTGGCGCTGGAGACCGAGGACGGGGTGGAGCTTCCACTGTTCGGCTATGTCAGCGCCGGCCAGCCGATCGACGCGGTCGAAGAGCGCGAATGCGTGCGGGTGCCGCGTCACATGGTGCGCAAGAACAGCTATGCGCTGCGGGTGCGCGGCCACTCGATGGTGGACGATCAGATCCAGGACGGCGACATCATCGTCGTCGAGCAGCGCCAGACGGCCGAGAGCGGCGAGATGGTGGTCGCGCTGATCAACCACCAGCAGGTGACGCTCAAGCGTTTCTATGTCGAGGCCGACGGGATTCGCCTCCAGCCGGCGAATCCACAGATGGCTCCGATCTATCTGCGCCATGAGGAGATCGAGATCCTTGGCATCGTCTCGGGTGTGGTGCGTCTGGCCGAGTGAGCCCGGTCGGTCTGAGGCGCCGCTCCTGTCCCCGCTTGAATCTCTGGCCAACGCGCCCGACTTGTCCCCACAGGATCCATCCATCGACCGGAGAGTGCCGTGTCCGACATGCCCGTTGCCGTGATCACCGGGGCCAACCGTGGCCTGGGTTTTGAAACCAGCCGTCAGCTCGCCGCCCTGGGCTATCAGGTGCTTCTCACCGCCCGGCGTGAGCCCGAGGGTCGCGCCGCCGCCGAACGGCTGGCGGCCCTGGGACTGTCGGTCTGTTTTCATCCTCTGGATGTCACCGACGCCGCATCGATCCGCACCCTGGCGGAAAAGGTGCGCGGCATTGGCCGGCTTGAGGTGCTGGTCAACAACGCCGGGATGTTCACCGACCCCGCACCGGGCACCCCGGAGGCCAGCGTCTTCCGGGCCGACCTGGCGCGGATCCGTGAATCGTTCGAGACCAATGCCCTGGGGCCACTGCGGCTCTGTCAGGCGCTGATCCCGCTGATGGCGGGGCATGGGCGGGTGGTCAATGTCTCGTCGGGCATGGGTCAGCTCGACGAAATGAACGGCGGCTGCCCCGGCTATCGACTGTCCAAGGTCTCGCTCAACGCCCTGACCCGGATCCTCGCCGATGAGCTGCGCGGCACCGGCATCAAGGTCAACTCAGTCTGTCCCGGCTGGGTGCGTACCGACATGGGCGGAGACCACGCCGATCTGACGGTGGAAGAAGGCGCCCGGGGAATCGTCTGGGCCGCAACCCTCCCGAACGATGGACCGAGCGGCGGATTCTTTCGACATGGCGAGCCCATCGCCTGGTAGACCACCGCCCGGATCACAAGGATGCGGCGAGCCGCAAAGGATGCGCCTCGCGCATGTCTTCAGCCTGCATCCTGCTCAATGCATGGCTCTATGATTTCCTGGCCTTGGCGAAGGCATCGGCCATGGTCCCGCCTGCCGCCGGGGGTTGATTCACGGCTTTCACCGCCGCCGGACGATCCCGATCCTTCGCGTTTGGCTTTGGCGTCTGCTGGCGCATGTCGGATGATGCGCCGCGATTGGACGGGCGCTCGGCACGTCCGCCCGCGCCCTGATGCTGTTCGGCGCTGTCGCTCAGACGCATGGAGAGCGCAATCCGCTTGCGCGGCAGATCGACCTCCATCACCTTGACCTTGACCAGATCGCCGGATTTGACGACCTCGTGCGGATCTTTCACGAACCGATCCGCCAGCACCGAGATATGCACCAGTCCGTCCTGATGGACGCCAATATCGACGAAGGCGCCGAAGTTGGTGACATTGGTGACGGTGCCTTCGAGGATCATGTCCGGCTTGAGGTCGTTGAGCGTTTCCACCCCGTCCCTGAACTGCGCGGTCTTGAACTCGGGTCGCGGATCGCGTCCGGGCTTTTCCAGTTCCGCCAGAATGTCTTTCACGGTCGGCAGACCGAATCGTTCGTCGGTGAATCGCTGCGGATCGAGTCGGCGCAGGGTGGCGGCATCGCCGATCAGGCTGCGGATGTCTTTGCCGGTGAACTCGGCGATACGCCGCACCAGCGGATAGGCCTCGGGATGGACCGCTGAGGCATCGAGCGGTTCGTCGCCATCCGGCACCCGCAGAAAACCGGCGCTCAACTGGAATGCCTTGTCGCCGAAGCGCGGGACGGCCATCAGCTTTTTGCGATTGGCGAAGGCGCCATTGGTCTCCCGGAACTGGATGATATTCTCGGCAAGGGTGCGATTGAGCCCCGACACCTGGGTCAGCAGCGGCACTGACGCCGTATTGAGATCCACCCCGACCGCATTCACACAGTCCTCGACCACGGCATCCAGGGTCCGCGCCAGCCGGTTCTGATTGACATCGTGCTGATACTGACCGACACCGATGGCCTTGGGCTCGATCTTGACCAGCTCGGCCAGCGGATCCTGCAAACGGCGCGCAATGGAGACCGCACCGCGCAGCGAGACATCCAGCTCCGGCAGTTCCTTCGAGGCAAATTCGGAGGCCGAATAGACCGAGGCGCCGGCCTCGCTCACCACCATCGAGCGCAGACCCAGCTCGGGATGACGGGCGATCAGGTCGCGCGCCAGCCGGTCGGTCTCGCGCGAGGCGGTGCCGTTGCCGATGCTGATGAGCCTGACGGCGTGGGTCTTCGCCAGCGTCGCCAGCCGCGCAATGGACGCATCCCACTGGTTTTTGGGGACATGCGGATAAATGGTGTCGGTCGCCGCGACCTTGCCGGTTGCATCCACCACCGCGACCTTGACCCCGGTGCGCAGACCCGGATCCAGCCCCAGGGTCGGCAGCCGACCCGCCGGCGCCGCCAGCAGCAGCGCCTTGAGATTGAGCCCGAAGACGCGGATCGCCTCTTCTTCAGCCGACTCCATCAGACGACCCTTGAGTTCCAGATCGAGCCGGGTCAGGAGCTTGATGCGCCAGGTCTTGCGCACTGTCTCGGCCAGCCAGTCATCGGCGGCGCGGCCCTGGTGGCGGATACCGAAACGGCTGGCGATCAGCCCGCGACAGGTGGCGTCGGGATCCTCTCCCTCCCCCGCCAGCAAATCGAGCGAGAGCACGCCCTGATTACGTCCGCGAAAGAGCGCCAGCGCGCGATGCGAGGGCACTTTGGCGACGGCTTCGCGATAATCGAAATAATCCGCGAACTTGGCGCCTTCCTGCTCCTTGCCTTCGATGACCCTGGAGATCAGGATGCCGTGCTCCCAGAGATGGTCACGCAGCCGTCCGGTCAGTTCGGGATCCTCCGCGAAGCGCTCCATCAGGATCTGGCGCGCACCTTCCAGCGCCTCCGCCGCATCCGCGACGCCTTTCGCCGTCGAGACATAGGCCCCGGCCAGCTCATGCGGAATCTGGTTGGGGTCGGCCAGAATCGCATCGGCCAGCGGCTCCAATCCGGCCTCGCGCGCGATCTGGGCCTTGGTGCGCCGTTTGGGCTTGTAGGGAAGATAGAGATCTTCGAGCCGCTGCTTGGTCTCGGCACCATTGATCTCGGCCTGGAGTTCGGGTGTCAGCTTGCCCTGTTCATCGATACTCTTGAGCACGGCCACACGCCGCTCGGCCAGCTCGCGCAGATAGCCGAGCCGTTCCTCCAGGAGTCGCAACTGGATGTCGTCAAGGCCGCCGGTGACTTCCTTGCGATAGCGGGCGATGAAGGGCACGGTCGCGCCCTCGTCCAGCAGCCGGATGGCCGCCTCCACCTGCGCCGGACGGGCGGCGAGTTCGTTGCTCAGGGTCTCGGTGATACTGATCATGCGGGATGGTTCTTCCAAATGGACAGAATGAAACTGCGCGCTGTGCGGTATGCGATGTTTCTCTGGTGACGCAGCTCCTGCTGCGTCACCCGTGCGGAAAGTGGTGCTTTCTGACTCGCGAAGCAGAGCTTCGTCTCTCAGGTCACGAAGCTGGAGCTTCGTGACCAGAACTCTCCGGCCTCTGGTGACAAAGCTCCAGCTTTGTCACCCGCGCGATGAAGCTCCAGCTTCACGAACCCGACCATCCCTTGTCGATCTCGATCAGCCCCGGCTGGCCCAGATAGTCACGCGCGCTGGAGTAGCGCCAGTGCTCGGGGACATCGACATCGCCGCGCTTGACGGGATTGTAATGGATGTAGTTGCCTCCGTTCATGAAGCGGAGCTTCATCGCTGGGGTCACGAAGCTGGAGCTTCGTGACCAGAAAATCGACGGTTTAACAGGATTCTTTCAAGATGAAAAATATCCGCTGGCAGAACATGCACGATGCGCCCGATCTGTGTCCCGGCGCACTGCACCTGTGGCGCATCCGCATCGGTGACGATGGCGCAGATCCGGATCGCTGTGTCGTCCTGCTGGGGGAGCGCCAGCGCGCACGCGCCCAAAAGATGCGTCTGGATGCCGTGCGCGAGCGTTACATCCGCGCTCAGGCGGGACTGCGTCTGATCCTCGCGCGTTATCTGCACACCCCGCCACAGGCCATCGACTTTGGCTATGGCCCGGCCGGTAAGCCGTCTCTGCATGGCGCCTTGCACATCCTGTCGTTCAATCTGAGCACGAGCGGTGATCTGGCGCTGGTCGGTCTCTCGGCAGGCAGCGGCCCGGAGTCGGAACTGGGGGTGGATTGCGAATGGATCCGCCCGCGCATGGATCATCAGGCCATCGCCGCGCGGATGTTCGCGCCGGAGCGGGCTCAGGAGCTTGCAGCAACCCCGGAGCCTGAGCGCCTGAGCGCTTTCTATCGGGCCTGGACCGCGCTCGAAGCGGACGCCAAGGCCGATGGTCGCGGACTGTTTCGCCCCCGCCCGCCCGGCACTTGCCGACCTATGATCGCACACTGCATCCCCGAGCCCGGTTATGTCGCCGCTGTCGCCCGCGTCAATCTGCCGCCGGTGTCGGACTGGCTGACGTTCGATCTGCATTGGATCGATCTGACATGACGATCACCATCTCCGCGACAACAACTCCTTCATCACGAAGGGGTCGGCATGATCACTGAAGCCCCTCTCCCCAGTGGGGAGAGGGGCTTTTCGCTGGACGGGGGCTGGCGCGCAATCACGCAGGTCTTGATCGCTGATCGCTCTTTTACCCACCGCCCGGAGTATACTGCCGCCCCCTTTCCAGGAGCCTCCGCGTGGATACCATCCAGATCCTTTTACTCGCCTTCGTTCAGGGCATTACCGAATTTCTACCAATCTCCAGTTCCGGGCATCTGGTGCTCACACCACTGCTGTTCGGCTATGAGTTGCAGAGCCTGGCCTTCGATGTGTCCCTGCATCTCGGCACGCTTGCCGCCGTGATGCTCTATTTCCGACGCGAGATCGCGCGCATGACGCTCGCCGTGCTGGACTCGCTGCGCACCCGTCGCATCGCGAACCAGGACGCCCGGCTCGGCTGGATGATCATTGTCGCCACCCTGCCGGTACTGGTGCTGGGTCTGCCGCTGAAGACAGTATTGGATGCTCTGCGTGAGGACGGCACGCTGCTCGCCCTGACCATCGCCAGCACCAGTATCGGCTTTGGTCTGCTGCTCTGGTGGGCGGACTGGCGCGGCAGGCGCAGGCGGGATGAATACAGTCTCGACTGGAAGGACGCCCTCATCGTCGGCGGACTCCAGGCCATCGCCATCATCCCCGGCATCTCGCGCTCCGGGGTCACCATCACCGCCGGTCTGCTGCTGGGCCTGACCCGCCGCGCCGCTTCGCGCTTTTCCTTTCTGCTGGCGATTCCGACCATCCTCATGGCCGGCGGACTGGAGACCCTGGATCTGTTGCAGGACGCGGCCCCGGTCGATTGGACCGCGCTGCTGCTGGGCGCACAGTTTTCATTCCTGGTCGCCTATCTCACGATCCACTTCTTTCTGCGATTCATCGAACGCATCAGCATGCTGCCGTTCGTGCTCTATCGCTTTCTGCTGGGCGGGATGATTCTGTTCCTGGTCTGGTAGCGCGGACTGCCGGCCGGATTTCTCGGATGACCCGCAATCGGAGGACCACCCCGATTGCGGTCAACTCAACCCGACAGGCTCTCCATCCGAATCCGCGTCACCGGTCCCTGCACCGACTCCAGCGCCTCGATGCGGGCGATGGCCTCGTTCATCCGGCCCTCGATCACGCGATGGGTGAGCATGACCAGATGGACATGGGTCTCGCCCTCAGCCGGCTCCTTCTGCTTGATGGCCTCGATGCTGATGCCCTGTTCGCCCAGAATGCTGGCGATACGCGCCATGACGCCCGGCTGATCGAGTGCGGACAGACGCAGATAGTAGGCGGTCTCGACCGCCTCCATCGGCATGATCGGGGTGTCGGCCAGCTCATCCGGCTGAAAGGCGAGATGCGGCACGCGGTTGTTGGGATCCGTGGTCAGGGTCCGCGCCACATCCACCAGATCGGCGACCACCGCCGAAGCGGTCGGCAGTGCGCCAGCGCCCGCGCCATAGTAAAGCGTCGGTCCCACCGCATCGCCCTTGACCAGCACCGCGTTCATCACCCCATCGACATTGGCGAGCAGACGCCGCTCTGGGATCAGGGTCGGATGCACCCGCATCTCGATCCCGCCCGGCGAGCGCCGCGCGATGCCCAGATGCTTGATGCGATAACCCAGCTCGGCGGCATAGGCGACATCCAGCGCGCCGATCCGCGAGATGCCCTCGGTGAAGCAGCGCTCGAATTGCAGCGGGACACCAAAGGCGAGCGAGCCGAGAATGGTGAGCTTGTGCGCGGCATCGATGCCTTCGACATCGAAGGTTGGATCCGCCTCGGCATACCCGAGCGCCTGCGCCTCCGCCAGCACATCGGCAAAATCGCGCCCCTTGTCGCGCATCTCGGTCAGAATGAAATTGCCGGTGCCGTTGATGATGCCGGCGATCCATTCGATATGGTTGGCGGCGAGTCCCTCGCGCAGCGATTTGATGATGGGAATGCCGCCGGCAACCGCCGCCTCGAAGCACACCATCACGCCCCGCTCGCGGGCGGCAGCGAAGATCTCATTGCCGTGACGGGCGATCAGCGCCTTGTTGGCCGTCACCACATGCTTGCCGTTGGCGATGGCTTTCAGGACCAGTTCGCGCGCGGGCGAATAGCCGCCGATCAGCTCGACGACGATCTCGATCTCGGGGTCGTCCACCACGGCAAAGGCGTCGTCACCGATCTGGCCGATCTGTTCCAGCCCCTGAATCGTCTCGGGCCGGTAGTCGCGCGCCGCCGCGCGGGCGATCTCAATGCCGCGCCCGGCGCGCCGCGCGATCTCCTGTGCATTGCCTGTCAGCACCGTGACCGTCCCGCCGCCCACCGTCCCCAAGCCCAACAATCCGACCTTCACCGGTTTCATGCCTTTCCTCTCGATGACAGAAGGCGCGCCGTCGGCTGCATGTTCAGCTTCGCGAGCACCTGAATAAACACATAATGTAACCCGCGCCACTGCAATTCAGGATCCTTGACGCCAGCCGGGTCGATTCCCGGCCAGAAACAGCGTATCCCGCAGCGGGCGCGGTGCAGCCGGGCATTGTCTTGTATTTTCGACTGTCTGTCTGCCTGTCCGAACACTGGGGAATCCGGATCAAATCAGATCGGCAGCCAGTGCGTCGCGCACCTCGGGCGCAACCTCAACACGCTCGCCACAGGCGGGATGATCGATGCCGCAGGTGAGCGCGCCGCCCGTTTTCACAGCGGCGATCATGGCTGCCGTCAGCTCGAAGCGCAGAAAATGCACGGCAGAGGTCTTGTTCGCGTCTGTGCGCGGCAGATCCTCATCGGCAACCCCGTAGACCCGCTCACCGCCAGCGATCTGCACCCAGACCCGGTTCTCGATCCCGCGCAGGCGTGCGAGCGCGACCCGGCGCTCGGTCGCGTCTGCATATTCGATCATGAAGGTCGCCTTCCAGTTGGTGCCGTCCGGGATCAGCGGGTTATAGGCGTCCAGTTCATCCTGGATGCCGGCTGCCTCGAAGATCCGCTCGGCCCGCAGCATCTCCTGAATCTGGTACTGCATGGTCAGACGATCCTCGAAAAAGAGTCTGGCGTGCACGCCGAGGGCGATCTGGCGCCGCCGTTTGTGGGCCATGATCCGGGCACGGAAATCGCTGCGGATTTCGGCATAGTGTTCGAGACTGTAGAGGTCAGCGCGGGTCAGGTGCATGCTCAGCTCCGATGCGTCACAAATGCTCAATGATCGAGATGGCGAAGGTTCGTTTCGGGATTTCAGGGGATGACAGCAACCCGATCCGACGCCAGTGCAGCCGTGCAGATGTTCCGAGACCATCTCTGATCGTTGTCGTTGTCGCAATCGAAAATCCACAAATCGACGACAACGACAACGAACAGCCTCGGGATTTCCAAGGCGCTGTACTGCACTAGTAGTCAGTCACGCTGAATGAGAGATATTTTAGGCCCGTCAACAGACGCGGGCGCGGATTCTGCTGGAGGCCGCTGCGGGCTGCCCGGATGCGGCGATCATGGAGGCGTTGGGGGTCTCGGCCACGCTGGTTGGCCATACCCGGCAACGCTGTGTTGAGGGGTGATTCGCGTGGTCCTTGACAACCTCAACACCCACACGAAGGCCTCGCTCTATGACGCCTTCCCATCGGACGAGACGCGCACCATCGCCCGCAGGCTGGAGTTCCACTACACCCCCAGGCATAGGGTTTCGGTATAGGCCGGCGTGTCAAGGATGAAGGTTGTCATGCATCGCGTCCGGTTGATGGCTGCATCCCTGCTGCCAGTTCAGGCGATTGGATCGGCGGCAGCAGATCCTCGTCGGGTAAATGTCCGGATCTACTCAGCGCCGGTTTGCTGAGGAGCGGATCGCCTGTCGAGCGGGTAGCGAACCATGCACAGGATTCGTGATCGTCTGTTGCCAACGGACAGCTCCTGGAGATCAATGGTGTCGGTTGAAGTCATCGAATTCTCGCGGACACTGGAGATCTTGATACCCATCTTATCAATGGTGAGCTGTTCGCGATTCAGACTCAGCAATTGCTTTGGCGACGCCATTAACTGTTGCAGCACACTTAAATAAACCTTCGGATTGTCAATATTTTGTTCCGGATCGAGCGCATCCTGGCGGGATTTTTCATCCGTTCGTTCATGACGAATGCGGGTGGTTTCCAGACGGAGATGGATCACGACACTGTCGAACAGAATTGTTTTCAGCGCCGAGCGCAGGTCTGTCTCATTGGTCTTGATGTCGATGATTTCATGACCGACAAAACAGACGACAATCTGTGGCACGCCACTGACCAGCATCTCGCCCCACATGGCAGTGCCGAGAACCTGCTTTTCCGTTTTGAACAAATGGATCAGCGCATGGACCTCGTTGCAGATTTCGATTTGATGCTCAAGAAAATTCTCCAGGATCCGCTGCTCGTGAAAGAGCTTCTCGATGAGGCGTTCATCCTGAAAGAGTGAGTGCACCGTCGGGTCCATGACGAGTGTCTGTCTGGTCAGCAGAAGAGGCGGCGGCAGCTCCGCGACCATGTCTTCGATGTAGCGTAACAACGCTCTGGTGCTCTGACGCAGTTGCTCCTGATAATGACTGATCGCCCGCAAGCGTCCATCGGTTCCAGTGACCAGTATCTCGACGGCATGATTCAACAACCCCGTTTCCTGCCGTTCGCGCATCCTTTTCTGCTGTCGGCGATCAATGAGCTGCTGAAGATGATCCCATTGATCCTGAAAGAATCCTCTCAGTGACTCGGCTTCGATGACACGTTGATTCAGCATCGATAGAACCCCGCAATCGTTCGCCGTCGATGGAATTCGCCATCCGTCAGGGCGTTGTCCTGCCTGTGGGCGGATCGGCAATTTTGCAGCAATTGCGTCCTCCCTGTTTGGCGGCATACAAGGCCGCATCCGCCCGGCGATAAAGACTCTCGGTAGTGTCGCCAGTGAGGCATTCGGCCAGACCGCAGGACATGGTGACCGGCACCTGCTGACCGCGATACATGAATTGTGCGGTCGCGATCAGTTGGCGGAGTTTTTCGGTCACCTCGAACGCGGCCTGAATGCCGGTCTCGGGAAGCAGCAGCATGAATTCCTCACCGCCGAAACGGGCGACGAAATCGCTTTTGCGCGTCTGCTTGCTGAGCAGCTTGCCGAGAATCTTGAGCACGTTATCGCCGGCATTATGACCGTATGAATCATTGATGCGCTTGAAATGATCGACATCCCAGATACTCAGCACCAGTGGGTGTCCATAGCGCGCCCAGCGTTCGTATTCCAGTGCAATCCGCTCCTCGTAGGCGAGACGATTGTGGAGTCCGGTCAAGGTGTCATGCAGGGCGCGGTCACGCTCCTGGATCAGTCGCGTGCGCAGGGCGGAACTTTCCTCCTGCACCTGGCTGAGCGAATCTTTCAGACGCTGGATCTCCAGTTCGGTTCGTTTGATCCGGCTCTGTTCCAGTTGCTTGCGCGCATCCATGTGCATCTGAATATTGCTGAGGTGCGACTGAATCGAGTGTTTGATCTGATCGATATTTTCGGCCTCGCTCACCGATTTGCGGATCCCGGCAACCTCGGCGGAGAGACTGGCGTCAATGGCGTCGCCCTGACTGGTGGTTTCGCCATGGGTGCTGACCGTCTCCTTGAGCGATTGGTCGAGTTCCTGAAGACGCCCGGTGAGTTGCGACAGAAAGGACTCGATGTCCTTTTTCTCCCGCTCGACGTGCTGCCGCGCCCTGGCCATGAGTTCGGCGATGTCTTCCACGATCTGTCTGGCCAGCGTCGTCGAAGGCGGATCACACAGCCGGGCGGCGATCCGGTCGAAGTTTGCGGACAATTCCGCCGGCAGATCCAGACGATGAATCAGATCGAACAGCACCTGGTTGAAGGCGGGCAGTGTTTCGGCATCAGCGGCAGGCAGGGTCTGCACCGTCAATGCCGACGCATCGGCTGACGCGGTCTCACTCAGATCACCGTTGGCGTCATCAGTCTGTTTGCGTCCAAAAAGACGACCGAGGAGTCCGTCCCTGCTCTCCGGCTGCGGCGCGTCCAGCCAGGCGATAACCTGGGTCACGTAGTCCGCATAGGCATCCAGCGCCGGTTTGAGGTCGTGTGCATCAAGCGCTTGGCGCAACTGCTTCTGCAACGCCCGCGTCTCCCGCCTCAGCCCGTCCGGAACTTTGATTTTATTGATATTTTCTTCGATTCGCGACAGTTGTTGCTTGATGATATCGGTGTGATCACGCTGCTGGTCGAGACGCAGGATGGAGCTGGAGATCTCCTCCATCTGCTTGCCGATCTGACTCACGGTGGCGTTCTTGCGGATGGCGGTGCGCAGCGATTCCATCTGCTCGGTCAGACGCTTGTCGGACGTATCCGCCGCCAGAGTGAGCCGCGAAAGCGCCTGACGCAGGATGGATTCAACTTCTTGCCACGCCTTTTCCTTGCCCTCGATCTCTTCGAGACTGGCAAAATATTTGTCTTTCCACTGATTGGACTCGGGCTGCGACATCAGGCTGAATTCGGTTGACCGCACAAGGCGCGAAGTTTAGCGCCGAGTGCGGTCTGGTAGCCAAAGAGTTTCGATGTCTTGATTGACACTTGAATAAGGGTCTATGCAATTGGCGTCGCCGCACCCTGCACCGCTGCGTCGGGCGGACTGAACCAGTTCAGTTTGTCGCGCAGCCGCACCACCTCGCCCACGATGACCAGGGTCGGCGGTTGCGGCGGATCGGTCGCCACGATCTCCAGAATGCTCGACAGCGTGCCGCTGTAGACCCGTTGCAGGGGGGTCGTGCCCTGTTGAATCAGGGCGATCGGCATCTCGGGCGCCACGCCATGCGCCATCAGGCGTTCGACGATGACCGGCAGCCCCGCCAATCCCATATAAAAGACGACCGTTTGATGTGGCTGGGCGAGCGCCGGCCAGTTGAGATCGATGGTGCCGTCTTTGAGATGTCCGGTGACGAAGGTGACTGACTGCGCGTAATCGCGATGGGTCAGGGGGATACCGGCATAGGCGGCGCAGCCGGACGCGGCGGTGATGCCGGGAATGACCTGAAAAGGGATGCCCTCGGCGGCCAGGGTGTCGATCTCCTCGCCGCCACGACCGAAGATGAAGGGATCTCCCCCCTTGAGTCGCAGCACCCGACGCCCGTCACGCGCCAGATCGGCCAGCAGGCGGTTGATATCTTCCTGACGCATGGCGTGATGATTGCGCTCTTTGCCCACATAAATGCGGCGGGCGTCGCGGCGCGTCAGATTGAGGATCGGATCGGCAACCAGCCGGTCATAGACCACGACATCCGCCTGCTGCATGAGTCGCAGGGCGCGGAAGGTCAGCAGATCAGGATCGCCCGGCCCGGCGCCGACCAGATAGACCTCCCCCATCTCCCGCACCTGCGCAGCGGGCGCCAGCTCCTGTTCTATGATGGCCTCGGCCTCGGCGAACTGGCCGGCAAAGATGCGCTCGGCAACCGCGCCCTGCAACACGCGATCCCAGAAACGGCGGCGGTCGGGCTGTTCGGTGAAGCGGGTTTTGACGCGCGCGCGATAGCGTCCGGCCAGTTCGGCGAGTCGCCCGTAGCCGGCGGGAATCAGGGCTTCGAGCCGGGTGCGCAGCAGTCGCGCCAGCACCGGCGAGGCTTTGCCGCTGGAGACGGCGATGGTGACCGGCGAGCGGTCGATGATGGACGGCAGGAGAAAGGTGCAGGCGTCGGGGTCATCGACCACGTTGACCGGAATGTCCGCCGCGCCAGCCAGACGGGCGATCTGACGGTTGACCGCCGGATCGTCGGTTGCGGCGACGATCAGCCGGTTGCCTGGGATGTCGCCCGCATCGAAAGACCGCGCAAGATAGCGGAAGCGGCCCGCCTCGGCCTGATGGACGAGGGTTTCGCAGAGGCCGGGTGCAATGAGCGTGATCGCCGCCCCGGCGCGCAGCAGGCTGCCGGCCTTGCGGGCGGCGGTGACGCCGCCGCCGACGATGAGACAGGGCTTGCCCTGCATGTCGAGAAAGATCGGAAGGAGTTCGATGGACATATCAGCGATGATGACCCGACAGATCGTTGAGTTGAATTTCAATAACCATTAATATACTTAAATTATGAATTTATGGCTGGAACGAAACATGGTCAATGACATCGATTCCGCGTCACTGCACCAGCGTCTCACGAATGGGGAGGAGATGCTGGTGGTGGACATTCGCACGCCCGCCGAAAGCGCGCAGGGCATGATTCCCGATACCTTGCCGATGCCCATGCATCTGATTCCGCTGCGTCTGAACGAACTGCCCCGGGATCGGGATCTGGTGCTCTACTGCCGCAGCGGCGCCCGTTCCCATCAAGCGTGCGCCTATATGATGCAACAGGGCTACCACCGTGTCTTGAATCTGCGTGGCGGCATGATCGCCTGGGCACGGCATGGCTACCCGATCGTCGCCTCGGCAGGTTGAAGGGGTTGTGGAATGCGGGCCGGTCTGCGAGCGATTGGCGATGATCGCGGGTATTTGATGACGCCTTGCCCGCATCAAGGCGCATCTTCTGCCCGACTTGCCTTTTTGAGGGGTTTCACCTATAAACCTGAGCCTTTGTTTCTACTGATATTCTAAAATAGCCACAGACTGGAGGTATGCCATGGCCGATTTTGACCAAGAACTCGACGCCAGCGGACTGAACTGCCCGCTGCCGATCCTGCGCGCCAAGAAGACCCTGAACGCCATGGCGGGCGGTCAATTGCTCCATGTGATCGCCACCGATCCCGGTTCGGTGCGTGACTTCGATGCCTTTGCCAAACAGACCGGCAATGAGCTGATCGAATCCAGAGAAGATGGCGGCAAATTCCATTTCATGATCAGGAAATCCTGATCGCGGGACAGGCGGCTCCGCCGGTCCTCCCTGAATGACACCCACATAACTCGCGAGCCGAACACCCCGCGAGGAGGATCAGATGGCGCAAAAAAAACTGGCGATCATCGCCACCAAGGGTTCGCTCGACTGGGCCTATCCCCCTTTCATCCTTGCCTCGACGGCCTCGGCGCTTGGCTACGAGACCCAGATTTTCTTCACCTTCTATGGTCTCCAGCTGCTCAAGAAGAAGCTGGCCCTTGAGGTCACACCGCTTGGCAACCCCGGCATGCCGATGCCGATGGGGATGGACAAATGGTTCCCGGTGCTGGGCATGACGCTGCCCGGCATGCAGGGCATGATGACCGCGATGATGAAGAAGAAAATGAAGGACAAAGGCGTCGCCAGCATCGAGACGCTGCGGGATCTCTGTCAGGAGGCCGAGGTCAGGCTGGTCGCCTGTCAGATGACGGTGGATCTCTTCGACATGAATCCGTCCGACTTCATCGACGGCGTGGAATATGCCGGTGCGGCGTCCTTCTTCGAGTTTGCCGGCGACAGCGACATCTGTCTCTATATTTAACCCAAACTGCACCTTGCCGGATTAGTGCCCATCGGAGTTCGCCTGCGTTGTGACGGTATCGACGACGCAACGCGGGCGGAAAGCCCCGATGGACACATGCCTGTGCGATGATCCGCTGAAAATCTTGGCGTCGCGCGCCATCACCTCACATGCACGAGTCAGGGCGCGATCATCCAGAAACCAGACGCTGAGTCCGCGAAATCCATCAGTCGTTCAGCTCGCAGATACCGTGCCGACGGGCAACTCGGACGGCGCCTCGCCGCGCGCCTTGAGTTCGTCGAATGGGTCCGCTCCCTGCCGGACATGCCCCGCCTCCTTGAGCTGTTTCAGATAGTCGTACCAGAGCGGTTGCCAGGCGCGACCGAGCTTGTAGAGATAAGACCAGTCATAGAGACCGGATTGGTGTCCGTCGTCGAAGACGATCTTGATCGCATAACGTCCGACCGGACGGAGATCCCGAATGTTGACCTGCTCCTTGCCGACCTGAAGTTTCGCCGTCGCTGGCGAGTGACCACGGACCTCTGCCGAGGGCGAATAGACCCGCAGATACTCGCAGGGCAGGCGGAAGCGCGCGCCGTCGTCAAAAACGATGTCGAGCACGCGGGATTGCTGGTGCAGATTGATTTCGGTGGGGAATGAATGCTGTGGCATGGGGCTGAGTTAAGATCGCTGGTTGAAACCCATCAGCGCAGATGAGGGCGGCGGCGGCAACATGCCAGCGCCTTCTCCCGGCGATGATGGAATCCATTCGGCCAAGCGCCAGCCCCCAGCCAGAGACAGTGCATTCAGTGACTGACGCTTGCCATCCGCAGGCACGGCGGCTCTTGCCGTGCCTGCGGATGCAGTCAGGCAGCGTGATCTTTAATCCTTCGCCCCCATCGTCCGCGCACGACTGGCGCGCTCGGCCAGCCCGGCGGCATCGACCGCCGGGCCACTGACCTCCGGCCAGCCGCCACTGTGACGCACGACGAGATCGGCAAGCATGGTCATGTGATCCGGGCGGTCGTTGAGGCAGGGGATGTAGCTGTAAGAACCGCCGCCGGCCTCCTGAAAGAGATGGCTGTTCTCGATTGCAACCTCTTCCAGCGTCTCCAGACAGTCCGCCGAGAATCCCGGCGAGAGCACCTGGACCGACTTCACGCCTGCGGCGCCCCACTCCTTCAGGGTTTCATCCGTGTAGGGCCTGAGCCATTCCTGTCTGCCCAGGCGTGACTGGAAGGAGAGAAACCAGCGTTCGCGCGCCAGCCCCAGCCGCTCGGCGACCAGTCGCGCCGTCTTCTGGCACTGACAGTGATAGGGATCGCCCTGCTCGAAATAGTCACGGGGGATGCCGTGGAAGGAGAACAGCAGACGCTCCGGCTCGCCATGCCGCGCCCAATGCTCGCGGATGCTCGCGGCAAGAGCGTCGATATAACCCGGCTCATCGTGATACTGATTGATGAAGCGCAGTTCCGGCAGCCAGCGCCAGCGGGTGAGTTCACGGGTGACGGCATCGAAGGCGGAGGCCGTGGTGGAGGCGGAATACTGCGGATAGAGCGGGAACACCAGCACCCGGCGTGCGTTCGCCGCTTTCAATTCAGCCAGCGCCGCCGGCACCGATGGATTGCCGTAACGCATCGCCAGCGCCACCCTGACCGGTCCCGGCAGACGCGCCTCCAGCAGACCTTGCAGCGCCGTGGCCTGCCGACGCGCAATGGCGAGCAGTGGCGAGCCGTCTTCAGTCCAGATGGATTGATAGGCATGCGCCGAGCGCGCCGGACGGGTGCGCAGGATCATGCCATGCAGGAGCAGCCACCAGGGCAGCCGCGCCATCTCCACCACGCGCGGATCCCAGAGGAATTCGGCCAGATAGCGGCGCACATCGGGCACGCCGGGGGTATCCGGCGTGCCCAGATTAACCAGGAGCACCCCGAGACACTCCGGGGAGTCATGGCGAAAATCGAGCGTGTTGACAAAGCTCATCGGTTTAATTGTGCGCCTGCTCGGAGAGATAGCGATAGAGCGCCCGGAACCGCACCGGATCGGGGGCGGCAAAGACCGGATCCTCCACCACCGGGGCCGCCGCCTCGACCGCTTGCCAATCCTCTGCGGTGAGATATTTCAGGGCGATGGGAAAGGCCTCGGCGTCTTCCATCGCCAGATGGGCGCGCATGGTGGACACCAGTTCGCGACCGTCGGCTTCCACGTCTTCGCGCAGCAGCACCTCCTCATGCATGATGCCGTCGAGCGACTGGCGGAACCGCTTGCTGATCTGGGTCAGGGCCGCATGCTGGCGCATCAGCACCTCGAAGACATCGCGCTGTCCGGCGCCCTGGTCGAGCAGACGCCGAAAGATCAGGTCCTCCGTCGGGTGATGCACCATATCGGCATAACTGTCCATGTATTCGAGCATTTCGTGCATCAGATCGTAATCCGGCTCGGCGCCGTCATGAAAACGATTGAGCAATTCATCGAACAGATTGAGCAGCTTGGTGAGCCGGGCGTGGTCCTGGGCGAGTCGGGTCATGATGGCCGAGTGCATGGGCCTGTTCCTCTCTGGTGGCTGAAAGCGCATGGCGCCTCAGGCGCCGATGCCTCAGTATGACATTATCGCGTGCGTTGCCAAGCGGCGATCCACCGCCAGACCGCCCCTTCGCGATGGCTTTCGCCGGTGGCGACATAGCGCAGCGCATGGAGATTCTGCAAGACCCAATCCATGTCTGATCGGGTCTCGATGCGTCCGCAGAGCAGCAGCCGGTCGCCCCGACGCACGCGCTGATCAAGCGTCGGCAGCAATTGCAGCGAGTCATCCCTCACCAGCAACAGTGGAATCGCCTGCAAACGTCTCTCGCGATCACGCGGATCGCGCAGCAGCATGTCGAGCGTGATCGTGAAACCGCGCGCCTTGGCATGGCAGAGCGCGAACGCCTGTGTCTCGTCAATGGTGATCTCCCAGACATGCGGCACACGCTCATCGACCAGCCCGGCGACCCGGCTCACCAGTTCGCAGGCCCAATCCTCCGGCTGCGCGCGTGCGAGGTTGGAAAAATCGGCCAGCAGCGGGTTGACCAGCCTGACCCGGATCCGGTTCGCAATGATGGTGCTGGGATGCATGATGGACTGCGCACCCACCCGGTCGAACAGCTCCTGGTTGTCGAGATGATTTTCGCGGGCGATCACGAACAGGTCGGGATTGAGTTGCAGGGCGGTCATGACGATGGACAGATTGTCGGCATCCTCATCGGTGCCGGCCACCAGACCCACGGCACGCTGAATCTCGGCCTGCTCCAGCGTCACCGCCTCGGTGCCCCGCCCCTGCACGATCCCTTCCACCGGAATCCCGGTTTTGTGCGGCAGCGCCTCGATGATCGACAGGGTCAGTCCCTGCTGCTTGAGATGCTGGTACATCGCCTTGCCGAAGCGGCCATAACCGCAGATCACCCAGCGGCCATTGGTCGGCGGATAGCAGGGTTCGGACAGCGGCTCATCGTCGGCGGCGGACAGCCAGTCGAGCAGGAGTGTCAGGCAGGGCGACTGGATCGCCAGCGCCATGTAGACCGCGAAGGCATCGAAGGGGTCATAAATATGATCGGTACCGAAGGAGGCCATGTTGGCCTCGATCTCGTGCGAATCCGAGCGACAGATGACCTGGATGGTGGGATGCAGCAGCTTGGCCGCGATGGCGATCTTGAGGTTGGTTTCGTTGACATTGGTCAGCGCCACCACGCCCTCGCACAAGGGATGCTTCAGACCGGCTGCATCGAGGATCGATGGCTTGCGGGCATCCGCGCATAACGCGGGCACATATTCGCGCTGATTGTCGAGTTGCAGCAGGTTGATCCGGTCGGGATCGATATCGATGACCACGGCATGCCGATGACGGTCGGTCAGACCGCGCACCAGGGCGCTGCCGGTCTGACCGCAGCCGCAGATCAGATAGAAGGGCTGGCGCAGCCGGGCCACCCGGTTGCGGAAACGCCGCTCCTCAATGGCGCGTTGAAAGGTGTTGTCCTGCAGGAGCGCGATCAGCCGACCGATGGCGTAGATCCAGACCGCGACCGTGAAAAAAACCGACACCGAGACCCACAGCCGCTGTGCATCGGTAAAGGCGTTCGGGAGTTCGCCGAAACCGATGGTCGTGGACATATAGCTGACGAAATAGAAGGCATGAAAAAGACTCATGGTCGTCGGCTGACCCGTGGCGTCCTGGGCCGGGATGAGCGCCAGTCCCGCCATCGCCACTGCGTAGGCGATGATGAGCGTCAGCAGCGGCGTGCGCATGCGCCGCAGGATCAGAAAAAAGATCGTATCCACAAATTTAAACCGCGTCCTGTTGTGACATGGCTGGTTTGAGGGTGATTCGCACTCGGCGGTTGTCTGCTGACGCTGGCTGGACGCGGTTTAAATTTTATATTTTTTAATCTCTTGAACCGCGCCCGCTCATGGTCGTCGATGCGCCAGGGTCGATCCAGCCCAAAAACATCGCATACCCGCACTGGGCGCGGTTTAACGACGCAGCATCACGGTCTCGATCACCAGCAGCACGACTGAAACGACGTTGGCGATCATGGCGCCGCCGGACAGCGAGACGATGCTGGCCATGATCGAAGGGGTCATGCCCGCCTGACTGACATGCACTGCGAGCGTCCAGACCAGAACCGCGGCCAGCAGTTGCAGCATGGCCACCAGACTGGTCGCCAGCAGCACCGCCCCCATCTGCGTGCGATCACCGAATTTGAGGATGGTCGTGATCAGGTTGACCACCACCACCGCGAACAGCTCCCAGGCATGATGATGATCAGGATTGTCGATCTCCCCGACGAAAAAACCGAAGTTCAGGGTCAGGGCAAGAACGATGAAAAAACCGAAGACGACCTTCTCTGGATTCATGGCTCGCAGTTCCTGAGGTAGTTCGAGCAGACGCGGCGATCACCTTAAACGGCGATGTTCGATGGCGGGAAAGCTGCGTCGCACCGAGTCCTGGAAATCGCGGTCGATCTCGCAGCAGATGGAGCCGGTGGCACGGGTGGCCTGGGCCAGGATGCTTCCCCAGGGATCGACGATGAGGCTGTGTCCGTGGGTTTCGCGACCGTTGATGTGAAAACCACCCTGCGCGGCAGCAATGACATAGATCAGGTTTTCGATGGCGCGGGCACGCACCAGAATTTCCCAGTGCGCCTTGCCGGTGATGGCGGTGAAGGCGGAGGGAATGGCGAGCAGTTCCATGCCGTCGTCAAGCATCTGGCGAAAGAGCTCGGGAAAGCGCAGATCGTAACAGACGGCAATGCCGAGACGCCCGAACGGACTGTCCAGCACCAGCCGCCGCTCACCGCCTTCAATGGTGGCGGATTCGTGATAACGCTCGTCCGCCCCCGGCACCATCACGTCAAACAGATGAATCTTGTCGTAACGCGCGACCCGCTCGCCCTCGTCGTTATAGACCAGACAGGCCGCGCGGACTTTGTTGGGATCCGTGGCAACCATGGGGATGGTTCCGCCCACCAGCCAGATCCCCTGCTGCTTCGCGACCCGCGCCAGAAACGCCTGCAACGGACCTTCGCCATCCGCTTCGCGCCGCGCCACCTGATCCTGATCGTGCTGGCCCATGAAGGCGAAGTTTTCGGGCAGCACCACCAGACCGGCCCCCTGTTCCACCGCCTCTTTGATCAGACGCTCCGCCTCGAAGAGGTTGGCGCTGACATTGGTTCCGGTCGACATCTGGACCGCCCCGATCTTTGGTTTTGTTTTCATCTCTCTCACCGCTTCGTCCTCCAGTCTGTTGGAAAGATACCACCAGACCCGGCATCCCGAAACCGGCCATCATTCCGGATCCAGAAACAGACTCCTGCCGCCGCTTGACATGGCGCGGGGAATCGACTCGATGGCCGCCGCGCCGTTCATCCAGGGTTCCCAGCCGAGACGGCGGATCTCGGGTTCGCTCCAGGGACCGGTCACGCGATAACGATAGCGTCCAAGCTGATCAATGGGGTTGCCCGCCACCCGATCAACCAGATAGACCGCCGCACCCAGCAGCGGCCCGCCGACCACTGCGCTCGCCAGGGCGACGCTCGAACCGAGCTTGGGTTCGACGGTCACGGTTTGATCGAGATCGCGGGTCGCCAGATCGCTCGAACCGCCGACGATGAGCTTGCCCGCCGGTCCCGCAATGACGAAATCCTCGAACTGCGCCTGACCCGCGCCAACGGCGATCCGTCCGGCGATCTGCTCGAAGGCGAAACCCTGTCCGTAGAGATCCGAAAAATCCAGCATCAGACGCCGGTTCAGTGCCGAGAGATTGAGAAAACCCAGCACGCGCCCGATCCCCGGCTCCACTTCCGGCAGCCGTCCACCATTCACCTTGAGATCGATGACCCCATCTGCGTCCGGCCATGCAAAGTCGCCCAGTCCGCCCGGCCAGTTCAGACGCACTGTCGCCACGCTCTGCCCCGCCTCCAGGACGCTCTGCTCATCCAGCGCCCGCGCCAGCGCACCCAGATCGGCGGACCCCAGGGTCAGGTTGAGACGGCTGCGCCCGCCATCCGGGGCGCGGATCCAGTCGCCCTCCCCGCTCGCGGAGAGCAGTCCGGTTCCGCTCAAGGTCAGATTGGACAGATGCATGCCTGCCGCATCCTGATCCAGATCCAGATCGAGCGCGCCGAGCCGGGTCTGACCCCAGCGCAGACGCTCGACACGGAGTTGCGCGCCGGCCAGCCAGTCGGGCGCGGGGCTGGATCCGGTCGCGACCAGCGATGACGATTCGGCACGCGCAGTGGTGGCCCAGGTCAGCCAGACCGGCAGATCCAGTTCAGTCAACGTGCCATCCAGGAACAGACCCGGACGCTCCGGTGCGGGCACCGAGTCGTCACCGAGCCGCAGGCGTCCGCTGAAATGAGGTGTCGTGCCGCCGAGTCCCAGCTTCAGATTCAGCGCCAGATCGCCGAGCCGACCGCGACTGTCCAGCGTCTGTCCCGGCCTCAGCGTCCCCGCCAGATCCAGGTTGCGCGCAACGCCGGTCGCTTTGCCCAGCGGCGAGGGCAGATCGATGGACAGACCGCGCAGGGTGGAAGACAGACGGTAATCCAGCGCGGGTGCCTCGCGATCAAGATCGCGATGATGCAGCCTGACCGCCAGATTCCAGTTGAGATCGCCGCTCAGGTTCGACCAGAGCGGCGACGGCAAGCGTCGCGCCAGTTCGATCACGGGCGTTTTGGTGTGCGCCTCGATCCGGGTCAGCGAACGTGCGGAATCGCCCGCGCCCTCGGTGGTCAGGTCGAGTTGCAGCGGATGCCCCCAGAGCTGCGCCGCAATGGATTGGGCGCTGAGGCTGTGATCGGTCAGGTCCAGATGGCCCTTGAGCCCGGTCAGCAGCAGGGGCGTGCCCTGGATGCCCAGGCTCGCCTGAGCCGGCCAGGAGAGCTGGCCGGCCAGTTGCAGCGGCGGTTCACCCTGGGCCAGCGGCAGATCGATATCGAGCACCAGCCGCGAGGTGCCTTCAACCGTCAGCGTTGTGGCGAGCCGCCCCAGTTTCTCGGCCAGTGGCGTATCGGCCAGGGTGCGCAGCCCGTCGGCAAATGGCCCCTCGGCCTCGCCGTGAATCCGCATCCGCCGTAACCCACGAAGTTCGGGGATATCGACCTTGCCAGCGGAAAAGGCGCTGTCATAGATCCGTCCGCGTTCGACCCGGATCGTCAGACCCTGATTGAGAAATCGGAGATGCCCGGCGGCGGCGATGATCGGCGGCCAGCCCGAACGATAGTCGAGCAGCATGTCCTCGAAGGGCAGAAAGAGCTCAAAGCGGCCTTCGTGACGCCGAAAGGGATGGTGTTCGAGCGGCCCGCGAAACACCACCTCGGCCTGCGGCACCCGTCCTGCCTTGATGGAACGGGTCAGCCACTCGACCAGATCGGGGTGCATGATCCCCGCCGGGAGATAAGGCCGCAGATGGACGAGATCCTCATGGTGAAAGCGGGCGCGCAGATCCAGCACCGGACTCGCTCCATCGGCGGCCTGAGTCAGGGTGAAGCGGGTCTGGCCGGCGACATCGGCAGTCTCCAGTTCGATGTCCTCGGCGGCCAGACGCCAGCCCCCGCCAGTCTCCCGGCCCCAGCCGAGACGACCGCCGATGCGCTCCAAGAGCAGCCGCTCGCTGAACAGCGGATTGAGATCCAGTGACAGACGTTCGGCGTCGAAGCGCATCGACATCCGCCGACCCGCTTCAGTGATCAGCAGATCAAGATTCAGGGCCGATTCGTCGCTATCCCTGATGTCGGTTTGGAGATCCGCGATCTGTATCTGCCAGCCCGCTTCCAGCGGACGCAGCCGCGCCAGACCATGCAGCGGCCCCATCCCGATGGTGGCGGGAGCGGTCTGCCTGCCGGCAGATGGCGCCGGGGCCAGGGTCAATCCGGCCAGAGCGAAGCGCAGCAGCGATGTTTCCAGCCGACCGGCGCGGATGTGATTCCAGCTTTCCAGCCGAAAGGAACCGCTGTCCAGGGCGCGCAGACCCAACCGATCCAGCGGCAGGAGCCCGCCGGGATCCGTCCCGTCGAGCCGGACATCGACCCGGCCATGCCATGCGCCAGGATCAGACGCCGGCCCTTCCAGATCCGCACTCAGATACAGTTGGTTGTCCGGGGCCGGCATGTCGCTGTCAGCCCCGAGCGGAAGCAGACGGGCGGACAGTTCCAACCGATGGCGCGCGCCCTCATTGTGCAGGGCCAGACGGATCCCGGTGACATGCGCCAGCTCGGAACCCAGACCCTCATCGACAAAGAGGATGTCGGTCTCGATCAGGTTGACCCGTCCCTGTTCCAGAAACCGCTCCAGGGTTTGCGGATGTGCACCCTGAAGCCCGTCGAGCCCGACGAGACGCAGCCGTCCGTCGCGCAGACGCCGCACCTCCAGATGCGCGCCCTCCAGGGTCAGCGCGCTGATTTGAGGGGAGGCGGTACGCAGCGAACTCAGTGCATCCAGATCCAGCCTGATCGCCTTGAGGCCGAGTGACGCGGCCTCTGTTTTCGGGTCGGACAGCGTGACCTGTCCCAGGGTGAGACGCGGTGTCCAGCCGGAAAGGCCCAGGTTCAGGGTTCCGATCGATACCCGGTATCCCAGACGCTGGCTCAGGGTGTCGGCCAGCGTGTCTCGATAGTCGTCGGCAAGGGGCGGCGCCAGCCGCATCGCCGACACCAGCAGGGCCAGGGCGACCAGCAGCGCCAGACCGGAAATCGAAAGAAACGCCGCAAGGCGTCGGAGTACGGTCATGGAGTTCTGGCATGGTGTTTATCGCAATGCCTGGATTCTGGATGATCCGGCACAGAACCGCCAGCGACCCCCAGTGCGAATTCAGGCTAAACCGCGTCCAGTGCGATATGCGTAATTTTCAATTTGTGTTTAGCTCTGGGGAAGTCAACGACATCAGTAGAGACGCAGTTTAAAATTTTATATTTTTTAATACTTTAAACCGCGCCAGCTCCGATAATCCTTGAGTCTGCCAGGGCCGATCTGATCCACAAAGATCGCATACCGCACTGGGCGCGGTTTAATCGGGCGATGGATCGTGATCAATGCTGATGGACAGCATCAGGGGCTCAAGCTGATCCCAGGCATCCTTGGCCTGACGTTTTGAGAGCAGTGCCGGCAGCGCATCGCGCAGATCGTCCAGCTCGGCACGCAGCTCGCCGGGTGTGCTGGCCGCTTCGATACGCTGGGCGCGGCGTGCGCCAGCCGGCCCCAGGACACCGAGGATGACGAAACGCGCAAAACCTTTCGCCTTCGCCAGATTGAACTCGGGTTGCTCGGACAAGGCGGTGGCAATGGACGGAACCGCATCGCGGGGCGCCAGAAAACCCTCTGCCAGCAGGGTGCTGAAATGGGTCTCCAGGTCATCGTCCAGACCGGCGAGACGCTCAATGGTCTCGCCAATCGTGCTCTGTCCATCGACCATGATCAGCAATCGCCGCAGCCGCGCCGGGAGCCTGCATGCCTTGGTGCGGATTTCCTCCTGTCCCTTGGCCGTTTTGACCGGAATCCATTTCCGGTCCACTGTCTTGATAGAAGGCCGATTTGGTTCTGAAGACATGCAGACCTCGTCAGGACAATGGGTGATGAATGAAGGCCGGCATGGATCCTACGCAACACAGGTGGCACCTTCAAGATGGAGTGATCGCCTGATCTCAGTCATGATTCCAGCCTGATGCGGATCCTGGCGTATCGTCGCGAATTTGTCATACCGATCAGGACTTGCTTGCAGTAGCATTAAACCGCGCCCGGTGCGACAGGCGATGTCGGGGGATTGGGGCGGCCTTAGCAGCATCGACGACTGCTGGCACTGGCGCGGTTTAAGATATTCAATAATATGAAATTTTAAACCGCGCCCCCGCCAAGGTCCGTGGATGCGCCAAACGTCGAACTCACTCGACACCCCGCATCTGGCGCTGGAGGCGGTTTAAATGCCGCTCGTGAAACACTCTAACGAACACGCCATTTTCATTGAAGACAGAGGATCCCGCGTTGACCATCCAGCTTTTCGCCCAGCGTTTCCTGTTTTCCGCGTTCCTCCTTGCCTTCAGCGCCCTCGGTCACGCCGAAGGGCAGGTTCATATCTACAACTGGAACGACTATTTCGCCGAGGACACCCTGTCCGGCTTTCAGGCGCGTACCGGCATCCGGCCCGTGCTGGATGTCTACGACGCCAATGAGATCCTGGAGGCCAAGCTGCTCGCCGGCGCCAGCGGCTACGACCTCATCTTCCCGACCGCCCATCCCTTCGCGTCCAGACATCTCCAGGCGGGTCTTTATCAGCCGCTCGACAAAACGAAACTGCCAGGGCTCGACAAACTGGATCCCGCCATCATGACGAGCCTCGCTGGCATGGATCCGGGCAACGCCCATCTGGTGCCCTATATGTGGGGAACCTCCGGCCTCGGTCTGAATCCGGACAAGGTGAAGGCCGCGCTGGGCGAGGATGCCCCCATGGATACCTGGGCGCTGATCTTCGACCCCGAGAAGGCCGCCAAGCTGGCCGGCTGCGGCATCAGTCTGCTCGACGATCCCACTGAGGTCTTCTCCGCCGCGCTCGCCTACCTGGGCAAGGATCCCAACAGTCTGGCACCTGCCGATCTCGACGCCGCCGCCGAGCTCATCAAGGCCGCGCATCCGCATGTCCGCTATTTCCATTCCTCGCAGTACATCAGCGATCTGGCCAACGGCAGCCTGTGCGTGGCGCATGGCTATTCGGGCGACGTGCTTCAGGCGCGCGAGCGCGCCGACGAGGCAGATAAAGGCGTCAAGGTCGTCTACCGCATCCCGCGCGAGGGGGCGGCGCTGTGGACGGATGTCATGGCCATCCCCAAGGATGCACCCAACCCTGAAGCGGCCCACGCCCTGATCGCCTATCTGCTCGACCCCAAGGTGATCGCGGCGGTCTCGGATTATGTGTATTACGCCAACCCCAATCTGGCCGCCACGCCGTTGATCGAGGCCGAATTGCGCGAGGATCCCGAGATCTACCCGCCAGCCGAGGTCCGCGCACGTCTCTTTGTGCCAAGCGAGCGCAGCGAGCGCGAACTCCGTACCCTGAACCGGCTCTGGACCCGGCTCAAGGCCAACCGCTGAACGCACCCGGTCGAGCATCCATGTCCAGTCTCCCTGATCGTCGCCTGCTGGAATCCTGGCAGGATCCCAAGGCCGCGCCCTATGTGCGGATCGAGCGCCTCACCAAGAAATTCGGTGATGTCTATGCCGTCGATGATGTCAGCCTGAACATCTTCCAGGGCGAATTCTTCTCGCTGCTGGGCAGTTCAGGCTGCGGCAAATCGACCCTGCTGCGGCTGCTGGCGGGGCTGGAATACCCGACCTCGGGTCGTATCCACATCGACGGCGTCGATGTCACGGACGTGCCGCCCTACTCGCGACCCGTGAACATGATGTTCCAGTCCTACGCGCTCTTTCCGCACATGACGGTAGAACAGAACATCGATTTTGGTCTCAGACAGGATCGCCTGCCGCGCCGCGAGCGCGCCGAGCGGATCGGCGAGATGCTCGATCTGCTCAAGATCACCCCCCTGCGCAAGCGCCGCCCGGATCAGCTCTCGGGCGGTCAGCGTCAGCGTGTCGCGCTCGCCCGCAGTCTCGCCAAGCATCCCAAGCTGCTGCTGCTCGACGAGCCGCTCGGCGCGCTCGACAAACGTCTGCGCGAGAACACCCAGTTCGAGCTGGTCAATCTCCAGGAACGTCTCGGCACCACCTTCGTCACCGTCACCCATGACCAGGAAGAGGCGATGACCATGTCCAGCCGCATCGCGATCATGGAGGCCGGACAGATCATGCAGATCGACACCCCGACCGCCATTTACGAGTTCCCGAACTGCCGTTTCGTCGCCGAGTTCATCGGCTCGGTGAATCTGTTCGAGGGCAAGATCGTGGAGCGTCAGGGTGATCAGGTTCTGATCGAGGCCCAGTTCGGCGGTCTGATGCGGATGCGGAGTTTTCAGCCGCACGCCATCGGCACCCCGGTGATGGTGGCGATCCGGCCCGAGAAGATGCGTCTGTGCGAGACCCCGGGCGGCGATGGCGTCAACCGGCTCCAGGGGATCGTCGAGGACATCGCCTATCTCGGCGACGTGTCGATCTACCGCATCCGCACCGGCAGCGGTCTGCTGGCCGAGATGACGCTGACCAACATCCAGCCGCGTACCGAACAGGCGCTGACCTGGGAGCAGGAGGCCGTGATCGAATGGTCGCCCACCAGCGGCGTGGTTCTGACCGAGTGATCGCGCGGACATGAGCCATCGACATTCGCACCGCCTGAGCCGGCTGCTCAACATCGGTCTGCCCTATTTCTGGCTGGGGCTGTTCTTCCTGCTGCCCTTCGTCATGGTGCTGCGCATCAGTCTCGCCGAGCCAACGCTCGCCCAGCCGCCTTACACCGCGCTCTGGGAGTGGGTCGAACAGGGCGTGCTCCAGATCCGTCTCAACCTGGCCAACTTTCAACTGCTTCGGGAAGACGACATCTATCTGGCGGCCCTGCTGAATTCGCTCTGGGTCGCCCTGGTCGGCACGGTCTGCTGTCTGCTGCTTGGCTATCCCATGGCCTACGCCATCGCCACCGCCCCCGAACGGCGGCGCATTCTGCTCCTGATGCTCATCATCCTGCCGTTCTGGACCTCGTTCCTGATCCGGGTCTATGCCTGGATCGGGCTCTTGAACGCCAATGGTCTGCTCAACACCTTTCTGCTCTGGCTCGGCGTCATCGACGAACCGCTGAAGATCCTGCACACCCAGATGGCGGTCTATATCGGCGTGGTCTATTCCTATCTGCCCTTCATGATCCTGCCGCTCTACGCCAATCTGACCCGGCTCGACCCCACCCTGCTGGAGGCGGCGGCGGATCTTGGCTGTCGTCCGTTCCGCGCCTTCCTGCGGGTAACGCTGCCACTGTCGATGCCCGGCATCGTCGCCGGCAGCATGCTGGTCTTCATCCCGGTGGTCGGCGAGTTCGTCATCCCGGACCTGCTCGGCAGTCCAGGGAGTCTCATGATCGGCAAACTGATGTGGACCGAGTTCTTCGCCAACAAGGACTGGCCGCTGGCCTCGGCGCTCGCCATCGTCCTGCTCGCCGTGCTGGTGGTCCCCTTCGTGCTCATGCAGCGTCTGCAACAGGACGATGAGGGCACGCGGACATGAAACGACGTTCCTGGCCACTCCTGAGCATCCTGGTCTTCGGCTACGCCTTTCTCTATGTGCCGATCCTGCTGCTTATCCTTTATTCCTTCAACGAATCGCGGCTGGTCACGGTCTGGTCGGGCTTTTCGCTGAAATGGTATGGCGAGCTGCTGCATAACCGGCAGTTGCTGGATGCCGCCTGGCTCAGTGTGCGCATCGCCGCGCTCAACGCCAGCGTGGCCGTGGTGCTCGGCACGCTTGCGGCCAATGCGCTGGTGCGTCACGGGCGCTTTCGCGGTCGCACCGGGCTGGAGCTGCTGCTCACCGCCCCGCTGGTGATGCCGGATGTCATCATTGGTCTGTCCCTGCTGCTGCTCTTCGTCACCCTGCAACAGACGGTCGGCTGGCCGGACGGACGCGGCTTCAGCACCATCACCATCGCCCATATCACCTTCAGTCTGGCCTATGTCGCGGTCGTGGTGCGCTCGCGACTGGCGCGGATGGACGTCTCGCTGGAGGAAGCGGCGATGGATCTGGGCGCACGCCCGCTGACGGTCTATCTGCGCATCACCCTGCCGCTGATCGCCCCGGCCCTGCTGTCCGGCTGGCTGCTCGCCTTCACCCTGTCACTGGACGATCTGGTCATCGCCAGCTTCGTTTCCGGACCTGGCGCCACCACGCTGCCGATGGTGATCTATTCCAGCGTGCGGATGGGCGTCTCGCCCCAGATCAACGCGCTCGCCACGCTGGTGGTCGCTTTGGTCGCCGTGGCCGTCGTCATTGCCGGACTCTCGATGCGACGGCGTTGAACGAAAATCACCTTAAGCGCCCCAGCGCCGCATCAGATCATGCGGCACATCCAGATGATCCAGGACACGCGCGACCATGAAATCCACGATGTCATCCAGACTCTGCGGATGGCTGTAGAAACCCGGATTGGCCGGCATGATGACGGCCCCGGCCTGGGCAAGACGCAGCATGTTCTCCAGATGGATGGTGCTGAACGGGGTTTCACGGACGACCAGGATCAGTTTGCGGCGCTCTTTCAGGGCGACATCGGCGGCGCGTTCGATCAGCGAATCTGAGAGACCGGCGGCGATCCGCCCCAGGGTGCCGGTGGTGCAGGGGCAGATGACCATGGCCTCCGCCGGATTGCTGCCGCTGGCGACCGGCGCGGTCCATTCCTGGCGACCGAAGACCTGGAGCTGTCCAGGCTGGGCACCGAAGCGTTCGCTGAAAAAAGACTCTGCCTCAGCGGGTCGGGACGGCGCCTCAATCCCGGTCTCCATCCTGAGCACCACCTGCCCCGCCTGCGAGACCAGCAGATAGACCCGCACGCCGGCCTGGATCAGGCACTCGACCAGCCGCAAACCATAGAGCGCGCCGGAGGCGCCGGTGAAGGCGACGGTGATGGTTTTGGTCCAGGGTTGCATGGAAAGGGGCATCGGTGTTCAACCAATCGCTCTAAATAGACAGGATTTCTCAAGATTAACAGGCTTAAAAACAATGATTTGAGAAATCCTGTCCATCCTGGAAAATCCTGTTAATCCTGTCCATTCCGAATCAGGATCTGGCCGCCAGCGCATCCAGCAGTTTCTGGTGGATGCCGCCAAAGCCGCCGTTGCTCATGACCAGGATCTGGTCGCCCTCCCGGCTCTCGGCCACGACCTGCGCGACGATGGCCTCCACTGCGTTGAGCACTGTCACCCGCTCGTCCTGTCCGGCGAACAGCGCGCCGGCATCCCAGCCCAGATCGGGCGGCGCATGGAGATAGACCCGATCCGCGTCATTGAGCGAGGCGACCAGTTCGGCATTGTGGACACCCAGCCGCATGGTGTTGGAACGCGGCTCCAGCACCACCAGGATGCGCCGCTCGCCGACCTGTCGGCGCAGACCCTGCAAGGTCGTCGCAATGGCAGTGGGATGATGGGCGAAATCGTCGAACACCCGCACGCCGTTCACCTCGCCGCGCAGCTCCATGCGTCGCTTGACCCCTTTGAAGCGACCGAGCGCGTCGATCCCGACCGCCGCCGGCACCCCGGCATGACGGGCGGCGGCCAGCACGGCCAGCGCGTTCTGGACATTGTGCAGGCCGGTTTGGCCCCACTGGACGGTGCCCAGACAGTCGCCGTCCAGCCGGACATGGAAGTGCGAGCCATCCGGCTCGATCAGCTCCGCCGTCCAGTCGCCGCCCGCACCAAAGGTCTCGCGGGGGGTCCAGCAGCCCATGGCGATGACGGCATCAAGCGCCGCCGAATCGCCCAGCTGGACGACCAGCCCGCTGCCGGGCACGGTGCGCACCAGGTGATGGAACTGACGCTGAATCTGCGCCAGATCGTCAAAGATGTCGGCGTGATCGAACTCCAGATTGTTGAGGATCAGGGTGCGGGGACCGTAATGGACGAACTTGGAGCGTTTGTCGAAAAACGCCGTATCGTACTCATCCGCCTCGACCACAAAGAAGGGTGAAGACCCCAACCGCGCGGACAGCCCGAAATCCAGCGGCACGCCGCCGATCAGAAAGCCCGGATCCAGTCCGGCATCCTCCAGCACCCAGGCCAGCATGCTCGCGGTCGTGGTCTTGCCGTGCGTGCCCGCGACCGCCAGCACCCAGCGGTCGCGCAGCAGATTGTCCTTCAGCCACTCGGGGCCGGAACAGTAACGCAGCCCCTGGTTCAGCATGGCCTCGACCGCCGGGATACCACGCCGCATGGCGTTGCCCACCACCACCACATCCGGCGCGGGTTCCAGGTGCGCGGCATCATAGCCTTCCAGCAGCCGGATGCCGGCTGACTCAAGCTGGGTGCTCATGGGCGGATAGACATTGGCGTCCGAGCCGGTGACGGTATGGCCCAGCGCACGGGCCAGGAGGGCGATGCCGCCCATGAAGGTGCCGCAGATGCCGAGAATATGAAGATGCATGAATTGGGCCTTAATAACAGGACTGACAGGATGGACAGGATTTCAAGCTATTGTTTTATCTTGTTAATCATGAGAAATCCTGTTAATCCTGTCCAATTGAACGATTTGGATTGGGCTCAGACCCCGCCGAACAGCAGCCTGACCAGAACGATGGTCGTGAATTCAAAGGCAATCCCGATGGCGGCGCCCTGACCGAGCGTGATCCCGAAGGTATGGCGGAGGATATGGCCGGTCACGAGGATGCTCCAGACCACCAGCCCCAGCAGCAGCAGCGCGCCGAACGCGGCCAGATTGGTCGCCTCCTGTCCGACGGGATTGAGGCTGAGCGGCACCAGCGCGATCAGCCCCAGCAGCGCGCCGCTTCCCAGCAGGGCCGTCGCCGCTTGCAGAAAACGCGCGCCCAGCTTGAGCAGATTGAGTGCCGCATAGAGCACCGCGAGCATCAGCGCGATTTCAGCAAAGCCCTGCCCCAGCCCTTCCCACCAGGACAGTCCGGTGACCAGACCGACCAGCATCCCGGCCAGCAGGTCAGCCAGCAGCGCGAGACCAAACAGCACCTCGGAAGGCGGCAGATCCTGCGGGGCACGGCGCAGCGCGCACAACTCGATGAAAAAAATGACCAGTGCCTGCACGGTGAGATCCTGAATCCAGCGAAATAGGGGCAATGATAACCGCCAGCGGGAGTTAAACGACACTTGGGGATGCATTCCGCATACTGGCGGGGCTTAACACCCATGACCACCTCTCAGGCTGACGCCTGAAACGAACAGGCAGGCAGGAAGCGGGGGCTCTGTGTAGAATTCAGGGCTCTCCATTCATTCAGCCGATCTGGAAGCCCATGACCGTTCGCACCCGTTTCGCCCCGTCTCCCACCGGTTATCTGCATGTGGGCGGCGCCCGCACCGCGCTCTTCTGCTACCTCTATGCCCGCAGGCACGGCGGCCAGTTCGTGCTGCGCATCGAGGATACCGACCTGGAGCGCTCGACGGCCGAATCGGTGAACGCCATCCTGGAAGGCATGACCTGGCTCGGGCTGGACTATGACGAAGGCCCCTTCTATCAGACCCAGCGCTTCGACCGCTACAACGCCATCATTGATGAACTGCTGGCGAAAGGGCTGGCCTACCGTTGTGACTGCCCGAAAGAGCGCCTGGAAAAACTGCGCATCGACCAGATGGCGCGCAAGCAGAAGCCGCGTTATGACGGCTGCTGCCGCCTCAAACAGGTCGATCCGAACCAGCCGCACGTCATCCGCTTCCGAAATCCAGCCGATGGCGTGGTCATCGTCGATGACCTCATCCGTGGCCGGGTGCCATTCGCCAACGAAGAACTGGACGATCTGATCATCCGCCGCACTGACGGCGCGCCGACCTACAACCTGAGCGTGGTGGTCGATGACGCCGACATGCAGATCACCCATGTCATCCGTGGCGACGATCATCTCACCAACACCCCGCGTCAGATCAACATCCTGCGCGCACTGGGTCATGAGCCGCCGCGCTATGCCCATGTCCCCATGATCCTCGGCGACGATGGGGCGCGACTGTCCAAGCGGCATGGCGCGGTCAGTGTCATCGCCTATCGCGATCAGGGTTATCTCCCGGAGGCGCTGCTCAATTATCTGGTACGCCTCGGCTGGTCACATGGTGATCAGGAGATCTTCTCGATTGAGGAAATGATCGCGCTCTTCGACATTGGCGATGTCAACAAATCCGCCTCGGCCTTCAATACCGACAAGCTGGACTGGCTGAATCAGCAGTATCTGCAACATGCCGAGCCGTCCCGCATCGCCCGGCTGCTCAGTCCCCACATGGGGCGGCTCGACATCGACCCCTCGACCGGTCCCGATCTGGCGGATGTGGTCAAGGCACAGGCCGCCCGCGCCAAGACCCTGACCGAACTGGCCGAGATCAGCGCCTTCTGCTATCGCGATTTCGACGAATTCGACGAGGCATCGGCCAAAAAGCATCTGCGTCTGGTCGCCCGCGAGCCGCTGGAGAAACTGCGCGCCGCCTTCGACCTGATGGCCTTCGAGGACTGGACGCCTGAGCAGTTGAAACGGGTCGTCGAGCGGGTCGCCGAGGAACTGGAGACCAACATGGGCAAGGTCGCCCAGCCGCTGCGGGTCGCCATCGTCGGCCGCGCCGCCTCGCCCGGCATCGACGAGACCCTGATGCTGGTCGGCAAAGAGGCCACCCTGCGTCGCATCGACAAGGCGCTGGCCTATATCGCCGTGCGCGGGGGCGAGGCGTCCTGATTTGACGCCACGTTTAAACGGACAGGATTCACAGGATTTCAAGCCATTGTTTTTACAAATGTTAATCTTGAAGAATCCTGTTGATCCTGTCCCATTGACGGCATTTCAGGCGGGCAGGAAAACGCCTTAAACCAGCGGTCCCAGATAGGTTCCCAGCAAGAGCACCGCCGTAGCCGAGACCGTGATGAGGACGTTGTCATCGATGGGGCCGAACTCGTAGCGTTCGACCACCGTTGCCACCAGGGCCGAGAGCAGACCCCAGACCGGGATCGCCGGGTTTGCCATCCCGCCGATGATCCAGCCCATGGGCGCGCAGACCAGGAGCATGAAGACATTGCCGATGGGACTCTTGGAGCGTTTGCGGATGAAGAGATTGCGGGCGATCCCGGTCACGCCATCACCGAAGGCCATATACAGCGATGGCAGGATGGCGAGCCAGGGATTGTCCAGCAGCCACCACAGCAGCGAGATGGAACTCGACCACATGAGCGCGAATTTCACGTCATTGCGGTTGTCGTCGGTCTGAAACCAGTCGAACCGCATGCCCGTGGCATGGGCCGCATAAAGCAGCAGGGTCAGCAGCAGACCGCTGACCAGCGGGTACCAGGGATTGGTGAAGACCAGCGGCACCATCAGCGATCCCACGCCCCCGGCCAGCATATGGACGATCTTGCGGTTGTAATAGACAGCGCGGATGGGTTCCATGCCCCGCTCCACCATCGCTCGATAGGGAATGCGGGTCAGAAAGAGGATGGCCAGGACATAGAGACTGAGGCCAAAGGCCCAATAGAATTGCGGCGAGATGGTCATGGGGATTCTGTCAGGGGTTGAGTACGTGCCCGACATCCTAAATCAGGTGCGGTATCGGACGCATGGTTTCGCGCACGACGACAGCCTCTGCCTTGCCCAATCGACTGCGCTGCACTAAAGTAAGGCTGCATTACTTTAGCGGGGTATCGAGATGCTTGCCAAAATGACGGTCAAGAACCAGTTGACCTTGCCGAAAGCGGTGACGGACGCCGTCGGCGCAAGTGACTATTTCGAGGTGGAAACGCGCAATGGACAGATCATCCTGACACCGGTGCGTATTCAGCGCGCCGATGGGGTGCGCGCCCGGCTGGCCGAGCTGAATCTGTCGGAACAGGACATCCAGGATGCCGTCGATTGGGCGCGGCAGGCCGGCAAGCCCGTGTCAGATGTGTCGTGACGCTGTCAGTGCGACTGCCGCGCGTCGTTCTGGACACCAATCTGGTGCTGTCGGCCCTGGTTTTTGGCGGTGGCGTGCCGGGTGCTGTGCGTCGCGCCTGGCAGCAATCGCGTTTTCAGCCGCTGATTTCGACGCAGACGACCGCCGAGCTGCTCCGTGTCCTGAACTATCCCAAATTCAAGCTCTCGGTCGATGATCAGCAGGAATTGCTGGCCGACTATCTGCCCTGGTGCGAGACGGTCAGGATCCCCGACCCGCCCCCCACCACGCCCCTGTGCCGTGACCGACTGGACCAACCCTTCCTGTGGCTGGCCATCGCTGGCGACGCTCAATTCCTGGTGACGGGCGATGCCGATCTGCTCACCCTGGCGGCTGAGTTCAGTCCCGCGATCCTGACCCCAGCCTGCTTTCTCGATCACCTGACTCGATACCCGCTCGAAGGCCAGCCGTTATGACCGAACACGCTCCAATGAGCAACCTCTCCAGCAAACCTGCGATCCAGGTCCAGAATCTGAGCTTTTCCTATGGCGAATCGCGGGTGCTGGAGCATGTCGATCTGACCATCACGCCCGGCGAATTCGTTGGGCTGGTCGGCCCCAATGCCGGCGGCAAAAGCACGCTCCTCAAGCTGATCCTGGGTCTGCTGGAGCCGCAGACCGGGCAGATCCGGGTGCTGGGTCAGACACCGCGACAGGCCGCGCGACGGATCGGCTATGTCCCGCAGTTCCCCAGTTTCCCGCGCGATTTCCCGATCTCGGTGGAACAGGTGGTGGCGATGGGCCGGCTCGGCATCGGCTCCATGCTGGGGTGGCAGCGCGCCGCCGACCGGGACGCCGCACGGCGGGCGCTCAATGAGGTGGAGGCGCTGGATCTGGCGCGGCGACGGATCGGCTCACTGTCCGGCGGTCAGTTGCAGCGGGTGCTCCTGGCCCGCGCCCTGGCTGGCGAGCCCGAGATCCTCATCCTCGACGAACCGACCGCCAATATCGATCAGCGGGTCGAGACGGATGTCTTCGATCTGCTGGCAACCCTGAACCAGCGTCTCACCATCCTGCTGGTGTCGCATGACATCGCCTTCATCTCCGGCTATGTCAGCCGGGTCGCCTGTCTCAACCGTACTCTGACCTGTCACGGCACCGATGCGGTGGATGGCGAGACGATCCGCGAACTCTATGGCAGCCATGTGCGCCTGGTCGCTCATCACCATTAAAACGCGCCTGGCGGAATATGCCCTGTTCGTGTATTGGTTCAACCTCGCATGAACTCACAGGCGTTTTCGCTGGCGCGTTTTAAGAAAAAATTATATATTTTAATACCTTAAACCGCGCCAGCTCTCGCCGTCGTCGATGCTGAAAAAGTCAATCCAACCCAAAAATATTACATATCGCACGGGGCGCGGTTTAATCATGAGCGAATTTTTTTCGGCGCTTGGCCAACACGCCTTTCTGCAAACCGCGCTGCTGGCCGGTCTGCTGGCGAGCATCGGCTGCGGGGTCATCGGCACCTTCGTGGTCGTCAAGCGCATTGCCTTCATGGCTGGGGGCATCGCTCATTCGGTGCTCGGGGGCATGGGCGCGGCGCTCTATTACGGGGTCGATCCGCTCCTGGGCGCGCTGCTGGCGGCGATCCTCTCGGCATTGCTGATCGGCGCCGTGCGGCTGCTCTGGAAGACCCAGGAAGACACGCTCATCGGCGCACTCTGGGCGATCGGCATGGCGATCGGCATCCTCTTCATCGCCAAAACGCCCGGTTACGCCACCGATCTCATGAGCTTTCTGTTCGGCAACATCCTGCTGGTTCCGACCCGCGAACTCTGGTTCATGGCGGCATTGGATCTGGGTCTGATCCTGACCGTGGCGCTCTTCTACCGCCAGTTTCTGGCCATCACCTTCGACGAGGAATTCGCCCGTCTGCGCGGCGTGCCCGTGACCTTTTTCTATCTGCTGCTGCTCTGTCTGGTGGCGGTCACCGTGGTCCTGCTGATTCAGGTGGTGGGGTTGATTCTGGTGATCGCGCTCCTGACCCTGCCGGCGGCGATTGCGGGCCATTATGTCCATTCGCTAGGCGGCATGATGCTGATCGCGACCCTGCTCGGCGGACTCTTCACCTCGCTGGGACTGGGGGTCTCTTATGGCCCCGACCTGCCGGCGGGGCCGACCATGATCCTGATCGCAGGCGGCGTCTATGTCCTGTCGGCGCTGTTCAGCCATGCGCTGACGCGCCGTCGCGCCTGGCGTCGGGCGACGGCGGTTTAAGAGGAGGATGAAGGTGCATCTCGCTCCACTCAGCACGCCTTCACTGCTGGTCATGAGCCTTGCCATCATCGGACTGGCTGGGGTCGCAACTGCAGGGGACACGAAGCCCCCCAAACATGGCGCGCCTGTTCCGGGCGTCGCGCATCTGAGCGTGATTGCGGAGGGCGCCGAAGTGCGGGTTGATCTGGCGAGTCCGGCGGCAACCCTGGTGGGATTCGCGCGGTCTCCAAAGACGGACGCCGAGCGCGAGACACTGAATCTGGCTAAAGCGAACCTGAATGCAGGCGATGCCATGATCCGCTTCAACACCCAGGCCGGCTGTCGTCCGGTCGAAGCCAGCGTGAAGGCGGATTTCGGCAAGCCGGCTGAGATCAGGGCAAGCTACCGTTTCAGTTGCGATCAGCCGGATCGGCTGGACTCCGCCGCGCTTGGGCTCTTCATGGGTTTTCCGGCACTGCGCCGGGTGCTGGTTCGGTACACAACCAAAGACGGACAGGGAGGCGCCGAGCTGACACCCGTGAATGCGGTCGTGACCTTCGTGCCATTACCCGGGTAGGTGCGAATTCATTCGCACAGGCATCGTGGCAGTTGGCAGTTGGCAGTTGGCAGTTGGCAGTTGGCAGCATAGAGAAAAATCTTTTGAACATCCTGTCAATCCTGAAAAATCCTGTTAATCCTGCCTATTTTTAAAGACAACCCCGCCTCGCCGGGGCGAACCGACGAGGCGGGGCAAGTGACCGCCGATCAGGCTGCGGCCTGGGTCTTGGTCGCTTCGATGAAGCGGCTGGTATCGCTGCGGATCTCGATCTTGCGAGGCTTCATGGCCTCCGGGATCTCGCGCCGCAGATCGATGTGCAGAAGACCGTTTTCCAGCTTGGCGTCCAGCACCCGGACATAATCGGCGAGCTGGAATTTACGCTCGAAGCTGCGGTTGGCGATCCCGCGATAAAGGAATCGCCGGTCAGTCGCTTCCTCTTCCTCGGCACGACCGCCGGAGACGGTCAGGATGTTCTCCTTCACCTCCAGACTCAGATCCTTCTCGGCAAAGCCGGCCACCGCCATGGTGATGCGATAGTCGTTTTCGCCGCCGGACTCGATGTTGTAGGGAGGGTAGCCGCCCGGTTCGGTCCGGTAGGCGTTTTCAAGCGCCGAAGTCATGCGGTCAAAGCCGATCATGGACCGGAAGAGTGGCGAAAAGTCGATGTTGGTCATGGTCATATCCTCTCATGAGCAATATGGAAAAGGGCGTTCTTGCGAACCGCCTGGTTGACAGACCTCAGATGAGCGTCTGCGTTATGTAAAGTAGATCCATCGATTCAGGATGTCAAGGTTCCGCAATCCTTGCCCATTCCCTGCGCAGCCCTTGCATGGTTGACCGCTAATCTGCACACCGTCGGAGCTACTCAGCTTCGGTGTTCCCGGGCGGCCCAGGGGCCAACCGACCCATGACCAGACAGAGGAATGCGCCAGCATGCAAAACCAATCGATCCGTACCAAACGCACCCGTCTCGCCGCCACGATCAGCCTGTTTCTTGGCGCCGCGCTGCTTGCCCCGCTTGTACTCCAGGCTGCGCCGCCCGCTGGCGAGATGGATGCAGATCGCAGCGGCGAGCCGCGTATCGAGCAAATGACCCAGGATCTCGATTTGACCGAGGCTCAGCAGACCCAGATTCGCACGCTCATGGAGACCGAACGCACGCAGCGCGAGCAGCGGCGTCAGTCGTTGCGCGAAGGCATTGATGCCGTGCTCAACGAGGAGCAGAAGGTCAAACGCGACACCCTGATGCAGACGCGCCTGGAACGCCGGCTGGACCGGATGACCGACCGGCTGGATCTGACTGAAGAGCAGGTCGCGCAGATGAAGACCCTGTTCGAGGAGCGGCGAACGAATCCGGAACTGAGCCGCGCCGATCTGCGGGAGCGGATGTCAGGCGTCCTGACCGACGAGCAGCGTGCCGCTTTCGAGGATCGTTTCAAGCGTCATGACCGCGGAGGGCGCTCGGCTGATTGTGGCCGGTTTTAGATGCTTTTCCAGAAACCTGACAACCTGAATTGACATCGCAAAATGGACAGGATTAACAGGATTTTTCAGGATGGACATGATCTTTCAAATCATTGTTTTTAATCCTGTCCAAATTTAATCGTAACTGATTGACCTTGAGTCATTCTGTCCATTCCAACCCGTTCCAGCTCGCGCAGGTCTGCGAGGGTATTGATATTCACGAAGCAGTCGGGCCGGCCGCTGAAATCAGCCAGCGCCACCCGATGCCTGGCCTGCCAGCTCTCAACCCTGCGCTCGCCCCCGGCCAGAAACCCCCGCAGGCTGTCGATCAGGGCCACCGGCAGCAGGGCATAAAGGGGCTGGGTCCGGTTGCCATCGGTCGCCACCGCCAGCTCTGCATCCGCTTTGACCAGCGCATCGGCAAGACGCTCGCACAGATCAGATGGCGGTCGCGGACCATCGCAGGGCAGCGTCAGAATCCAGTCGGTGCGCACGCTGTTCATTGCACTGAGCACGCCGGCCAGCGGTCCCTGAAAGCCCGTTGCCAGATCCGGGACGACCGGCACGCCATAGGCGGCATAGATGTCCGGGTGACGATTGGCGCTGATCAGCAGATCGCCGACCTGAGATCTGAGCGACTCGATGACCCATTCCACCAGCGGACGCCCCACAAAGGGCAGCAGTCCTTTGTCGCGCCCACCCATGCGGCGCGCCTGTCCGCCAGCCAGGATGACGCCGGTGATGGATGCCCGCTCCGGTCGCATTCGCTGCATCGCCGTTCTTTCGCTAGAATGGCGTGAATTCATGCCAACCTCGGTTATCTGTGAACGATCTCCCGCTGACCGGACTTTTTTTCGCCCTGTTCGTCCTCATTGCGCTCTCGGCCTTTTTCTCCGGCTCCGAGACCGCCCTGCTCACCATGAACCGCTACCGGCTGAAGCATCTCGCCGATCAGGGGCATCGTGGTGCACGCATCGCCCGCCGGCTGCTCGACCGCCCGGATCGGTTGATCGGACTCATCCTGCTCGGCAACAACTTCGTCAACATCATGGCCTCGTCGCTGGCCACCATCATTGCGATGCGTCTCGGCGGTGAGGCCGCCATCGGCATTGCTGCCGGACTTCTGACGCTGGTCATCCTGGTCTTCGGCGAGGTCACGCCCAAAACCTACGCCACGCTCCACCCGGAGCGACTGGCCTTTCCGGCGGCCTATGTCTATGTCCTACTGCTCAAGGTTCTCTACCCCATTGTCTGGTCGGTCAACCTCGTCACCAACGGGCTGCTGCGACTCATGGGTATCGCCCCGGAGGGCGGCCCCGGCACGGCCCTGAGCCGCGAAGAGTTGCGTACCGTGGTCTGCGAGGCGGGCGCCATGATTCCCGAGCGCAGCCGCACCATGCTGCTGGCGATCCTCGATCTGGAGCGCGCCACGGTCGAAGACATCATGATCCCGCGCCATGAGGTCGAAGGAATCGACATTCAGGACAGCGAGGATGAAATCCTCCAGGCAATCCGTAACGCCAGCTATACCCGTCTGCCGCTGTTCGATGGCGGCGTCGATAACGTCATCGGTGTCTTCCATGCCCGGCATGCCCTGCATGCGCTGCTGGAGAAAGGGCTCGGCAAGGAGCATCTGCGCGAAATCGCCCACGAGCCTTATTTCGTGCCCGAGGGCACGCCACTCTATCAGCAACTGCTCAATTTCCAGCGCGGCAAGCGGCGGGTCGCGCTGGTGGTCGATGAGTACGGCGATTTTCTCGGTCTGATCACGCTCACCGATCTGCTCGAAGAGATCGTCGGCGAGTTCACCACCGATCCCGCCGACAGCATCGAAGAAATCCATTACGCAGAAGACGGCAGCCTGCTGATCGATTGCAGCATCGGCCTGCGCGAACTCAACCGCGCACTGCACTGGGAACTCCCGACCGACGGTCCCAAGACCCTGAACGGCCTCATTCTGGAATATCTGGAGACCATTCCGGAAGCAGGCACCAGTCTCAAGCTCCATGAGCACCCGCTGGAGATCATCCAGACGGCGGACTCCGGGGTGAAGACGGTCAGGACTTGCGCTTGAACCCTGGTGCTGGCCTGCGGGCTTCATCTGCCTGTGTTGCGGTCGCCAGCCTGCACCGGTGCCTTTGTAAAGTCGCTGAGATCCGCATTCCATTGCGCAAGTGTCGTTCGACCTTCATCGCTTTCACCCAAGAGGGGCGTCGCAGATCATGAAACAGCGACGCCGGATGCCAGCCGGATCGGCAGGGTGCGCACCGGCTGGCCGGTGAGCGCAAAAACGGCGTTGGCGACTGCCGGGGCGATGGCCGCCGTGCCGATTCCGCTGACCCCGCCGGGTGCGGATTCACTCGGGACGAAATGGACCTCGACTGCCGGCATCTCATCGAAACGCAGCAGCGGAAAGGTGTCGAACCCGCCCTGCTCCACTTGACCATCGGCCAGCGTGATCGCGCCCTTGAGCGTGGCGGTCAGGCCAAAGACGACCCCGCCCTCGATCTGGGCGCGCACCGTATCCGGATTGACGATCTGGCCGCAGTCCAGGGCGCAGACCACCCGCAGCACCCTGACCTGGTTGTCGCTGAGCGTGACCTCGGCGATCTCGGCGATGAGACTGCCGAACGCCTCGACGAGCGCCAGCCCGCGCGCGACCCCGGCGGGCGGGGGCGTGGTCCAGCCCGCCCGGTCGGCGGCCAGATCCAGCACCCGCAGGTGACGCGGGCTGGCGGCGAGCAGCCGGCGCCGCAGATGCAGCGGATCCTGACCGGCAAGGTGCGCCAGCTCGTCGAGAAAACATTCGGTGACATAAGCGTTCTGGGTATGACCGCCGCCGCGCCAGAGACCCGCTGGCACCGGGGTGTCGGCACGCCGGTATTCCACGCGCAGGTGTGGGATCGCATAGGCAAGATCGACGGCTCCAGCCACCAGACTGGGATCGATCCCGTCATGGATGGCTGACGGATTGAGCCGCGCCAGCACCGAAGGACCAACGATGCGGTGGAGCCAGGCGACCGGATGGCCCTGATCGTCCAGGCCGCCATGCAGCCGGTGCAGGGTCATGGGGCGATAATAATCGTGCCGGAGATCGTCCGCGCGGGTCCAGATGACCTGTACCGGTCGTCGGAGATACCCTGAGAGCTCCACTGCATCGGCGACGAAATCCTGCTCGCGCCGACGCCCGAAACCGCCGCCCAACAGGGTGGTCTGCACCGAAATGCGCTCCGCTGGCAGTCCGGTGAGACGTCGCGCGGTCGCCAGCGCGCCCTGCTGGGACTGGGTCGGCGCATGGATCGCGCAATGATCCGGGCCGACATCCGCCGTGCAGTTCATGGGCTCCATGCAGGCATGCGCCTGCAAGGGCACTTCGTAAAGCGCCTCGATCCGCTGTGCTGCCGTTTCCAGTGCCGTCGTTGCGTCGCCCGCGCGATGCGCCAGGGTGCCGCGCCCGGTCAGACCGATGCGCAGACGATCACGGATGCGGTCGGTGTCGGCGATGCCGCTGGCGGGCGAGCGACAGTCGAGTTCCAGACGCTCGCGACCGCGCAGCGCGGCCCAGGTGGTCTCGGCGACCACCGCAATACCCCGGCGCACCGGCAGCACTGCCACCACGCCTGGAGTCTGTCGGGCGGCGTCGCCGCGCCAGTTGCGCACGCTGCCGCCCAGTACGGGGCAGGGCTGGATGGTGGCATACAGCATGCCCGGCAGGCGCACGTCGAGTCCGAAGCGGGCCCCTCCCGTCACCTTGCCCGGCGTGTCGAGACGCCGCTGACGGGTGCCGATCAGGGTCCAGTCAGCGGGTGATTTCAAGGTGACCTGATCGGGAACCGGGAGACGCGCGGCGTCTGCCGCCAGCTCGGCATAGGTCAGACTGCGCACGCCATCGGCATGTTGAACCCGTGCACGGCGTGCCTGACATTCGGCTTCGGGCACGCCCCAGGTCGTCGCTGCGACTTTGATCAGAAGCGTGCGCGCCACGGCGCCGGCCTCGCGCAGCCCGGTCCATGCCTCGCGCACCGAGGTGCTGTCGCCGGTGGCCTGCTCGCCCAGGAGCTGGTTGATATAGGCCGGATCGACAGGGGCCGATTCGACCTCGATCTGATCGAGCCCGACCTCCAGTTCCTCGGCCAGCAGCATGGGCAGGGCGGTCATGACGCCCTGCCCCATTTCCGAGCGGGCCAGCACCAGCCGGATGCGTCCGTCGCCCTGAATGCGGATCCAGGCATTGGGCGCCAGTTCGGCGGGCGCCGCGTCCGGCGGCTCGGTGCGGGCGTGCAGCGGGAGCCCCAGCAGCAGTCCGCCGCCAGCCAGGGCGCCAATCTTCAAGAGGGTGCGACGGGTCAGCCGGCAGGCGTCAGTTGTCTCAACCATTGCGCGCCTCGGGGTTGGTGGCGCGCTGAATGGCGCGGCGAATGCGCTGATAGGTGCCGCAGCGGCAGAGTATGCCCGACATGGCGGCATCAATCTGCGCGTCGGTGGGACGTGGCGATTCGTTCAGGAGTGCCGCCGCTGCCATCAACTGGCCTGACTGGCAGTAACCGCACTGTGGCACATCTTCCAGGATCCAGGCCAACTGCAGGGGATGACGCCCATCCGGCGAAAGACCCTCAATGGTCGTGACGGTGCGGTCAGCCGCAGCGGCAAGCGGCGTCTGGCATGACTTGACCGGCGCCCCGTCCAGATGCACCAGACAGGCGCCGCACTCGCCCTCGCCGCAGCCATATCTGGTCCCGGTCAAGCCCAGATGGTCGCGCAGCACCCAGAGCAGGGGCGTATCCGGATCAAGCTCAAGCTCGTGCAGCTCGCCATTCAGTGTGACGGAGATCATTGGTTTTCCAGGTTCAGGTTAAACCGCGTCCAGCGCGGCATGTGATGTTTTTGGATTGGATCAGCCGCAGCTGCATCCGCGACCGTCGGAGCGGACGCGGCTTAAACGATTAAAAAATATAATTTTAAACCGCGTCTCCACCAGGGGCCGTGGTTGCGCCAACGCTGAACCCGGCTCGGGACTCAGCGTCTCGCTCTGGACGCGGTTTAAAATGCGGCGCGGAAGGCATCCAGAAAGCGGTCGAAATCCGTCTCCGGCAGATCGTTGATCCCCGCCGCTGCCCGGCGTCCGCCGCCGGTCGGAAAGTGACGGCAGAGCGTATCCGCGCCATCCGGTCGCGTCAGGGGTGCGCGCACGCTGACCAGAAAGCCTCCAGCCGGGAGCCGGGTCAGGATGGCATGGCCCTGATCCGGCGCCCCTTGTGCCAGTTCATTCGCCAGCACGCCGCTGGCACGGCGCGCCCAGGGTTCGTCAGGCAGGACGAACAGCCGGTGCGTGGCGTCCGCGAATTCCGGCACCAGGGCACACGCGCACGCCATATCATCCGCATAACCGTTGCGCAGCAACGCAAAGGCCGGATCCCCGGCGATGAAATCGAGCGGGTCGGCATAAGGCTGCAAGCGCCGGAAGAGTACATCCGGCGCGAGATGCAGATCCGCGACCGTTGCCCCATAGCCGTTGTAGTTGAGATAGATGCCGAGATCCCGCAACCGGCCAAGCTCGGCCTCGCTCAGCCCCAGCGGTTCCGCCGCGCGCCGGGCGGCCTGGTCGAAATTGTCGCCGAAGGTGCCGACCACTGCCCAGGCACGTTGAGTGCCGTTCAGTGCGTCATCCACCAGTAGACTCGTGCCCCGATCCGGCAGGGTTTCGATCTGAACATCGAGCGCCGGATGAGCGGGGATGTCGCCGGCAAAATGGTGATCGATATAGCGTACCTGAACGCCCGCATCCAGCAGCCGGATCAGCGCCGTCCGGTTGCTGTCCAGCGAGATGTCGAGCACGGTGACGCTCGCCGCATCCAGCGGCACCCGTTCGAGCAGATTGATTTCGCGTTTGGGACCGGTGATCAGCAGACTGTCGCGCGGTTCGGTCAGACGCAACTGCTGGAGTGCGCAGAGTCCGTCTGCGTCGCCATTGAAAACGTCATAATGAGTCATGAAGAGGCGTCCGGGTGCGGCAGGGTCGAAGCGCATTATCCACTCAAGCCGGAAGATGGGCCAACTGAACAGGGGATGTCCAGCATTGCCGGGTGCGGTCGCGACCGGTAGACTTAACGATTGACTGAACGTCGAGCCCTGATCGGATCGACAACCTCCCGATGTCAAATCCAACCACCCTTTGAATTCAATATCCTGTCTGGAGCCCGCATGGCCATCGAGCGTACCCTGTCCATCATCAAACCCAATGCCGTCGCCAAGGACGCCATCGGTGCCATTCTGAGCCGCTTCGAGGCCGCCGGTCTGCGCATCGTCGCCGCCCGCATGCTGCATCTGAGCCGCGAGCAGGCCTGTGCCTTCTATGCCATTCATCAGGGCAAGCCATTCTTCGACGAACTGGTCGATTTCATGATCTCGGGTCCGGTCATGGTCCAGGCGCTCGAAGGCGAGGACGCGGTCGCCAAGAACCGCGACATCATGGGCGCCACCAATCCGGCCAACGCCGCACCTGGCACCATTCGCGCCGATTTCGCCGACTCCTTCACCGAAAACGCGGCGCATGGCTCGGATGCGGCGGATACGGCCGAGGTTGAGATCGCCTTCTTCTTCCCGGAAGGCGTCTGCCCCCGCACCCGCTGAAACAGGTCCGTCCATGACCGCCACACCCATTGCGACCGGGTCCAGACCCAATCTGCTCGATCTGAGCCTTGCCGAGTGCGAGGCGCTGGTCGTTGGACTGGGGGTGAAGGCGTTTCATGGACGCAATCTGTTCAAATGGATTCACAAACATGGCGTGACCGATCTCGACGCCATGACCGATCTGTCCAAGACCCTGCGCGAAGGGCTGCGCGAGACGGTCGAGATCCGTCTGCCGCGTCTTGCTGCGGCCCATCCCTCGGCGGACGGCACCATCAAATGGATCTTCGAACTCCATGACGGGCAGCGCATCGAGACGGTTTTTATCCCCGAAGGACGCCGCCGCACCATCTGCGTGTCGTCGCAGGTCGGCTGCGCCCTGGAATGCGCCTTCTGCGCCACCGCCCGCCAGGGCTTCAACCGCAATCTGACGGTCGGCGAGATCATCGGCCAGGTCTGGCACGCCGCGCGCCAGCTCGACAAACCGCCAACCAATATCGTCATGATGGGCATGGGCGAACCGCTCGCCAACTTCGAGGCAGTGGTCAAGGCGATGGACATCATGCAGGACGATCTCGCCTATATGCTCGCCAAACAGCGGGTCACGCTCAGTACCTCCGGCATCGTCCCCAACATCTACCGGCTGCGCGAGGTCAGCGATGTCTCGCTGGCGGTCTCGCTGCACGCGCCCAACGACGCGCTGCGCGATCAACTGGTGCCGATCAACCGCAAATATCCGCTGGCGGAGCTGCTGCCCGCCTGCAAGGCCTATGTCGCGAACGACAAGCGTCGCAAAGTGACCTGGGAGTACGTCATGCTCGATGGCGTCAATGACAGTCTGGCCCACGCCAAACAGCTCATCCGTCTGCTCGAAGGCGTGCCGTCGAAGCTCAATCTGATCCCCTTCAATCCCTTTACCGGAAGCGATTTCGGTACCTCGCCGCCCGAGCGCATTGAGGCGTTCCGGGTGCGGCTCACCCGCGCCGGCATCTTTGCCATGACCCGCAGGACGCGGGGCGACGAGGTGGCGGCGGCCTGTGGACAACTGGTCGGTCGCGTTGAGGATCGCACGCGCCGGCTTGGGCCGGTGCGGATCGAGACCGGACGGAGGATCGCTTCATGAGCAGCCGACTCGTGCGTCGTTTCATGCTCGCCCTCGGACTCAGTCTGCTGCTGGCGGCCTGCGCCGGCAAAAAAGCCATCCAGGCAGACAATGAGGCGCTTGGCCTGAATCCGGAGGACAGTCCGGCTGAACTCTATGTCCGCATGGCGGAAGAGTATTATTCGCGCGGACAGACTGAAGTCGCCCTCCGCCGCGCACTGCAGGCGATCGAAGCGGATAACAGCTATCCGCGCGCCCATGTCTGGCTGGCTTTTCTCTATGAGGAGATTGGACAGGCCGACAAGGCCCGGCAGCACTATGACCAGGCACTCGAACTCGCGCCGAACAATGCGGACGTGCTCTACGCCTACGGTTCCTTCCAGTGCCGGCAGAAACGCTATGCCGAGGCCGACGCGCAATTCGCCAAGGCGCTGGCCAATCCGCTCTACAGCACCCCCTGGATCGCCATGACCAACGCCGGCAACTGCGCCGCAACGGCGGGCAACGCCAGCAAGGCGGAGACTTACTATCGCTCGGCGCTCAACGCCAGCCCGACCTTTGGCCCGGCGCTGGTCAAGCTGGCCGAGATCGCCTACAACCGTGGCGACACCAAGGCGGCGAAAGGCTATCTGGACCGCTACTTCGAGCCGGCGACGATCCGCACGCCCAGCACATCCTATAGCGCCCTCACCATCGGCACGCAGATCGAACGCAAACTCGGCAATCGCAAGCGCGCGGACGAATACGAGCGGGCGCTGAAAACCAATTTCCCTCAAGCGCCCAAAACCCGAGAGTTGTAGGAACCACCTGTCGTCATGAATCAATCAGACATCATCCACCCAGACACGGACACGCTGGCTGATCCCGTCGAGCGCCCGGGCCAGCGCCTGCGCGCGGAGCGTGAGTCGCGCGGGATCGAGATCGAACGCATTGCCGCGCAACTCCATCTGCGCCGCGAGGTGGTGGAGGCGCTGGAGCAGGATCGTTACGAGGCGCTGCCGGCCCCGGTCTTCATCACCGGCTATCTGAGCAATTACGCGCGTCTGCTTGGCATCGATTCTCAGTCCATCGTCCAGTCCTACCGGGCTTCGCTCTCGCCCGTCGAGCTGCCCATCCCGCATGCCATGTCCGCGCCGCCGCGTCCTGGACACGCTGGCGGACTCTGGGTAAGCCTCATCAGTCTGGCCCTGATCGGCGCGGTCATCGCCATGGTCATTCTCTGGTGGCAGGATCGTTCCAGACTGGAGCCGGGATTTGCCTCCGATCTCGCGCCATCGCTGTTCGGTCAGGCTCCGCCAGCCGCTGAACCCGACAGCGGGACCGAGAGTCCGCTTGACCAGACCTCAGCCGCCGTCATGGATCCGCCGGTCGATCCCACGCTGGAGCCTGTTGTCGATCAGCCGCCGCCAGCCGAAACGGCGGCATCGACGGCCGCGCCGGCTGTTCAGCCGGTCGTGCCGCCGATGGCGCCCGCCACGCCGCCGCCTGCCCCGAACCAGCCGGTTCCGGATGCGCCCTCTCAGCCACCCGCAGCGACCGCTCAGCCCGCCCTGGTTGCCGAGGATGCCGAACCTACTGACGAGGCAACATCAGCCGAGATCGTCCTCGAATTTTCCGGCGCGACCTGGGTCACGGTGCGGGGGAGCGATGGCAAGGTGGTTCTCAATGGCGAAATGCGCGACGGCGACCGCCGCGTGCTGGGCGGTCAACCGCCCTATAAATTCGTCATTGGCAATGCCGCCGCGACCCGGATGACCGTCGGCGGCGAACCCTTCGATGTGGTGAACCGCTCGCGCGGCAATGTGGCGCGTTTTTCACTCGACCCGACCGTTGAATAATCCGCCAGCCGCCAGTCGGCTTCGCTCAGAACCAGCTTCGATTATCCGCTCCGGCACCGATCAGACCTCCCATCGCACATGAGTAAACATCTCCAGGCCATTCGCGGGATGCATGACATCCTGCCGGAACGGATCGCCCTCTGGCACTGCGTCGAAGACACCGCGCGTCAGGTACTCGCCGGTTACGGCTATGCGGAAATCCGCACGCCGCTGGTCGAAGTGACCGATCTCTTCAAACGCTCCATCGGCGAGGTCACCGACATCGTCGAAAAGGAGATGTACAGCTTCGACGACCGCAACGGCGACAGTCTGAGCCTGCGTCCCGAGGGCACGGCAAGCTGCGTGCGCGCCGCCATCGAACATGGTCTGCTGGTGCAGCCGCAGCGGCTCTGGTATCGCGGCCCCATGTTCCGTTACGAGCGCCCCCAGCGCGGACGTTACCGGCAGTTCCACCAGATCGGGGTCGAGGCCTTCGGTCTGGCCGGCCCGGACATCGATCTGGAACTCATCCTGCTCACCGCCCGTCTCTGGCGTCTGCTCGGACTCAGTGGTTTCCGGCTGGAGATCAACAGTCTCGGCGATGCAGACGAGCGTCTGGCCTATCGCGAGCAGCTCATCGCCTATCTTGCCAGTCATGCCGACCAGCTCGACGCCGACAGTCTCAAACGTCTGCACACCAACCCGCTGCGTGTGCTGGATTCCAAACATCCGCAGACCCAGCAGATCGTCGCCGGTGCGCCCTCGCTCATGGATCATCTGGGCGAGGAGACCCGCACTCATTTCGAGCGGATCTGCCGGGGACTCGATGACGCTGGCGTCGCCTATCGCGTCAATCCGCGTCTGGTGCGTGGACTGGATTATTACAACCGCACCGTTTTCGAGTGGATCACCGACGACCTCGGCGCTCAGGGCACCGTCTGCGCCGGTGGGCGCTATGATGGTCTGGTTGAACAGCTTGGCGGTCGTTCCACCCCGGCGGTCGGTTTCGCAATGGGACTGGAGCGCCTGATCGAACTGCTGGAACTTGCCGGTCATACCAGCGAACCGCCGCTCGACGCCTATCTGGTCGCCGTCGGCGAGCCGGCACAGGCCGCCGCCCCGCTGCTGGCCGAGCGGCTGCGCGACGCCGTGCCCGCGCTGCGTCTCCTGACCCACAGCGGCGGCGGCAGTTTCAAGAGCCAGTTCAAGCGCGCCGACAAGAGCGGCGCCCGTTATGCGCTGGTGCTGGGCGAAACCGAGCTGGAACGCGGCGTGATCGGGGTCAAACACCTGCGCGAGGAAGGCGAGCAGCGCGAGCTGGGGTTTGACGAGCTGGCGGCGTTTTTGCGTATGCCTGGCTGATTCTGCGATTATTTCTGACGGAGAGACAAGTGAGTTACGAAACCGACGAGGAAAAGGTCGAAGCCATCAAAAAATGGTGGAAGGAGAACGGGGTGTCCGTGATGGCGGGCGTTCTGATTGGCTTCGGCGCCATCTATGGCTGGCGTTTCTGGGGCGAGTATCGCGAAAACGTCGCGGCTCAGGCATCCAGTACCTTCGAGCAGGTGCTCAACAACGCCACAGCCAATCAGACTGACGCGGTCGTCCAGCAGGCGGATGTGCTCAAAGACGAGTTCGGCTCGACGCCCTATGCCACGCTGGGCTCGCTGGTCGCGGCGAAGGCGCTCTATCAGTCGGGCAAGACCGCCGAGGCCATTGCCGCGCTGCAAGAGACGATCAAGCAGGCTCCGGATCCCGCACTGGCCAGCATCGCCGCGTTGCGGCTGGCGCGTATTCAAGTCGCTGAGGGTCAGTTGGACGAAGCGACGGCGACCATCGCGGCCCATGACAAAAGCACAGCCTTTGCCGGTGAGTTCGCAGCGGTGCGCGGCGATATCGCGGCGGCACGCGGGGATCACGCCGCCGCGCGCGTCGCCTATGAGCAGGCCATCGAGAAAGGCAGCGGTCTGTCGCAACTGCTGCGGCTCAAGCTCGATAATCTCCCAAGCGCCGGGTAGACAATATTCTGGGAATCGCATGTCCGAATCATGATTTTGATTCAGACAGGATTAACCGGATGAATCAGGATTAACAAGATTTAAAACAAGGATTTGAAAAATCCTGTTAATCCTGTTAATCCTGTTAATCCTGTCAAAAGCTATATCAAGCACCGCACACAGGCTCCTATGGCATTCCACCGCAGATCGCCCCCATTCAGCGCCGCAACCGTCCTGCTGGCCGGGTTGCTCACGGGCTGTAGTTATATCCCCTGGTTCGGTCGCGACAAGGATCCGACGCCGCCGACCAAACTGGCCGACATCGTCCAGGAGGTCAGTCTGACCCCGGTGTGGTCGGTGCGGCCCACGCGCGGAACCGAAGGGCGGCTGCTGTTTCTGGTGCCGGCGCTCGCCGACGGGCGGCTCTATGTCGCCGATGCGCGTGGGCGGGTGGCCGCGCTGGCGGCGGACAGCGGTCGCGTGCTCTGGGAGCGCGACACGGGTCTGGCCTTCAGCGGCGGACCCGATGTGCAGGGCGATCGGCTCACGCTCGGCACCAGTCAGGGCGAGCTGGTTTCACTGTCCACTACGGACGGACGCGAGCACTGGCGCGCCCGGCTCGGCAGCGAGGTGCTATCGGTGCCACGCTTCACCGGCGACGGCAGGATCGTGGTCCATACCCTGGACGACACGCTCTATGGCATCGAAGCCGCGACCGGCAAGGAACTCTGGCGGCTCGCCTATCCCGCGCCCGTGCTGACGCTGCGCGGCAGCAGCACGCCCGTGGTGGCGCCGGGCGGCGTGGTGGTCGGACTCTCCGGCGGCAAACTGGTCAACCTCGATCCCCAGGATGGCGCACCGCTGTGGGAAGTCATCGTCTCGCGTCCAAGCGGGCGTTCCGAACTGGCTCGCATCGCTGACATCGACGCCGATCCGGTTCTGCTTGGCTCCACGATCTTTGTCGGTTCCTACAATGGCGATCTGGCCGCCATCGATGCCACCACAGGCGACATCCTCTGGCGACGCGAACTCTCGGCCCACGCCGGTCTGGCCGTCAATGACGGCGGACTCTTCGTCACCGATTCGCAGGATCAGGTCTGGGGCGCCGACCCGGCAGACGGCGCGGGACGCTGGAAGCAGGAGCATCTGCGTTATCGTCAGGTCACCGCCCCCGCGCTGATCGGCAGTCTGATTGCGGTCGGCGATCTGGAAGCCTATCTGCACCTGCTCAATCAGTCCGATGGACGTCTGGTCGGACGTACCCGGATCACCAGGAAAGGCGGCATCACCGCCCGCCCGCTGGTGGCTGGCGGACGCCTCTATGTTTATGCGGAAGACGGCACGCTCAGCGCCCTGACCGTCGGTGCTTCACCCGCGCCCCAAGCCCGTGGCGGCGCTCAAGCGACTGATTCCGCTTCGGCGGCGCCAGCCGACATGGAGTCCGTCCCCCCTACTCCCAAGACGGTCCCCTGACATCATGCTCCCCGTTATCGCCCTGATCGGCCGACCAAATGTCGGCAAATCGACCCTGTTCAACCGGCTCACCCAGACCCGTGACGCACTGGTCGCCGACTTTCCGGGACTGACCCGTGACCGTCAGTACGGCGTCGGTCGCATCGGCCCCGGCCCCTATATCATCGTCGATACCGGCGGCATCGGCAGCGCGCCGGAAGGGATTGAGGCGCTGATGGAGCGTCAGGTCCAGCTCGCCATCGACGAGGCCGATCACCTGCTGTTCCTGGTCGATGCGCGCGACGGCTGCACCCCCGAAGACCTGGATATCAGCCAGCGTCTGCGCCGACTGGGCAAGGCCATCACCCTGGTCGTCAACAAAAGCGACGGCACCGATCCGGTCCAGTCCAGCGCCGAGTTCCATCGGCTCGGTCTCGGCGATCCGGTGTCGGTGTCATCGAGCCAGGGCCAGGGCGTCCGCAGTCTGCTCGATCAGGTCTTCGAGCGCCTGCCCGAGCCCGATGAAACCGAGACCGCCGAGGATCAGCCCGGCATCCGGGTCGCGGTCGTCGGACGTCCGAATGCCGGTAAATCGACCCTCATCAACCGTCTGCTCGGCGAGGAACGGCTCGTCACCTTCGACCTGCCCGGCACCACCCGCGACAGCATCTTCATCCCCTTCGAGCGTCTCGGTCGCCATTACACCCTGATCGACACCGCCGGTCTGCGCCGCCGCGCGCGCGTCCATGAGGCCATCGAGAAATTCAGCGTCATCAAGACGCTCCAGGCCATCGAGGCGGCGAATGTCATCATCCTCGTCATCGACGCCCATCAGGGGATCGGCGAACAGGACGCCACGCTCGCCGGGCACATCATCGACAGCGGTCGCGCGCTGGTGGTCGCCATCAACAAATGGGACGGCTTGGACGCCGATCAGCGTGAGACGATCAAGACCCAGTTTGCGCGCAAGCTGGCCTTTCTGGATTTCGCCAAACCGCACCGGATCTCGGCCCTGCACGGCAGCGGGGTCGGTCTGCTGCTCGACGAGGTGGATCAGGCCTATGCCAGCGCCACCCGTGATCTCAGCACGCCGGTCCTGACGCGGCTGCTGGAAGCGGCGGTGCAGGAACATCAGCCGCCGCTGGTGCATGGACGCCGGATCAAGCTGCGCTACGCCCATCAGGGCGGGCGCAACCCGCCGATCATCGTCATCCACGGCAATCAGACCGAGTCCGTCCCCGAGACCTACCGGCGTTATCTGATCAACCGTTTCCGCAAGGAACTCGACCTGCCCGGCACCCCGCTGCGGCTCGAATTCAAGAGCGGCGCCAATCCCTTCGCAGGCCGTCGCAACCAGCTCACGCCACGCCAGATCAAGCAGCGGCAGCGACTCAAGGACTTCACCACACGCAAGCGTTGAACCGCGCCCCGTGCGACAGGCGATGTTTTCGGTTTGGATCGATCTTGGCGCCATTGACGACCGTGTGAGCCGGCGCGGTTTAAGATATGAAAAATATGAAAGTTTAAACCGCGTCGCACTGAGGACTTTGACATCCGCAGAGTCAAAGACAAACTGAAAATGACGCCTATCGCGCTGGACGCGGTTTAAACAGACGGAGGATTCCGCATGAGCGTCATCCCATCGGCCTATCTCGGCATCATTGAGCCGCTGATCGAGGTGTCGCGCGGCCTGCTCGAACAGGGCGAGTCACTGGCACCCATCGCCTTCGTCGGCAATCTCACCACCGGCGCGACCATCCCCGTCCTCCTGCGCACCGGCAGCAACCGCGAAAAAGACGAGTCAGCCGCCGCGATCCGCCAGCTCGCCGCCCTGCACGAAGCGGATTTCATCTTCACCATCATGGAAGCCTGGACTCTGCCGCCCGACAAGGCGCGTCAGTTCGAGGTCATCATCGAACGCTATGGCTCCATTGGCGCCTCGCCCTATGCGGTTGACAGCGTCACCTTCGGCCTGGAGACGCGCCACGGACTCTGGATGGCGCAGGCGCCGCTCAAACCCAAGGGGCTGTCCAAAAAGAAGCGAATCTTCGTCCTGCCCGACTTCCAGCACTTTACCGATGTACAGGGCCGTTTCGTCGATCTGCTGCCGAACAAAGACCCCATCCAGGGACCATCGCGCGCACTGCATTAATAATGCCGCACCGCGCTTTCACAGAAAGCGCGGTGCGGATTGTTGTCACCACGTCCGGATCAGTCCGGCGAATGGATCGATACTCAATGTCAGGGAGCGGTGACCAGCATTTGCACCGGGGAATCTGCGCTGGTGCCGGAGCTGTTAAAGGCTCTCACGCGATAGTAATAGGTTGTGTTCGGGATCAGCCGTGTGACGTTGCGACCGGTAACACGAAGGCTTAGATTTTTATAACCACTGACATAGGTGCTGAAGCTGTCCGTGGTGGAAACATCCAGACGATACCCCGTGGCACCGACGACCAGGTTCCAACTCGCCAGAAAACTCGTGGGCGTGATATTCACCGCCTCGTTTGCCGTCGGAGCCTCAGGAATGGCGACGCGCGTGGTGACGGAGCGGGGCTTGGAGTCGGCACTGACACCGTTTGCGTTGTAGGCGCGTACCCGACAGTAATAGGTGGTGCTGGCACTGAGACCGGTGACGGCAAGGATTTTCAGGTTGCCCATGTCGCGATCCTGATAGCCATCGACAAAGCTGGTGAAGGCGGCGTCGGTGGCGATGTCCAGCCGGTAGCCCGTTGCGTCTTTCACACTGCCCCACTTGGCGGTGAATCCATCGCTCGTCACCTTCGCTGCCGCGCTGAGGGAAGGGGCTGCGATGCGGGTGGTCACCGTGACGGTATTGGAATTCGCACTGACACCAACCGAATTGTAGGCTCTGAGCCGGTAAAAATAGGTTTTGCCCGGACTCAGACGAGTGATCAGCAGTCCGGTTTGACTCCCGACATCCCGATTTTTATAGCCGCTGACATAGCTACGGAAGGTGTTGCTGGTGGAGACATCCAGACGATACCCAGTTGCGCCAGGCACGCTCGACCAGTCTGCGGTCACTTCGTTGCTCGTGACCTGAGTGGGCGCATTGGCGATGGGAAAGGTTGGCGCGGTTGGGACGCTGGCCGTCGTCACCGTGATGACATTGGAGACAAGACCGGTCCCGGCTGTGCTGTAGGCACTGACCCGGTAAAAGTAGGTGGTGCTGGCGCTGAGGCCGGTGATCGCCAGACTGTTCTGTTTACCCGTATCCAGGCCGTCATAGCCGCTGACATAGCTGCTGAAGGTGTCGCTGGTGGAGACATCCAGACGATAACCGGTCGCACCTGTCACCCGACCCCAGTTTGCGGTGAATCCCGTGTTGTAGACAGCGCTGGCAGGCGTTGCGATTGGAGCGGACGGAACATCCACCCCATCTCCGCTCAACACGGCGATCGCGTCATCGATCTGGATACGCGCCATCGACAGGCCATTTCTGGAGTCGGTGACCATGGCGCCCTGTTCCTGCAGGGCCGTGAGGATTTCCGCAACGCTGGCAGTCGGCTTGACTGATTTCATCACGGCCCAGGCTCCGGCAACATGCGGGGCAGCCATTGACGTGCCATTCCAGGAGGCAAAACCGCCGCCCACGACCGATGAGTTGATGGCACTTCCTGGCGCCAGAAGATCCAGTAAAGGGGCGCTGTTTGAGAACGAGGAAACGCTATCCGTTTTGGTGGTGCTGCCGACCGTGATGGCGCTGGATACGCAGCCTGGCGAGCTGATCGCGTTGGTATAGCCATCGTTTCCGCTGGCGATGACGGTCGCCGTTCCGGCTGCGCTCAGGGCATCGATGATGGTCTTGATCGGGTCGCTGTCACAATGGCTGGTAAATGAACCGCCGCCCAGGCTGAGATTGGCGGCTGCGACCGAATAGGTGCCGAGGAGATCATAGACCCGCTCCAGCCCTCTGATGATGTCCGACGTATAAGCCCTGACACAGGGCGACCCACCGCAGGATGTGCTGCTGAAGACCTGAATTGCGATGACGCCTGCATTTTGGGCGACGCCAGAAAAGCTGGATCCCTTACCCGCCGCAATCCCGGCAACATGTGTCCCGTGGCTGCATCCAGCGATGGCTGGGTTGCAGTTCAGACCTGAATTGGTAGCGGTGGACGCAGTGAGCCCACCCGGACAGAGATTCGACGAATAGCAGGCCTCTGAGACGACCTTGCCAGCGAGGAAAGGGTGATTCTTGTCAACTCCGGTATCCAGAATGGCGACGACCTGATCTTGTCCACTGTAACTTGTGCCGCCACTCTGGAAGGTGCCATCGCTGCTGGCGCCGAGCAAAGGCAGGGTATCGATGAGCGCGGGCGGATAGGCAACATCCTCGAAGACATCCTCGACCTCGGGATTATCAAGCAAGTCCATCAGATCGATGACATCGACGTGCAGCGCCAGCCCCTGAACGCGACTGAACCGCTTGATCTTCGCGCCTGATCTGTCGCGTTCATTGCTCAGTCCCAATTGATTGAGAACGCCCTGCTGTCTGGCGGACAGTCGGGTTCGTTCCGCCTGGGTCAGGCGGGTTCCCTGTCCGGCAAGGGGTGTCCCCTGTGTCTTGAAGCGCACGATCACAGGGATGGAGCCTTGTCCCAGCGCGCGATCCAGGAGAGCCTCATGTCTCTGTTCCGGTGCAGCATACGCAGTCGTATTGGCTATGCCATCCCCATCCTGCGCTCCCAGCCAGGGGTCGATTTGGTCCGGCGACGTTCCTGACCAGGCAGTCAGGGTGAATGACAGACTGAACGCTGCGACGAGTTGCCGCCAGACCCCATCTCGCGTGTTCATGTTTGAGGATCCCCGCTGGCTGAGTGCTGGATGCATTCAATCTGGATTGGGCCGATCAAAAACGCTCTACCCGAATGACATCATTGCAGATCTGCCGCGCGAAGGATGTGAGTCCGTTCGCGTTATCGGGATATTCTCCGTGATGTTTCAGTTCCTTGCGTGAACGGAACGCTGACGAATCAACTCCACCAGCTCACCCTGAGTGCGCGGCGGTTGCGCGTCCGACCACTCCAGATCGCCGCTGTCGCGCAGTGCGGTGGCGAGGGCGAGGATGGTGGGTGTCCGCAGATGGGCGGACCCCAGCAGATTCGAGTCGGCGAGCGCCTCCACAGCAGTGCCCTGACGGAGCACACGGCCTGCGCCGAGGATGGCGATGTCGTCGGCCCAGGCGTAGGCCAGATCGACATCATGGGTGGAAAAAACCAGGGTCGTGCCGCTGTCCTGAAGATGGCGCAGGGCGCCGAGCAGATGCGCAACGCCATGCGGATCCAGCCCGGCTGTGGGCTCGTCGAGGATGACGACTGCCGGGCGCATGGCGAGGATGCCGGCGATGGCGACGCGCTTTTTCTGACCGAAGCTCAGGGCATGCGTCGGACGCCCGGCGAGATGGGCGATGCGCAGACTGGCGAGCGCCTCGTCCACGCGCGTTCGCGCCTCGGCGTCGGAGAGTCCCTGATTCAGCGGGCCGAAGGAGACATCCTGCGCGACCGTGGCGGAGAAAAGCTGATCTTCCGGATCCTGCAACACCAGACCGACCCGGCTGCGCCAGGCCAGACGGGCGGCGCGATCGTAGCCAAGGATCTGTCCGTCGAGCCGCACCTGACCGCGCGCGGGACGCAGGGTGCCGTTCAGGTGCAGGAGGAGCGTGGTCTTGCCGCTGCCGTTGGCCCCCAGCAGGGCGAGCCTGCGCCCCGGCTGAACCCTGAGATTCAGCCCCTGAAGCGCCATCACAGCATCCGGGTAGGCATATTCCAGCCCTTCGGCGAGGAGGATCGGATCGCTCAACCCAGCCACCGATCCAGCCGCAGTGCGAGCAGCGACACCGCGCCGAGCAGGACGCCGATGCGGAGCAAACGCGGCCAGGAGAGCGCATGGACAGGCGACAGGACGCGCAGCTCGCCCTCGAAGCCACGCGCAGCGAGTCCGGTTTCCAGACGCCGCGCCCGTTGCAGCGCCCGTTGCAGCAGTGTCGCCACCAGTTGGCCGAGCGAGCGCAGACTGCGTCCGAAGGTGCTGTAACCCTGACGCGCCGCCTGGGCGTGCTGGCCGGTGATCGCCTGCTCCATGAAGAGAAAGATCAGGCGGTAAATCAACAGCATGATTTCGACGATGGCGGACGGCACGCCAAGCCGTCGCAGCAGTGCAACCAGTTCGACGACCGGCGTGGTGAGCGCGAGCAGGGCCAGACAGGAGAGCGCAGCCAGCGAGCGTAACGTGACTTCCAGCGCGGTCATGGCCCCGGCAGGCGAGAAGGCGAGCCGTATCCCATCGTTCAGGTCGAGCGAAACCGCCAGAAAAGGCGCGCCGGTCAGCAGGAATCCGACCGGAATCGCCATGAAGGCCAGCAGGTCTCGGACGGGGATCCCGGCCCCCGCGACCGTCGCAATGGTCATGACCAGCAGGATCAGGGGCGCGGTGGTGAAGACGGGCAGCAGGCTGAGGATCAGCAGCCCACCGCCCGCCAGCAGGAGACGCTCGCCCGGATGCCGGTCGCGCCAGCGGTTGGCCCAGGCGTGACGGTCAATCGCGAACATCGGTCGTCCGATCGGGACGCCCGCCAGCCGTGCGCCCTGTGCCCTGACCGCGCCGCAGACCCAGATAATAACCGAGCAGTCCGGCCCCGAGTGCGGCCTGGAGGGCGAACAGCAGGCTCTCGATCTCGCCGCTCGGCGGCTCCCACAGCGGCGCAAACCAGGGCTCGTAAGCGGGATGACCGGCGAGAATCGCCGCCTCGGCCTGGCCATCGGCACCGGCGAAGGGCTCATCAAGCCCCCCGGTCACTGGCAGCAGCAGGGGCAGAATGGTCAGCGCCAGCACGGCGGCAAGGAGCAGCAGATTGGTCCGGGTCATTTCGCGCCTCCGTGGGCGAAGGCCAGCGCATCGAGATCGTCGCGGCTGTACTGGGTTAAAAGATTGACCACGATCACGGTCAGCAGACCCTCGATGACGGCCAGCGGGATCTGGGTCAGGGCGAAGACACCGCCGAACTTGGTCAGCGCGCCCAGGATGCCGCTGGTCGGATCGGGAAAGGCCAGCGCCAGTTGGATGGAGGTCATCAGATAAGTGGCCAGATCGCCCAGCATCGCCGCCAGAAAGACCGCAATGGTCAGCGCGCCGCCCAGCGAACGGGTCAGGCGAAAGACGCCATAGGCGACCCAGGGACCGACGACCGCCATCGCCACGATATTGGCGCCGAGCGTGGTGAGTCCGCCATGGGCCAGCAGCAGCGCCTGGAACAGCAGCACGATGGCGCCGAGTACCGCCATCACCGAAGGGCCGAAGAGGATCGCGCCGAGCCCGGTTCCGGTGGGATGCGAGCAGCTTCCGGTGACTGAGGGAATTTTGAGTGCCGACAGCACAAAGGCGAAGGCGCCGGCACTGGCGAGCAGCAGCCTGGTCTGCGGTTGCTCGCGGGTCAGGGTGACGACACGGCGCGCGCCCACGACCAGAAAGGGAACCGCCACGGCGGTCCAGGCAGCGGCGTGGATTGGGGGTAGAAACCCCTCCATGATATGCACAGCGATCTTCTCCCAGAGGTGAAGGGCGGCGCGGATTCGGGAGGAGAGACCCCAGGCGTGCGGTCGCGCCAGCCGACGGCTGACACAGGCGCGGTCAGATCATGAAGCAGTCTCGCCACCGGAGCACCCCGCCCGGATTGACATAGCGACAGGCGGGGCCGGCAGGTCTCCTGGCTTACAGGTCGGCATCGATACCCACCTTCCCAGCCGGAGTGGCCAGTGGTCTGTTCGGGATCGACTCGCTGCTTACAGTTGCGGGGGCAGCCATGGCATTGAACCATGTTCCCTTTTCATCCCCCACAGCCAAATAGCTGAGGGGGAACCGGTCTCGCGACGGCGGGCATCATAGGGCGGGGGGATTGGCTGAGTCAAACCAGCCCGTTGGCAGTTGGCAGACTGACGACTAAATCTTCGGCACCGGCAGCGGATCGCGTTTCTGCGGATTGGCGCGATAGAAGGCGGCGACATTGCCGATACGGGCGATGAGATCAGCCTGCGTGCGTTCCTGGATGAGCGCGATGCCGGCGTCGCGCTCCTCGCGGTCGCCGGCGTTGACCCGGATCTTGAGCAGCTCGTGATGGTTCAGGGCGATTTCGATCTCGGCGAGGACCGGCTCGGTGATGCCGTGCTGGCCGACGAGGATGACGGGCTTGAGGTGATGGACCTGCTTCTTCAGCCAGCGTTTTTGTTTTTCGGTGATGGTCATGGAGTCAGTGGAGTCTGGATGGTCGTGGTTAAAAACTGGGTGATGGCGTCTGCCGACAGCGGTCGGCTCACCAGATAGCCCTGCATCGCGTCGCATTGTAGCGCGCGCAGACAGTCCGCCTGCGGTTGATGTTCGACGCCTCGGCGATCTGGTGATTGTATAACCTCACATGGCCGGTGAGGGTCCGCCAGACAGACGCATCGCCGGTGACAAAGTCACGGAAAATCCCGCGCGATCCGGATAGGCTGACTCCAACCTCCACCAGACCGGCGCAATCCGCGCCGGTCGCTACCCATGCAGAGGGCTTCACAGGAGTCAAACATCCGTGAACGAGCCTGAACTTCACTGAAACACCAATGCCAGAGACCCAGATGACCAACCCCATCGTCACGCCATCCCGACTCGAACATTTCCCCATCTCCTTTTTCGCCATGGTGATGGGCATGTCGGGTCTGACCATTGGCTGGGAGAAGGCCCAGTACATCCTCAGTCTGGATCTCAAGGTCACGCCCTGGCTGCTCGGCACCACCTCCGCCCTGTTTGTCGTGCTGGCCCTGATGTATACCGCCAAACTGGTGTTCAAGCGCCAGGCCGTGGTCGCCGAGCTGCGTCACCCGGTCAAGCTCAATTTTTTCCCGACCATCTCCATCAGTCTGCTGCTGCTCAGTGCCGCCTTTCTGCCCCTGCTGCCAGACCTCGCGCTCGGTCTATGGCTGGCCGGAACCAGCCTGCATCTGGTCTTCACACTCTATGTGGTGAACATCTGGATGCACCATGAGCACTTTCAGATCCAGCACATGAACCCGGCCTGGTTCATCCCGGCGGTGGGCAATGTGATCGTGCCCGTGGCGGGGGTGCCGCTGGGCTATGCGGATGTATCCTGGTTCTTCTTCAGCGTTGGCATGCTGTTCTGGATCCTGCTGATGACGATCATCTTTTACCGTGTGCTCTTTCACACGCCAATCGATGAGCGTCTGCTGCCGACCCTGTTCATCCTGATCGCCCCGCCGGCTGTCGGCTTCATCGCCTACAGCCGACTCATGCCTGAACTCGACCCCTTTGCCCGCATGCTGTATTTCAGCGGTCTCTTTCTCACCCTGCTGCTCTTCACGCAGGCCAAACGCTTTCTCAGGCTGAAATTCTTTCTGTCCTGGTGGGCCTATTCCTTTCCGCTGGCTGCGATCAGCATCGCCACGCTGGTGATGTCTGAGCGTTCCGGGATGGTTTTCTACCAGTATCTGGGACTGGGGCTGCTGGCTTTACTGACGCTGATCATCAGCATTCTGCTGGTGCGCACCCTCATCTCCGTCTGGCGGGGCACGATCTGCGTGCCCGGACATTAAACCGCGCCCCGGCCAAGGGCCGTGGATGCGCCAAATATCGAACTCACTCTAAACTCAGCCTCTCGCTCTGGACGCGGTTTAGCGGTTTGCTCACCAATCAAGGCACTGGTGGTGACAAAGTCACGGAAACACCTGCGCGCTCCAGATACGCTGACGCTCACATTCACCAGACCGGCGCAATCCGCATCCAGGGTTGCGAACAAGCCACTATGAAGCCTGTGTCATTACCCCTGCTCGTCATCCTGCTCCTGATCACTCTGGTCGCCTGTAGCCCATCCGATTCCGACGACTCCCCGGACAACTCCTCCGGTGAGGCGCTGCTCGATGTCGCCGAACAGGGCAATCTGGACGCACTGAACGCCCTGCTCGTGCGCCATCGGCCCGATGTACGCGACAGTTGCGACTGGACCCCGCTCATGAAGGCGGCACTCTACGGGCACACGCCGGTCGTCGCGCGTCTGCTGGATGCGGGCGCCAGCATCGACGCCGTGGACAAGGGCGGTTATACGGCCATGATGCTCGCGGCCTCGAACAATCACGCCGCCACCGTGGAGCTGCTCATCGAACGCGGCGCCATGATCGATCACCGGGAAGACACCGAGGGCTTGACCGCGCTGATCTGGGCCGCCAAACAGGGACACGCCAAGACCGTCGAGACCCTGCTCCGTCATCGCGCCGACCGCACGCTCAAGGATTTCGGCGGCAGAACGGCGGCAGATTGGGCTGCCACAGGCGGATATACCGAGGTGCAACGCCTGCTCGCCTCGCTATCGGATCATCCGTCACCGATCTGAACGAAACCGCCTCGAAACAATCTGTTGTGCCAGACGCGGTTTAGTTCAGATCGGCATAACGCCGCTTGACCTTGAGAATTTTACTCGCCACCGTCTTGTACAGCAGATTGAAGACCTTGCGCTGCGCCGCCAGATTGTTCGTGTCTGGCTCGCCGATCAACTCCAGACGCGCCTGAAAATAGGCCATGTCCGCCTCCAGTCGGGCGAGACGGACGCGTTGACGCCTGCTCTCCTCGGAGTTAGCCATCGGGTCGTTGTTAGCTGCCATTTCACTCGCGGCGAATATGTGATAATTCTCGGCAATAAAAACAAAAGCCGCCAACGAGAGCATATCAAAGCATGAGCGCAATCCTAGAATTGTTTCGGAATTCCGGTGCCTTGTATGGTGGCAACGCGGATTTCATCGAAGACCTGTACGAACGCTATCTGATTGATCCGGAAAGTATCGATCTGGCGTGGCGGGCGCGTTTCGACGACCTGCGTCAGAATGCCGCCAACGAGACCCTGCCCGCCGAGACCCCGCACCGCCCGATCCGCGAGAACTTTCTGCGTCTGTCACAGGAGAGTCGCGCCCGTGCCCGTTCGCGCTCGGTCGAGCACCTCACCCCAGCCGCTGCCGAGAAGCAGTCGGCGGTTCTGAGCCTGATCAACGGGTATCGCTATCGCGGTCATCAGGTCGCCAATCTCGATCCGATCAAGCTGCGCGAACTGCCCAAGATCGCCGATCTGGATCTGGCCTATCACAACCTGGGGCCGGACGATCTGGAACAGGTGTTCCATACCGGCTCGCTCTATGCCCCGGATCGCATGACCCTGCGCGAGATCGTCGCGATGGTGGAGCAGACCTACTGCGGGACGGTCGGCTCCGAGTACATGCACATCACCAACACCCAGGAAAAACGCTGGATCCAGAAACGACTGGAAGGCTACCGGGTCACGCCGGAACTGGAACCGAACGACCGCCGCTGGCTGCTGACCCTGCTGACCGCCGCCGAGGGGCTCGAAAAATATCTGCATCAGCGTTATGTCGGTCAGAAGCGCTTTTCGCTCGAAGGCGGCGAGGCGCTGATCCCGCTGCTGGACGAACTCATCCAGCGCGCCGGACGCAAGGGGCAGAAAGAGATCGTCATCGGCATGGCCCATCGCGGGCGGCTGAACGTCCTGACCAACATCTTCGGCAAGCCGCCGCACGACCTCTTCGATGAGTTCGAGGGCCGGGTACAACTGGACTGGAGCAAGCGGGCCGGTGATGTCAAATATCACATGGGCTTCGCCACCGACATCGACACCCCCGGCGGCATCGTGCGGCTGGCGCTGGGCTTCAACCCCTCGCACCTGGAGATCATCAACCCGGTGATCGAAGGCTCGGTGCGCGCCCGTCAGCGCCGCCGCCGCGACCGCACCGGCGATCTGGTGCTACCGGTGCTGATTCACGGTGACGCCGCCTTCGCCGGTCAGGGCGTGGTGATGGAGACCCTGCAACTGTCGCAGACCCGCAGCTATGGCACGGGCGGCACGGTGCATGTCGTCATCAACAATCAGATCGGCTTTACCACCAGTCATCCGCTGGACGCCCGTTCCAGCACCTATTGCACCGACATCGCCAAGATGGTGCAGGCGCCGGTCTTCCATGTGAACGGCGACGACCCGGAAGCGGTCATCTTCGTCACCCGTCTGGCGCTCGATTTCCGCAACCAGTTCCACAAGGATGTCGTCATCGATCTCCTGTGCTACCGCCGTCTGGGCCACAACGAGGCCGACGAGCCAGCGGTGACCCAGCCGATGATGTACGAGAAGATCCGGCACCATCCCACCGCCCGCGCCGTCTATGCCGACCGGCTGATCGCCGCCGGACTCATCGCGAAGGACGAGGCGGACGCCATGGTGCTCGATTATCGCGACTCACTTGAACAGGGTGTGGTCATCGCACGACCGGTACTCTGTGGGCTCGACCACGCCTATCGGGTGGACTGGAGTTTCTGTCGCGGGGCAAGCTGGGACCAGCCGGTCGAGACCGGTGTTCCGGTCGCCACCCTGAAGGAACTGGCCGAGGCGCTGCTGCGCCCGCCCGAGGGCTTCGTCTTCCATCCACGGGTCGAGAAGCTGTGGGACGAACGCCGCAAGATGGCCCACGGCGATCAGCTCCTGAACTGGGGCTTTGCCGAAAATCTCGCCTACGCCAGTCTGCTCGATGCCGGCATCCCGGTGCGTCTCTCCGGTCAGGACGTGGGACGCGGCACCTTCGTTCACCGTCATGCCAAGATCCACGACCAGCATACCGGCGACGCCTATACCCCTTTGCAGCACCTCAGCGAACACCAGGGTGCCTTCATCGCCATCGACTCCATCCTCTCCGAGGAGGCGGTGCTGGGCTATGAATACGGCTTCGCCACCGCCGAGCCCCACGCGCTGACGATCTGGGAGGCGCAGTTCGGCGACTTCGCCAATGGCGCACAGGTGGTCATCGATCAGTTCATCACCTCCGGCGGCACCAAATGGGATCTGGCCTGCGGGCTGGTGATGCTGCTGCCGCACGGACTCGAAGGACAGGGCGCGGAACATTCATCGGGGCGGCTCGAACGCTTCCTGCAACTCTGCGCCGAGCACAATATCCAGGTCTGCACACCGACCACGCCGGCGCAGATGTTCCATCTGCTGCGTCGTCAGATGCTGCGCGACCTGCGCACGCCGCTGATCGTGATGACGCCCAAGAGCCTGCTGCGCCATCGTCTCGCCGTCTCCTCGCTGGAAGAGCTGGCCAGCGGTCAGTTTCAGACCATCATCCCCGAAGTCGATCCCATCGATCCCGCCGAGACCGAGCGGGTGATCTTCTGTGGCGGCAAGGTCTATTACGACCTCCTGGAGGCGCGGCGCACGCGCGGTCTGACCAACTCGGCCATCGTGCGGATCGAACAGCTCTATCCCTTCCCCAAGGAGGCGTTCGAGGCCGTCGTCGCCCAGTATTCCGCCGCCGAAGAGATCGTCTGGTGTCAGGAGGAGCCGCAGAATCAGGGCGCCTGGGATCAGATCAAACATCGCTTCCACAACCTGATCCAGGACGGCAGACGGCCTTATTATGTCGGTCGCGGCGCCTCCGCCGCGCCCGCCGTCGGCCACCGTACAGCCCATGTCGAACAGCACGAACGTCTGATCGACGAGGCGCTGACCGGCCAGTTCAACCCCCGCATGAATAAAAGGATCCCCCCGCAATGAGCCGTGAAGTCCGCGTCCCCGCACTCCCTGAATCCGTCGCCGACGCCACGGTGCTGGCCTGGCACAAACAGCCCGGCGACCCGGTGCGCGAAGGTGAGAATCTGGTCGATCTGGAAACCGACAAGGTGGTGCTGGAAGTCCCCGCGCCGAGTGACGGCGTACTGGGTGCGATCCAGGCCGGCGAGGGCGACATCGTCCAGGCCAGCGCGGTGCTGGCGCTGATCGAAGAAGGTGCGCGTAGCGCAACCGCCGTGCCTGTCCGCGCAACGCCCGATCCGGTCAAGGTGCCGGCCAAAGCCCCGCCACCTGCACCGCAGCCGGTCGCACCCCGCGCGCCAGTCGCCGCGCAGGCCGAGCCGCTGGTCGCCCCGGCGGCGCGGCGTCTGGTCAAAGAAATGAATCTGGATCCGCAGCAGATCCCCGGCAGCGGCCGGGATGGGCGTATCCACAAGGCCGACGTGGTCGCCTATCTGGACGAGCGCGAACAGGCACCGCCAGCCCGTGATCCTGAGGTGCATGAGCAGGCCGTGCCCGCCGCGCCGAGCCTGAGCGGCGAGGCCGGGCGTCCCGAACAGCGGGTGCCCATGACCCGTCTGCGCGCACGCATTGCCGAGCGGCTGGTTCAGGCGCAGCAGGCGGCGGCGATGCTGACCACCTTCAACGAGGTCAACCTCAAGGCGGTCATGGCCCTGCGCACGCAGTACAAAGACCTGTTCGAGCAGCGTCACGGTGCGCGACTGGGCTTCATGTCATTCTTCGTCAAGGCCGCCATTGAGGCACTGCAACGCTTTCCGGCCATCAATGCCTCGGTCGATGGCACCGATATTCTTTATCACGGCTATTACGACATCGGTATCGCCGTCAGCTCGCCGCGCGGACTGGTCGTGCCCATCCTGCGCAACTGCGATCAGCTCAGCATGGCCGACATCGAGCAGGGCATCGCCGACTTCGGCCAGAAGGCCAAGGACGGCAGCCTGAGCTATGAGGAACTGACCGGCGGCACCTTCTCCATCACCAACGGCGGCGTCTTCGGCTCGCTGGTCTCGACGCCCATCATCAACCCGCCACAGAGCGCCATCCTTGGCCTGCACAAGATCCAGGAACGGCCCATCGTCGAGAACGGCCAGATCGTCGCCGCGCCGATGATGTATCTCGCGCTCACTTACGATCATCGCATCGTCGATGGCCGCGAGGCGGTGCAGTTCCTCGTCACCATCAAAGAGGCGCTGGAAGAGCCGGCACGGTTGTTGTTGAGGGTTTAAACCGCGCCTCGTGCACTATGTGATGTTTTGGTTTGGATCGACCTTGGCAGCATCGACGACCGTATGAACTGGCGCGGTTTAAGATATTAAAAAATATAAAATTTTAAACCGCGCCCCCGGTCTGCTTTGGCAGGGCGTGAGCGGCCGCCATGAGTTTTGCATTGGGTGCGGGCGGGTTCTCCAACAGCTCCAGCGCAGACAGGCTATCCCGTTCACTGAGCTGGATTCGCTCTGCCTGATCGATCACAGCGCACCCCGTTTCGATGGCAGGGCGAATGACAAATTCGCTCATATTGACGCCCTTCAGCGTTCGAGATTGCTCCGCAACCCCTTGATGATATGGGATGAAATCTCCTCGATCGACTGGCTGGTGGTGTTGAGCACCGGGATCTGAAGCCGCTTGAAGATCTGCTGCGCCTGACGGATATCCTCCTGGCAGCGCTCCAGCGAGGAATAGGGGCTGTTGGGCCGCCGCTCCTCGCGGATGAGTTGCAGCCGCTGCGGATCGATGGTCAATGCAAACAGCTTGTGGCGGCAATCCCAGACCAGTTGGGGCACGTCGCCGCGCTCGAAATCTTCCTCGGTGATGGGATAGTTGGCCGAACGCAGGCCATAGTGCATCGCCAGATAGAGACAGGTCGGGGTCTTTCCCGAGCGTGAGACGCCGGTCAGCACCACATCGGCGCGATGGAAATTATCGGGCCGGATCCCGTCGTCGTTGGCCATCGCAAAATTGATCGCCTCGATCCGCTTGGTGTAGTAACTGGGCTTGATGGAGTGGCTCTGACCCGATTTGCGGCTCGGCGGCACACCCAGTTCGGCAGAGAGCGGATCAATGAACCCCTCGAACAATTCCATGTAGAAACAGTTGCCGGACTTGAGAATGTCGCGGATCTCGTTGTTGAGCATGGTCGCAAAGACGATTGGCCGCACCCCGTCGCGGTCGGTGGCCTCCTGCATGCGCTGGGTCAACGCCTTCGCCCGCAGATCGGTATTGATATAGGGCATGTAGACCTGCTCGAAGTCCAGGGTGTCGAACTGCGACAGCAGGCTGTGACCGAGCGTCTCGGCGGTGATGCCGGTGCTCTCGGAGACGAAATAAACGGTACGGCTCATGCGGAATGATCCAGGTCAGGGTGATCGAAAGAGGCCGCTACTGGAACTGAAGCGAGGCCAGCCGTGCATAGAGCCCGCCTTCGGCCATAAGCTGCTCATGACGACCGGCGGCGACGATGCGTCCCTGATCCAGCACCAGGATACGGTCGGCATCGCGCACCGTCGCCAGACGGTGGGCGATGACGATACTGGTGCGTCCGCGCATCAGCGACTCCAGCGCATCCTGCACCAGCCGCTCGCTTTCAGCGTCCAGCGCGCTGGTCGCCTCGTCCAGCAGCAGTAAAGTCGGATTGCGCAGTACGGTGCGGGCGATGGCGATGCGCTGGCGCTCGCCGCCCGAGAGCCTGACCCCGCGTTCGCCGAGAAAGGTATCGAAGCCCTGCGGCAGCCGGTCGAGGAAATCGACTGCGTGCGCGGCCTCGGCGGCGCGGCGCACCTCGGCATCGCTGGCCGACTCCAGACCGTAGCGGATGTTCTCCCAGGCATTGGCGCCGAAGATGACCGGATCCTGCGGCACCAGTGAGATGCGTCCCCGCAGATCAGCCGGATCCAGATTGCGGATGTCGATGCCATCGAAGCGGATGGTTCCCGCCTCCGGGTCATAGAAACGCAGCAGGAGTTGAAAGAGCGTGGTCTTGCCTGCCCCGGACGGCCCGACCAGCGCGAGCCGTTCGCCCGGCTCGACGATGAGCGTGAGATCCGACAGGGCCGGGGTCGCGGGACGCGCCGGATAGACGAAGCGGACCTGCTGAAATTCAATCCGACCACACGGTGCAGCCGGCAGCGATTCGGGCTGTGTCGGCGGCAGGATCGCCGAAGGCACGTCGAGCAGTTCCATCAGACGCTCGCTGGCGCCCGCCCCGCGCAGCAGTTGGCCCATCAGCTCGCTCAATGAGCCGACCGCGCCTGCGACCACTACGGCATAGAAGAGAAAGGCCGAAAGCTCGCCGCCGCTGATCGTCCCGTTCAGCACCTGATGACCGCCGATCCAGAGCACCACGCCAATGGCGCCGAAGGTCAGCAGGGTGGCAGCACCCGCCAGCACGGCGCTGGTCATGGAACGACTGAGCGCGACATCGAAGGCGGCCTCCACCTGTTCGCCATAATGGCGGCGGTCGAGCGGCTCATGGCAGAACGCCTGCACGGTGCGGATGCCGTGGATGACCTCATCGACGTAGGCGCCGACATCGGCGATGCGATCCTGACTGGCGCGCGAGAGCCGGCGCACCCGCCGCCCGAGCATCCAGGCCGGGCCGATGACGAAGGGCAGACCGATCAGCACCAGACCGGTGAGCCCCGGACTGGTGACCGCCAGCATGGCGACGCCGCCCAGCATCAGCAGCGAGGTGCGCAGCGCCATCGCCAGGGTCGAGCCGACGACGACTTGCAAGAGCGCGGTGTCGCTGGTCAGACGCGAGATCACCTCGCCCGCGCGCGTGGTCTCGAAGAAACTCACGTCCAGACTCAGGACGCGCGCAAAGACCGCCTTGCGGATATCCGCCACCACCCGCTCGCCGATCCAGTTGAGCAGATAGCTGCGGGTCAGCACCGCGCCCGCCGTCAGCACCACGACCGACAGAAAGAGCAGCAGCGCCCGATCCAGCGCGGCGGGCGACTCGCTGCCCAGACCGGAATCGACCAAGGTGCGAATCACCTGTCCGAAGGCGAGCACCGAACCGGCGGCGACCATCAGAGCCAGCACCGCGCCGGTCAGTCTCCAGGCATAGGGCCGGGCGAAACGCAGCAGACGCAGCAGTGATTCCAGATTGCGGGTGCCGGGGCGGTCGATCCCGTCAGTGGGGTTGGCTGGTTTGGGAGGCATGGGTCAGCCGTGCGCGCCGGCCAGGGCGCGGATGGCCTCGCCGTTGGTCCGCGACCCGGTGAGCCGGGATGCCGCCTGCGCCGACAGCCAGCGATATTCCAGATGTTCGCGCGGATTGAGCTGAATCAGACGGCGCGTCTCCAGCATCAGCGCAAACCAGTATTCGCGGTTGAAACAGACATTGGGCGCGTAACGCTGACGCCAAGACTGGATGATGGGGAAGAGTGCCGAATGACGCAGATCGATCAGCGCGCCACCAGCACGCAGTCCGGTTTCTTCCATCACCTCGCGCGCAGCGGCGAGCCGGGGCGTCTCGCCGGGGGCGAGACTTCCGGTCACTGACTGCCAGAAGCCCGTCGGTCGGGTGCGCCGCATCAGCAGGAACTCGCCGCCACGGGTATGGATGACGACCAGGACGGACTGGGGACGCTTGATAGAGTCTTGGGACATGGCATATAGACCTTGATCGCGTGAAATGTCCGCTGACTCGTCAGGCATATCCCCACCATGTGGCGATCAGCAAAAAGGGCAGCGCCACGAGGAAAGCGAACATGCCCAGGCATCCCGATCTCTCCGAACGTCCTGCACGATTATGTGCAGGAGCAAGTTCTGCACGGTTATGTGCAGCAGGAGCGGGATGAGAGCGTAACCACCGAGCATGACAGGCATTACAAAAGAACTTCGTTTTGCCCGAGCGCCAGGCGTCAATCGTGCGGGGCGTATGTTCCGCAATCGTCGAGCAACGGCTACATTTGAATGTGCGCTCTTTGGGTCGTCGCCGCCGCATCAGCAGCGACAGCACGATCAAAACGGCAAAAGCAATCCCGGCGATGACCTCGATGCTCATGTTTGGCATGACGCTGTCTCAGGCCCGCGTCCGCAGACGCAGCGACAGTTCCTTGAGCTGCGTCTCATCGACCGGCGAGGGCGCGTCGGTCAGCAGACAGGCGGCGGTCTGGGTCTTGGGGAAGGCCATGACATCGCGGATCGAGGTCGCGCCGGTCATCAGCATCACCAGCCGGTCCAGACCGAAGGCGAGCCCTCCGTGTGGCGGGCAGCCGAACCGCAGCGCCTTGAGCAGGAAGCCGAAACGCTCCTCAGCCTGCTCGTCGCTGATGTTCAGGAGCTTGAACACCTGACGCTGCACCGCATCGCGATGGATACGGATGGAGCCGCCGCCGATCTCGGTGCCGTTCAGCACCATGTCATAGGCGCGCGACAGACAGGCACCCGGATTGGTTTCGAGCAGATCAAGCTGATCTTCCTTGGGCGCGGTGAAGGGATGATGCAGCGCCATCCAGCGCTGATTGGCCGGGTCTTCCTCGAACATCGGGAAATCGATGACCCACAACGGACGCCACTCGCCTTCCAGCAGACCGCGTTCCTGACCCAGCTTGACGCGCAGCGCGCCGATGGACTCATTGACGATCTTGGCCTTGTCGGCGCCGAAGAAGATCAGATCGCCATCCACGGCCCCGGTACGGGCCATGATGCCTTCCAGCGCCGCGTCGGTCAGGTTCTTGACGATGGGCGATTGCAGACCCTCGCGGCCCTTTGCTGCCCACTCGTTGACCTTGATGTAGGCCAGCCCTCTGGCCCCATAGATGCCGACGAACTGGGTGTAACCATCGATCTCTTTGCGCGACAGCTCGCCGCCCTTGGGCAGACGCAGCGCCACCACGCGCCCGTCGGGATCCTTGGCGGGACCGGCGAAGACCTGGAAATCGACCCCTTCCATCAGATCGGCGATATCGATGAGTTCCAGCGGCACGCGCAGATCCGGGCGGTCGCAGCCGAAACGGCGCATCGACTCGGCATAGGTCAGGCGCGGGAAGGGATTGGGCAGCTCGATCCCCTGCACCTCGCGGAACAGCAGGCGGATCATCTCCTCCATGAGATTCATCAGCTCGTCCTCGGTCATGAAGGAGACCTCGATATCGAGCTGGGTGAATTCGGGCTGACGGTCGGCGCGCAGATCCTCGTCGCGGAAACAGCGGGCGATCTGATAATAGCGATCCAGACCCGACATCATCAGCAACTGCTTGAACAACTGCGGCGACTGCGGCAACGCGAAGAACTCGCCGGGATGGGTGCGGCTGGGGACCAGATAATCGCGTGCACCTTCGGGGGTGGACTTGGTGAGGATCGGCGTCTCGATGTCGAGAAAGCCGTGCTCATCGAGAAAACGGCGCATCGCCTGCGTGACCTGGCTGCGGGTGCGCAGACGCGACTGCATCTCCGGGCGGCGCAGATCGAGATAGCGATAACGCAGACGGATTTCCTCGGAGGCATCCGCCGCGTGCGAATCGAGCTGCATGGGCGGCGTCTCGGAGGCGTTCAGCACCTCCAGGTCCAGACCCAGGATCTCGATCGCGCCGGTCGGCAGATCCGGGTTGACCGTGCCTTCGGGACGCGGACGCACCCGCCCGGTGATCTTGAGCACATATTCGCTGCGCACCTGTTCGGCGCGGCTGAAGATCTCGGCGCGATCCGGATCGAAGACCACCTGCACCAGACCCTCGCGGTCACGCAGATCGATGAAGATGACCCCGCCGTGGTCGCGTCGCCGCTGCACCCAGCCGCACAGTACGACCTCCTGTCCGTCGTGGCTGCCGTTCAAGTCTCCACAGTAATGCGTGCGCATTGATCTCTTGCCCTGATTGTTTGTGATCGACGGATTCGGCATCCGTCGCTGGATCGCCCCCGTCATGAAAAAAACCGGGAAGATACTGGTCGTGCAAGCTTAACGCAAGCCGGGCAGGAATTGACTGGTACGCATCGGTTGAATCTTCAGTTACGCTGGGATCTCCGAATCATGCTCAAGCCACGGAGGCAGAGACAACCATGTGGCAAATCGAATTCTCATCCGCCGAGTTCCTGCCCGTCCTGCCCGAACACTGCCAGGGCAATCCCGGCGTCTATGGATTCGAGCTGGCGTGGTGGCTGGCAACGTCGCTCGCGGCACGGGATCTCATCACGAGCTATCCGATGGGAGAGGATTGGGGCTGGCTTATCGAGCACATCAATCCGTCAGGAACGGAGTTCACCATCGGATGCGCCAGCATGGCCGATGAAGGCGAAGGCTATGCGCAGCAGCCAATTCAATGGTCAATCTTCATCCGTCCCCACACCTCGTTAAAGCAGCGCCTGACCGGTGTTTCTCATGACGCCGAGGTGCAGCGAATCGCTCAGGTCATCGTCGCCGCGCTCAGGGAAAAGGGCATCGCGCCGGTCGAGCCCCCCGCTCAACGGAGGACACCATGACCAACAGCCCGCTGATCGCCGCACTGCTGCTGGCGCTGCACCTGTCGCTTCAGGCCGGACTGATCGCGCGGGTGCTGCTGCGTCCGCACCGCGATCCGGCCTCGCGCATCGCCTGGGTCGTCGTCATGGCGGCGCTCCCCGTGGTCGGCATCGTCGCCTATCTGTTGCTCGGCGAGGTCAACATCGGACGGCGGCGGATCGAGCGGATGCGCGCAACGCTGGCGGGGCTGCCGGACCCGGTCGCCGCCCCTGGGATGGACCAGGCCATCGCGCTCGCCCGGCCTCCGGAGCGTATGGCGCATCTGTTCAGCGTGGGCCGCTCCATCAGCGGCTTCGCGCCCGTCGGCGGCAACCGCGCGCGACTGTTGCCGGATTCCGATGCGACCATCGCGGCGATGGTGGCGGACATCGACGCGGCGCGGGAGACGGTCCACCTACTTTTCTACATCTGGTTGCCGGACGACAACGGCTGCAAGGTCGTCGCCGCACTGAAGCGGGCCGCCGCGCGTGGTGTGCGCTGTCGCGCCATGGCCGACGATCTGGGGTCGAAACAGATGATCCGCTCGCCACACTGGCAGGCGATGCGCGTGGCCGGAGTGAGGCTGGCCCGCGCGCTGCCCATCGGCAATCCGCTGCTGCGCCCGCTCAAGGGCCGCATCGATCTGCGCAACCACCGCAAGATCGTCGTCATCGACAATCACATCACCTATTGCGGCAGCCAGAACTGCGCCGATCCGGCGTTTCGGGTCAAACCCCGATACGCGCCCTGGGTGGATGCCATGATGCGTTTCGAGGGACCGGTCGCACGGCAGAATCAGTTCCTCTTTGCCGCCGACTGGATGTCGCACACGGGCGATGACCTGCGCGAACTGCTCCGGCGTCCTCTGGAGGTTGCGGAAACCGGATTCGCCGCGCAGGTAATCGGGACCGGCCCGACCGTGCGTTATGCAGCCATGCCAGAGTTGTTCGAGACCCTGATGTATGACGCCCGGCGTGAACTGGTCATCACCACACCTTATTACGTGCCGAACGAATCCCTTCAGGCCGCGCTGTGCGCCAGCGCCCGACGCGGCGTCGAGACCGTGATCGTTTTCCCGGCCCGCAACGACAGTTGGATCGTGGGTGCGGCGAGTCGCAGCTATTACGCCGACCTCCTGAGTGCCGGCGTCAGGATCTACGAGTACCAGGGCGGTCTGCTGCACACCAAGTCGCTGACCCTGGACGGCGAGGTGACGCTGATCGGCTCGGCCAACATGGACCGGCGCAGCTTCGATCTGAACTACGAGAACAACATCCTGCTCCACGACCCGACCCTGACCGCCGCGCTGCGGCAGCGTCAGGACAGCTATCTCGCCAGCTCGCTGGCGGTGACAGCCGACAGGGTTGCCGCCTGGCCCCGCCGACGCCGACTCTTGAACAACGCCATTGCCATGCTCGGCCCGATTCTTTGAGTTGGATGGATTTTTGGTGTTTCAATCCACGACCGGCCGGTTGACCGGGCGATGCAGCGCCACTGTAATCGCTTGATTCAACAGCGTGACGCCCGGAATGGGCGGGATCAATGCCCGCCCGAATTTCTACATCAGGCAGCCGATTTGCTGTCAGCCGCCTTGGCCGGGGCCGCTGGCTTGTCGGTCCCGCTGGACGAACCCGAGCCGCCTGCGTCCGCCGGCTTCGACTCCTTTTTCTCACCGCTGTCGTGCAGGTTCCGCTTTTTATCGCCGTCCTTTTTGAAATCGGTCTCATACCAGCCGCCGCCCTTGAGCCGGAAACCGGCGGCGGAGATCTGCTTTTTCAAAGTTGGCTGACCGCAGGCGGGGCAGTCGGTCAGCGGCGCATCGCTGATCTTCTGTATTTTCTCCAACTCGTGACCGCAGCTCTCGCAGCGATATTCATAAATCGGCATGATGTGTTTCCTCATGATTGTCAGTTGAGCAACGCCAGCCTCAGCAGGCAGGCCGGTCGTCGCCATCGAATCGGGTTGCGATGCGGCGCGGGATTCGCCTTAATGCGGGGCCATGCCCTGAACCGCAAGCCATTCCGGCCAGATGCCCATGACTCCAGACAACGCCCGCACCATCCTCATCACCGGCTGCTCCAGCGGTATCGGCCACCACTGCGCCCACGGACTCGCGCGGCGCGGCTGGCGCGTCATCGCCTCGGCACGCAAAACGGAGGATGTCGCCCGGCTCGGCGCCGAAGGTCTGACCGCGATCCGGCTGGATCTGGACGATCCGGTCAGCATTCGCACGGGGGTTGCGCAGACGCTCGACCTGACCCAGGGCCGGCTCGACGCGCTTTTCAACAATGGCGCCTACGGACAGCCGGGCGCGGTCGAGGATCTCAGCCGGGACGTGCTGCGTGCCCAACTGGAGACCAACCTGCTGGGCTGGCACGATCTGACCTGTCAGGTCATCCCGGTCATGCGCGCCCAGGGTCACGGACGCATCGTGCAGAACAGCTCCATCCTGGGCTTCATCCCACTCCCCTATCGCGGCGCCTATGTCGCCAGCAAATATGCGCTGGAAGGCTTGAGCGACACCCTGCGTCTGGAGCTGCGGGGCACGGGAATCAGCGTCTCGCTGATCGAGCCGGGGCCGATTGCGAGCCGCTTTCGCGCCAACGCCCATCGCGCCTTTCTGGACAGGATCGACCGCGAACGGAGCGTCCATCGCGACGCCTATCAACGGGCTGAGGCGCGACTGACCAAGGAAGGCCCGGCGCAGCCGTTCACCCTGCCGCCGTCGGCGGTCCTCCTCAAGCTCATCCACGCGCTGGAGCATCCACGCCCGAAGGCGCGCTATTATGTCACCTTCCCGACCCATCTGCTCGGCACGCTCAAGCGCATCCTGCCGACCAGCGGGCTGGACTGGGTGCTGGCGCGGGTGTCGCGCGGCGGAGAGGGATAGGCCGCCGCCAAGCTGCTTTCCTGATCAACATTTATTTCAAATGAACAGGATCAGGATCAGTTCAAAAATAAGTGAAACAACTCGACGAAAGAACACCTTTGCCACAGTCGTTGTCGTTGTCGTAATCGACAACGACAACGACAACGACCTTGCTAATGAATCATCCTGTTAATCCTGTCCATTGGCGGTCTTTCAAGCGGGTAAAAACTTTCCTGGAAAGTGCCTAAAGCGTCTCCAGGATCGCGCGCGCCTCATCCATTCCGGGAAAACGGTCATCCGTCTCCAGTGCGCGCGTGAGCTGGGTCTTGGCCTCATCCTGACGTCCGAGCGCGACATAGGCCATGCCAAGGTGATAGCGCACCTCCGCAGGCGTCGGCTCGATCAGACTGGCGGCCTTTTCCAGGGTGACGAGGGCCTGTTCCGCCTCCCCATTGCGCAACTGGACCCAGCCGAGCGTATCCAGCAAGACCCATTGATCCGAGCCCTCGAAACGCCGTGTCAGCTCACGCGCACGCGCCAGACGGGCCGGGTCGGCCCCCGGCCTGACCAGCAGCATCGCCAGATTGTTGATGACGGCATCCGCGTCCGGATTGCTTTTCAACACCTCGTCATAGAGATCAACGGCCTCGTCGCTGCCGCTTTCCTGAAGCGCCATGCCGAGCCTGAAGAGCAGAAAGGCATTGCGGTTGGTGGCCGTCACACCGGCGCGCAGGGTCTCGATGGCGGCTGGCAGATCGCCGCCGCCACCCTGCAATTCAGCAAGCTGGGCGTAGGCGATGGGTGATTTGGGATAGAGCGCGATCACCTGCCGGAACTGCGCCTGGGCATCCGCCGGACGCTGCATGGACACATAGACCTGTCCCAGCAGATTGAGCGCGGCGGCATTGACCGGCTGCTCCGCCAATAATTGCTTCAGGCGCTCTTCCGCTTTCTCGGGCTTGCCCATGACGACATAGGCCCGCGCCAGCGCCAGCATCGGCTCCATGGCATCGGGTCGCTTGGCGAGCGCGATCTCGAATTGCTGAATGCTCTCTTCCGGTTTTCCAGTCTGTTGCAGAATCAAACCCTTCAAATAATAGCCAAGCGGGTGTTCGGGACGGGTGGCAAGCAGATCCGCCGCCGTTTTCTCCATCGCCGCCCAATCCTGCTGGCTCAACTGGATGCGCGCCAGGGCGCTCTGCACGAGATCGTTGTCCGGAACACGTTCGAGAAAGTTCTGGAGCACGGTCGAGGCACCCTGGGCATCGCCGGTGTCAACCCGCAGTTGCGCCAGTTCCAGATAGGCCTGAGGTTCGGTTGGCACCGCCCTGATCGCCTTTTCCAGCGCATCCTGAGCCAGTGCGGTTTCCTTGCGCAGCACATGGGCCCGCGCCAGCAGACGCAACGCCGGCAACGAATTGGGCTCGTTCTGCAAAATGTTGCGGACATCCGCAATGGCCTGATCGGCATCATCGCGCCCGAGCGCAATGGCGGCCCGCACCATCAGGGCATCGGTTTCGCGCGGATCGTCCTTCAACACCTCGGCGACCAGCGCCGACGCCTCGTCCTGCCGGTTATTGGCAAGCAGGAGTCCGGCGAGCTTGCTGCGGGCGCGCAATCCCTGAGGACCGCGCACATCGCGGTCGATGATGGCGCGATAGACCGCCGTGGCGTCATCGGTACGTGCGGCGGCGGCATAGAGATTCGCAAGCGCAAAGCGTAACTCGTAGGCGTCGGGCATTGCGGCGACCCAGCCATTCAGCAGGGTCGCGGTCGGCTCGACACCACGCTGCCGGGCGGTCCACTCGGCCAGCAGCAGCCGGGCCTGGAGCTGCTCAGGGTTGGCGGTCACGGCGGCCTGCAACGCCTGTTCGGCGGCGTCCAGGTCTCCCTGCTGGGTCAGGAAGCCCGCCAGACGCGCCACATGCGCCAGTTCGCCGGGCTGGGAGGCGACCAGTTTTTCGAGTTGCACGCGCGCCGCCGCCGGGTCGCCACCGTCCAGACAGACGCTGGCCAGCGCAAGCCGCAACCGCACATCCTGCGGATAGGCCGCGACGGCGGTTTCCAGCAGACGCCGGGCCGCTTCAGGATCCTTCCGGGCGACATGGATTTCGGCCCGCAAAGCAAGCGCATTGCGATGGTTCGGCTCGGATTGCAGGACCGCTTCGGCATCGGCAGTCGCCTGCTCCAGATCGCCCTGCCGCGCACGCACCGCACCACGCAGCGCCAAGGCGTCCGCGAGTCCGGGATCGGCGGCCAGGATGATCTCGGCATCCGCCAGCGCCGCATCGAGCTGATTGGTGTCAAACAGCAGTTGGCCACGTTTCAGGCGCGCCGGCAGATTCTGGGGATCGAGCTCCACCGCCTTGCTATAGGCACCAAAGGCCGCACCCCAATCCTGGCGCGCAGATTCGGCCTCGGCCAGTCGGTACCAGGCCTGGCTATCCTTGGGATCGATTTGCAGCACATTCTTGAATTCGAGCCGGGCCTTATCGTAATCGCCCGCTTCCAGCAGTGTGAGACCGCGCTCGAAATAGGCCTGCTTGCGTTCATCGGCGCCACAGCCGACGAGCAGGACGGGCAACAGAACCAGCGGGGCCACCTTGAACCATCGTTTCATCGTGTACTCCAGTCAGTCAGACTCAATGCCAATCCGCCACGCCAGCGCCCGATCAGATCCTGATCGGCATCTCAGCCGCAGCCGTTTCAATCAACGCGAAGCGGTGGATGATAGCCAAGACCGCCATGCCCTGCACACCGCAGCAGACACCATCAAGTGGGAAACGCCGTCGCCGTCAGCGACCGCGCGCAAAACGTCGATCCAATTCCTCGTGCGTCAGACGGATCCAGGTCGGGCGGCCATGATTGCATTGATCGATGCGTTCGACCCGCTCCATGTCCCGCAGCAGCGCATTCATTTCATCCAGACTCAGGCGCCGATTGGCCCGCACCGCGCCATGACAGGCCATGGTCGCCAGCACGGCATGGACCGCCTCGTCGAGTCGCGTGCTCTGACCATGCTCGGACAGATCCGCAAGCAGATCGCGGACCAGACGCGACAGATCCGCCTGCCGCAGCAGGGCCGGCGCCTCGCGCACGACCAGCGAACCGGTATCGATGCGATCGATGATCAGCCCGAGCCGCGCCAGCATCTCCGACTGCTCATCCAGCAGCCCGGCCTCGCGCGGGCTGACCGTCACGGTCAGCGGGATCAGCAGCGGCTGACTGACCACCCGTCCCTGCTCCCAGGCGGTCTTGAGTCGCTCGTAACCGATCCGCTCATGAGCGGCATGGATATCGACAATGATGAGTCCGTCCGCCGTCTGAGCCAGCAGATAGACACCATTGAGCTGCGCCAGGGCATAGCCGAGCGGCGGCATCCCGGATTCTTGAACAGCGATGGGCGCGGAAGGGGCGCCCTCGGGCACAGGTCGCTGAAAGGCCAGATCCGCCCGATAGAGATCCGCCCGATAGCGATCAGGCGTTTCGCGAATGCCGAGCGGCAGATTGAAGGGGTGCGATGCCACTGACGCACTCGAACCCGAGTCCGATTGATGCGCGGCGCGCGGCGCGGCAGGTCCGTCCGCCGCCTGGAGCATCACCGTTCGCCCGGCGTCTGATGCGGCTCCCAGCGTTCCCAGACCCAGACAGCGCCGCAATACCCGAAAGATGAAATCGTGGACCTGTCGGCCTTCGCGAAAACGGACCTCATGCTTGGCCGGATGAACATTGACATCGACCAGCCGCGCCGGGAGTTCCAGAAAGAGCAGATAGGCCGGATGCCGGCCATGATGCAGCACGTCGCTGAACGCCTGACGCACCGCATGCGACACCAGCTTGTCGCGGACCATGCGCCCGTTGACATAGAAAAACTGCTGGTCGGCCTGACTGCGCGAGAAGGCCGGGCGCATCACCCAACCGTGGAGTCTGAGATCCACCGCTGTCTCCTCAAGTGGCAGCGACTGCTCCACGAAGTCGTTGCCCAACAGCCGTTTCAGACGCGCGTCGAGACGGGCCGCATCGTCGCCGGTCGCCGCCAGATCCACCACCGTGCGACCGTTATGGCGCAACTGGAAACCGATGTCCGGTCGCGCCAGGGCGATGCGGCGGACGACCTGCTCCAGATGATCGAACTCTGTCTTCTCGGTGCGCAGAAACTTGCGACGCGCGGGGACATTGAAGAAGAGATCACGAATCTCGACGCTGGTCCCCGGCGGATGGGCGGCGGGACGCAGGGGCTCGATCTGTCCATCGGCACCGACCGTCACCTCCCAGGCCATCCCCTCCCCTTCGTCTGCGCCGGACAGGGCCGCCCGCGAGGTCAGGGTCAGCCGGCTCACCGAGGCGATGCTGGGCAGCGCCTCGCCGCGAAAGCCGAGCGTGGCGACCGCTTCCAGATCGGCCAGATCCACGACCTTGCTGGTCGCATGCCGCGCCAGCGCCAGCGCCAGTTGCTCGCGCGGAATGCCGCCGCCGTCGTCGCGCACCCGCAGCCGCTTCACCCCGCCCTGCTCGACGTCGATCTCGATCCGCGTACAGCCGGCGTCCAGACTGTTTTCAATCAGTTCCTTGACGACCGAGGCCGGACGCTCGACCACCTCGCCAGCGGCGATCTGGTTGACGAGATGACTGGAAAGCAGACGGATGGGGTTGGTCATGTCTGACGCCGAAGCAGGCTGGCGGACGGCGATGTCGTCGCCTGCCATGTGGCTCTGCTCCGCTCCGCTTTGCACAGCCAGACGTGTTTCAGTCGTACATCAATTCGGACCAGCGACCGTCTTCGATCAGGTGTCGCTTGAGCTGCTGCCAGGTCTCCGGCGAGCCGGCCTGTTCGGCCATGACCCGGTCAAACACCTGCGCGACCTTGCCCAGCCCGGACAGAAAGACATGGGTATCGGGTTCGTTGATGAGCTGCCAGGTCTCGATGGCATGGTCGGCAAGACCCTGCGCCAGTGCCTGTGAGGAGGTTGTCAGCGGGCGTGTGCCGAGCGCGCGGAAGGCCTTGAAGGTCTTGTCATCGTAATAGTTGGCAAGGTCGCTGATCTCGTCATTGGCGTACATGAGATCAAGACCGCTGCGTCCGCCATAGTAGAGCCGCACCTGACCGCGCCAGCCGCCCTGATGTTCATAGATATGCTGGACGAAGGCGCGAAACGGCGCAATGCCGGTGCCGGTGCCGATCATCAGCAGATTGGCGTCTTCGTTCTGAGGAATGCGGAACGGGCTCAAATAAGGTCCGCTGAGTGTGATGCGGTCGCCCGGTTGGGCGTCGCACAGATAATTCGAGGCAATGCCTGGATAACGCTCGCCGCTGACCTCGTCGAGATAGAAACAGCGCCGGACGAGGATGTCCAGGGTTACGCCCGCGTTTGATCCCTGCGCATTGGCGATGGAATAACGACGCAGATGATAGGGATTGCCAAACGGATGCGGACCCGGCACCACGACGCCGATGCTCTGCCCCGCGACGAAGCGCAGACCCGGATCCAGGACGTCGAGGGTCAGATGACGCACCTCTTCCGCCGTGTCCGGGGTGATGCGCTGAGACAGCTTGAGCACGGCTTCGGTGGTTGGACCGATCTCGGGTGGAAGTTGATTCATCGTGCTGATTCCTCAATGCCGCAGCCAGCCGGCTGTGGGGCAATAAAACGAAAGACTGATCGAATAGACGGGATTCGAATGGACAGGATTAACAGGATTGCCCAGGATGGACAGGATGTTTCAAACCATTGTTTTTAATACTGTCCAATGACGGCTGCTCGCACCGGCCGCTGCCGCAGGAACAGCCGCCGTCTTCGCGCCGAAAGGGGCCAAGTTGCGGATTTGCCGTCGCAAAGCGCGCATACAGCCATTGCACCCAGACCCAACCGGCCAGCACGGCGAAGACGATCAGCGGGGCCAGCAGGACTTTAACCATGCCCGCTCCCCAGCCCGGCGAAGCCCATGAAGGCCAGCGACAGCAGACCCGCCAGCATCAGACTCAGGGCCGCGCCCTGACTCACGCTCGGTACCCGCGCCAGGGCGAGCTTTTCGCGCAGCCCGGCCATCAGCATCAGGGCCAGCATGAAACCGGCCCCGGCGCCGGTGGCATAGACCAGACTCTGCACGAAATCGTATTCCTTCGCGGTCTGGAACAGCGCCAGACCCAGGATGGCACAGTTGGTGGTGATGAGCGGCAGAAAGATCCCCAGCGAGCGAAAGAGCGTCGGGCTGGTCTTCTTCACGAACATCTCGACCAGTTGCACCGTCGAGGCAATCACGGCGATGTAGCAGATCAGACGCAGAAAGAGCAGATCCAGCTCGGTCAGCAGCCAGTTGATGCCGAAGGCGGCGACCGAGGTCACCAGCATCACGAACAGGGTCGCCAGCCCCATGTTCCAGGCCGTCTCCTTCTTGGCCGAGACGCCAAGAAAGGGACAGATGCCGAGAAAGAGCGCCAGCACGAAATTATTGACCAGCGCGGCGTTGAGAAAGATCAGCGACAGGGGTTCAGCGTGCATGGACGGTCGCTCCGCTCGGCGCCGGATGTTGCTTGCGCAGACGCAGCCAGTTGAAGAAGAGCAGCCAGGTTCCAAGCACGAAGAAGCCGCCGGGCGGCAGCATCATGATGACCCAACCCTGAAAATTGTCCGAAAAGAGCTGGACGCCCAGGATACTCCCGCTACCGAGCAACTCGCGCACCGTGCCCAGACTCAGGAGGGCCAGGGTGAACCCGACGCCCGTGCCCAGACTATTGACGATGGTCGGCAGCAACCGTTGCTTGGAGGCGTAGGCCTCTGCACGACCCAGGATGATGCAGTTGACGACGATGAGCTGGATAAAGGCGCCGAGCGCGGCATAGAGTTCCAGACTGATCGCCTGAATCAGATAATCGACCAGGGTCACGAAGGTGGCGATGATGACGATATAGCTGGCGATGCGCACCTGCTTGGGAATCCAGTTGCGCAACGAAGACACCAGCGCGCCCGAGAAAATCAGCACGAAGGTCGTAGACAACCCCATGCCCAGTGCATTCAGGGTGGAATTGGTGACGGCCAGCGTCGGACACATGCCAAGCAGCATGACGAACACTGGATTTTCTTTCCAGAGACCGCGAATGAAGGTATCCGCTGTCAGCGACTCTTCCCGCTCGAACAGGAACGCGGACGCCTCTTTTCCCGCACCCTGATTGGCTGTTTCGGCCATGTCTGATCTCTCCCCGGTCAGTTCGGTTGCGACAGCGTCGCCAGCTCGCGCTGGATGGCTGGAATGGCGCGCTGCGCGGCCTGATTCGCCGCCCTGCCCATCGCCCGCGAGGAGACGGTTGCGCCCGTGATGGCATCGATCTGCCAGGGATCGGTCTTGGTGCCATGTTTGACGGTGACGATGGCGTTGGCGAGCGCGGTGCCCTCGGCGTTCAGGCTGGCATCCAGCGCCTTGAAATTCTCAAGAAAGGCGGGATCGGTATCCAGCTTGTCGCCAAACCCGGGCGTCTCGTTGGATTTCAGCACCTTGCTGCCAGTGATGCACCGGCAGCCCGGATCGTAGGCAAACATCACCCGCACCGGCCCTGCATAACCTGCCCCCGTGCCGGTGATCGCCAGCCCGACCAGCCGGCCAGCCGCATCATAGGCCGCATAAACCGGATCGCCGACGACGCCTGCCGACGCCGGCTCCAGATGCCTTTCGGCGGTCACGACGAAATCGCGCTTGGTGGCCGCGCCCGGCAGCACCTGAAAGACCAGCCGCTCGGTCAGGATGCGCTGTTTGTCGGCGATCAGGGGCAAGGTCGTCTGATAGGCGACGACCACCAGCAGGCCCGAGATCACGGCGATCACGACCAGCGTGCGCAGCATGAGCCAGGCCGGCGTGGCGGCGGGTGGCGGTTGAGTCTGTACGTCGGCATTCATCATTTGTCTGCTTGCGGGGAATCGACAGGATTAACAGGATTTTTCAGGATTGACAGGATTTGTAGAGGGTGACATTCCTGTTTCTGACTCATCCTGACAATCCTGTTAATCCTGTTAATCCTGTTAATCCTGTTAATCCTGTTAATCCTGTCTAATTGGAACGTCACTTCGAGCCATAGACGCGCGGCTGGGTCCAGCTTGAAATCAGCGGGCCGACGGCGTTGCCGAGCAGGATGGCGTACATCACGCCCTCCGGCAGTCCGCCAAACAGACGGATGACGACCGTCAGCACGCCGATGAAGAGTCCATAGAGGATCGCCCCCTTCGCCGTCACCGGCGAGGCGACCATGTCGCTGGCCATGAACCAGGCGGCGAGCATGAGCCCGCCCGAGCAGAGCACGAATCCGGGGCTCGGATAGAGGTGCGGATCGAGCAGCCAGAACGGCAGCGCGGTCAGGGCCGCGCCAGCCAGCACGCTGACCGGGATGCGCCAGTCGAGCATCCGCCGCCAGGCCAGCCACAACCCGCAGAGCAGGATCAGCAACGCCGAGGTCTCGCCGGCGGAACCCGCAATCAGGCCGGTGAAGGCATCGGTCAGCGGCGCTTCGAGATGCTGGAATTTCTGCATCGCCAGCGGGGTCGCCCCGGTCCAGCCGTCCAGGTTCAGCCCGGCGACCCAGTCCGCGACCGGGACCGGCTGCATGAAGGGCAGCGTCAGCGTCGAGGGGATCAGCTCGACGAAACGCCCCGGCGCGAAGGCCGGGGTCCAGGTGGTGATGGCGACCGGAAAGGCCGCCTGCACGAAGGCGCGCCCCACCAGCGCCGGATTCATGACGTTGTAACCCAGTCCGCCGAAGAGCGCCTTGCCCAGCGCGATCGCGACGAAGGCCGCAACCGCCGCCATCCACAGCGGAAAGCCCGGCGGCAGGGTCAGGCCCAGCAGCAGCCCGGTGATGACCGCCGACCAGTCGCCAATGGTATTGCCCTGACCGCTCTGACGGGCAAAGAACCATTCGGTCAGGACCGCCACGCCCGTTGTGGTGACAAGCAGCAGCAGCGCGCTCAGACCGAACTGCCAGACCGCAAAGGCGCTGATCGGCATGAGCGCCAGCACCACGGAACGCATGATCCGGTCAACCGTCATCTTCCGCTTGAGATGCGGCGATGAGCGGATTTCGATGTCTTTAACCATGCCTTATCCTTTTCTGTCGCGATTGATCGACTTGGCGATGCGGAAATACTGGGTCAGCGGAATATTGGACGGGCAGACATAGGCACAGCAGCCGCACTCGAAGCAGTGATCGAGATGATGCTGCCCGGCCATGGTCGCGTAATCGCGTACCAGCGCCAACTCACCCAACAACGAAGGATTCAGCGACATCGGGCAGGCGTTCAGGCACTCGCCGCATTTGATGCAGGGATAGACCCGGAGGTCTTTCTGGCTGCTCTCCTCGCGTTCCATGACCAGAACGCCGGACACCGGCTTGGTCACCGGCACATCCAGCGAGGCGACCGACATGCCCATCATGGGTCCGCCCAGGATCACCTGCCCGATGGCGCCATGCAGACCGACCTGTTTGAGCAGGAAACGCAGCGGGGTGCCGATGGGCACCATAAAATTGCCGGGGCGCTCGACCAGCGGCCCGCTGACCGTCACCACCCGCTCGATCAGTCCCCGGCCTTTGGGCAGCAGATCGCCCATCTGCGCCAGGGTGCCGACGTTATAGACCGCCACGCCCACATCCGCCGTCAGACCGCCGGGCGGAATCTCCAGCCCCAGCAGGCTCTTGATGAGCATCTTCTCGGCGCCCTGGGGATATTTGGTCTTGACCGCCTCGACGGTGATCGGCAGATGGGCCGGAAGACGCGCCCGCAGATGCGCCAGCGCATCGGGCTTGTTGTCCTCGATGCCGATGATGGCGCGCTCGGCGCGGGTCGCCCGCAGCGCGATCCGGATACCGCGCATCAGGGCATCCGTGTGCTCCAGCATGATGCGATGATCGCAGGTGAGATAAGGCTCGCACTCGCAACCGTTGACCACCAGGGTCTCGATGATGCGCCGCCCCGGCGGTTTCATCTTGACATGACTGGGAAAGGCGCCGCCGCCAAGCCCGACCAGACCGGCATCCTGGACAGCATGAATCAAGTTCTTCGCATTCATCCGCTCCGGTTCGCAGTCCAGACCGTAGAGCACCTGCTGACTTGCGGCGTGATAGACCTTGAGAAAAATCGCCGGGGTCTTGGGGCCTTCAGCGGTCGGCGCCAGACCGATGGCGCGGATCACGCCCGTGGCCGGCGCATGCATGGGCACCGACACGAAGCCATCGGCCTGAGCGATGGGTTCGCCGCGCACCACTTCCTGGCCGACCTTGACCACGGGAATCGCCGGACGCCCCTTGTGCTGCGATAGCGGGATGATCAGCTCGGGCGCAAACGGCAGCCGCCGGATCGGCTGACCGGCCGTCAGTTCCTTATGCTCGACCGGGTGGATGCCGTGGCCAAAGGTTTTCGGGCGCTGAAAGAGGTTGAGCACGTCAGCCATGCTCACGCTGATGGGCTTTGATCATGCGCCCCAACGAGCGCAGGGCATCATTCACTTCCCGGGCGCTGCGAAAGATCTCGGCAACATCGTCATCCAGCTTCACCAGATTCGTCCCTTCTCGATAGCTGGCCGCATATTTGCCGCGCATGCCACCCGAAAAATCATATTCATCCAGCATGTCGGGATCGCTCTGCTCAGTCATTCCCCCTCTCCCCAACCCCTCTCCCGCGAGGGGAGAGGGGCTAATACCCCAAAAAAATCAACCTCATCCGGATTGCAGCGCAATCCGGATTACTGGTACTTCGCGGCGCGTTTGAGCAGCTTGTCCACATCCGCCTCAGCCGGATTCCAGGGCGTCCCCGGATGGATGCACTCGGCGCTGCATTTTTCAGCGGCCTTGACGATGTCCTTGAAGGATCCCGCTTTGGGATTGGCGATCTCGATCTTTTTGTCGCCGTTGTACCTGAAAATGCTGGGGTTGATGTTGATGCATTCGTCGCAGGCGGTGCATTCGGGGGTCTCGACCCAGACCGCCTCCCAGTCGGCTGATGACCCGTTGCCGGAGCCGTTGGCACCAGCCGCCACGCCGTTGCCGCCGTGTCCGTTGCCGCCTGCCAGGGCCGCAAGATCGCCGCCGGCCATCGCCAGCAGACTGGCGGTAAGCTTCTGCGCCATCTCGGCCTTGGCCTCGTTGCGTACCTGTTCGACATCGACCCGGTTCAGTCCGCCGCAGAGTCCGCGCAACTGGGTCCAGAAGCCGCGCCGCTCCTCGCAGCTCAGCACCAGCTCCTGGGCGACCAGCACGCGCATCAGACGGTTTTTGGCATCCACGCCCCAGATATAGGGATAACGCCCGTCGCGCCCGTCCTCGTCCAGATCCAGGAATTCGGCCAGCGGGATCATGGCGTCGTTCCAGGTCTCGGGTGGCGCCTTGCGGAAATGTTTGCGGAAACGACCCTCGGTCATGGCGAAATCGGCGAAGGTGAAGGGCACCTCCATCGCCGCCGGCTCACCCTTGTCGTTGGTGTACTTCAGGGTCCAGGAAATCCAGTCGCGATCCGGTTCCGGATTGCCCGCGATGGAACAGCATTCCTCGAAGCTCGCGCCCAGATCCGGGTTATAGGTGAAGAGCGGATAGGCGCGCGACTCCACCGCCATGCGGGCATGCCTGTTCGACATGTCGTCGCCGATGCCATGCTCGGGCTGGCAGGAGGTGTAGATATTGAACAGCGCCGGACGCCGCGAGTTGATGCCGTCGATATAGCCCTCCAGCAGATGCGTCAGGTGCGACGCCGAGCTGCTGAGGACAAAGCTGGTCCGGTGCGCCATGCCGATCAGACCCATTTCCTTGCGGATCTCGGTCTTGCCTTTCCACTGCTTGCCATAGGGCGCCATGTCCGCGACCTGACCGATGAAGCCCGAGGTGCAGGACTGACCGCCGGTGTTGGAATACGCCTGGGTGTCGAGCACCAGGATCTTGACCGGATGCCCGGTCATGAGCGCACGCGAGAGGTTCTGGAAGCCGATGTCGTACATGGCCCCGTCGCCGCCGACCGCGACCACCGGGGGACAGAGATGCCATTCCTCGTCGCTGAAGTCCTTCCAGCCGAAATAGGTCAGACTGGATTGCGGGTCGCTCGGCTTGAAGCGGCCTTCCAGCTCCAGACGCGCCTGACGGATCGCCTTGAAGCCCTCGCCCATCCGGCGCATGTGGCCCTCGAAGAGACCCAGCGCCATGGAGGGCGCATCCTGGAAGAGGTTGTTCGACCAGGGGAAGGGATAGGGGTTGTAGGGGAAGGTCGCGCCCCACACCGACGAGCAGCCGGTGGCGTTGACGAAGCCCAGGCTGGCGCGCGGCTGCGGGCTGACATACTGCGCCCTGAGATGACGCAGCTTGTCGAGCAGCCCGGTGACCCAGCGCAGCCAGTCAGGATCGACCGGCTGTGCATGGCGGCCCTCCAGTTCCGCCGACAGGCTGGACAGGGTCAGATCGCCGTCCTGATGGGTCTGCACGGCCTTGGCGATGGCGGCGCTGTCGCTCAGATCCATGCTGGCGGCCAGCTTGAGCCGGACATGGGTCTCCAGCCGGTTGATGAGATCCTCGATCTCGGCCACATGGCGCCTGACGCGCGGCTGCATGAGCGCGGTGACGGTGGCGGTGAAGAGATGGATCGCCGTCTTCTCGCCGCAGCCCATGCAGGAACCGTCGCCCGACACCATCGACTGATAGCTGGTCTTGTCGAGCAGCAGGGTTTCGAGCGCGCCGACCTTGTCGTCCAGGTTCTCGATGCGGATGAAATCGGGATCGGTCGTCGGCAGGTCGAGCCACATGCCCCAGCGCGACTGCATCTGGCGGATGCTGGCATCGGTCTGGGGTTCGTCGATCAGTGCACCGTCGCCGCAGACCTCGATGCACTCCATGCAGCCTTTGCAGGTGTAGGGATTCACGGTAATGCTGAAGAGCCCGCCGCTGCCCTTCTGCTTCTTCTCGCGATTGGTCCAGTAGGGCTTGGTGATGGCGAACTGATAATCGCCGAGCGCCTGCATCAGAAGCCCGAATTCCTGTTCCATCACGGTTTTCTGTTCCGGTTCGCCAGCGAAGGCGGCGAGCGTCTCCAGCACCGCCTGATCCATGAGCAGACGCAGATCGGCGGACTCGCCCGCCCCCTCGACCAGTTCGCGCAGACGTTTCTCGACATTGCGTGTCTCGCGGCGCAGATGCTGGGTCGGCATGCCGCGCTCGACCCGTGCGATGGCGGTGGCGAAGACATCGGAGATTTTATTGACCAGACCCGGGATGGCGCTGTCCGGACAGACCGAGAAACAGTTGCCACAGGCGGTGCAGTTCTCGGGAACGAATTTCGGATAGGAAAAACGGATCTGGGTCATGTCGCGATAGACGCCGGTGGAGGCCGGCATCAGCGACAGGGCCATCTGCGGATCAGCCAGATTGTCACTGCCGCGACCCGTGGCGTAGAAGGCGCCGGTCTGTTCCCAGAAACGATGGACATCGGTGACGCCGCCGTCGCCCTCAGGCAGTGCCTTGAGCATGACCGGCAGACCGACCTCCTGACGCGGCATAAGCTGCCCGCCAATGATCGGCTTCTCGGTGATCTCGACGATCTCATCGAAACCGCGCCGCACGATGCGCAGATTGTCCTGCACCACGCGCTCGCCCTTGCCGCCGAACTTGGCGCGGATCTGCTCTTCCATCGCGGCAAAGAGACCGGCCTCGGTCAGCCCGGCGCGCTCCATCAACGGCGAGGCCGCAAAGAAGGCGCCCTGGAAGGCGTTGCCCTGCATACGGAACTGCAACTCGGGATCGGACGCCTCTTCGCGGGCGATTTTGAAGCCGTCGATGTAGAAGACGCGGATCTCGCGCTCGATCATGAAGCGGCGCGCGGCGGGCGGGAAGCTCATCCACACCTGTTCGGGGTCGGTCAGGCTGGACTGGATGACGAAGGCGCCGCCGCGATCCAGACCGGACAGCGGATTGGAGTGGGTGAAGACATTGGGATCCGGGCTCAGGACCACATCGACATAGGTGTATTCGCAGTTGAGCCGGATCGGCTCGGGCGCGGCGGAGAGGAAATAGGTCGTCGGCTGGCCTTTCTTCTCCGAGCCGTATTTGGGGTTGGCGCGGATGTCGAAACCCAGCAGATCATAGAGGGTCATCGCCAGATTCTTGCCGGTGGTCACCGCACCCCAGCCGCCGACCGAGTGCATGCGCACCGTGACCGCACCCTTGGGCAGCAGGTTGGGATTTTCGCTGCCGCGCAGCGCCAGTTCGCCAAGACGCGGATAGGCGTCCTTGAGCTGCTGGATGCGGATCTCGTCCTTGGGGTCGGTCGCTTCACGCAGGAAATCAATCGACAGATAGAAGAATTTGCGCTGCGGTCCATCGGGCAGCATGTTCTCGATCGCTGCGATCACACCCTCGGGCTGGAGATCGCGCGACCCCAGGCCATAGCAGCCGGAATAGAGTCGCGGCATCTCGCCTGCTTTGTAGGTCGGATACTGCGGATAGGGCAGCGCCTCGCCCTTGCCGGCCATGCCGTTTTCCAGGCATTTGGTCAGCGCCGCGCGGATCTCGCACATGATCGGCAGATCCTCGGCCAGCGGCTGATCGGTGCGCTCCAGGATGGCGACGCCCTTCCGGCCCTGGAGCAGACGCGCGATGAGATCGCCGGGGAAGGGCCGGAACATGGTGAGATTGACCACGCCGACCTTGAGTTTGCGGGTCTCGCGCAGATAATCGGCGACCGCCTCGGCCTGGGTGATGAGACTGCCCTGACCGATGAGCAGATACTCGGCATCCTCGCAGCGATAACCGCTGGCGCGCTGATAACGCCGTCCGGTCAGTGCGGCATATTCGTCCATCACCTGATCGGCGATCTCTTCGATGTGGTCGAAGAAATAGGGACGCTGCGCAGCGACCGCCTGCATGTAGGCGTCCTGGTTCTGCACCGTACCCGACGAGACCGGATGGTCCACGTCCCACACCAGCGGCACACGCCGACGGGTCGGGCCATAGACCAGACGCTGGGCCGGGGTCGGGCACTCGATGATGTCGTCCGGACGCCCGCAGAATTCGGCGATGAGTGCGCGCTCAGGCACCATCAGCGGTTCGATCAGATGCGTGGTCAGAAAACCGTCCTGGCCGACCGCCGCCGGGGTCAGGGTCAGTTCAGCGATCTTGCGGGCGATCAGATTGAGGTCAGCGGCCTCCTGGGCATTCTTGCCGAAGACCTGGAAAAAACCGGTGTCGTCGATGCAGTGATAATCGTCGTGGGCGCAATGGACGTTCAGACTCGCCTTGGTGATGGCGCGCGAGCCGATGTTGAGCACATAGGGCAGACGCTTGCCGACGGCGGCATAGAGCGACTCGTGCATGAAGGCCACGCCCTGTGCCGAGGAGAAATTGGTCGCGCGCAGCCCGGTCATGGACATGCCGGCGGTCACGGCGGCAGCGGCGTGCTCGGACTCGGGTTCGACGAAGATCAGCGGATTGCCCGAGATGTTGAGATGCCCGTTGGCGATCTCCTCGGCCCAGTATTCGCCCATCTGGGTGGACGGCGTGATCGGATAGGCGCCAGCGGCATCGGACGCCTCGCGCTCGCAGAGGATGACGGCGGTGTTCCCGTCCATCGCCATACGGGTGCCAGGATACTTGAACTGCTTGTCGTCTTTCTTGCCGAACATGGGCCTTTATCTCGTGTTGAACCTTCATGACGCCAGCCTTGAAAATAGATCGGGCAAAGGCGCAAAGGGGATTTTTATCAGTCGTCAGATTTAAACCGCATCCAACGCGACATGCGTCATTTTCAATTTGCGTTTAGCTCTGTAGATGTCACCAGCGTCAGTGGGACGCAGTTTAAAATCTCATATTATTTAATACCTTAAACCGCGCCGACTCCGACAGTCATTGAGTCTGCCGCGGCCAAATCTGATCAAAAAATCACATACCGTGCTGGGCGCGGTTTAAGCTGACAGCGCTTTCTTACGGACAACCTTGCGGGCATCCCGACCTTTTTCGACACGTCCCGACTCCAGCCAGACGATGGCGCCGGTCGGACAGCGTTCGAGCGCCACCCTGGAGGCGAGGTCGTTCTTGGTGTAATCAATGACGGCCAGACCGTCCTGGATCTGGATCAGCCCTTCTGGCGAATCCTGGGCGCAGCGTCCGCAGGCGGTGCAGGCCACTTCGCAATGCTGTTCGGCCAGTGCGCCGAACTCGGGATTTTTGCAGGCGATCCAGAGACGATGACTGAGCGGCTCAATGCTCAGGAGATCCTTCGGGCAATGGGTCACGCAATCGCCGCAGGCGGTGCAGCGATCCTCGTCGATTACCGGCAACCCCTGAGCATTCATCCTGATGGCGGCGAATTTGCATGCCTTTTCGCAATCGCCAAAGCCGAGACAGCCCCAGGCGCAGCCACGTCCGCCGCCAGCGACCAGTGCAGCGGCGCGACAGGATGGAATGCCACGATACGTCGCCCGCACATGGGCAACATTGCCGCCGCCAGCGCAGGCCAGACGCGCAACCCGCTTTTCATCCACCCCCAGATCGACGCCCAGAAAATCGGCGATGACCTGATTCAGCGACGAGGAATTGGCCGTGCAGCGCGAAGGCTCGATCTCACGCTTCACCAGCAGCTCAGCAAAGGGGCGACAGCCGGCCGTCCCACAGGCGCCGCAGTTGGCCTTGGGCAGCAGATCCTCGACCTGATCGATGCGGGGATCTTCATAGACATACAGCCGTCGGTTCGCCATAACGAGCATCAGGGCGAGCAGCAGGCCGAGCGCTGCCATGAAACCAACGGCAGTGAGGATGGTTGCCATAAAAACTGCAAATCCGGAAAAAAGCGGTCAGGGGAGTCGGGATTCAGGAAGGGAACCACTCGCCCAGGTCAGGCGTCCCGAAGGGTGTGACAGGATCGCTGCAAAAGAGGATCGCGTTGGCGGCGCCAGAAAAATTAAGGCTACTTTACCGAACGATGATCGTTTGATGCTCCTGAATATTTCAATCGTTAACATTAAAAGAGATAAGCTTATTGCTTTCGGATCATTCGAATCCCTCGACCACCTTCGTCACCAGCCCGGTCGCCAGGGCGTCAGACAGCGAAATCAGCAGGATCTGATTGTTCGGAACCGAGGCGGCGGCGATGGCGACATCCGCATCGATGCCCATCTCGCGCAGATAGCGGAAGGAATCGGCGACATAGAGCTGACCGCCTTCGTGACTGCTGTAACGGCTCGGCACCCGGCTCTGATGGATGCCGAGCCTGGCGTTCTGCGTCACATAACGCTCGACCCCGCCCGCCAGCACATCGACACAGGCCGAGGTGCAGGCCCGATCAACCGCCGTGCGCAGTCCATTCACCCGCAGAAAACGACCCAGCTCACGCGCCTCATGAACCGAGCCGCCGGGGCTGTTGATGACCAGCCCGATGGCCCGGCGCCGGTTCAGTTCGGCGATGGTCTGCGCCGCGAATCCGGGAGCGATCTCGGCACCATCGATCCGCAGCCAGGCGGTGCGCGGCTGACCGTCGGGCTCAAACCGAACCAGGGCTGAAGTCACCCCGGTGTCGTCAGCCAGACGCTCACAGGCCTCGACCGCCCGCGCGATCAGCGCCAGACCGCGCGATTGATAGACCTGAATCAACCGATTGGCGCGCGCGACGACCGCCCCCAACGGATAGCCATATTGATTCGTGGCGGCGATGACAGTGGTGTCGGTCGTCGCCACATCGTTCGTCTGACCGACCCGGAGCAGATGACAGGCAGCGATGGTCGAGAGCTGTTCGTCCCGATTGACGCCCGGTACCGCAGCGGTCGGGGCGGGCGTCGGCCCATCCCGACTGACCGGCGTGCAGCCGGACAGCGCGAGCGCCGTCAGCAGGACGATCAGCCTGATGCGCAAGCGCCGCATCGCCCGTCAGAGCCGGGTTTCGATCCCCTGCTCGCGCAGATAGGATTTGACGGCCTGGATGGGCACCTCGCGCCGATGGAAGATCCCGGCAGCCAGCGCGGCCTCGACCCCGGTGGCGGCGAAGACCTCGGCGAAATGTTCCACACAGCCCGCGCCGCTGGAGGCAATGACCGGGATGCTCACCGCCTCGCTGACGGCGCGGATCAGTTCCAGATCGAAACCGGCGCCGGTGCCGTCGCGGTCGATGGAGTTCAGCAGGATCTCGCCCGCGCCCAGATCCTCGCAGGCCCGTGCCAGTTCGACGGCATCGACATCCCGACCCTCGCGACCGCCTTTGACGGTGCACTGGAACCAGCAATAACCCTCGCCGCCGGGTCCGGGCGTGATCGTGGCAACGGTTTGGTGGCGCGTCGCGTCGGGCGAAGACACATAGACCCGGCGCGGATCAATCGAGATCACGACCGCCTGATTGCCGTAGACCCGGGCGATCTGCTCAATGGCGCTGGTGCCATCCTTGACGCCGCCGGACGCCAGATAGCGTTCAACGGTCTCCACTGCATCCGAGCCGATGGAAATCTTGTCCGCGCCCGAGCGGAAATATTCGTCGGCCACGTCCAGCGCCGAATACGCCCTGCCCTGCCCGTCCGTAAAGGCGCGGATGCCGCCGCCGATGGTCAGCGGCACGAAAACCCGCTCGGAGGTGCGTCGCAGCACTTCGAGCATCGGTTGATCGGCCAGCGGGAAGTCGCGGAAGGCGGTGATGTTGAGAAAGGTGATCTCGTCCGCGCCTTCCTCGAAATAACGCTGGGCCAGTTCGACCGGCTTGCCGAGATTGCGCACCTCACCGGCCTCACGCACATCGTATTGATCGCCCTTGGTCACCACCAGATCGCCGGCATCGTTCGCACGCACGTCCAGACAGGCGATGATGCGCTTGGCGAAACGGGTGGATGCGGTCTGGATGAACGGCCCACAAGACCTCGCTTCCTGAGCGTCGCCAAGAAAACGATGCAGGAGTCTCAGGCCGGCAGCGCCGCTTTTCTCCGGGTGGAACTGGACCGCCGCGACATTGCCCCGCTGCACCGCACTGAGAAAAGGTTGACCGTAATCGGTGGTCGCCAGACGCCAGTCGGCATTTTCCGCGCTCGGCGCGGCACGATAGGAATGCACGAAATAGAGCTTTTCGCCCGCATAGTCGGCAAAGAGCGGCGATTCACGCTCGACCCGCACGTCGTTCCAGCCCATGTGTGGCACCGAGAGCGCCCCGGTCTCGAAGCGGCCAATGCGCCCCGGAATCAGGCCCAGACCGGCCACGCCGGGCGACTCATCGCTGCCCTCGAAGAGCGTCTGCAAACCGATGCAGATGCCGAGAAAGGGCCGGTCAGCCGCCAGGTATTCCTTGAGCGGCTCGACATAGCCGAGCCGGTGCAGACGTTCCATGGCCGCGCCGAAGGCACCGACACCGGGAAAGATCAGGCGTTCGGCCTTGAGAATATCTTCGGGCCGCTCGATCTCGGTGAGCGAGAAGCCAAGCGCCTGAACGGCATTGCGCAGACTGCGGACATTGCCCGCGCCATAGTCGAGAAGCGAAATCATACGTCGAGTCCGAGGGGTTCAATCGGTCAGCGGAGCGTCCGGACAAACATCGGACGCACGGGGTTCAGAAACTTGGTTTAGTTTAGCGCCAACCAGCCGTTGGATTCAGTCTTTCCGCGTCAGACGCCGCTCCGACAGGCGAGGTGTCGGAATTCGCCAAACTGGAACAACTATCACAGTTATGAGACTGTTTTTGTCTCACCATACGGACACGAAAGCGGCATGCGGCAAAATAAATCGTTGCAATCCAAAAACCTGTCATATCGGCTTGATCTTTGCCTTTAAATGCTGATACGTGGCTTGCAGACCCGACCCTGGCACATTCAAATTCCATTGAGGCCAAATCCATGACATCCAAAACACTCGCCTGGCTGATTCCATTGGCGGGGGCTGTTTTCATGGCCTCTGCACAGGCCGCCACCCTCGAAATCTATACGGACAGGTCTGCTTGGGCATCCAAGACCGGCGCCTTTGCGACCGAAACCTTCGATGACAGTCCGCTCGACAATGGCCTGAAACTCACATCGACACAAGGCAGAGTCGCGCAGGGAATATGGCAGGATGTTCTCTCTCAGGATATCTATGGCAATGAACTCAGCAACACCCGATTCAGCTTTGCGGATGGTGTCACGAGCATCGGCGGCGACTGGGATACGCGGCCAGCCGGTCATGGCACCAAGATCTGGCTTACCCTCTTTCATGGCGCAACCCAGATTCTCTCCAGAGAGATCCCCCACATCGAAGGGTCTTTCTGGGGTCTGATCTCCGATACGGCCTTTACCGACATCGTGCTGACTTCCAGTGATGGTTCGGGAAGCCAGGAGATCTATCGCCGGGAGACCTATCATCTGGATAACTTCACTTATGGCACATCCAACGCCTCCGACAAGTTGGCGTCCGTCCCATTGCCAGCCGCCTTCTGGCTCTTCGCATCAGGTCTGCTGGGTCTGTTCAGCATCAGAAGACAAAACAGATCCCCGCGCTCCGCTCTCTGATCAGCAACTCTGGAGGCAGGGAATGCCCATTGCCCGCTTGTAAAACAAATCTGCATCATGTCTGTCGGCATGGCGGCTGGAAATCCCGTCCTCCCGCGCTTATAGTGCGCCCTTCGTGTCATGTCCCGTGGGAGAGACCGGCTGCACCAGCCGGCGCCGAAGGCGCAACACCGCCCGGAATCGCTCAGGCAAACGGACCGCGGGGATAACGACCGACTCTGGAGAGCGGTATCGGCTGACAGATCAACCGATACCCACCGACGGGGCAGCAGCAGGAACCGCCCGGTTCTTCGCCGCAAACTCTCAGGTTTAGGACAGAGGGGCGATGTCGGAGGCTTGTGCCTTCGGCGTTGTTTCGTTGTCGATGGCCCACAGGTCGCGGCGATGCCCACATCAGTCCAGCGGAGAGTCGAATGGGATTGCGCACGCCACTTTTTTCAGAGCACGAGCGTCTCGGCGCCCGTCTCGTCCCCTTCGGCGGCTGGGACATGCCGCTGCACTATGGATCCCAGATCGAAGAGCATCACGCGGTGCGCCGCACGGCGGGCATGTTCGATGTCTCGCACATGCGCCCCGTCGATGTCGAAGGTCCGGATGCCCAAGCCTTTCTGCGCCGCCTGCTGGCCAACGATGTCGCCCGGCTCCAGTCGCCCGGCAAGGCGCTCTACAGTTGCATGCTCAACGAGCAGGGTGGCGTGGTCGATGACCTCATCGTCTACGCGCGCGGCCCGCAGCACTACCGTCTTGTGGTCAACGCTGGCACGGCTGACAGAGACATCGCCTGGATGCGCGCCCACAGCGCCGGTTTCGCGATCAAGATCCAGCCCCGCACTGATCTGGCGATGATCGCCGTTCAGGGTCCGCAGGCGCGTGAGCTGGCCGCGCCCTTACTGCCCGAGGCGGTTCGCGCGAACGCTATGCAGATCCAGCCCTTTTTCGCCGCCGAGGACGCCGACTGGTTCGTCGGTCGCACCGGCTATACCGGCGAGGACGGTTTCGAGATCATGCTTCCCAACACGCAAGCCACCGATCTCTGGCGGGCGCTGCATACCACCGGGGTCACGCCCTGCGGACTCGGCGCGCGCGATACGCTGCGTCTGGAGGCCGGCATGAACCTCTATGGCCAGGACATGGACGAGACCGTCGGCCCGCTCGAATCCGGGCTGGGCTGGACCGTCGCCTGGGAGCCGGTCGAACGCGATTTCATCGGACGCACGGCACTCGTCCAGATGCGCGACGATCCCGCCCGGCGCGAGTTCGTCGGTCTGCTGCTGACCGGACGCGGAATCCTGCGCAGCCATCAAAAGGTATTGAGCAACGGGGTTGAGGTCGGCGAGATCACCTCCGGCGGATTTGCGCCCACCCTGGATGGATCCATTGCGCTGGCGCGGGTCACGCCCGGCCTGGGTTCGACCTGCGAGGTCGAGATCCGTGGCAAGCCGGTCGCCGCGCGGGTGGTCAGGCCGCCGTTCGTGCGACATGGCACCATCCGCATCGAACGCTGAATCATCACCAAACAAACACTGACAGGTCCATCGCGGACCCTCACGGAGCACAGAAAAATGAGCGACATTCCTGCCGACCTGAAATACACCAAGACCCACGAGTGGGTGCGCGACAACGGCGATGGCACCGTCACCGTCGGCATCACCGACCATGCACAGGAGGCGCTGGGTGACATCGTCTTCGTCGAGGCGCCGGAGTCCGGTCGCGAAGTCGATGCCGACGAAGCCTGCGCGGTGGTCGAGTCGGTCAAGGCCGCTTCAGACATCTATTCCCCGCTGGCCGGCGAGATCGTTGAGGGCAATGCGGTCCTCGCCGATACCCCGGACGCCATCAATACCAGTCCTTACGACGAAGGCTGGATCTTCCGTCTGGCACCGAGCGATCCGGGTGCGCTCGCCGGTCTGCTGGACGCTGCCGGCTATGAAAGGGTCGTCGAAGACGAGTCCTGATCATGCCTTTCATCCCTCATACCCCTGACGACATCGCCGCCATGCTCGCGACCATTGGCGTCGGCTCCATTGATGCCCTGTTCGACGAGATTCCGTCCGAGCTGCGGATCGGTGAACTGGCTGCCATCCCGACCGCGCTGTCCGAGATGGAGATCGCCCGGCTGATGCAGACACGCGCCCGCGCGGACGGTCAGCCGGTCTGTTTCATCGGTGCCGGCGCCTACGATCATCATATCCCCGCCGCCGTCTGGCAGATCGCGGCGCGCGGCGAATTCTACAGCGCCTACACGCCCTATCAGGCCGAAGCCAGCCAGGGCACCCTGCAGGTGCTCTATGAATTCCAGTCGATGATGACTGCGCTCACCGGTCTGGATGTCTCCAATGCCTCGCTCTATGACGGCGCTTCGGCACTAGCCGAAGCGATCCTGATGGCGGTACGCGCCAATCGTCAGACCAGATCGACCCGCGTGCTGGTGCCGCGCGCGCTCCATCCGGCCTATCGGCGCACGGTGCGCGCCATCGTCGAGTCGCAGGGAATCGAACTGGTCGAAGTGTCATTCGATCCTCAGAGCGGACAGACGCCGGTCGCGCAACTGGAAGCGGCTGCCATCGGCGGTGAATTCGCCGCGCTGATCATCAACCAGCCCAATTTTTTCGGCGTGCTCGAAGACGTGGACGTGCTGACCGATTGGGCGCATGCGCGCAAAGCACTGGTCATCGGCGTCGTCAACCCCATCGCACTCGCGCTGCTGTCGCCGCCGGGCGAATGGGGATCAAAAGGTGCGGACATTGCCTGCGGCGAGGCTCAATCGCTGGGCATGCCGCTGTCGTCCGGTGGACCCTATGCCGGTTTTCTCTGCTGCAAACAGGAATTCGTGCGCCAGTTGCCCGGACGCATCGCCGGACGCACCCTGGATCTGGACGGCAAGCCCGGCTTCACGCTCACGCTCCAGGCACGCGAGCAACACATCCGGCGCGGCAAGGCGACCTCCAACATCTGCACCAATCAGGGTCTGCTGGTGACGGCGGCGACCATCCATTTGGCGCTGCTCGGCGCCGAAGGACTGGAGCGGGTGGCGAGCGCCTGTCACGCCAACACCCGCCGTCTTGCTGAGCTACTCAGCGTGATCCCCGGTGTCGCACCGCTATTCGGTGGATCGGTTTTCCACGAACAGGCGCTGCGACTGCCTGTGCCGGCCCCCGACTTGCTCGATGCACTCGCCGCCGACGGCATCCTCGGCGGCTTCGCTCTGGAGCCGGACTATCCCGATCTGGGTCCGGCCATCTTGATTTGCGCCACCGAACTCCGCACAGAGGATGAGATGCGCGACTATGCCGACAGGCTGGCACGGATTCTTGCCACGCGGATCGAATGCTGAACCGCCAAGGCGCGAAGGACGCCAGGAAAAACAAGGCACACCTGGCGACTGACCGCCACGGCGCGTAAAAATCCTTGAAAGCCTTCGTGTTCTTTGTGCCCTTTGCGGTTCAACCGCTTTTTCTTAACGCCACGTCTGACAACCGGAGACTCGCATGGCCCACACCGCACTCCAAGGCAACCCCGTCTCACTCAATGGCGAACTGCCCGCCGTCGGCAGCAGCGCACCCGATTTCACGCTGGTCGATAAGGATCTGGCCGACCGGACGCTGGCCGATTTCGCTGGCAAGAAGAAACTGCTGAACATCGTGCCCAGTCTGGACACCCCGGTCTGCGCGACCTCCACCAAAACATTCAACGCCGCCATGGCCGGCAAGACCGACGCCGTGGCCCTGGTCATTTCGGCTGATCTGCCCTTTGCGATGGGCCGCTTCTGCGGTGCGGAAGGGATCGACACTGTCATCAGTCTCTCGATGATGCGCTCGCGCAACTTCGCCAGGGACTATGGCGTGCTGATCGAAGACGGCCCGCTGGCCGGCATCACCGCCCGTGCGGTCGTCGTGCTCGATGCCGACAACAAGGTGCTTTACACCCAACTGGTTCCGGAGATCACCGAGGAGCCGGATTACGAGGCGGCCCTGGCGAAGCTCTGATCGTCACTAAGATTCATCGCCACAAGCCATGCTGCAATAGACAGGATTAACAGGATTTTGCAGGATTAACGGGGTTTTTAATTCTTGACTTTGACTCCGTCAATCTTGGAGCATCCTGTTAATCCTGTCTATTTTTTATCCGCGTCCTTCTTTGAGAAGACACGGCTACCCTACAACACAGTCACTCTGCCATGCTGATCCACGACCACTCCCGCCCCGGCCGCCGCGCGACCGCTCAGGCGCCACTCAATCCGCCCGCTGTCACGGACATTCCAGCGGGGCTGCGCCGACGCGCCCGCCCGATGCTGCCGGAGGTCTCCGAGATGCAGGCGGTGCGTCACTATACCCGGCTGTCGCAGAAGAACTTTTCCATCGACACCCATCTCTATCCGCTCGGCTCCTGTACCATGAAGTACAACCCGCGCGCCTGTCACAGTCTCGCCAGCCTGCCCGGATTTCTCGCGCGTCATCCGCTGGCGCCGGACACCCAGGGTCAGGGTTTTCTCACCTGTCTCTTCGAGCTTCAGGAGATGCTCAAAGAGGTGACCGGCATGCACGCGGTTTCGCTGGCGCCATCCGCTGGCGCACAGGGCGAATTCGCCGGGGTCGCCATGATCCGGGCCTATCATCGGGCGCGCGGCGATCTGGCCCGTACCGAGATGCTGGTGCCGGACGCCGCGCATGGCACCAATCCGGCTTCGGCGGTCATGTGCGGTTTCACGGTGCGCGAGATTCCGACCGGCCCCGATGGCGATGTCGATCTCGACGCACTGACCGCCGCCGTCGGCCCGCAGACCGCCGGTATCATGCTCACCAATCCAAGCACGGTCGGCGTCTTCGACCGCAATATCCAGGCGATTGCCCGCACGGTTCACGAGGCCGGCGGGCTGCTCTATTACGACGGGGCCAATCTCAACGCCATTCTCGGCAAGGTGCGTCCGGGCGACATGGGCTTCGATGTCATCCACATGAATCTGCACAAGACCTTCTCCACCCCGCACGGCGGCGGCGGTCCCGGCGCGGGCCCGGTGGGCGTTTCGGCGCGTCTGGAACCCTATCTGCCAGTGCCGCTGGTTGCGCGCGATGGCGATGAATACCATTGGCTGACCGAGCGCGACCGTCCGGACAGCATCGGGCGCCTCACCGCCTTCGGCGGCAACATGGGCATCCTGCTCCGCGCCTATGTCTATGCCCGGATGCTGGGGCGCGAGGGCATGGGGCGGGTGGCTGAATTCTCCACGCTCAATGCCAATTATCTGATGGCGCGTCTCCGGGCCGCCGGCTTCGAGGCCGCTTATCCCGAGCGTCGCGCCAGTCATGAGTTCATCGTCACACTCAAGCGCGAGGCCAGAGAATTGGGCGTCAACGCCATGGACTTCGCCAAGCGTCTGCTGGATTACGGCTATCACGCCCCGACGACCTATTTCCCGCTGCTGGTGCCCGAGTGTCTGCTGATCGAACCGACCGAGACCGAGACCAAAGAAGACCTGGATAGCTTCGTCGAGGCGCTGATCGCCATCCGCCACGAGGCGCGAGAGGAACCTGAGACGGTCAAGGGCGCGCCCCATACCCTGCCAGTGCGCCGGCTTGATGACGTGCGCGCCGCACGCCAACTGGATCTGGCCTGGAAACCGCTGACCGCAGGTGAGAACGCGCATGGCTAATCACAATGTGCGCGGCTGGCGGCGTGTGATCCGCGCCTTCGGTTATTCGATGAAAGGATTCAAGGCCTGCTTCGAGCTGGAAGAGGCCTTCCGTCAGGAGGTCTTTCTGCTGATTCCGCTGATCCCGCTGGCGCTCTGGCTCGGCGAAACGCCGGTCGAGCGGGCGTTACTGATCAGTGCGCTGCTGCTGGTGCCCATCGTCGAACTGCTGAATTCGGCCATTGAGGCCAATGTGGATCGCGTCGGTCTCGAACGTCACGAACTCTCCGGGCGGGCCAAGGACATTGCCTCGGCGGCGGTGTTTTTGAGCATCGCCTTCTGCGTGGTGATCTGGGCGCTGATTCTGATACCGAAGCTGGCCTGACCTAAACCGCGCCCGGTGCGGTATGTGATCGTTGAGGATTGATTCGGCCTTGGCAGAATCGACGACCGTTCGAGCGGGCGCGGTTTAAATGTCATATTTGAGAGAAATAACGATGAGCGGGCATTTCACCGAGCAGGATTTTCTGCCACTCCGGATCGCCATCCTGACCGTCTCCGACAGCCGGGGCGAGGATGAGGACAGCTCAGGAAAGCTGCTGCGGGACAGCGCCGAGTCAGCCGGGCATCAGGTCGTGGCGAAAGAGATCGTGCGTGACGATGTTTATCAGCTCCGCGCGGCCTTCTCGCGCTGGATCGCCGATCCCGAGGTGAATGTCATCCTCAGCACCGGCGGGACCGGCGTGACCGGACGCGACAGCACGCCGGAGGCCGTGCTGCCGCTGCTGGACAAGGTGGTCGAAGGTTTTGGCGAACTCTTCCGGCAGGTTTCCTTCGCGGACATCGGCGCATCCACCCTGCAATCGCGCGCATTCGGCGGACTGGCCAACGGCACTTTCGTTTTCTGTCTCCCCGGTTCGACCGGCGCCTGCCGCACCGCCTGGGAGCAGATTTTGCTGCCGCAACTGGACATCCGCACCCGTCCCTGCAACTTCGCCCAACTCATCCCGCGTCTGCGCGAACGCTGAGACGATCCACCATGACGACGCACCATGACTGCTGCGGCCCCGCATCCGCCAAGCGACCGACGCTCACCAAAGCGGAGGCCATCGCGTTCCTGCTGTCGCGGGTCCAGCCCATCGCCGACACCGAAACCGTTCCAACCGATGCGGCGCTCGGGCGCGTGCTCGCGGCCCCGGTGACGAGCGCCATCGAGGTTCCGGGCTGGGACAACAGCGCGATGGACGGTTACGCCATCCGTCATGCCGATCTGGCAACACACCACGGACGGCTGCGGGTCGCGCAGCGCATCCCTGCCGGAGCGGTCGGCACAACGCTGGAACCCGGCACGGCGGCGCGCATCTTCACCGGCGCGCCCGTCCCGGCTGGTGCGGATACCGTCGTGATACAGGAAATCTGCGAGCGGTCGGGCGAGACGGTTTTGATTCCGCTCGACTGCAAAGCGGGCGCAAACATTCGCCACACTGGCGAGGACATCCGCGCCGGGGCCGAAATCCTCGCCCCCGGCATCCGCCTCGCGCCGCCGCATCTGGGACTGGCGGCCTCGGTCGGCGTGGGCGCTCTGGCGGTCTATCGCCAGCTGCGGGTCGCGGTCCTCGCCAGCGGCGACGAACTGGTCATGCCGGGCAAACCGCTGGGACCGGGTCAGATCTACAACTCGAACCGCTTCACCCTGATTGGACTCCTGCAGGCTTTGGGCTGCGAGGTGGTTGATCTCGGAATCGTCGCCGATACGCTGGAGGCGACGACCGAAGCCCTGATCCGTGGCGCACGCGAGGCGGATCTGATCGTCGCCAGCGGCGGTGTCTCGGTAGGCGAGGAAGACCATCTCAAGCCAGCCGTCGAACGGCTCGGCACCCTGGATCTCTGGAACATCGCCATCCGTCCCGGCAAGCCGGTCGCGTTCGGCCAGGTCAATGGGATTCCCTTCTTCGGCAATCCCGGCAACCCGGTGTCGCTCTTCGTCACCTTCACGCTCTTTGCCGCTCCGGTCGTGCGACGCTTGCAGGGAATGACCGGCGATCTCAGCCCGCGCGCGATCCCGATCCGCGCCGGTTTCGACTGGCCCAAACCGGACAAACGCACCGAATTCCATCGTGTCCGCATCCAGACCGGCGCCGATGGCAAGCCTGAACTGGCGATTTTTCCCAGCCGCTCATCGGCAGTCCTGTCCTCGGTCGTCTGGGCGGATGGTCTGGTCGAGATTCATCCGGAACAGATCATCCAGCGCGGCGATCCGGTCGATTTCATGGCGTTCGCGGATCTGTTACGCTGATGCGGCGGGTCTGAACCGGTCGCCTGCGCAAACCGGCTTCCAAACCCAGCAATTTGCACCGCGAAGGACACGAAGAGAAGATGATCAGAATCCTCTATTTCGCCCGTCTGCGCGAACGGCTCGGCCTCGGCGAAGAGCGGCTGTCGCTCCCCGCAGATGTTGGTATGGTCGGCGAGCTGCTGGATCATCTGCGCGCGCGCGAGGGGATCTGGGCGGAGAGTCTTGGCGAAGGCGAGTCGCTGATGACGGCGGTCAACCAGGAGCTTGCCCGTCCGCAGACGCCGCTCGCTGATGGCGACGAGGTCGCCATCTTTCCGCCAGTAACCGGGGGTTGATCAACGGCTGATCACTAAACCGCGTCCAGAGCAAAATGTGTCATTCTCATTCTGTGTCTAACTTTGGGGATTTCTTCGACCTCGGTGGAGACGCGGTTTAAAATTTCTTATTTTTTAATACTTAAACCGCGCCCGCTCCGATCATCGTCGAGGCGCCAAGGTCGATCCAAACCAAAAACATCGCATCTCGCACCAGGCGCGGTTTAACAGGAGGATTCAACCCATGCCGACCGCCAAGCAAGAGGTGGCCGACCTGCTCCGCCAACTGCCCGATGACTGCTCGCTGGAAGACATCCAGTATCGTCTCTATGTGCTGGAAAAAACGAACCGCGGACGCGAAGACATCGCCCAGGGACGCGGTTACGTCAACGACGAAGCCAAGCAGCGGCTGGACCGATGGCTGGAGAGCTGATCTGGTCGCGCACGGCGCTGGACGACATTGAGGCCATTGCGGTCTTCATCGCCCGCGACTCGCTGATCCATGCCCGGCGCATCGTCGAGCAGATCATCGCCTGTGGCGAACGTCTGCTTGTCCAGCCGGCACTGGGCGAGATTGCGCCTGAGTCGTCTCGGGAAAGGGTGCATGAATACAGTCTCTACGGCTTTCGCATTCTCTTCGAGCGGCAGGGCCAGGATCTGCATCTGCTGGCGATCATCCATAACCCTGGACCGCAGCTCGCGGCAGCCCCGCCGCCGAGTCTTGCCCGGATCGCCGGGCGTCCCGCTGCAACCAGTACCTATGAAAACCCCTGGCTCGCCAGTCCAGCACGGGATACCCCGGCACCCGTCATGCTTAACCCGCTGGACGATCTTCATGAGCTGGAGTAGCTTCGCGCCAAACACCCGCAGCAGGAATCCACGCTCATGACGCCCTCTTTTGCACGCACCGCTCTGGCGGCGACCATCGCCGCTGGCGTTCTCCTGGGTCCATCCGGCTGTGTCATGGCCCCCTATCCAACCGAGGTGGCCATTTCGGGACCAGCGGTTTATTACTACACGCCGTTGTTTTATCAAGGCTATGTCGTCTATTACGATGGCGATCGGCCCTATTACTATCAAAATGGCGTCAATATTTATATCTCAACGAGCTACTCCGGCTATCGCGGACTGGTCGCGCACTACCACAAACATCGTCCGCAGTACGAACGCTGGTATCACTCGCACGGCGTCAACTATCGCCAGTATCGCGATCCCCGTTTCCAGTCCGCGCCACCGCCCGGCGCACGTGAATCTCAACCATCGCGGGATCGTTTTTCTCCGCCTCAGTCGCGGAACATCGAGCGGGACAGTGTCCCGGTTTACCGTGACCGGACATCGCCATCCCGAGACGACTGGACCGGACGTGACGGCTCATCCTCGCCCCGCTTCAACCGCGAGAGCCCATCCAACTCCGCACCGCGTGAAGCGACTCCGGTTTACCGCGAGCGGACATCGCCCTCCCAGAACGACTGGACCGGACGCGGCGCCACCTCATCGCCACGCTTCGAACCGTCCTCCCCATCGCCGCGCTTCGAGCGCAGTGCCCCATCCTCTCCGCCCGCCTTCGAGCGCGGCGCGACAACGGGCCTTCCTGATCGAAACACGCCGTCCCGAGATGGCTGGAGTGGAGGCGACTCATCGTCTTCGTCGCGCTTCGAGCGCAGCACACCGTCCGCTGGGCCTGCCTTCGACCGTGGCTCAATGGATCGCAGCGCCAGCCCGATGGATCAGGGGCGCTTCAATTCACCACGTTAGGCGGGCTTAAGGTGTCACGTTCCGTATGATCATATACGGTCGTGCTTGATGCGACTTCAAATGTCAGAGCCTTGACGATGGTCGTCTTCAGGGGCCGGCGTTCGCCCGATGTTTCGGCAGCGGAGAGATCGGCGGCCTGGGCAGGGGTTAGCGCCATCAGCAGTAGAAGGAGTAAGATCCACCTGGACGTTTTCGTCATTCGCGTTTCCCCGCCCTGTCTGTTTAAACCCTTCGAGAGTCATGACGCATTCAACCACCGACCCCACCGCCTTTCGGGTGCTGGGTGCCATCAGTTTTTCCCATTTCCTCAACGACACCATGCAGTCGCTGATGGTCGCGATCTATCCGCTGTTCAAGGCCGGGTTTCACCTCAGCTTTGCGCAGATCGGCCTGATCACCCTGGCCTTTCAGTTGACCGCTTCGCTGCTGCAACCCCTGGTCGGTCTCTATACCGACCGCCACCCCAAGCCGTTTTCGCTGTCCGTGGGCATGGGTTTCACCCTGCTCGGTCTGCTCACCCTGTCCATGGCCTCCAGCTTTCCGATGCTGCTGGTGGCGGCTGCAATGGTGGGCACCGGTTCGGCGGTCTTTCATCCTGAAGCCTCGCGGGTCGCCCGGATGGCCTCCGGTGGACAGCATGGTCTGGCGCAATCCATCTTTCAGGTCGGCGGCAATGCCGGCGCTGCCTTCGGTCCATTGCTCGCGGCCTGGATCATTCTGCCCCATGGTCAGCGCAGCATTGCCTTCTTTTCACTGATCGCCCTGGTCGCCATGATCGTACTTGCCGGGGTGGGGGTCTGGTATCGCCATCAGAATCGACGGCCCAGGCCGAAGGTGGCTCCTGCCGTGCTCGCGCTTCCCCGGCGTCAGGTGATGACGACACTGGGTGTGCTGCTGGCGCTCATGTTCTCCAAATTTTTCTATCTGGCCAGCATCGGCAGCTATCTGATTTTTTACCTGATGCAGCACTATGCCATCGACGCGCAAACAGCCCAGTACCACCTGTTTTACTTTCTCTTCGCGGTGGCGGCCGGCACCCTGCTTGGCGGCCCGCTCGGGGACCGCATCGGTCGGCGGGCGGTGATCTGGATTTCCATCCTCGGGGTGGCGCCCTTCACTCTGGCGCTTCCCTATGTCGGTCTCGGGATGTCGGCTGCCTTGACGCTGATCATCGGCTTCATGCTGGCCTCGGCCTTCCCGGCCATCGTGGTCTATGCGCAGGAACTGATTCCGGGGCGCGTTGGCATGGTCTCCGGGCTCTTTTTCGGGCTCGCCTTCGGTCTGGCCGGAATCGGCGCCGCCGTGCTCGGGCAGGTGGCGGATCATTGGGGCATCGAGACGGTCTATCGCGTCTGCTCCTTCCTGCCGCTGATCGGACTGCTGGCGGTCTTTTTACCGGATCTGCGGACGGCCAGGGCGGTGACGGGCGCGCCAGCGCCAGTCCGGACGTGACGCCCGAGTCTGGAATCCGGCTACACTTGCTCAGGCTTCAAACCACCCCGATCAGGAAACGGCGGTCGGTAGTGCCCTAATCCGTAGGAGCCCGCTTGCGGGTGATGCGGTGGTGAGACGGCTGATTTCGTGGGCCGATCACCCGCAAGCGGGCTCCTACGTCGGGCTGATCAGGGCACTACCCGGCGGTCATACAAGGGGTGTAGCAGATGTCGAGGCTCGTGCGAATGTTCAACCGGATCTGCGCTAATGCGTGGAAGATGGTTGACTTCGTTGCTTCGCCAAATGTACATAATTTGCAAGTCAATTTACTGAAGTGGCTTTCGATCCCTGATAGATTGCACGAATCTGCTTAGCAGAAAGCGCATAATTGTAAACCCTAACCTCATCGATTGATCCATTAAAGTAGTTCGGTGGATTAGCATGGAGTTTCCCAATATAGAGTGGTAGGTCTGTCGTAGAGAATCGCTTGATCAGATGCGTTTGCTGAGGGTCCAGCTCTCCGTTGACATAGAAACGCAGAGTTGCCCCGTCGTATGTTGCAGCAATATGAGACCATTTTCCTGTCGGAACGATAAAGCTCGAATCTCCACCAGCATGGGATGTTTCACTATTATTACTGCTGATGAAGCGCAAGGCTCCGGCTTGAGTCAAAATCAAACCATAAGACATATACCATACGGACCCTTTTGTGACTATTCCGGAATCAATGCTAATTTCTACCGGATTCACCCAAGCCGTCAGGGTTACCTGATCGGTTATGTTGGATAATAATTTATCGACCGTATCGACTTCGATATAATCTCTTTCTTGAGGATTGAAAAAATACGCCTGATTAGGCATTCTTCGCCTGTCCGTTGTTAGCGAAGCGCCAACAGCGACTCCGTCCTGCTGATTTTTGGTTGCGTCATTGGTATTGCCGCGGAATGGATAGTTGGCTGCCAGGCCAAAAGAGTGAATGTAACGGTATTGAGTGGATTTGACCTTGTCCGCCCTCTCGGCAGTAATCACCAGACGATGAGATCCAATATGGTAGCGATGCTGGAACTGGCCTGAACCGCTTTCTTCAACTGACGATCCGTCTCCATAATCAATGGAATACTTTTTAATCGAATAAGGAGATGTGCACTTTATGGTGACATCTAGCGGCCCCATTCCAGACTCTGTATCAGGCGTGATGGAAACCTGAAAAAAAGCGGCCTGACTCGCCTCATAGGCGCCCATGTCCACTCCTTTCCCCTTTGGTCTGGCTTGCCCCTTGAGATCGGTTGCCGGAGCGCCCTCATCTGTTGCTGCATCAAGGGCGGCTGATGTGATGCGCAGATGGTAATCCCCTTTTCCTCTAAAAAGAGGGTCTATATCCAGATTTCCAGACCCATACCCTCCCTGGTACAAAGAGTGACTGAACTTCGGGTTACAGAAATTCCAAAAACGCATCTGATTTGGCCAGATGATGCTATTTGTTATTTTCGGATTGAATTCGGTAGCCTGATTATAGCCCATGCAAGCGATAGCCGAGGCTGATGAGTCCGGGCTACTAATGGTGGAGTTCATGATCGAAGCGTTGGAGAAAAACATCGCGATACCCACTCCATCCATCGCCTCATTTTCGGCCATCAAGTTATTGATGAGGGTCGGCGACGCGCCCCATATGCCAACGGCTCCGCCGTTAAAAACAGCCTCATTTCTGATGAATTCGTTTCTCTCAATAACAGTTGCCTTGGATCCATCCCCCCAGACATCGACAGCCCCGCCATCTTCATTCGATTTATTTTCTATGAAAGCGTTTTGAGAAATAATTGAAGACGCATTGATATTAGAAATGGCACCGCCAAATTTCGCTGCAAAATTGCCGATAAACCGATTTTTTTCGATGCGGGAAGAGCATTGATGGCAACGAATGGCGCCTCCATAGTCAGTAGTAGCCTGGTTGCCTGTAAATATATTCGTTGCGATAGTTGGTGCGCCGCGCTCGATACTGATTGCGCCTCCTGTTGTTTCGAGGCCATTACGAAATGTGAAACCGCTCACGCGCGTGATTTCGGTTTTATCTTCAATCGTTAAAATTCTACGTGTACCACCGCCATCAAGGATGCAATTTTTGGCTCCATCCTTGCCTTTAAGCTGGATACCCTGTACTTGCGGCCAGATAATGCTCTCGGTGTAAAGACCACTTCTGACCCAGACAACATCGCCCGTCAAGGCATTGTTGAGCGCATCTTGAATGGATGAAAATTGATCTGGAACCCAAATGTTTTTTGCCCAAGCGTTATTGCAAAGGCATAATAAAATAGCTACATTGATTAGGCTTTTCATGGCTTATTCCTAATTGATAGGTTAGTGGCTTGCCTGTCATCTATTGCCTTCAGAAAACTCATTTACTAAACAATGCGCAAAAAGACCACTGATTATTACATCAGATTGGGATTCATTGATCAACCCCTGACGGAGAAAGCGAACACGGAACTCGGTGCATGACATCTCCAGCCATTCGCGTTACCCGCGAAAGATCTGTTGCACCTGCTCCTTTCTGCCACTGATCGGCCTGCTGGCGGTCTTTTTAGCGGATCTGCGGACAGGCGGTGCGGTGCTGGCGCACCAGCGCCAGTCCGGACGTGACGTCTGAGACTGGAATCCGGCTACACTTGCTCAGGCTTCAAACCACCCCGATCAGGAAACGGCGATGAGAATTTTGCACACCATGCTGCGCACCGGCAATCTGCCGCGCGCCATCGACTTCTACACCCAGGTTCTGGGAATGAGACTGCTGCGTCAGAAGGATTACCCGGACGGCGAATTCACCCTGGCCTTTCTCGGTTATGGCAACGAGTCGGAACAGACCGTCATCGAACTGACCTACAACTGGGGTGTGGAGCAGTACGATCCCGGCACTGGTTACGGCCACATCGCCATCGAGGTGGATGATGTCTATCGTGCGGTTGAGCGAATCAAGGCGCAGGGCGGAAAGATCCTGCGCGACGCCGGCCCCATGAATGCCGGCGCCACCATCATCGCCTTCGTCGAGGATCCGGACGGCTATCCGATTGAGCTGATCGGCGCGGGGCAGGATGCGGCATAGGAAGCTGGGCAATCGCATCAAGCTTTTCTAATATTCGAGGATTTGCGCGCAGATGATTCCACAGCCGACCTTCAGACTTCGGAATCTTCTGCGTGCTCTTATCCAGTGTGAACGCCATTCCACGTCATCCTTGGACAACTGAATTCCGGGGAAAACCTCAGTGTCCAGCCGCCCTGGCTGTCAGCGTTTTGGACAGTTCCGGGCCCAGATAGCGGTCGATCAGATAACGCCCCAGATAGATGACTGGCGTCAGCGCGATGGCGACGACGAATTTATAGAGATAGTTGACCGTCCCGACCGCCAGAAACAGCTCCATTGACCACTGCTGCGGCCCCAATACAAAGGCGATATAGAGCACCACGAAACTGTCGATCAACTGCGATACCAGGGTCGAGCCCGTCGCCCGCGCCCAGACATAGCGCCCCCCTGTCGCGCGCCGGATGTGATGGAAGATGGTCACATCGATGATCTGTCCGATCAGAAAGGCGATCACCGAGCCGCCAATGATCCACATTCCCTGACCGAAGATGACGCTGAAGGCCGCCTGCATGTCCGGCACGCCCTGCCCGGCCTGGATCCCTACCCACCAGTCTGCGGGAACGAGCGCAATCGCCAGATAGGCGAAAGCGAAGGCATAGAGGATCAATCCGACCGTCAGATAAGAGAGAAAACGCACCCCGCGCCGGCCGTAATATTCATTGATGATGTCAGTCATGATGAATACCACCGGCCACAGCAGTACGCCCGCCGTGAAGCTCAGTGAGCCGGACTGACCGAATAGATTCCAGTCGAATGGCGCCAGCCCAAGCGTGTCTTCCAATGCGAAGATCTTGACGCCGAGAAACTCGGCGATCAGCGCATTGCAGACAAAGAATCCGCCGAGTATGACGAAGAGCCGGGTTGAGCGATCGAATGTCATGGTCCCGGTCGCGCGATGGGGATCAGGATTTCGGCAGGGTTACGCCGCGCTGGCCCTGATACTTGCCGGCGCGGTCTTTATAGGAGGTTTCGCAGATCTCGTCGGATTCAAAAAAGAGAATCTGCGCCACACCCTCATTCGCATAGATCTTTGCGGGCAATGGCGTGGTATTCGAGAATTCAAGGGTAATATGACCTTCCCATTCAGGCTCCAGGGGCGTGACGTTCACGATCAGACCGCAACGCGCATAAGTCGAATTATGCACGATCATATCATTGGCAACAAAGTTATGAAGATTCGGAATGGTCAAGTCAAAGACCTCTTCTTCGCCGGCTGGCTGAATATCGGCCACCATATCCCAAACGGGGCCATTGACAAGGGGCGACAGGTCGGTACCTGCTGTTTCTAGGGCAAATTGAGCTGAATTTTTTTTGGCGCCAATTGAATTCAGGTTCATTCCGGCGTCCGTAACGGCTGTCTTCGTCACCCCCAAAGCAGGTTGTGACAGTCTGTCAAAATGACCTTGAAAACCGGTTGACGCCTGCATGATGGCAGGCAGAATCTGCTGCTCCAGATGCAGCTGCTTGATGGACTCAGGCCAGAATCCGACCTCTTGAGCAAAAAGCCGTATTTGTTCCCTGTCCGTGATCTGGATGCAATAAGCATCGGCGCCAATCGTCGTCTTTTTTTCACGAGTGAGTGAAAAAACCCCAAACCGCAGCAGAAGATGATGAACATCCTCAATCAATCTGCGTGACGCTGAATCGTATTCGACAAAGAAATCCGCATCTGATTCATAAACACTGCCGTCCACTGAAAACAAAGCACGCAGAAACAGGCGAGTCGTTTCCTTTGGCGACATGAAAATCGCCTGAGGCACGAACCTGCTTTCGGCTGAAACATTCAGTCCATAGCGTTCAAGCCATCGAGCGGCATGTTCATCTTCAGGCGCTTCGCCCAAATCGCCATTTTCGATACAGTCTTTTAGCAACTCGGTCAGCACCGGATTACCAGTCGAGAAGGTCGGATGATCATCGGGCGTTTTGCATTGTCCTGCCGCGATCATCAAGCCGAGCAGAGTCGCCTCCCAATCCGGCAAGGGGATTTTTCCAAAAACCGGAATCTCTCTTGCCACGGCAATCCTGTCACCGGGTTTCAGATCGCCGAGCTGGGTCCAACCATGCAATTGTCTGAAAGGGTGATTCGCCGTCGCGCGTATCTTCAAACCAGCCCGGGTCGTCAATTGGTAGACAGGCTTTTTCCCCTGCGGCAGAAAGGCGCTGACCCTGACCGGTTGCAAGCGCCAGTTCTGCATCCCCAATGTTTTGCGTCCAAATGCAAAATCGACGATGGGCAAATAAGCGCCGGACTCGGCGTCGACCACGCGCGTATCGGCCGTGAGACACTTGCCCAGACAGATGGTCATGACATTGCGCGGAATACGAAAGTATTCCACCGTCCGCGCCAGCGCAAATGAATTGGGCGGAATGATGCACACGTCGGATTTGAGATCGACGAAGCTGTTTGAATCGAAATTCTTGGGATCGACGATGGCCGAATTGATATTGGTGAAGATCTTGAATTCGTCGGCGCAGCGGACATCATAGCCATAGCTCGATGTCCCGTAGGAAATCACCCGCCCGTTTTCACCTTCGCGCACCTGACCCGGCTCAAAAGGATCGATCATCCCCTGTTCAGCCATGCGGCGGATCCAGCGGTCGGATTTAATGGTCATACGTCAACCTCAGAGAGAAAAATAACGGGCGCGAAAATACCCGTTCCAGTTTTTTGATCAGACAGGATTAAACCGCGTCCAGAGCGAAATGCGTAATTTCCATTTGGTGTTTAGTCTTAAAGATTTTTTCGATCTCAGTGGAGACGCGGTTTAAAATTTTATATTTTTTAATACCTTAAACCGCGCCCCTCTAACGGTCGTCGATGCTGCCAAGGCCGACCCAATCCCCAAACATCACATACCGCACCGGGCGCGGTTTAATCCTGTCAAAATCCATACGACGATGCACAGCGGCACGCAAAAGAAGCGCGCCGCCAAATCGGGCGGATCAGCCGCGCACGGCGTAATCCAGCAGCAGGCCGACGAAGATCGCCATGCCGAAAAAATTGTTGTTCAGAAAGGCTTCAAAACAGGCGCGGGGTTCACGGTCGCGGATCAAGACCTGCTGATAGACCCCGAGTCCGGCGGCAACGGTGAGCCCGGCATTGAACCAGCCACCCAGCCCGACATGCAGACCGATCCCGAACAGCATGCCGAGCATCAGAATCTGCAATAGCCCGATGACCAGCCGATCCCAGAGACCGAAGAGGATGGCGGTCGATTTGATCCCGACCTTGAGATCGTCCTCACGATCAACCATCGCATACTGCGTATCGTAGACGAGTGCCCAGACCAGGGCAGCGATGAAGAGGATCCAGGCATAGACCGGGATCTGACCGGTGACGGCCATGAAGGCCATGGGGATAGCCCAACCGAAGGCGGCGCCCAGAAACAACTGCGGGACATGGGTGAAACGCTTCATGAATGGATAGATGAAGGTCAGCAGCAGCGCGACCACGGACAGCGCCACGGTCTGCCAGTTCAACTGGAGCACCAGACCGAACGACAGCAGGCTGAGCACCACGAACACCGCCAGCGCCTCAGTGGGTGTGGCCTCGCCGGTCGCCAGCGGTCGCTGGCGGGTGCGGGCGACATGCCCATCGACCTTGCGATCCGCGAAGTCATTGATCGCGCAGCCAGCCGAGCGCATCAGCACCACGCCCAGAACGAAGATCAGCACCACGAACCAGGGCGGATGCCCGTCGCCAGCGAGCCACAGCGCCCACAGCGCCGGCCACATCAGCAGAAAGATACCGATGGGACGATGCAGACGCACCAGCACCACATACGTCTGCAAACGTTCGCGCCAGGACGGCAGACGGGGTCGTTCGATGTTGATGTCGGAAAAGCTCATAGTGCGGATCGTATCCTGGTTTGATCTGATCGCCCGCCGGGCAGAAAGCTGTTGATTATGTCATAGGGGATTGCTGAAAAAGCCCCTATTCCAAATTGGATCCGATTGCCCTGGAATGGAGGTGTAAACGATTTATCACCCCGTCCAGATTGCATCGCGCACTGCACGCGATTGATCTCTAACCCCCGCCCACAATCCGCTTCTCGCCGCAGGGCACATAGCCCGCTGTCGGAATCGGATCGCCCTTCAACGATTCGCTCAGGGTGTCGCAGATGGTGCGCATCACCTTCACCCGTGCATAGGCCTTGTCGTCGCCTTCGATCAGGGTCCAGGCGGCGTGCCGGGTGCTGGTGCGGGCGACCATCTCGTTGACGGCCTCTTTGTAGTACGGCCATTTCTCGCGATTGCGCCAGTCGTCTTCGGTGATCTTGTAGCGTTTGTAGGGGACGCTTTCGCGATCCTTGAAGCGTTTGAGCTGTTCGTCCTGGCTGATGTGCAGCCAGAATTTGAGGAGGATGACGCCGCTGTCGACCAGTTGCTCCTCAAAACGGTTGATCTCCGAATAGGCGCGCCGCCACTCGGCATCGCTGGCATAGCCTTCGACCCGTTCGACCAGCACCCGGCCATACCAGGAGCGGTCGTAAAGCGTGATATGGCCGGCGCGCGGGATGTGACGCCAGAAGCGCCACAGATAATGATGGGCCTTTTCCTCGTCGGTCGGCGCAGCGACCGGGATGGCCCGATAGAGCCGGGCGTCGATGGCGGTGGTGATGCGCCGGATCGCGCCGCCCTTGCCGCCTGCGTCCACGCCCTCGAACATGAGCACGGTCGAACGCTTTTTGTTATAGGCGGTCCAGGCAAGCTCGTTGATTTCGGTTTGCAGACGCTTCAGGTCGGTCTTGTACTGGTCGCGCGGCAAGGACAGCGACAGATCCAGTTGGTCGAGCAGGGTGATCTGGGCGCTCGGGCTGCCCGGCAGATCCGGACTGACGAGATTGTTGGCGGCATCGCCGTTCGATGCCTCGGCGAGTCGCGAACGGATGGCGTGCAGCAGGGTCTTGCCGACGGTCAGATCGCGATAACGCCGGTCACTGGCCTCGATCAGATACCAGGGCGAGACGCCGCGATCCGTATGCAGAATGATCCGCTCGGCGACCTGCTCGAAGGTGGCGTAATGCTCGGAGAACTTGCTCTTGTCCGGCAGCATCTTCCAGCGGCTCTTGTCGTCGCGCGACAGTTCTTTGAGCCGCGCCTTCTGATCCGCCTCGGACAGATGGAACCAGAATTTGACGATCAGCGCCCCGTCCTGGATCAGCATGCGTTCGAAATCGACGATGCGGTTGAGCTCGCCGTCCAGCTCCGCATCGGTGCAGTAGCCGTTGAAACGGTGCTCGATGGGGGTCTGATACCAGCCGCCGAAGAGGATCGAGATCTCGCCGCGCGGGGGCATCGCCCGCCAGAAGCGCCAGTAGCGCGGACGCTCGCGCTCTTCGTCCGATTCATTCCAAAAGGCGAAGGTCTGTACTCCGCGCGTATCCAGCCATTCGTTGAGACGGTTGATGACTTCGCCCTTCCCCGCCGCCTCGACGCCTGACACCAGAATGATGACCGGAATCCTGGATTCCTTGAGGTCATGCTGGATGGCCAGTAACTGGGTGCGGAGTTCTTCCTGCTGCGCCTTGTAATCTTCCTTGCTGACTGAGCGACCGACTTTCGTTGCCTCGAACATCTGATGCTCCTGAGTTTGACCAAGCCTCACCTAATGCCCGTCTGCACTGAGATCAGTCTGTCGCGACGGAGCCTGCGAATGATACCGGGAATCGGCGGCAGGCCCACCACGGCTTCAGCCCCCGCTTCATTGGGAGGATGGCGTGTGCACCTAAACCGCGTCCAGAGCGACAGGCACCATTTTCAGTTCGTTCGTTGTCGTTGTCGCTGTCGTAATCGAAGATTCGATGCACAAGCCGACAACGACAACGACAATGATCGGAGAGACGCGATTTAAGGTGGTTTCCGGGAAAGTTTCTACCAGAATCAAGGTGCCAAATGGACAGGATGAACAGGATTTCGCAGGATTCACAGGAGACAAATCATTGTTTTCCGAATCCTGTCAATCTTGAAAAATCCTGTGAATCCTGTCCATTCAAATCCTCTCCGTGGGTAGATTGTTTTCAGGAAATCACCTAAAAGAAATCGATTGGAATGGAGCGCTGCTGCTCGCGCAGGGCGTGCTGCAAATAGGCCCGCTCGTCCGCCGCGATCTGCTCCGTGCTGCGCCTGGGAATGCGACGGAGATAGACCGTGAAATCAGCGCCATGAAAATGGATTTGCCGGCCTTCATCGCCGCCAAGATCCTCCGCGATCAGCGGAATGCCATCCTGATTCAGGAAATGTCGCACGAACTGGATATTGGCACTGCCGATATTGAAACGATCAGGGGGATCCCGATCCGCGCTGTTCAGCAGATTACCGCCGCCGAAGGCCTTGGCGCGCAGACGCTCGCGCCTGGCGCCCAGGTTCAGCAGACCGTTGATCAGCAGCTCCATCGCCCAGAGACCGTAGCGCCCGGCATCGGACGCCAGGAGCGGCTCGCTGCCAATCAGATTGCGCGCCGGCAGCAGAAAATGATTCATGCCTCTGACCTGCGCCACCGGATCGAAGAGACAGACCGAGACGCAGGAACCCAGAAGCGTCGAAAGCATCACCGGCTCACGGGTGACGAAACACTCCCCAGGACGGAGGAAGTGTTTCTGGATCTGGTCATCGGTCATTGGCATGAATCAGGGTACGTCCGCTCCGTAAAACGAACAGCGAGATCGAACCTATGACGGTTCTTTGATCGAGCCCAGCAACCGATCCAGATTGCTTTGATAAATCGACTGCTGCTCGGATGAGGCATCCTTGAAGCGGCTGTCCTGTTCCATCAAGCCCTGCATGAGCTGGCTGGCGACTTCGCGGGCCTGCTCCAGGAATTCCAGCGCCGGTTTCTGGAAACTCTCACGCAGATCGTTCGCCAGATGGCCGAGACGGCGCCCCGCGTTGGCCTGCTCCGGGTTCTCCAGTTGCTGGGTCTTCTGATACTGCTGAACCGAGCTGTACTGCTCGGAGCGGCTCATGCGCAGATCCATGGACGCGAGCTGTTTGCTGTCGAACGAGACATTCGAGACCTGATCGAACGCCTTCTGCACGTCGCCACCATAGAAATCGTTTGCCACCTGACCGACATCGCGCATCAGGTTCTGGATCGCGGTGATTTCCTCCTCGTTCAGATCGCCTTCGACACTGAATTCATAACCGGTCTTCTCGGTGCGGCTGAGATCCACACGGGTCGCCTGATTGCCTTCCCCGTCCTGAACGGTCGCAAAGCTGCTCTGCGCATCAAGCGAGCGGCTGAAATTCACCTTGACCACATCGCCTTCGCGGGTCTTGAGCGTCAGCGAAAAATCATCGGCGCGCTGATAACGCTCGGCGGCGGCCAGACTGGTCGTGCCGCTGGTGGTGCTGACCGCCTCTACCGGCTTTGACGGCGAGAGTTTCTCCAGCGCGGCGAAGGTGGCATCCTCGGTCGCCTGCACCTGGGTGGCGATGTCGCCGTTGAGCACCTTGAGATTCGAGAGGATGTCCTTGGCCTCCTTGAAACCCTGCTCAGCGCCCTTCATCGCGCTGTCATAGAGCGCCTGCACCTCTTCTTCCGATTTGCCTTTGGCACGGGCGTTTTCCAGCCCCATCGCGACGAAGCTGCTGATCCGGTCGGCAATCTTCTCGGGGGTGTATTCATTGGCATCCACTTTCTTCAGGGTGCTGATGTCCATGCCCGGCACATTGCTCAGGGCGTTCAGCGCCTTTTCCTGAAGACTGGACAGCGCCTGAGCGGTGGGATTGCTGCCGGGCTGAAGTCCCGTTCCCGCACCGAGCCCGCCGGATCGCATCGTCTGCTGGGCGTTGGCGTGGACGTTCGAGTGCGATGAATAGTTCGAATGGATGTTGATCACGGCGGACTCCGTTAAGGCGGTAGGTACACAGAGGCTATCGGCTGACCGGCCGGTTACTTTAAGGTGATGTCTGTCGGGGCGAATCAACTCACCCCGACACGTTCCAGAGAAACCAGCCGATTCTGATCATCCACGGTCATGCAGAACTGACCACGCACGCCATCGGCAGTCACGAAACGCCGCAGATTTGCGGCGGGAAAAGAGAGTGTCCGTCCATCATGGGCACGCACCACGACCTGCTTCACAATGCCCTGATAATAAGGCAGATATTCGGTCGCCGTGATCGCAAGACTGAAATAAAACCGCTGCATGTTAAACCGCGTCCGGAGCGATATGTGTCATTTTCAGTTTGTGTTTAGCTTTGGAGATGTCATCAACATCCGTGGAAACGCGGTTTAACATTTTATATTTTTTAACATCTTAAACCGCGCCCGCGCGAACGGTCATCGATTCTGCCAAGACCGACTCAATCCTCAACGATCACATGCTGCACCGGGCGCGGTTTGGTCATCAAACCGACTCGCTCAGAAATTCCACTCCGATCAGATAATCCGACTCGCGTGGCGTCACCCGCGCGATCCGCGCGCTCCGTCTCAGCGGCTCAATCCGCTCGCTTGGACTGCGCACCAGGATCTCGACCTCTTCGTTCTGATCGATGGCCGTTGTGGTCACAAAAGCACAGCCGGAGGCACTCAGGTCAATCAGCCAGGCGGTCAGCGTCTCGCCGGTCGTCAGCCGGGTGATGGTCGCCTCGGTCTGCGCCGCCAGGCGCTTGAAATCACGTCGTTCCGCATCGCGTAACAGCATTGTCATGTCTCCTTCGGTGCATGAAATTTCAAGGTGTCGTCTCTACCGGGACGACAGGATTCTAAACCGCGCCCAGAGCGAGATGCCAAGTTTCAAGTGATTTCGACGTCTGGCGCATCCCCGGCGCTTGACGGGGCGCCGTTTAAGGGGATGCCCTGAAAATTTTATCCCCGCATCAACCGGGGTTCCGATAATCGGGAAACCTCTCGGTGACAGGTTTATGATTGCCGCCCGAGACCAACACCCAACAGCGAAAAGGCCCCGACACGGGCTTGCGGAGGAACCATGCAGAACGAACGAATCATCGCCTTCGTCATGGCCGGCGGCCAGGGCGCAAGGCTTCAACCCCTGACCACCGGACGCTCCAAGCCATCGGTACCGTTCGGTTCACGTTATCGCATCGTCGATTTTGTGCTGAGCAATCTGGTCAATTCGCAGATCCAGACCATCTATCTGCTGGTCCAGTACAAATCCCAGTCGCTGATCGAGCATGTGCGCAAGGCCTGGACCATCTCGCCCCTGCTTCAGAGCCAGTTCGTCACCGTGGTGCCGCCGCAGATGATGTCCGGCGAGCATTGGTTCCAGGGCACGGCGGACGCCATCAACCAGAACATCAACCTGATCGAGGAACATCGCCCCAATCTGGTCGCGGTTTTTGGCGCCGATCACATCTATCGGATGGATATTCGCCAGATGGTCGAGTTTCACAAGACGAGCCGGGCCGATGTCACCATCGCCGCCCTCCCCGTCCCGCTGCGCGATGCGGCCAGTTTTGGCGTGATCGCCGCCGACGCGGAGGGGCGCATCCAGGCATTTGAAGAAAAACCCGCCAATCCGACGCCCCTGCCCTCGGATCCGACCCAGGCGTTTGCCTCAATGGGCAATTACATCTTCAATGCCGAAGTCCTCATCAAGGCGCTGAAGGAAACCCAGGAGGCCGGCGAGACCGATTTCGGCCAGCATGTGCTGCCGCGACTGCTGCGCACCCATCGACTCTTCGCCTACGATTTCGCCACCAATGCAGTGCCCGGCGTGCAGCCCTACGAGACGCCGGTCTACTGGCGTGATCTCGGCACCATCGACGCCTATTTCGAGGCCCATCGGGATGTGCTCGGTGCGGAACCGGCCTTTGACATGTTCAATCCCGACTGGCCGATTTTTTCCAGCGGCTATCAGGGTCCGGTCGCGCGCGTGCTCGGCGGTGAGATCCGCAACAGCCTGCTCGGCGCAGCAACCATGATCCATGAGGGGGCAAAACTGACCAACTCCATCATCCGCCGCGAGACCGTGATCGAAGAGGACGTGGAGCTGGAAGACTGCATCGTCATGGACTATGTGCGGATCGGGCGTGGCGCGCGGCTGCGCAAGGTGATCGTGGACCGGCACAACATCATCGAAGCCGGCGATCAGATCGGCTTCGATGCGGCTCAAGACCGTCGGCGCTTCCATGTCAGTGAGGGTGGCGTGACCGTCATCCCACAGGGGCGCGTCAGCTATTTCGCCCGCGATACGCGGGGCTCGGGGCGTGGGGGATATTCCGAATAAGGCTGTCTGGCGGCACGGCAGTGCAAAAGGCCGCCAGTTTTCAGACGTCAGCCATCCGCGTTTCCAGAAGGCTGACGACTGATCGCTGGCGGCTGACGGCGTGTTTCAGGATCAATAGCCGCGATGACGCAGGGTCTCGATCAGGATCTCGCGGTTGCGATAACGGACATCCTGACCCAGTGCAACATAGATGACCTGCTCGGCGATATTGGCGGCATGATTGCCGATTCGCTCCAGGGCGTGGGCGCAGGTCAGCAGGCAGACGGTCTGGCGCGGGGTCAGACCCTCTCGATCCTGCTCGCCGAGGAGTTTGCGGGCCTTATTGGACGCCTGGTAGAGATCCGGCTCATCCTCGAAGATGCCGAGCGCGAAGGCGACATCGAAGCCGGCAACCGCCTGAATGCTGCGCTCGAACATGCAGCAGGCCTTCTCGTCGAGCTGACGCAGCGCCTCTTTCAGGGAATCCGACAGACAGCCCGAATCAGTGGAAAACTCCTTCAACTCCAATGCCTGACGGGCGATCCGCACCGCCTTGTCGCCAGCGCGCTCGACATCGTCGGCAATCTTCGACAGCGCCAGGACAATGCGCAGATCAACCGCTGTCGGCTGGCGACGCACAATGACGCGAAAAACCTCTTCATCGGCGTCGAGCGAGAGAAAATCGATCTGAGGCTCGCGGTCGAGCACCCGGAAGGCATGGCTGTCCTCGCGATCCACCAGGGCGAACACGGCCGCCTGGGTCTGTTCGACCACACGCTCGCCCATCTCCAGGATGATTCCGCGCAGCTTGGCAAGCTCCTGATCGTAGCGGCGCACGGTATGACCGCTGGCAAGATCGCCGGTCGGTTTGGCGGAACTGATGTCTGTCATCAGCCGAATCGTCCAGTGATGTAGTCTTCAGTCAGCCGATGCTGCGGATTGGTGAAGATCTGATTGGTCTCGCCGACTTCGATCAGATCGCCCAGGTGGAAATAGGCGGTGCGCTGCGAGACGCGGGCGGCCTGCTGCATCGAGTGGGTGACGATGGCAATGCTGTAGTTGGCGCGCAGTTCGTCGATCAGTTCCTCAATGATCGCTGTCGCAATGGGATCGAGCGCGGAGCAGGGCTCGTCCATCAGGATGACCTCGGGCGACACGGCAATGGTGCGCGCGATGCAGAGCCGCTGCTGCTGACCGCCGGAGAGACCGGTGCCCGGCTGGTCGAGCCGGTCCTTGACCTCTTTCCAGAGACCGGCCTTTTCCAGACTGGACTCGACCAGCTCGTCCAGTTCGGCCTTGCTATTGGTCAGGCCATGGATGCGTGGCCCGTAGGCGACGTTCTCATAGATGGACTTGGGGAAGGGATTGGGCTTCTGGAACACCATGCCGACCTGCGCTCGCAGAGGCACCGGGTCGAGCGATTTGTCATAGATTTCCTGACCGTCGAGCTGGATCGAACCGGTGACGCGGCAGCCATCAATGGTGTCGTTCATCCGGTTCAGACAGCGCAGGAAGGTCGATTTGCCACAGCCCGAGGGGCCGATCATGGACACGACTTCGTTCTTGCCGATGTCCAGGCTGACCCCGTTGATCGCCTGCTTGCTGCCATACCAGACATCCACGTTGCGACAGGTCATGCGGGGATCGGCGGCGGTGAAATCGCCGACCGTGGTTCTGGAGTGTCGTTCGCTCGCCAGTTCGGCGGAACTCATCGCGCCAGTCATCTTTTCCATTTCGTCAACCGTGATATTCATAATTCAATCAAGCCTCTCGATAGGGGTTTCCGCTGCCGGGGGAACGAGGGATTTCTCCATACTGGCCCCATCGATCAGCGGCGCGCCATGCTATACCGAGAAGATGGGTTTCGCTGCGTTCCACCCATCCTACCAGCGACGCTCGAAGCGTCGACGTAGCAGCACGGCAACCAGATTCATGAGAAAAAGAAAGGCCAGCAGCACGATGATCGCTGCCGAGGTGCGCTCAACGAAGCCACGCTCGGGGCTGTCGGCCCAGAGGAAGATCTGCACCGGCAGGACCGTCGCCGCATCCGTGAATCCGCTCGGGATATCGACGATGAAGGCGATCATGCCGATCATCAACAGCGGTGCGGTCTCACCCAGCGCGCGCGCCATGCCGATGATGGCACCGGTCAGCATGCCGGGCAGCGCCAGCGGCAGCACATGATGGAACTGGGTTTGCAGAGGTGAGGCACCGACCCCGAGCGCGGCCTCGCGGATCGATGGCGGCACCGATTTAAGCGCCACGCGGCTGGCGATGATGATGGTCGGCAGGGTCATGAGGGTCATCACTAGGGCGGCGACCAGCGGTGTGGAGCGTGGCGCACCGAAAAAGCCGATAAAGACCGCCAGCCCCAGCAGACCGAACACGATGGACGGCACCGCCGCCAGATTGTTGACGTTGACCTCGATCAGATCAGTCCAGCGGTTCTTGGGCGCAAACTCCTCCAGATAGAGCGCGGCGCCCACGCCGATGGGAAAGGACAGAATCAGCGTCAGCAGCAGCGTGTAAAAGGATCCCATCAAAGCTCCGGCGATGCCGGCCAGCTCGGGTTCGCGGGAGGTGCCCTGGGTGAAGAAGATAGTGTTGAAGCGCTTTTCAATCCGTCCCTGCTCCTCCAGGTGCTCGACCCAGCCGAGCATCCGGTCATTCACCCGCCGGCTCTCTTCAGGGGCGTGGCGGTCGATCTGCCCCTTCACCAGCATATCGATGTCGTCGTCGGCCAACACCCAGACTTCCTGAGTGGTACCGATCAGATCAGGATTTTCCATGACCTGCTCGCGCAGGAACTGCGGCGCACCGACACTTACCATGGAGTACAGCTGACGCAGCTCGCGGCGCTCGGTCACTTCCGGGAACTGCTGACGTAGCGCGGCCCGGATCGGCGCCATATAGTCCGCTGTGGATAGCGTTTCCGGCTCGCGCGTGCCGGCTGGATCAATCTTCTCCGCGCTCAATTCGATCGGCAGTTGGAGATAGGTCTGCTGAAAGGCGGTATAGCCCTTGCCAACGATGTCGGCAAAGAGAAGCACAACGAACGCCAGACCAAGAGCGACCGCGATCGCGCCGATACGCCGGAAGCGTCGCTCCTGCGCATGGCGTCGCTTGAGCGAGGCGTTGACGATGTCGATGGTGCGCCGGACCGGAGCCTGGGGCGCGTTGAGGGTGGGTTTACTCATATTGCTCCCGATACTTGCGCACGATCGACAGGGCGATGACATTCAGAACCAGAGTCACGAGGAACAGGGTCAGACCCAGCGCAAAAGCGGCGAGCGTTTTGGCGCTGTCGAATTCCTGGTCGCCGGTCAGCAGGGTCACGATCTGCACCGTCACGGTGGTCACGCTGTCGAGGGGATTGGCGGTCAGATTGGCGGACAGGCCGGCTGCCATCACCACGATCATGGTCTCGCCGATGGCCCGTGAGACCGCGAGCAGAATGCCGCCGACGATGCCGGGCAGCGCGGCGGGGATGATGACCCGGCGGATGGTCTCGGACTGGGTCGCGCCCAGGGCATAAGAGCCGTCCCGCATCGACTGGGGCACGGCGTTGATGACGTCGTCAGACAGCGAGGAGACGAAGGGGATGATCATGATCCCCATGACCAGACCGGCCGCCAGCGCGCTTTCAGAAGCGACATTCAAACCGGCCAGGGCACCCAGATCGCGAATCAGTGGCGCGACGGTGAGCGCGGCAAAAAAGCCATAAACCACGGTCGGGATGCCGGCCAGCACCTCGATGACCGGCTTGGCAATCGAGCGCACGTTGCGTGGCGCGTATTCGGCGAGATAGATGGCGGACATGAGGCCGATCGGCACGGCCACCAGCATGGCGATCAGTGAGACCATCAGGGTGCCGGTGAAGAGTGGAATGGCGCCGAATGCGCCGGATGCGCCGACCTGATCCGCGCGCAGTGCGATCTGCGGACTCCAGTTGGTGCCGAGGAAAAATTCCAGCGGCGAGATCATCTGGAAGAACCTGAACGACTCGAAAACGACCGAAAGCACGATCCCCAGCGTGGTCAGGATCGCGATCGAGGAAAAGGTGATCATGATAAATTTGAAGATGGACTCGACCCGGTTGCGTGCGCGCATCTGGGGTTCGGTCCGCAGCCAGGCGTAGGCCATGCCGCCCACCGCCACCGCGAGCACCGCCAGCCACATGGCCCAGTTCGCGATGCGTGCCAGCCGGGCGTATTGATCGGCCGCCGCCTGCACCTCGGGGGTCACGGTCGCTGAAACGATATTGCCGGTCGCGAGGTTTTTGATGTCGTTGAGAATCAGGCCGACACGCCCGCTGGACTGTCCATCCAGCATCTCAGCCGGCAGATTGGCCGTCACCAGACTGGTGACGATCTGATCCTGGAATCCGAACCAGAGCCCCATCAGGAGCAGAGCCGGAAGCCCGGCCCAGATGGCGGCATAGAGTCCGTAATAGGATGGCAGCGAGTGCAGGGTGTTGATCTGCGTCACCCCGCCCGCGCTGGCGATAGCGCGCTTGCGGCCCAGGTGGTAGGCCAGGGCCATGACCATGAGCAAAACGACAATGAGGGTCCAGGCGTACATCGGGATTCCAGTGAATTAGCGATTCGGAGGCCGGCCACAGCAAACGGTGGCCGGTGAATGGCGGGGCTCTCCGTGCCCCGCGACGTCCGATCACCCGAACTTATTCGGGTTTGGACATGGGCGTCAGAGCCTTGGCCGATTTAGCGACACTGGCACGCTCGGCATCGGGCAGAGCGATCAAACCCTTGTCGGCCAGATAGCCTTCCGGACCAAAGGCCTTGTCGCTGGTGAACTCGGTGACGAACTGCTTGATGCCGGGAATGGTCGCGACGTGGGCATTCTTGACATAGAAATAGAGCGAACGCGAGATCGGATAGGAGCCGTCGGAGATGGTGTCATAGGTCGGCGCGATGCCGTCGATCTTGGCACCCTGAACCTTGTCGGCATTCTGTTCGAGGAAGCTGTAGCCGAAAATGCCCAGCGCGTTCTTGTTGGACACCAGTTTCTGCACGATCAGGTTGTCGTTCTCGCCGGCTTCGATATAGGCGCCATCCTCGCGGATGCCCTGACAGACCGCCTTGTGTTTTTTCTCGTCACTTTTTTTCAGCGCCTTGAGTTCCGGAAAACTGTTGCAACCACCTTCCATCGCCAGTTCGACGAAGGCGTCACGGGTTCCGGAGGTCGGCGGCGGACCCAGCACCTCGATCTTGGCGTCCGGCAGCGCGGCGTTCACGTCTTTCCAGGTCTTGTTGGGATTCGGTACGAACTTGCCATCAGCGTCCGGGACATCCTTGGCCAGCGCCAGATAGATATCCTTAAGTGTCAGATCGATATGCTTGGCCGATTTGGAATTCGCGATGGCGATGCCGTCAAAGCCGATCTTGACCTCGGTAATCTCCTTGGCGCCAGCTTGCTGGCAGTTCTCGAACTCGGACGCCTTCATGCGACGCGAGGCGTTAGTGATGTCGGGATGATCGACGCCAACGCCCGCACAAAACAGCTTCATACCGCCACCGGTGCCGGTGGACTCGACTTTGGGGGTGTTGTAGCCCAGGGTCCGACCAAAGGTCTCGGCAACAGCGGTGGAAAAGGGGAAGACCGTCGAGGAACCGACGATATAGATGGAATCGCGGGCCATGGCCTGGGTCGAGAGCGAGGCTGCTGCCAGGGTGACGGCGGCAGCGATCAGTGTTTTATTCATAATTAGCGAGTCTCCACAGAGGGCATTGAATGGCGAGGCCGTATTTTGATCGCCGGTCATGCCCATTGTATGAATGATTCATGACTGTTTTGTGACGACGGCGCACCCGAGAAGATCGCTAACCGGCCAGGTCGCCAACCGCTTATTTCCCCTTCAACTGCCCCAGTGAGCGCACCAGACGCAGGCTGGCGTTGAAAAAGTCGTCTTCCGGCTGGCTCTGGCAGGAGGCGCGGATGCGCAGCAGTGCGGCATCGAGTTCAGCGCCGAGCAGCACGTCGCGTCCGGTCGCGAGATTCAATCCGGTAACCAGACCGGCCAGCCATTCGCGATATCGCAGATACTCCGGATCAGCAAGCGCCGCAGGTGCACCCTCCCCCGGCGCGGCCGCAAGAAAGGCGGGGCAGGGCTTGACCCCATAACCCCACAGAGCCGGAACGGACGCCGGGATCGACTGCGACACAGCGTCTTCCGGCGCAGCTCCGGCGGTCGCCGTGAAGAGCGACATCACCAGCGCCAGACTGGTCACAAACGAGAGAGAGGGGGGATTCAGGCGACGGGACATGTCAGCTTTCCTTCATGAGGGTACGAATACGGATTGACTGAGGTTATCATCGCAAACTTTGCCGGTTGACTGCGAATTCAGTTATGCGCGTGTTGATGATCTCGGATGTCTATTTTCCCCGCGTTACCGGCGTCTCGACGTCGATTCAGACCTTCGCGCGCGAATTCGTCGGCAAGGGTCATGAGGTGACGCTGATCGCGCCGGAGTATGGTCAAAGCGACCCGGAACCCTTCGATATCCTGCGCATTCCCTCGCGTTATCTGCTGATCGATCCCGAGGACCGGATCCTCAAGCCCCGTCAGATCCGCCGACAGGACACCGATCTCATGCGTCGCGGATTCGATCTGGTGCACATCCAGACGCCCTTCCTGGCCCACTACAGCGGACTCGGCCTGGCGAAGCGACTGGGCGTCCCGGTCGTCGAGAGCTATCACACCTTTTTCGAGCAGTATCTGCATCACTATGTCCCGTTCGTCCCCGCCGCCTGGATGCAGCGCGCCGCCCGCTATTTTTCGGTGGCGCAGTGCAATGCGGTCGATGCCCTGGCGGTGCCCTCCCAGGCGATGCTGGACATCCTCAAGGGCTATGGCGTCAGGACACCGGCAAGCGTGATCCCGACCGGCATCGAGCTGGTTCAGTTCAGTCAGGGTGACGGCAGCCGCTTCCGCGCCCGCCATGACATCCCGCCCGAACGCCCGGTGCTGGTGCATGTGAGCCGGCTCGCCTTCGAGAAAAACATCGATTTTGTGTTGCGGACGCTGGTGCGGATCAAGACCCAGGTGCCGGACGTGCTGCTGGTGATTGTCGGAGAAGGCCCGGCCCAACCGCAGCTTGCCGCCCTGATTCAGACGCTGGGACTCGCCGGGAATACGCTCTTTACCGGCTATCTCAATCGCGACGGCTCACTGGAGGACTGTTACTGCGCCGGTGACGCCTTCGTCTTTGCCTCACGGACTGAGACCCAGGGTCTGGTGCTGCTGGAAGCAATGGCGCTCGGCGTGCCGGTCGTTTCGACGGCGGTGATGGGCACCAAAGAGGTGCTGGCTGGCGGACTTGGATCGCTGATCGCGGAAGAGGACGAGGCGGATTTTGCGGCGAAGGCGGTGCGCCTGTTGACGGATCAGCCGTTGCGCGAGCAGTTGTCGCGAGAGGCTGTCCAGCATGCGCGTTCCTGGTCGGCGCCGGCCCTCGCCGACCGCATGCTGACATTCTACGCCGAGGTCATCGAGAAACGGCTCGACCAGCCGTTACCAGCGCAAATTCCAGTCTAAACCGCGCCCCGTGCGTCAGACGATCACGCTGGACGCGGTTCAGGCCATCCGATCGATCAGGCGGCCGATCATCTCGTCTTCGGTTTTCAGCACCTTCGCGGAGGCTTCGACCTGCTGAAGATTCTGGGTCTGCTCCACCAGCGGTTTGCTGATGTCGCGCACCGCGCTACCGTCCATCTGACTTGACCTGGCGATCTCGGCAGCGTTCTCGCCAAGACCATTGATACCCCGTTGCATGCCCATCGTCGCCGACTGCATCGCACTTGTAATCGCCATCATGATGTGACCCTCGCATGACTGCCTGTTTGATCTGATTTTAGCTGATGTTCGCCGCCTCCGTTAAACCGCGCCCCGCCGAACGTCCGTGGTGACGCAGGGCGAGTTGAAGCGCCACAAAACGACGTTTCTCACTGGGCGCGGTTTGGGAAGCGGGTCCATCTGGCGGTCTCGCCGGCGTTCAGCGCACCACGCCACCCCCCATCCCGATCGTTTCCAGCAACCCGCTGGCGACGCCAACTCCCAACCGCTTTGCCAGGCTTTCGTAGAGATCGCGCTTCCTGGTGTAATCGACGAGGGTTTCAGCGCCGATGATGTCACGGGCAACCGAACTGGAGCTGCCGAGACCATCAGCCAGACCCAGTTCGACGGCCTCCTGTCCACTCCAGAACAGTCCGCTGAAGAGTTCGTCTCCGCCTTTGAGCCGGTCGCCCCGCCCCATCTTGACCTCGCCGATGAACTGTCGATGTAGGGTATCGAGCACGCCCTGGATAAAGATCCGCTGCGACTCCGGCAAGGGCGAGAAGGGATCCAGGATGCCTTTGTTGTCGCCAGCGGTCAGCAGACGGCGCTCGATGCCGAGGTCTTTCATCGCCTCCTCGAAACCGAAACCGTCGATACGCACGCCGATGGATCCGATCAGACTGGCCTTGTCGACATAGATGGCGTCGGCGCCGACCGCAATGTAATACCCGCCCGAGGCGCAGAGATCGACAGCCACGGCATAGACCGGCATCTCTTTGCCCTTGTCTTGTTTGTATTTGGCCTTGAGCCGCTTGATCTCGTCGTTGATGTAGCCGGCCTGCACCGGGCTGCCGCCCGGGCTGTTGATGCGCAGGATGACGCCTTTGACCTGCTCGGTCTCGAAGGCCTTGCGCAGGGCCGCGATCACACGATCCGCACTGGCGTCGGTCTCGGAGGCGATGACCCCTTTCACCTCGATCAGCGCCGTATGCGCCTTACCAGAGTCGCCCCCATCGATCAGATCGCGTGCATAAGCCGCGACCAGAATCGCGATCAGATAAAGCAGGATCAGCAGCTTGAAGAAAATCCCCCAGCGTCGACGATTGCGCTGGTCACGCAGATAGTCGAGCGCCATCCGATTGATGAGCGCACGCTCCCAATCCGGCTGGCTCGGGGATGGCATGGCGTCTCGGCGACGGGTCCAGAATGTCCAGCTCATGATTCGAGTCCCAATGAATGACAGCGCGACCGGGCCAGCCATTGCGGAATGGCCTGTACCGAATCCAGACAGGCCAGCGGCTCCAGCGCCAGCAGGCGTTCGCGTTCATGCACGCCACAGGAGACCGCCAGCGCCCTGACCCCGGCATTGCCGGCCATCTGTAGGTCATATTCGGTATCGCCGATCATGAGCGTCTCGGCGGCACGCGCGCCGAGTTCGTCCATCAGTTCGAACAGCATCTGGGGATTGGGCTTGGAGAAGGTCTCGTCGGCACAGCGGGTGGCGTGAAAAAAACCGGTGAGTCCGGTCTCGACCAGCGATTTGTTCAACCCCATTCGACTCTTGCCGGTGGCGACCGCCAGACGGTAGCCCTGCGCAGCCAATACGTCCAGGGTCTCGCGTGCGCCGGGGAAGAGCGCGGAAGGGGTCGGATGGCTGCCCAGAAAATGCCAGCGGTAGCGTTCGCCCAGTGCGGCGCGCGTGGTCGGCTCCATCTCGGGATTGAGACGGAGCATGGCTTCGGCCAGACCCAGCCCGATGATGTCGCGGGCGGCCTCGCGGGTCGGTGGCGGCAGGTCCAGATCGGCGAAAGCGGCCTGCACACAGGCGACGATCCGCGCCTCGGAGTCCATCAGGGTGCCGTCCCAGTCAAAGACGATCAACTCAAAGTTCATGCCGCAGCCTCCAGCGCAACCAAAATCTGTTCCAATTCATGCGGTAATGGCGCCTCCACGCGCAGGGGTCGGGTCATGTAATCCAGCCGCAAACTCAAGGCTGAGGCATGTAAAAACAAGCGCGTGAGTCCAAATGGCTTGAGCGCGCGGTTGGCCTGCTCGTCGCCATACTTGGGATCGCCGGCCAGCGGTGTGCCCAGATGCGCGGCATGGACGCGGATCTGATGGGTGCGCCCGGTGATGAGTTCGGCCTCGACCAGGGTGACGCATTGATCGCCGAAGGCCAGCCGCCGCAGCCGCCGGAAACGGGTGCGGGCCGGCTTGCCCTCGACCGGATCGACCTGAACCAGACGCTCCCCGCCGCGCAGGATGTTCTTTTTCAGCGGCGCATCAACCGTCAGCTCCGGGCGCGCCAGCTCGCCAAGGATCAGCGCGAGATAACGCTTGTCCATCGCGCCCTCGCGGATGATCTGGTGCAGTTCACGCAGCGCGCTGCGCCGTTTGCTGATGATCAGACAGCCGGAGGTGTCGCGGTCGAGCCGGTGCACCAGTTCCAGTTCGCGCCCCGGTCGTAACTGACGCAGCGATTCGATCAGGCCATAACTGAGACCGCTGCCGCCATGCACCGCCAGCCCGGCGGGCTTGTCGATCACCAGCAATCGTTCGTCCTCGAAGAGCACCGCCCGGTCGAGTCGGGCCAGTTGTCCGTCCGGCACCCGCGCCGGGGTTTCGGGCGCGGCCAGGCGCAGCGGCGGGATGCGGACCAGATCGCCCGTGCGCAGCCGGTAATCGGCCTTGATGCGTCCTTTGTTGACCCGCACCTCGCCCCGACGCAGGATCCGATAGAGATGGCTGCGCGGCACACCCTTGACGAAGCGGAGCAGAAAATTGTCGATCCGCTGACCATCCGACTCGGCATCGACACACAGCAGTTGCGGAGCGGCGCCCTGACCCCCACCCTCTTCCCGAGCGGAATGGTGATTGGTTAGTGATGCAGCGGCGGTGTCCGCGCGGGATTTGGAACGGTGGTCTGATGCATTCAACGGCTTTTGGCCCTGCTCTTTTGGCTTAATTGCTGCTGTTAAATTTCGCTGATACCATTGGCCGTCTGCGCTGGCCAGTGGAATCGAGATTTTACCGGAGCGGCGAGTGCAGCCGAGGGTCGTCACCCACGCCGATCAGTCAGGCGTCGATTCGCCCCTCAGACCGGAACCGACACCTGACCATGCCGTCTGACAGGCTGCGCGGTGCGTCCAGTGGACTCGCGACAGCGCGAGACGCGGATTCTACACCCAGCCTCACTCGGCGGCATGCGCAAGACCGACCAGCGCAGCCAGCGCCATCTTCGCTGCTCTTGAGATAACGGGCTTCCTCCAACCGGACGAGGCTCAATGCATACGGGTGCTCAACCAGCCCCGTCAACGATTGTTCATGTGCGCGTGCCCGTTTGGTTTGCGCCCAGCGGCCAGATCAATCTAAACAAGCGGCTGAACCGTAAAGAACATAAAGAACACAAAGAACGCAAAGGATTTCAGAATCCTGTCCTGACTGTTGGCTGCGCCTGATGGATGTCTCGCAGCAGACTGGCAACCATTCGTTTTCTTTGTGCCCTTTGCGTCTTTGCGGTTCAACTTGCCGGATTGATGACCGGCGATGCGCCGCCTGCCCGCAGCGAGGCGTGCAACCACGGATCACGCGCCGTGGTGTATGAGAAGGAACAACATGAAAAGAATGCTGATCAACGCAACTCAGCCGGAAGAGTTGCGCGTCGCGACCGTCGATGGCCAGATCCTTTACAACCTCGACATCGAATCGCCCGGACGGGAACAGAAAAAAGCCAATATCTATAAAGGAACCATCACCCGCGTCGAACCCAGTCTGGAGGCCGCCTTTGTCGATTACGGCGCCGACCGTCACGGCTTTCTGCCGCTCAAGGAGATCGCGCGCGGCTATTTCGAGCCGGACACCACCAGGGCTGGCTCGCGGGTCAGCATCAAGGAATCGGTGCGCGAAGGCCGCGAGGTCGTGGTTCAGATCGACAAGGAAGAGCGCGGCAGCAAAGGCGCGGCGCTGACGACCTTCATCTCGCTGGCCGGGCGCTATCTGGTGCTGATGCCCAACAACCCGCGCGCGGGCGGCGTCTCGCGCCGGATTGAGGGCCAGGACCGCAACGAGCTGCGTGACGCCATGAGCCAGCTTGCGATCCCCGAAGACATGGGGCTGATCGTGCGCACGGCCGGCGTCGGCAAGAACGTCGAGGAACTCCAGTGGGATCTGGATTACCTGCTCCAGCTCTGGAAGGCCATCGAGGCCTCCGGCGAGGGCCGCAAAGCGCCCTTTCTCATCTATCAGGAAAGCGATGTCATCATCCGCTCCATCCGCGACTATCTGCGCGCGGACATCGGTGAGATCGTGATCGATGATCGTGCGGTCTATGAGCGGGCGGCAAGTTTCATCCAGCAGGTGATGCCGCAGAATCTCAAGAAACTGCGGCTCTATCAGGACGAGGTGCCGCTGTTCACCCGCTATCAGATCGAGAGTCAGATCGAGTCGGCCTTCCAGCGCGAGGTGCGTCTGCCCTCTGGCGGCTCCATCGTCATCGATCATACCGAGGCGCTGACCTCGGTCGATATCAACTCGGCCCGCGCCACCAAGGGCGCGGACATCGAAGAGACCGCACTCAACACCAATCTGGAAGCCGCCGACGAGATCGCCCGCCAGTTGCGGCTGCGCGATCTGGGTGGGCTCTTCGTCATCGACTTCATCGACATGAGCCCACCCAAGAACCAGCGGGCGGTGGAAGACCGGCTGCGCGACGCGCTCAAGCAGGATCGCGCCCGCGTCCAGGTCGCGCGCATCTCGCGCTTCGGTCTGCTGGAGATGTCACGCCAGCGGCTGCGACCCTCGCTCGGCGAATCCAGCCAGCAGGTCTGTCCGCGCTGCAAGGGTCAGGGCACCATCCGTGGCGTCGAGTCGCTGGCGCTCTCGATCCTGCGCATCGTCGAGGAAGAGGCGATGAAAGACAGTACCCAGCGCATCGTCGCCCAGCTTCCGGTTAGTGTTGCAACCTTCCTGCTCAACGAAAAGCGGCGAGCCATCCTCGACATCGAAGAACGTCAGGGCGCCGAGATCCTGCTGGTTCCCAACGAGCACCTACAGACCCCGGATTATCGGATCGAGCGTCTGCGCACCCAGGATGCCGCCAGGCTGACCGAACTCCAGTCCAGCTATGAGCTGACCGCTCCCCCTGAACCGAGCGCCACGCCGCATTACGCCAAACTCGCCCAACCCGTACAGATCGCGGAGCCGGCAGTCAAGCAGGTCACGCCCAGTTCGCCGGCTCCGCAGCGCGAGATGGCGCGCCCCTCGTCCCCGGTCTCATCCGCCAGAGAGGCCGAACGCGCCGAGTCGGAAAGCCTGCTCAAGCGTATCTGGACCGGTCTCTTCATGGGGCGTGCGTTGGAACAGGAGCCATCGCGCTCGACACAGGCGCCCGAGCCGGAGCCAATCCGCACCATTTCGGAGCCGCCGCAAAGCCCGGATCGCGATCCGCAACCGCAACGGTCACGTCAGGGCGACATGAGTCGCCGGGACCGGCCCGGTCAAGGACGTGCGCCACAGATGCGTGAGGATCGCGCGCGAACCCATCCCCCGAGGGGCGAGCAGGCCCGCCCGGACGCAGAACGCGGCGGTCAGGAGCGACGCCCACGCGTCGAGCGCGAAGACACGGCATCCACGCCGCTGACGGAAGGCGATGACCAGCTCAACGCCGAAGGGCGTTCACGTCGCAACGGATCGCGCGGACGCAATCGACGGGGACCGGGCGAGGCGCGCAACCCCACACAAACGGACGAGAATCAGGATATCCGTCGCAGCAGCGTCAGACCATTTGAGACCGTCCATCAGCCCCGCCCTGTCACCGAACCGGATGAATCCCTGCCGGGATCCGCGCCCATCGACGACACAGCCAATACCCCGGCGGCACCGCTTCAGGGTGAATCAGGCTACCGCTGGTGGGAAAGCACGCATCAGGACAGCGACGAGGTGTCGGAATGGGAGTCGGCGCCAAAGCCGGAATCCATCCGGACGGCCAGACCGTCATCCGACACGCTGGACACCACTGACGACGAGGCGGACGGCAACGATTCCGAAACCGAAACCGGCGATGGGACACCAGGCGGCCCCGAGCAGCGGCCACGTTCGCGTCGTCGTCGCGGTGGACGCAATCGTCGGCGTCCCGCCGTTAGCGCTGAAACAGCGGTGACAGCCGGCATACCGGACGGCGCATCGGCGTTCACCCCGGAGTCGGACGCGGAGCCCACTCAATCCCTTTATCGCCCGTCACCTGACAGCCAGCCGACAAGCGACCAGACACCGGAGTCCGCCCGCGAGTCCGCGCCGGAGGTGAGTCGGCCCGCCGCTCCACCTCGCTTGCCCGAGACGACATCCGCGCCACAGGGTTTGCTGCCGGCTCCGGTTTTCGTCTCTGAGACCCTACCGGTTGCCAGCACACCAGCGCCGGAAGCGGTCGAACGGAGTACACATCAATCCGAGACAGGATCCGCCGCAGCGAGTGAACCGGCGGCGCGATCACACACAAACGCGCACACAGAATCCGCTCAGACCAGCGACGGCTCCTGAGTCGGCGAAACCGATCAGGCGCGGTGACTCGTCACCGCCGCCTGCATGACGGCCCGGCCATGGTGCCGGGCTCCATTCCAGTCTGATCGCGCTTCAGCGCAACCGCCCATGCAGCTCTGCCAGCAATCCGCGTGACGCCGATTCCAGCAGATCAAACACCAGATCGAACCCGCGTGCGCCCCCATAATAGGGATCAGGCACCTCCCGCACCTGAAGCTCCGGCGCAAAGTCCATGAACAGCTTGAGCTTTTCCTCCATACCGGACGGGCAGAGTTCAGCCAGATTGCGATAATTGTCCTCATCCATCGCCAGGACGTAATCGAAATCGAGAAAGTCCTGCGACCGGGCGCGTCGGGCGCGCAGATCGCCAATATCGACCCCCCGCTCCCGCGCCGTCTCGCACGAACGTCGATCCGGCGGCTCGCCGAGATGATAGGCATGCGTCCCCGCCGAATCGATCTCGATTCGATGTTCCAGCCCCGCCTCCCTGACCAAATGACGGAAGACGCCATGTGCGGTCGGCGAGCGGCAGATATTGCCCATGCAGACGAAAAGGATCTTGATGCGGTGATCTGTGTTCATGATTTCTGGTCAAACATAGACTGGTTTTTGTGACGACCGTTGAGAATCTCGATTTTCTGGCCGTTATACTGGATAGCGCACGCATACACCGCAGGTTTAGCGAACGGAGGAATTCATGTCTTGCCAACCGCAACACCCCCGCGCCGGTCTCGTCAGCCTCGCTGCTGCCGGCCTGCTACTCGCCTTCAATGTCATGGGAGCTGACACAGCATCCTCTCCGATTCCGCTCCTGATGGCGCCTGCCGCCCTTGCCGACCAGAATGCGCCGCTACCGGATCGTGTGAGCGAGGCACTGGCGGCTGCGCAACGGTTTCGCATGGTACAGATCAATCCCCAAGCACTCACGCCCGATAGCCTGACCAAGGGCAGCAGCCTGTATCTCGGGCTTTTCGACGATGTCCATCTGTGGGCAGTCATTGATCGTGTCGCGACCGATATCAACGGGGTGCGCTCAGTTCGCGGACGCATCCAGGATAGCGAGCATGGCACGGTGCTGCTCTCGATCAAGGATGGACGCATACTCGCAACCATCAGTCTGCCTGAGCGTCAGCAGGAGTACATCATCTCCGACTTCGGCCAGAAAGTCGGCCATGTGGTGCAGGATGTCGATCCCGACCTGAAAGACGTGCTGGAATCCGGCCCTGATCTCCTGCCGCCCGATCTTCCCGCGCAAAAAAAGGCATTGCAGAACCGTCCGGACGCCTCTGCGGACACGCCAGCGACGATTGATCTGATGATTGTCTATACGCCAGCCGCGCGCCAGTGGGCGAACAGCAGCGCCACCAGCATTCAGCATGTCATCGATCAAACGATGCAGCGCAACCAGTTGGCGCTCGATAACAGTCAGCTCGGCATCACCATGAATCTGGTCCATACGGCTGAAATCAATTACACCGAAAGCGGCGATTCAGGCACCGATCTCTACCGCCTGACCTTCCATGCCGAATACGACCCCTGGGGAATGGAGGGGACACCACGCTACATGGAAGAGGTCCATGCCTGGCGCGACACCTATGGCGCGGATGTGGTCAGTCTGCTCGCCAGGGTCGAGGATACGGGCGGACTGGGCTGGCAGTTGAACACGGAACAAGGATGGCAGCAGCTTGCCTTTAATCTGAATCGCGTGCAGCAGGCCCACAATACCTACACCGTGATCCACGAAATCGGCCACAACATGGGCGCACACCATCATAAGGCGCAAAATTTCCAGCCCGGTCCAGGGCTGTATTCCTATTCTGGCGGATGGCGCTGGACGGGTCAGGACAGCGCTCGCTATTGTTCAATCATGACATACGAATCGGGAAGTTATTTCAGCGACGGACGCGATCATGTACGGGTGCCTTATTTTTCCAGCCCCAACATCAGCTATCAGGGGGTAGCGACCGGACAGGCCACGGACGGTGACAATGCACGCACACTGATGAACACGAAAGCGACGGTTGCGGCGTATCGCGTCTCCAGCGCCACGCCGCCACCCGCCGTGCCATCTGACTTGACGGCTACTGCGGCCTCGGCCACTGCGATCAATCTGAGCTGGACGGACAACAGCGACAATGAAACAGGGTTCAAAATCGAGCGCAAGACCGGGACTAACGGCTCCTGGTCGCAGATCGCAACCACCGCAGCCAATGCCACCAGCCATACCAATACCGGCCTCACCGCCGGTCAAACCTATCTCTATCGCGTGCGAGCGACCAATTCAGCCGGCAATTCAGCCTATTCCAATGTGGTGACGATCACGCCGCAAGCCGTCAAACGAGCCGATTTCGTGGTGACGGCGATCACCCTGACCCCTGCCAATCCTGCCCCGAACACCCTCTTCAGCGCCACCGTCACGGTCAAGAATCAGGGAACGGCAGCGGGCGATGGCGGCTGGCTCGATGTCTGGACGCACCGCGCTGCGGCCGCCACCTGTGGCGTCGAAGGCAATCAATACAAGACGGTAGGCACCCTGGCGGTGGGACAGGTCAAAACCCTGACCTTCTCGGGACTCCGCGCGGCGCGCGCAGCAGGCGCCAAGACCTTCCGCGCCTATGTGGACAGCTTCTGTCGCGTGACGGAGCTCAATGACGGCAACAATCAGGCCATCAGAAGCTATCAGGTCCAGTAGCAAGACGGTCCAATCGTCAGTGGGGCGAGGTGAGGTGACGCCTCATCCCGCCCTCAGACCCAGCCATTGGGCGCGACTCAGGCCGTTATGGCCTGAGATCCGCTGCCCCTGCCCACGGCTCCCGATCTATACTTGCGCTTTGCCCGCGAGGGCGTTTTTCCGTGATCTGGAGCAAGACGATGGCGCAAGGCGCAATCAAAAAGGTGGTTCTGGCCTATTCGGGCGGACTGGATACCTCGGTCATCCTGAAATGGCTGCAAGAGGAATACGGCTGCGAGGTGGTGACCTTCACCGCCGACATCGGTCAGGGCGAGGAACTGGAGCCAGCGCGCGCCAAGGCGACGGCGGCGGGCGTGAAAGAGATCTATATCGACGATCTGCGCGAGGAATTCGTGCGCGATTTCGTCTTTCCGATGTTCCGCGCCAACACGGTCTATGAAGGCGAATATCTGCTCGGCACCTCGATCGCCCGCCCGCTGATCGCCAAGCGTCTGATCGAGATCGCCGCCGAGACCGGGGCCGACGCCATCGCCCACGGCGCGACCGGCAAGGGCAACGATCAGGTCCGTTTCGAGCTGACCGCCTATGCGCTCAATCCCGAGATCAAGATCATCGCCCCCTGGCGCGAATGGGATCTGCTCTCGCGCGAAAAGCTGATGACCTATGCCGAACAGCACGGCATCGCGGTCGAGATGAAGCGTGACGGCACCAAGTCGCCCTACTCGATGGACGCCAATCTGCTGCATATTTCCTATGAAGGCTACGACCTGGAGGATCCCTGGGTCGAGCCGGGTTCGGACATGTGGCGCTGGTCGGTCGCGCCCGAGCAGGCGCCCGATCAGCCGACCACGATCGAATTGACCTTTGCGCACGGCGATCTGGTCGCCATCGACGGCCAGACCATGAGCCCGGCGGCGCTGCTGGCCGAACTCAACCGCATCGGCGGGGCCAACGGCATCGGTCGCGCCGATCTGGTCGAGAACCGCTATGTCGGCATGAAATCGCGCGGCTGCTACGAAACCCCCGGCGGCACCATCCTGCTCAAGGCACATCGCGCCATCGAGTCGCTGACGCTCGACCGCGAGGCCGCGCATCTGAAAGACGAGCTGATGCCGCGCTATGCGAGTCTGGTCTACAACGGCTACTGGTTCACGCCCGAACGCCAGATGCTCCAGGCCGCCATCGACCAGACCCAGCAGGTCGTCAACGGCGTGGTGCGTCTGCGGCTCTATAAGGGCAACGTCATGGTGGTCGGGCGCAAGTCCGAGACCGACAGCCTGTTCGATGCCTCGATTGCCACCTTCGAGGAAGACGCCGGTGCCTACAATCAGGCCGACGCGACCGGTTTCATCCGGTTGAATGCGCTGCGGCTGCGGGTTGCCGGGCGCAAGCGGGGTTGATCGTTTAAGCGATTTCCGGAGAATCACCTACTGTAGGGGCGATTTAAATCGCCCCTACTTGCTCACCCCTCCTCGGTCAGAATACGCAACAACGCCCCGCTGGGTTCATCGGTCAGCACATAGAGATAGCCGTCCGGACCCTGGCGCACATCGCGCACCCGTTGACCGATGGTCAGCTTCTGCTCGCCAACCACTCTCATCCCATCGAGATCGATGCGGCGAATCTGGCCGAATTTGAGCGCACCGCTGAAGAGATCGCCTTGCCACTGTGGATAGCGGTCGCCGGTATAGAACGCCAGACCACTGGGTGCCTTCGACGGCGTCCAGACCACCGTCGGTTCCGCGATACCGGGACGGCTGGTCTCGTCGGCGATACGTGACCCCCAGTATTCCATGCTGTAGGTGACCAGGGGCCAGCCGTAGTTCCTGCCAACCTCGATTCGATTCAGCTCGTCGCCGCCCCGCGAGCCGTGCTCGGTCGCCCACACCCGCCCGCTGACCGGATCCAGGGCCAAACCCTGGATATTGCGGTGGCCGTAGGTATAAATCTCGGGACGGGTGCCGCGCTGCTGACTGAATGGATTGCGCGGAACAGGACGGCCATCCTCGCGCAGACGCAGAATCTTGCCAAAATGGGTGCCGAGCCGTTGCGCCTGATCGCGGATGTTCCCGCCGTCGAAGGCAAGCGGCGGATTGCCGCCATCGCCGATGCTCATCAGCAGGCTCTTGTCGGGCAACCAGAGCAGTCGGGAGCCAAAATGCTGACCGCCGGATTTGGCGTCGGCGTTCTGGAAGATGACCTCCAGATTCTCAAGCCGCGAGCCGTCGAGACGCGCGCGCGCCAGCGTCGTGCGGTTGGCGTCCTGAGTGCCGGCGGCATAGATCAGATAGATCAGCCGGTTGGCGGCAAAATCCGGATGCGGCAGGACATCCAGCAGACCGCCCTGCCCCTGGGCCAACACCCTCGGCACGCCGCTGATCGGCTTGGGATCGAGCACGCCGTCGCGGAGCAGCCGCAGTTGCCCTGGTCGCTCGGTGATCAGTGCGGAGCCGTCTGGCAGCCAGGCGATGGACCAGGGATGCTCCAGGCCGGACACGATCACTTCGGCACGCCAGCCGCTTGCCTCCGGCACATCACCGGTCGGCTCGATCGCGCCGGGAACCGGTCCGCAGTGAGCCAGCGGAATCCAGCACAGAAGCGGTAACAGCATCGCCAGACGGGGAGTCATGACCGGTTCCTCCGTTGTTCGGACCAGCTTGTTTCGTGCATCGTCGTAATTGGTGGCAGCCAGCAGCTCGGACGGCGCCGCGCGCCTAGGCACTGCGACTGCGGGCAATCTGGCGCAAGGAACAAACAATCAAGTCCGCGAGGCCGCGCATCTGAAAGGCGAGCTGCGGGTGGCGGGGCGCAAGCGGGTTTGATTCCAGGCGTCCATCCGGGATGTCTCCCGGATGGACGGTCTTATACCGATGGTGTTTTCGCTGATTTTTCCGCTTTCAGCAATGCGTTGATCCTTTTTAAGCTCTTAAACCGCGCCAGATCAAACAGCCGTCGGTACGACCAGGGCCGATCCAAACCAAAAACATCGCCTGCCGCACTGGGCGCGGTTTAAAAGACCTTGACGATCTCCAGCCCGATCAGATGTGCGTCCATCGCGTAATCGCCATTGAGCGCATCGCTGCCATTGAGATCGCTGCCCGAGACATAATGTCTGCTGCTGCGATAATCGCGATCCACACCCTTCACATACATGTAGCCGGCCTCCAGCGAATAGCCCTGCCCCAGCGCCTGGGCCACACCGATGCTGAAGAGATGACGGTCGTTATCCGGTACACGGGCGCTGTAGTGATCGTCCCCCTGCCCGGTTTCATCATAGGCATAGCCAAAGCGCAGTTGCGTCTCGGGGCGGAGCTGATAGGTCGCACCCAGACGCCAGGCGCTGGCGTCGCTCCAGTCGTTGGCGTCGGAGAAGATCAGCGCACCGCTGTTCTTTCCCTTGATCTTGAGATCGTTGAACTCGCTCCAGCCGGTTCGCGTCCAGTCGAATTCAACTGCCAACTGATCGCTGAAGGCGTAACGCGCGCCGATTTGCAGCCGCCACGGCAGATCCACGTCGAGTTCGGCGGACTGCGCGGGTGCCAGCCGCCTGAGTGCGACCAGGGTCTGACTGAGCGGCAGGTAATCGCCTTCGAGCCCGAGGGTCGCGGTGGAGCGGAAGGCCGCCCCCAGACTCCAGGGTCCATGGCGATAGAGCGCACTGAGATTGAAGCCGAGTCCGGTGCCGTCGCCGCTGAGTTCACCGGCGGTCGAGTTGAGCTGGGCGCTCCTGGCCCAGTAAATGTCCAGTCCGCCGGAGAGACTCAAGTCCTCATTGACGCGATAGGTGGCAGTCGGGCTGACATCCAGAATTTCGAGCTTGCTGGCGGTCGGTTGTCCGCGCGGCACCTTGGGATTGAGCGGGGGCGGGACCGGCAGGGTCGCGGTGCCGCTGACGGCGGGAAAGGTGCCGTCGCGCCAGCGCGTCTCCAGGCCAAAGGGAGCCGTCACACCCAGACCGAGCCGCCACTGCTCATTGAGCCTGAAGGCGCCCTGAATCATGGGGCCGGCCAGCCAGTCCGCACCCTGGCTGTCATGGTCGCCGCTGGCGGTGGTGACGCTGAAACTGGGGCCGATGAGCACCGTCCCGACCGCCAGACTGGAGGTCTCATGGAAGCCCATTGCCGCCGGGTTATAGGCGAAGGCGCCGGTTTCATTGGGGTTGGCGACCATGGCGTTGGTGGTGCTCAGACCGGCGACGGACGCTTCGGGCAGCGAGAAGCCGGAAGCGAAGGCCGAATGCTGGACACCAGACGCGCCAGCAGCCAGGATGAGGGCAATGGAGCAGAGAGTCTTGTATTGATGCATCAAAGGGTTCCCAAGCAGATTTTAGCCGCGCCAAACTCTATGCGAAGCATCTGTCTAATTCCATCCCTTCGTTACGATAATTTGACATGTCCGTGATATAAACCGCGCCTGTCATTGAAATATGGAGTGCAGACCTGTGTTAACCCGGCCCTCCGGATGTGCAGACGAGCGGCGCCTGACGACCCTGTTTCACGATCTGTCCGCAGCCGACCGCTCGACCCTGCTGGCATTCGCCGATTTCCTGACCCAGCGCGCCTCGTCCGCGACTGACGAGGCTGGCGAGGCTGAGGTGCGCGAGCCGCGACCGCTGGCGCGCCCTGCGAACGAAAGTGTGGTCGGCGCGATCAAGCGTCTGTCGCAGGCTTACGATATGCTCGACCACGGACAACTGCTCAATGAGACCACGACGCTGATGTCGGCTCATGTGCTGCAGGGCCGCGCCGCCGCCGAGGTCATCGACGAACTGGAAGCCCTGTTCGACCGTCACTATCAACTGTATCGGGTCGGCTGCGACCCTCAAGACCCATCACTCCCGTCATGAACCTCATCACCAACTGGTTTCAGCGCCATTTATCCGATCCGCAGATCGTCTTTCTGGCGCTGTTTCTGCTGATCGTCTTTGCGATCGTGCTGATCCTGGGCAACATGCTTGCGCCCGTGCTGGGCAGTCTGGTCATTGCCTATCTGCTGGAGGGGCCGGTCGCCTATCTGATGCGACGCGGTCTGCCACGCCTGCCCAGTGTCATCCTGATCTATGTGCTCTTCATGCTGTTCGTCACCCTGGTGCTGATTGGCGTCATGCCGCTGGTGTCGCGCCAGATCACCGAGCTGGTGCAGCAGTTGCCGACCATGATCTCGGAGGGGACCAAATTCCTCACTGATCTGCCCGAACATTATCCGGAGCTTGTGACCATGGCCCAGATCGACGCACTGATCGTCGCCCTGCGCGCCGAGGCCGTCTCCTTCGGTCAACAGGTGCTATCCTGGTCGGTGGCGCGCGTGGTCGGGGTCATCACCGCCCTGGTCTATCTGATCCTGATGCCGCTACTGGTGTTTTTCTTCATGAAGGACAAGGATCTCTTTCTGGACTGGTTGCGCCGGCTGCTGCCACAGCATCGGGGGATCGCGGGCGATGTCTGGCGGGATGTTGATCGCCAGACCTCCAACTATGTGCGGGGCAAGGCGTGGGAGATCATCGTGGTCTGGGTCGCAAGCTATGTGGCCTTCTACGCCTTCGGACTGAAGTACGCGATGCTGCTGTCGCTGCTGGTCGGGCTGTCGGTCATCATTCCCTATATCGGGGCGGCGGTCGTCACCGTGCCGGTGCTGCTGGTGGCCTGGTTTCAGTGGGGCTGGGACAACACCTTCATCTGGCTGGCGACGGTCTATTTCATCATCCAGACGCTCGACGGCAACGTGCTGGTGCCACTGCTCTTCTCGGAAGTGGTCAACCTGCACCCGGTGGCGATCATTGTCGCCATCCTGGTGTTTGGGGGGATCTGGGGCTTTTGGGGGGTCTTCTTCGCGATTCCGCTGGCGACCCTGGTGCAGGCGATCCTGACCGCCTGGCCGCAGCGGCTGGCTGAAGAGCGTGCGGACGCGCTACACGCCGATTGATTCAATCGAGTCCGCAGAAACCACCGTTGCAGCAGGAACCGGCGGACGGACAGGCCGCCGGGGCGCGTCCGCTGCCAAGGCTGTGGCTGGAAATCACGTTCCCGCCGGTCGCCAGTCGATGCACCGGCGCATCAGCCGGCGTGTCGCCGGCATCGATCCCGGCACGGGCGCAGAGATCGCCCCAGTTGGTCAGGCTCTCGCTCATGCGGTGCGAGACCTCGATCACGCGGTCATTGGTCTCGCAGCGATAATCGTAAGTGGGCATGGTCGTTTTCCTCCGGTATTTCCACAAATGTCGCGTCACTGGAATTATATCCTGAGAAGGGTCAATTCTTTGTTCCAGGCTCGCGAGGCGCTACGCATCCTGGTCGATGAGCTGAGGACGCGCAAGCGCCTTCTGCCGAACCATCACCGACCTGACGGAACACCTGACAAGAAGGCGCGGGGGCACATTGCGCCGATTCAAGCACTCAGGTCCAAACCGCGCCAGTCCTCCTGCGTTCTCGATTCAACGGCCCTCAGTCGCTTGCATCTCCTGATATGCGCGGCACCGGCTCTCAATTCGCTCCAGGCGATTTTCCAGGGCGTCCATGCGCTGGGTGATGGTCTCAGGTTCATGCTGAGGGGATTCCGCCTCCAGGATGTGGAGTGCAAGCACAGCCCTTTGAATGACGCTGGCAATGGATTCACCAGGAAGGGCGAGCGCGCGAATCTGGGTCAGGGTCTCGGTCGTCAGATGAATGCCTTGATGCGGGAGTGACATAGCGGTCTCTCTGAAATTTCGCAAGGGATTTGGGGTGAGCGAAGAGCGGTATCCTGATTCTGTCGGCGGCGGCAACAGCATCAAAAATCTTGAGCGACAGCGGACAGACTGCTTCGGGAGCCGGTACAGGGCGACGATGACACGCACTGAAGCGGTCAGGAACTTGTCCGGCGGGCTCGGGTCACATTGAACGAGCGAACCGGGGTCGTCACTCTCCCCCTGGATGACGACCTCAGATCCCGGCCAGCCGGGAAAGCCTTCCCCCGACGCCTCCACCCCTGGGTCTCGGGGGTTCTTTATTTTAGCGCCGCCCCATGCGCAGATCGATCAGCGGCGATGAGCGATTGAGCGCGCTTCGCCACCTGCCCCAGCCGTGTCCTGCGTCAATTCCACTGAAACAGCACCCACTGCGGCACTGCCGTATTACGCGACGAGCGTTCCTGCGCATCGATGATGCCGTCGCCATTGAGATCATAGAGATAATAAGGCGGTCCGATCTGGGGCTGCACCCGCACCATATAAAGCATGCCACGCACCCGGTATTCGTAGATCACGTTGCCGCCGGACTCGGTGATGTTGATATCGGGCTCCACCGGCTCGCCGGTCACCGGCGAGGGCTCGACCGTCGGCGCCTGGAGAAACCCGCCGCCCTCGGTGGCCGGTGGTTCGTCCTGGGCACGCAGGGTTCCGCAGGCGAGCATCAGAATCAGACTGGGTAGGATTCGACTGAGCACAAGGCCATCCTTTAGGTGACGAAAGACAGATCAAATGGTATTACGAACGCCGCCGGATTGCTCGCTCGCATCGACCAGTCGTCGATTCTGCCAAGGCCGACTCAATCCCCAAACATCACATACCGCACCGGGCGCGGTTTAAGGGCAGACAGCATGACCGGACTCAATCCCCGACAACTCGACGCCGTGCGTTACACCGCCGGGCCGCTGCTGGTACTGGCCGGCGCGGGGTCGGGCAAGACGCGCGTCATCACCCAGAAGATCGCGCATCTGATCGGCCATGTCGGCATCCAGCCCCGTCATATCCGCGCCGTCACCTTCACCAACAAGGCCGCACGCGAGATGCGCGAGCGGGTCAGCCAGCAGTTCAAAGGGGTCAACACCCGTGGTCTGACCATTTCGACCTTTCATACCCTGGGGCTCGACATCCTGCGCCGTCATCCCGAGCGCAGCGGACTCAGGGCGGGTTTTTCGCTGCTCGATGCGCAGGATGCCGAATCGCTGATCAAGGAGCATCTGCGCGGTATCCGCAATGCCAGCGCCTTCAGCCCGCCCGCCGTGCAGCACCGCATCTCGCGCTGGAAGAACGAACTCATCGCCCCGGAACAGGCCATGAGTCAGGCCGAGGACGAGTTCGAGTCGCAACTGGCCGATCTCTATGCCGGCTACGAGCGCAGTCTGCGCGCCTATAACGCGGTGGACTTCGACGATCTCATCCTGAAACCGGCGCATCTGCTTGGCACGCAACCCGATCTGCTGGAAAGCTGGCGGGGCCGCATCCGGTATCTGCTGGTCGATGAATATCAGGACACCAACAGCGCCCAGTATGAGCTGGTGCGTCATCTCACCGGCCCGCGCGGGGCCTTTACCGTGGTCGGCGACGACGATCAGTCCATCTATGCCTGGCGCGGCGCGCGACCAGAGAATCTGGCCCGGCTCAAGGCAGACTACCCGACCCTTGAGGTCATCATGCTGGAGCAGAACTATCGCTCCAGCGCGCGCATCCTGGCGCTGGCCAATACACTCATCGCCAACAATCCGCATGTCTTCGAGAAACGGCTGTGGAGCGATCTCGGCCCCGGCGAGCGACCGCGCGTGCTGACCTGCAAGGACGAGGCGCACGAGGCCGAGCGCGTCGCCTCAGAGATCCTGCATCTGAAGTTCGCCGAAGACGTGGCGTTCGGCGACATCGCCATCCTCTATCGCGGCAACCATCAGGCACGACCTTTCGAGCAGGCGCTGCGCGAGCACAACATTCCCTATTTCCTGAGCGGCGGCACCTCCTTCTTCGCCCGCGCCGAGATCAAGGACATCATGGCCTATCTGCGTCTGCTGGCGAATCCGGCGGACGACGTCGCCTTTCTGCGCATCGTCAATACCCCGCGCCGCGAGATCGGCCCGACCACACTCGAACAGCTCGCCGGCCATGCCCGCGAGCGCGACATCAGCCTGCTTGCCGCCTGCGCCGAACCGGGCCTGGACGCCGAACTGACCGCGCGTCAGCGCGACCGGCTCGGCGCCTTCGCCCGGCTGATCGCCGACCACGGCCAGCGCACGGCCAGCGATCCGGTCAGCGCCGTCAGCGCCCTGATCGAGGCCATCGACTACCCCGCCTGGCTGCGCGAGAACGCCTCCAGTCAGGCGGTGGCGGATCGACGCTACGAGAACGTCACCGATCTCCTGGACTGGATCGGCAGACTGCGCAAAGGCGATTTTCAGGACAAAACGCTCGCCGACCTGGTCGGCCATCTCACGCTCATGGACGTGCTGGACCGTCAGGACGAGACCGAGGCCGGCGACCACGTCCAGCTCATGACCCTGCACGCCGCCAAGGGTCTGGAGTTCCCGCAGGTCTTTCTGGTCGGCATGGAAGAAGAACTGCTGCCGCATCGGGTCAGCATCGAGGACGACAGCATCGAGGAAGAGCGCCGGCTGGCCTACGTCGGCATCACCCGCGCGCGTCAGGCGCTGACCTTCACCCTGACCCGCCGTCGCAAACGCTATGGCGAATGGGTCCGCAGCGAACCGAGCCGTTTTCTTGGCGAACTCCCCAAGGATCAACTGAACCGGGATGGCGAAGGCGCAGACGCAGACACCCCGGAAAGCCGCAAAGAACGCGCACGGAGTCATCTGGACCGGATGAAGGACATGCTCCAGAGCGGCTGATCCGCCGTCTGGCGCAAAAATCGACAAGTCCTTTGACGAATGCGCCACCAGAGGCCATAATCCGCCCTCTTCACGCGCCCGTAGCTCAGATGGATAGAGTACAGCCCTCCGAAGGCTGGGGTCACAGGTTCGAATCCTGTCGGGCGCGCCAAATTCAATGCCTGCCCCCCATCAAATCGCTCTGCTTTAGAGCGCCCGCTTTGCGCCACGCACCAACCCGGTCGCGCTGCTTCAAGCCCTTCCCAAGTTTCAAGATGGCAATGCGCTGCTCGGCACCTCTGGTCACCAGCGCGTCTGGCTAACTGTGCCGAACGCGCCGCCCCACTCGTACCAAAGTAAGCGGCTGAGAACTCGCCGGATCCTAGAGCCGGCTGCTTGAGGGCACAGGCATCACGACGGATGATCGATCTCAGCGTCTATCTGGGGCTCTTCGCGGCAGCCTTCGCCGCCGCCTCGCTGCTGCCCGCGCAGTCCGAAGCGCTCCTGGTCGCGCTCCTGCTCGCCAAGGCCCAGCCCGTCTGGATGCTGCTGACGGTCGCCAGCCTCGGCAATGTACTGGGTTCGGTGCTCAACTGGCTGATCGGTCGCTCGCTGGAGCGCTATCGTGACCGCCGCTGGTTTCCGGTCCACTCCGCCCGGCTGGCACAGGCGCGGCGCGTCTATGCGCGGGCAGGGTACTGGTCGTTGCTGTTGAGTTGGCTGCCGATCATCGGCGATCCGCTGACCCTGATTGCCGGGGTACTGCGCGAGCCGCTGTGGCGCTTTGTGCTGCTGGTCACCCTGGCAAAAACCGGACGCTATCTGGCGCTCGCCGCCCTGACGCTGGGGGCGCTGAAGTGAGCGACACCAGCCAACTCAGACGGCGACCCTTATCGGGCTCGATTCAGGCCCGCGCCACGCGCAGCTCATCATTGACCGCCTCGATCTGCTCGTTGAGCGTCCAGTAATCGTAGAGATAGCCGACCAGGAACAGGCCACCGGTCAGCATCCAGATCAGGCCTGTGATCCATTTGCCCAGATAGAAGCGATGGACGCCGAACAGTCCCAGAAAGGTCAGCAGAATCCAGGTCAGGTTGTAGTCCTTGACACCCGGACCAAAGCGTCGATCCGCCCGGCGATTCATCCCCGGAATCAGCAGCAGATCGATCAGCCAGCCGACCAGAAGCAGGCCCAGGGTCAGGAACCAGAGCGTGCCGGTGACCGGCTTGTCGTAGTAGAACCGATGCGCGCCCATGAACCCGAAGATCCACAGCAGATAACCCATCAGGATCGAGTGGCTGGACTCATCCTGATCGCGTCGTGGGCCATTCATCGCGCGCGCCGGGCGGCATGTCCCGCTCGCGCACCAGGGACGCTGAACGACCCCTGTTCCCTCACCATCACGCCTTCACCACTTTGAGCGACGCCACTGGTTCCGCTGATTCCTGAGGCGGCGTCTGCTCGCGCTCCATCGGCTTGCCCTTGAGGATCTGCTCGACCTCACGGGCATTGCGCGCCAGATAGATCGTCAGGTTCTCCAGATCCGTTTCAGGCAGGTTGGGCAAGACCTGATCGGCGCGGAGAAGCTGCGCCAGACGCTCGGCGTTCTCCAGGATCCGGTCATAGGCATCGGCGGCCTTCTTATCGGCAGTGCGCAAGCGTTCCACTCCCCGGCTGTCTTTCACGATATATTCGATCTCGATCATGGTGCTGGCCCCGTTCCGGGCTTCGGTTGTCTGGAACGGGGAGTATAGCCATCTTACGGCTGCCCGCGACTCATCCATCACACTCTCCAATCCGACTCACACGAGGAATCCATGTCCATCCTGCTGCACATCGATTCCGGTGTTCAGGGCCAGGGTCACGGGGGCGACGCCCTGACCCAGGCCAGGCCATGCGCTGGACCCGGATCAACATGACTGACCTCTTTGCCAAAGTCCCTGCCCCACCGCTGGCCGAAGCCCTCAGACCCAGGGTTCTGGAGGATGTGATCGGGCAGTCCCACCTGCTGGGTGAAGGCAAGCCCTTGCGACTCGCTTTCCAGTCCGGTCAGGCGCACTCCATGATTCTGTGGGGACCGCCGGGGGTTGGCAAAACGACCCTGGCCAGACTCACGGCCCAGGCGTTCGGCAGTGAGTTCATTGCGCTGTCGGCGGTCTTTGCAGGCGTCAAAGACATCCGGGCGGCGATTGAACAGGCCGAACTGAACCTGTCGCAAGGCCAACGCACGATCCTGTTCGTCGATGAAATTCATCGCTTCAACAAGTCCCAGCAGGATGCGCTCCTGCCCTATGCCGAATCCGGGCTGGTGACCTTCATCGGCGCCACCACGGAGAATCCGTCGTTTGAAGTGAACGCGGCCCTGCTGTCCCGCGCTCAGGTCTATGTCTTGCAGTCACTCACCGACGATGAATTGCGGCAACTGCTGGCGAGGGCGAGGGATCAGGCATTGAGTCATCTTCAGTTCGATGACGCAGCGGTTGACACCCTCGTCGGCTATGCCGACGGCGATGCCAGACGCTGTCTGAATCTGCTTGAGCAGTGCAGCACCGCCGCCGGAGCGGCTGGTGTGACCCGGATTGACGCCGACTTCATCCAGAACGCCCTGACCCTCAACGCCCGACGGTTCGATCAGGGCGGCGATTACTTTTATGACCAGATTTCCGCGCTTCACAAGTCAGTCAGGGGCTCCAACCCGGATGCCGCGCTCTACTGGCTGACCCGGATGCTGGACGGCGGGGCGGATCCTCACTATCTGTCCAGGCGCATCCTGCGCATGGCGTGGGAAGACATCGGACTGGCTGATCCCCGAGCCATGCAGATCGCCAACGAGGCGGCGCTGACCTATGAACGGCTGGGCTCGCCAGAGGGCGAGCTGGCCCTTGGACAAGCCGTCATTTACCTGGCGATCGCGGCCAAAAGCAACGCCGGCTACAAGGCTTACAATGCCGCGCGCGCCTTTGTGAAACGGGACAGGAGCCGTGACGTGCCCGTGCATCTGCGCAATGCCCCGACGCGGCTCATGAAGGAACTGGGTCATGGACAGGCCTATCGTTACGCCCATGACGAACCTCATGCCTATGCCGCCGGTGAAACCTATCTTCCCGACGGCATGCCTGAGCCGCACTGGTATCAACCGGCGCCACGCGGTCTGGAGATCAAGATCGCGGAGAAAATGGCGTTTCTAAAACAGCTTGATGAGGACGCGGAAAAGAGGACGTAGCGGACGGTTCAGGTTCGGTTGATTCGATTTCAGGCCGGGACGTGACGCAACCGTCCCGTCAGACGCAGGCCATCGCGCATGTTCAGACCAAGCAGCGTGATGTTGACGGCGCCAGCGACCAGTTCGAGCGCCTGCACGGCGTAAAAGACGGCATCAAGCTCGCCTGCCTGGGCCTTGAAGGCCAAAAACAGGGCCGCCGGCATCAGGATCAGCAGGCCATTCATGGCGACGACCGGCATGCGCCGACGCTTGGCATCGACCAGACGGCCACCGCGCTGTCCGGCGAGCACGAATCCCGAGCCGCCGGTCGCCATCAGCGCGGGAATCAGCAGCAGGAAGCCCCAGGGGATCAGGCTCTTGACGAGCACAACGGTTGTCGGCGGGCCGAAGACCTCGGACACCAGGGTCGTGCCCCAGAAGGCCAGGATGATCAGCAACGCCAGCGCACCGGCAAGCGGGTGAAGGGTTTTGGACATGGGACGGCTCCTCTCCAGAAGATTAAACATAGCATGCTATATAGCATTGCATTCCAAGCTATGCAAGTGTTAGGAAGAGACGTGGAATTCATCACAGACCAATCGGCGGGCTATCTTGTCAATCACCTGGCAAGACTCTTTGCCCGCCAGCTTCAGGACCGGATCAAGCCGCTTGGCCTGACAACCGGAACCTTCCCTGCCCTGCTGGTGCTCTGGGAGGGCGACGGCCTGACCCAGCGCGAGCTGATCGACCGCCTGGACATCGAGCAGCCGACCCTGGCCAACACCCTGGCGCGCATGGAGCGCGACGGGCTGGTAATCCGCAAAAAAGACGCAGTGGATGCCAGGGCGCAGCGCATCTGGCTGACCGATCAGGCCCGCGCCCTGCGCGCCCCGGCCATCGCGGCGGCCATGCAGGTCAACAGCGAGGCGCTGGCCGGACTGACGGAGGCCGAACGCGACCAGTTCCTCGCGTTGATGCGCCGGATCATTGCCGGAATGCAGAAGGATGCGCTGGACGAAGTGGAGGACCGACAGGAGACAGGATGAGCGGGGCGCCACCACCTGCCCCATCTTCTCCGCGCTGTTCGGTGTCTGCGTCCATCAGTCGCGGGCAGGCAATACGGGCACCCCAAGCTGCCCGACTATCTGCCGCCGGATACCGCCGAGCGTCTGGCCGGCCAGGGCGTGCAGGATCACTGCCAATCTCGTCAGGGAATCGTCCGCTCCGGCGACCACCAGAGTTGGCCTGTTATTTGCTGAATAAAAACCCTTCTCAGCCTCGCATACGCCACCGCCCATGAATGACACCGTCACCCTGGAGTTCGACATCAACGACTTCGTGGAGGAGTTCACGCACTGCTTTACCGGCGAGTGCCGGGTGAACGTCCTGCCTGTCCTGCACCGGATCGGTTTTGTCAGCACGCAGAGCGCCGATCTCTCCGCCCTGCTCGCCATCATCCTGGAGGTCATGCAGCAGCCACTGAGAATGCAGCGGGGCATGCTGATGCTCTATGACCGGCACTCCGACACCATCTTCATCCACGAGAGCTTTGGCCTGACCGATGAGGAAAAGGGGCGCGGCATCTACGCCCCCGGCGAGGGGATCACGGGCAAGGTGGTGGAGAGCGGCAAGGCGATCGTCGTCGCGCGTCTGCACGAGAACAGCGATTTTCTCGACCGGACCCAGGCGCACGCCGACCGTGGCCGCGCCAATGCCTCCTTCATCTGCGTGCCCATCGTCCGCGCCCAGAAGGTTCTGGGGACCATCTGCGCCGAGCGCGTCTACATGAGCCGGCGGCTGCTGGAACAGGATGTCAAGCTGCTGGCGACCATCGCCGCCATGATCGCCCCGGTGGTCGATCTGTATCTGATCGAGAACATCGACAAGGTCCGGCTGGAGAACGAGAACCGCCGGCTCAAGAGCGCCCTCAAACGCCGTTTCAAGCCCTCCAACATCATCGGCAATTCCAAACCGATGCAGCAGGTCTACGAGCACATCCGCAAGGTCGCCGGGGCACGGGCGACGGTGCTGATCCTGGGCGAAAGCGGGGTCGGCAAGGAGCTGGTCGCCAGCGCCATTCATTACAACAGCCCTTACGCCGAGGGGCCGTTCGTCAAGTCCAACTGTGCCGCCTTCCCCGACAACCTGATCGAGAGCGAGCTCTTCGGTCATGAGCGGGGATCCTTCACCGGCGCGGTGGCGACCCACAAGGGCTGTTTCGAGCAGGCCGACGGCGGCACCATCTTTCTCGACGAGGTCGGCGAACTGAGTCTGGCCAACCAGGCCAAGCTGCTGCGGGTGCTACAGGAACGCACCTTCAAACGGATCGGCGGGGTCAAGCCAATCAAGGTGGATCTGCGCATCATCACCGCCACCAACCGCAATCTGGCGGCGATGGTCGAAGAAGGCACCTTCCGCGAAGATCTCTACTACCGGCTCAACGTCTTCTGCATCACCATCCCCCCGTTACGCGAGCGCGGCAGCGACGTCATCACCCTGGCCGACCATTTCGTCACCCGCTACGCCGCCGAGAACGGCAAGAGCGTCAAGCGCATCTCGACCCCCGCGCTCAACATGCTGATGAGCTATCACTGGCCGGGCAACGTGCGCGAACTGGAGAACGTCATCGAGAGCGCGGTCATCCTCTCCGAAGACGGCGTCATCCACAGCTACGACCTGCCGCCTTCGCTCCAGACCTCGCACGAGAGCGGCACCGTCAACGGGTTTTCGCTGGAGGACAAGCTGCGCGCGGTCGAATACGAGATGATCGCCGAGGCGCTCAAGAACAACGGCGGCAGGGTCGGCGAGGCCGCTGAAGAACTCGGGCTCACCCGCCGCATGCTGGGCATCCGCATGCAGAAGCACCACATCAGCTACAAACCATTCCGCAGCACGTCACCGCTCGACTGATCCCTCCTTCCCGCCCGATCACCCGGTCATTCCTGGCCGGCATCTCCCATCTCCAGCCGCCAAAACCCGAAAGGGACTTCCCGACAGTATCCCGACTCGCCGGGCAGTCAGGGCGCCCCGCGCCCCTCCTGATGGGGCACGACCTCTTTCCCAAGCCAGAGAGCCGTGCTTCGAAAATTGACGCCTGACGAACAATTTGTCAGCGAATTCGACCGGAACGGTCAATTCCCGAAAACCAGGGTCAGAGGCCGTGAATGACGAATTGCTCATTCAGGAACAGGATGCCGCGAATGAACATTTCAGCCGACTCTGCCGTTCTGTCAAAAAGCATATTCGCCAGATCAACTCATTTCATTTCAAACACTTCCGGGATCCGGACGCATCAATCCTCCTTTCTTCCGCACGCCAGTCCATTTATGGCACACCGCTTGCGAATAGCCTGTTGCCGGACTGCTCTCACAATCCGGACGAATCTTCACTCGACAATGAAGCATTCATTTTCAATCAAATGTCAGCATTCACTCCCTCTCCTGACAGGAGAGGGAGTGAACGGCACAATCAAATCGGAAATCGACATCATGACACGTAAAGTCGCCATCTATGGCAAAGGCGGTATCGGAAAATCGACCACCACGCAGAATACGGCTGCGGCATTGGCTCATTTCCACGGGCAGAAGGTCTTCATTCACGGCTGCGATCCCAAGGCGGATTCAACGCGCCTGATTCTGGGCGGCAAGCCGCAGCAAACGCTCATGGACGTGCTGCGCGACAAGGGCGCGGAGAAGATCACCAACGACCAAGTCATCAAGGCCGGGTTCAAGGACATCCGCTGCGTCGAGTCCGGTGGTCCGGAGCCGGGCGTCGGCTGTGCCGGACGCGGCGTCATCACCGCCATTGATCTCATGGAAGCGCGCGGCGCCTATACCGAGGATCTGGATTTCGTCTTTTTCGACGTGCTCGGCGACGTGGTCTGCGGCGGGTTCGCCATGCCGATCCGCGACGGCAAGGCGCAGGAGGTCTACATCGTCGCCTCGGGCGAGATGATGGCCATCTATGCCGCCAACAACATCTGCAAGGGTCTCGTCAAATATGCCAAGCAGAGCGGCGTGCGCTTGGGCGGCATCATCTGCAACAGCCGCAAGGTCGATGGCGAGAAGGAATTCCTGGAGGAATTCACCGCTGCCATCGGCACCAAGATGATCCATTTCGTACCACGCGACAATATCGTACAGAAGGCCGAGTTCAATAAGAAAACGGTTACCGAATTCAATCCGGAAGAAAACCAGGCATTCGAATACAGTGAACTCGGGCGCAAGATCATCGAGAACAAGGATCTGGTGATTCCCAATCCGCTCACCATGGATCAGCTCGAAGAGATGGTCGTGAAATACGGGCTCATGGATTAACAGGCGAGATACAGGAGTCAATGCAATGAAGATGATTCGCGCAATCGTCCGTCCGGACGCCGCCGACGCTGTCAGCGAGGCACTGGCCGAAGCGGGCTTTTTTTCGATGACTCAGGTTCACGCCTTCGGACGCGGCAAGCAGAAGGGGATCTCGCTCGGCAGCATCCGTTATGACGAGCTGCCCAAGACCATGATCCTGATGGTGGCCGAAGACGAGGACGTCGAGGAGATCGTCAAGATCGTCAACTACAAGGCGTACACCGGCAACTTCGGCGACGGCAAGGTCTTCGTCTCACCGGTCGAGGCGGCCTTTACGGTGCGCACCGGCCAACCCGGACTCTGAGCCCGGAGGATCCCATGAAAGAGATCATCGCCATCATCCGCCCCAAGAAGATGGGAGCCACCAAGGCGGCGCTCGAAGAGCTGGGCTTCCCCTGCTTCACCGCATTTGCGGTCATCGGGCGCGGCAAGCAGCGCGGCATCGCCAGCGAGGTCGCCTGCGAACTGCCGGCCGAGGTGCAGGGCCAGGGCCGTTCCAGGGGTATGAAGTACATCCCCAAGCGCATGCTGAACATCGTCGTCGGCGACGCGGACGTCGAGCCGGTGGTGCACGCCATCATGACGGTCAACCGCACCCAGCAGATCGGCGACGGGCGCATCTTCATCTGTCCGATCGACGACGCCGTGCGGGTCCGCACCAGGGAATCCGGCGAGCACGCCATCCTTTAACCGCCATTCGGAGCGCCCATTCGGAGCACCAGCCATGCCTTATCATGAATTTGAATGCAGTACCTGCATTCCCGAGCGCAAGAAGCACGCCGTCGTCAAAGGGCCGGGCGAGACCCTGGCCGACGCCCTGCCGCTTGGCTATCTCAACACCATTCCGGGGACCATCTCCGAGCGCGGCTGCGCCTACTGCGGTGCCAAGCATGTGATCGGTACGCCGATGAAGGATGTGATCCACATCAGTCACGGCCCGGTCGGCTGCACCTACGACACCTGGCAGACCAAGCGCTACATCAGCGACAACGACAACTTCCAGCTCAAGTACACCTTCGCCACCGATGTCAAGGAAAAGCATATCGTCTTCGGTGCCGAGAAGCTGCTGAAGCAGAACATCATCGAGGCGTTCAAGGCGCATCCGACCATCAAGCGGATGACCATCTACCAGACCTGCGCCACGGCCTTGATCGGTGACGACATCGACGCCATCGCCCAGGAGGTCATGGAAGAGCTGCCGGATGTCGACATCTTCGTCTGCAACTCGCCCGGCTTCGCGGGTCCCAGTCAGTCCGGCGGTCACCACAAGATCAACATCGCCTGGATCAAGAACAAGGTCGGCACGGTCGAGCCCGAGATCACCAGCGACTACGTCATCAACTATGTTGGCGAGTACAACATCCAGGGCGACCAGGAGGTCATGCAGGACTTCTTCAAGCGGATGGGGATCCAGATCCTCTCCACCTTCACCGGCAACGGTTCCTACGACGACCTGCGCGCCATGCACAAGGCGCATCTGAATGTCCTGGAGTGCGCCCGTTCGGCGGAGTACATCTGCAACGAACTGCGCGTGAAGTACGGCATCCCGCGTCTGGACATCGACGGCTTCGGTTTCGAGCCGCTGGGCAACTCGCTGCGCAAGGTCGGTCTCTTCTTCGGCATCGAGGATCGTGCCCAGGCGATCATCGACGAGGAAACCGCGCGCTGGAAGCCCGAGCTCGACTGGTACAAGGCCCGCCTCATGCACAAGAAGGTCTGCCTCTGGCCGGGCGGCTCCAAGCTCTGGCACTGGGCCAACGTCATCCACGAGGAAATGGGCGTGGACGTGGTCTCGGTCTACACCAAGTTCGGCCATCAGGGCGACATGGAGAAGGGCATCGCCCGCTGCGAACAGGGAGCGCTCGCCATCGACGATCCCAATGAACTTGAAAGCGTGGAGGCCATGTACAAGCTCAAGCCGGACATCATCTTCACCGGCAAGCGTCCCGGCGAGGTGGCGAAGAAGATCCGCGTGCCCTATCTGAACGCCCACGCCTATCACAACGGCCCCTGGAAGGGCTACGAAGGCTGGGTCCGGTTCGCGCGCGACATCTACAACGGCATCTACTCGCCGATCCACGAACTCTCCAAGCTGGACATCAGCAAGGACGAGATCCCGACCGACAAGGGCTTCGTGACCCAGCGCATGCTCTCCGACGCGAACCTGCCAGACGAGGTCCGCAACGATCCCAATCTGCGCCAGTACACCGGCAAGTACGACATGCTGGCCGCGCTGCGCGGCAAGACCTACCCGGCTTTCGAGCAGCACACGCCAAAGGAGGCGGCGGCATGAGCGAAGTGAAGACCGAGCGCATCGAGCAGATGATCGATTACATCATGAAGAAATGCCTCTGGCAGTTCCAGTCCCGTGCCTGGGACCGACGCGACCAGAACCTGGGCGTGCTGAGCAAGACCACACAGATCCTGTGCGGCGAGCACGTCGAGCTGGAGACCCCGGCCGACCGCTGCTACTGGGTCGATGCGGTCTGCCTGGCTGAGGCCTATCGCGAGCGCCTGCCCTGGCTGGCCGCACTGAGCGTGCCCGAGATCAAGGACCTGATGCAGGGGCTGCACGAGCGGCTCGACTTTCTGACCATCGACGGCTCGCTCAACGAAGAGTTGACCGACCAGATGTATTGACCGGGGATCGAACACCATGCATTGCGAACTCAAAGAGAAAGACCGGATCGGGACCATCAACCCGATCTTCACCTGCCAGCCAGCGGGCGCCCAGTACGCCAGCATCGGCATCAAGGAGTGCATCGGCATCGTCCACGGCGGCCAGGGCTGCGTCATGTTCGTACGGCTGCTGATCTCGCAGCACCTGAAGGAGAGCTTCGAAATCGCCTCCTCCTCGGTGCATGAGGATGGCGCCGTGTTCGGCGCACTTGACCGCGTCGAGCAGGCAGTGGACGTGCTCCTGATGCGCTATCCGCACGTCAAGGTGGTACCCATCATCAGCACCTGCTCGACCGAGGTCATCGGCGACGACATCGACGGCGTGGTGCGCAAGCTCAACGAGGAGCTGCTGCCCGAGAAGTACCCGGGACGCGAGGTCCATCTGATCCCGATCCACACCCCGAGCTTCGTCGGCAGCATGGTCACCGGCTACGACGTGGCGGTGCGCGACTTCGTCAAGTACTTCGCCGAGAAGGGCGAGCCCAACGGCAAGCTCAATCTGATCACCGGCTGGGTCAACCCGGGCGACGTCAAGGCGCTCAAGCACCTGCTGGCCGAGATGGACATCCAGGCCAACGTGCTGTTCGAGATCGAGAGCTTCGATTCGCCGCTGATGCCCGATGGCAACTTCGTGTCACACGGCAGTACCACGATCGAGGATCTCAAGCGCACCGGCAGCGCCAGCGCCACACTCGCGCTCAACCGCTACGAGGGCGGTCAGGCGGCCAAGTATCTGGAGAACGAGTTCGGTCAGCCCACCATCGTCGGCCCGACGCCGATCGGCATCCGCAACACGGATACCTTCCTGGCGAATCTGAAGAAACTCACCGGCAAGCCGATCCCGCACTCGCTGGTGGTCGAGCGCGGCATCGCCATCGATGCCCTGACCGACCTCACGCACATGTTCCTGGCCGACAAGCGGGTCGCCATCTACGGCAACCCGGATCTGGTGATCGGGCTCGCCGAGTTCTGTCTGGACCTGGAGATGAAACCGGTCCTGCTGCTGCTCGGCGACGACAACGCCAACTACGGCGACGATCCGCGCATCCAGGCGATGCAGCAGAACGTCGATTACCCGATGGAGATCATCACCAACGCCGACCTCTGGGATCTGGAAGACCGGGTCAAGAACCAGGGGCTGGAGCTGGACCTCATCCTCGGGCATTCGAAGGGACGCTTCGCAGCGATGGAATGCAACGTACCGATGGTGCGGGTCGGGTTTCCGACCTACGACCGGGCCGGTCTCTACCGCTACCCGGTGGTCGGCTACGAGGGCGCGACCTGGCTCGCCGAGCAGATGGCCAACACCCTCTTCACCGACATGGAATACAAGAAGAACAAGGAGTGGGTGCTCAACGTCTGGTAAGCCGCGCGCGATTCCACACCATCACCGCCACCGGCCCCGCCGCTCCCTGCATGGGAGCGGTCGGGCTCAACCATCAGCAGGTTCGACGATGTCACTCGTCCTCTTCGAAACGTATGAGAAGAAACTCCAGCGCTGTCTGACCGACGCCCGTGGCTATCACCAGCGCGCCATGCAGTTCGCCACCGATGGCGAGCGCGTGAGCCTCGTCTTCAACATCGCCGCCGTGGCCATCGAGGCCTATCTGATCGCGCTCTGCGCCCGCCACCAGATCATGCCGTTCAACCACGACTACGGCAGTCTGGTGACTGCGGCCGAGGAGGCGGTGGCGTTCACGCCGGAGCTGAAGGAGGCCATCCTCTCGCTCGACGGGATCTTCGGCATCTGTTCGCTCGAAAATTACCATCACGGCACGCCGTTACAGATCGACGCCGACCGCACACTGACCATCTGCAACGCGCTGGCGCAGATGTTCGAGCCGCCCGGGACCACCGACGGACAGGGACGGCTGATCGGTCAGGCTTACCGTCATGACAGACCGTCCCAAAGCCCCTCCCCCTCGATGGGGGAAGGGTTGGGGAGAGGGTGAAAGCAGTCGGTCGAACGCCGGACCCCGATCACCATTTCACCCGAATGTCAGCCGGTCGCCTCATGGCCGATGGCCGCATCGCACCGCGCTGCCCCCTCTCCCCCAACCACTCCCTCGCCAAGGGGGAGGGGAGTCGGAGGGCAGCGTTTCCATCCAAAACGAACACCTGACTGGAATCCACGACCATGACGGCAAATGCCAACCACCCGCACGGCGCCATGCGCCGCAGCGACCGCGAGATCACCGACCGCGCCGCGATCGACGCCATCATCCGATCCGCACGGGTCATGTACCTCGCGCTTGCCGAGGCCGACGCACCCTTCGTCGTCCCGGTCTTCTACGCCTATGACGGCACCTCGCTCTATCTGCACTCGGCCAAGAGCGGCAGCAAGATCCGTATCCTCAAGCGCAATCCCAGGGTCTGCTTCGCCATCTCGACCGACCATGGGGTCATCGAGAGCCAGCAGGCGTGCGATTTCGAGGCGAAACACCGCACCGTCATCGGCATGGGCCAGGCACATTTCGTCACGGACGAGGCCGAACGCATCGCCATCCTCGACCGCATCGTCGCCCGCTTCACCGACCAGCATTTCGAGTATCCCAAGACCAACCTCGACGCCACCGCCGTGATCCGCATCAACATCGAGTCGATCAAGGGCAAGAGCCACGGTTTCGGCTGAATCGGCCGAGCGTCTTATTCCACCGGGAGAGCCAAAGATGAAAATCGCCGCCTGCATCGACGGCCAGGGTGAGCCCCTGTCGCCACAAGAACCCTGCATCCTGCGCCTTTTCGCGCACGAGGACGGCGCCTGGCGCCACGTCTCGGATACCGCCTTCAATGGCATCACCGCGCGTTCGATCGCCGAGATCACACAGCAGGCCGAACGCCTTGGCGCCCTGCTCGACGGCGCCGAGGCGCTGCTGGTGCGCGATGTCAAAGGCATCGCCGTCACCCTGCTGCAGAATCTGGGTCTGCGCCTGTGGCGCCTCGACGGACCGCCGGAGGCCGCGCTCGACGCCGTCCGGCGCGAACTCGAAGCCGCCGCCCGCGAACTGCCCGACCCGGCCCGCTTCTTCGCGTCCGGCGAGACCGAGGGCGAGTACCGGATCGACCTCGCCGCCGTGCTCGCCAGCGACTCCAGCCTCAACTCGCAGCTCGTCCTGGTGCCCTTCATGCAGCAAACCCCGTTCAGCCGGCTGGAAGTCGTCTGCGACCACCCGCCGCGCTGGCTCGACAGGCAACTGCCAGCCGCCGGCTTCGACTGGGAAGACGCCTCGCAGGAGGGTGTCTGCCGGCTCATCATCCGCCCGAGCGGGGAGTCGACCGGCATGCCGCCCCGTGGGGGCGGGTGTGGCAACCATGGCGCCTGGCCGACGGGTGGGGGGTGTAGTGGGGGTGGATGCGCGTAGCGGCAGCTCCATCGGCACGCCGCCCGCTATCGACGTTCGCTGTCCCTGTCCATGCTCGCCCTGACGGATTGCTGAAGTGCGATCAGCCGGGGACACGACACCTGGCCGGCTTCGATTTGTCGAGCGGGTCGGAGAGCGCCTGTTCGCGGTTGTCACCAATCTGTCTGCACACAACGATCAGGAAGAACCCGGCCAAGTCCCGACGCTCGGCCGACGTCGGTAAGCGGCCGCAGCCGCTCTTTCAGCGGACACTTGATCGGTCGGGGCCGGCGAGCATCGGGCGGACGTCATCGGGCTCGATCAGTGCGGTGCGGGCGATTCAGCGCAGCACCCGTACGCGCCCTCGTTCAAAGATCGCTGCTACGGCGTCCGGACGCGTACAGCCGGAGATGCCAGTCGCATCTTCGACGGGCTCGAACACCCCGTCGATGACGCAGCAAGGCAATGAACATGGCGGTTGAGTGAAGCGCCGAAGCGGTGGATGAAGCACACCGCACCGGCACGCGCGGGGGCCGCTTGTATTGCAGGACTCCGCGCATAATGCAGCAAGGGGCGGATGTCCCGTTGGATGTCGTGGTTGGTCAGACCAGGAGATGCCGAGCGGACAACAGATCCTCCTCGGCGGTATCGCGCAATGACGGATCAGCCTTGTCCATCAGACCCAGGAACCAGGCGTCCTGGCGCTGCTCCTCGGTGAGATCCTGGTCGGTGGGATCGATGTGGCGGATGCGGGCCGGCGGCTCGCCGTTGATCTCGGTCTCGATCACGGTTGCCAGATAGGGGTAGCGCTCCCGCTCCAAGGACCAATCCACCGCGTCGCCGACGCGGGCGTGGGCACGGTTGCGGTGGACGCGCAGCACGCCGTCGCCGGCGTAGCGCCCCCAGGTCTGGTCGAACCAGTCCGCGGCGGACCGCCAGCCATCGGATCGGGCGCGCCAGAGCCCGGTCTCGATGAGTTGGACGGTGCCGGCAGGCAGGGTCTGGATCTCCGACCAGGCCCGCGCCAGGTCATCGCCACCGCTCCGTCGTAGCAGGATGGCGCGGCCCAGCGCGGGGTCGTGGGCCAGATCCTCGCCGGTGATGTCGGCCAGGGCGGCCAGGTCGCCGGCCCGGCCTTCGTCGGGTTGCCGCGGCTGCGCGGGTCGGACCGGCTGGCCGTTCCGGGCCTGTTGCAGGCGGCGCTGGACCTGTTCCCGCTTGGCGGCGCTCCGCTCATCCATGCCGAGTTGATCGGCCCAGTCGAGGACCGCTTTGGCCTCACCGAGCCGCTCCAGATCGATCAGGGTATTCACGAGCCCGACGATAATCGCCGGATCCTGCGGGAAGTGCTGCTGGGCCTCGCGATAGACCTCGACCGCCCGCTGGGGACGGCCGGTGACGCGCAGGGTATGGGCCAGGTCGGCGCGGCAATAGGGATTGCTCGGGAACAGTCCGATGGCCGTGTCATAGACGGCCTCTCCGAGCTCGACGTCGCCGTGGACGATCAGGGCATGGGCGAGTTGGCTGTGGCTGTGGACGTTGTGCGGAAAGCGCCGCCGGGCGTGCCAATAGACCGCCTGGGCCCGGTGCCAGTCGCCCTCCGCCTCCAGGGCGCGGGCGAGCAGGGACCAGGGATAGGGGTCCTGGGGATTCCAACGGGCGGCCTCGTGGGCCAGATCGCGGGCCCAGGTTGGATCCAGGTTCAACAGCCGGTCACCGGCGAAGCAGAAGGCCCGCACCAGATAGTAGCTGTCACCGCTCTCGCGGCAGTACTGGCGATGCCGATCGAACAACGCCTCGAGCTGCGGCCTGATCGCCGTGAGGTTCGCGGGCAACTGTCGCAGCAGTTGTCGAAGCTCATCCTGGTGTGGCGCCTGTAAGAACCCCTTGGTCTGCTGGGGATCAAAGGGCCGCAGGGCGCCGGGATAACGCTGATCCAACCACTTGCGCACGGTTGCGGAGACGTCCCGCGCCTGCACCAGATCGCGGAAGCGCCGGCCCCATTGGTCGGTGCTCATGGGGTAGACGGCGGCCAGGTAGTCCAGCTCGGCGAGCCAGGTCTTACCCTTGAGGTCGCCGCGTCGCGCCAGAGCCTCGCCGAAATCCAGTACTCCGCGCAGCATGGCCACCGGCACGGAGCGTTCGATCTCGCCCGCGTCGTCCGCCGGCATCAGGCGCAGGCCGGTGATGGCGAGGCGGCCGTAGTCCTCCGACACCCCGCCGGACAGCCGGGCCAGCCCGAGCCAGAGGCCGAGCAGGTGGCGATCGCGCTGATCCCCGGTGAGCGCGACCAGCAGGGCCGCCTCCGGGTCACGGGAGTGGCCGAAATAGAAGCCCCGCAGCCAGGAGCGCAGCTGGCCCTGGTGTTGGGTGCACCAGGCGCGCGACTCGCGCAGGGGGACCAGGGAGACGGCACGGAAGGCCTCGCTCAGGGCATCGGCGAAGCGCTTGCCCGGCAGGTCATCCCGTGCCGGGGCGCCGATGACCTGTTCGAGCCAGGCGCGCAGGGCGCGGTCGGCCAGGGGCATCTCGTCGGGGGTGAGGAGCTGGACCAGGGCCTCGGAGGGACGCGCCCGGGCGAAGGGACCGAGGAAGAGGCGACCGGCCAGCAGATCGCCCATGGCCTGTACGGGGTCGGTGGCGAGGCGGGCGCTCCAGCGCTCGACGGCGGGGCTGACGGGAATTGCGCTCACGCCTCGGACCCCGCGAAGACGTCGACCCCGAAGTCATCGCGCTCGGCGTACAGACGGACCCAGGGGAGGTGAAAGCCCCGCGCCCGGGCGAGCGGCATGGTCACCGGCTCATCGATGAGACCCGCGCGATAGAAGTGCTCGGGGCGATAGGCGATGCGTGGGTGCAGCAGCTCGCAGCCCATCTGGTAGTCGTTTTCGCTGTCCAGGGTTGTCAGGTTGACCGTCCGGCCGCCGGGAAGCCAGTGTGCCGCCCCCGCTCCGGGGAGCGGGCTGGGGAAGAAAAAGGAATTGATGTCGCCATCCAGCACCGTCGGAATGGCCGGGTGGCCCTGTCCGGACAGCGCGGCGACGACCTCGGCGACGGTGTAGCGCATCAGAAAGATCTCGATCGGCCGTCCGGCACGGCCTGGATCGTAGTGCCCCAATCCAAGGCGATTGCGCAGCTGTACGGCCCAGTCGTCGATCCCATCGGCCAGAACGTCCTCGACTTGGATCTCGGTGGTGACATAGGTCGGACGCTGGTCCCGCCGCGGGTTCCAGGCATCGCACAGACCCTGGAGAAAATCCACGGCCGCCGCGTCGCCGCCCTGAGCCGCCTCGATCCGTGCCTTGACCTCCTCGAAGCCGTGCCCGCGCAGAGAACAGGGCCAAGTTGCTTCCTCGACCCGGATCAAGTACAGGCGCGGGTCGATCCGCGTCAGCCGGTTGGGGTCGTTGATGGAGCGGAAGGTATAGGGAACCTGGGGCTCATCGGGGTCGAGGTTCAGGTGCTCAATGGCGTAGCCATGATGGCGGCCGAACCAGTCGTCCAGATCCGAGATGGGAGCGCCAGCGCAGTGCGGGGCATACAGATCAGACGCGCTCGCCGGAGGGCGCTCGTCGAGCAGAAAATTCTGGGCGCAGGCCCGCTCCTCTGGATCGACCGACGATGCGGCCGTTTGCAGGTAGCCGTCGAGGTTGGGGATAGGTCTCGGGTCCATCGGTTGTCTCGGGCCAAGCCGCAGATGCGACGGTGCGACGGTGCGACGGTGCGACGGTTTACGGATAGGAAATCCAACCGCCCCTGCACGTCCAGCACCGCCAGATTAGCGGTTGTAGTGGGGGCGACGATCAGTCAGCGCGTCATTGTAGGCGCTAACGGTGTCATGATCGACCAGAATTCCGTATTGCCAAGCAGCGGAACAGGACTCCTCAGCCCGCGCGGGCGCAATAGCGATAGCGTATTGCGCCGCATGATTGGCAGGCCGCTTGCCCCAAGATACAACCACCAGTGCATGGCCCTCGCACCTCGAACTGCGTCTTTGCGCCACTACACATCTGATGGGTCTGTGCCAATCTCCTTTCGGCGCAATACGCTATCGCTATTGCGCCCTACGAACGACCAACCGGCAAGGGTTGCGTCGCTTGGACTGGTGGTGAGCATCCCAGCCGTCCGCTATCGGCGGCTCTTCCGACATCGGAGATCGCCGCCCATCTGACCGTCGGGCGTGACTGAACGCCATCAGACCTTGGGATAGCCGGGGCGCGGATTGGGCACCTCGCAGACCTTGACCGCTTCGCAGGATTCGCACTCGTCTTCCGGTGTCGTACCGTGCAGCAGGCAGCCGTGGATGCCGACCTCCTGCTCCAGGTGGCGGATCCGTTCCAGCAGACAGGCGATGGCACCGGCCACCGGGTCTGGAATCAGATGATGGTCCAGATCGATGCCATGCGGCGTGAGGCTCTGGCTCCGGCGCGAACGCACGATCTTGGCCGGGATGCCGACCACGGTGCTGTTGGCCGGCACATCGCCGATCACCACCGAGTTGGCGCCGACCTTGACGTGTTCGCCCAGTTCCACCGGGCCGAGGATCTTTGCCCCCGCGCCGACCACGCAGCCGTTGCCCAGCGTCGGGTGCCGTTTGCCCTTGTGCCATGAGGTGCCGCCGAGGGTGACGCCGTGATAGAGGGTGACGTCGTCGCCGACTTCAGCCGTCTCGCCGATGACGACCCCGGCGCCGTGGTCGATGAAGAACCGCTGGCCGATGGTGGCTCCGGGGTGGATGTCGATGCTGGTCCAGATGCGCGCGAGGTACGAGATGAAACGCGGCAGCCAGCGCCAGCCGCGATGCCAGAGCGGATGGGCGAGCCGGTAGAGGATGACGGCGTGAACCCCCGGATAGGTGGTGTAGACCTCGAAACGGGTGCGGGCCGCCGGATCGCGGTCGAAGATGCAATCGACATCTTCGGCGATGGCGGCCCAGACGCCGGGGCGTCTGCGCGGCTGGGGTAGGGGTTCGTTGATGGCGTTCATCCAATGCTGACTCCGTGACGGCTGCCTTGCGGGTGGCTGATCTCGACGAGTAACCGGCGCTGATCGCCGGCCCCGGGAGCGTGTTTGGTCGCGGTGAATGGCTCGCTGCAACGGCTCGAACAGGAGGAACTGAGCGCCGCCAGGAACGCCGCGCCAGCTCAGACGAGGGCTCAGTCGCCGGCTCCGGTTGGCGCTGACCCGCCCGGATGACAGATGCAGCCCTCGCCCTGGGCCGCCGCGACCAGCTCATGCAGGATGCCGCAGGTGTCGGTGGTGTGTTGCGAGCGGCAGCGCGTGCGCAGGGCGCTCAACTGACGCTCCAGCATCTGCATGGACTGAAGACGCTCCCGCACCCGTTCAAGCTGGGCATCGATCAGACAGTTCGCGTCGTGGCAATCCGCCTCGGGATGGGCCAGCAGATCCAGCAGCCGCTGCACATCGGCCAGCGACATGCCGAGCGCCCGGCAATGCCGGATGAAGGCGAGCCGTTCCAGATGATCGCGGGCATAGGTCCGATAGCCGTTGGACCGTCGGGGCGGCGCGGGCAGCAGGCCGAGCCGCTCGTAATAGCGGATGGTCTCCACATCCACCCCTGCCGCCGTCCCCAATTCGCCGATCCGCATTCCGCTCACCGCTGAGTCAGCCTTGATCGAGCGCAGTTTAGACGCTTGACTCCGTAGTCGCTACAGGGTGTTCACTTCCGGAAAGCCTTCTGGAGGAGAATCATCATGGGTATCGGTTGCTGCGGTTCGTCCTGTTCGACTCATCAGGCGGTCAGCCCGCGCTTTCGCCAGGCACTCTGGATCGCGCTGGTCATCAACGGGGTCATGTTCGGCGTGGAAATCCTCGGCGGACTGCACGCGGGTTCGGTGTCGCTGCTGGCCGACGCCGTCGATTTCGCTGGCGACGCGGCCAACTACGGACTCTCGCTGGCCGTGCTTTCCATGGGTCTGGCGTGGCGCTCGCGCGCGGCGCTGGTGAAAGGTCTGTCGATGACGGCCTTCGGCGTCTTCGTCATCGGCAAGACCATCTGGTCCGCGTTTGCCGGCGTGCCCCCCGAACCCTTGACCATGAGTCTCATCGCCGTTCTGGCGCTGCTCGCCAACGCCAGCGTGGCGCTCATCCTCTACAGCTATCGTGAGGGCGACGCCAACCAGCGATCCGTGTGGCTGTGCAGCCGCAATGACGCTATCGGCAATCTCGCGGTCCTGTTCGCCGCCGCTGGCGTCTTCGGCACCGGCAGCGTCTGGCCGGACCTGATCGTGGCGCTGGCGATGGCCGGGCTCGCCATCTCCGCCGGCCTCATGGTCATCCGTCAGGCGCGCGGAGAGCTGCGGACGCTGCGCCCCGCGCCCATCGCGCAATCGCCGCAGCGGGTCTTGGTCCAGATGCCGATGCCAGCGGCGTATCGACAAAAGGTCGCGACGGACAGGGAGTGATGGAACCCCGTCCTGGCGCATCTCCGCAAACATCCGGCGCAGTGATTGCATCGGTGGCTGAGCGATTCTGCCAGGCCGGCATTGCCCCAGGGCTCAGGCCGCCAGCATCCGCGCACTGGGGCGACGATTGATCTCGACGGTGACGTGGACCAGCTCTTCATGAATGCTCAACGCCTGCCGAACCGCGTCCGGCTCAAGAGGCGCGTTTACCGCCAGTGAGAGAATGCAGGCGTAACTGTCTTGGCCGACCCGCCACACATGCAGGTCGGCAATGTCGGCGGCGACCGGCAGCTCCGCCACGACCTCGCGGATTTCCGCCACGACGGGACGATCCATCTCGGCGTCGATGAGCACCCGACTGGTATCGCGCAGCAGACCATAGGCCCAGATCGATACCAGCGCGGCACCCACAATCCCCATGACCGGATCGAGCCAGGCGGCGCCCCAGAGCTTGCCGCCAAACAGGGCGACGATGGCGAACAGGGAGGTCGCCGCGTCCGCCAGGACGTGCAGATAGGCGGCACGCAGATTCAGATCGTGATGGTGGTCATGTTGGTCATGTTGGTCATGTTGGTCATGGTGGGCGTGGCCGCCATGATGATGGTGATGCGCATGACCGTCTTTGAGCAGCCAGGCGCAGACCAGATTGACCACGAGGCCCAACACCGCAATCGCGATCGCCTGGTTGTAATGAATCGGCGTCGGCGCAAGCAGCCGTTCGACGGACTGATACACCATCAGCCCGGCCACCGCGACGAGAAAGATGGCGCTGGTATAGCCGCCGAGGATCTCGATCTTCCAGGTGCCGAAGGCGAAACGGGGATCCTGGGCAAAGCGGCGCGCGGCGGCATAGGCCAGCACCGAGAGGCCAAGCGCCAGAGCATGCGAACTCATGTGCCAGCCATCGGCGAGCAGCGCCATGGAATTGAAGATCCAGCCGCCGGTGATCTCAGCGACCATCATGGTCGCCGTCAGCCACACCACCCAGCGCGTGTTGCGCTCGGCCAGCGGATTTCCTTCGTCGAAGACATGGGAGTGTTGCCAGTTCTCAAGCGTGGCGGCGTCTTGCATCGCGGCGTACCCTTGGCAGTTGATCGTCGCATATACTGTACCCCCGTACCCTATTTACAGCAAGACGAACGCCCATGCCTCATACCGTCAAGGAAAAAAGCGCCCTGCTCGCCCGCGTACGCCGGATTCAGGGTCAAGCCGCCGCCCTGGAACGCGCACTCGAACAGGAGAGCGACTGCTCGGCTGTCCTTCAGCAGATCGCCGCGATTCGCGGCGCGGTCAACGGTCTGATGGCGCAGGTTCTGGAGGGACATCTGCGCGATCACCTGGGCGCAGAGGATCGGACCCCGCAGGAACGGCAGGAGGATCTCGATCAGGTGATCAGCGTCTTGCGGTCGTATCTCAAGTGAGATCGGCCCGCATGTCGGCCTGAGCGCCGGCTATTTGGGGCGATACGGCGGCATCACGATCCCCCTCGCGCGCGACCAGCCCCGGATCGCGGCGATATCCGATCTCCGATCTCACCCTGAGCGCGGCAATGTCCTATCTGGATGCCAAGATCCACAACGACCTCGACGCATGATAGCCGTTCAGCCGCCGCATCCAGGATTGAGCGCCAGCCGGAATCCGGTTTATCATAAACAAGAATTATTATTATTGAACGTGACACGGTATTCCGCTCGCAGATGCCGACGACCAAAGGCGCTGACATTCCTGTTCCTGTCGGCTTTGACGACGACCGGTGGAACGCTTCAAGTGACATCGATCACCGACATTCCGCCGCCGACGGCAACCGGCGAGCGCCAGCCATAGGATCCACGCCATGCCCGACCCCGTTTCCAATGTCGCACCACCGGCTGCCGAGCCGATCATGCCCACAGCTTCTCCGCTGCCGAGCGAAGGGCCGGTTGGCGCGGCGCCCATTCCCGCACCGGCGACCGACCTGCTGCCTGCCGATGCCCCCGCCGACTGGCTGACGACCGCGCAGACCCAGATCGGCGCTTTCGTGGATGCTGGCGGCCCGGTGGTCGTGGTTCTGGCACTGCTCTCGACGGTCGCGCTCGCCATCGTGCTGCTCAAGCTGTGGCAGTTCCGCCAACTGCGGCTCGACCAGCGCGAGCCGGTTGAGACGGCGCTGCGGCACTGGCGGCAGCACGACGCCCGCTCCGCGCATGCACTGGTGGCCGGCAGCCCCCAGCCGGTGGCGCAACTGGTCCATCTGGCGCTGGACGGACTGGAGCAGCCCAGGGTCGATCTCGCCATCCTGCGCGAAGAGCTGGCGCGGGTCGCCAGTGCCCGGATGGAGCAGCTCCGCAGCTATCTGCGCGCCCTGGAGATCATCGGCACCCTGAGCCCGCTGCTCGGACTGCTCGGCACCGTGCTGGGCATGATCGAGGCCTTCAGACAGCTCCAAACCGCCGGGGCACGGGTCGATCCCGCACTCCTCTCCGGCGGCATCTGGGAAGCCCTGCTGACTACGGCGGTCGGACTGACCGTCGCCATTCCGGTAGTGCTGGCCCACACCTGGCTGGAACGCCGGGTGGATCGCTGCGGACACCGGATGGAAGACGCCGTCACTCAGGTCTTCACCCGCGATCTCAGCCCGCCGGGCAGACAGCAGAGCCCGCGCAAGGCGGCCGCTCCCGGGGTCGGCTATGCGGCTTGAGCTTCAGGCCCGCCGGACGCGACGGACGATCAGTCTCACGCCGCTGATCGATGTGGTCTTCATCCTGCTGCTGTTCTTTCTGGTCGCCTCCCACTTCAACTCGTGGCGCGCCCTGCCATTGAACACACCGACCGCCATCACCGGCGAGGTCTCCGGTGATGACGCACCGGCGGTTCTGCTCCGGGCCCATGCCGACGGAGGACTGGATCTCAATGGCGAGCCGCTCGATCCCGCGCTGCTGATCCCGACCCTGGAGGCCCATCGCGCCCGCCATCCCGATCTTTCGGTGGTGCTGCAATCCGATCCCGACCTGGAGTTGCAGGCCCTGGTGTCGGTCATGGATGGCATCGCTGCGGCGGGCGTGCAGGAGTTGAGTCTGCGATGAGATTCATCCGTACCCGGCCCCGCGCGCAGGACGACGATCATCTCGTGCCACTGATCAATGTCATCTTTCTGATGCTGATCTTCTTCATGATCGTCGGACGCATCAGTCCCGCCGAGCCACTGGCAGTCGAACCCCCGGTCTCGGCACAGGGTCGCGATGCCGACGACCAGGCGCGGGTGCTGCTCCTGAGTGCGGATGGCCGACTCGCACTCGATGGCGAGATCCTCACCCGCGAGACGCTGGGCGCACACATCGCGGACTGGCTGGCATCGACGGGCGGTTCGGGTGCATCAAGCGGAGCCACCTTGACCCTCAAGGCCGACGCCACGGTGCGCGCCGGGGCGCTGCGTGAAACCCTCGACCTGCTGCGGGCGGCGGGGATCGGGAAGGTCTCGCTCGTCACCACCAGGATGGATCGCTGATGGAGATCCGCGCGCGTCATTGGCTGTTCGCCCTCAGCCTCGCCACGCTCGCGCATGCCGCGCTGGTCACGGCGGTCAATCTTCAGCCGCGCACGCCCCGACCGGCGCCGGCCATCGTCATCAACCTGGGCGAGACGGGCGCCCCGGAGGGGGCTTCGGGAGGCGGCGCGGGTCGCGGCACCCAAATGCTGGAGCCGCTGGCGGCCGAGCCGGTCCAGGCGCTGGCGGCCACCGACAGTCCGACGCCCGTTCGCGAGACCGAGCGGGTGGAACAGGTCGAAGTCCGGAAGATCGTACCGCCTCCCGTGCCCCCTGCCCGACCGATCATCGAACGGCCCAAGCACGAACCCAAGCCAAAACCGAAGCCGAAGATCACGAAGGCTTCGCCCCCGAAACCCGTACCGGCCACGCCTCCCGCCCGACGCAACGACCAGCGAGAGACCATCAAGGCGACCGAACCGGCAACCGGCAGCGTCAGGGCTGTCGGACGGGGTCAGGACGCCGGCATGGGGACGGGGGCAACGGGCAACAGCACTGGTAAGGGCGGCGCTGGCACGGGAGCGGGTCGGGGGAGCGGCGCGGGTGGCCAGGGGGTCGCGAACTATCAGGGTCGTCTGGTCGCCTGGCTGAACCGCCACAAACGCTATCCGGATCGGGCCCGCCGGCTGCGTCAGGAAGGCACGGTCAAGGTGTCATTCACCATCGATCAGCGCGGACGCCTGCTCTCTCACCGCATCGTCGGCGGATCCGGGCATCCGCTGCTGGATCAGGAGGTGGCTGCCATGCTCAAGCGCGCCAGCCCCATGCCGGCCTTTCCGCCCGGCATGAGCCAGACTCAGCTCACCGTCACGGTGCCGATCAGCTTCCATCTGCATTGATGCCAGACCGGCACCCAGCATGATCATGAATACATCCCAGCCACCGAATGCCCCGATGCGGTATCGGCAGCCAGATTCCATCCAGGCATTCGGAGCATCCGCATGAACACCGCCTCTCAAACCCCGACCGCTGGTCCGTCGGTTCGTTTTTTTGTCCTGCTGGCGCTGGGCTCGGTCCAGACGCTGGCGGGCGCCGCCAGCGAGACATCGATCGACCTCCCGACGGTCTATGTCACCACCGCGACCCGCACCCTGCACGACATCACCACCGCCCCGGCGCCGATCCAGTTGATCGACTCCGCAGATGTCAAGGCGGCGGGCGCAACCACGCTGCGTGGCATACTCGATCTGGCGCCCGGACTCTATGTCAGCCCCTCCGGAACCAACTTGCAGATCCGTGGCCTCGGCGGATCGGATACGCTTTATCTTCTGGACGGACGCCGGATCAAGGGCGAGTTCAGCAACACCTTCGAGCTGGAGCGCATCGCCGCCTCCATGATCGACCGCATCGAGATCGTGCGGGGTCCGGCCAGCATGCTCTACGGCGCCGACGCACTGGGCGGTGTGGTCAACATCATCACCAGGCGCCCGGCGGCCGGGCTGGAGGGCGGCGTCGATACCCAGTACGGGGCCAACGACCGGGGCGATGGCGCGCGCGGCATGCTCGCGGCGGATCTGCGGGGCGGGAACGAAACGCTGAATTTCAGCTTCTATGCCAGCCATCTGCATCGCGACCCCTATGCCGAGCGCGAGACGGCGCAGGTGACCGTGCCTCAATCCGGGGTTCAGATCGCGCCCTCCAGGCATCCCAATGCGAAGATCAAAAAGGGGCTCGCGGACAGCTATGCGGTCGATGTGGATTACCGCGACCAGGCCGATGTGGACACCATCGGCGGCGCGCTCGAATGGCAGGCGACCCCCGATGTCAGGCTGACGCTGGATCTCAACGCGATGCGCGAGGAACGCGAGGGCACCTATATCAGCAGCCGCTACGCGACCAATATCCTGGCCGCCGGCAAGGCGATCCAGGCGGCGAACATCCCGGCGCGCCAGTATGACGACAACGAACGGCTGGATACCGCCCTGACGCTCGACTGGTCGCTGCTCGACACGCTCGATCTGCGCTATCGCCTGCACCACAGCCGCTACGACAAGGATCGTGTGGTCTATGCCGTCCACTATGCCGATCTGGGCTACACCACCCGCAATGACTCGGCCAGCTCAATCAACGAATCCACCATGACGCAATGGGTCAACGAGCTGACCAGCGTCTGGCGACCGGGCGCGAACCATACCCTGGTCGGCGGTCTGGAGCACCGCGACAACGACGTGGAATCCACTGCCTACGATGTCGACGCGCGCACCTTCGATTCGGCCTTCCTGCAGCATGAGTGGCAGATCCTGCCGAGTCTGAATGCGGTCTATGGAGCGCGCTACGATGACGACTCGGTCGGCGGTTCGCATCTGTCCTTCCAGGCCGGCGGCATCTGGACGCTTTCGCCGCTGGCGCGACTGCGCGCGAACTTTGCCCAGGGCTACAAGGCGCCGGATGATCGCAGTCTCTATGTCGACCAGGTCAATCCGCAGGGTGTCCCCATGCTCGGCGCCGAGGTCATCAATCCGGACCAGGGCAAGACCAGCGCCCACAGCCTGGATCCCGAATCAAGCGATACCTTCGAGATCGGCCTGGCCGGCGGGGCCGCGACCTGGGACTACGGCGTCACCCTCTTCCACACCAGCGTCACGGATCGCATCGAAACGGTGCGCGAGGGCAGCGGCCAGTTGACCTACAACACCTTTCGCAATATCAGCGAGGCGCGCATCCAGGGTGTCGAAACGGAAGGGTCGATCAGTCTGACCCCATCGCTGCGGGCCCGCGCGGCCTTCACCCGCTTCAACGCCGAGAACCGCGAGACCGGCGATCCGCTGCTCAACACCCCCGAGACCCTCGCCAGTCTGACCCTCGATTACAACCGCGCGGACTGGCTCCTGCAAACCATCGTCAGCTATGCAGGCGAACAGGACTACTCCGGGCGCAACGGCACCGAAACCGCCGCCGGCTACACCCTGGTCCATCTCAAGGCGAGCTATACGCCGCCGATGCTGGCCGGCGTGGAGGTCTACGGCGGCATCGACAACCTGCTCGACGAGAAGATCGATCCCGGTCTGGGCTCGGATCCCGGCCCCTATGCCTATCTCGGCGTGCGCTACACCTTCTGATCCATCAAGCGAGCAAGCCATTCATGACATCGAGAGCCCATCGCCGATCCCGACAGCGGCCCGCCCGCTGTGGCGCACGTCTTGCCCGGACGCTGGTGCTATGCACGGCCCTGGGTCTGCCAGCCGGCGCGCTGGCGGAGGAATCCGGAACACGCATGCCGGTCAACCTGCCAGAGGATGACAGAGAACATCTCCTGGAGGAGATGCGGGGGTTCCTGGTCTACACGACGGCGACCCTGAACGCGGCCATCGAGGGCGACATGACGACCGTTCAGCGACTGGCTGAACAGGTGCGTCCGCCGCTCGAACGGGCGCGGATGCTGGCGTCCGGGGATCACTCGCCCGCGCCACCGATGACTGAGCGGAACAGCGCCCCGGCGCCGGCGGACGATGGTCGCCGTCATCATCCCAGTCGCTTCGAGCGCATGCGGCGCAATCTTCCGCAACCCTTCCGCGTCATGATGCTCCAGATGCGCGAGGGCATCGCCGAGGTCGGTCGCGATGCGGTGACACGCAACGACCCGCTGCACAGCCTGCGACAACTGCATCGGGTGCAGGAGGTCTGCATCGCCTGTCATCAGGCTTACCGGCTGGAGTCGGGCAGCCCCGATGCAGCCGGACAGCCCTGAGCGGAACATTGGGCGCGACGGTTGCACGGCTGGAAAGCGATAGCACCTGACAACTCGTAAAATGCCCGCCATCCAAGTCGATCAACTCGCGCACCGCTATCGTCACCGGAACTGAACTGACCCCATGACCGCCCGACTCGCCCGTTTCTCGCTGCTGCTGCTCGTCGTCTTTCTGCTCGCCGTCTGGCTGCCCCAGCTCAAGGGATTGCTGTTCGAATACCGCTTTGGCAAGACCCAGCTCTTCTACAGCCCGGTGATTGAGCGCTTCGTCTATACCGAACTGCTCGACGAGGGGCACCAGTTCGTCTATCGCGACCAGGACGGCAGGGACTACAGCCGCGAGGAATTCGAGACACTCATCCCCTTCATCGACTACAGGAACATGGAGCCTTGGGGCCGGCTGCCGCTCAAGCTGGGCGGGCGCACCTTCGACAAGGCGGCCATCGTCGCCGAACGCCAGGTGATGGAACTCAAACCCGATGAGCTGCCGGAGCACGCACCGCGCATCCCGCTCTTTCCGCTGCTCGAATCCAGACCAGCGCGCGCGGGACTGACCTTTCCGGAGGACATCCTGAGACCCGGTGAGCGGCTCGGCTTCATCGACAGCGATACCAACCGGCTCAATCCCGAACTGACCGCGACCTTTACCCAGGCGCTCGAACACGCCGGGTTCCGCTTCCCGGTCCAGGCCAGTTTCGGGCGCGTCTCCATCCTCAGGCCCTTCGATGCCGGTTACTTCCTGCTCGATGCGTCGGGTGCGCTCTTTCATCTCAGACGCATCGACGGCGCTCCCGACATCAAACCGGTGCCCCTGCCCCAGGGGATGGACGTGCGTCACATCCAGGTCGCCGAGAATCCGCGACGCGAATTGAGCGGACTGCTGCTGACCGAAGACGGACGGATCTTCCTCATGGCCGAGCAGAACGACACCCTGATCCCCCTGGATCTGCCTGGCTATCGCCCGGACAGCATGGAGCTGAAGATCCTCTTCGATCCGCTCCAGCGCACCGCGATCTATTCCGACCGGACGACCATCCACGCCGTCGCCATGAACCGCGACTTCCAGCCGATCGATCGGTATTCACGCCGGGTGACGATGGCGCAGCCGCGCCTGATGGATCGGATCTGGGAAATCCTGGTCCCTTTCGATGTGGCGCTGCGCGACCCCGACAGCCGTTATCTGGGCCTGAGCCCCCGCTTCCACGGCCTGGCGGCCGGCATCGGCATCGCCTTTTCGCTGCTCCTGGCCCTGGAGGTGCTGCGGCGGCGCGACATCCCGCCAAACCGGGCCAGGGGGGATCTCTTACTTGTTGTCCTCAGCGGTCTTTATGGCCTGCTCGCGCTCATCCTGATCCCGCCCGAGCGCAGCCGCGAAACCTGACGCCATGTCGTTGTCGTAATCGAAGATTCGCAGCCGACGATTACGACAACGACAACGAACAACACGATTAGAGACGGTCTCGGCGCATCTGCACAGGCTGCACTAATCGCCCTTGATGGCTCGCTCCGCACCAGTCACCCGCGCCCCGCGCAGGGCATGGACCAGCACCCCGAGCGTGGTGCCGTTGTGCAGCAGGGCACTGGCGACAGGTGAGAGCCGTCCCAGCACGGCACCGGCCATGATGGCGGTGTTGATCCCCACCGTGGCATTGAAGTTGGTGCGGATGACACGCAGAGTGCCCTGCGCAATCTCGCAGGCATCGGCGACGGCGAACAGACGGTCGTCGGTCAACACGATGTCGGCGCTGGCCCGCGCCAGATCGGCCCCGCGTGACATGGCGATACCGACATCGGCGGCAACCAGGGCCGGGCCGTCATTGATGCCGTCGCCGACGAAGCCGACCCTGCGACCCTCGCGCTGAAGCGCGGTGATGAGGGCGGCCTTCTCCTCGGGACGCACCTCGCCGTGGACCTGGTCGAGCCGCAGCGTCCGACCCAGCGCCTCAGCCTTCTCCTGACGATCACCCGAGATCATCACCAGCCGGTCGATACCGAGTGTGCGCAGCCGCCGCAGGGTCGCCTCGGCGTCCGCGCGCAGGGTGTCGCGCAGGGCGATCAGACCCAGGGGGCCGCGCTCGCTGGAGATATAGAGGAGTGTCTTGCCCTCTGCCAGCAGACTGGCGATCTGCGGTTCGTGGGGCTCGAAGCCGATGCCCTCATGCTCTTCCAGATAATGGCGGCTGCCCACGATGATGCGCCAGCCATCGAGCTGGGCGCTCAGACCGTGGGCGACCATGTAGTCCACTTCGCCATGCGAGATGTGTTGCAGATCGCGTTCACGCGCCGCCTCGACGACCGCCTGCGAGAGCGGATGGGTCGCGTGCTCTTCGACCGAGGCAACCACGGCCAGCAGCGCCTCTTCGGACTGGGCGTGCCGGGGATCGAGCACGATGACATCGGTAACCTCCAGCTCGCTGCGGGTCAGCGTCCCGGTCTTGTCGAACACCAGGGTGTCGATCCCGGCCAGGCGTTCCATGGCCTCACCGCCTTTGATGAGGATGCCGTGATTGGCGGCGCGGTAGAGTCCGGACTTGAAGGCCATCGGGGTGCCGAGCTTGAGGGCGCAGGAATAATCGACCAGAAACACCGACTGCACCCGGGTCAGATCACGCGTGAAGGCGTAGACGGCGCCAGCCGACACCAGGGTGAGATAAACGCGCTGGTCAGCAAGCTCATCGGCCAGACGCTGGGTGTCGGATGCCTGATCAAGCGATTCCTGAATGAAGCGGGCGATGCGGGCGGTCGTGGTGTCATCGCCGACCCGGGTGGCGGTTATGCGCAACCGTCCCTCGACCAGCACCGAACCGGCGACCACGCGCCTGGGCGCCTCGCGCGCCACCGGCACATCCTCGCCGGTGACGGCGGACTGGTTGACCAGGGCCATGCCATCGACGACATACCCATCGACCGGGATGGTCTCGCCGACGCCCACGACCAGGATCTCGCCGAGACGGACCTGATCGCCCGGCACCTGCACGAGCTGGCCGTCACGTTCGACCCAGGCCAGCGTCGGCGCCGGACGCAGCAGACGTCGCAGCAGGCGGTCGGACTGCTGCTGGGTACGCTCTTCCAGATACTCGCCAAGGGTGAGCAGAAAATCGGTGATATTGGCGGTGTAGAGCTTGCCCCGACTCGCCGAGAGACCAACCGCCAGGGCGTCCAGCACCTCGACCTTGACGCCCCGGTGGATCAGTGTGTCCGCCCCCTTGAGCAGCTTGGCGCCGATGTTCAGGAGGGTCGCGACACGCTGGGCCGGACGCGGCAGCAGCGGCAGCAACAGAATGGTCACGACGCTTCTGACCAGAGGGGTGACGGCCGGATCGTCCGAGGTTTCCGGCGTGCTGCCCGACCCATGCTGCGGTTTGAAGGCGGCGAGCCGCGCAAGCAGCGGGGCGCGTGCAAGCCGACGGGGATCGTAGTCGATGACGAGGCTGCATGCGCTGCGGTTGATGCGCACATCCTCGACACCGTCCTGCGCCTCAAGCCAGTAGCGCACGGGCTCTGCGACCCCGGGGCCGGCAAGCTGCGGGAGGCGCAGGCGCAGACGTCCGGGCAGGTCATGGAGAATGTGGTAAGAGATAGAGGTCATGATGCCCTCGCCTGCTGGCGGTCAACCACCAGCGATCAGTCATTCGAGAGCGGCTTGCCCCGCGCGCAAGGCCCGCGAGGCCGCCGCATGCACAGCCAGGATCGCAACGGCGGCGCCGTTGCGTGCGAGGGTCAGTGGCTGCAAGCGGGAAACTGAGTGACGCGACTCAATTCCGCTTATTTTCAAGCCCGCCTATTTTCAAGCCCGCTTGTTTTCAATCCTTCTTGTTTTGCTGCTCGCTGTAATGCATCTCCGCCACGGCATCGCCGAAGCGTTCCTTGACCTCTTCGACCCCGCCCTGCAGCAGCGACCAGGTCTTGACGATGCTTTTGATGGCGGTGCGCTGCACCTGCTCATTGGTCACGAGATAGGTCACGGCGGCGCCAATCAGCAGACCTTTGAGGAAACGGTCGTTCGGCATGCTGAACAGCGAGGGACTGGTCTGCTGTTGCGGGTAGTAGGCCGGATAGGCGTAGGGATAGGGCTGGCCCATCCCCTGCGCCTGACCCTGGCCCGGATAAGCGCCTGCGGATTGGCCGGTGCCCGGCTGGGGCTGGGCTGACTGCGGCTGATAATAATGCTGGCTCATACTGAATCTCCAGAAGTGGCTTGAGGCATGGTTCCGTCGTGGGCGGCAGCGGGCTGACGAGTGTTGCGCCGTTTGGCGAGACCGCGCAGAAAGAGCACCAGAGCGGCCCCAGCCAGAAAGCCGCCGGCACCCTCGACGAGCTTCTTTGTGACCCCATGACGGCGCTGCTGTTGGGATGGGTGGCTCATGATCGATCCCCGCTGTCTGACAGGCGACTGTGAATACCATAGACAACCGCCGTGCCGACCAGGAACATCAGCCCCAGCCGGGCCAGACCCTGGTCGGCAAAACTGTTGGCGATGGCTCCGGCGGCGGCGGTCGCCAGACCGGCGGTGACCGCCGCTTTGCCGGTCTCGGCCAGGGCCGCCCCGGGTGTCTGGTGACCGGCCTGAAAATGCCGGATCTGCCGCGCGGCGGCGGCGCTGCCGCCAACGATGGCGCCCATGGTCGCCAGGCGCATCAGGGTGGCGCAATCCGGCCCGCTCTGGGGCTGAACCATGTGAGGCACGCCAACCGGGGACGGGGCATACACTGGATTATCGCTGCTCATTTGCCCGACTCCGGTCGATTGTCATTTTCCTTGCCGTTACCGGACTTGAAAAGCGCCTGCTGCACCGAGTCACTGGTCAGCAGCAGCACCGCCGCCGCCCCCACCAGAGCGCCCTTCCAGAAATCCGGATCGTCGAAATTCAGCATCCTGGACAGCGTGGACAGACCATTGCCGCCGCTGGCAACCTCCTCCATCAGATCGCTCACACGAGGACCAGGGGCATTCCCGGCGCCCGGCGCCGCACCATAGGCGTATCCCTGGTGCATGCCCGGTGGTGGATACATGCCGGGCGGCGGGTACATGCCCGGTGGCGGATACATGCCGGGCGGCGGGTACATTCCCGGTGGCGGGTACATGCCGGGCGGCGGTGGCGCATAGCCGCCATAGCCCCCTTGATGCATCGTCGCGCCCTGATGCGGAGCAGAATCATGACCGCGCGATGTTGCGCCGTCCCATTGACCGCCCACCCCGCCCTGGGGCGCTCCAGTCTGATCGGCGGGGGCGCCTGCTTCGGGTCGCCAGTGTCCGCGCATCGCCTCTGATGCGCCGTCCTGCCCCTGAGCCTCCCGACTGGAACCCGACTCCGACGCGCCATCCACACCCGCGCCCCTTTGATACTCACTCATGCTGGATTCTCCGTTGACCTCGTGGTGATCGCCCTGTCGCGACGCCCGACATGTTATTAGAGATAAGATGGATTTTCATTACCATTATAAATATCTCTGCAATGCGCGCAATGGGTCGGTCCGAACCGACATCAACCTGAACAGCGTCGCGCCGGGCGTCGTTGGTCACCGCAAGGTTCGCCCATCCTTGAAACAGAGCATGTCACGCCAGACAGCGTCAGCGGGCCAGCTTCAGCAGTGCATCCAGATCCAGACACGCCTCGCAGTGATCGGCGAGGGCGTCCAGCGCGGCCTCGATCCGGGCCTCGAAGTCGATCCGGGCGGCCTGCGCCCCGGCCTGTTCCAGCCAGTGCGCGCGAAAGGCGTCCGCGCCGAAGATCCCATGCAGATAACCGCCCATGACCCGCCCGTCTGCGGTCATGGCGCCTTCGGGGCGCGTCTCGCCCCTGCCGTCGTCGAGCAGCAGCCAGGGGCGATCCAGTCCGGGGCCGCTGGTGCGCCCCATGTGCATTTCATAGCCGGTGATGCGGCAACCGCTGCGCTGCTCCTGGCCGTCGATCTCGATCAGCCGCTTGTCGCCACCGATCTCGGTCTCGATATCCAGAAGGCCCAGTCCAGGCGTCTCGCCCGGTTCGCCCTCAATGCCCAGCGGGTCACGCACGACACGGCCAAGCATCTGGAAGCCGGCGCAGAGTCCGACCACGCGACCGCCCCGGCGCACATGGGCCAGGATATCGATGTCCCAGCCCTCGCGGCGCAGAACCTCCAGATCGGCGCGGGTGGCCTTGGATCCGGGCAGGATGACGACGTCGGTTTCAGCGGGGATCGGCTGCCCCGGCTCGATCCAGCGCAGATTGACGGCGGGTTCAGCGGCGAGCGGATCCATGTCGTCGAAGTTGGCGACACGCGACAGACGCAGGATGACGACATTGAGCGTGCCGCCGGTCGTCTCGGCCGGACGCGCCAGCGCCAGTGAGTCCTCGGCGGGCAGGCGGCCCGCGTCCTCGAACCAGCGCACCATGCCCAGGAAGGGCCAGGAGGTGTGTGCAGTGATGGTTTCGCAGGCCGGCTCGAAGAGCGAGAAATCGCCGCGAAACTTGTTGACGATGTAGCCGACCACCCGCTCCCGATCCGCCTGGTCGAGCAGGAGCCAGGTGCCGACCAGCGAGGCCATGGTGCCGCCTTTGTCCAGATCGCCGAGCACCACCACCGGCACCCCGGCGCGTTCGGCGAAGTGCATGTTGGTGATGTCGCTGCGGCGCAGATAGACCTCGGCGCCGCTGCCCGCGCCCTCGACCAGCACCAGATCGGCCTCGGCGCACAGCCGCTCGAATGAATCGAGCACCGCCGGCATCAGTCCCTGACGCATCTCGTGATAGACCCGCGCCGGGCAGTTGCCGAGCGCACGCCCCCGCAGCACCACCTGCGAACCGATATTGGTCTGCGGCTTGAGCAGCACCGGGTTCATGTGGATCGAGGGCGCGACCCCGCAGGCTCGCGCCTGGAGCGCCTGGGCGCGACCGATCTCGCCGCGCGGCGGCTCACCGTCGGGACCGGGCGGGGCATCGGTGTCGATGGTGACGGCGGCGTTGTTGCTCATGTTCTGCGCCTTGAAGGGGCGCACGACCAGCCCGCGACGGGTATAGGCGCGACAGAGTCCGGCCACCAGCATGCTCTTGCCCACGTCCGAGGCGGTGCCCTGGATCATGAGCGCGCGCGCGCGGCGCGGGCCGTGGTCTTGCAGTGGCGGCAGATCGATGGTGATGGTGGGAGTGGAATCGGTCATCGGTTCAGTCTCGAAACGAAAAGGCCCGTATTCACCATCTTTGGCGAATACGGGCCGAATTAAAGATTCATCATCTAAACCGCGTCAGCGCCGACGTTTGTTCGTTGCCGGTGAGACCGGACCAAGGCGCAAATGCCGCAGATCACACTGGACGCGGTTTAGATCAGGCGTTCTCGTACTGCTTGACCTGCTCCTCGGTCATCTGCTCCGTGCCACCGCCACAAGCCTTGGGGCCGCCACCGCACGCCTGGGGCGCGGCACCGACCGCGCTGATGACCGCCGGACGCTTGGCCGGAGGCGCCTTTTTCCAGGCGTTGTGATCCGGCTCGACGATCTTGGATCTGGACTTGTCGTAGTCGAATTTAATGAGCTTCTTGAACAGCGGACCCCAGTAGTTCTGCTTGCCCAACTGATAGAAGCGACGCTCCATGGCGCTCTTCAGGAACGCCTTGATACAGCCGATCAGATAACGGCGGCGGAAGGGATCCTTCACCCAGGGATACTGGAAGAACATGCGCCGCATGTAGAAGCGCCGATAGTTGGCCATGACCCCGTCGAGCAGCTCGGCACGGTCGATCTTGTCGGGCTTCATGATCGGCGAGACGAAGTTGTACTTGGAATAGTCGAAGACCTCGACCTTGTCGCCCATCTCGGCAAACATGTCGGAGAAGGGCCAGGGGGTGTACATCGACCAGTTGGCCATGTCCGCGCCCCAATCCATGACCATCTGATAGGTCTCTTCCAGGGTCTCGCGGGTCTCGTTTTCCAGACCGACGATAAACTGCGCCTCGGTGACGATGCCGTTCTTCTGCAAGAGCTGGATGGCACGCTTGTTCTGCTCGATCGTGGTCTCCTTGACGAAGCGATCCAGATTGAGCTGCGCGGCGGCCTCGGTGCCGAGCGAGATATGCACCAGACCCGCCTTGCGGTAGAAGGGCAGCAGATCCTCGTCGCGCATGACGTCGGTGACGCGGGTGTTGATGCCCCAGTGGATGCCGAGATCGCGGTCGATCAGTTCCTGACAGAACTCGACGAACTTCGCCTTGTTGATCTGCGGCTCTTCGTCGGCGAGGATGAAGAAACCGACGCCGTGAACCTTCACCAGCTCTTCGATCTCATCGACCATGCGCTTGGGATCGCGCACCCGGTAGTCACGCCAGAACTTCCATTGCGAGCAGAAGCTACAGGTGAAGGGGCAGCCACGCGCCATGTTGGGGGTCGCAACCGGCACGCCGAGCGGGATGTAGATGTACTTCTTCCACTCCAGGATGCCCCAGTCGGGCCAGATGGAGTCCACATCCTTGATCGAGGGCTCGGCCGGGGTGGCGATGACCTGATTGTTGTCGTCCAGATAGGCGATGCCGTTGATTTTCTCGCGCTCGGCCGGCCAGCGGCCCTCGTCGATGGCGCGCACCAGATTCAGAGTGACGGCCTCGCCCTCGCCGCGCACGATGACATCGATCCAGGGTGCCTCGCCCAGCACCTGCTGGAACATGAAGGTGCCGTGGATGCCGCCGAGCACGGTGATGGCGTTCGGGTGCTCTTCCCTGGCGATCTGCAACACGCGCTGCGCGGTGTAGATCATCGGTGTCATCGCCGTGGTGGCGATGATATCGGGCTTGGCGTCACGGATGGCTGCGCGCAGTTGGTCGTCGTCCAGTTTGTCCACCAGGGCGTCGATGAACTGATAGTCTTGGTAGCCACCCGACTTCAGATAGCCCGCGATATAGGCAACCCAGGCCGGCGACCAGTTGCCAGCGATATCGGCGGCGCCGGCGCTATAGTTTGGATGGACAAAAAGGATTCGCATTCGTCAGCTCCGGGTTTTCGACAAGGATCAGTCATCAGCCAGAGATGACTTTACACCGATGGCAACAGAGAGGCCACAGGCGGAGCGGGCCGCATCAGGCAGGCCAACCCTGGGTTCTTGTCTTGAATAGGGATGTGTGTCTTGATCGACCGATGCGCTTGAAGCGGTTGCGCGCCCGTATTGCGGTTAACCGGCAGAGTCACAGGGATGACCCCGACCCGCCAGCCAAAGTCAAACAGCGTGACAGCCAGGATCCGGTCAGCGTCTTGCTGATCGCGCGTGCGACGGGGCGCCGCCCGCTGCCGCAACAGTTCGCCTGAGTTGAGCCCGTAGTCAATCACGGGCGCGATGATAGACGATAGCCAGCGCTTCGCGCTAGTACAGTGGCGCAGGGTGCCTGCGCCATCACTCAACCTCTGCGGACGAAGCAGGTCTCCAGCCGAGTGCAAGCGGGTCGTCCGGGTCGATGTGCGACATGAAGGTCTGTCTGCGATCCTGATTGGTGACCTGATAGATGAGCCCCATCCAGTTGCCGACCACACCTTCGGCGGTGTCGTGCCAGGTATTGTGGAGCCGGGGGATGAGATGGTCTTCCGGAAAGGCCGGGGGTTCGCGCCCCTGCTCCAGCGCGTCCAGCGTCTGGTCGCGATGCTCGTCCAGAATGGCGCGCGATTGCAGGCCGAAATAGTTGCCCGGAAAGGGTGGATAGTCCGCCCGTGCGCCGCTGACGAAGCCTTTGACCTCGCGCTTGTACTCTTTCAGCAGGGAAATGATGTCGTACTCGGGATGCCCCTGGAAAAACACCTGCCTGAATCCATCCGGGCTGACCGCCAGATGCACCCCGGCGTCTTCGCTCTCGGCCAGCACATGCAGACCGGCGGACTCGAACTGCGCGCGGCCGATGTCGTTGAAGCGTGAGTGAGGCACATCGAAGCGGGTGTTGACATCGCTGACCAGCGGATGCGAACGCACCAGCACCCGATGCGGATAGACGCCCCAGCATTTGGCCGGCAAAGGCTGGCGTCGCTGACCATACCGAAACTGCATCACGGCATGGGTGGCGAGACAGGAACAGAGCGTCGAACAGACATTGTCATAGGCCCAATCGACGACCTCGATCAGCGGCTGCCAGAACGGTTCATGGGAGAGATCGGGACCGGTGACATTGGCGCCGGTGATAATGAGCGCATCCAGCCCTTCCGCCCGAATCTGCTCGAAGGACTCGTAATAGCGATCGATATAGGCCCGACGTTCGGGGCCGCGCTCCAGACCATCGAGCGTGAAGGGATGGACATAGAACTGGGCGATCTGATTGCTCTGTCCGATCAGCCGGAAGAACTGACGCTCGGTGGCCGCCAGCGCCGCATCCGGCATCATGTTGAGCAGACCGATATGCAGCTCGCGGATGTCCTGCTGCAAGGCGCGGTCGGGATCGAGGATCTGCTGACCCTCCGCGCGCAGACGGGCGAAGGTCGGGAGGTCGTTATGGGCGACGATCGGCATGGTTGAGAGTCCTGGCGCTCAGGCGGCCGCGTCGCGTGCGATCGCCGATTCGATCAATGACAGAAAATCCCGCTCGTCGCGCACCTGCGCGACATCCTCCGACGAGACCGTATAGCCATGCGGCCGCGCAATCGCCTCGTAACGCGGCACCCGCGAATGGAAGAGACGCGGAAAGACCCAGCGGGTGAAATCGTCCGGTTCGATCTCGGCGACATAGCTCAGACGGCGCTCGGCCAGATAGTCCGCAATCGCCGCCTTCAGGAATTCCGCACGGTAATAGAGCGGCTTGGGATCGGCCTGAGCGCGCTGGATCAGCTTGATCTCGTCCGCCTCCGGCACCCGGATATAGAGGATCAGACTGTGGCGGGCGAGCAGATCGATGACGCGCGGCTCATCGAGTTCGCACAGACTGCCGCCGACATCATTGACCAGATGCGGATAGCTGTAGATCTCCTGCGCCTTGCGCACGAATTCCGGCACATCGAGCATGGCGGCGATCTCGGCCTCGCGATAGAGCGCCTGACGGCGGCTGAATTCATCCAGCGGCAGGCCGCCCAGTTCGGGGTTGCCGAGCTTGCCGATGAAACTCAGCACCGGTCCCAGATCATGCACCTTGATGATGTTGCGGATGGTGATCCAGTCGCGCCGCAGGAGGTCGCGCAGAAAGGGATCGCGCATCGCCCGCGCCTTGATGAGATCCAGGATCGGCTCATCCAGATAACGGGTGCCGATACGGTAGTCGCCCGAGTAATGGAACCAGTCGCTGCGGCGCAGCATGGCCGAGAGATAGGTCTTGCCGACCCCGGACATGCCGAGCAGGGTCACGCATTTGTGCTTCCAGGCACGGAATTCATCGACGGTGAACTTCAAGGGTGAAACTCCTGCAAAGGGAGACGCCGGTCGTCAGGGGGCTGGATGGTAATGCAGCACGCGCATGGCTGACCAGATCATTCCTGGTTCGCGCGCAGACAATGCACCACCCGCGCATCGTTCAATCGCGTCTCGCCGGGATAGCTGCGTGCGCAGGCGTCAATGGCAACCGGACAGCGGGGGTGGAAGTGGCAGCCCGGCGGCGGATGACTCGGTGAGGGCATGTCTCCCTCCAGCCGGATGATCTCGCGACGCCGATCCGCGTCGATCACCGGCACCGCCGACAGCAGCGCGCGGGTGTAGGGATGACGCGGATCGTCCAGCACCACGTCCACCGGCCCCTGCTCCACCACGCGCCCCAGATACATGACCGCCACCTCATGGGCCAGATAGGCGACCACTGAAATGTTATGGCTGATGAAGAGATAGGCCAGCCCGAGACGCTCCTGCAAATCTTTGAGCAAATTGAGAATCTGCGCCTGGACCGAGACATCCAGCGCGCTGGTCGGCTCGTCGCAGATGATGATTCTGGGTTCCACCGCCAGCGCGCGGGCGATACAGATGCGCTGTCGCTGACCGCCGGAGAACTCATGCGGATAGCGGTTTGCCGACGCGGGATCCAGACCGACCAGTTCCAGCAGTTCGGCCACCCGACGCATCCGTCCGGCACGGCGCGGCTCGATACCGAGCGCCTGCAAGCCCTCGCCGACGATGTCCCCGACCAGCATGCGCGGGTTCATGGCGGCATAGGGATCCTGGAAGATGATCTGCAAGTCCTTGCGGATGGTGCGCATCCGGCGATGCCCTAGGCCGATGAGTTCGCGGTCGCGATAGCGGATCGATCCACCCGTGGGCTGGACCAGTTGCAGGATGCCTTTGCCTGCCGTGGTCTTGCCGCAACCGGACTCGCCCACCAGCGCCAGGGTGCGACCGGCCCGCAAGTCGAGCGAGACCCCATCGACCGCCCGCACCTGCCCGACCACACGCCGCAGAATGCCGCGATGAATCGGGAAATGGACCTTCAGATCCGTGGCGCGCAAGAGGATGCCATTCCCCGCAGCAGGATGCCGGTCCGATTCACCCTCACTGGCTCCGGACGCTGCCGACTGCCAACTGCCAACTACCGACTGAAGACTGTCCGCCCAGAGATGACAGCGCACCCCCTGCCCTGCCCCGATCTCAAACCAGCCCGGCGTCTCCTCGCGACAGACCGGCATCACCGACTGACAGCGATCCGCGAAACGGCAGCCCTGGAAGACGCGATCCAGCGGCGGCACCCGCCCCGGAATCACCGCCAGCCGACCGCTGCGCCTGTCCGCGCTCGGCAGGCTCTCCATCAGCCTGCGGCTGTAAGGATGCGCGGGTCTGGCGAAGAATCCGGCCACGGTCGCAGTCTCGACGATCTGACCGGCATACATGACCGCCAGCCGGTCGGCGGTCTCGGCGACCACGCCCAGATCGTGCGTGATGAGCAGCACCGCCAGACCGGTGTCGCGCTGGAGATCCTTGAGCAGACGCAGCACCTGAGCCTGGATGGTGACATCCAGCGCCGTGGTCGGCTCGTCGGCAATCAGGATCTGCGGATCGCCGGCCAGCGCCATGGCGATCATGACACGCTGCTTCATGCCGCCGGAAAGCTGATGCGGATACTCGCCCGCCCGCTGCGCCGGATCCGGAATGCCGACCGCACGCAGCAGCTCAACCACCCGTTCCGGCACCTGCGCACGCGAGCAACCCGCATGAACCCGTACCGCCTCGGCGATCTGCGCCCCGACCGTCAGTACCGGATTGAGCGAGGTCTGGGGTTCCTGGAAGATCATGGCGAGCCGCCCGCCGCGCACCGCGCGCATCTCGGTTTCGGTCAGACGCAGCAGATCGGTGCCGCCGAGCCGGACCGACCCGGCGAGGATGCGCCCGGACGGTGGCAGGAGACGCATCAGGGACAGCGCGGTCATGGATTTGCCGCAGCCCGACTCGCCGAGCAGCGCAAGGGTTTCGCCGGCCTGGAGGTGCAGATCCAGACCATCGACCACACGCAGCGGCTGCGCGGCTGCGCCGAGTTCGGTCGTCAATCCTTCAACTTGAAGCAGGGTGTCGGTCATATCTGTCGCCAGTCATCAAATCCCGCGCAAACGCGGATCGAAGGCATCCCGCACCACGTCGGCGAAGAGATTGGCCGCCAGCACCAGGGTGAACATGAACACAAAGGCGGCAGTCAGGGACCACCAGACCACTGGGTCGCGCGCCAGTTCGAGCCGGGCGCTGTTGATCATGTTGCCCCAGGAATTCATGGTCGGATCGACGCCGATGTTGACATAGGACAGAACGGCCTCGGCCAGTACCAGTCCGCTGAAATCCAATACCAGTGTGATGAGTACGATGTGCATCACGTTCGGCAGGATATGCCGGCCAATGATGGTGGCGTGACCGACGCCCAGCGCCGATGCGGCCTGGACATAATCGACTTCGCGCAGTTTCAGCGCCTCGCCGCGCAGCAGCCGGCACAGCCCGGTCCAACTGGTGACACCCAAGATCAGACAGAGAAAGAGCAGCCGCAGATCGGCGCGCTCGACCAGACTGGTGAAGTCCTCGGCATGATTGCTCATGTAGACCTGGAGCATGAGGATGGCGGCGGCGATCAGCAGCACGCCCGGAATCGCATTCAGTGTGGTGTAGAGATACTGGATGACATCGTCCACCCAGCCCCGGAAATAGCCGGCGGCGATGCCGAGCAGGATGGCGGCGGGCAGCATCACCAGGGTGGTGAGTGTGCCGATCAGCAGCCCGGTGCGGATGCTCTTGAGGGTCTGGAAGAAGACATCCTCACCGACCTTGTCGGTGCCCAGGATGTGGTATCTGGCGGCCAGCTCCCCGGCAACAAAACCAAGGATCAGCAGCAGACCGAGCATCGACAGCGCGGTGAGCCAGGGGATCGGGGTGCGTCCGGCGCGGATCGCGGTCCAGGTCTGCTCCATGAGCTCCCCGCGCCGACGGGCGATCAGCCACAGGATGGCGAACGCCGTCAGCACCCAGAAGACCAGCCCTTTCAACATACCGAGCATGGCGGTGAAAAGGATGTCGGCCCCGCGCTGGGTGGCCGGGTCGGCCAGATGGCTCCCGCCGTGCTCCAGTCGCGGGAAATCGCGGATCACACTGCCGTCGGGCTGTTCGATAGCCTCCTTGACAAAGAGATGGGTGGCGAAGGGCGCCGAATAGGTCTTTTCCTGACGCTCGCGCAGTCCGCTCAGGGCCAGATCAAGCAGGCTCAGGATCTCGGGGGCGTACTGGGGTGCGGCGCTTGAATCAGCGGGCGTGTCGAGCTTGAGCCGGACATGCACCGTATCCAGCAGACCCACCATTCCGTAGGCGGACAGCACGACCAGCATCGCCACCCCGACCCGGGATTGCACCACCCGTCGCCAGGGCGCGCGCAGATGCTCATGACGCGCGGCATAGAGACCGAACAGCAGTCCCAGCGCAATCAGCAGGAAGACCAGCGCATCGGTCCAGAGGACGACCGGCATCAGCGGCATGACGGCACCCTCATTGCAATCTTACCCGTGGATCCACGAGGGTATAGGAGATGTCGGTCAGGATCAGGCCCAGGATATAGAGCACGGCCCCCAGGAACACCATGGCGCGCACGATGGCGAAGTCCTGATTGCTGATGGCGTCGATGGTGTAGCTGCCGAGTCCGGGGATGCCGAAAAAGGACTCGGTAATCAAACTGCCCATGAACAGCAGCGGCAGCACCACGACCACGCCGGTGAGAATAGGGATGAGCGCATTGCCCAGCACATGCCGGAAGAGCACCAGCCGCTCGCTCAGACCCTTGGCGCGTGCGGTGCGTACATAGTCCTTGCCGACCTCTTCCAGAAAGAGCGTGCGATACCAGCGGGTGCCCGCGCCGATGCCGCCGATGACCCCGACGATGACCGGGAGGATCAGGAATTTCCAGGCATGCAGACCCGTGTCATAGCCCGAGATGGGCGCCAGATGGAAGACCTTGCTCAGCAGAAACTGACCGCCGATGATGTAAAACAGACTGGAGATGGACAGCATGGCGACCAGCAGCACCACACTGCCGATATCGACATAGGTCGCGCGGAAAAAGACGATGAAGAGCGCATAGCTGATATTGAAGGCCAGACCGACCAGCAGCACCGGCACCGCGATGGCGAGGCTCGGCCACATGCGCTGTGAGATGTCGTAACCGATGTCGCGCCCGTCGTCGGACGAACCGAACTGGAAGGCGAAGAGGCGCGCCGATTTCTCGAAGAAAATGGTCTCGGTCAGACGTGCCATACCGCTGGCCTCGGCGTTGTAGAGCAGCGGCCTGTCATAGCCATGCGCTGCCTTCCAGCCCTGGACGGCCTCCTCGGTCACGCGCTTTTCGCCCAAGTGCATCCGCGCCATGTCGTCCGGCGAATTGACCACGAAAAACAGCACAAAGGTGAGCAGGTTGACGCCGATCAGAATCGGCACGGCATAGAGCAGTCGGCGCAGGATATAGGCGGTCACAGCGCGGTACTCCGTTCACGGCGGCGCACCAGCCACCAGGCCGGCACGATCAGCAATACCAGCAGACCGGCGCCGGCCCACAGCGGCCAGAGGATCGGTCGATTCCAGTCGTGACGCAGTTGCTCGCGCAACGCTGGATCGATCCGGCGATATTTGAGCGTGTTGTTGGCCATCTGATTGGGATGAGCGTTGTGCATCCATTGATGATGCAGGCTGAACGCCTTGGGATGGAAGCCCCAGATCCAGGGCGCGTCGGTGCGTGCGATTTCCACCAGACGGTCGAGAATCGCCTGACGCTCGGGACCATCCTCCATGAATTTCATCTCGTCGAACAGACGGTCAAACTCGGGATTGGCATAATTGGCCGCGTTCTCGCCCTGATATTTGACCTTGCCATGCGGCCCGTAGAGCAGGAACAGAAAATTCTCGGGGTCGGGATAATCGGCGTTCCAGCCGAACATGAAGACCTGTCCGGTGCCGTTGCGCAGCTTGTCCTGAAAACGGTTGTAGTCGGTGGAACGGATCACCAGTTCGATGCCGAGCTTGGCGAACTGCTTGCGAATCCAGTTCAGCCGGGCCCGATCATCCGGTCCAGTGGCGACCGCCTCATAATTGATCGTGAGCGCACGCCCGGTTTCTCGATCCATCCCGCCCGGATAGCCGGCCTGCTCCATCAGCACCCGCGCCTCGTCGAGACTGCGGCGCACCGCGTGACCCTGACGCCATTCATAGACGAATGGATTGATCCCCGACTCGCCCTCGCGATGGCCAAAAATGCCCGGCGGGATCGGGCTCTGCGCCACCAGGCCGCGTCCATTCGCAAAAATGGAAATGAACTCCTCAAAATCGACCGCGATGGAGATCGCCCGGCGCAGGAGTCGCGCGCGCGGCGAATCGCCGCCGATCACCGGATCGAGCATGTTGAAGCCCAGGTAAAAAATCGACGGCTCGACCGAGGTCAGGAGCGAAATCCCCTGCTCGCGCATCGCCTCGGTCAGGATCGGTTCGCCCTGGCTGTCGATCTGAATGGCCTGATCGAAGGCATCGGACGAAATGCCCGAGCTGTCGTAATAGCCCTGAAGAAATTTGTTCCAGCGGGGAATGCTTTCTTTTTCCAGACTGTAGATCGCGTGATCGATCAAGGGCAGCGGCTTGCCCGCATCGTCCAGAATGCCGGATTCGCGGTCACCCGGCATGCCTTCGGTCGGATAGGTTTCGCCGTGGAAATGCGGATTGCGCGTCAGCACCATGCGCAGATTCGGGTTGTTTTCGCTCAACATGAAAGGCCCGGTGCCGACCGGGTACCAGTCGAGCGTGATGTTGCGCTCGGCCATGCCCGGCTGGGCATAGAAGACCTCGGCCTCCCAGGGCATGGGCGCAAAAAAGGGCATCGCCAGCCAGTAGGCGAATTGCGGATATTTGCCGGTGAGGCTGATGCGGAAGCTGTAGCGGTCCAGCGCCTCGACGCCTTCCAGGCTGGATGCGCGCAGGGTTGCGATCTGCTCCAGAGGCGCCTGCCCTGCGGCGGTTGCAAGCTGCTCGGCGAGCGCCTGAAAACCACGGATATGCTGCTGCATCAGGCCCGCGATGGGTGAGTGTGTCCAGGGTGCGGCCAGACGCTTGATCTGATAAACGAAATCCTCGGCAGTCAGCTCGCGGGAGCCGGTCTCGGGGAAATCGGCCAATCGATTGATGCCGGTCAGATCAGACGGACTGAGTGCGTGATAACGATGACGACCCTCTGCATCCACCGCAAAGGCCGGGTGCGGCTGGAAGCGGATACCCGGCTGGATGCGGATCAGATAGTCGCTGCGCGCGATCTCGCTCGCAGGCGCATCTGCTGGCAGGGGGTTGCCCGCCGCGTCGAAATAACTCGGCACCGGCACCTCGACGGCGGAGAGCGGGGTCAACCGATAGGGTCGCAGCAGAAAGTGATACTGGAGCGGCGGCTCGTAGATCTGCGCCAGAAAGACGTTTTCGTTGACGCTGTAGGAGCGTGCCGGATCCAGATGTTTGGGGCGTTCGTCGAAGGAGCTGTAAACCGTCTGGCTGACGGCATCGGTTGCCGGATAGGGGCTATTCCAGGACGCGTCACCGCAGCCGCTCAGAAGAATCAGCAGACTGAGCGCAGACATCAGCCTGCTGCCACGCAAACCTTTTTTGCTCGAACCCGTCCCGCTCAAACCATTCGCTCCCGCTTCGCCCTTTCGCCGGAATACAAGTTTCGGTACTGTTAAACCGCGTCCAGAGCGAGAAACTAAGTGTCGGGCCAGTTCGACGTTTGGCGCATTCACGAATCCCGACGGGGACGCGGTTTAAAATTTTATATTTTTCAATATTTTAAATCGCGCCAGATCCCACGGTCGTCGATGTTGTCAAGGTCGATCCAAACTAAAAGCATCGCCCATCGCATTGGGCGCGGTTTAAAGCGTGCAATGCTTTCGCCTCGCCTGCCACTCACAGAGGCTGCGGCTGATGCAGTGCGATTCTATCCCTAAACCGAACGGAAGAGACGATAAACCATGGGTTTTCTAGAAGGCAAAAAGATTCTGATCACCGGCGTTGCGAGCAATCGCTCCATCGCCTGGGGATGCGCCGAGGCCATGCATCGGGCGGGCGCGGAGATCGCCCTGACCTATCAGAACGAGAAACTCAAGTCGCGTGTCGAGGAGATGGCGGGCAAATGCGGCTCGGATCTGGTGCTGCCGCTTGATGTCGGCAGCGATCAGGAGATCGAGTCGATGTTCAAGGCGCTGGCCGAACGCTGGGACGGTCTCGACGCCATCGTTCACTCCATTGCCTTCGCCCCGCGCGAGCAACTGGAAGGCGATTATGTCGATGCTGTCACGCGCGAAGGTTTTTCCGCCGCGCATGACATCAGCTCCTACAGCTTCGCCGCGCTCGCCAAGGCCAGCCGGCCCCTGATGGCGGGACGCAATGGCGCGCTGGTCACCATGACCTATCTGGGCGCGGTGCGGGCGGTGCCGAATTACAACGTGATGGGTGTCGCGAAGGCCAGCCTGGAGGCGAACATGCGCTATCTGGCGGCATCATTGGGGCCACAGGGCACACGGGTCAACGCCGTTTCAGCCGGCCCCATCCGCACCCTGGCCGCTGCCGGCATCTCGGATTTCCGCGACATGCTGAAAAAGGTGGAAGAGCGCACGCCGCTGCGGCGCAATGTCACCATTGAAGAGGTCGGCAACGCCGCCGCCTTCCTCTGCTCCGATCTGGCATCGGGCATCACGGGCGACGTGCTCTATGTGGATACCGGTTATCACATCCTGGGACTTGGCTGATCCGGTCTGAGCCGGGATTGAACCGCAAAGACACAAAGGACGCAAAGGACACAAAGAAAAACAGGATGTTGCTGCCCTGTCTGGCTTCGCTCATCAAGCGAAGCCAGCGGTTGGGACAGGGCTAAAATCCTCCGTGTTCTTCACGCTCTTTGCGGTTCAACAGCTTTTTTAGCATCTTAAACCGCGCCAGCTCACAGGATCGTCGATGCAGCCAGGGCCGATCCAGCCCAACAATATCGCATACCGCACTGGGCGCGATTTAAGATCAAAGATCGACTTCGGCGCGGATCGACTGACGCTCAATCTTGGCGCGACCTTCCATGTCACGCAGCATCTCGGTATAGAGTTGCCGTCCCATGAGCTGAGAAAGCATGGAGGCTTCCGGCGCGATCTGCCCGCTATCGGCTGGCTTGATCTCACCATCCTGCACCTTCGTCAGCCGCACCACAACGGCATCGCCATTCTCCAGAACGGCCGTGCCGATGCTGGCGCCGCCATCGACTGGTGACGGGAGCCTGAAGGCCGTATCACGGACGGGGGCGGGCACCGTCGCCGCGTAGCGATCCACCAGACCGGGTTCTTCCGGTTTGATGCTTTCCAGCACGACAGACCAGTCGGCACCGTCACGGAGTTTCGCGGCAGCGGATTCGGCGGCAGCAACAGCTGCGGTGCGGGCTGACTGCTCACTGAGTTCGGCCTGGATCTCATCACGCACCTCAGCCAACGGCCTGACTGACGCCGCGCGATGGTCGATGACCCGCAGCACGACAGCCTGGAGCTGATCGCGTTCCGGCTCAATCAGATCGCTGTTGCTGCCCTGCGTCATCACCTCATCGCTGAATGCAGCGGCCGTCACCTTGGGTTGGGACAGGATGCCCTCCCCGCCCTCGCGACTGATCCAGTCGCTCTGCTGAATGGTCAGGCCCAAGGCCTGCGCCGCCGGCTCCAGACTGTCCGGGGACTCATAGATGATGGTGCTCAGACGTTCGGCCAGCTCATAGAATTGGGCATCCGAGCGTTGTTTGGCGAGTTCCGCGCGCAACTGTTCGCGTACCTCGTCGAACGGCTTGATCTGCGCCGGGACGATCTCCGTGACCTCGATCAGGTGATAACCGAAGCGGGTCCGCACCGGTTCGCTGATCTCGCCAACTGGAAGGGCGAAAGCGGCCTGCTCGAAGGCGGGCACCATGACCCCTTTGTCGATGATCCCCAGATCGCCACCCTTCGCGGCGCTGCCTGGATCTTTCGATTGGGTTTTCGCCAGTTCCTCAAAGGATTCACCGGCAACCAGACGCTCGCGAATGGCCGTGATGTCAGCCAGCACCTGATTGGCGGCTGCATCATCCGCATCCTCCGGGACGGTCAGCAGCAGATGCCTGACCTGACGACGCTCCGGCTGACTGAAGCGCGTTTGATCGGCATCGTAGCTTTGGCGCAGTTCTTCATCAGGAATCTCGGCCTTTGAAGCAAGCGCGCTGGCATCAAGCACCAGATAGGCCAGTTTGACCTGCTCCGGTGTTTGGAAACGCGCGGGATTGGCCTCGTAATAAGCCGTGATCGCCGCCTCATCAGGCGGCGCATCGGTCTTGAAATCAGCGACTGGAAAGCGTGCGTAAGCCAGCTCACGCTTCTGTTCGGCCAGACGCTGATACTGGGCGAGTTCCTCACGCGTGGCGAATTCGCTGGCAGCCACTGCGCGGATGAGCTGAGTGCCGGTCATCTGCTGACGCAACTGCGCCTCGAACATCACCGGGGTCAGACCCTGAAGTTGGAGGAGGCGCTCATAGGATTCGCGGTCAAAGCGACCGTCCCGCTGGAAAGCTGGTTCAGAAAGAATCTGGATCTGGATTTCCTGGTCGGAGACACGCAATCCCAAACGTCTCGTCACATCCAGCAGCAATATCTCCCGAATCATGTCATCCAGCACCTCGGAGCGCAGTTGCGCAGCCTCGAACAGGGCCGGATCATAGGCGGCACCCAGGCGTTCACGGAGTTCGATTCCGGCCTGCTGGACACGGCGATCCAGATCCCGCGCGGGGATCTCGACCCCATTGACCTTGGCCGCGATGGGTTCGCCACCGACACCCAGATAGGACTGAATGCCCCACAAAGCGAAAGGAATACTGATGAGTGCGACGATTGCCCAGGCGATCCAGCCCTGAGCGCGATCCCGGATGGTTTGCAGCATAGTGACAGGCCGAAACAGGGAGTGGGATGGACAAAAAAATGGGGTACCCTATGGATACCCCAATTTTCTCTTTTATTGGCGGAGCGGACGGGGCTCGAACCCGCGACCCCCGGCGTGACAGGCCGGTATTCTAACCAACTGAACTACCGCTCCAAAACTTTGGCTCCAGAACGCTGGCGCTCTGAACACCTTGGTGGGTGCTGCAGGGATCGAACCTGCGACCCTCGCCTTGTAAGGGCGATGCTCTCCCGGCTGAGCTAAGCACCCTTGCGAAGGACGGCTATTCTAAGACATCTTTCAGCAATTTGCCAGCTTTAAAACTTCTTGCTGAACATGAAGCGCCTTCGTTAAGAGCTGGTTATTGTACGGCGTCTTTCAGCGCTTTGCCAGCTTTAAATGCAGGTGTTTTGGATGCCTTGATCTCGATGGCCGCGCCGGTCTGCGGATTGCGCCCGGTGCGGGCCGCACGCTCTTTGACAGAGAAGGTGCCGAAACCGATCAGCGAGACGGTGTCCCCTTCTTTCAAAGCAACGGCTACGGAATCGGTCAAGGCATCCAAAGCGCGCGCGGCGGCGGTCTTGGAGATCTCTGCGGCATCCGCCATTTTTTCGATGATGTCCGATTTATTCATTTATTTCCCCTGTTTATTGCCTAGGTTTTCGCCAGTGACCTGCGTAGACACGCGACTATCGATCAACGCCTCTTTCGATGAAGCGGATCGGGCGCCCTGTCAGTCATTCCGGGGCGCCCCTGATCGTTGCTGCATGCTAAAACGGAGATCGCAGAAGGGCAACCCGCTTTTACTGTTCTCGCCCCGGCTGGCGGAACAGGTGTCTCGTCCCCCAACGATCAGTGATGCAGCCGCGCATTCTGGTCACGCGCGGGATCAAGCGCCGCATCATGTGCATCGACCTCCACGGTCACCGGATCTTCATCGTCGCCCCGCGTGCGGGTCGCCTCGGGACGCTCGGTGAGCGCCAGCTCCAGCACTTCATCGATCCAGCGCACCGGATGAATCTTGAGATGCTGCTTGATGTTTTTCGGGATCTCGGTGAGATCGCGCTCATTTTCGAGCGGTATGATGACCGTCTCGATCCCGCCGCGATGCGCTGCAAGCAGTTTTTCCTTGAGACCGCCGATCGGCAGCACCTCACCGCGCAGGGTGATCTCACCGGTCATGGCCACGCTTGAGCGCACCGGAATCCTGGTCAGCGCGGAGACCAGCGCCGTGCACATGGCCACGCCCGCGCTTGGACCATCCTTGGGCGTCGCCCCTTCCGGAACATGGATATGCACATCGAAGTTGGTATGGAAATCCAGCGGCAGACCCAGCGCATCGGCGCGCGAGCGAACCACCGTCATAGCGGCCTGGATGGATTCCTGCATCACATCGCCCAATTGCCCGGTGTAGGTGAACTTGCCCTTGCCGGGAACCAGAGCGGATTCGATCCGCAGCAACTCGCCGCCCACCTCGGTCCAGGCCAGCCCCGTCACCTGGCCGATCTGATCATGCTCGTCGGCACGGCCATAGCGGAAACGCTGCACACCGAGATACTTTTCCAGCGTCCTGGCGCTGACCGTCGTCGGCGCATCCCGTTTCTTGAGCAGCACCTCCTTCACGACCTTGCGACAGATCTTGGAGATTTCGCGTTCCAGATTCCGCACCCCGGCCTCGCGGGTGTAATGCCGGATGATGTCGCGCAGTGCGCTCTCGCGAATCACCAGCTCGCCATCCTTGAGGCCGTTATTCTTGGTCTGCTTGGGGACCAGATAACGCTCGGCAATGGCGACCTTCTCGTCTTCCGTATAGCCCGAGAGACGGATAACCTCCATGCGATCCAGGAGCGGCGGCGGAATGTTCAGGGTGTTGGCGGTGGCGACGAACATCACCTCGGAGAGATCGAAATCGACCTCCAGATAATGATCGGCGAAGGTGTGGTTCTGCTCGGGATCCAGCACTTCGAGCAGCGCCGAGGCCGGATCACCCCGGAAGTCCATCGCCATCTTGTCGATCTCGTCGAGCAGGAAGAAGGCGTTGCGCGAAGCGGCCTTGGACAGATTCTGGATGATCTTGCCCGGCAGCGCGCCAATATAGGTGCGCCGATGACCACGAATCTCGGCCTCGTCGCGTACCCCGCCAAGCGACATGCGCACGAACTTGCGGTTCGTCGCCCGCGCGATGGACTGACCCAGCGAGGTCTTGCCGACACCGGGCGGGCCGACCAGACAGAGGATCGGCCCCTTGAGCTTGCGCACCCGCTGCTGCACCGCGAGATATTCGAGGATCCGCTCCTTGACCTTTTCCAGACCATAATGGTCCTTGTCCAGGACGCCCTCGGCCACCTGGATGTCGTTGCGAATGCGGGTGCGTTTCTGCCAGGGCACACCGACCAGGGTATCGACATAGTTACGCACCACGGTCGCCTCGGCTGACATCGGCGACATCAGCTTGAGCTTGTTCAGCTCGGCCTGTGCCTTGCTCTTGGCCTCGCGCGGCATCCCGGCCGCCTCGATCCGCCGCGCCAGATCTTCGATTTCATTGGGTGCGGCATCCTCCAGCTCACCGAGCTCCTTCTGGATCGCCTTCATCTGCTCGTTCAAATAGTACTCGCGCTGATTCTTTTCCATCTGGCGCTTGACGCGCCCACGGATGCGCTTTTCCATCTGGAGCAGATCGTTTTCCGCTTCCATCAGGCCCATCAGATGCTCCAACCGGGCCTGCACGTCGATGATTTCCAGCACGCGCTGCTTTTCGTCGAGCTTGAGCGACATGTGGGCCGCCATGGTGTCGGCGAGCCGGCCTGCGTCGTCGATGCTGGCCAGCGAAGTGAGCACCTCCGGCGGCACCTTTTTATTGAGCTTGACGTATTGATCGAACAGCATCATCGCTGACCGCATCAGCACTTCCTGCTCACGGGCATCGGCATCCAGGGTTTCGTCCATCGGGTCGATGATCGCGGAAAAGGCGTCTTCCGTGGTCACAAAGCGCTTGATGCGGGCGCGGCGACTCCCTTCCACCAGCACCTTGACCGTGCCATCGGGGAGTTTGAGGAGTTGCAGAATATTCGCCAACGTACCGATTTCGTGCAGATCCTTAACGCCAGGATCGTCTACGTCGGCGCTTTTCTGCGCGATCAGCAGAATCTGTTTGTCGCTCGACATGGCGCCGTCGAGGGCGCGGATGGATTTGTCGCGCCCGACGAAGAGTGGAATCACCATATGCGGGTAGACAACCACATCGCGCAATGGCAGAACAGGCACATCTGCCGAAGACAGGGGTGCGGAATCAGAAGCAGTAGTATGTTGCGCCATGGAAACCCGTTCTCATTCAAGCAACATCCGCTGGTTTGACGGCAGAACTTGCCAAAACCGGCCAGCCCGCACATCGTTGCCGCAGATATCAGTGTGGTGGGGAAGATATAACTAAGAAATCAGGGCGAACAGCATCGCGTTCAACGATGCCGCTCGCCCTGACCTGAATGAATCCAGGCAATCTCACCAGGATGGCGTATCTGCACCTGGCGCGAAGGTCATCATTCCGCCCCGACGGCGGCCTGCTTCTCGATCCCGTCATAGATCAGGAGCGGCTTGTTTTCGCCAGCGATGACGGAGGAGTCAATCACGACCTTGCTCACATGATCCATTGACGGCAGATCGTACATGGTGTCGAGGAGCACCTGTTCCATAATGGTCCGTAAACCGCGCGCGCCGGTTTTGCGATCCATCGCCTTGTGCGCGATGCCGCGCAGGGCGTCGTCCCGAATCTCGATCTGCACCCCTTCCATCTCGAACAGCCGCGCATACTGCTTGACCAGCGCATGTCTGGGCTCGGTCAGGATCCGCATCAGCGCGGCCTCGTCGAGTTCATCAAGGGTCGCAATGACGGGCAGACGACCGACGAATTCGGGAATCAGGCCATAGCGGATCAGGTCTTCCGGTTCCACCGCGCTCAGGAGTTCGCCGATCTGGCGGCTGTCGTCCTTGCTATGGACATCCGCCGAGAACCCGATTCCGGTCTTGCGCGAGCGGTTCTGGATCACCTTGTCAAGACCAGCGAAGGCGCCGCCGACGATGAAGAGGATATTCGAGGTATCGACCTGGAGAAATTCCTGCTGCGGATGTTTGCGCCCACCCTGCGGCGGCACCGAAGCGACCGTCCCTTCGATCAGTTTCAACAGCGCCTGCTGCACACCCTCGCCCGACACGTCGCGCGTGATCGACGGGTTATCAGACTTGCGCGAAATTTTGTCAATTTCATCGATATAGACGATGCCGGTCTGCGCCTTCTCGACATCGTAGTCGCACTTCTGGAGCAGCTTCTGGATGATGTTCTCGACATCCTCGCCCACATAACCGGCCTCGGTCAGCGTGGTGGCGTCGGCGATGGTGAAGGGGACGTTCAGCAGACGGGCCAGGGTCTCGGCAAGCAGGGTCTTGCCGGAGCCGGTTGGCCCGATCAGCATGATATTGCTCTTGGCAATCTCGATGTCTTCCTTGGCGCCGGCTACTTCGAGACGCTTGTAATGGTTGTAGACCGCGACCGAGAGAACCTTTTTCGCCTTTTCCTGCCCGATCACGAATTCATCCAGACGCGCATTGATCTCGCGCGGTTTGGGCAGATGAGTCGTGGTCTCATCGACGCTCTCCTGCATCTCCTCACGGATGATGTCGTTGCAGAGTTCAACGCATTCGTCGCAGATGAAGACGGAAGGACCGGCAATGAGTTTGCGGACTTCGTGCTGGCTCTTGCCGCAGAACGAACAGTAAAGCAGTTTGCCTTCGTCGCTCTTGCCGTGATTGTTTCCACTCATTGAGGATAGGTCTCCGGGGGGTCGGTTGGGGGCGCGAATCCAGTCGTCCCGAGCGATGCCAGCTCAATCATAACGGTTTGAATATAGATGGCAAGACAGTTAAACACAGAGGATGCCATGCGTCACGGAATCGTGGCGCATGAGAGAACCAGCAGACTTGACGGGAACCGGCAGCAGGCGAAAGCGCCAGCTTCAGGTCTTGGCGGGGGCCGGGCCACGTTCGGTGATAACGGTATCGATCAGACCATATTCACAGGCGGCCTCTCCACTCATAAAGCGATCACGATCAGTATCTTCAGCGATCTTCTCGATCGGCTGGCCGGTGTGATGGGACAGGATCTGATTCAGCCGCTCGCGGATATAGAGGATCTCGCGTGCGTGGATCTCGATATCGGTTGCCTGACCCTGAAAACCGCCCAGCGGCTGATGAATCATCATGCGCGAATGTGGCAGACAGAAACGCTTGCCCTTGGCCCCACCCGCGAGCAATAGCGCACCCATGCTGGCTGCCTGTCCGATGCACATGGTGCTGACATCAGGACGCACGAAGCGCATGGTGTCATAGATCGCCAGCCCCGCCGTGACCGATCCACCGGGCGAATTGATGTAGAGATGAATATCCTTGTCGGGATTCTCCGACTCCAGGAACAGCATCTGCGCCACCACCAGATTGGCCATATAGTCCTCGACCGGGCCAACCAGAAAGATCACGCGCTCTTTCAGCAACCGCGAATAGATATCGAACGAGCGTTCACCACGCGCCGTCTGCTCGACGACGATGGGAACCAGCCCGAGCCCCTGGGGCTGCCAGTCGGTATGACTCAGAGGATTGCTCATGGTTTGGCCTTTCACCTGTTAGTGAATTCATCAAGCAGGGCCGGGCAGCCCAGGAATGGCCGCGCCGCTGTCACGCGGCACTGGCCATCGACCGCAATCAACCTGCCGAGGCGGGGCTGGTCAGATCTGTAAAACCAATGGTCTCGTCTTCGACCGTCACCTGAGTCAGCACCAGCTCGACAACCTGTTCTTCCAGTACCACCGTTTCCACCGTGCCAAGACGGTTGCGATCACTGTAGTAATAATCGATCACCGCCTGGGGATGCTCATAGGTCGCTGCCAGTTGCTCGACCCGCTCACGCACCCGCGCCGCATCCACTTTCAGCTCATGGTCCTTGATGATCTTGCCGAGAATCAGCCCCAGCGCCACCCGGCGACGCGCGCCTGACTCGAACAGCGAAGCCGGCAGGTTCAGTTTGCCGCCACCCAGCGCCTGCCCCATCTGCTCGGCCATCGACTGCATCTCGCTCTGCACCGGCGCCTGGGGCAGATCAATTGGATTGGCCTCGAACAGCAGATCCATGACCTGCTCCTTGGTGCGCGCTTCCAGGCGCTGCTTTAACTCACGTTCCATGTTGGCGCGCACATCGGCCCGAAAACGCTCGATATCGCCATCTTCAACGCCGAACGCCTGCGCAAACTCGGCATCAACCTCCGGCAAACGCGGTTCGGACACCTCATCCAGCGTGACCTCGAAGCGCACCGGCTTGCCGGCCAGATGGGCGGCCTGATAGGGGTCGGGGAAGGTCAGGTCGAGTGTCCGCTGCTCGCCAACACTCGCGCCGGTCAGCCCGTCCTCGAATCCGGGAATCATGCGTCCCGCGCCAAGCTCCAGCTTGAAACCGGAGCTGGCGCCGCCCTCGAAGGCTTCGCCATCCACTGTGCCAGCGAAGGAAATCGTGATCTGATCGCCACTCTGGCAGGGCCGCTCGACGGCTATCCAGGTCTTGCGCTGATTGCGCAGGCGCTCGATCATTTCCTCCAGATCGGCATCCGTCAGCTCGCAAACCGGGCGTTTGAGCACCCGATCCGACAGCGATGCCAGATCGAATTCAGGCATCACCTCAAAAATGGCGGTAAAACCGAACCGCTGCGCGTCCAGATCGATATCCGGCTCGATCTGCGGCATCCCGGCTGGATTCAGGGATTCCTGAGTCAGTGCCTCAAGAAAACTGGACTGCACCTGTTCGCCAAAGACCTCCTGGCGCACACGGTCTTCAAAACGCTGACGCAGAAGCCGCATCGGCACCTTGCCGGGACGGAAACCGGGCAATCTGGCGCTGCGCGCAAGCTGCTGCAAACGCTTTTCGACCTCAACCGTGATCTGTTCGAAAGGCAGATCGATCTTCATCCGCCGTTCGAGCCCCTCGCCCGCTTCCACCGAAACTTGCATTGACTGTCTCCCGTCGGCGCCGCGTAGATGATGCGCCCCCGACGTTGCTGAATTTCTGGCACGGGCACCTTGCCCGCACCCTTAAAAGCCGGTCAGTATAGCCTGTGCGCCACGCTGGCTCCAAGCGCCACGGGACGCCAGCGGCGCCAGCCGCGATCAAATCACCTTGGAGAAACCGATCGGCCCGGTCTTGGTCGCCAGATAGGCATCGAAGGCCATGCAGATGTTGCGCACCAGCAGACGACCGCGCGGCAGGATGCGGATTCTGTCGGCCTCGATCTCGACCAGGCCGTCATCGGCCATATCCTTGAGCTTGGCCAGACTCTCGGCGAAATACTCGGCGAAGCGGATGTCCCAGGCGGCTTCGACGGCGTGAATGTCCAACTGGAAGTGACAGATCAGCTTGGTGATGACATCACGGCGAATCAGATCATCGCGGTTCAGCTCAATCCCACGGAACACCGGCAGACGACCGGCGTCGAGGTCGGCGTAATACTCGGCCAGCTCACGGCGGTTCTGACCATAGGTGTTGTCGATCATGCCGATCGAGGTCACACCGATACCGATCAGGTCGCAGTCGGCGTGGGTCGAGTAGCCCTGGAAATTGCGGTACAGGGTGCCGGCCTGCTGGGCCAGCGCCAATTCGTCGTCCGGGCGCGCGAAGTGGTCCATGCCGATATAGACATAACCCGCCTCGGTCAGACGCGCGATGGTCGACTGGAGGATGTCGAGCTTCACCTCAGGTGCTGGCAGATCGGCTTCGCTGATCCGACGCTGCGCCTTGAATCGCTCCGGCAGATGGGCGTAGTTGAAGATCGAGAGACGCTGCGGATTGACCTCGATGATGCGTTCCAGGGTCTTGCCGAAGCTCTCGACCGACTGGAAGGGCAGCCCGTAGATCAGATCGATGCTGGTGGAGCGGAAGCCCTCGGCAAGCGCCGCCTCCAGCACCGTCATGGTCTGTTCTTCGGTCTGGAAGCGATTGACGGCGGCCTGCACGCGCGGATCGAAGTCCTGCACGCCGAGACTCATGCGGTTGAAACCGATGCGTCGCAGCAGCTTGACGGTGGAGGCATCGGCCTCGCGCGGATCGATCTCGATCGAGAACTCACCGACATCGTCTCCGGCCAGGGTGAAATGACGGCGCGTCACATCCATCAGCTCGGTCATCTGGTCATGGCTGAGGAAGGTCGGGGTGCCGCCGCCCCAGTGGAGCTGCTCCACCTGACGCGACCTGTCGAACAGCGCCGACTGCATTTCCAGCTCGCGGTAGACGCGTTCCAGATAAGGCGGCGCCAGCGAGCGATCCTTGGTCGCGATCTTGTTGCAGGCGCAGTAGAAGCAGACCGTGTCGCAGAAGGGGATATGAAAATAGATCGAGAGCGGTCGCCCGCTCTGGTTGCTGCGTGCGCAGGCGACCTTGTAGGCGGCCTCATCGAAGGCCTCGTCGAACTCGACCGCCGTCGGATACGAGGTATAGCGCGGACCGCTCTGGTCGTAGCGACGAATCAAATCGAGATCGAAAGAAACACCTTGCTCCACCGTTCACTCCTCCAGCCGGCGGGAGGAATCGAGCCCCCGCGCGACATCAAATCGTAAAGCCTGTTCAGGCCGATCATCCCACTCACAGCGAGGGTGTTGCCGGGCTGTTCAAGCAGGGTCTAAATTTTTGACAGGATTAACAGGATTTTTTAAATCGCTGTTTTTAATCCTGTTAATCCTGTTAATCCTGTCTAAATCAACGACCTGATTCAGGTGTCAGGTTTCCAGGACATCACCTAAAGCCCGTCCCGTCGGCTGACTCGCCGACGCACAGGCTCATGCCGTGAGCGCCTCTTCGATGTGCGTCTGATACTGCACAAGCTGTTCGCGGGTGAGGAGAAAGACGCCCTCGCCGCCACGCTCGAACTCCAGCCAGGTAAAGGGCACGCCCGGCAGGCGCTGTTCGAGCGCGGGAGCGGAATTGCCGACCTCGACAATCAGAATGCCGTCATCGGTCAGATAACGCGCCGCCTCATAGAGAATGCGCGCCACCAGATCGAGACCATCCTCACCGCCGAGCAGGCCGAGTGACGGCTCGTTATGATATTCGGCCGGCAGGGTGTCAAACTCAGCGCGCGAGACATAGGGCGGATTCGAGACGATGACATCGTAGCGACTCCCCGCCAGAGAGACGAAGAGATCGGATTCCAGCACCCGCACCCGATCCCCGACCCCATGACGCTCGACATTGAGCCGCGCGACCTCCAGGGCGGACGGCGAAATATCGACCAGATCCACATCCGCATCCGGCAAATGGACAGCGGCGGCGATGCCGATGCAGCCGCTGCCGGTACAGAGATCCAGGACGCGACCGATACTTTCGGCATCGATCCAGGGGTCGAATCCGGCCTCGACCAGCTCCGCAATCGGGGAGCGCGGCACCAGGACGTGCTGATTGACCGCGAACGCCAGCCCGGCAAACCAGGTGCGACCGGTGAGATAGGCGGCGGGAAGACGCTCGACGACCCGCCGCTCGATCAGATCGGAGATCACGACCCGTTCCGCCGGGGTCAAACGGCAATCGCGGAAACCCGCCGGCAGCCCGGGCTCCAGGTGCAGCCCGCTCAGCACCAGATGAGCGGCCTCATCAATGGCATTGTCGGTGCCGTGCCCGAAATGGAGACCGGCAGCATTGAATCGACTCGCGCCCCAGCGCACGAAGTCCTGAATCGTCATCAAACCGTCAGGCTGTTCTGCCATAGCGAATATCAGTCAGTTGAATCCTGGATGAAGGATCTGGACGCGCGGCAGACTGGCCGCGCCGGGTAAGAGGATAAGCATAACACCGCCGGGGGAGCATTTTCAGCCCAAGCTGAGGGTTCCTTGCCGGAGATCAGGCGGCACGGCGCTTTCGATGCTCCTCCAGATCCGGATTGGGCGTCACCTCGACCGGAGGCGCCAGCACGGCTCCGCGATCCTGCCCGCGTTCGACCAGATCCTGGAGCGAAATATCGCTCAGAAAACGAAAGATTTCATCGCTCAACTGATCCCAGAGATGATGCGTCATGCAACGCTGGCCCTCGCGGCAGTTTTCGCGTCCGCCGCAGCGGGTGAACTCGACCCACTCGTCCACTGCGCAGATGATGTTCGCGATGGAGATCTCGTCCGGCTCTTTCCCGAGATAGTATCCGCCCCCCGGCCCACGCACGCCGCGCACCAGCTTTTTCGCGCGCAGCGCCGCAAACAACTGCTCAAGGTAGGACAGTGAAATCCCCTGACTGGCCGAAATATCCGCCAGTGTGACGGGGCCCTTGCCGGCATGCAGCGCAAGTTCGAGCATGGCGGTCACCGCATATCTGCCTTTCGTCGAGAGTCTCATGGTTCGTTTGCCTGCAACAGGTTAGGTGGTTGATCCGGCCGGCGTGTTCATCGCCTTGACCCCCATCGACTAAATCAGTCGGGAATCGTGCCATTTCAATATGTAGGCATTTTCTCTGTCGGCAATTTGCCCACACGCCAGACGGACAAAATTTGTTCGGGATGGGGCTCGATGACCGGTCAGTGGCTGCGAACCGGCTCAGCCTGAGGTTTGTACCGCTTCGGTACAGGCGGGCATGAGGACATGACCACCAGATGTTGAGGCCGTCAACCGCGCACAGGAATCAAAGCAATGTCCCTGATCAAGACAGAAAGTCAGCCATTTGGCGAGAAAGAGGTTTGCCTGCCATTTATCCAGCAGCGCCGGGTGCCGGTAGCGGTCAGGTCTTGACCAGAGCGATTGCCGGAGATCCAGCAGTTCGACCTGGCAGGCGTCGTGATAGATCCGCAGACGCGCGTCGGGCTCCGGATGCGGATTGACGCCAGCGGACACCTCGAAAAAATAGGTCAGGCGCACTTGCGTGGTATAGCGCGCCTGTTCCTGAATCTCCAGATGCAGATCCAGACAGCCGGGGCGATGAGAGGTGAGACGACCCGCATCATGACGAAGTCGTGGCGCCAGACGCCGCAGCAGGCCGTAATTCTCCTCGCAGAGACTCATGAGGGCGCCCACATTGGGGCGCCCCAAGAGCAGAGCAGGCGCAGAACAGGGATGCCAGGGGCGCTGCATGAGGCCGCTTTCAGGCCATGCCGTCAGGCATGACAGGACTCAGCCCGGTCATACGCGACGACTTGCCTGCCCGATCCTGTCTGTCGCCATGGCGCGCATTCACTCACTCGCAAGATCGCCAGTTCAGGCCTGATTGGCAGCTTGTCCGGCGATCTGGCGCTTCACATCCGCCATATCGAGTTCGCTGGCTTTGGCGAGCAGTTCACGCAAGGCGCCTTCCGGCAGCGCACCGGCCTGAGAAAAGATGATGATCTGCTCACGAAAAATCATCAGAGTGGGAATGGAGCGGATCTGAAAATGTCCCGCAATCGCCTGATGCGCCTCGGTATCGACCTTGGCGAAGAGGATGTCGCCGAAATCCTGCGATACCTTGTCATAGATCGGCGCGAATGAGCGACAGGGACCGCACCAGGGCGCCCAGAAATCGACGATCACGAAATCGTGGTCCTGAATGGTCTGTTCAAAGTTGGCGGTTTCGAGTTCGACGACGGCCATGATGGTTTCCCATGAAAAACGGTTTAAAGCGCGCCGAGTTGCTCGATGATGCGCCCACGAATCTCCTCAACGGTCCCGATGCCATGCACCTTGATGTAAGTCGGCGCACCCGCGCCACCTTCCGCCGCCCATGACGAATAGTAACCGATCAGGGGCTCGGTCTGGTCGTGATACACCTTCAGGCGCGCCTTGACGGTCTCTTCCCGGTCATCGTCACGCTGAATCAATGGCTCACCCGTTTCGTCGTCCCGACCCTCGGCCTTCGGCGGATTGAACACGACATGGTAGGTTCGTCCAGAAACCAGATGCACCCAGCGCCCCGACATGCGGAGGATGATCTCCTCGTCCGGGACATCGATCTCAACCACGGCGTCGATCGCGACACCGGCATCTTTCAGCGCATCCGCCTGAGCCAGGGTGCGCGGGAAGCCGTCAAAAAGAAAGCCATTGCGGCAATCCTCATCGGCGATCCGCTCCTTGACCATCCCGATGATGATGTCGTCGGAAACCAGACCGCCTTCGTCCATGATCTTCTTCGCCGCCCTGCCAAGCTCGGTGCCCTGTTTGACGTGCGCCCGCAGCATATCGCCAGTGGAGATCTGCGGAATATTGAAATGCGCCTTGATGAAGCCGGCCTGAGTGCCTTTGCCGGCGCCAGGGCCGCCGAGTAAAATGATACGCATGGTGTTGAGTTCCTCGTTGCGTGATGAGTCGTCGGCGAAGTGTGCCACAGCCGGCAGGGGCGCGACCACTCGATCTGGACGAAAGCGAAGAGGATGGCTGTCGCCTGATACAATCCCGGCCATGATTCGTTGTTGAAGCGGCCAGCAGGGCTCATGACTTCCGCCATCTCCGAGACCGAGCTATCGACACACGCACATCCTGTTGTGACGGGCAAACTCAGCTATCTGGATTTCTTCGGGTTGCAAGCGCCCCCGTTTCGCAACGCCTCGGGTGTCTCTGATCCCTTTTTCAATCGAACTCTGCGCAGCGCGCAGGAGCGTATCGATGCCGCCCTGGATCGCCTGGATAGCGGGCTGATTATCGTCAATGGCGAGGCGGGCGCGGGAAAAACAACCCTGGTCAATCATCTGGCCAATCGTCGCGCCGCTCATTCGGTCGTCGCCAGGATCAACCACATGACCCTGGATGAACCGTCCTTTTTACAGACCCTGCTCCTGGCCTTCGGGCGACGCCCGGATGCACGCACCCGGAACTCGTCCCTGGCCGACCGCTTCAGCGATTTCCTGTGCGAGCAGGAACAGGCCGGACGCGCCGTGATCCTCGTCATTGACGAGGCGCAGAATCTCAAGACCGGCGTTCTGGAATGGCTGCCGCGACTCATGACATCCAGAGAGGAAATGCCGACACGGTTTTCCATCATCCTCGTGGGCCAGGACACATTCTGCCGCACCCTGGCGCTGCATGTCGGCAGGTCTTTCAAGCAGTTCATCCGCGATCAGATCTATCTGACGACACTCGACCTTGCCGATACCGGTGCCTATATCCGGCACCAGATGAAAACAGCCGGTTACGGGCCGCAGACGCTCTTCACCGAGTCGTCCGTGCGACACATTCATCTGCATACAGGGGGCAGTTTTCGACGCATCAACACGCTCTGCGATTTCGTGCTCTTCAATGCCTGTCAGCGGGGCGTCTGTCGCGTGACCCCGGAACTGGTGGGGGCAACCCTCAAAGCCCTGCAATGGCAGTCAACCGACGACGCCGGGCAGACTTCAACCGCATCCGGTACAAAGCCGCCTATCGCCACACTGATTCTGGAGTTCGACAACAATGCGACGTTCCCACTCAGCAAGCCAACCGTCAGCATCGGGCGTGCCGCAGACAACGATCTCTGCATTCGCGACCTGAGAGTCAGCCGCTACCACGCCCGGCTCCTCGCCTTGCCGCACGGCATCTGCATTGAGGATTTGGGCAGCACGAATGGCGTCCATGTCAACCAGACGCCAGTGCAGAAGCAGGTCTTGCAGGATGGCGACTGCATCACCATCGACACGCACCGCATCCGCTTTTCGCAGCCAGACAGACGTTGAGAATCGCGGTGAAGATCGTCGCGCGCTCAGGATGGTGCTGACCGGACGTGCTTCGATACGGGCACGTCCGGCAGAACCGCCTCAACCCTGTTCGAGAAGTTTACGCAGGTCGATGATCGCGGCATTCGCGCGCGAGATATAAGACGCCATGACCAGTGAGTGATTACCCATTGGTCCAAAGCCGGTGCCATTGAGGATCATGGGGCTCCAGATGGGGTTCTGGGTGTTGCGCAGCTCACGCCCGATCTGTTGCAGCGACACCAGCGCGCCCTTGCCCACGAGCACGGACTCGAAATCGATCTCCATCGCCTGCAGGGTATGCAGCAGCGCCCAGGTATAGCCGCGCGCCTCAAAAAAGACATCGTCGATCTGCATCCAGGGGGTTTTATTGCTGATCTGCTGCGGCGCCGATCTCGCCTGGGTGGCGTTCGGATCACCCGCAAGATCGGTATTGAGATGCGCCTGACCCACGGCATAGGACAGCCGCTGTGCCAGATTGCCGAGACGTTTTTCGACCAGCCCCAGATACATCCCCAGGTTATCGGCGCGGGCGAAAAACTGGCCATCCGCCCTGTTGTCGTCAGCGAGACGCTCGAAGTAGCGCTCAAGCGCAGTCAGCCCCTTGCCATATTCCGATTCGGTCGAGGGCAGGATCCAGGACTGGGAGTCGTAATTGAACTGGGGTTGGGCAACCTGCAGATCCTTGTCTTCAACCGATTGCGACTGGGCGCGGCTGAAGTGATTGCGCAGCGAATCCGCCAGATCGCGCAGCTCGGTCAAAGCGCCGAATTCCCAATTCGGGATGTTGTCCAGATAGATGCCCGGCGGGGTCTTGTCATTCATCAGATAGCCGCCCGGCTTGTCCAGCAGGGTCTCAGCAATGCCGATCGCGGTCGCGGTCGTGTAGGTGCCGGGCACCAGGCGGCTCTCGTCTCCCTTGACCATCTCCAGCGCATTCTCGCGCACATCAAAAAGGCTGGGCGAGCGCGACCAGACGATACCCAGGATCAGGACGATGACGAGGTAAGTGACGAAAAAGAGACCGACCGTCCACCAGAGACCCTTTTCTTTCCACATACGCGGGTCATAGAGGGTGACGACTTGAGAGACCTTCTTGGTTAAAGCCGGCTTTTTCAGTGAGGCGTGAATATCCATTGTTTTCTCTTTAAAAGTAGATTCATGAAGGCGTGGAGGGTGCCCGGTGACAGCACCTGAATTCGGAACGAACCGACCGCTTCAAGGCATCAGGCGAAACCCTGACGCACGATGTCATCGACCCGTCGGCAGATCTCCCGCGCATAATCGGTCCAGAGCCCCTGCCCCCAGTAACGGTAACAACTGGTTTGGGAGGCCATGAGATGAAAGAGCGCATTGCGGTAACGCGGATCATCGGTCGGCGTACCGGGTTGCAGAACCCTGTCGTGGAAGAGCGCGCTGACGGCATCCATCGGACCCAATACATTCTCATAACCCTTGACCCAAGACAGGTCACTGGTCCAACTGCCACCTTCCATATGAAAGCGGCCGTCCTCCTGTTTGAGTTCGGCGATTGTGCTGGCCAGCTTCTCGGGACCGTCGCCGGGCTGCATGCGCGCCCAGATGCGATCCTGGAACAGCGGCTGGATCTCAGTGAAATCGCTCTCCTTGACCCCCATCGCGAACAGATGTTCCAGATATTCGCTGACATTCATCATGGGGGTCGCGGTGTGACTGGACAGCGCAACCACTTCCATGAATTTGCCGGGGAATTCGTTCATCATGACCCCGCCGTTCTCACCGTCGGCGATCTGGGTCACGAGAGGCGGGATTGAATGCCCGGCCAGTTTAACACGATCAAGCCCCTGCGCTTCGTACCAGGGCTGCATCTGGGCCACCAGCTTGGTGTCCGAGCCCTGGGTCTTGATGATGGCGATGATGCTCGCGGTCTCGCCTTTGGAGTTGGTGCAGACCAGACGGTGCGGGATGTGCGGCTGCTCCGGATGACGCCCGTTGCTGACCTGCTGGACGGTGTGCTCCTGAATCAGCACCCATTGAAAGCCGCAATCGACCAGGGTTTTGACGAACTCATAGGCCACATCGGGATGATTCGGCAGGGCCATCTCGGAGGGCGAGAAACCGCGCACCCGTTCCAGCGCCTCCCAGCCGAAAATCGCGGCGAAATGATGCTGGAAGGCGCGTACATGCAGCCGGTAATCCTGCACCGGCGTGGATGGCGCGACCGCATGACCCCAGGGCATCCCCAGCCATTCGGCGGCCCAGTTGTAGTCCGGGTTGCAGGTGATGGTCTTGAGCGCATCAATCACATGATCCTCGCCCATCTTGCGCAGGCCGTGCAGCAGGGTGCCCGAGTATTCGAGCATGCAGCGCGGCGACTTCCCCTCGCTGATCAGCTGCGGGATGAACTCGCCGATCCGCTTGTAGCACCAGACAAAAGCCGGCGCGTTGTAGTTATCGCCGATGTGCTGATTGTGCATCATGTACTGGAGATTGCTGATCAGCGCAGCCGTGCGCAGATCGTCACCACCCGCCGGGATCAGCGGCTGATGCTGATGCAGGGCGATGGCGGTCGCGGCGCGGATGGAGCCGAAGTCGATTCCGCCGCGCCCGGCGAACAGGGCGCGCCCGCGTCCACGCGCGACGACCTGCTCCAGATCGGCTTCATGGCCGGAGAGGTTCGGGACATCGCCGATGTATTCGGGTAATTGGTTCACTTGGGAACTCCTTGATTAAAACGAAATGGATGCGGGAACACAGACAGCCTTCAGTCCGGACGGGCATGCGCCATCACATCCGGGCCATCCGGACGCTCACCTGACTGATCGGTCGAAATCGGCGGCGCGGATTCGGTGATCGTTTCCGCAGGCTCTGCCGTGACGGCTTCTCCCGAGGGTTCAAGACTGACCCCGACCCGCGCCAGCACCGCCTGGGTGGACGCCAGATCGGCCTCGGCGCGCGGCACCCAGTCCTCACCCCAATAGAGATTGCAGCTCGTCTCCGCGCGCAGCAGCAACCCGAGCGCCTCGTCGAGGGATTCGGCATAGGGTCCATCGTCGAGACCATGCTCGCCAGCGAACCAGCGGGCGTCATGGACCGCCCGACTGACTCGGGCGAACTCGGCCACCGCCTGACGCTGCCGCTCCGATCCAGTCCACTGGGTGAAATCACGGCCATGATGCCAGCCGGTATTCCAGGCGCCGGTGCGCACCCGCACCTCGCCATGCGCGCCATGCGTATCGAGATAATCGCTGATGAAGGTCGGCGCCACACCTGACTGACCAGCGGCGACCCGCTCCAGCAGCGGCAGATAGAAGGCGCTCCAGAAGTTGGCCCCCTCGGTCACATTGCGGAACCAGCCCCCATTCTCGCCGTCAGTGCAGGTCGTCACCAGCGGCGGAAAATCGCACCATTTGGTGCGCTCGGCCACCTCACTCAGGAACCAGTCCAGATCCATGCCCGATTCCTGCGCGTCCGACAGCTCGCGATCACGCACGATCACGGTGATCTCGGCGTCGCCATAACGGGCGATATGGGGGCGATAACGCATCTCCTGCCAGCTCATCTCGTTCACGGGTTCGATATGTTCGCTGTCCACCAGCACATAGCGATAACCGAAGGCGCGCAGCAGCGGAATCAGCTCCATCGAAAAGCCCATTTCAGGCGGCCAGAAGCCCTGAAAACGCGGTCGCCAGAGCAGATGATGAGCGATGCCAAGCCAGCGTTGCAGATGTTCTTTACGGTCGGCCTCCGGGATCAGCGGCAGCACCGGATGGTAATAGCCGGTCCCCAGAACCTCGAACAGCGACTGATTCTGAAGATGCCAGAGCAGCGATCCGCAATCCACGATGCCGTAAACCTGCTGCTGAAAGGTCGGATCGGACAGGGTCTCCAGCAGGGTTCCCGAGAGCGACAGATGCACGCGGGCATGCGCTTCATGGCCCCACAGGCTGCGCGGAATGCGATCCAGGGCAAAGAGGATCTCACGCGCCTCCCAGTTCTGGTTCTCCAGCAGATCCTGAAGATTGCCGGGGGGCTGGTGGAGATTCAGTACGAGTGCATGATGAGCGATCATCGAGACGAAATCCGGTCGGTGATGGATAGGGGGAGAATACCAAACCACACCCTCAAGACCCACTACAGCGCCATGAACAGACCGCCGATCAGGCGACGCGCATCGGATTCTCGCGCGCAAACGGCGAACCTCCCTGGAATTATGTGTATGCTATGGTGGTCCAACACATGGCTGAGTGAAGACTTCTGAGATGATCGCCTGACCAATGGGGCGCAGGCGATGACATTAACGAAAGAAAACCAGAATCCAAGAGGCGGCGAACGCGATGGCTGAAAACAAGATCGTAACCAGGAAAACAGCGGCTAAAAAACCGGCCCAGAGCAAGACGACAGCCCCCCCGGAGTCCACCAGCAAGACAGCGGCTCAGTCGGTTCGCAGCCCTTCGACTGCAAAAAAGATGGCTTCTCCTGCGGCCACGGCAAAGAAGGCTCCCGACGCCCCACAAACCCCGCAGGCCGAGCCGGCCGCCAAAAAAACGACCGCTCGCAAAAAGACGACCGCTGGCGCCGCTGCCCGCTCGGCGCATCGGGAGAATCCGGGCAGCCTCAAACAGCTTGCCACGGTCACGCCCGAGCAGAGGCAGAAAATGATTGAGGAAGCGGCTTTTTACAAGGCCGAAAAGCGCAACTTCGCGCCCGGTCATGAGCAGGAGGACTGGACCGACGCTGAACGCGAGATCGATGATCTCATCGCACGCGCCAGGGCGATGACCGGCGCCTGAGAGTCTGTCCGTCAACGCGCACCGATCCCAGGCGGCAGATCGGCGCGCCTGCCAGCCCTTACAACCCCAGTTCGTCCAGAAACGCCGCGTCAATCAGCGCCTGCTGATCCGCTGTCACCGTCTCGGGCGCCTGCCGGGCCTGCTCCTCCACGATCCGATCCGGATCAACCTCTTCCTGTTCAAAATCATGGAGCTTGATGAACTCGGTCTTGTCCATCGCCAGCTCCAGATAGAAGACATTGCGGCGCGCCGTGGTGAATGACACCCGCCGCGACTGTGCCCGGTCCAGATTCGTATCGATACTGACCATGACCTCCTTGTTGATGGTGAGCATCTTGGGCTGATTCTGGTTGATGGAGACCATCAGCTCATGCCCGACATTGCCGGTAAAGTCGCCCACGATCTGATTCATCAGTTCGCCCAGCATGTTGCCGACTTCATCGGTGGTGTGCTGGGTCGCCAGTTCGGACTCCGGCATACCCATGTTCATCATGTAGGCACGATAGAGTTCCATCGCGGACTGCGCCGAGAAATTGATGATGACCAGACCGGAAAAACCACCGTCGAACAGCACGAAACAGCCAATATCGGGCCGCAGACAGGTGCGCGTGATGCGTTGCACCATGGGGGAATAGCTGATCTGGGTTTTGGTTGCGGTCGAAAGCACCTTTCTTACGGAGCCGCACAACATCACCAGGATGTCATCGGTCGATAGCGTCTTTGTCTTTGCCACCAGTTTCGATCTCAACAGGATTGAAATTTAGACCCCTCATTCATGAGGTCGCCACCCCGCAGCACTGATGGAAGCCGGCCGGACAGGCCTGCCAGCGACCATTCATTTTCCATTCAGGATGTGCCCGCCCCGGAACTGTAACACGACCCGGCCTGGATCGGCTCCGTTCACCAGACAGTGATTCATGACGGAATGATGACTGTTTCGCGACATTTTCGTGACAATCAGCTAACCTCTGGCGCTTATCCACCTGATACCCGCCAATGCCGTGAATCGTCTGTCTCCATCGCTCGGACCAGGTCACGCGCTGCCCTCCTGGGCGGCTGCGCTCGCCTTTGTGGCGCTGTGGTATGCCGCAGCACAGGCAACGATGTGGCGCGTGTTCCAGGTCGAACTCTGGCCTTCGACCTATGCGCCCGATCTCATCGCCCATCTGCTGCTCGGCGCTCTGCTGTTCGGCATGGCCCGCAGCCTGCCGCGCTTCATGCTCGCAACAGCCGCGATCTTCACCACGCTGACCCTCGGCAACGCCTTCAAGCTCACCATTCTGGGCGCACCGGTCACGCCGGACGATTTCGTCGCCGCGCGCAATATGTTTTTGCTGCTTGGCGGCTGGCAGCTTGCGGGGGTCATCCTGATGGTCACGGCACCGCTTCTGCTGCTCGGCTGGATGATCGACTGGCGCCAACGTCGAACCTGGTTCAGTCTGGGCGCGATCGGTTGTGGCATCGCGGCGGTAGTCGTCTTCCCGGTCTCGCTGACGACCGCGATGGACGACTATTTCGACAACTCGGTCTGGAACCAGACCGAGAATTTTCAGAGGCGCGGCCTGCCCATTCACCTGCTCCAGGAGAGCGCGCGCAACCTCTCACGCCGCGAAACGCCGCCGACGCCAGCACAGGTCACGGCGGCGCTGTCCCAGCTCAGGGGTCCGACCGAACAGCCTTTCGTCGATGTCGCTGGCGGCGCAACCTCACTCACGCCCCAGCGCAACCTGCATATGATCGTGCTGGAGTCGTTCTGGGATCCCCGTCCGCTCAAGGCGTCCAGGCTATCCGGCGATCCGCTGGATCCCGCCTTTCGCAAACTCTGGGCTGCCGCCGGCCATTCGCACGGCCTGGCGCCGGTTTTCGGCGGCTATACGGCCAATACCGAATTCGAGGTGCTGTGCGGCTTTCCCGTGACCCGCGACAATGTTTTTTTCGAGGGCAGTCTCCGGCGCGATGTTCCCTGTCTGCCGCGCCATCTGGCCGATGCCGGTTATCGCACCCTGGCCTCGCACCCCAATGCGGCGTCCTTCTGGAATCGGGTCAATGCCTATCGGCGCATCGGTTTCCAGACCTATTGGGCCGACAAGGATTTCGTGCTCGACGACATGAACCGCGAATTCCTCAGCGACGCATCGCTTTACCGCCAGGTATTGGCAAAACTGGAACCCGAACTGCGCGGGCCACAGCCGATCTTCAACTATGTGCTGACCTATTTCGGTCACATGGACTATCCGCTGAACGCGCAGCGACCGGCTAAAATCAAGGCCGCAAAAGGGCATGACATGGTCGCCGCCTATGCCAACACGCTTTATTACAAGTCGCGCGAACTCATGGCCTTTCTGCGTGATCTGCAGCGGCTCGATCCGGATGGGCTGATCGTCCTCTTCGGCGATCACCTCCCCTTTCTCGGCCCCAATTTCGGCGGCTTCACCGAATCCGGACTGCTTGCCAGCCAACGGGGCGATTTCACCGACGCCATGTTCCGCACGCTGGTTGCAACCCCATTGATCGTGATCGATGGTCAGCGCGGCCCGGTTGCAATCGGCGATCTGCCCTTTTATCAATTACCCGCACACCTGCTCGGTCTGCTGGGCGATCAGCGTCCATCGATCATGGACGTGACGCGCCAGGCGCCTGACCGGCCCCGGGTCCGTCCCCTGCCGGGTCTCCATCTCGTACTGGGGCAAAAGAAGGTGACGACCTGCCGGGGAGCGGAAACGGATGGGGCGGGCTGCGGTGTCTCGACGGACTGGCTGAATGCGGTCGAAGTCATAAAAGCCGATCTCTTCAGCGGTGCGCAGCATGTGCTGCTGGATCAGCATCGGCCTGACGCCCCATTCAGGGAAGCGTCGGCGACACCTCATTAAAGCACCTTCGTCACCAGCTTGATCGCCACATCCTGAGGATCGCTCTCGATCCGGAACCCGAGCGATTTGACCAGCGCCAGCATGCGGTTGTTGGCGGTCAGCACTTCGCCATCCATGACGCGGAAGCCGCGCGAACGGGCATTCTGCATCAGCGAGCGCATCAGCCGCGCACCGATCCCGAGGTTGCGCCAGTGGTCGGAGACCACCAGCGCGAACTCGCACGCCTCGCCGCCCGGACGCGACATATAGCGGGCCACGCCGACCTCGACATCCTTGCCCTCCTGCTCGATCACGCCGATCAGGGCCATCTCGCGGTCATAGTCGATCTGGGTGAAGCGCACCAGCATTTCGGGGGTGAGTTCCTTGATCGCCTGCATGAAACGGAAGTATTTGGTCTGCTCCGACAGACCGCGCACGAATTCCTGCTCCATCTCGGCATCTTCCGGGCGGATCGGACGGATCACCAGATCCCGACCGTCGGGCAGTTGGACATGCTCGATCAGGTGACTCGGATAGGGGTGAATGGACATATGCCCATAGGTCGGCTGCTGCGGCGGGCGATAATCGACCTGGATGCGGGCATCAACCGCGATCACCTCCTTGTCGTTGCCGATCAGCGGATTGATGTCCATGCCGATGATCTCCGGCAGCTCGCAGACCATCTCGGAGACCCGTTGCAGGATCTTGGCGAGCGCCACGCGATTCATCGGCGGCATGTGCTGAAAGGCACCCATCAGACGCACGATGCGGGTATTGTCGATCATGGTCTGGATGATGAAGGCGTTGAGCGGCGGCAGACCCAGCGCCCGATCCTCCAGCACCTCGACCTTGGTGCCACCGGCGCCAAAACTGATCACCGGGCCGAAGATTTTGTCGCGGGTCACGCCCACCATCAGCTCACGTGCGGCGCGGGTTGAGGCCATGTGCTCGACGGTGATGCCTTCGAGCCGCGCATCGGGACGCAGCCGTCTGGCGCGATCCAGGATCTCGGTGAAGGTCCGGCGCACCGACTGTGCATCGTCGATGTTCAGCTTCACGCCGTCCACGTCCGACTTGTGCTCCAGGTCGGGTGAGTTGATCTTCATCACCACCGGAAAGCCCAATGCCTGCGCGGCCATCAGCGCCTCGTTGGGGGTGCGGGTCACGACCGCCTGCATGGTCGGAATACGGAAGGCGGCGAGGATCGCCTTGGCCTCGACAGTACCCAGGATCTTGCGACCTTCGGCCATCACGCCTTCGATGATGAGACGCGCGCCCTCGACATCCGGTGGATCCTCATAGGACAGCGGTGCCGGCGACTGCATCAAGAGCTTCTGATTGTGATGGTAGGTCGCGAGGAAGGAAAAGGCCTCGACCGCCGCTTCGGGGCTCTCGAATTGCGGGACATCGTGTTCGGCGAGCAGCTCCTGCGCCTCGGCGACCCGATTGCCGCCCATCCAGCAGGCCAGCACCGGCTTGCGGCTGAGCTTGGCGGCCTGGATCACCTGCTCGGCGGTCGCCACCGGGTCACCCAAGACCAGCGGCGCCAGGATGCAGAGCACCCCATCGACCTCCGGATCGGCAAGACAGGCATCCAGCGCCAGACGATAGCGCTCGGGCGGGGCATCGCCGATGATGTCCACCGGATTGCCATGCGACCAGTAACCCGGCAGCGCCTTTTCGAGCGTCTGGCGCGTGCTGTCGCTGAACTGAGCAAGGGTCAGCCCCAGTTCGACGGTGCGATCCGCCGCCAGCACGCCCGGCCCGCCGCCATTGGTGACGATGGCGATGCGATCGCCGGCCAGACGGCGACGCGCGCCAAACACCTGGGCCGCCGCGAAAAGTTGATCCAGTTCCGAGACCTGCACCACACCCGCGCGCTCGGTGACGGCGCGAAAGACATCCGAGGAGCCGACGAAGCCTCCGGTATGCGATTTGATGGCGCGCGTCCCGGCCGGATGGCGACCGGCCTTGACCACGATCACCGGCTTGAGCCGCGCCGCCGCCCGCAGTCCGCTCATGAAATGCCGGGCATGGCGGACCCCTTCCACATAGAGCAGGATGCACTGGGTCTGGGTATCGAGCGCGAGATAATCGAGGATGTCGCCGAAATCCACATCCGCCGCCGCGCCCAGCGACACCACGGCGGAAAAGCCCACCTTGCGCCGCTCGGACCAGTCGATCATGGCGGTACAGATGGCGCCCGACTGCGACACCAGGGCGACATTGCCCCGGCGCGGCGGATCCTGCCCGACGCTGGCATTGAGTCCATGCTGCGGACGCATCACCCCCAGACAGTTGGGACCGAGCACCCGGATCCGGTTACGTCGGGCGGCCTCGACCATCTTTTCCTGGAGGGCCGCGCCGCGCTCGCCGTGCTCGCCGAAACCGGCCGAATGGACCACGGCCACCTTGACCCCATAGCCCCCGCATTGATCCAGGATCGCGGGCACGCACTCGGCGGGCGTCGCGATCAGGGCCAGATCGATCTGTCTGTCGAGCGCGCTCAAGGCGCTGTAGCAGGATTCGCCGGCAACCTCCTGATATTTTGGATTGATGGCGTAACATTGGCCCTTGAAACCGCCTGCAAGCAGATTGCGGAACACCATGCCACCGATCGAGCCCTCGCTGTCGCTCGCGCCGAAGACCGCCACGGCAGCCGGCGTAAAGAGTTGGTCAATATCGGACAGGCGCATGGATCTGCACTCCAGGGCAAAAAAGGGTTTAATCTTGACGGTGCCGCAATCGGCGGTCACCGTTCATTGTTATCGGACAGTCTCATCGATCGAAATTGCCCGGGATCCGTTGCGCCATGCGCCACGATCAAGCCTTGAGGATCTGCCATGAATCTGGCCTTTATTTCTCATTCGTCCTGCAAAGAACACCGCATGGGCGCGCACCACCCCGAGTGCCCCGAGCGACTCAACGCGATCCAGGATCGCATGATCGCATCCGGCATGGAGATGCTGGTCACCCATTACGACGCACCCGCCGCCACCGTCGAACAACTGGCCCGGGTGCATGACCGCGACTATATCCAGAGCATCTTCGACGCCGCCCCGACCGCCCCCGACACCCTGGCCTGGGTCGATGGCGACACCGCCATGAACAGCCACTCGCTCGAAGCCGCGCTGCACTCGGCCGGGGCCGCGATCCTGGCGGTCGATCTGGTCATGAGCGACAAGCACCATACCGCCTTCTGCTGCGTGCGCCCGCCGGGTCATCACGCCGGACGGCGCAGCGGGAGCGGTTTCTGCATCTTCAACAATGTCGCCATCGGCGCCGCTTACGCACTCGATCATTATGGACTGGAGCGGATCGCCATCGTCGATTTCGACGTGCATCACGGCGACGGCACCGAGGATATCGTCAAGGGCGACGAGCGGATTCTGTTCTGCTCCAGCTTTCAGCACCCCTTCTACCCCGGCACCGGGGCCGATACCGACGCGCCCAACATCATCAACCTGCCATTGCCGCGACTCACCGACGGCACCGCCTTCAAGGCCGCTGTCGAAGCCGCCTGGCTGCCGCGTCTCGACGCCTTCACTCCCCAATTGATCATGATCTCCGCCGGCTTCGACGGCCACATCGAAGACGACATGGCGCATTTCAATCTGCACACCGCTGACTACGGCTGGATCACCCGCGAGCTCCATCAGCTCGCACGCAAACACTGCCGGGAGCGCATCGTGTCCTGTCTGGAGGGCGGCTACACCCTCTCGGCGCTCGGACGCTGTGTCAGCACCCATATTGACGAGCTCATCGGCCACGCCTGAACAGGCCGCCTGACTCCAGCCTGAGCGGCCACGAAGCCTCGGCTTCGTGGCCGGGGAATCGCCAGTGTTGCAATGCAGCAATCAGCATAGCCCGCGCCCTTCCGGGTTGCAATGACACATGCAGTCGCGCAGCCATTCTCATCATCCGAACCTTGCCATGTATACTTGTCTCCCCTGGTCAACCTCTCACCGCGCGAGACCCCCCATGTTCTGCCGGGCCCGTTATCTCTTCATCGCTGTCGTCGTGACGCTCGGGATACTCAGCATGCTGGGCGCCTGCGGTCAGAAGGGCGCGCTCTATCTGCCCGATGAGACGCCAACCACCACCCCAGGCGCGGATGTGCCGGTCGCACCGGCGACCTCCGCGACCCGGCCCAATCCGCCCTAGACGAGTGTTGCCGCGACCCGACATGGATCATTTCAACGAACGCGATGGTGTCCTCCATGCAGAGGACGTGCCCCTGACCGAGATCGCCGAACGCTTCGGCACGCCCTGCTATGTCTATTCGCGAGCGACGCTGGAACGCCACTGGCGCGCCTTCGACCGCGCCTTTCGCGATCATCCGCACCTGATCTGCTTTGCGGTCAAGGCCAACTCCAATCTGGCGGTGCTCAATGTGCTGGCCCGCCTGGGGTCGGGGTTTGACATCGTCTCAGTGGGCGAACTGGAACGGGTGCTGGCGGCGGGCGGCGATCCGGGCAAGGTCATCTTTTCCGGCGTCGGCAAGCGCGAGGATGAGATCCGCCGCGCCCTGGAGGTCGGCATCCGCTGCTTCAATGTCGAGTCCGAATCCGAGCTGATCCGGCTGGACCGCATCGCGGGCGAACTCGGCGTCATTGCCCCGATTTCGCTGCGCGTCAACCCCGACGTGGACGCCCAGACCCACCCTTACATCTCGACCGGGCTCAGGGAGAACAAGTTCGGCATCGACATCCAGTCAGCCGAGGCCGTCTATGTCCAGGCCGCTGCGCTGCCCAATCTGCGCATCACCGGCATCGACTGTCACATCGGCTCGCAACTGACCGATCTCGCACCCTTCATCGACGCGCTGGGACGGGTGCTGGCGCTGGCCGACCGGCTTGAACAAGCGGGCATCGCCATCGGCCATCTGGATCTGGGCGGCGGGCTGGGCATCCGTTATCGCGATGAACACCCGCCGGAGCCCGCCGCCTATGCTGCCGCCATGAGTTATCTGCTGGCGAATCGCCCCCACGAGATCATCCTGGAGCCAGGACGCGCCATCGCCGGCAATGCCGGCATCCTGCTGACCCGGGTGGACACGCTCAAGCACAATGACCGCCATCATTTCGCCATCCTCGACGCGGCCATGAACGACCTGCTGCGCCCGGCGCTTTATCAGGCCAAACAGGACGTCGTGCGGGTGGTGCACGAAACCGACGCCGAGCCCGCCCGCTACGATCTGGTGGGCCCGATCTGCGAAACCGGTGACTTTCTCGGCAAGGACCGCACCCTGGCCCTGAGCGAAGGCGATCTGCTGGCCGTGCGCGGCAGCGGCGCCTATGGTTTCACCATGAGTTCCAATTACAACAGCCGCCCGCGCGTGGCCGAGGTCATGGTCGATGGCGATCAGGCGTATCGGGTGCGCGAGCGCGAGACCGTCGCCAGTCTCTTCGAGGGAGAATCGCTGTTGCCATGAAACGCCGGCCCGAACCCGAACTCATGGATGACGCCGAACAGGCGCGCGCCTATGCCGAGGCGGATTTCTCCGAGTCCAACACGCTCTTTCTGGAACTCTTGAGCCGGCTCAAGCCCGGCGCGCTCGACGGCGCGCGGGCGCTTGATCTGGGCTGCGGTCCGGCGGACATCAGCATGCGTTTTCTGCGCGCCTACCCCAAAGCGACCTGCGATGCGCTCGACGGCTCGCAGGCGATGCTCGATCTGGCTCGGACGGCGCTGGACGCCCTGCCCGGTCTCGCGCCGCGCTGCCGGCTGATCCATGACCGCATCCCCTCGACGCAATTACCTGCGGGCGGTTATGACCTCATTCTGTCCAACAGTCTTTTGCATCATCTGCCCGATCCCCAGGTGCTCTGGCACACCATCCGGCAGGTCGGCAGACCCGGCGCGCTGGTGCTGGTCATGGATCTGATGCGCCCAGCCTCCCCCGGCTGGGCCGAGGCGCTGGTCACGACCTATGCCGAGGACGCGCCGGAGGTCTTGCGCACCGACTTCCGCAACTCGCTGTTCGCCGCCTTCGAGCCACAGGAAGTGGTGGCTCAGCTTGCCGAAGCGGGACTAAGTGGACTGGGGGGCGGACTGGAGGTCGGGGTCGTCAGCAACCGACATCTGGCGGTCTCGGGACGCCTGCCGACATGAGCCTGCGCTTCACCAAAATGCAGGGTCTCGGCAACGACTTCATCGTCTTCGATGGCGTGCGTCAGCCGGTCGATCTCGATGCCGCAACCATCCGTCGGCTGGCCGACCGGCGTTTCGGCATCGGTTGCGATCAGATTCTGCTGGTCGAGCCGCCCCGTCTGCCCAACACCGATTTCCATTACCGCATCTTCAACGCCGACGGCTCCGAGGTCGAACAGTGCGGCAACGGCGCACGCTGCTTCGCCCGCTTCGTCCGCGATCAGGGGTTGAGCGACCAGGATGAGATCCCGGTCGGCACCGCCGCTGGCCCGATCCGACTCTATCTGGAAGCGGACGGACAGGTGCGGGTCGATATGGGTGTGCCCCGATTGACGCCCGCGCAGATCCCCTTTCTCGCCGAGAGCGAGTCAGTGACCTACGCGCTGGAGGTCGCGGGCGAGACCCTGACCATCGGCGCGGTCTCGATGGGCAATCCGCACGCGGTCCTGTTGGTCGAGGATGTGGAATCGGCCCCGGTCGCGCGGCTTGGACCCCTGATCGAACAGCATCCGCGCTTTCCGCAGCGCGTCAACGCGGGCTTCATGCAGATTCTGACCTCGACGCAGATCCGGTTGCGGGTGTATGAGCGCGGCGTCGGCGAAACCCTGGCCTGCGGCACGGGTGCCTGTGCAGCGGTCGTCAGCGGTCGCCTGCGCGGCTTGCTCGATTCGCGTGTACGGGTTAGTCTGCCGGGCGGAGAGCTGACAATCGAATGGCGCGGATCGTCCCAGACCCTCTGGATGACGGGGCCGGCCACCACCGTCTTTCAAGGCGAGATCGAATGATGAGAGGGCAGTCGTGAGCAGCCAGCCGGCCGAACAATCCATCCCCGAGGATCCCGAACGCGACACCCTGGTCGCCGACTATCTGCGACAGCATCCTCAGTTCTTTCTGCGCCACCCGGACGTTCTGATCGCCATGCAGGTGCCGCATCTCAGCGGCGACGCGGTCTCGCTGATCGAACAGCAGGTGCGCATCCTGCGCAAGCAGCTTGAGTCCGAGCGCCACCGTCTCGCCCATCTCATCGCCCGCGCGCGTGAATACGAGGCGCTGTCCACCCGGCTGCATGGGCTGGTGCTGCAACTCATCCTGGTCAAGGATCCGGCTCATCTGTGCCATCTCATCAAGGACGGGCTGCGGCATGAGTTCCATGCCGAGGGCGTTACCCTCAAACTCTTCCAAGTGCCGGAAACGGACGATGAGCCGGCGGATCCGCTGACCGCCGCGTTCCGCGATTTCGTGGATCGCGAACACGCGCTCTGCGGCCCGCTGGATGAAGAAAAAGGCTTCATGCTGTTCGGCAGTCTGGGCGTCTCGGTCAAAACCGCCGCGCTCATTCCGATCCGCGCCGATGGTCAATCCGGCGTGCTCGCCATCGGCAGCGCCGACCCGGAACGCTTCCATCCCGACATGGGCACCGAGCTGCTGGATCGGCTCGGCGAGGTCGTGAGTCACAAGCTGCGCGCGGTTCCACTGGATCCCAGCCAGCATTTCTGACCCCTGCCGGGGGCCACGCATGGACACCTCAGCGTCACCCGGTCTGATCGATGCCTTTCTCGCGCATCTGGCGCATGAACGACGGCTCGCCGAGCACACGCTCACCAGTTACCGTCGCGATCTGGAACGTGTCAGTGTCTGGCTGGCTGACAATGGAAGTGCCACGCTCGATCAGATCGACGCCCAGACCCTGCGCCAGTATGTCGCCTGGCGCCGTCGCAACGGCGCCGCCGGCAAGACCCTGCAACGCGAACTCTCCAGCCTGCGCAGTCTCTATCGCTGGCTGCTGCGCGAAGAGCGGGCGAACGTGAATCCAGCCGTCGGGGTACGCGCGCCCAAGACCGCGCGCAAACTGCCGTCCACCCTGGATGCCGATCAGCTTTGCAGCCTGCTCGATCATGCCGACGACGATCTGCTGACCATCCGCGACACGGCGATGATCGAATTGTTTTACTCATCCGGGCTGCGTCTGGCCGAACTGGTCGCAGTCAACCTGGGCGAGATCGACATGGCCGAAGGGGAACTCTCGGTCATCGGCAAGGGCGCCAAGACCCGCCGGGTGCCGGTCGGCACCAAGGCCCGCGAGGCCGTCCAGCACTGGCTGCGCGTGCGCGCCAATCTGGCGAACGCCGACGAGCCGGCGCTCTTCGTCAGCAGTCGCGGCAACCGCATCCACCGGCGCACCGTGCAGGTTCGTCTCGACCACTGGGCGCAACAGCAGGGGGCGGCACGCGGCATCCATCCGCATCTGCTCCGCCACAGCTTCGCCACCCATCTACTGGAATCGTCCGGCGATCTGCGGGCGGTGCAGGAACTGCTTGGACACGCCGACATCGGCACCACGCAGATCTACACCCATCTGGATTTTCAACATCTGGCACAGGTTTACGATCAGGCGCATCCCCGCGCGAAAAAGAAACCTGAGGCCTGAACCGACCTGTCAGGCTGAACGGCCTCCCGTGTACTCCACCACTTCCAGATCGAATCCCGAAATGGCGTGCATCGACTTGGGCGCGCTCATGACCCGCATCCTGCGCACCCCGAGGTCGGACAGAATCTGCGCGCCGATACCGTAGGTCCGCAGCTCGCTGCGGTCCTGACGCCGCACCGGCACCGGATCATCGCTGTCGTGCAACTGAAAATCCCTGAGCCGGGCGAGAATGTCGGCTGAACTGTCGCGATTGCGCAGCACCACGATGACACCCTCGCCAGCCGCCGCGACCTGATGCATCGCATCCCGCAGCGGCCAGCCGCAGGCGTTGTGAGTGGTGCCAAACAGATCGCAGAGCGTGTTTTGCAGATGCACGCGCACCAGTGTCGGGCGCTCCGGACTGATGTCGCCCAAGGTCAGGGCCAGATGAATCTCATTGTCGATGGTGTCGCGGTAGGCGACCACGCGAAACCGCCCTTCGGCTGTTGGCAGATCGCATTCGCACTCGCGCCGCACGGCCTTCTCGGTTCTGACCCGGTAGTGGATCAGATCGGCGATGGTACCGATTTTGATGCCGTGGGTGCGGGCAAAGACCTCCAGGTCCGGACGCCGCGCCATGGAGCCGTCTTCGTTCATGATCTCGACGATTGCCGCCGCCGGGGTGAAACCGGCCAGACGTGTGAGATCGCAACCGGCCTCGGTATGCCCGGCACGCACCAGCACGCCGCCGGGTTGGGCCATGATGGGAAAGATGTGGCCGGGCTGGACCAGATCCTTGGGGCCCGCTTCGGGCGCGACGGCGGCGCGGATGGTGGTCGCGCGATCGGCAGCGGAAATACCGGTGGTAACACCCTGCGCGGCCTCAATGGAAACGGTGAAGGCGGTCGAATGGGCCGCCTGATTGTCGCTGACCATGAGCGGCAGACGCAGACGCTCGCAGCGTTCCTTGGTCAGGGTCAGACAGATGAGTCCGCGACCGTATTTCGCCATGAAGTTCACGGCTTCGGGGGTCACGCAGTCGGCGGCGAGCAGCAGATCGCCCTCGTTCTCGCGATCCTCGTCATCCATGATGATGACCATTTTGCCTGCGCGCAGGTCTTCGATGATCTCCTCGGTGCTGTTCAGGCCGGTACTGCTCATAATGCAAGACGCTCAGAGTGTTTTAGACAGGACAAACAGAATTAACAGGTTTTAAAGCAATGGTTTAAAAAGCCTGTCAATCCTGTCAAAAATCAGGGCTGGCATGAAAAATTCCGGACAATCGTCTTATTTGGCGAATCCATGCTCGGCCAGAAATTCAAGGGTCATGCCGGGCGTCCGGGGATTGGCGGCCTGCTCGCCAAGCAGCAGACGCTCCAGATAGCGCGCGATCAGATCGACCTCCAGATTGAGGCGCGCACCTGACCGGTAGTCGCCGATGATGGTCTCCTGGATGGTATGGGGCACAATATTCAGCTCGAACGCCGCGCCATCCACCCGATTGACGGTCAGACTGACCCCATCGACACAGATGGATCCCTTGTGGGCGATATAACGCGCCAACTCGTCCGGCGCCTGGATCCGCAGCCGCCAGGAGCGCGCGTCTTCATGACGCTCCAGCAGGGTTCCGACCCCATCGACATGACCGCTGACCAGATGTCCGCCAAGCGGGGTCGCCAGTGTCAGCGCCTTTTCCAGATTGACCCGACTGCCAGGGGCGAGCGCGCCCAGGGTGGTCAGATCAAGCGTCTCGCGCGAGACATCGGCGGCGAAACCCTGCCCGGTCAGCTCGACCGCCGTCAGACAGACGCCGTTGACGGCGATGCTGTCGCCGGGCATCACGCCATCGAGCGGTAGCTTGCCGGTTCCGATCAGGAGCCGCACGTCGCCGCCGCGCGGCTCCAGGCGCTGGATCTGACCGACGGATTGGATGATGCCTGTGAACATAAATAACTCGTCAATGACCTTAAGCAGGTCGTGCCCGGATGCGTAGATCCGGGCCGACACATCTGACATCCAGCAGTTCCAGCGCGATGCGATCCGTCATGGTCGCCATCGCCGGCAGATGGAAGAGTCCTCTGGCGGCATCGCCCATCAGATGCGGCGCCAGATAGAGAACGATCTCATCGACCAGCCCGGCTGCCAGCGCGGCGCCGGCCAGGGTCGCGCCGGTTTCCAGCAGGATCTCATTGATTCCCCGCTGCGCCAGAATCACCATGAGTGCAGTGAGATCGACCCGTCCGTCCCGTGCGGGGGCACGCAGCACCTCGGCGCCTGCGGCCTTCAGCGCCGCCATCCGCTCCGGGGCATCCGCAACCCCCACGACCAGCGTTGCGCCCGGCAGAGCCAGCATTCGCGCCTTCAGCGGCATCCGCCACTGGCTATCGACCACGACCCGTAGCGGCTGCCGGATCGGATCGGACGGCTCCATGCCTGGCAGATCGCTCGCCGCCAGACGCACGTTCAGACCCGGATCATCCACCAGCACGGTGCCGATGCCGGTCAGGATGGCCGAACTGCCCGCGCGCAGGCGTTGCACATCGCGCCGCGATGCCTCCGAGCTGATCCATTTGCTTTCGCCATCCGGCATCGCGGTGCGGCCATCCAGGCTCGCCGCCAGCTTGCAGCGGACAAAGGGTCGTCCCCGCTCCATGCGCTGAATAAAACCGGGGTTGAGGGCATGCGCCTCAGACTCCAGCACGCCCGTTTCAACCTCAATTCCAGCCTGACGCAGACGGGCGATGCCTTTGCCTGCCACCAATGGGTTCGGATCGATCATGGCGCAGATCACCCGCGCCACGCCAGCGGCAATGAGCGCATCGGTGCAGGGCGGGGTCCGGCCCTGATGGCAGCAGGGCTCCAGGGTCACATAGGCCGTCGCACCGCGCGCCAGCTCGCCCGCCTGAGCCAGGGCGTTGCGTTCGGCGTGCGGCTCGCCGGCCCGGCGATGCCAGCCCTCGCCGACGATATTGCCATTGCGCACCAGCACAGAGCCCACGCGCGGATTGGGGTCGGTCGTGTAACGTCCAAGCTCGGCCAGACGCAGGGCGCACGCCATGTATGCCTGATCGGCGCCGTGCGCCGCTTCAGCCGGCACGCCGCTCATTCAGGATTCCGGCTTCAGGTCGCCGAGCAGATCCAGTTGCTGGCGCGCGACCTCGGGCGTGGGCTGGCGTTCGAGCCGGTCGATTTCCTCGCGGAATGCCGCCACGTCCTCGAATTGACGATAGACCGACGCGAAACGCACATAGGCGACCTGATCGAGCTGACGCAGCTCGTCCATCACCAGCTCGCCGATCCGCAGCGCCGGCACCTCGCTCTCGCCGCTCGACATGAGACGCCGCTGGATGTGTGACATGGCGGTATCGATCTGCTCGGTGCTCACCGGGCGCTTCTCCAGCGCCCGCGCCATCCCCGAGCGCAGCTTGCGGCTATCGAAGGGGACACGGCTGCCATCGCGCTTGATGACCCGTGGCAGATTGAGTTCAGCCGATTCGTAAGTGGTGAAGCGTTCCTGACAGGTCAGACACTTGCGCCGCCGCCGCACCTGATCGCCTTCACCGGACAGACGTGAATCGACGACACTGGTGTCCTGGGCTCCGCAGAATGGACAGCGCATGGGTTCAACCGCAAACCTTGATGGCAAACCGGATGCCGATGGAAAACAGACTCATGCCTTCGCTGCGTGCTTTCAAAATTGCTCCCACTCTTCACGGCTAATGCCCGCCTGACTGAGGATGCGAGCAAGCAGGTGGCGTCCAATATCACCGCCATGCGGGTTGGGAATATGGACTTTCAGCGTGCCCCTCACCAGATATTCGTGTCTGCCACCCGGATAGGGGCCACGATACCCGGCCTGCTGTAACAGGCGAATCAAGTCACGTCGCTTGGTCGGATCAAAGGGTGGCATCAGGCGGCATCTCGCTGCACGATCAGGGTCTGACCATCGATCTCCGGAAAGGGATGACCCATCGCAAGCCCCAGCATGATCCAGCCTTCCAGCACGCTCTGTAATTCATCGCGGCAGGCTTCCAGCGTGTCCGCATTGGCATAGACGCCCTGCATAGCGGGAATTTCGCCATAGAATCCCTCGTTGTCGGGCAAGAGATCATAGGCCGCACGCCGCATCGCGGCACGAATGTACGCTGTCAGCATCGCCTGTTCCTCATTCAATCCGAGCGAGCAAATCAAGACAGGATGAACAGGATTGAAAGCAAGGCATCAAATATTCCGTCAATTCTGGAAAATCCTGTTAATCCTGTCTATTCAATTCCTTAACGCCCGTAGACCGGGAAGCGCCGACAGACATCCAGCACCCTGGACCTGACGGTATCGATCATGGCCTGATCGCCTCGCGCATCAATGAGATCGCACATCCAGCCCGCCAGATCACGGGCTTCATCGACCCCGAATCCGCGCGTGGTGATGGCCGGCGTGCCGACCCGGATGCCGCTGGTGACGAAGGGCGACTGCGGATCATTGGGGACGGCGTTCTTGTTGACCGTGATGTTGGCTGCACCCAGCCAGGCGTCCACATCCTTACCGGTCAGCCCCTGACGAATGAAACTCACCAGGAACAGATGATCGTCCGTCCCGCCTGAAACCACGTCGTAACCGCGCTCGATGAAGACCCCGGCCATGATCCGCGCATTGCGCACCACCTGCTCCTGATAGGTCTTGAAGCCGGGTTCCATGGCCTCCTTGAAGGCAACCGCCTTGGCGGCGATCACATGCATCAGGGGGCCGCCCTGGATGCCGGGGAAGACCACTGAGTTGAGCTTCTTCTCGATCTCGGGATTGGATTTGGCGAGGATCAGACCGCCACGCGGGCCGCGCAGGGTCTTATGCGTGGTGGTCGTGGTGACATCGGCAATCTGCACCGGACTCGGATAGACCCCGGCGGCAACCAGACCGGCGACATGCGCCATATCGACCAGCAGATAAGCGCCCACACTGTCGGCGATGTCGCGGAACCGCTGCCAGTCGATCACACGCGAGTAAGCCGAGAAACCGGCGATGATCATGCGCGGCTGATGCTCACGGGCCAGACGCTCGACCTCGTCGTAATCGATCTCGCCGGTCTCAGGATTCAAACCATATTGAACAGCGTTGTAAATTTTGCCGGAGAAGTTCGGCTTGGCACCGTGGGTCAGGTGTCCGCCGTGGGCCAGACTCATGCCGAGCACGGTGTCGCCCGGATTGCAGAGCGCCATGAAGACGGCGGCATTGGCCTGCGAACCGGAATGTGGCTGGACGTTGGCATAATCGGCGCCGAACAGTTCTTTGGCGCGGTCGATGGCCAGTTGCTCGGCGATATCGACATGCTCGCAGCCGCCGTAATAACGCTTGCCCGGATAGCCCTCGGCATATTTGTTGGTGAGCACCCCGCCCTGCGCCTGCATCACGCGCGGGCTGGCGTAGTTCTCGGAGGCGATGAGTTCGACATGTTCCTCCTGCCGACGCTCCTCGTCCTGAATGGCGGCCCAGAGTTCCGGGTCATAATCGCTGATCTGCATGGACTTCTCGAACATCTTTCCTGCCCCCGGCCAATGAAAAGCGGGCAATCTTAGCAATTTTGCAGCGGCAAGTCGCCACTTTAAGGATTTGATTTAATGCTGAACGCCGCGATCATCATGCGCCCAACATCGGGTCAACCTCCAGCGCAATGGATCCAGTGCATTCGCTTCGCTGTAGAATGCCCGCTCGCGCCTCTGCGCATCCCACATGACCGGACCCACAGACATGACTGAGACTTACCATAACGTCGACCAAGCCGAAATCAGCAAATTCGAGGAACTGGCCTCCCGCTGGTGGGATCCGCACAGCGAATTCAAGGCACTGCACGACATCAATCCACTGCGTCTGGATTATATTGATCGTGGTGCGGGCGGACTGGCCGGCAAACGCATCCTGGATGTCGGCTGCGGCGGCGGCATTCTCTCCGAGAGCATGGCTCTGCGCGGCGGGCGCGTGATGGGCATCGACATGGGTGCCATGCCGCTGCGGGTGGCCGACCTGCATACCCTGGAAAGCGGCGTCGAGGTCGAATACCGCCGGGTACCGGTCGAAACCCTCGCCGCCGAGCAGCCGGGGAGCTTCGATGTCGTGACCTGCATGGAGATGCTGGAGCACGTCCCCAGTCCGGCCTCGGTCATCGACGCCTGCGCGCGTCTGGTGCGGCCGGGCGGTCATGTGTTCTTTTCGACCCTGAACCGCAATCCCAAATCCTTCCTGCTGGCGGTCGTCGGTGCCGAATACGTCCTGGGCATGCTGCCGCGCGGCACCCACGATTATTCACGCTTCATCCGACCCGCCGAGCTGGACGCCTGGATCCGCCCCACCCGGCTGCGCACCATCGACATGACCGGCATGACCTACAACCCACTGACCCGCACCTATCATCTCGACCCGCGCAACCTGGATGTGAATTATCTGGCGACCTGCGTGCGCGAGACGGATGACTAGTGCAGCATGCGCAGATGTTCCGAGACACCGTCTCCGATCATTGTCGTGGCGCTGTCATTGTCGTCGGCCTGTGAATCTTCAACTACGACAACGACAACGAATAGCCTCGTGATTTCCAGGGTGCTGCGCCCGGCGCTTTCCTGAAAAACACAGACCTGCAAAGGCATCGAACAGACAGGATCAACAGGATGAAAAGGATTTTTCAAATCATTGTTTTTAATTCTGTTAATCCTGTCTAAAGCCATATCCTTCAAGAGCTTCGATCCATGGATCAACCACCACTCCAAGGCGCCCGACTCCAGGCGCGTGTCATCCTCGTCACCGGCGCCACCGAAGGCATTGGCCGCGCGGTTGCACTCGCCTGCGCCGCTGAGGGGGCAACCGTCATTCTGTCCGCCTTCAGCGAAACCGATCTGGAGCCGGTTTATGATGCCATCGTCGCCAGCGGCCATCCCGAACCCGCGATCCTGCCGCTGGATCTGGAGCACGCCACCGAGGCCGATTTCATCAATGCCGCCAATCTTGTTGGCGACACCTTCGGGCGTCTCAACGGACTGGTCCACTGCGCCGCTTTCGCGCCCTATCTCAGCCGCATCGATGACTATGACGCCAGCGAGTGGGAGCGCGTCATCCGCATCAACCTGACCGCCCCCTTCCTGCTGACGCAAACCTGTCTGCCATTGCTGCGGGCGGCTGAATCAGCCTCCATCGTCTTCACCTCAGACCGGGTCGGACGCGCCGGCAAGGCGTACTGGGGTGCCTATGCGGCGGCCAAATTCGGCATTGAGGGGCTGATGCAGGTGCTCGCCGACGAGACCCGTGAGAGCGGGCGTCTGCGCATCAACAGCCTGGATCCAGGCATCCTGCGCACCGCGCTGCGGGCCAGCCTTTATCCAGGCGAGGATCCCGGCAGCCATCCCGCGCCCGAGACGGTCACAGACAGCTATATCCGTCTGCTGGCGCCGGCTGGAGAGGAGATGACCGGACAGGCGTGCAGCACGCAGAGCTGAACCACGAAGACCGCCAGGTGGCTTCTTCTGCGATCCTGGGATGGAGCCAATTACGTTATTTGACTGTCCGCAGCGCCTGAACGAATCGACACATCAGTTATGCCCACGAAAGATCACTATGCAGCCATCACCACGACCCTGCTCGTCTGGGGGCTCTCCGGAGCCCTGTTCGGCGCGCTTTTCGTTGGTCTCTATCAGGTGTCATGGTCGCTCGGGCTGCCGGGCTGGCAGACCCTGCTGGTCGCCACGATGATCGCCGCCATGACGACCTCGGCCTTTTACAGCGCCATGCCGGTCGCGCTGGTCGGCACCATGGCCGGCGTCCTGGCCTCCATCAGTTATTTGATTGCCTTCGGACTCAAGGCGGAGTTGATCACCATCGCTGGTGTGGCCGGTGTGGCCGGCGTTGCGGCAGGCAGCCTCTATGCCTGGATGGTCACGCGCGGCAGCCGCCCGCTGGCCGAGATTCTCAACGGACTTATCGCCGGTCTGCTGGCGGGCGGTTTGCTGGTGCTGGCCTTCGCGCTGACCGGCTGGCAGGTGAACATGTTCGTTCTGGCTGCCGTTGCCGTGGCCTGCGTCGGCACCCTGTTCCAGCTCTCGGATGGCTGGCTGGTTGATCGCGTGGCGCACTGGCTGCCCGCGATGCTGTCTGCGCCCGTGGTCGCTGGCGTCATCGCGGCAGTCGTCGGTGCCAGCATCTGGTTCATCGGCGGCACCACGACCGCCCTGCTGGATGACCGGATGACCGCTGCGCTTGAGGAGATTCTGAGCAGCATCCCGTCCGGACTCCTGGGCGGGTTTGTGGGCGGCGCGCTCTCCGGGCTCCTGCTGGAATTCCTCGGCTTTCGCCTTGAGGCGGGACGTTGAACCTTGTCAGATCCCACGACACCTTCCATCCGCCGCTCAGGCTCCCAGACACGACCGCGCCGAGACAGGATCACACATGAGAAGCTGGTTGAAGCAATCCATCGTCCCCATCCTGGCTGGACTCATCTTGAGCGGATCGGGAACGCAAACGATGGCCACCGAAGAACCGGTCTACGAGACCATCCAGACCACCGCCGATTACGAGCTGCGGCGCTATGCCCCCTACCGGGTCGCCGAAGTGACGGTCAGCGGAGCCTTCGATCAGGTCGGCAACGAGGCGTTTCGGATTCTGGCGGGCTATATCTTTGGTGATAACCAGGGCGAGGCGAAGATTGCCATGACGGCACCCGTCTCCCAGCGACCCGCAGACGCGGCATCCGCCGAGGGCACGCGGATCCCGATGACCGCCCCGGTCAGCCAGCGGCCTGAGCCGGGACAGACGAACGCCTATGTCGTGAGCTTTGCAATGCCAGCCCGTTTCACCCTGGAAACCCTGCCGGTGCCCAACAACCCGCGCATCGTCTTGCGCGAGGAGCCAGCACGACGGGTGGCGGCGCGTCAGTATTCCGGGAGCTGGAGCGAGGCGCACTACCGTGAGGAAGAACGGCAGCTGCTGGATGCCTTACGCCGCGATGGACTCCAGCCGCGCGGGGCGCCGATCTATGCCCGCTACAACTCCCCGTTCTCGCTGCCGATGTTCCGACGCAATGAGATCCTGGTGCCGCTGGCAGACTGACCCTGTTCAACCGTTCAATCCTGACTGGAGCCGCTGTGAAACCGCCTGCGCCTTCCGCGCTGCCGCTGCGCCGATCAGGGAGGTGGCGATCCCGGGCGACCCGCCTGCTGCTCTTCACCAGCGTTCTGATGGGCGTTCTGGCCTGGAGCCTGAACCGGGCCGAGGTCGCGATCCCGTCTGTCGCATACCTGCCCCACACCGATGGCGCCGAGCGGTTCGCCCCGCCCCTGAATCCCGGGCATTTCCGCGCCGCTAAACGCGCCTGCGACGGTCCCTGCGTGACCCCGTTCGGCACCGCGCTGGGCCGTGCGGAGGGCGTCGAGTCCCGTTCCAACTCCGAGTGGCGCGCCGGGCATGTCGCGGTCGTGATCGAGGCCGATCCGGAACAGGGCTGGGTCGCCCTGGCCGAGCAGAACTACGACAACCGCCCCTGGCAGGCGCCCGAGCGTTACGCCCGGCGAATCCGGATCCTGCGGGTCGGTGAACGCTATACCCTGCTCGACCTCGACCCGGATCAGACCGACAACCCCGAGGGCGGGTTGATCACCGGCTGGATTTACCCGCGTCTTGACTGATTCACTGGCCCGGATGGCTCGCCGCTGGTGGCTCGCGCTGTGGCTGGCGGCGCTGCCCGCCCTCGCCACGGCCTGGATGCCGGTCGGCGATCCCGCCTGGCCGGATCCCCAACTGGCCCTGGTCTATGTTGAGCGCACGTTGAAGCGCTCAGACGACGGCCTGATCCTCAGCGCGCATCTGGCGCTGTTCCGGTCGTCGGTCTATCGCCTGACCGTCATCGATCCGGGCGCAGACGCCGAGACGCCCCGCCCGACCCTGCCTGAGTCCTTCCAGCAGGCCGGCAGCGTTGCCGGGGTCAATGGCGGCTTCTTCCATCCGGACGGCCAACCGCTCGGGCTGGTGATCGCGCAGGGCCGGCGGATCAACCGCTTCGAGACCACCCGGTTGCTCAGTGGCGTGCTCTATAGCGATGCGCGCGGGATCCATCTCCAGCGCCGGGCGCACTTTCAGGATCAGCCGGGGATCGACGCCCTGGTGCAAAGCGGTCCCTATCTGGTGGAGCACGGGCGCGCGGTACGGGGGCTGTCCACCGGCGACCCCAGCCAACGCACCTTTGTGGCGACGGACTGGCACGGTCACTGGATCCTGGGCGCGACCCGCACCCGGCTCACCCTCGCCGACCTCGCGGCGGCCTTGAGTACCCCCGGTGCGCTGACGCCGTGGCCGGTCGAGCGGGCGATCAATCTCGATGGCGGTTCATCGAGCGGCTTTTTCTTCGACCGTGGCCCTGACGTTGAGCCGGTGGTGATGCGACCCTGGAAACCGGTGCGTAACCTGATTGGGCTGACGCCGCGCTGACGGAGCAGAATCGTCAGGGCGCGGGATGTGGTGTAGAGTCTGCGTGAGACCGCTCCAGGAGCCTGCCATGCCCAAACCCCCATCACCCGTGCGCCCCGCCACACCGTGTCCACCGGCCAGTGCGAAGAAGCCCGCTGCTGTGCCACGCGCGCCACGCCTGACCACCCCACTCAGTCCCAACGAAGCCAAGCGGATGGCTGCGGTGCTGATGGCGATGCTGAAGGAGTGAGTCAGGCGCGCGTGCGCCTGTCTGAGCCTTGGCCGGGATTCTTCACTGATCAGATCGCAGCCATGACCGATGGTCACGCCCAAGCCGCAGCCACCCGATTGCGCCCGGTTTCTTTCGCTCGATACAGTGCCGCGTCAGCCGCCGCGACGATCTCTCCTGGATCCAGATGGTGTCGCTCAGACAGGGCAACGCCGATGCTGGCGGTGAGCGCGTGACCGGGGAACCGATCACTGAGGAGGCGTCCCCGGCGTTCGATCTCCTGGCGGACCCGCTCCGCATAGCTCAGCGCACCCTGCTCACCGGTATCCACCAGCACAAACAGAAACTCCTCGCCGCCGTAACGGCCCAGAAAATCGCCGGGACGGATCAGACTGCGCAGGGTGTCGGCGACGATGCGCAGCACGTCGTCGCCGGCCTGATGACCGAAGGTGTCGTTGAAACGCTTGAAGCGATCAATATCCAACAGCCCCACGGCGAAACGCCGGCCCGAGTCGGCTGCTTGCCGGAACGTCTGATTCAGGACACGGTCCACCGCGCCCCGGTTGTGCAGCCGGGTGAGCGCATCGATCTCAGCCTTGGCCCGCTCCTGCGCAAAGGCCCGGCTGCGCTCCAGTGCAATCCCGAGTTCGCCGGCTACCAGCAACACCTCCGGCAATGGACCGATATTCAGGGGGACGCTGGCGTCCTCGCTGCTCAACCAGAGCAGGCCCATCAGCCGTCCGCGATTCATGACGGGCACGGCGGCGGCTTCGGTCACGCCCAGTCGGGCCAGGATCGTCGCGTGCTGATTCGACTCAGTCTCCCGGATGACGACTGGCCGGTGCTCACGCAGACAGCGGACCAGATCGCCGGACAGCGCGGAGATCGTCAGCTCCAGAGGCGCGTCGGGAGCCGGGTTGACCGGCTTCGGCAGGAGATGGGTCGCGACCAGGCAACGGCGCCTGGACTCGATCTGCATCATGAGCAGGCGCCCGATCCCGAATTCCTGCCGAAGCGCCTCCAGTGTCCGGGGAATGAATTCGTCCGGATCCAGGCTGTGATGGGGCGCGGTGTAACTGGTACGAGGTCCGGTCGCCACCGGCTGCGCCACCCCGTCACTTTGACTCAGGCTGATCGCCGTGATCACCATATTCGCCCGAAGCTGCATGGACGACGGAAACTGCAAGCCATAAAAGGCACCGATCTCGGTGATCTCGGTGTCGGCACGTGCGAGCAGGTCGGCAAGATCGAGCTGCTCCGGTGTCAGCAGTGCCAGCACCTCCGGCGACAGACAGGGACTGCTGAGTGTTTTCACCGAGCCGATCCCCTGGGTCCAGGCAATGAAGTCGGCCAGTGCAACAATGGCCACCTCCTGGGCCTGCTGGGGCGTGAGTCCGGCATCGGAGAAGGAGCGATGGTGCAGAGATTGCACCCGGCACACCAGTTCCGGCAGTTCCCAACTTGCGCAGATGACCGCGCCGACCGTGTCGTGGGAGACGCCGAAAAAAATCCGTTCATCTTCTCTGGACGGGTTGCCGCTATGGATCGAGGCGGCGAGGAAATCGCTGTAGCGAACCCGCCCGTGTGACTCCAGGATCACTTTTCCCAGGTCGTGCAGCAACCCTGCGGCATAGAGCGAATCCGCATCGGGGTGGCCCAACCGCTGGGCGATGCTGCGGCTGAGGATGGCCACCAGCAGGCTGTGCTGCCAAAAATAGACGCGGTTGAACGTCCCTTTGTCGCTACCCCGGACCAGGTCGTCGTAGAACAGCACGTTCAGCGCCGCCTGACGCACGGCGGACAAACCGAGCAGCGTCACGGCGCGTGGGATGGAGCGGATGCCCCGGGGAAAACCGTAGAAGGGGGAATTGACGATACGCAGAACCTTGGCTGCCAGGGCGGGTTCGGTCTCGATCACGCGCGAGATATCGGCGACCCCCGTGTTGTCGTCGCTGGTCAGCCGCAACAGCTTGACCGCCGCCGCCGGGGCCGGGGGAAGATCACCGACCCGGCTCCTGAGCGCGGTGCGAACAGAGTGCGCGATGGTGTCTGGATCGTCCACTGTTCCTGGCTGGTTCCGTTTTGTAACGCCCTCACTATACACTGACACTTTTTGCGCAGAAATGCCGTGAAGTCAGTACCAGAATACGAAAAACCATACCTCCGCTTCAGTGAATTAAACCGCGTCCAGAGCGAAATGCGTAATTTTCATTTTGTGTTTAGTCTTAAAGATTTTTTCGATCTCAGTGGAGACGCGGTTTAAAATTTATATTTTTTAATAGTTTAAACCGCGCGCTCCGACGCATCATCGATGCGGCCAAGGTCGATCCAATCCAAAAACATCGCATACCGCTCTGGGCGCGGTTTAATCTGAAAAGGCGTCTCACCCTCATGCTGGTATTCTGATTACCCCGCCAGCGTGCTCCGCAACAACCCGGCGATCTCCTGCGACACGCGCTCGCTCCCACACCAGCGTGACGTTATTCACTGGCATGGCGTGCTCGGCGATGCGTTGCAGGCCCTGCGCCGCTGCAAGCGACTCTAGCCATCGCTGGTCGCGCACCCCCATCGCCGGATCCTGGGCACGCAGCCAGGCATCGAAGCGGGCATTGCTCGGGCTGGTGTGCTGACCATTGCGACTGAAGGGACCGTAGAGCGCGAAGACGCCGCCCGGCTCCAGATGGGCGCCGACGCCCGCGAACATCGCCTCGACGGCGTCGATTCCCATGATGTGCGCGGTATTAGCACTGAAGATGGCGTCGAACCGCTCGGCGGGCCAGTGTTTCAGCACATCGAGTTCAAGCGGCGGGGGGAGGTTGCTCAGTCCCGCCTCTGCGATCCACAGACGGATTCCGGCCAGATGCTCGGCCCGATCACTGCATTGCCAGGACAGATGGGGGAGGGCTGCCGCGAAGTAGACGGCATGCTGTCCGGTGCCGCTGCCAATTTCGAGCAGTCGATGGCGCTCGCGGAACAGCGGCGCGAGCACTGCCAGGATCGGTTCGCGGTTCTGGTCGCAGGATTCGGCATAGGGCTTATCGACTGGAGGCATGCGGCGGTCTCTCAATGTGACTTCCCCGTGAGATCTTAAGGGTTCAAGTTGTTCCGCAAAGATGAGCAACAGAACTGTCCCGAACACTTCAAAAAGCGGGCCTATGATCTCACGGGACTTGTGATATCTGATGCACAGGCAAAAACAGCCTCAGCGGGGCATCGAGAAAGGCTACAGCGCCATAGCGGACATAAAACCCGGCCGCCTGTTCATCGAACGCATCGACGAACAGACCCACAGCGCCGGCCTGTTCGCGAATGGCCCGCACGCGCGACATGGCATCCATCAACAGCAGTTCGCCCAGCCCTTTACCTTGCTGGCATTGATCGACCGCCAGGCGCCCGAGCCGCACGCCGGGGATGAGGCGCGGGAGTTTTTTCGCCAGGGTTGCCGGCAGGGCGCGGGTATCCACTTCAGTGAGCGTCAGGGCGTAGTAACCCAGAATGATCGCAGGCAGGGCTTCCTGAACCGCGACAAAGGTCTTGGACAAACCTTTGTCCTGGTGCTGGCGGGCGACCTTTGCCAGCCAGTCATTGAGTTCCGGGCGTCCGCAATCGAAGTCATGCCGGTTATGGCTGCCAGTTAAAGCCTGAATCCGCATCGCGCTTGAGTTCCTGGTAACGCACTTGGGCGGCGGCGAGTGCGGGAGTCGGTGGAGGCGGGTTTTCCAAGAGGTCGAGCAACCGCTCGGCGTCGCGACGGGTGAGTGTCAGCGTCTGCTCGCGCTTGATCACGGCCTGCGCTTCCTTGAGTGCCGCCTGGACCAGAAACTGGTTAAGCGTGGCCCCGGTGAGGGCGGCTGCCTGATGCAGGGTATGAAAAACCTCGGACGGCACCCGTGCCCCGATGCGTTCGAGCGATTTGGAATGCGTGGTGGAGACCATGACAGGCTTCCTCGGATTGGGATCCATGCAAAGTAGCATTGTCGCCAAAATGGCGCCAACATTTCCTGGTCGGAAACGCTCCCAAGCTTGCAAAGACGGACAGGCGGTCTTCCTGATAGGCCAGGTCTTTAGGTTCCTGCCCCGTGACCTTGTCGTTTCGTGTTCAAAATCCATGTACGCGGGGACCAGACGAGGGCCGGTACTCCACCTCCGCCAACACCAACTCCCACCGCTCGCACCGCAGCCCCTCATCACCCTTCGCCATCCTGACCAGCACCGCCGCCACCCGCACCGCCACGATCTCGCCGGCAGGCGGCTGGAACTTCGCCGCCATCCGCGTCACCGCAACCCCGTGACGGTCGGCCAGCTCCCACCCCGGCTTTCCGTCGTGCCGGGTCATCGGACGCAGTTCGAGCGGATCGCCAACCTCCAGGACCGCAAGCGCCCGATGGATCGGCGCGTGCGGGGCGAATCGGCCCGGCCAGTCCAGATAGACCATCGAGGGATCGGCAAGCCAGGTCCGGTGATTGAGCGTCGGTTCCAGGTCCGGCACATCTGGCCGACTGCGCAAGGCCAGCCCATCGGTCGCGCGCACGAAGGGATGACCGCCACCCTGCACCTCGCACAACGTCAGGCTCTTGCGTGCCCGTGTCATGGCGACATAGTAGAGCCGCCGTTCGTCATCGCCGCTGCCTTTCCAGCCGCCGCTATCAAGGACGAGCACATGGTCGAACTCAAGCCCCTTGGCGCGGTGTGCGGTCATGAGCACCAGGGGGCCGTTGGGTCGGGATTCGGCAATGGCCTTGGCGCCTGTGCCGAACTCATACAGCTCATCGACCATCTCATCGATAACGCGCTGTCCTTCGGGTGCGAGCGATTCGACCTCGGTGATGAACTGCGCCAGGACGGCACGAACGGGATGTTCGATCAGCCCGTCGATGGGAATGCCATAGCGACGCCGAAACCACCGCGAGAGGGTGCGCACACGGAGCAGAACACGTCGTTGCGTGACGCGGCGTCGGGCGCCGCGCAGCAGATCCAGCACACTACGGCCTTCGCGCGTGGTGTGCAGATTCGGCTGATAGCCATCGCGCAGCAGGCACACCGGAATGCCGCGTTGACGACAGAGCGCCGCGAGCGGTTCGAGGTCTTTCCACTGTCGCCCGATCACGGCGAAACGTCCCCAGCGTCCTTCAGGAGTGACGTCGATCAGCGCATAGAGGCGCTGGAGTTCCGCCAATGCCATCTGCGCTTCGAGCCGGGGATCGGCGGGGACTTCGAGCACCTGCACGCGCCCTGTAGTGACCGGATCGAGTCGGGCCAGCTCGCCCCCGGCGGGCCACTCCCGGCGGGCATCGTCGATCCGGATCCTCTCTTTCGCCTTCATCCGCTCGCACGCGGCTTCGATGACCCGGTTAGCGCATTGGATGATGTGTTGCGTCGAGCGATAATTTTCGATGAGCTGATGACGCCGGGCCTGATAGTCGCTCTCGAACTGGCGGATGTAGCGGACACTGGCGCCGTCGAAGGCATAGATGTTTTGATCATCGTCCCCGACGGCGAGCAGCGATAAGCGGTCTTCCTCTGTCTGGAGCGAGCGCCCGGCTACCGCGCTGATGAGATCGTAATGGTCACCGTTGATGTCCTGATACTCGTCGATCAGCAGATAGCGCAGCCCGGCCAGCAGGCGATCACGGGCCAGCGACACCCCGCCATCCCCTTCCGCAGTCGCCCGTAACTGGACGGTCGCCCGGCGCAGAACCGCCGAGAAGTCGATGGTCTCGCCGCGTTCCATCGCCACGGCATAACTGGTCCCGGTCAAGCGCATGGCCAGACCGTGCAGCGTCTGCACGGCGACGCCTGCCGCATCCGCACCGGCCAGCACCCAGAGGCGCCGGCGGATCTCGGCGGCGGCCGAGCGGTTATAGGCGAGCACCATGATTTCCTGCGGACGCACCAGGCACTCGCGCAGCAGCCAGGCGACACGATGCACGATGACGCGCGTCTTGCCTGCGCCGGGACCGGCCAGCACCAACAGACTGTCCTCAGGCGGGGCGGCAACGATGGCCTGCTGGGCGGGATTGCGCAGCTCGACGAGGATGCGCCGGTGTGCCGCCCCGGACGTGGCGATCTCCAGGATCTCCTGGCGACCGGCGAAGTGGCGGCGGATGAATTCGCCGCGCTCCAGGCGGAAGTAATCGGCGATAAACTGCATCGCTGACTGGATCTTGGCGATTCCGAGTCGCGCGTACTCGCCCATCACATGCACCTGGACGATCTTGTCTTTGTAGTGCAGATCCAGTTCGGCGTAGTCGCCCCGGCTGAACTGGCGGCGGCGTGCGTCGGCATTCAGGTTGATATTCATCGCCGCCCGGAAGACCGCCTTGCCGCGCGCCAGATGCAGCACGTCGTTGCCATCCAGATAGAGCAGCGCGGACGACAGCGCCATGTCCCAGTTCCGGATCGCCAGATCCTGGAGCGTGAGATCCCCTTGCAAGGCGCGCTCAAGCTCACCCTGTTTGCAGACCACGAGCAGGGTGTTGCCCTGACGGACGGCATAGAAGTGCTCGACCAGGGCTTGAGCGAAGCGCCGCCGACGTTCGCTGATCGTCTCGATCACGCCCCAGGAGCGCAGCAGCTTGACGTAGCGGTTGTCCATCCCGGCTGGACGCAGCTTGAGAAACGCCTGTTGTCCATCATCGTTGCCGAAGGCCTCGGCGAAGGACTTGAGCAGGCGCGTCAGACGTTCGGGATCGAGATCGGTGTCGGTTTCGCGGCGCAGGGTGTCGCAGAGACGGCGAAGGTTGAGGATCTGCCAGTCCTCCTGATCGGCGTCCGGTGCGGCCTCGCGCAGTTGGGCGATCAGGGCGGTTTCCAGGCGCACGAGTTCATCCAGACGTTTGCGCGTGTCGGGGTCGCGGTAGAGGGTGACGCCGATCTCGGTCTCGTTGGCGAGCAAACCCCATTGATCGAGTTCGCGCAGCATCGCGCGGAGCCGGCGCGAGTCCAGCCCGGTCGCCAGCATCAGATCGTCGGTCGAGAGGCTTTCATCGTCTCCGACCTCGATCAGTTCGCGCAGGATGGCTTCATAGGGGGCGATGTCAGTCTGGGTGCCGAGCCGCTTGCGCAACATCGCCACGGCCTCATCCAGGGCCGAGACACGCAGACTGCCGGGAAAGACGCGAGTGTGGTTCTCCAGTCGCTCCAGCAGGCGCGCTTCTTCCAGCCAGGCAATCGCGATGCGGACCTTGGTATCGGCATCCCTCCCTTCGGCCTCGATGCGGTGTTGCTCGGGCGTCTCCAGCAGAATTTCGCCCGTGGTGACAACCACCTCGCCCTCACTGCGATCCTTGCGCTCAATCGCCCGTAGTGCCTTGAGGATGGCGCGGATGTCGTTCTGGCTCAGGCGCGAGTGCTTGAGCAACCGAAATTGGATGTCGAGGTCGGCATCGTCGTAGAGCAGCACGCATTGGGCCGGTTCCTGATCGCGCCCGGCGCGTCCAGCCTCCTGGATGTAGTTCTCCAGCGATCCCGGCGTGTCGAGATGGATCACCAGCCGTACATCGGGCTTATCGACGCCCATCCCGAAGGCATTGGTGGCGGCGATGACGCGCCGGCGGCCGGCGATGAAATCCTCCTGCACCGCGCGCTTGTCGGCTGGATCCAGACCGCCGTGGAAGTAGCAGCAGTCCAGGCCCGCTTGCTGGAGAAAGTCCGCGACCTCCTGCACCGTCTTCTGACGGGCGCAGAAGACGATGGCACCGCCGTCCTCGCGCAAGGCGTCCTTCAAGAGCCGCAGCACTTCGCCGAGCTTGGCTTGCGTCGGCACGGCATGCACCTCGTAGACGAGATTGTCCCGACTGACGCCACCTTCGAGCCGGTCGAGCGTCAGGCCCAGGCGCTCTTGGAAGTGCGCGGCGATATCATCGACGACATCAGGTTTGGCGGTGGCGGTGAAGCCGAACACCGGCGAAGGATGATCGCGCTGGAAGGTCTTGATGAACTTGGAGACGTAGAGATAGTCGGGCCGGAAGTCATGGCCCCACTTCGACAGACAGTGTGCCTCGTCGAAGATCCAGGCGCCGATCTCGCGGTGACTGAGCGCCTTGGTGAAGGCGGGACTGCGAAACTGCTCGGGGGCGACGAAGATCAGCCCCAGATCGCCCAGCCGGAGCTTGTCGAGCATGGCGCGCCGCTCAATGGGTGTCAGTAGGCCATTGAGGTAGCCCGCGCAGGCGATCCCGCGCGCGATCAGGTTATCGACCTGATCCTTCATCAGCGACTGCAACGGCGAGATCACCACCGTCAGGCTGCCGGTGCGGTCGTAGCGCGCTAGGGCCGGGAGCTGGAAGCAGAGCGACTTGCCGCCGCCCGTGGGCAGGATCGCCAGCGTGGGCCGTCCGCCGAAGCCGTTCTCCACGATGGCCCGTTGCAGCGAACGCCCGTCAGGCGTGGCGGGCTTGGCGCGAAAGCGGGTGATGCCGGGGAAGTAGCTGGGTAGCAGGTGGTCGAGGTTGTGTTGCTCGCGGCACCAGACGCACGCGGGATCGTCGCAGGGCACATCGCGCAGCGCAGCGATAATCTCGCGGGTCTTGGGAAAGGCGAGCATGACCCAGGGCGGCAGGACCGAGTTCCCGCCTGCCACGCCGAGCCAAGCCAGCGCATAGGCCAGCGGCTTATGCCAGTCGGGATCGGGAAGCCAGTGTGCAATGAGCCGGCGATGCCCGGTGAGGCAGACCTTGCCTGCCGTCGCCTGCGTCCAAGCGCGTGCGGTGTCTTCGAGCGAGGGCCGCGCGCATTGGCGTACCGCGCGGAAGACCTGGGCCAGACCCGAGCGATCTTCGCCCCCCATGAGCGCGTGCAGACAGAGCAGTTCATCGGGCGATTCGACCGCGCGCGCCGTCAGCGCGGCTTGCTCATCGAGAAAGAGCTGATAGGCCAATTCGGCATCGCGCACCGGATCGTTGCGCGAGGTGGTGCAGAGCCGATAGTCCTTGACCAGCTTGTGGTAGGGGTTGCGCGGGAAGGCAATCGGCGAGAGTTCGAGCGTATCGATCAGCGGCAGCCGATGGAGGGCCAGATCGGGATGGAGCACGGACAGGGCCGGTTGATCGAAGGCCACGATGTTGTGACCGAGTACGCCGGTTGCGCCATCGGTCAGGGCATCGACCTGGGCGACCAGACGCGGATCCTGGCCGGAAATCCTCAGCCGCGCGCCCGTATCGGGGCGGTATAGGCCGATCTCGCGCAGCTTTAGCCGATCGTGGCGGTCGGTTTCGATGTCGAGGCAAAGCAACCTTACTCTTGGTTGCGCGGTCGGTTCCTCCATCCACTCCCCTGGTGCGAAACGTCGTTCACGGATTATTCGTCAGGGTCATATTACAGGATGCGCCGTTGATGAGGCGATCAGGGTTTAAGATGTTGAGCATCCCCAAAGAACGATTGCCATGTATGGAGTTAGTGGCGATGATCAGCGGCTACCCAGCCAGCACGATTGAACAGGCCGTCTCGACTCTGCTGGAGTCCCTGGACGAGACTGAGCGCCGCGTCTTGACCGCGATTGAATGGATCTTTCACTCTGATGTAACCGGAAAACCATCCCATGCGTAGACTCGCTCTGTCCGTCTTGTTGCTTGGCACCTGCTTGATCACGCACGCGAGCGATGAGCTTTACACATCGCGCTTTTCAACCTGCATGAACCAAGCGGGCGGAGTCACCGCCGAGATGCTGGACTGCATTGGGGAAGAGCTGAACACGCAGGATGCGCGGCTCAATGGCGCTTATCAGAAGCTGAGGTCTCAGCTTTCAGCCGAACGCAAAAGGGCGCTCCAGGGTGCACAGCGTCTGTGGATTCAGTATCGCGAGGCGAACTGCGATTTCTACAACGACCCCGAGGGCGGAACGCTCCATCGCGTGATGGCCAGCGACTGCCTGTTGCGTGAAACCGCACAACGGGCCAAAGAGCTTGAAAATCTGGCTGAATATCTCAGTCAGTAGCTGGCAATCGGGGACATGCAACGAATCCTGACGGGATTGATCGGGCTGATGCTGGCGGGCGGCGCGCTGGCGGTGGAGGTCTACAAGTGCGCGGATCCGTTCACCGGCAATCTGACGATCTCGCAACTGCCGTGCGCGCCGGATGCCCGCCGCGAAGCGGTGAACGTGACTCGCCCGTCGGATGACGCGATCCAGGCCTCGCAGCAACTCTGGGAGGAGATCGGCGCGCAGCAGGATGTGGCCCGCCGTCAGCGCGAGCTGGCCCGGCAGGCGTTACGCGAGCAGGAACGGTTGCAGGCGGAACAGCGGGCCCTGAAGGCGCAACAGGAGGCATTGCGCGACGCCTCGCGAGCTGCGGGGCAGCCGCGTGAATTCGTCTATCCTGACCCGCGATGGACGCCCCGCCCCCCTCATCGCCAGCATCGCCCGGACGATGATCGCCACCGGCCGCCGCCTGCACCGCGCGAGTCTGAAACACGCGGCAGAGGGATCAACGGCACCGCCTGGCCGGGCCTGTCGATCAAGCCGGTGACGGGCGGGCGTTGAGGATGAGCGAATGCGACTCCCAACTTTGGCTGCCAATGGTTGGAGTTCGTCAACGCACACCCCAACCTGGATGGGCTAACCCTGTTGCATAAAGCAAGGTCGTGATGTCACAGATGCCTATCCGGCTCAGCTTCCTGGTGTTTGGTCTGCTCGTGCTCGCTTTAAGCGCCGGCTTCATCGGCGGCGCCCCCGTCGTGACCCAGCTCTGGCCGTGGCCGGACGGGCGCTTGTCTTACCTCTTTGTGGCCTCGATCCTGGCGGCATTCGGCGTTGGCAGTCTGCTGATTGCCTGGACCCGGGACTGGCGATCAGCGGCGGGTGGAGGCGTGGCGCTCCTGTTCGGCTTTGGCGGTATGGCGGCAACCCTCGTGAGTCTGAGGCTGCACGGTGCGCCGGTGCCCATTGGCTATCCGCTTGGCTATGCCCTCGTCGCGGTTCAGGGGGCGACCCTCTGGTACTGGGGGGCGACCCATCGCCACGCTGACACGCGCAAGATGCCGGCGCTCGTCCGTCTCTCCACCTGGGTCTTTGCGATCACGCTGCTGTTGGTCGGCATCGCCTTGACGCTTCAGGCACCCACCATCTTCCCCTGGCCGCTGAACGCCAACTCATCGATTCTGTACGGTTGGCTGTTTCTCGGGCTCGCGCTGAACTACGGTTATGTCAGCCTTGGCAACCGCTGGAGCGATGCCAAGGTCTCGCTGATCGGATTTCTCGCCTACGATCTGGTGCTGATCGTCCCCTTTCTCCAGCACTTCTCACGCGCTCGTCCGGAGCATTTGACCAGCCTGACCATCTACACGGCGGTGTTGATCTACAGCGGCGCACTCGCGGTGTATTACCTGTTCTTCGACCGGCATTGGCGATTGTGGACGCGATGATCACGTTCGCGTGAGTGCGCGTTCAGGGCTGCTCCAGGAGCAGATTCTGGAAGCGCACCGCCGTCCGAACCGCGATCCCGGCACTGCACCATCGTCCAGTCGCCCGGCAGATCCCGCACCAACTCAATCTGGTAATAGCGTCTCGTCGCAGCGTTGATCCACCGCCGCCGCCAGACGCGCGTTGCTGACATGCGTATAGAGCTGCGTGGTCGCCAGATTGGCATGGCCCAACAGCGCCTGGATGTCGAGCAGATCGGCCCCGGCTTCGAGCAGGCGGGTGCCGTAGGTGTGCCGCAGTTTGTGCGGGGTGACACGCTTGTCGATCTGCGCCTGTTGGACAAAGACCGCTTGCAAAAAGGTCGGCCGGCTGAGTAAGGTTAGGTCCGATCACTGATCCAATCCCACCCCGGAGTGAACCATGAACCGCTATCTTGCCCTGACCGCACTTGCACTCCCGCTGACTCTCGTCGCCCTGCCCGCCAGTGCGGTGGTGTATTGCAAAGCCGTGGGGGTGCCGAAAGGCTGCGTGGTCGCGCCCGTTCGCGTGGCACCAGTGGTCGTTGCGCCTGTGGCCCCAGCGGCGCGGGCGATCGCCGCCCCGAAACCCGGCAACTGGAACGGCGGCGTGAATCGCCTCGGCGTCAGACGCTGAACCCTTGTCGTCACGCTCCAAAACGTCGGGGAACGGTCATCACCTCACGCTTGACCGTTTTTCATTCACCTGTTGTGCGTGCGTATCTGTTTATGAACAAACCACTGCTGCGGACGGTCCTGCTGTTCTGTGCCTTGAGCGCCCCGATCAATTTCGCGCAGGCCGCGCTGATGCGTAACATTTTTGAATCCTGCGCGTTTGGGGCTGGTGCACTGGCCAGCACCACCTATCTGGGACTGACTCCGGCCCTCAGTTCCGGCGTACTGACGCTTCCCGCCACGGAGGTGATTGCCGCCAATGCCATGATCGGTTGCGGGGTCGGCGCGGTGGGCGCCACAGCGGCGACCCTGACCGGCTGGATTTACGACAGTCTCTTTTAAACCGCGCCCAGCACGGTATGCGATCTTTGCGGACCGGGTCGGCTCTTGCAGACTCAAGGATTATCGGAGCTGGCGCGGTTTAAGACATTCAATAATATGAAATTTTAAACCGCGTCTCCACTGATGTCGTTGACTTCCCCAGAGCTAAACACAAATTGAAAATTACGCATATCGCACTGGACGCGGTTTAGTTCAAGCGGTCAGCGCCACGGGGGGACGGCATCTGCTGGCGGATCTTGCCATCCAGCATGGCGACAGACTCATCTGCGCGCCGCCCGCGTCTGGCGTCCGGCCTGCTTCACCTCGTCCGGGTTCCGCTATGGCCATTTATAATTCAGATACTTGACTCATCTTCAGGTATCACGTGTGGGGCGCGCCCGAAAGCGCGGCAGGCCGATGTCCCAGCGGATCGCGATCAGCCGCAGCACAAAGATGCCGATTCCGGCGGCAATGGCGGCATGATTGGCATCGATTCCCCACGCCGCGAGGCCGAGAAAGGCGAGCGCGCCAAGCCACGCCGCTGTGGCATAAAGCGGCCCCTGAAAGACCAGCGGCTCTTCGTTGCACAGCACGTCGCGCAGAATGCCGCCCACGACACCTGTGATGACCCCCATAAAGCTCGCGACCAGCCACGGCGCGCCCGAAAGCAGCGCGAGTTTGGTGCCACTGATGGTAAAGAGCGCGAGTCCTGCCGCATCGGGGATCAGAAAGAGCCGCACCGGCAGAATGAAGAGGCGGGCGAGGAAAAAGGTGAGCAGGGCGGCGATGAGCGCCGCGATCAGATAGGTCTGATCGGCGACCCAGAACACCGGTCGATCGAGCAGCACATCCCGCAGCGAGCCGCCCCCGAGCGAAGCGGCCAGCGCGACCACTACCATCCCAAACAGATCGAACGGCTTGCGCCCCGCTTCCAGCACCCCGGCGGCGGCCATCGTCGCGACCGCACCCAGGCCGATGACGTACAGCAGAGAATCGACTGGCAGATCCATGATGTGGCCCTGTCTGCGTCAAGGAGAGCAGCGATGATCGATCAAATAGATAGATAGCTTAAAGATAGCTATCTATCCAGCTCGAAATGGGTACTGATCAGCCGCTCGACAATTTCAGTCTCGGTCACACGCCGTCCGCTCGCGGCGCTTTCCTGAGCGGCTCCGAGCTTCAAGGCATTGGCAATGTCCCAGCGCAGACGAAACAGCTTCTGTTTTGCCGGCGAAGCAGGAGGAATCGATGGTGCAACAGGGTGATTTGGACCGCTGGTTTGACGTGGGCCGGGCGACCTTAAAAGGGCTGGCGCTAGCGGCCTATCGTCTCTTGATCGATCATCGCCGCTGCATGCTTCCCACGGGGATCCTGGCGCTGCTGCTGTCGAGTAGCCCGCAAGCGCAGATACTGGAATCGGCGCGCTTCGGATCGCTCGACGCGGACGTCGGCGCGCTGTCGATCCTGCACCAATACGACGGCGCGACCGACAAGGGACTTGGCGCCGCCTTCCTGCAACTGCGCTACCGCAGTCCGGAACTGGCCGGCGCACGGCTCGGTGCCTGGTGGCTCGGGCTGCGCCAGTTGGGAGAGTCGCACCCAGGAGATTATGACGCGCTGTGTGAAACCAGTCAGGCGCTGCGCGAGCTGCATGTGACGTTACCCCTGCCTGGATCCCTTAAGTCGTCACGGCTGCAAATCGGTCGTTTTGACATGCGCTCGACCGCCATGGATGGCAATTCGCACCAGGGTATCGCGTGGCAATTCGAGTCGGATACCGATCTGCGACTGGAGGTTGGCCTGATTGATCGCTGGGCCAAGTACAATCGCATCCACCTGAACTTCCAGGGTCTGACCGAATGGGGCGACGTCAGCGATGTGCATCCACAGGCCGGCGATCAATTCTGGTTCACGCAACTGCGTATCCCGTTCGGAGAGACCGGGATGGTCGAGCCCTTCCTGCGTTATCAGGATCGGGTCATGCTGGTCAGCGGCCTGAACTGGGATCTCGGCAGGTCGATGCCTGCCGGAGCGCGGATCGGCCTCGACGGTACGCTGGCCCACTATGGCAATCGCTGGCCGCGCGCGCTCAAGCCCGACTATCAGGACGTCTTCTCCTGGCTGGTGCATGGTTATCGGCAATTCGGTTCGCTGCGGGTCGGGATCGGCTGGCATGGCGTGAATGACCGGCGCGGGAATCTCGGTGCCGGTCTCTTTTACTGGATCGACCCGCTGATGGTCGATGAGACCATTCCATACGATGATCGCAACGCGGCCCAATTGTTCTATGCGGACGCCAAGCTCAAGCGCGACCGATTGGATCTGACGCTGCGTTATGGGTACGGCGTCAATCGCGCTATCGACCTGGATTCACACGAAATCGACATCCTGACCTACTATAACCTGACCCCGTCCTTAACTTGGGGCTGGCTGGTGTCGATCAATGTTTACTCTGGGGATCTGTTGCCGGATTACACCCGGATCGGCACCCTGCTGAGTTACGCCTTCTGAGCCGGCCCTGTTCAAGGCCATAAATCAGTGGGGTGAGCTGGTCAGCCTGGCGGATGATCGTGAAGCGATCAAGGCCACCCGCAAGCGTCTGCGTCGCGCGGCCGTGCGTGCGCTCACGATCTGGCGCGAACAGCCCGGCCATGTCGGTTGGCGCGACGCGGATCGATCTCCACGGACAATCGGCGGGAAGGGTCAAATACACAGAGCCAACAGTTCAGGTCGCGTGAGTCCGGCCAGGTGGCGGGCGGCGCTGGCGTTGAGCAAACCGCCGTGACAGGCTGTGCGCAATCCAGTAGAAAGCTGTTCCCGATGTTGCGGATCGAGCCTCGCCAAACCGCAACGCAGATCATGCGACGATGGTTCAGGATGCGTTTCTCTGCTTTGCATGCCCGGATCCTCCTTCGACATTGCGCAATCTGCTGATTAGTTGATCAGCCTGACACGAAACGCGCGTCCCTTCAGCCTGCCGACGGACAGCTTCTTCAGCGCCGCCCCCACGCTCGCTCGGTTGACCGCCACATAGGCCCACTGGTCGGCAATCTGGATCTTTCCCACTTGGTCACCGCGAAGACCACCCGGCCCCGTCAACGCGCCCAGGATATCTCCCGGACGAACCTTTTGCTTCTTGCCGCCATCGATCTGAATGGTGGCCATCGGCGGCACCATCGGGCGGCGTTCCAGCAAGTCGAGTGACGGCAATGCCTCGCTGTCCAGGATGGGATCCACCGTGGTGTCCAATGAGGCAACGCGATGCGCCTCCCCTTCATCGTAGAGAGAAAAGGCCGCCCCCTTGCTGCCGGCACGCCCGGTACGACCAACGCGATGGGTATGCACCTCCGCCTCCAGTGCAATCCGATAGTTGATCACCGCATCGAGTGAGTCGATGTCCAAACCACGGGCCGCCACATCGGTGGCCACCAGCACCGAGATGCTCTTATTGGAGAACCGCGCCAGAACCTCATCCCGCTCCCGTTGCTCCAGGTCACCGTGCAGCGCAAGGACGCTAAAACCACTGTCCTGCAACCCCTGAGCCACGTGTCGCGTGTCGACCTTGGTATTGCAAAACACCAGGGTCGACACCGGTTGGTGCTGCAACAGCAAGAGGCATAGCGCGCGTTGCCGCTCTCGATCGTCGGTCACGCGATAGAAGTGCTGGGCGATACTGCGATTGTCGTGGGTGGACGCCACTTGGGCCATGACCGGTTCAGTCAGGATCCGCCGAGCGATGGCCTGGATCCGACTGGGGTAGGTGGCGCTGAACAGCAGTGTTTGGCGTTTCTTCGGTATCCGGTCGATGATCGCATCCAGCGCCTTTTCGAAGCCCATCTCAAGCATCCGATCCGCCTCGTCGAGCACCAGCATGGTCATTTCATCCAACCGCAGCGTGCCGCGCTCCAGATGATCCTCGATCCGGCCCGGGGTTCCCACCACGATATGGGCACCGTGTTCCAGTGAGTCGATCTGAGGGCCAACGGCAACCCCGCCGCAGAGTGTCAGCACCTTGATGTTGTGCCTCCGGCGTCCCAGTGCGCGGATCTCCTGGGCCACCTGATCGGCAAGCTCACGGGTGGGACAGAGAACGAGAGACTGGACCCGAAAGCGTCCGACATCGAGCCGCTCCAGGAGACCGAGCCCAAACGCAGCGGTCTTCCCCGAACCGGTCTTTCCTTGTGCGATGACATCCCGTCCCGCCAGGATATCTGGACAACTCAGTGCCTGGATGGGGGTCATGGTGTGATAGCCGAGCGAGGACAGATTCTCCAGCAGATCCGGGCTGAGGTTGAGCGAGGTGAAGGACGTCTTGGTCAAGAGGGTTGTCCCGCCGTGGCGCTGGAGTCGTCCTGTTGCGTGCGACCATCGCGGTACTCCAACTGCACGCCGCTGAGAAAGTTTCGCAGAATTTGATCTTTACATTGGCGGTAGTGCTTATGATCCGGTTTGCGAAAGAACGCACTCAACTCATGCTTGCTGATGTGAACATCGCTTGCTGCCAGGAGACGCAGGATATCGTCCGCCTCCAGACCCAACGCGATCTTGAGCTTCCTGAAGATGATGTTGTTGTTCAATGATTTCTCCGGCTTGGGCTGTTCACCGTCTTTCCTGCCCCGTCGCTCATTGATCAAGCCGTTGAGGAAGATCGCCAATTGGTGATCGCTACATTCCTCGAACTCCGGATCATCGTCTTTCTTCAACCAATTGCTGACTTGCGGGCGCGTCACCTGACTGTCCGCCGCAGCAAACACCGCAATCATCTTGAGATCATCGAAATCGAATGTGTATCGAAGACGGCGCAGGACATCGTTGTTGGTCATACAAGGGCTCAATGGTTAAATAAATAAAGCAAGGCCATCCCCCGGCCATACCAGGCGGAAGCGGCATCTGTCGGATCGTCTCGCCCATCAGCAGAATTCGCCGCGCCAGCACCCGCTCGGCCTGATCCGGTTCCTCATAGGCGAAGCCGCATTTGCCGCTTCCAGTGCATCGATCAGTGTGATGCTCTCGTCGCGCGTGAGACGGCCATTCTCCCGCATCCGCAGCTCAAGCGCCTGTACGCGCTCCAGGTTGCGGTGATTGCGCTCACGCAAAGCGGCGCGGATGCACTCAAGATCCATTGTCGCCATTGCTCCAGACTCCCCGCCCCGCCTGCTGCGCCCGTTCCTGCGCCGTAAGGAACCGCGTCTCAGGTCAGGATCGGGGAACTGTCGCCCACCCGCCCTCGACCAGCGCGAGGTTCAGGCTCTGGCCGGCCTGGAGCGACTGAGCCGTGCCATTGTGATCATGCTCACGCGGACCGATTTTCCTGAACTCGCGTGCGCTGCGCTTCGCGACACCTCGATGCATCCCACCATCTTCCACCGGAGAGACCCATGAAAGCTAGAGCCGCCGTTGCTTGGGAGCCCGCCAAGCCCCTCTCAATCGAAGAGATCGATGTCGAAGGCCCGAAGGCGGGCGAAGTGCTGCTCAAGGTGGTGGCCTCCGGGGTCTGCCATACCGATGCCTTCACGCTCTCCGGACAGGATCCGGAAGGCGCCTTTCCCTGCGTGCTCGGCCATGAGGGCGGCTGCGAGGTCGTGGAGTGCGGAGCGGGCGTCAGGAATCTGAAACCCGGCGACCACGTCATCCCGCTCTACATCCCGGAGTGCGGCGAGTGTGCCTATTGCCACTCCACCAAGACCAATCTCTGCCAGTCCATCGCCGCCACGGTCTGGACCGGCTACATGCCGGACGGCACGCGCCGCTTCTCCCAGAACGGTCAGCCGATCTTCCACTATATGGGCTGCTCGACCTTCTCCGAATACACCGTCGTGCCCGAGATCGCGCTCGCCAAGATCAACCCGGCAGCGCCCCTGGACAAGGTCTGCCTGCTCGGCTGCGGCATCACCACCGGCATCGGTGCGGTGCTGAACACTGCCAGGGTTGAGCCGGGTTCGACCGTCGCGGTCTTCGGTCTCGGCGGCATCGGACTTTCGGTCGTGCAGGGCGCGGTGATGGCGAAGGCGGCGCGCATCATCGTCATCGACCTGAATCCGGCCAAGTTCGAAATGGCCCGTCAGCTCGGTGCCACCGATTGCGTCAACCCGAGGGAGCTGACCGGCAGCGTGACCGAGGCCATCATCGAGATGACCCAGGGCGGCGTCGACTATTCCTTCGAGTGCATCGGCAACGTGGACGTGATGCGCGAGGCCCTGGAGTGCTGTCACATGGGCTGGGGCGTTTCGACCATCATCGGCGTGGCCGGCGCCGGGCAGGAGATCCGCACCCGCCCCTTCCAACTGGTGACCGGACGCACCTGGAAGGGCACCGCCTTTGGTGGCGTCAAGGGCCGCAGCCAACTGCCGGGGTATGTCGAGCGCTACCTGGCCGGCGAAATCGAGGTGGACCGGATGGTGACTCACACGATGCCGCTGGAGGACATCAACCGCGCCTTCGATCTGATGCACAGCGGCGAGAGCATCCGTTCCGTGATCGTGTTTTGAGGAGATGACCATGGAACGCATCGAACGTATCCGCGAATTCGGCGGCTGGCTGGAGCGCTACCGCCACGACTCCGAGACCTGCCACTGCCCGATGACCTTCTCGGTCTATCTGCCGCCACAGGCCGAGTCCGGTCCGGTACCCGCCGTCTATTTTCTCTCCGGGCTGACCTGTACCGACGACAATGTGCGGGTCAAGGCCGGCGCCCAGCGCTATGCCGCCGAGCTGGGACTGGCACTGGTCATGCCCGACACCAGCCCGCGCGGCGAGACGGTGTCCGACGCACCGGATCGGTACGATCTGGGCCAGGGCGCCGGCTTCTACGTCAACGCCAGCCGCCCGCCCTGGGCGACGCACTATCGGATGTTCGACTATGCGAACCTGGAACTGCCGGCCCTGGTGGAGCGGGCGCTGCCGCTCAGGCCGGGACGGCGATCCATTACCGGTCATTCCATGGGCGGCCACGGCGCCCTGATCAGCGCGCTGAGAAATCCAGGTCTTTATCGTTCGGTATCGGCCTTCGCGCCGATCTGCAACCCGGTGGCCTGCGGCTGGGGCCAAGGCTGCCTGGGTGCCTATCTGGGCGATGACCCGGCGGCCTGGAAGGAGTGGGACGCGACCGAGTTGATCCGCGCGGGCGCCACACCGCTCCCGTTACTGATCGACCAGGGCACCGATGACGAGTTTCTCGCCGAGGGTCAGCTCAGACCCGAGGCGCTGTCGCGGATCTGCGCCGAACGCGACGTTCCACTGACGCTACGGATGCAGCCCGGCTACGACCACAGCTACCACTTCATCGCCACCTTCATCGGCGAGCATCTGGCCTATCATGCGCGCGCCTTGGCGGACATGCCGTGATCTGAACTGGCGGTCGAGACGATGCCGTCGTGCGCGCCGGGCACAGCGGCCCGCGGCCAGCCGATGCGGTCCATGCGGTGGTGTTCCTTGTGGCGTTGCCGCCCGGTCATGGTGCCGCGATCAGACCGCATGCGTGGTGACCCGAGCGACATAGCATCCTGGTCGAAGCGAATCGTGATGCGCTCTTTGGGTCGCTCGGTCTTGGGGCGGCCTGGTAAGCGCGCGAGCGGACGCAACTCGGCCATCTCCGCGTCGGTCAGTTCATGGGTGTCTGGATCCGCAAGTGGTGGCACAAGCGCAAGACTCGGCGGTCCCATGGATAAGCAGCTAGAATGAAAGCGTCCCCGCTCTGCCTTGGCATCGGGCTTCCCGCGAGCAACGGATGCTCGCGCCTGAATCAGTGACCTTTAGGCTCTTACATGCCAACGCTTAACGATACCCAGCAGACGATTGAAGAGACTAAGGCATCAATTGATGCGCTAAGCCAAACGGCAGACAGCACCAAAACCAAAATTGACGGTCTGGTCGCGCGGAAATACTGGATTCTAGGCGGCGCGATGGTGCTTGGCGTTCTGTTCATATTGCTTTTGATCGTCATCACGATTGATTCGCCGTCTCAGCCAGTGGTTCAGACGATTGACCCCACTCCACGCAGCTCCGTGACAGAATAACCCCGCTCCTGATTAGCAAGATTCCTCAGCCAGGCGGATCCAGCGCTCTGGGCGCGGCCCGACGGCAATGGCGGCGACGAGCAATCGACCCCCAGCCGGACGGGGCATTCGCCCCGTCCGAAATGTTTTGATCTGGGCCGATTGGCCACCCAAAACGTGCGGGACGGGCTGAATACCCCGTCCTGCTTGAATATTCAAGCTGGCGGTGCAGTGGGAGCGGATCGAGAAGAATCCGTGTCAAGGTGTCCAGACGTTCAAGGAGAACAATCAACGTCATCGCTATCTGTCCGCAGACGAGATCCAGCGGATGTTTCAGGCGATGGAGGCCGAGCCGAATCGGGTGATCGTGGCGGCGTTGAAGTTGCTGTTGCTGACCGGACTGCGCAGGGAGGAAGCCTTGCAGGCCCGCTGGGAGCATATCGATCTGGAGAAGGGGGGCACTGTTCCTGCCCGATACCAAGAGCAGCAAGTCGCGGCATGTGGTGCTCAACCCGGCAGCCCTGGCCCTCCTGCGGGAACAGCCGCGTCTGGAGGGGAACCCGTATGTCTTTCCCGGGCGGGTCGCTGGACAGGCACTCAATAATCCGATCAAGGGCTTTCAGCGGATCTTAACGGCGGCGGGGATCGAGAATCTACGCATCCATGACTTGCGGCATTCATTCGCTTCGCTGGCGGTGAATGCGGGGGCGACGCTGTATCAGGTGCAGCATCTGTTGGGGCACGCCAGCCCACAGACGACGCAACGCTATGCCCATCTGAGCGACGAGGCACTCCGGTAGGCATCGGGGGCGGTCGGGGACGTGGTGCCGCAGCGGTCATTCTGACAACGCAGCGCCTTTTGGTGCATCATCACCCGCCCATGTCCTCGGCAAAACGAATGATTCGGATGATGATAAAAACCACCCTGAGCGGTCAATGCGCGGCACTGCTGTTCGGCCTAGCGGTTTATGGCCCGGTCGCGGCGGAATGCGAGCGTGTCGATCACGCCGCCAGTGTGTGCCGTTACCCGGCGGGCGATGCCTGGTGCGCCAGGCACGGCGACGGAGCGCTTTACGCTTATCAAGACGGGTGTGTCGAAGACACCAACACCGCTGAGACCGAGACCAACCGCGCGCCCCGCCCATCGCCTCCGACCACGTCCTGGAGCCCCATGGTAGCGTGGGACTGCGCGAAAGCAAAAACCCGCGTCGAGCATTTGATTTGCGCCAACCCGGAGGTACGTGCCCAGGATGCGCGGATGGGTGCGCTCTACGCCGACTTGCGGTCGCGTGGCCGGTTGCCCGAGCGGACGCAAAAGGCTTGGCTCCTCGGCCAACGCAATGCCTGCGAGACCGTGGATTGCCTGCGTGCGGTCTATGCTGAGCGGATTCGCGCGCTCGAAACGCTCGCGACGGCGGCGCCCGTGGCCGACGTGCCCCCAATGGCCGACGGGCAGGCGATCGAGGTGCCGGATGCGGCCCCCGAGACGGCTCATCCTCGCCCACCCTCGTCCGCGACGGTGGAGGCGCTGGCAGAAATCCCCGCGCCGACACCGACCACGCAGTCGCCAGATGCTCCGTCCCCGGATGGCATTCCGATGCTGCCGCGACCGGAAACATCGACCACGGCCACGGAGCGCGACCCGGTGAGTCAGGCTTTGATTGGTGCGTCTGCGGGAACCACGCCGCACTTTTTCATCCCGAGCGGTGGTCTCGTCCTGATGGGTGCGGTGCTGCTGGTCATGGGGTTTGGTCTGTTCGCCTGGCGGGGCGGTTGGCGGATCGGCGCCGCCGCCCGTCGCGCGCTCGCGGTGTTGGCCAAACGGCAGCGGATCGCCGTGGGTGTCTGGTTCGGCGGTTGGCGGAGAACGCGCCGGTCAACCCCTGCGGACCCGGAGCCCCCGGCGGGCACTTTCGACGCGGTGCCGGCACTGGCACCGGTCGCCGTGCTACTGCCGGATGACACCCTGGCCCGCCTGTGCGCCCTCGCCCGGCCAGGCGAACCCTTGCCGTCGGTCGTCGCGCGCGCGGTCACGGCCTTGGAAGCGGTCGCGGAGCCGCTCCCGACCGCTTCGATCACAAAAACGGCCTGAGCTGCTCAGGGATCCGATCCCCCCGCCTCATCGCTTCCAATCCGGTCCTGATCGGTGGAGAGGGGGTATTTCTTTTGAAATTAACCGGGCCTGTCGTCAGCACGCTTCTACGGTCACCCCGGCAAAGCCAGGGGATTTCTCATTTTATTAAAAAATATGAATTTCTAAACCGCGTCTCCACCAAGGCCGCTGAAATCCACACCATTGAACACAAAACAGAACGATACCTTTCACTCCGGACGCGGTTCAGGCGAGCTGCCGGTACCCCAACTGCACGTCGGATGCCTCGCCAGTGCTCCCGTCAGATCGCTGAAACTGGCCGATCTGCGCGACATAATCATATACATTCAATGCCTTGCGAGTATTCTGGTAGCCTAGATCAATGGCTGTGACACCGGCCTCAGCCAATGATTGGAGCACCTGTTCGCCATCACTGCCCATCTGAAACAGACGCAGACGCGCAAAGACCTCGTCGTTAGCATCGATGACCCCATCGGCATTCCCGTCATGGCGCGCCAGCTCGGCGAAACCGTGCGCCGCACCGTTCTGATCGCCGAAGAGTTCGCGTCCGCTGTCGATCTGTCCATTGTCGTTGCTATCCAGCGCCAGGAACCAGCTATCGCCAGTCACGAAACTCACCTGTTCCAACTGACCATCCCCGGTCAGGTCGAACTGAACCCCGGCATCGACGCCGGTGGTGGTGACGCCACGCCCGGACAGATCCAGAACCAGCGGATCGCCGGTCTGTACGGCGGTCAGATTGCCCATGCTGAGATTCAACTGGACGGCCTGACGTTGAAAATCCGCAGACTGGAGCGCGAAATTGAGATCCGCGCTGGTTGCGGAAAATTCAAAGCGGCTGCTCGACTGCCGACTCCAGGACACTTGCAGATCGAAGCTGGCGATCTCGATAGAGCCATCGCCCAGACTGGCGGCATAAGCGTTTTGCCCAGAGCCGATGCTATGCGTCCGCTCCGCTGACAAGGCGGTTGAATCGGTGCGATCCAGCGCAAAGGATTTGCGCAGGATCAGATAATCGAGATCTCTTTCCATGAGTGCAGCGATTTCAGCGCGGAGATCACCGCCACCTCTGGCGCTCTGAGCGGTTGAGGTGACTGAGGGAGCGGGTGATCGCTCCATCGCCCGACTTGTGGCCTGCCCCGCGCTCGACAGCAGACGTGAGGTGGAAAGATGCGAAAGATTGGTGGCAGTCGGGAGCAACATCATCTCACCTCACGATGGACAGAGGTCCATACCGGATTATTGCGTCGAATCGTCGGCGAACTGGATCGCCATGCCCTCGCCCACATGACGGACAACCAGCCCGTCAACCAGGGGCGGGATCTCACCCTCGCCGAGCATGCCCACCACCCGGACCTGCACCCGGGTGCCTAAAGGCGGACGCTCGATCTGGCTCAGAACCAATGAGACACCGCCACAGCTCAGGTCGTCGGTCCAAACGATGCGTACAGGCTGGCCGGGGCAGTGCAACTCAACCTCGACTGCCATGGGAAGACGCGGATGCCTACGTCGGTCGGAGTCCATCTTGATTCCTCGGTCCTGTTTTCGGCGCCAGATAATCCCTGAGGGTTTATCCTCGGATGACCGCATGGTTCCGAATTCTACCGAAAACATCCTTCCTGGCTAAAGCGCCTGCCCCATCACTACCCATCCAGACCGGGATGCATGAGATCCCCCAGGGTCCAGAATGCATCGCCGCGCAGATAGCCGGCTTCAATCGCCGCGATCAGGACAGTGGGACGACCACGCCCATCGCGCACAGCAACCCAGTCTGCCGGCAAGGAGTCCAGCAGATGCATGGAGGCAACCCGCCCGTCAATAAATTGACACAAACGAACTTCACCGGTTTGCTGATGACGAAAAGCGGGCAGAAAACCGACAAGCAGGGCCGGAGAGATGGGCCATGAGAGACTGTCCGCAACCAGCGCAGCGGTCGAAAAAGAAACGCCCTGACCAAGCATCATGACCTGTTCCTCCATCAAGAATCACTGCGGCTAACGGCACTGTGCTGCAAAACTTGAGTCATTGTGGAAAGCGCGGTTCGGATGGGCTCAGACAAACATCTCCGAGCAGGATCGGGCAACAAAGACCTGAACGGATTTGTGCTGCATTCGACGGTTAGACCGATCCACTTGGTCTACAATCTCATCAGGTTTTGGCATGTCGCATCCACCCGGGCGGGTTAACGGCCGGCTCAACGCGATCAACAGAGAGGCTCAGGTGATGGACGGTTCATTAGGCATAACAGGCAGCTTCACCCCGACATCTCCCGGCAGCAGTCAACTGACCAACAGCGTAGCAGCGACTGCAAACAATAAGCTGCGCGATATTCAGGATCAGACAGCGGCACAAGCAGTGCAGAGCATTGCGCCTTCCAGCCCGCCTCCTGTCACCGAAACACCTTCGACGCGGGGTCTGCCGGAAAACGTCGGGCGACATATCAATATCACGGCTTGAAAGATCCATGGCGACTGTGACCGCAGCATGATTTGATCGATTCGATTTCACGGTCCAGCCGCATCAGGCGAACTGACTGAGGCTCCCTGTCGCCGGTTCTGCGAAGAAACCGGCGATTCGCTGTTCGAGGCGTTCACGGGCACCCAATGCAGTTGGCCGATTCGCTTCCGTCTGCTCTGTCTCGTCAGCGGCGGCTGTGCTTCCGGTGTCCCACCCGCCAAACTTCCCTAAAGACTGCTGCATCATCAGTTCACCAAGCTCGCGCAGCGCCTCGCTCTCCATCTTGCTGGCTGACGCCGCCACGCTCATATCCTGCGACGATGGTTCGGCGGGTGCCAGCGCGGCGCGGCGCACCGTGCGCGCTTTTTCGACTGTTGCCGCCGGATCGCCAGGGATCTTTGACGAATCGATCCCGACCTCGCCGCCAATCGCATACCGCACGCCATCAGGTCCGGTCTGATAATCGTAGGTCGGCCCGCTGGTGACATAGCGACCGCCGACAGCGACATGCGCCTGTTCATGTGTGCGCACTTCGGTATCACGCTGTTTCAGGCGTTGCAGTTCATCCAGCTCATCAGCCGAGAGATCTGACGCAGAGCCGCTCGCCCCGGTTCGCTGCGTGGCCTCCTCCTCATCCTCACCTTCTTCGACGGGAGCCGCACCGGTCGCACCATCCGCACGCTTGAATTCGGCGTCGCTCGCAGCCGCTGACGCCGACGGCGTGAAACCGGCCGAACGCGGCATGCTGTATGGTGTTGCAATGATGGCTGAGTGGATTTCCATCGGGCCGACTCTGTCTTTTCCCACCTGAAGTGTAGCGGGTCAGCGGTTTTCCAACTGCCAAAGCGTTCTCAAGGACGGCAGGGCAGCGGGTCAAACTGCCGACCGATGTCAGGCTAAACCGCATCAAATGGGTTAACGCTGGGACTCCCGTATCGAGCCAATGGTGCGGATCCAGGGCTCCTTCTCACGCACGGCGGCGGGCAAATCAGGCAGTGCGCGCTCCGCCTCGGCGCGGCTGGGAAAACTGCCGATGACGGCGATCATGAAGGAGCGGGTCTGAATGTAATGGATTCCCCCGAGCTTGTGGCGGGCGACAAAGGCCCGTGTGGTCGCCGGATCGCGCGCGGCAATGAGCTGAATGGTGTAGCGGCTGGCGTTCTGCCGCATCAGCCAGGACTGACCTTCGGCAGGATCCGCGACCGCTGGCGCTGGCGGTGCGGGTGGCTCGATCAGCTGCGGCTCGGGTTCCGGCTGTGATTCGGGATCTGGCGCTTCGACAGCGGGTGCAGCCGGAATCACGGTAACGGCCTGATCCGGCGGCACATCAGATCCTGCTGCATCTGGCTCGACCGGATCCGCAGCGGACTCAGGAATGGATGGCGTCTGTCCGACGCTGGCGACGAGCGGCTCCTGCCCGGAGGTTTGATCCGACTGCGCCATGATGTCGGGTCGCTTCAGCGGATCCAGGTCTGGCGACGACGAACGATTGGTGAGCTGCCAGACCACCGGTACCAGAATCGCGAGAATCACGACCGACAGGATCGCCGGCATGAACCAGCGGCGGCTCCAGTCAGGGGTGGGGGGGACGCTGGCAACCGGCTCGGGCTGGCGCTCGATCTCGGGTGGCGATTCCTCCAGAATCAACCTGCTGTTGCGGACATGACGCAGCACCTGTTCAAAGTCGTAGGTTTCCGAGTGTGCCGGACGTTCATCTTCCTGCACCAGAAAATCGGCGAGATGCGGCACGGTTGGCCGAAAAACCTCGCCTTCGATTTCAGAATCCAGAATCCCGGCAGGGTCTGTCGATACCGCCTTTTCCCCCATCGGAACAACGGCGGCTCTAACCTCCTGCTCCACGACACCCGTGGCGACCGCCGGTTTGACCAGAGTGCCGATCCGTCCGGCGATGGCCTGCCTGAATCCTCCGACGCTGCGGCACCGTCGGGCCAGCCAGGCATTGGCGTTGGCGTTCAAGGCCGCCGGAAGACCCTGGCTGTTGGTTTGCAGGGCGGCAATGTCGCCCGCCGTCAGAAAGACTTCAGGATCATCGATGCCGGCCACCCGCAGGCGATGACGCAGATAAGCTCCAGCCTGCTCGGGATTGAATGGACGCAGATTCAGCCGCACGATCTGGCCCTCGTCCGCCGGATCGGGCAAGGGCAGACGCCCCCGGTTCAGGGTCTGATCGCCGACCAGGATCAGACGCATCCCCTGCCCTCGCGCCTCCAGAATCTCGGCGCGCAGACGCAGCAGACGACGCACGATCTCCGGGCCCAGCAGATGGGCGTCATCGATAGCCAGCACAATGGGCAGGCCGGCCCGGCTGCGCTCGGTCAGTAACTCGTCGAGTGTCCGCGCGGGAGCATCGAAGCCGCTGGCACGCAGGTGATTGCGGATAGTGGCATCAATGGCGTCGAAGGCAATATGGTGACGCCCGCGAAAGGCGATCAGCTCGAAATGCCCCCCCACGGTACCCAACAGATGCATCAACTGGATACTGCGACCGGAGCCGTCGGCGCCCGCGAGGATCACCATGGCGCCTGGTGCCGCCAGCGCCCGGGCGGCAGTCTCGATCAGGCTTTCCAGCAGCGGGTCGCTATAGAGAAATTCCTCGCTGGGAATGGCCTCGAATGGTGCCTGCCGCAGCTTGAGCCGGGCCAGGCAATCGGCAGTGAGAGACATGATTTTGGTTTCTGATTCAAGCGTTTCGGAGAAAATGTCGGGGCGATGCTACACCCCGCCTCAAGGGGCTTCAAGACGCCATCATCCAGCCATCTGTGGAGAGCCGGAATCATGAAGGACATGACACTCAACATGCAGGATATTGCGCGCTCCGGACATGTCACCCGCTGGCATTCGGTGCGCTGTGCACGCAGCCAGACCCTGGCCGAGCATCATTATCTGGTGACCATGATCGCCCGTGAGCTGATACAGCGCATCCTTGGCGATGCCCTCCCGGCCGAGACCCGGCTGCTGGCGCTCGAATACGCCCTGACGCACGACGCACCCGAGCTGCTGATGGGCGACCTGCCCTCCCCGCTCAAGCGCCGGATCGCCGAGATTGCCGGCCACGCCGACCCGTTGCTGCGCATCGAACGGGAAATTGCACCGGAGATTGCTGCGCGCCGGGATGCGCTCCAGGGATCCGCGCTGGCAGCCATCATCAAACTTGCCGACCTGATGGATGCCTGTCTTTTCATCCGTGAAGAAGGGATCGGGCGCCATGCCACCGTGGTGGCGGAGAAAACCGAAACGGCCTTGCGCGACAAAATCCTGGAGTCGCAAAGGCGCTTTGCCGACCTCGACTGGTCACACGCAACCAAACTCTACGTCCAGATGCGCGGTGAGTCGGGCACCGATAACCGGCTGCTCTTTGAAGGATCCTTGTGAACACCGGGTTCCGGGCCTTGGCATAACCGTCAAAATAAGTTCAAACTACCCCGCCAAAAAAAATAACCAGCGACTCATTTACACTCGCCGAAGGAGCTGAGGGGGTCGGGCAGTGACGAACATGATTCTGACAGCACTGACCACTCATCAAAGCCAATGGCAACGACACACGAGATAACGCTATGCGACGTATCAATGATCTGCCGATCTGGATCCGTTTGGTCGGAGCCATGTGGCTCATCCTGATGCCAGCCTGGACCGGAATGATCTTTTGGGCGGCCCACGAACAGCGCCAGACCGCCATCGATCAGGCCGAGGCCTTCACCAGCACCCTGCACGAAATGACTCTCGCCGGGCTCACCACCCTGATGCTCCATGGCACCATCGCCAAACGGGCCGATTTCCTCAATCAGATCACCGAGCTGAAAAACGTCAAGGATCTGCGGGTGCTGCGTGGCGCGAATGTCAAAAAACAGTTCGGCCCGGGAACCGAACACGAACAAGCGCGCGACGACGTGGAGCGCGGCGTGCTGGAGACCGGCAAACCTTATCTGAGCCTGTCGCGCGACGGCAGCATCCTGCGCGCGGTGGCACCCGCCTTCGCCCGGAAAAATTATCTCGGCAAGGACTGCACCTCCTGCCATGCGCTCGCCCCGGTCGATTCGGTGCTGGGGGCCGTCAGCATGGAAATCACCCTGGATGACGTGAATGCCAATGTGCGTCTGTTCGGCATCAAGATTTTCGTCATTGCCGCCGTCCTGAGCCTGCCGGTGCTGCTCTTTCTCTATTTCTTCACCTCGCGCGTGCTGACCCGTCCCATGCAGCAGATGACGCTTGGGCTGGAGGGCATCGCCCATGGCGATGGCGATCTGACGCATCGCCTGCCGATCAAAAGCAACGACGAGATCGGACGCGCCTCCCGCGCCTTCAATGCCATGATGGACAATTTCCGCGATCTCATCGGGCGGATTCTGGACTCGACCGCACAACTGGCGCGGGCGGCCGGCGATCTGGCGACCGTGACCGAGCACACCAATGCGGGCGTCAGCCAGCAGCGTAGCGAGGTCGATCAACTGGCCTCGGCGATGAACGAAATGAGCGCCACGGCACAGGAAGTGGCTCACAGCGCCCAGCAGGGGGCGGACGCCACCCATGCCGCCCACGCCGCCGCCATGGCTGGCAAGGATGTGGTGTCCGGCACCATGGCGCACATCGAGCAGCTTGCGCAGGAGATCCAGCGCGCCGCCGATGTGATTCGCGAACTCGGTCAGGACAGCCAGGAAATCGGCAAGGTGCTGGATGTGATCCGGGGCATCGCCGAGCAGACCAATCTGCTGGCGCTCAACGCCGCCATTGAGGCAGCCCGCGCTGGCGAGGCTGGCCGCGGCTTCGCCGTGGTCGCCGACGAGGTCCGCTCGCTGGCCAACCGCACCCAGAGTTCAACCCAGGAGATCCAGGCCATGATCGAGCGGCTCCAGCAGGCCAGCCGCCGCGCGGTCGCCGTCATGATCGAGAGCCAGCAATACGCGCAATCCAGCCGCGCCAGCGCCGCCGAGGCCGAGCGTTCACTGGATACCATCACGGCGGCAGTCACCACCATCAACGATGTCAACACCCAGGTCGCCAGCTCCGCCGAGGAACAGAGCGCGGTGGCCGAGGAGATGAACCGCAACGTCACCAGCATCTCGGACGCCGCTGAAGGCAACGCGCAGGGCGCACGTCAGACGACTGAGGCATCGGAGCAACTGGCGCGGCTGGCGTCAGAACTTCAGACGTTGGTGGGGCGGTTCAGGGTATAACTGGCAATTGGACAGGATTAACAGGATGACCCAGGATCAACAGGATTAAAAACAAGGGCTTGAAAATCCTGTTCATCCTGAAAAATCCTGTTAATCCTGTCTATTTGAGGCGAGTATCAGGCATGAATTTTTCGGGAAATCACCTCAGAGGTATTGAACCTCCAGAATCTCGAATTCGCGCACCCCGCCCGGCGCCTGGAGCGAGGCCACATCGCCCTCGCCCTTGCCGATCAGACAGCGGGCGATGGGCGAACTGATCGAGATCATGCCCTGCTTGAGATCCGCCTCGTCTTCGCCGACGATCTGGTAGCAGAGCTCCTCGTCCGTCTCCAGTTCGAGCACTTTCACGGTCGCCCCGAAGACCACCTTGCCCGTCGGCGGGAGCTGGGTCACGTCGATGATCTGGGCATTGGAGAGCTTGCCCTCGATATCCTTGATTCGTCCCTCGACGAAGCTCTGCTGCTCGCGCGCGGCGTGATATTCAGCATTCTCCTTGAGATCGCCGTGCGCACGCGCCTCAGCGATGGCCTCGATGATGCGCGGACGCTCAATCCGCTTCAGCCGTTCCAATTCCTCGCGCAATTTCTCAGCGCCTCTGGCAGTCAGAGGGACTTTGCTCATGGTGATTCCTCGCATGAAATCGCCGGGCATCAGCGCCTGGCTCAATGACGATGACCCATTGCGGGTCTCGATCAGACAATTACAGTGGTCCATGTCAAGCCAGGATCAACTTCAAAAGATCGACTCAACGCATGAACACAAAGCTCCGCCGCCTGGAGAGCAGGCGGAGACACATGCTGCCAACAGGACGCAGACCGACACCAATTAAAAAATCATTTCTTAAATCGCGCCTCCACCAGCCTGACAGTGACTGTGAGATCACCATCACGGATACCCTGGCTCGCCGCTCAGGGCGCGATTTAATAAAGGTCTTGTAACCGATTGACGCTGACGATGTCCACCTGTTTCAACGCCAGACAGGTGGCCTCGGCGCCCGCAATCGTCGTGGTGTAAGTGACCTTGTGCTGGAGCGCGGCGCGGCGGATTGCCGCCGAATCGGCAATCGCCTTGGTCCCTTCGGTCGTGTTGACGATGAATCCGATCTCGTTGTTTTTGATCATATCGACGATATGCGGACGACCCTCGGCGACCTTGTTGACGCCAACACAGTCCAGACCAGCCGCCCGCACGGCCGCCGCCGTCCCATGGGTGCCATAGAGCGTGAAACCGAAGCCGAGCAGATCGCGCGCGACCCGGATCAGGCGCGCCTTGTCCGCCTCGCGAACGCTCAGCATGGCCTTGCCGCCGCGTCGTGGCAGCAGACTTCCCGCACCTTCCTGAGCCTTGGCATAGGCTTCGCCGAAGGATTCGCCGACCCCCATGACCTCGCCGGTGGACTTCATCTCAGGCCCAAGCACCGTATCCACGCCGGGGAATTTGATGAAGGGAAAGACGGCCTCTTTAACGAAATAATGCTTGGGCTGGATCTCGCGCCGCAGTCCCTGTTCGGCCAGCGTCTTGCCCGCCATGCAGCGGGCCGCGACCTTGGCCAGCGCCAGACCGATGGCCTTGGAGACAAACGGCACGGTGCGCGAGGCGCGTGGATTGACCTCCAGAATGAAAATATCGTCGCCCTTGATGGCGAACTGGGCGTTCATGAGTCCCACCACGTTCAGGGCACGGGCCATCCGAGACATCTGCTCGCGCATGCGATCCTGGATCGAGGCCGACAGCGTATACGGCGGCAGCGAACAGGCCGAATCGCCCGAGTGCACACCGGCCTGTTCGATGTGCTCCATGATGCCGCCGATCAGAACATCGTTGCCGTCGCAGATGGCGTCCACATCGACCTCAATGGCATCGTCGAGAAAGCGGTCGAGCAGCACCGGCGATTCATTGGAGACGCGCACCGCCTCGCGCATGTAGCGATTCAGCTCCGATTCGTCGAAGACGATCTCCATCGCCCGCCCGCCCAGCACATAGGACGGACGCACCACCAGCGGATAACCGATGTCGGCGGCCTTCGCCACCGCCTCGGATTCGCTGCGGGCGGTCGCATTCGGCGGCTGACGCAGACCCAGTTCCTGGATCAACTGCTGGAAACGCTCGCGATCCTCGGCCAGATCGATGCTGTCCGGACTGGTGCCGATGATGGGCACGCCGGCTGCTTCCAGGTCGCGGGCCAGTTTCAACGGAGTCTGACCGCCATACTGGACGATGACCCCGAGCGGGCGCTCCCTAGCGACGATCTCCAGCACGTCCTCCAGGGTCAGCGGCTCGAAATAGAGCCGATCCGAGGTGTCGTAGTCGGTCGAAACCGTCTCGGGGTTGCAGTTGACCATGATGGTCTCATAGCCATCCTCGCGCAGGGCGAAGGCGGCATGGACGCAGCAGTAGTCGAACTCGATGCCCTGCCCGATCCGGTTCGGCCCGCCGCCGAGCACCATGATCTTCTGCCGATCGGTGGGATTGGCTTCGCATTCCTCCTCATAGGTGGAATACATGTAAGCCGTGCTGGAGGCGAACTCGGCGGCGCAGGTATCAACCCGCTTGAAGACCGGATGCAGACCCTGCTCGTGACGCAGATGGCGGATATCGCCCTCTTTCGCACCCACCAGACGGGCGAGACGGCGATCCGAGAAGCCCTGACGCTTGAGCGCGCGCAGACGCTCCGCTGTCAATCCGGCACGACCGGCGGCGCGCAGCTCGCCTTCGGCCCGGATCAGATCCTCGATCTGCGCCAGGAACCAGGGATCAATCCAGCTCAGTTCATGAATCTCTTCCAGGGTCATGCCGACCCGGAAGGCATCGGCGACATAGAAGATGCGTTCGGCCCCGGTCTGACGCACCTCCAGGCGGATTTTCTCAAGCGCATCGGGAGCGCTCAGATCGACGATCTCATCGAGCCCGTAACGATCGATCTCCAGGCCGCGCAGCGCCTTCTGCAGCGACTCCTGGAAGGTGCGCCCGATAGCCATGACCTCGCCGACCGACTTCATCTGGGTCGTCAGGCGGGCATCGGCCAGCGGGAACTTCTCGAAGGCGAAACGCGGGATCTTGGTGACCACATAATCGATGGTCGGCTCGAAGGAGGCCGGGGTCGCCCCGCCGGTGATCTCGTTGCGCAGCTCGTCGAGGGTGTATCCCACCGCCAGCTTGGCGGCGACCTTGGCGATGGGGAAACCGGTCGCCTTGGACGCCAGGGCCGAAGAACGCGAGACGCGCGGATTCATCTCGATGATGATCATGCGTCCGGTCGCCGGATCGATGGCGAACTGCACGTTCGAGCCGCCGGTATCCACACCGATCTCGCGCAGCACCGCAATGGCGGCGTTGCGCATGATCTGATATTCGCGGTCGGTGAGCGTCTGCGCCGGGGCGACCGTGATGGAATCGCCGGTATGCACGCCCATGGGGTCGAAATTCTCGATGGAGCAGATGATGATGCAGTTGTCCGCACAATCGCGGACCACTTCCATTTCATACTCTTTCCAGCCGAGAACGGATTCCTCGATCAGCAGCTCTTTGGTCGGCGAGAGATCGAGCCCGCGCCGGCAGATCTCCTCGAACTCTTCCTGGTTGTAGGCGATGCCGCCGCCGCTCCCGCCCATGGTGAAAGAGGGCCGGATGATGGTCGGGAATCCGATCGGCGCCTGGACCTGGATCGCCTCTTCCAGACTGTGGGCAATGGCCGAGCGTGGCATATCCAGCCCGATCTTGCGCATCGCCTTGCGGAAGAGATCGCGATCCTCGGCCTTGTCGATGGCCTCGCGCGAGGCGCCGATGAGCTCGACGCCGAATTTTTCCAGCACGCCCTCGCGCACCAGATCGAGCGCACAGTTGAGCGCGGTCTGTCCGCCCATGGTCGGCAGCAGGACATCCGGGCGTTCTTTCTCAATGATGGCGGCAACCGCGCGCCAGGTGACCGGCTCGATATAGGTGGCGTCCGCCATCTCGGGGTCGGTCATGATGGTGGCCGGATTGGAGTTCACCAGGATGACCCGATACCCCTCCTCACGCAGCGCCTTGCAGGCCTGCGCCCCGGAGTAATCGAATTCGCACGCCTGACCGATAACGATGGGGCCGGAGCCGATGATCAGGATGCTATGGATGTCGGTACGCTTGGGCATGGGGTCTCACGCGGTAGTTCAGGCGTTTGGAATTAGACAGGATTAACAGGATTTCTCAGGATTGACAGGATTAAACCGCGTCCAGCGCGATATGTGTCATGTTCAGTTTGTATTTAGCTCTGTGGATGTTAGTAACCTCAAGTGGAGACGCGGTTTAAAATCATAATTTATTGAGTGATTTAAACCGCGCCAGCACCAGCCGTCGTCGATTCTGCCAAGGCCGAACCAGTCCCCAAACATCACATACCGCACCAGGCGCGGTTTAACAGGACGGATAAAACTCGTTAACACTTTGTTTTTAATCCTGTTAATCCTGTCTAAATTCCGCAGCATGGCGGCCCTGCGAGAAGCGATCCCGGATATCAGGCCGGATGCTTGCGCTCTCGCATCAAGTCGATGAAATGATCGAAAACGGGCGCCACATCGTGCGGTCCGGGACTGGCCTCGGGATGGCCCTGAAAGCTGAATGCCGGGCGCTCGCGGTGATGGATACCCTGAAGCGAACCATCGAAGAGCGAGCGATGGGTCGCCTCCAGTGTCTCCGGCAGGGTCCCTTCATCGACCGCGAAACCATGGTTCTGGCTGCTGATCATGACCGCGCCGGTCTTGAGATCCTGTACCGGATGGTTGGCGCCATGATGACCGAATTTCATCTTGAGGGTGCGCGCGCCGCAGGCCAGACCCAGCAGCTGATGACCGAGACAGATGCCAAACACCGGGGTATCCGTCTCCAGCAGGTCGCGGATTGCGCGGATCGCATAGTCGCAGGGCTCGGGATCGCCGGGGCCATTGGAGAGAAAGACCCCGTCCGGCTGGAGCGCCAGCACGGTCGCCGCCGGCATGTGCGCCGGCACCACGGTGACATGACAGCCGCGCTCGACCAGCATCCGCAGGATGTTGCGCTTGATACCGTAATCGTAAGCGACGACATGATAGGGCAGACGGTCGCCCACCGGCTTCATCGACTCCGGCAGACCGTGCTCCAGGCTCCAGACACCCTGGGTCCAGGGGTAGGCTTCCTGGGTCGATGCATGCTGGGCCAGATCCATGCCCTTGAGCCCCGGAAAGGCGCGGGCCTGTTGCAGCGCGGACGCCTCGTCGAGGGCATCCCCGGCCTGGATACAGCCGTTCTGGGCGCCTTTTTCGCGCAGGATGCGTGTCAGACGCCGGGTGTCGAGATCGGCGATGCCGACCACGCCCTGACGCCGCAGATAGGCATCAAGCGGCTCCTGCATCCGAAAGTTGCTCGGACGGATCGGCAGGTCGCGGATGATGAGACCGGCGGCCTGAATCGCGCCGGATTCCTCGTCTTCGGCATTGGTTCCGACATTGCCGATATGCGGATAGGTCAGGGTGACAAGCTGCCGGAGATAAGAGGGATCGGTCAGGATCTCCTGATAGCCTGACATGGCGGTGTTGAACACCACCTCACCAACGCTTGCGCCGTCGGCGCCAATCGACGTTCCGCAGAAGACCGAACCGTCTTCCAGAACCAGAACTGCGGGTTTTCTCAAGGGTTTCTCCGAATCCGGACGAGGACGTGCGACGACCGCGACGGAAAGTTTAGATGGTGACATCAGGACACCGGAGCGGCGCATCGACCGGCGGCGTACTGAACTGGATGAATTCTAAAGAACCGCCGCCGGGCTGTCCACGCGCGACAGCGGGTCTTGATCATAAGTTTTGCCTGACCCAGGCCAGAATGCCCGATATGTCCATGGCGCCGGCCTGTCGCGCCAACTCAGCACCGCCCCGGAACAGGGCCAGCGTCGGGATGCTGCGAATGCCCAGTCGACCAGAGAGATTCGGCGCCTCTTCGGTGTTGATCTTGATCAGACGCAGCGCCGGTTCCAGCCGCGCCGCAGCCGACTCAAAGGCTGGCGCCATCATCCGGCAGGGACCGCACCAGGGTGCCCAGAAATCCACCAGCAGAGGCAGATCGCTGCGCGCAAGATGACGGGCGAAGCGCGACTCGTTGAGCACCAGCGGCGCCCCGTTGAACAATGGCGCGTGACATTCGCCGCATTTGGCGCCGCCGTCCAGACGGCTCCGGGGCACCCGGTTGACCGCATCGCAGACGGGACAGACGACATGGACTGCATCGGACATGAGCAATGACTCCCTGAGCCTAAAAAGATCCGTCGAACCGCAAAGAACGCGCGGCAGCCCGGTCAAACGCCGCGCGGACTTGAAACAGCTCGACCCGACGGCTATTTTCGGTCGCTCTGCCCGATTTCCAAGCATCCAGGCTCCATGACCATGACGCATTCTCCCCCTGTTGTGACCGTCACCACACAAAACTTTCAGTCGCTCGTTCTCGACGGCTCCTTCGAGCGTCCGGTGCTGGTCGATTTCTGGGCCGACTGGTGCGCCCCCTGCCGCGCCCTGATGCCCCTGCTCGCCAAACTGGCCGAAGAATATGGCGGACGCTTCCTGCTGGCCAAGGTCAACACCGAGGAAGAGCAGGCGCTCGCGGCCCAGTTTGGCATCCGCAGTCTGCCCACGGTGCAGTTGTTCAAGTCCGGTCGTGTGATTGATCAATTCATGGGTGCGCTGCCTGAACTCCAGGTGCGTGAATTCCTTGACCGTCACCTCCCGCGCCTGTCAGACGGTCTGCTGGCGCAGGCCCGGGGCCTGCTGGCAGCCGGGGAGCTCGACGCGGCGCAATCGCTGATCGAGCAGGCGCGCAGCCAGGATCCGGCAAACGCCCGGCTGGTACTGGCCGAGATTCAGTTGACCGCCGCGCGCGGTGCGATCAATCAGGCGCTCGCCGATCTCGACCGGCTGCCCATCGAGCTGGCGCACGATCCCGAGGCCAACGCGCTGCGCGGACAACTGCGCTTCGCCAGCGCGCTCGAAGGCGCGCCTGCCGCCGCCGATCTGACCACCCGGCTCGCTACCGATCCACGCGACAGCGAAGCCCGCTACCAGCTCGCCGCCCATCATGCTCTGCACGGCAACTACGCCGAGGCGCTCGCGCTGTTGCTGGAACTGATGAAGCGCGACCGTGCTTTCGCCGACGATGCCGGACGCAAAGGCATGCTGGCAATCTTCGACCTGCTTGGCGGACAGGGCGAGCTGGTCGCCAGTTATCGGGCAAAGATGATGAGCGCGCTCTATTAAACCGCGTCCAGTGCAATATGCGTCATTTTCAATTTGTGTTTAGCTCTGGGGAGGCAAACCAAGAAAAATTCAGTTGCATTGCAGGAATCGTTAAAAGGCGAGACTGATCCATCGCGACGGGGAGTGCCCCCAAGACTGCGAGCCATCACACAACAAATGGCTCCTTGTGTTTTGACGGTCGCATCGATCTCATCAAGAACAAATAACAAAATACTATATCGATCTAATTTAAAATTCTTTTTTCGTTCTAACGCGGCTCGCTAGGATAGGGACCAATCCACTGAGACTGATCCCACCGCGAGCCCTGGCATGTACCGATACGACGCTCTCGATCAGCAGCGACTCACTGATCGGGTCGCGCAGTTCCGCGACCAGACCCACCGCTATCTGCGCGGCGAATTGAGCGACGACGCCTTTCGTCCGCTGCGGCTGCAAAACGGCCTCTACGTCCTGCGTCACGCCCCCATGCTGCGGGTGGCGATTCCCTATGGACTGGTCTCGGGCGAGCAGTTGCGCCGTCTGGCCCAGGTCAGCCGCACCTATGGTCTCGGCCCGGCGCACATCACCACCCGCCAGAATCTCCAGTTCAATGGCCCGAAGCTGGAAGTGGTGCCCGACATCCTCGCCGAACTGGCCGAGGTGCAACTGCACAGCATCCAGACCTCCGGCAGTTGCATTCGCGGGATCACCACCGATCCGCTGGCGGGCGCCGTCCCCGACGAGCGCGACGATCCGCGTCCCTGGTGCGAGCTGCTGCGCCAGTGGAGCATCACCCATCCCGAATACACCCGGTTGCCGCGCAAGTTCAAGATCGCGGTGAGCGGGACACGGGCGGGCCGCACCCTGCTGCGCGTCCATGATCTGGGACTGGAACTGGTGCGTAACGAACAGGGTGAACTCGGCTTCTGCGTGCTGGTCGGCGGCGGACTGGGACGCTGGCCGATGCTCGGCCAGGAACTGACACCCTTCATCGCCTGGCCGCATCTGCTGACCTATATCGAAGCCATCGTGCGCGTCTATGATCGGCACGGACGCCGCGACGATGCAGCCAAAGGCCGGCTCAAGGTGCTGGTGCGAACCCTCGGCATCGTCGCCTTCCGCGCCCTGGTCGAGGACGAATGGTCAAGCCTTCGCGACGGCCCCGGCACCCTGACTGCTGCCGATGTCGCGCGGGTCGCACGCCATTTCACCGCCCCGCCGCTCGATGCCGCCGCGCCGGAAGGGTTCGTCGATCAAGACAGCGCGTCCGATCCCGCCTATGCCGACTGGCTGCGTCACAACGTGCGCCCGCATCGCCAGGGCGGTTATGCCATCGTCACGCTCTCGGCCAAGGGGGCGGACGTCGCATCGGGCGAGCTGACGCCGGAGCAGTTGGAGCAACTCGCCGACTGGGCTGACGCCTACAGCTTCGGCGAGGCGCGTTTCAGCCAGCGCCAGAACCCGGTACTGGCCCCGGTGCGCCAGCGCGACCTGCCCGCCCTGTGGCAGGCCGCCCGCGCAACGGGTCTCGGGGCCAGTCACGGCGGACGCCTCATGGACCTGGTCGCCTGCCCGGGCGGACGCCATTGCGACCTCTCAACCGTCGAAACTCAACCGGTGGCGACCGCGATCCACCACCATTTCGCCGACCGCACCGATCTCGGGGAACTGGCGGTGCATCTCTCCGGCTGCATCAACGGCTGCGCCCATCATCAGCTCGCGCCTATCGGTCTGCGTGGCACCGAGAAACAGGGACAGCCGCATTTCCAGATCGCCATCGGCGGACGCGCGGGACGCGACACCCGGCTGGGCGAGACCCTCGGTCCCGCCATTCCGGGCGCCGCCATCCCCGCCGCCATCGAGACCCTGATCGCAACCTATCAGACGCAGCGTCTGCCCGGCGAAGATTTCAGCGCGACGGTGCAGCGGATCGGCGCCACGCCCTTCCATCACGATCTCTATGGCCCCGAGACGGCGGCGCGGCAGGTGGCTTATGGCTGACAGCGTCATGAACCCGAAGATGAACCCCGATCTGAGCAATCCGGAGTTGCTCGCCGCCCTGGACGCCAAACGGCAAGCCGTGGTCGAGACCCTCGGGCTGGCCTGCGAGTTGCTGCCGTCGGTCAGTTTCGCCAGCAGTCTCGGCGCCGAGGACATGGTGCTGACCGAGATCATCCTGAAGGCGCATCTGCCGATCCGGATCTTTTCGCTCGATACCGGGCGGCTGCCGCCGGAGACCTATGACCTCATCGGCGAGATCGAGCGTCATTACGGCCACCGCATTGAGCTTTATCTCCCCGAGCGTGAGGCGGTCGAAGCCTATGTGCGGAAATTCGGCGTCAACGGTTTCTACGCCTCCCTGGAGGCCCGTCACGCCTGCTGCGGACTGCGCAAGCTGGAGCCTCTCAGACGCGCGCTGGCCGGTCAGGCGGCCTGGATCACCGGCCAGCGCGCAGCTCAGTCGATCACGCGCGCCCGCTTGCCGATACGCGAATGGGACGCCGAGCACGGTCTGGAGAAGCTCAACCCGCTGGCCGACTGGAGCGAGCGCGAGGTCTGGGGCTTCATCCGCTTGCACCGGGTTCCCTACAACCGGCTGCATGACCGGGGCTACCCGAGTATCGGCTGCGCCCCCTGCACCCGCGCCATCAGTGTCGGCGAGGACGTGCGTGCCGGACGCTGGTGGTGGGAGGACGCCGGGAACCGGGAGTGCGGACTGCATCGTCAGACGCCAGCGGTCAGCCACTAGTGCAGCCGTGCGGATGTTCCGAAACCGTCTCTGATCGTTGTCGTAATCGACGTCGTCGGCTTGCGAATCTTCGACAACGACAACGAACGGCCTCGGGATTTCCAGGTGCTGCGATGGTTTTTAATCCTGCCTGAATTAACCACTGGAACGGCGATAACGCACATGACCACCCTCAGCACCCGCACCCTCAGCCATCTCGACTGGCTCGAAGCCGACGCCATCCATATCCTGCGCGAGGTCGCCGGACAGTGCGCCCGTCCGGCGCTGCTCTTCTCCGGCGGCAAGGATTCGATCTGTCTGCTGCGGCTGGCCGAAAAGGCGTTTCGCCCCGGCGGCTTTCCCTTCCCGCTGCTGCACATCGATACCGGACACAACTACCCGGAGGTAATCGCGTTCCGTGACCGGCATGCCGCCGCACTGGGCGCGCGGCTGATCGTGCGCACGGTCGAAGACTCGATGGCGCGCGGCTCGGTGCTGCTCAAGCATCCCGGCGAATCGCGCAACAGACATCAGTCCGTCACCCTGCTGGAGGCCATCGCCGAATTCGGTTTTGACGCCTGCATCGGCGGGGCGCGTCGCGACGAGGAGAAATCGCGCGCCAAGGAGCGGGTCATGAGCTTCCGCGACGAATTCGGTCAGTGGGATCCCAAGAATCAGCGTCCGGAGCTGTGGAGTCTCTACAACGCCCGCACCCACAAAGGGGAAAACATCCGCGCCTTTCCGATCAGCGACTGGACCGAGCGCGATGTCTGGCAATACATCCAGCGCGAACGGCTGGACCTGCCGTCGATCTATTTCGCCCACACCCGTCCGGTGGTGCGCGACAAGGGGCTGCTGCGCCCCGTCACCGAGCTGACCCCGGCCCAGCCCGGCGAACAGGTGGAGCAACTGCGGGTGCGTTTCCGCACCGTCGGCGACATCCCCTGCACCGCGCCGGTGGAGTCCGAGGCCGACACCATCGACCAGATCCTCGCTGAGACCGCCGTGACCACACTCAGCGAACGCGGCGCCACCCGTCTCGATGATCAGACCAGCGATGCCTCGATGGAAGAGCGCAAGCGGGCCGGTTATTTCTAAACCGCGTTCAGAGCGGTTAAACAGCTTTTTAAAGGACGCCACCATGTCAAATCCGCACGAGTTCCCGAACGAGATCGACCACGGACTGCTGCGCTTTCTCACCTGCGGCAGTGTCGATGACGGCAAGAGCACGCTCATCGGGCGGCTGCTCTATGACACCAAGGCGATTCTGGCCGATACCCTCGGCGCACTCGCCGCGACCTCGCAGCGGCGGGGCCTGACTGAGCTGGATCTGTCGCTCCTGACCGACGGGCTCCAGGCCGAGCGCGAGCAGGGCATCACCATTGATGTCGCCTACCGTTATTTCTCCACCGGCACCCGCAACTACATCATCGCCGACGCCCCCGGTCACGAGCAGTACACCCGCAACATGGTCACGGCGGCCTCGACCGCCAATCTGGCGATCATCCTGGTCGATGCCCGCAAGGGTGTGCTGACCCAGACCCGGCGGCATTCCTATCTGGCGCGACTGGTCGGCATTCCGCATCTGGTGGTGGCGGTCAACAAGATGGATCTGGTGGACTATGACCCGGCCGTGTTCGCACGGATCCAGGAGGACTATCTGGACTTCGCCGCGCGTCTGGGGATCGGCGAGGTGCGCTTTATCCCGCTCTCCGCACTGACCGGCGAGATGGTGGTGGAGCGCGGCGAGCGTCTGGGCTGGTATGACGGGCCAACCCTGCTGGAGATTCTGGAAAGCGCACCGGCCGCGCACACCGAGCAACCCGAGGCCTTCCGTTTTCCGGTGCAGTATGTCTGCCGCCCGCGTGACGCCGCCAATCCGGCGCTGCACGATTACCGGGGCTTCATGGGCCGGGTGGAGGCGGGCGAGATCGCCATTGGCGATCCGGTGACGGTGCTGCCGTCCGGATTTGAGACACGCATCAAGGATATTCAGCTCGGCGGCGTCAGTCAGCCAACGGCGATCCACGAACAATCGGTCACGCTGCTGTTGGAGGACGAGATCGACATCTCGCGCGGCGATCTGCTGGTCAGAACCGGCGCGGCGCCGGAGGCCATCCGCGAGATCGACGCCTGTGTCTGCTGGCTGGCCGAGACGCCGCTGTCGCCCGCCCGTCACTATCTGCTGCGTCACACCACGCGCGAGGTCCGCGCCAGGGTCGCCGACATCAAACACCGGCTCGACGTCAACACGCTCGAACGCGGGCCGGCGACCCAGCTCAGGATGAACGACATCGCCCGTCTGACCCTGAAACTGGCCCAGCCGATCTTTCCCGATCCCTATGTCGTCAACCGCGCCACCGGCGCCTTCATCCTCATCGACGAGAGCACCAACAACACCGTGGGCGCGGGCATGATCAAAGAGTCGGAACATCTCCCGCACTGGCGGCAGGCCGTCACGCAGTGGGCGGGCGATTGCGGCCAGTAACGCCAGTGTGAGGCGTCGCGATTGTCGGCTCCAGTCAGCCGGCATCCGGTGCCATGTTCTTTTTTAGTGCGTTGCTTATCAGAAAATCTCGTTTCTCTGGATGCCTGCTGTGCCCCAACAATGCCGACCTGGAACCCATGGCCGGTCGAGTCGCCATGGCGCACCCGATCAAACCCATCTCACCGCAGAGCGTCTTTCATGGCACGTATTCTCATCCTCGGTGCCGGCATCTCCGGCCATACGGCGGCTCGCTGCCTGGGCCGCTGGGTTGGCAAGCAACATCAGGTCATCGTGGTCTCACCCAAGCCGACCTGGAACTGGGTGCCCTCGAATATCTGGGTCGCCGTGGGCGAGATGACCGAATCTGAAGTCACCTACGAACTGGCGCCCATCTACAAAAAAGTGAATGTGGATTTTCGTCAGGCCAGTGCCCTGTCCATTCACCCGGAAGGCGACGCCGAACACACCAAACCCTTCGTGCGGATCGAATACACCGATCCCGCGCGGGTCGGTGAAGCCGAGTCCATCGCGTACGATTTTCTGATCAATGCCACCGGACCCAGGCTGAATTTCGCCGCCACGCCGGGACTGGGGCCCGAGACCGGCCACACCGTGTCGGTCTGCACCCCGCCCCATGCGCTGGAGGCGAACCGTCGTTTGCAGGCCGCCATCGCGGCGATGAAAAACGGTGCGCAGCAGACGCTGGTCATCGGGACCGGACATGGCATGGCGACCTGCCAGGGCGCGGCCTTCGAATACATCTGCAATGTCGATCACGTCCTGCGCGAGGCCGGCGTGCGCCAACAGGCGCGTCTGATCTGGCTCAGTAACGAATACGAAGTGGGCGATCTCGGGATCGGTGGCGTGCTCATCACGCGCGGCGGCTATGTCACCAGTGGCAAGGTCTTCGTCGAATCACTGATGGCCGAGCGCGGGATCGAGTGGATCACCCGCGCCCATGTCAACCGGGTCGAGCCGGGCATCATTCATTATGAGTTGCTCGATGGCACGCATCACACGCTCGACTTCGATTTCGCCATGCTGATTCCGGCCTTCGCCGGGGTGGGGCTGAAAGCCTTCGACCCGTCTGGAACAGACATCACCGATCAACTCTTCGCGCCCAACGGCTTCATGAAGGTCGATGCCGATTACACCCCCAAAGCCTATGAGGACTGGGGCAAGCAGGACTGGCCGAAGACCTATCAGACGCCGAGTTATAAAAATATCTTTGCTGTCGGCATCGCCTTTGCGCCGCCGCATCTCATCAGCAAGCCGATGAAGAGCCCCAACGGCACCCCGGTCAATCCGTCCGCCGCGCGTACCGGCATGCCCTCGGCGGCGATCGGCAGGGCGGTGGCGGCAAGCATCCGCGACATCCTGAAAGGCGCGCCCGCGCCGACCCACACTGCCTCAATGGCTGAGATGGGTGCGGCCTGCATGGCCTCGACCGGCAAGCATGTCCTGCGCGGCTCGGCGGCGACCATGACGGTCTTCCCCGTGGTGCCCGACTACGAGACCTATCCCCGCTTCGGACGCGATCTCAAGCTCACCTATGGCGAGGTCGGGCTGGCCGGGCACTGGATGAAATTTCTCCTGCATCATGCCTTCATCTATCAGGCGCGGCTGCGACCGGGCTGGTTCCTGCTGCCGCATTGAGACCTTCACCACTCCATCTTCAGCGAGGTTTTAAACATGGCAGGCGCGAACAAAGGCCCCTATCAACCGGATGCCTATCCACCCATTCCCACGCGCTTCACGCGCTATCTGCGCACGGCGGTTATCTGGCAGTTCATCCGCTTCTGGGTCATCGGTTATCGCGTCCTCAAGCTCATGTGGAAGCCGCATGGCTGACTCCCGGCGCCTGGACCCATTTGCTTGAACACTGCAAGCGGCTGTATCCGTCGAGACCGGCATTGAGTCTTTCCCATTTCCTTTTTGGCGGACGTCAGAGGACACGCGGGCATTACCCCGAAACGCTGGTCCAGGCGGCCATCGAACGCACCGTCGATCATACCGATGCGCGGCTGAGGCTGCTGCCGGGGTATCGTCGGCGTCTCCGCGAACCCGTCATCCAGGCCATCCGTCATGTGGGGCGGCTGGTGGACGAGACACCGGCGCCCATCCTGGTCGGGCGTGCCGAATTCGCCGCCGACCCGCGTCTCGCCGCACTCTTTGTCTCGGCCAACGAGATGCTGGAGCGTCTGGCGGGCGAAACCGCTGGTCTGCATGCCCGAGCCGAGCGGCGGCCGGCACGCATCACGGCACTGCTGCTGGTCGAGCGGTCCGAAAAACACATCCTTGGCATGGATCTGGTCAATGGGCTGGTGCAGCGCGAGGTCGCACAGATTGCGGTCAACTTTAACGGTCATCGGCTGTTGGAACCCAGCGCGAGCGAGTGCAAGACACGCCGCCACCTGAAGCGCCGGGCGTTTGATCATCTGCTTGCCCTGGCGCGGATCCGTCTTGCCGAAATCCGCGCGGAACGCGCCGATCTGCTGCATCAACGTGATGCGTTATCCCACAGACTGACGGGAAGGCATGCAACCAGGCTGTCCGAGCCGGCGGCTTTACGCGCCGGGCTGGACCGGATCGCCCGCGAGCTGGCAATCCGGGGCGAGGGCGGCAGCGTGCTCCGGGCGCATTTGGAAATCGTCGCCGGGCTGCTCGGACAGGCCGCACAACAGCTCTGGGTCGAAGACCTCAGCCTCCATCTCGACCCCATGAATATCCGCCGCCATCCGCAGGATTCAGGGGCACGTCTGATCCGGCTGCGGGAGTTGCACGATGCCCGTGGTCGCCGCATCGTCCCGCTCCTGATCGCATTCCGCGCGGGCGAATGGCTGTCAGGCGAAAATGCCCGCCCATCGGCACAACGCACATGTCTTTGATCGATGCGCAACGCCGGTTGCCCGCCACCTTCGTTCCCCGTTCGGAAGATCAGAGGCATTGGAACATCATGCTCCAGAAAGATCAGCTTGCCCAAATCGCCATGATCCTGCTCGTCTGGGGTCTTGCCGGTGCCCTGTTCGGCGCACTCTTCGCCGGTCTCTATCAGGTGTTATGGATCCTTGGTCTGCCGGGCTGGCAAACCTTGATGATCGCCACCGCGATAGCCGCCGTGACGACGGCGGCCTTTTACAGCGCCATGCCGATCGCGCTGATTGGCACCATGGCCGGCGTCCTCGCCTCGATCGGTTATTTGATGGCCGCCGCGCTCAAACTTAACCTCATTGCCATTGTCGGTCTGGCGGGAGCGGCCGGGGTGGTGGCGGGAACTCTCTATGCCTGGATGGTCACGCGCGGCAGCCGTCCGCTGGCCGAGATTCTCAACGGTCTCGTTGCCGGGCTGCTGACCGGCGCTCTGCTGGTCCTGACCTTCGCGCTGACCGGCTGGCAGGTGAACATGATCATTCTGGCAGCCACTGCCGTGGCAGGTGTCGGCACCCTGTTTCAGCTTGCGGAGGGCTGGCTGGTCGAACGCGCGGCCCGCTGGCTGCCGGCGATGCTGTCGGCGCCCGTGGTCGCGGGGCTCATCGCGGCGGTCGTTGGCGCCAGCATCTGGTTCGTCGGTGGCGCCACGGCCGCCGTGCTGGATGATCGGATGACCTCTGCCTTTGGACAGATCCTGGCGCACATCCCCGCCGGGCTCCTGGGCGGTTTTATGGGCGGGGCGCTTTCCGGACTCCTGCTCGAATTTCTCGGCTTCCGTCTGGATGTCGGGCGTTAAACACTGTTTCCAGTCAGCGGCTTGTCGAGCCGCTGACATGAATAAGGAATGCACAGAATCGAATTTGTAACCGGATGTTTACAGCGCACAATCGAGGCTAACCATGACCTCGATGCAGGCCGTCCAAACAGCGGGAGCGCGCCATCTTGTCAAACCTCGATCCGACCTTTCTCTTTCTCAACCTCATCCCGAACCAAGCGGCCTTCAGCACCATCGTCGCTGACCGCGATCTGGCGGTCGATGAGTTTGCCGTCAAACACCGTCATACCCTCCTCGCCCACTTCGCCCAGACGGATAACGACCTGGATGGCGAATGGGCCTCTCAGGCCGCAGCAGAGTTGTGGCGATATATCCAGTCTCTCCTGTCATGGACGGATAACCTGATTGCAACTGTCACGTCAACGGAATGCGGCATTCAGACTGACGACTGAATTAACGGATTTTTTCGCATCGCGTCCGGGTGACCGGGATGAGATGCCTTCAGTCAGGGAGTGCGCCACCATGCCAAACTTTGAGCCTGCAAGGCTTTTTTACGATCTGGCTGCCACCAATCGGACAACCTTTAGCGTCATCCTTGATGACCGACACCTGCCGATTGATGACTTCATCGTCATTCATCGTCGGTCGATTCGCGAGCACTACATCCGCAAGGGTTATATCGAGGTGGACGGCGAGCGAGCGTCCCAGGCGGCGGCGAATCTTTGGGGCTATATCCACTATCTCCAGGCATGGGCGGAACAACCGCCCCGGCCTGACCGACCGCATAAACGGTGACGGCCTGAATGGCCGGGCTTGCCCGGCTTCCATGGTTTTGCAATTTGCATAGAAGGATTTGTGTCTTGCAGCAAAGAAATTGACTCACTAAGGTTCAGAATCGATGCTGCATTGCACAATTGGAGCGGACATGGCCTTCAACGAGATTCTGGCTTACTTTGAGGAATGGAGTGGTGATCGATCCGGAACAGCACATCATCTCCGCTTTGACGATCAGGGCGCCTTTGGCTCCTATCGCGGGATGCGCTTGTACAGCGCCTTTCAGCCACTCTTCGCCGGACAGGATTTAGCCGTTGTCGCGCACGAGGCACTGCTGCGGGTGCGCGATGAAGATGGCCGGGCGCTCTCCCCGGCGGAGGCGTTTGCGGTGCCGACGACACCCAGCGAAGCCATGTATTTCGACCGCCTGTGCCGCATGGTGCATACCCTGAACTTCGTTCAGCAGGCCGAGTCGGAGGCCGAACTCTTTCTCAATGTCAGCGGACGCCATCTGCTCAGTTTAAGCAGTGGTCACGGCCAGACCTTTGAACATCTGCTCAACCTGTGCGGACTGACACCAGACCAGATCATCCTGGAAATTCTGGAGGGGCATGTCGATGACATCGGGCGTCTCAATGACGCAGTCAATGCCTATCGGAGCCGGGGTTATCGCGTCGCCATCGACGATTTCGGCTGTGAGGACTCGAACTTTGATCGTCTGTGGAAATTGACGCCGGACATTGTCAAGCTCGACCGCTCGCTGATCGTCCAGGGCACCACCAACGAACGCGCCCGGCGCATTCTGCCCAAGCTGGTCGAAATCATCCATGAACTGGGCGCGCAGGTCGTCTGTGAAGGCATTGAAAACCTGGACCAGCACAGTCTGGCGGTCGATGCCGGGTCCGATCTGGTGCAAGGTTATTACTACGCCCGACCCTCATCGGATCTGATCGCACCCCTAACGCAGACGGACGCCCGCCTGTTCCATCCGATCAACAGCCTGAACCGGCCTCGCCAAATCCCTCTGCTGGTTCAAACCGGCTCCACGTCCACCCAGGTTGTGTGCTCATGAAACTGATTGATCGCATTCACCGGGAATAAGGGAAGGACAGAGGGTATCTGTTATCTCAGACGCTTATGAGCGGCAGCGATGTGCGATCTGAGTTTCTCGCCTGCGGGCATAGACAGGGTCGATCCCCGGTCTGGCCGGGGATCCTTCACGCCGCGTCGGATCAACGCGCCGACGGACTGTAGATCTGGTCGAACACCCCGCCATCGGCGAAGTGTTTCTTCTGCGCCGCCTGCCAGCCGCCCAGATCCTCGATCTTCACCAGATTGATGTCGGCGAACTGACCCTTGTGCTTGGCGGCTACCTCGGCATTGGTGGGACGATAGAAATGCTTGGCGGCAATTTCCTGTCCTTCCTGCGAGTAGAGGAATTCCAGATAGGCGGTCGCGACCGCGCGGGTGCCCTTCTTATCCACCGTGCGGTCCACGACGGTGACCGGCGGTTCGGCCAGGATCGATAGTGACGGCACCACGATCTCGAATTGGTCCGCACCGAATTCCTGGAGCGCCAGGAAGGCCTCGTTCTCCCAGGAGAGGAAGACATCGCCGATGCCGCGCTGGACGAAGGTGGTGGTCGAACCGCGGGCGCCGGAGTCCAGCACCGGGACATTCTTGTAGAGCCGCGTGATGTACTCCTTCACCTTGGCCTCGTCGCCGCCGTATTCCTTCTCGGCCCAGGCCCAGGCCGCCAGATAGTTCCAGCGCGCACCGCCCGAGGTCTTGGGGTTGGGTGTGATGACGGAGACGCCGTCTTTGACCAGATCGCCCCAGTCCTGGATCCCCTTCGGATTGCCCTTGCGTACCAGGAAGACGATGGTCGAGGTATAGGGCGAGCTGTTCAGCGGCAGGCGCGTCTGCCAGTCCTTGTTGAGGATCCCTTTCTCGGCAATGGCGTCGATGTCATAGGCCAGCGCCAGGGTCACCACATCGGCCTCCAGTCCGTCGATCACCGCGCGCGCCTGCTTGCCGGAACCGCCATGCGATTGCTGGATACCGAGCTTTTCGCCGGTCTTCGCTTCCCAGTGCTTGACGAAAGCCGGGTTGAACTCCTGATACAGCTCACGGGTCGGGTCGTAGGAGACATTGAGCAGGGTGGTCGCGGCGTGCGCGGGCGTGAGTCCGGACAGACCCAGCACGATGCCTGCGAACAGGGCTTTCAAGGGGAAGGATGTCTTCATGGTTGGATTCCTTTGGTTCAGTGGCATGAATGGGAGGGTTCGTTTTAATCGCTCGCATCGCCGCGCGCCAACCAACAAAAACTGCAAACCTTATCCCGCGCCCATCAATCCGGTATGTTTTGGTAACGATATATCAAAAAGCGAATAATGAAATAACATTTCTGTCGTTCCAGTTATTTTGTCATTGCACTAACCTCTGCGCTTTCTTTTCTGCAACCGAGGCCACCTGCCATGACGAACCGGATTTCTCTCCTGATCGGCGCCGCCCTGACCGCGCTGTCGTGTTCAGCCATCGCCGAGACGAGCCTGCTCAACGCCTCTTACGATGTCTCGCGCGAGCTGTACAAGGACATCAACCCGGCCTTTACCGATGCCTACCAAGCGCAAACCGGCAAGACGGTCACGGTCAATCAGTCCCACGGCGGTTCCAGCAAGCAGGCGCTGGCGGTTGCTGCCGGGCTCGAAGCCGATGTCGTGACCATGAACCAGTCCACCGATCTCGACATCCTGGTCGAGCGCGGCGGTCTGGTGGCAGCTGACTGGCGCGAGCGCTTCCCGCATGGCGCCACACCCTACACCACCACCTCGGTGTTCCTGGTGCGCCAGGGCAATCCCAAGCACATCCATGACTGGGCGGATCTGGCCCGGCCCGGACTGTCGGTGATCGTGCCCAACCCCAAGACCTCCGGGAACGGCCGCTACACCTATCTCGCTGCCTGGGGCAGTGTCATCGCTGGCGGCGGCACCGATGAGCAGGCGCGCGAGTTCGTGCGGCAGGTGTTCGCCAATGTGCCGGTGCTGGATGGCGGCGGGCGCGGCGCGACCACGACCTTCACCCAGCGTGACATCGGCGATGTACTGGTGACCTTCGAGAACGAGGCGGCGCTGATCGCGCGCGAACTGGGCGCGGATCGGTTCGATGTGGTCTATCCCTCGATCAGCATCGATGCCAGCGCGCCGGTGGCCGTGGTCGAAACCGTCGTCGCCAAACGCGGGACGGCGGCTGAGGCCAAGGCCTATCTCGACTTTCTCTTCTCCGAGACCGGTCAGCGGATCATCGCCAAGCATTATTTCCGTCCACGCTCGCCCGCTGTCCTGGCTGAAAACGCGGATCGCTTCCCGGCGGTCAAGACCTTTGATGTCGAGACCCTGCTCGGTCCCTGGAAAGCGGTTCAAGCCAAGCATTTTGCCGACAACGGCACCTTCGATCAGATCGTGATCAACCGCTGATGGGTGTGGCGCCCTTCTTCAATCCCACCCGCCAGACACGGGTGCTGCCGGGTTTCCATCTGGCGCTCGGCTATACCCTGGTCTATCTGTCGCTGTCGCTGATCGTGCTGATCCCGCTGGCGGCGGTCTCCATCACCAAGCTCGAACAGTACGACTATGTCGGCGCGACCGCCGTGGCGGTGGTGATGCTGGTCTTTTCCTTCATCATGCTGCTCGCCATCAATCTGTTGCAGGCGTGGAGCGCCAAACGCACCGGGAGGGATCGCTGATGGCCGTCGCTGGCGTGCTGCACGCGCGGGTCGATGCCCGTCGTTACCAAACCAATGCCGCCACCCGCGAGTCGCCCTGGATCAGGCGTCTGATCCTCGGCGTGGCTCTGCTCTTCTTCGCGCTCTTTCTGCTGATGCCGCTGATCGCGGTCTTCGCCGAGGCGTTCCGCAAGGGCTGGTTCACTTATGTCACCGCACTCTCCGACCCGGACGCGCTGGCGGCGGTGCGTCTGACGCTGCTGATTGCGGCGATTGCGGTGCCGCTCAATCTGGTGTTCGAGAACGTCGCCTTCGGACTGCGGGTCAAGCCCCGGCGCGAGCGTCCGAAGGAGGCCGAGATCCGGCAGCGGGTGCATCGTCTACTCGATCTGGTGCAGCTCGATCCGCTTGCCAATCGCTTCCCCAGCCAGCTATCCGGCGGCCAGCGCCAGCGGGTCGCGCTGGCCCGCGCGCTGGCGGTCGAGCCGAAAGTCCTGCTGCTGGACGAACCCTTCGGCGCGCTCGATGCGCAGGTGCGCAAGGAATTGCGGCGCTGGCTGCGGCGGCTGCACGATGAGCTGCACATCACCTCCCTCTTCCGCGGTCATTATCTGCGCGACTACGCACTCCGCTTCATTCTGGAATGCGCCCCAAAGCTGACCACGGAGCAGATCAAAGAGGCGGCCTTTCCCAAGGTATCAATCGCCTGATTCCGGTTGTCGGCGTCAGACGCAACTTATGACTCATCTTCATATAGAAAGAAAAGAATATACGTTCCATTTTTTATTTCCGGGCAACACACTCAACTCCTCGGCTGGGCCTCAAACCTGATCCCGATGGCCTTTATCGTATGAGATTCGCCCGGAGTGCCCATGGCATTGTCGCAATTAACCCCTTTAACGAGTCCGCTGGACGAGCGCCAGTTGACTGCTCTGCAAACGGCCCTGACGGGTCTCTCGCCACTCCAGATCGCCTGGGTCAGCGGGTATCTGGCCGGACGCGGCGCCGTGGAATCGATTCCCGCCAGTGTTCAGGCCAGCGCGCCCGCCTCCGGGCTGACCATCCTCTACGGCTCGCAGACGGGCAACACCCGTGGCGTGGCTGAATCGCTCGCCGCGCGGCTGCACGGGCGCGGAATCGAACCCCGCCTGCTCTCACTGGGCGATTACAAATCACGCGACATCGCCAGCGAACGGCTGCTGCTGCTCTTGGTCAGCACCCACGGCGAGGGCGAGCCGCCGGAGAGTGCGCAGGATCTCTTCAAGTATCTGCATGGCAAACGCGCGCCCCGACTGGAGTCGCTGCGCTATGCGGTGCTGGGACTGGGCGACTCCAGCTATGCCCAATTCTGTCAGGCCGCCAGGGCGTTCGATGTCCGGCTCAGGGAGCTGGGCGCCCACCCCCTTTTGGATCTCCAGTGCGGCGATGTCGATTATCGGGAGACGGTTGCCGACTGGTCCGGGCGCGTGCTGGAACTGACCGCCGGTCTGGTCGAATCGCACAGGGCCAAGGTCATCCCGATCCACGGCGGCAAGGGCGGCGAACCGGTCGCCGCAAAATCGGCGGCGAGCGGCCCACTGGTTGCGGAACTGATCGAGCGACGTCGGCTGACCACCGCAGACGCCGTGGGTGAGGTCCATCATCTGGTGCTCGCGATCGATCCCGAACGACTGCGGTTCACGCCCGGCGATGCACTCGGGGTCTGGTTCCGCAATGATCCGGTGCTGGTCGATGCGATCCTGACGCGGCTGCAACTCGACGGGGACAGCCCGGTCACGCTGGAGAACTGCGATCTGGCGCTGCGTGAGGCGTTGTCCGAACACCTGGATCTGACCCAGTTGCACCCGAACGTCGTCAAGGCCTGGGCCGAACGATCCGGTTCGGACGCGCTGGCAGACCTGAGCGCCGATGGCGCGCGGCTGCGCGACTATGCCGGCTCGCGCCAGTTCGTCGATCTGATCACCGAGCATCCGGGCCGCCTGGAGCCGTCCGCGCTGGTGGGATTGCTCCAGCCGCTGCGTCCCCGTCTCTATTCCATCGCCTCCAGTCAGACCGAGATCCCCGACGAGGTGCATCTGACGGTCTCTCTGCTGCGCTATGCCGTCGATGGACGTGAGCGTCTGGGCGGCGCCTCGGGCTTCCTCGCCCGCCGTCTGCGCGAAGACGAGCCGATTCAGATCGCGATCACCGAAAACCCCGGTTTCCGGCTCCCGGCGGACGATGACACGCCTCTCATCCTGATCGGCGCCGGCACCGGTATCGCCCCGTTTCGCGCCTTTCTCCAGGAACGCGCCGCGCGCGGCGCACGCGGTCGTCACTGGCTGATCTTCGGCAACCGTCATTACCGGCGCGACTTTCTCTATCAGCTCGACTGGCAGGCCCATCGCAAGGCCGGACGGCTGGAGCAGGTCAGCGTCGCCTTCTCGCGCGATCAGGGCGACAAACGCTATGTCCAGCACCGGCTGCGCGAACAGGGGCGCGACCTCCATGCCTGGCTTCAGGACGGCGCGCATCTCTATGTCTGCGGCGCCACCGCGATGGGCCGTGCGGTGCACGAGGCCCTGCTTGATGTCATCGCGCACGAGCGGGGCATCGATCATGAAAGCGCCGACGACACGCTCAACACCCTGCGCCAGGATGGCCGTTACCAGCGAGACCTTTACTGATGAACGCCAATCTCACCGAACATGAACACATCAAGTCACGCAGCCAGCGTCTGCGCGGCACCCTGGCGGCGAGTCTGGCCGACGAACTGACCGCCGCCATCGACCCGGCGGATACCCAGATCGGCAAATTCCACGGCTTCTATCAGCAGGACGACCGCGACCGGCGCGCCGCGCGCCGCGAGCAGTGGCTGGAGCCTGAATACAGTTTCATGCTGCGCGCACGGCTGCCCGGCGGGGTCTGCACCCCGGCGCAATGGCTCGCCATCGACCGCATCGGACGCGAGCTGGCGAGCGGCAGCGTGCGGCTGACCACGCGCCAGACCTTTCAGTATCACGGCATCCCCAAGGGCGATCTGCGCGGGGTCATCCAGGGCATCCATCAGGCGCTCATCGACTCCATCGGCGGTTGCGGCGACATCAACCGCAATGTCATGTGCAACCCCAATCCGGTCGAATCGCCGCTGCATGCCGAGGTCCATGCCTGGGCGCAGCGGATCAGCGAACATCTGCTGCCCAGGACCCGCGCCTATCATGAGCTCTGGCTCGATGGCGAACGGCTCGCCGGCAGCGGCGAAGAGGATGAGCCGATCTATGGCGAGACCTATCTGCCGCGCAAATTCAAGGTCGCCATCGCCGTGCCGCCGCACAACGATGTCGATGTCTATGCCAACGATCTGGGTTTTATCGCCATCACCGACCCCAACGAACCCACCCGTCTGCTGGGCTTCAACTGTCTGGCCGGCGGCGGCATGGGGACGACCCACGGCGATCGCACCACCTTTCCCCGGCTGGCCGACGATCTGGGATTCGTCACCCCCGAGCGGGTGCTGGCGGTGGCCGAGGCGGTGGTCACGGCGCAGTGCGACTTCGGGAATCGCGTCAGTCGCCCCCATGCGCGGCTCAAATACACCATTGAACGCCTGGGTCTGGACGCCTTCAGGTCCGAGGTGGAGCGGCGTGCCGGGCTGACCTTCGCGCCGCCCCGGCCCGTCGCCTTCACGGATCACGGCGACCGCTACGGCTGGATCCGGGGTCATGACGGACGCTGGCACCTGACCTTGTATATCGAAAACGGACGGTTGCACGACGCCCCCGACCGTCCGTTGCTCACCGGGCTGCGGGCCATCGCCGAGGTCCATCGCGGCGATTTCCGTATCACGCCCAATCAGAATCTGATCGTTGCGGGGGTGCCGGCCCGGCAGAAACAACGCATCGAATCGCTGGCGCGCGCGCATGGCCTGCTGGCAGAGGGGCGCTCGACGCTGCGGCTGGGCGCTATTGCCTGTGTCGCCTTTCCGACCTGTCCGCAGGCGATGGCGGAGTCGGAGCGTTATTTCCCGGATCTGCTGACCCGCATCGAAACGCTGGCCGCGCGTCATGGTCTGGAGCGGGAGGCACTGGTGATCCGCATGACCGGCTGTCCCAACGGCTGTGCACGGCCCTTCCTGGCCGAAATCGCTTTCGTCGGCAAGGGACCGGGCACCTACAACCTGCTGCTCGGCGGCGACGGACGCGGCGCCCGGCTCAACAGCGTCTATCGGGAGAATATCGGCGAGACCGAGATCCTGACGGAGCTTGACGGACTCTTCGCTCGCTTCGCCGCCGAGCGCCAGCCGGACGAGCGATTCGGCGATTTCGTGGTGCGGGTCGGAATCGTGCGGCGCGTGGTGAATGCGGCGCGGGATTTTCATCAGGCACCATGACTTTATTTAGACAGGATTAACAGGATTTTTCAGGATGGACAGGATTTCTCAAATCCTTGTTTTAAATATTTTTAATCCTGAAAAATCTTGTTAATCCTGTCCGTTGAAGGAATTTCAGGCGTTTAGAGATCTTCCTGGAAAGCGCCTTCAGTTTTATCAGAATCTGAATTCTTCTTCGTTCGACTCCGGCAGCGAAAACCTTAAAGTGAAACCTCTGTGGCCGTCCGGCATTCAACCGGCGTCACACCCCCATCCAGACCGATCCGGTCTGAGGAGCACTCCCGATGTCCAGTTGGTTTGCAGACAATGCGCAGTCGATCGGCCGCACCCCGCTGGTGGCGCTCAATCGTGTCACCGATGGCGCGCCCGCCCGCGTGCTGGCCAAGATCGAGGGCCGCAATCCGGCCTATTCGGTCAAATGCCGCATCGGCGCGGCCATGATCTGGGATGCCGAGCGGCGCGGTCTGCTCGGTCCCGGCAAGGAGCTGGTCGAGCCGACCAGCGGCAATACGGGGATCGCGCTGGCCTTCGTCGCCGCCGCCAAGGGGATCCCGCTGACCCTGACCATGCCCGAGACCATGAGCCTGGAGCGGCGCAAGCTGCTGGTGGCCTATGGCGCCAGACTGGTGCTGACCGAAGGGGCCAAGGGCATGAGCGGGGCGGTGGCGAAGGCGGAGGAGATCGCCGCCGCCGATCCCGAGCGCTATGTGCTGCTGCAACAGTTCAAGAACCCGGCCAATCCGGCCATCCACGAGAACACCACCGGTCCCGAGATCTGGCACGACACCGAGGGCCAGATCGACATTCTGGTCTCGGGCGTGGGCACCGGCGGCACCATCACCGGCATCTCGCGCTACATCAAACAGACCCAGCGCAAGCCCATCCTCTCGGTCGCGGTCGAGCCCGAGGCCAGTCCGGTACTGACCCAGGCCCGTGCCGGCGAACCGCTCAAACCCGGCCCGCACAAGATCCAGGGCATCGGCGCCGGCTTCGTCCCGGACACCCTGGATCTGTCGCTGGTCGATCTCATCGAGACCGTCAGCAACGAGGACGCCGTCCGCTATGCGCTGCGTCTGGCGCGCGAGGAGGGCATCCTCTCCGGCATCTCCAGCGGCGCGGCGGTCGCGGTCGCCGCGCGGCTCGCGCAGCGTCCGGAGCACAGCGGTAAGACTATCGTCGTGGTCCTGCCGGATTCCGGCGAGCGGTATCTCAGCTCGATTCTCTTTGAGGGGCTGTTCGACGAGAAGGGCGTGGCGATATGACTTGAACGGAGCCGGTTTCACCCCGGCGGGCGGCACCCTGCGCGCGCCCGACATCGCCGTGGCTCCTGCGGGCGATGAGCGCGGCTGGATCCCCGGCGCACCGCCGCTGGCGCAGGCGCACTGCTGGTCGCCCCGGCGGATCCGGAGCGTTTCTCGCCGCGCGGCGTGCGTGCCGACCCGCGACGCAAGGGTCAGCTTTCGCTGGCTGCCGATCTCCCGTCGGCCCCCTGCCCTTCCCGAGCCTGGTGGTGGCGAGCCGCAACGATCCCTGGATGCGTCTGGAGACAGTCGAGCACTGGGCCGGGCTCTGGGGCAGCGTGATGATCGACATCGGCGATGCAGGCCACATCAATATCGATTCGGGATTCGGCCCCTGGCCGCAGGGACTGGCACTGCTGCGCGCCCTCCAGTCTGGCCGGTTTCAGCGTCGGGCGGTGACACCGACACCCGCGCGCCGCACCCTGCCCTACCCGCGAACGACACGACAATCCGCCCATGCCACTCCGACCTTTTGATCAAGGCATTCAATCGTGACTGATCTCAAGGCCAACTACCGCTACGAAACGCCCCAGGTCCATGCCGGTCAGTCGCCCGCACGGTGTCCATCCATCAGCGCGAAAGTGACGCGATTACTGCACCGCAAACGCCGCCTGACACAGCGACAGCAGCGCGGCGGGAAAAAGCCCGAGCGCCAGCAGGGCCAGACCATTGGCTGTCATGGCGATCCGCACGCCGCCGCTGGTGACGAGGATCGGCGCGTCCGGGGCCGGTCGGTCGAAATAGATGAATTTGATGACCCGCAGATAGTAGAAGGCGCCGATGATGGAGAAGGCGACGGCCACCAGCGCCAGCCACACCAGATCAATGCGGACGACGGATTCCAGCACCAGCAGCTTGGCCATGAAACCGACTGTCGGCGGCACCCCGGCCATGGAGAACATGACGAGCGTCATCATGGCGGCGTACCAGGAATCGCGATCATTGAGCCCCTTGAGGTCTTCGAGGTTCTCGGCATCGAATCCCTTGCGACTGAGGATGAGGAGGATGCCGAAGGCACCGGCGGACATCACGGCATAGACGATGGCATAGAACATGGCCGCCGCGTAGCCCTGCTGTGATCCGGCGAGCAGCCCGAGAAAGATGAAGCCGGCATGTCCGATGGCCGAGTAGGCCAGCATGCGCTTGATGTTGGTCTGGGCGATAGCGACCAGATTGCCAAGCCCCATCGAGAGCACGGCGAGGATGATCAGCATGCCCTGCCAGTCGGCATGGAGCGACGGCAACCCCTCCACCAGCATGCGGATGGCAAGCGCGAAGGCCGCGATCTTGGGCGCGCTGCCGAGAAAGAGCACGGCAGGCGTCGGCGCGCCTTCGTAGATGTCCGGCACCCACATGTGAAACGGCACGGCGCCGAATTTGAAACCGATACCGATCACCAGAAAGACGATCCCGAACACCAGCACCTTGTTTGCGATGCCCTGTGCGGCGACAGCCTGAGCGACCGGCCCCAGTTCGATGGAGCCGGTCGCGCCATAGATCATCGAGATGCCGTAGAGCAGCAGGCCCGAGCCGAGCGCGCCGAGCACAAAATATTTCATCGCCGCCTCAGCGCCCTTTTTGGAATCGCGGTCGAAGGCGACCAGGGCATAGAGCGAGAGCGCCTGGAGTTCGAGCCCCAGATACAGCGTCAGGAAGCTGTTGGCGGAGACCATGACCAGCATCCCGAGCACCGCGAACAGGCCCAGGACATAAAACTCGCCCACCAGCATGCCGCGATCCTTGAGCCAGGGTCGCGCATAGATGAAGGCGAGGATACTCACCACCAGAATCGCGCCCTTCAACAGATCGCTGATACCGTCGCGAACCAGATTGCCATCGAAGAAGATCTGGCGCTCGCCGCCGCCGACCGCGCCGGTCAGCGCAATGGCGATCACCAGACCGATCAGACTCAGGCTGTGATTGAGTCCCTTGTCCTGATCCTTGAGATAGAGATCGACGATGAGCACCACGCTCGCGGTGATGAGGATGGCGATCTCCGGCAGGATGGGCACGAGATTGGCGGCGTCGAATGGCATAGTTGGTTCCAAATTCTGAGACTGGCTGTCAATAGACAGGACTAACAGGATTTTTCAGGATTGACAGGGTTTTTAAGATTTTGTTTTTAATCATGTTAATCTTGATTAATTCTGTTAATCCTGTCTATTCCCACAAACCTCAACGCATGACAGTCGCAGCGGCTTCGGGACGAACCAGCGCGCAGTCGCCGCGCTCGTCAGCGGGCAGCTTGCACGCGCTGACCTGGACGACCAGCTTCTCGATCGTCGTGTGCATGACGTTCACCAGCGGTGCAGGCCAGAGTCCGAGCGCGAGCACGGCGGCAGCCAGTACGCCGAGATTGAAGGTCTCGCGGCGATCCAGATCTTTCAATGCCGCGACCTTGTCGTTTTTGACCTCGCCGAAGATCACCCGCTTGACCATCCAGAGGGTAAAGGCCGCAGCCAGGATGAGCGTGGTCGCGGCCAGCACCGCCCACCAGAAATCGGCGCGGAAGGTGGCGAGGATGACCATGAACTCGCCGACGAAGCCGGAGGTGCCGGGCAGCCCGGCGTTGGCCATCGCAAAGAAGATCATAAAGGCGCCGAACCAGGGCATGGTGTTGATCACGCCGCCATAGTCGGCGATCTCGCGTGAATGGACGCGGTCATAGAGCACGCCGACACAGAGAAAGAGCGCACCGGAGATGAAGCCGTGCGAGATCATCTGCACCATGCCGCCCTCGATGCCCATGATCGAGCCGCCGCTCACCTCGGGCCGCACCGCCAGGGCGAAGACCAGAAAGAAGCCGAGCGTGGCAAAGCCCATGTGGGCGATGGACGAATAGGCGATGAGCTTTTTCATGTCCTGCTGCACCAGGGCCACGAAGCCAATGTAGACGATGGCGATCAGCGACAGCGCGATGATGAGCCAGGCCAGTTCGGCGCTGGCGTCGGGTGTGATCGGCATGGAAAAGCGCAGGAAGCCATAGCCGCCAATCTTGAGCATGATCGCCGCCAGGATCACAGAGCCGCCGGTGGGCGCCTCGACATGGGCGTCCGGCAGCCAGGTATGCACCGGGAACATGGGCACCTTGACCGCGAAGGCGAGCAGGAAGGCGATGAAGATGAGGATCTGCGCAGTCATTCCCAGTTGCAGCGCGTGGAAATCCAGGATGCTGAAACTCTCGGCCTGGAATGACATGTAGATCAGCGCGATCAGCATGAAGACCGAGCCGAAGAAGGTGAAGAGGAAGAACTTGATGGTCGCATAGACCCGGTTCGGCCCGCCCCAGACCCCGATGACGATGAACATCGGGATCAGCATCGCCTCCCAGAAGACATAAAAAAGAATGGCGTCGAGTGCCGCGAAGACGCCGACCATCACCCCTTCCATGATGAGAAAGGCCGCCATGTACTGCGTCGGCTTATAGGTGATGGTCTCCCAGCCGGCAATGATGACGAAGATGCTGATGAAGGTCGTGAGAATGATCAGCGGCATCGAGAGACCATCGACGCCGAGAAAATACTCGACCTTGAAGCCAGGGATCCAGGGCGAGCGTTCGACGAACTGCATCTGGGCGGTCGTCGCATCGAAGCCGAACCAGAGCCCGAGGCTGATCAGGAAGGTCAGGATGGCGAAGATCAGCGCCGTCCAGCGGGAGATGTTCGTGGACTGCTCGCCGCTTGCCAGCACGACGATGCCGCCGATGATGGGCAGCCAGATGATCAGCGTCAGCAGGGGAAACTCGTTCATTCAGATTGCTCCCTTGCCGTCAGAAGGTCACGAAGATCGTCAGCAGGCCGACCAGCCCGACGATCATCGCAATGGCATAGTGATAGAGATAGCCGGTCTGCAAATGGCGCGACCACTGAGCAAAACGGGCGACACGCTGGGCCGAGCCATTGACGATGGCGCCATCAATCACGGCCTGGTCACCAGTCATCCAGAGCATCCGCCCCAGATCGCGCCCACCACCGGCAAAGACCCGCTGGTTGAAGTCATCGAAACCGTATTTGTCCTGAAGGACACGGGTCACGGGACCGCCAAGCGTCTGCAACTGTGCGTCGATGCGGGGGTTCCAAGCGAAGATCAACCACCAGACGACAGCCGCCAGCCCCAGTCCGGCCATCGCCAGGAAGAAGGGCAAGGCGGTGAGCCCGTGCTGCACGAAGGCCGCCTGACCGTGCCAGTGCTCGCGCAGATGCGCCAGCGAATCGTGCTCGGGCGCGACCAGGATCGGATTCCAGTCACCGGAGGTGAACCAGTCGCCGATCAGCAGCGGCTCGACGGTGTACCAACCGATGAAGACGGAGGGAATCGCCAGCAGAATCAAGGGCAGCGTGACGACCCAGGGTGTTTCGTGCAGATGATGCCGGGCATGATCATCCATCCGCTCCTTGCCGTGGAAGACCAGGAAATACAGCCGGAAACTGTAGAGCGCGGTGACGAAGACGCCGAGCGTCAGCAGAACGGCGGCATAGCCCGAACCGAAGAGGCTGGAATGCCAGACCGATTCGATGATGGCGTCCTTGGAGAAGAACCCGGAGAAACCGGGGAAGCCGATCAGCGCCAGCGACCCGAGCAGGAGGGTGACCCAGGTGATCGGCATATATTTACGCAGCCCGCCCATGTCGCGGATGTCCTGCCTGTGGTGCAGAGCGATGATGACCGAACCGGCGGCCAGGAACAGCAGCGCCTTGAAGAAGGCATGGGTCATCAGATGGAAGATGCCGGCGGCATAGGCCGAGGCACCCAGCGCGGCAACCATGTAGCCGAGCTGGGACAGGGTCGAGTAGGCGACGATCCGCTTGATGTCGTTCTGCACCAGACCGATCAGCCCCATGAAAAAGGCCGTGGTCGCGCCGATGATGAGGACAAAGCTCAGTGCCGTCTCGGACAGCTCGAAGAGCGGCGACATGCGCGCCACCATGAAGACGCCCGCCGTGACCATGGTCGCGGCATGGATCAGGGCCGAGATCGGGGTCGGGCCTTCCATCGAATCCGGCAGCCACACATGCAGCGGCACCTGGGCCGATTTGCCCATGGCGCCGATGAAGAGCAGCACGCAGATGAGGGTCATGAGCGAGACGCCGCCGAAGACCGCGATCCGGGTTTCGGCGTGCTCGGGGGCGCGCGCGAAGACCTCGGCATAGTCCATCGAGCCGAAGAACATGGCGATGGCGGCGATGCCGAGAATGAAGCCGAAGTCGCCCACCCGGTTCACCAGAAACGCCTTGAGGTTGGCGAAGATCGCCGTCTCGCGGGTGGACCAGAAGCCGATCAGCAGATAGGACACCAGACCCACCGCCTCCCAGCCGAAGAACAACTGCATGAAGTTGTTCGACATCACCAGCATCAGCATCGAGAAAGTGAAGAGCGAGATATAGCTGAAGAACCGCTGATAGCTGTTCCTGCCCGACAGTGCCCCGTGCGGCCAGTTGTGCTCGTCGTCGGCCATGTAGCCGATGGTATAGATATGCACCATCAGCGAGACGAAGGTGACGGTCGCCATCATGAGCGCGGTCAGCTTATCGACCAGGAAACCGACCTCGAAGCGGATCCCGTCCGAGACCATCCAGATATAGACGGCCTCGTTGAAGACCGGCAGATCGCTCCAGATGAAGCGCGCCAGCACCCACAGCGAGAGCAGGGTCGAGAGTCCCACGCCAGCAATGGTCACGCGATGCGCTCCCCGACGGCCGATCCGACCGCCGAAGAACCCGGCAACGATGGCGCCGATGAGCGGCGCAAGCACAATGGTCAGGTAGACGTTTTCCATTCGCTGGCTCTTTCGCTTTTTTAATGGGCAGGATTAACAGGATTTTCCTGGCTCTGGCTCCCACGCTCCAGCGTGGGAGCAAGTCTGACCGCTCCAGCGGTGCGTCCTGTCATGAATCGCTGTTTAATCACGCCACGTGACGCTGGAGCGTCGGCACGTGCTCCCACGCTGGAGCGTGGGAACCAGATTGTGTTTAACCCTTGAGCGCATCCAGATCCTCGACATTGATGGTCTGCCGGTTGCGGAAGAGCACCACCAGAATCGCCAGACCAATCGCCGCTTCAGCCGCCGCGACGGTGAGGATGAAGAAGACGAAGACCTGCCCGGTCATGTCGCCGAGAAAATGCGAGAAGGCGACGAAGTTCATATTGACCGCCAGCAGCATCAGCTCGATGCACATCAGCAGCAGAATGACGTTCTTGCGATTGAGAAAAATCCCGGCGATCGAGATGGAAAAGAGCAGTCCGCCGAGGATCAGATAATCCGAAAGCGCGATCATTCGTCTGACTCCTTTTCCAATGCGGGCGCAACGACTGGAACAGGCGTTTCGGACGCCATTTTGACCAGCCGGATCCGGTCCGGTCCCTTCTTGACACGCACCTGTCGCGCCGGATCGACATATTTGTTGTCGGGACGGCGGCGCAGCGTGAGCCGGATGGCGGCGATGATGGCAACCAGCAGAATCACCGAAGCAATCTCCACCGGATAGACATAGACGGTATAAAGCAGCAGCCCGAGTTCGCGGGTGTTGTTCAGGTCTGTGCCCGCTGGCGCGGGAGCGGGGAAGGCATGCAGGCCAAAGTTCGCCGGTCCCACGATCAGAAAGATCTCGATGGCCATGATCCCCGCGATCAGCAGACCCAAAGGGAGATAGTCGATGAAACCGGCGCGCAGGGCGGCAATGTCCACATCGAGCATCATGACCACGAAGAGGAAGAGCACCATCACCGCGCCGACATAGACCAGGATCAGGACGATGCCGAGGAACTCGGCCTCCATCAGGATCCAGAGCGCGGCACTGGAAACAAAGGCCAGCACAAGAAAGAGCACCGCATGCACCGGATTGCGCCGACTGACGACCATACCCGCCGCCCACAGCGTAATGAGGGCGAAGAGATAGAAGAGAAATTTTTCAAAGCCCATGATTTTTAAACCGCATCCGGAGTAATAGGCGGAGTTTCGAGTGAATTCAGGCTTATCTGCATCAATGGCTGTTTGCGTTGATGCGGTTTAAAAATCAATTTTTTCATGATCTTTTAAACATTCGCTCAACGATAAGGCGCGTCGGCTTCGCGGGCGGCAGCGATGTCCGCCTCGTATTGGTCGCCGATGGCGAGCAGCATTTCTTTGGTCATGATGTGATCGCCGCGCGTCTCGAAATGATATTCGTAGATTCCGGTCTCGACGATGGAATCGACCGGGCAGGACTCCTCGCAGAAGCCGCAGTAGATGCACTTGAAGAGGTCGATCTCATAGCGCGTGGTGCGGCGCGATCCATCCTCTCGGGGTTCGGCCTCGATGGTGATGGCGAGCGCCGGGCAGACCGCCTCGCACAGCTTGCAGGCGATGCAGCGTTCCTCACCGTTCGGATAGCGGCGCAGCGCATGCAGACCCCTGAAACGCGGCGAAATCGGCGCCTTTTCCTCCGGGTACTGCACGGTGAACTTGCGCTTGAAAAAATAACGCCCGGTGACGCGGAGCCCCTGGAAAAGCTCCAGCATCAGGAGACTGTGGAGGTAATCGCGCACGGTTTTCAGCATGGCTTGTCTCCGGATCACACCGACCACCAGGGCGGCAGCTTGTACACCACCGCCAGCGCCACGACCAGAATCCAGACGATGGTGATCGGGATGAAGACCTTCCAGCCCAGACGCATGATCTGGTCATAGCGATAACGCGGGAAGGTCGCACGCAGCCAGAGCAGCAGATACATGAAAAAGAGCGTCTTGAGCAGCAGCCAGTGGAAACCGTCGTCCAGCAGAAAGACCCCGTCCACCCAGACCTGCGGCAGCGGCGACAGCCAGCCGCCGAAAAACAGGAGCGCGGTCAGTGCCGAGATCAGGATCATGTTGGCGTATTCGGCGAGGAAGAAGACGGCAAAGCCCATCCCCGAATATTCCACATGAAAACCGGCGACGATCTCGGACTCGCCTTCCGCCACGTCGAAAGGCGCGCGGTTGGTCTCGGCCACGCCCGAGATCAGATAGACCCCGAACAGCGGCAGCAGCGGCAGCCAGAACCAGGAAAACAGCCCTCCCTGCTGTGCCGCGACGATGGCGCCCAGATTGAGACTCCCGGCCGCCACCAGCACCCCGACCAGGGCGAAGCCCATGGCGATCTCATAGGCCACCATCTGCGCCGCCGAGCGCATCGCGCCGAGCAGGGCGTAACGCGAGTTGGAGGCCCAGCCGGCGATGATGATGCCGTAAACGCCGAGCGAGCTCAGGGCCAGGATATAGAGCAGACCGGCGTTGATGTCGGCCAGCACCAGCCCCTCGTCGAAGGGAAAGACCGCCCACACCGCCATCGCCGGGGCGATGGCGAGCATCGGCGCCATCAGGAACAGCGTCTTGTCGGCCTTGGTCGGGATGATGATCTCTTTCATCACCAGCTTGACGGCATCGGCGATGGGTTGCAGCACGCCGCGCCAGCCGACACGGTTGGGGCCAATGCGCACCTGCATATAACCGATGACCTTGCGCTCGGCCAGGGTGTAATAGGCCACCAGACCCAGCAGCGGCAGCAGGATGGCGGTGATCTTGAGCAGGATCTGAATCACCAGCGGCAATGCGTTCCAAAGTTCAGTCATGGCTGTCTCATCGCCTCTCGCCGGTATCCGACTCGGTCAGACGTGCCAGGCTGATCGGGCCGATCTGATCGCCCAACCCCTCGCTCCCGGCCACCCCGGACGGGATGCGCGCGCAGCCCATGGGAACCCGGTCATCCAGTATCACCTGCGCGGTGGCGGTCGCCTCGTTTTGGGTCAGACGCACCGTATCGCCCGCGTTCAACCCCAGGTCGGCGGCCTGATCCGGGTGCAGATAAACCCCGAAGGCTGAGCCCGGCATCGTCATCTGCTGCAATGCCGGGGCGCGCCGGACGAGCGGATCCAGGGCATAGATGGGAACGGGGCCGATGCGCATCAGCGCCGATTCGGTCGGGCCATTGGTTAGCGGGAATTCACCGCGCACGGCGTTATCGATGACCGCATCGGCACAGAGCGCAGCCAGCTCATCACGAACCTGTGCACCGTCGCGATAATCGAAACCCTTCAGATCCAGCAGATTGCCGAGCACCCGCAACACCTTCCAGCCCGGACGCGCCTCACCCGGCGGTGGCACTGCACCCTGAAAACGCTGCCAGAGTCCGGCGGCATTGACGAAGGTGCCCGAAGTCTCCGCAAAGGCACCGATAGGCAGGAGCACATCGGCGACCCGCTCCAGAGATGGACTGCGGAAGGCCGAGCAGGCAACGACGAAATCGGCTTTGTCGAATGCCGCCATCGCACCGGCTGGATTGCCCAGGTCGCGATCCGGCTCCAGTCCCCAGAGCACCAGGGTCCGGCGCGGCGCGGCCAGCATCCCACCCAGCGAGAGTCCGGGCTGATCGGTCGGCCTGGCACCCGGCAGACGCTGCGGATGCGCACCGGCCAGATAGGCGCCCACACTGTTGGCCGCCGCCGGCAGATAACCGATGCGGCAATTGGACGCCTCGGCGATGGCATGGGCCAGCGCCTTGAGCAGCGAGAAATCCGGGTGCGCGGTGGCGAGCGCCCCGAGCAGGATCAGCCCCCGGCCCTGTTCACCCATCCGGCTCAGACAGTCCGCCGCCATGTCGTGTTCGTCGCCCGGCTCGCTCACGGCGATGCAATCCTTGAGCGCACCTGTTGCGGACACACCCAGGCGCTTCGCGATGGCGGCGAGGTCTGCGATCATCGCCGCTGGCGTACCGACGATCTGGCGCGCGGGATGGTTCAGATCCAGCCGGATGGGATTGATGCAGATCATCTGCGCGCCGTCCAGAACCGCCTTGCGCAGACGATGCGCCAGCAGCGGCTGTTCCTGACGGAGATCGCTCCCCACCAGCAGCACGCACCGCTGCACTTCCAGTTCGGCAATGGGGAGACCCAGCCAGGGCACGAGTGGATCGGCGTCATCGCTGCGGAAATCCTGCTGACGCAGACGGTGATCGATGTGCGGACAGCCCAGCTCGCGGGCGATGCGCGCTGCCAGATAACATTCTTCCAGGGTGGCGTTCGGGGCCATCAGCCAGCCCGTCTCAGCCGGATCGGCCGACTTGAGACGCTCGGCAACACGAGTCAGCGCCTCCGACCAGTCAACCGTGCGCCAGACGCCGTCTTCTTTGAGCAGGGGCGCGGTCAGTCGATCCAGGCTGTCGAGCCCGGCATAGCTGAAACGGTCGCGGTCGGCGATCCAGGTCTCGTTGACCGCCTCATTATCGCGCGGATGAACACGCATCACCCGCTGACCGCGCACATGCAGCCGGAGGTTCGAGCCGACACTGTCGTGCGGCGCGATGCCGTCGCGCGCGGTGAGTTCCCAGGCGCGGGCGGTGAAGCGATAGGGCTTCGAGGTCAGGGCACCGACCGGACAGAGATCGATGACATTGCCCGAGAGTTCGTGCGTTACGGCATGGGCGACGAAGGTGCCGATACGCACCTCCTCGCCGCGTCCGGTCGCGCCCAGTTCGCGCACCCCGGCGATCTCGGCACAGAAACGCACGCAGCGGGTGCAATGAATGCAGCGGGTCATCTCGGTGGCGATCAGCGGCCCCAGATCCTCATCCTTCACCACACGCTTGCGCTCGACGAAACGCGAGACATCGTCGCCATAGCCCATGGCGACATCCTGCAACTCGCATTCACCGCCCTGATCGCAGATGGGGCAGTCGAGCGGATGATTGATGAGCAGGAATTCCATCGTTCCCTGCTGCGCCTCAATGGCCTTGGGCGAACGGGTCCACACCTTCATGCCGTTGCCGACCGGGGTCGCGCAGGCCGGCACCGGCTTGGGAAAGGGACGGCCGCCCTGCTCCGCCTCGACCAGACACATCCGGCAGTTGGCAGCGATGGACAGCTTTTGGTGATAGCAGAAACGCGGGATGACGATGCCCTCGCGATCCGCAACCGCGATGATCATCTCGCCCGGCGTCGCCTCACAGGCGCGACCGTCGATCTCGATGGTGAGCTTATCCGTCATTCGGGTCTCTCGGCTTTTATCATGTTACTTCGCAAGCGCAACGGGGATATATGGACTTTCCGGATTGACGGTCAATGACTGCGTGCTCGGTTGCAGAACCAAATCCATCATTTCCATCGGAACGGCACCCAACAAGGCTTCGTCGCCAAAGACAAGCGCCGAAAGGTCGCAATAGCGGTCACGAAAATGAACCCGTAAAGGTCCGACCATTGGCACCTGCTTCCTTGATCCATCCGCCAGAATGACTTCCCTTGTGCTGACCTCTTCAATATCGAAGCCAAGCTGGATGGTTGCGTGTTGTGGAATGATCATGAACACCGCCCCCGAGCCCACCAATGCCCGCACCGACATCCTCCGGGCTCGGAAGGTTGATTCCAGTTCGATGTCGGCGTAGGTTAAGCCCATTTCTATTTTGCTTTATCGGGTGTTTGATTTAGAAAACTGTTTGCCCGAAATTGATTTCACACTGCGAGTTCCAACACTCTGTCATTCTTGGATATTTCAATTTGCCCCAAGTCCACGGAAAGACAGCCTTCAACGGCCTCATATAAATTTGCAAGCAGTTCTTCAAACGTATCGCCTTGTGTGGCGCAACCTTGAATTGTAGGCACTTCCGCCCAAAAACCGCCTTCTTCTGCGGGATGTATAATTACTTTTAATTTCATGTTTGGCCTCCTTTTACTTAATATTTAGCACGGGCATATTTTATCGCGTGGCTGCTCTACCCATCCTACCTTGCTCACGCAGCTTTATCTTGCGAATAATGGAGCACCATTAAATCTTCTTCTTTAATGCCGAGTAACGCATAGATCTTGCCGTCGTCTCCGCAAAATTCGACCTCATAGGCGGATTCTCCAAGCGTCTCCACGACAGTACCGACCTGCCCTTTGATGAGTTTTGCTTCCGGAAAATCTCGAAGCAAGGCAACCACATCTAACTCATTGATTTTATTTGACATAATATGATTGCCTCATAACACAAAACAAGATGTCAGGCGAGGCATGCTCTCGCCGGCCTTGATGATCCATGCGCTTCTTATCATGGCTTCCCTGTCACCTCTAACGTAAGTGAAGTCCACAACGTAACGAGTGCCGTACTCATCCAGTGCGCCGATGACACATTCCTCGGACTTCACTTTTTGTAACAAACAATCCCGGAGTTCTGTCGCGTGAGTGCAGGTCATCCCTAAAACAGACAAAAACACTCGCGCCTTGTGCTTGCCTCTAGGGTGTTCGTGACTCAAACAGTAATCCGTCAGTTTCCGAATATCGACAACCGCCTTGTCTGCGTTCGGGACTTTCACTTTACTGAATGATGGGTTTCACGGCCAACAGGCATCATTAGGCAATCGTCAAGGTTATCGCATGGCCATTCTACCCATCCTACCTTGCTAAAGGCTTTGTCTTGCCTGCGCGATGTTCTTCAAGAGCCTCGTCAGCGAGGTTTGCTAACAAATCTTCAGAGTCTGCAAACAAAGAATCCCATTTTTTTCCGTCAATAATTCATCCAGTAACCATCGCACGATCATATTCTGCTGCATACCAGGGAGCTTGGATGCCTCTTGAAATGCGTGTTCAAGTAATTGTGTCATATCATTTTCCTGAAAATACGAATTGTAAAATATTGTCCGGCGTAAAGGTTAACCGCATGTCGCTCAGGCCAAATCATTAAGCGTAGGATGGGTAGAGCGAAGCGAAACCCATCATTTCTCATGCACTGACGTGAATAATGGGTTTCACGGCCAATCGGCATCACTGGCAATCGTCAAGGTTATCGCATGGCCGTTCTACCCATCCTACCTTGCTACCTTGCTAACGCGATAACATAAGAAAATGAAAAACAGTTTCAGGAGCCCCGTAAACCAGATGCTGAGCACTGCTTCATATCACGCGACAAATAATCTGACGATTTCCCTGATTACTGATTTAATCCCTTCATCTTTTCCCGATTTCAAAACATTCTTAATCTCATCACCGAGAGTACTTTTTTCGTTAATAGCTTTCGGGGTTGAATTGAGCACCATGAACCCTTTTGCAGTCAAGACAACGCCCATATAGCCGCCGTATACTTTATCGTTGCATTTTATGAAGCCTTCGCTATCCAAAAAATCAACAGTGGAGAAAAATATCTCCCTGTTTTCGAGATCATCGTATTCTGGAAAGCTTTGAATTTCGATATCGGTCCTTATGGGAAATCTTTCATACAGTAAGCCAAATATCTCAGCGGCGCACTTATTAAACTTATCCATGCTAGTCATTTTCAACAACCCCCCTGATTGTCAAGCACTTAACATGTTCTAGCTTGCAGTTTAATTTTCGTCACCTAGACAGAGTGCAACTAACCCCAAACCAGTCTGAGCATGTCATTCGCCAAGCCACACCGAGTCAGCCGCAAGAATGGCTCATTACCCTAACCCGCCCCCAACCCCCTCCCATGCTCAATCAAATAAGCAAACTCATGCCGATAATGCTTAAGAAAACTCTGCACCGGCATGGCCGCCGCATCGCCCAGGGCGCAGATGGTGCGTCCGCCGATGCGTCCGGCGACGCTTTCGAGCAGCTCCAGATCTTCGGGCCGTCCCTTGCCGTGCAGGATGCGGCCCAGCACCCGCGCGAGCCAGCCGGTGCCTTCGCGGCAGGGCGTGCACTGACCGCAGGATTCGTGCATATAAAAATGTGAGAGATTGTGCAGCACCCGCACCATGCAGGTGCCTTCGGCGATGACGATGACCGCGCCCGAACCGAGCATGGAGCCGGCCCTGGAGAGCGAGTCGTAATCCATATCGACGCCCATCATGATCTCGCCCGGCACCACCGGAACCGACGAGCCGCCCGGAATCACCGCCTTGAGCGCGCGGCCATCCTTGACCCCGCCGGCCAGTTCCAGCAGATCCTTGAACGCGGTGCCGAGCGGCACCTCAAAATTGTCGGGACGATTGACATGGCCGGTCACTGAGAACAGCTTGAGTCCGCCATTGTTGGGACGCCCCTGCTCCAGAAACCATTTGCCGCCGCGCTCCAGGATCACCGGCACCGAGGCCAGCGACTCGGTGTTGTTGATGGTCGTGGGTCGGCCATAGAGCCCGTATTGGGCCGGAAACGGCGGCTTGAAGCGTGGCTGACCCTTTTTGCCCTCGATGGATTCGAGCAGGGCGGTTTCCTCGCCGCAGATATAGGCGCCAGCGCCCAGATGGGTGTAGAGATCGAAATCGACCCCTGAGCCCTGAATATCGCGGCCCAAGAGCCCGGCGGCATAAGCTTCTTTCAGCGCGCCCTCAAAGCGCGTGATCGGCTCATAGAACTCGCCACGGATATAGTTGTAGCCAACGGTCGCGCCGATGCAGTAGCCGGCGATGGCCATGCCTTCGATCACCTGATGCGGGTTATAGCGCAGGATGTCGCGGTCCTTGCAGGTGCCCGGCTCGCCTTCGTCTGAATTGCAGACGATATATTTCTGACCCGGTGCGGTGCGCGGCATGAAGCTCCATTTGAGTCCGGTCGGAAAACCGGCGCCGCCGCGTCCGCGCAGATTGGAGAGCTTGAGTTCTTCGATCAGATCGCTGGGGTCGACTCGGTCACGCAGGATCTTTTCCCATTGCGCATAGCCGCCGAGACTGCGATAGGCATCCAGGGTATGCCGGATGCTCTCATCCAGATGCAGATTGCGAAAGCAGACGGTGTTCTGGTTCTGGATCATGATCTCACTCCAGCCCGTCGATCAGTCTGTCCAGCGACTCGGGGGACAGCTTTTCGTGATAGGTCTTATCCAGCAGCACCGCAGGCGCATGACGACAGGCCCCCAGACACTCGACCTCCTTGAAGGTGAAGCGGCCGTCTGCCGTGGTCTCACCCGGCTTGACGCCATATTTATGCTCAATGTGTTCGATAAGTTCCTCGGAACCATTGAGCAGACAGGAGATGCTGTTGCAGACACAGACCTTGTGCCGACCCTGTGGGGTGAGGTCGTACATGCCATAGAAGGTCGCCACCTCGTAGACCGCGACCTCGGGCATATCGAGATAGACGGCCAGCGCGTCCATCAATTCGGTGGTGAGCCAGCCGCCGTTGCTGTCCTGGAGCAGGGTCAGCGCCGGCATCACCGCCGACTGTTTCCACTCGGGCGGATACTTGGCGATCAGGGCGTCGATGGCGGCGCGAATCTCGGCGTTGAAGAGCGCCGATTGGTCCTGATCGCGGCTGACGGCAAGTGGTGCATTGCGGAAGCTCATCAGCGATCAATCTCCCCGAACACGACATCCAGGGTGCCGATGATGGCCACCACATCGGCCAGCATGTGACCCCGCGCCATCTCGTCCAGCGCCGCCAGATGCGGGAAGCCGGGCGCGCGCACCTTCAGCCGATAGGGTTTGTTGGCGCCATCGGAGACGATGTAACAGCCGAATTCACCCTTGGGCGCCTCGACGGCGGCATAGACCTCGCCGGGCGGCGGGCAATAGCCCTCGGTGAAGAGTTTGAAGTGGTGGATCAGGGCTTCCATGTCCTCTTTCATGGCCGCGCGTTTGGGCGGCGAGACCTTGTGATCGTCAATGGCAACCGGCCCTGGATTGGCCCGCAGCCAGTCGATGCACTGGCGGATGATCCGGTTCGACTGGCGCATCTCCTCAATCCGCACCAGATAGCGGTCATAGCAGTCGCCATTGACGCCGACCGGGATGTCGAAATCCACCCTGTCATAGGCGGCATAGGGCTGTTTCTTGCGCAAATCCCATTCGACCCCGGACCCGCGCAACACGGGGCCGGTAAAGCCCAGTTGCAGCGCGCGCTCGGGCGAGACCACGCCAATCTCGACCGTACGCTGTTTCCAGATGCGGTTGTCGGTCAGCAAGGTTTCGTACTCATCGACATGCGCCGGAAAACGCTCGGTGAAGTCCTGGATGAAATCCAGCAGTGAGCCCTGACGGGCCGCGTTGCGCTGGGCGATTTCTTTCGCGCTGTGCCACTTGGATTCGCCCCGGTACTGGGGCATGCGGTCGGGCAGATCGCGGGCGACGCCGCCCGGACGGTAATAGGTCGCGTGCATCCGCGCACCCGAGACCGCTTCGTAACAGTCGAGCAGATCCTCACGTTCGCGGAAGCAGTAAATGAAGACGCTCATGGCGCCGATGTCGATGGCATGCGCCCCGAGCCACATCAGGTGATTGAGGATGCGGGTGATCTCGTCGAACATCGTGCGGATGTAATGGGCCCGCAGCGGCGGTTCGACCCCGAGCAGTCTTTCGATGGCGCGCACATAGCCATGCTCGTTGCACATCATGGAGACATAATCGAGCCGGTCCATGTAGCCGATGTTCTGATTGTACGGCTTGAACTCGGCCAGCTTCTCGGTGCCCCGATGCAGCAGACCGATGTGCGGATCGGCGCGCTCGATGATCTCGCCGTCCATCTCCAGCACCAGACGCAGCACGCCATGCGCTGAGGGATGCTGAGGCCCGAAGTTGAGGGTGTAGTTGCGGATCTCAGGCATGATTGTTCGGCTCCCGTCCGGCGTAGCGACTGTCCTCGCGGATCACGCGCGGCACCAGCACACGCGGCTCGATCGAAACCGGCTGATAGACGACACGGCGCTGCTCGGGATCGTAGCGCATCTCGACCTGACCGCTGAGGGGGAAGTCCTTGCGGAAGGGATGACCGATGAAACCGTAATCGGTCAGGATGCGACGCAGATCCGGGTGTCCGCGAAAGAGAATGCCGAAGAGATCGAAGGCCTCGCGCTCGAACCAGTTGGCGGCGGCCCAGACCGGGATCAGCGAATCAACCATCGGCTGACTGCCGCCAGCATGGACTCGCAGACGCAGACGCCAGTTATGCGCCAGCGACAGAAGCTGGCAGACGACGGCGAAACGACGCGGATCGTCGAGCGTCAGATCGGGATCCCGATCCACACCGCGCCCGAAGCCGGTAAAGGTGGCGTCCCCGGTGTCCCACTCGGATTGACCGTAGGCGGCGTAATCCACGCCACAGAGATCAATCAACTGCTCGAAACGCAGATCAGCGTGATCGCGCAGCATTCGCGCGACATCAAGCAGACGCTCGGCAGGCACGATCAGGGTCAGCTCGCCGAGCTGGTCGATCAGCTCACAATCCTGGTCCGCGACCTGTTCGCGGATCGCAGCGGCGAGCGTATCCAGCCTGGCATTGCGGGTCAGGGAATCTGTAGTCATGTGTTCTGAAGCAACTCAGCGGGCGATGGTGTTGGTGCGACGGATCTTGTTGTGGAGCTGCAGGATTCCATACAGCAGCGCCTCCGGGGTCGGCGGACAGCCCGGCACGTAGATATCCACCGGCACGATGCGGTCACAGCCGCGCACCACGGAATAGGAATAATGGTAATAACCGCCGCCATTGGCGCAGGAGCCCATCGAGATCACCCAGCGCGGCTCGGCCATCTGGTCATAGACTCGACGCAGCGCGGGGGCCATCTTGTTGACCAGGGTGCCGGCGACGATCATGACATCCGACTGGCGCGGGCTGGGACGAAACAGCATCCCGAAGCGGTCCAGATCATAACGCGCGGCGCCAGCATGCATCATTTCAATGGCGCAGCAGGCTAAGCCGAAGGTCATGGGCCAGAGCGACCCGGTGCGCGCCCAGTTGATGAGCTGATCGGCGCTCGTAGTCACAACGCCTTCTTCGAGCAGACCCTCTATTCCCATTCCAGCGCCCCCTTTTTCCACTCGTAGAAAAAGCCTACTACGAGAATGCCGAGAAAGACGACCATCGCCCAGAAGGCAAAGACCCCGAGTTCATCGAGCACGACGGCCCAGGGAAAGAGAAAGGCGATTTCCAGATCGAACAGAATGAACAGGATGGCGACCAGATAATAACGGACATCGAATTTCAGACGCGCCGTCTCAAATGCCTCGAAACCACATTCATAGGGTGCGTTCTTGTCCTGATCCGGACGGCGGGGGCCAAGCAGATAACCAAGTGCCAGCGGACCAACCCCCACCAGGATCCCAACCAGGATGAATATCAGGATAGGCAGATAGTTGTCGAGCACTGTCCCCTCTCTATCATTTTTCTAATATAGGCCATTCGGGCATTGAGTCTAGTTCAGCGGCAACAGCGGTGTCAACCGGGAGTTCAATCCAAATTATTATATTTTTCAGGCCATTAAACCGCATTGAAAAACATCGCATACCCTGCCGGGCGCGGTTCCGCAAAAAAAAAACGGCATACCGTTTAAGCGGTATGCCGTTTGCTGCTGCAATTGGTGCCGACGGCCAGACTCGAACTGGCACGGCTTTCGCCACTACCCCCTCAAGATAGCGTGTCTACCAATTTCACCACGTCGGCAGGGTAAATCATTATTTCAAACCACAGGCTTAAACGTCAAACTTCATTAAAACTTATTCTTCCGCCGGCTTAACTGGGGCTGAATTTACATCCGCCGCCGGAGATGCTTCCTGCTCATTGGCGTCAACCGCTGGCGAAGAGATGGCGGGCACATCCGATCCATTCGCGGCCTGAGCCGAACCTGACGCACCGGGAACGACCGGAATATCAGAATCTGGAGCAGTGACAGGCGCAGATGGAGCGGGCGCTGCATCAATGATCGCCGTATCGCCCAGCTTATCCATCAGTCCAGTCGGCTCAGCCGCGCCCTGAGTCGCGAAATAAGCCAGAGCCATGCTGGTCAGAAAGAACAGGGTGGCGATGATAGCAGTCAGGCGCGTCAAAAACGAGCCCGAACCCTGAGATCCGAAAACCGTCTGCGATGCCCCGCTACCGAAGGCCGCACCGGCGTCCGCGCCCTTGCCGTGCTGAATCAGCACCAGCCCAATCAGGCCCAGCGACAGGAAGACCTGGGCAACTGTCAAAATCGTTTGCATGCGTTACTCACACGTTGGGAGCTGGTTCAGCCCGCCACCAAGTCACCAGCCTGACAGATCGCCAGGAAATCATCCGCGACCAGAGACGCCCCGCCGATCAGTCCGCCATCAATGTCAGGCTGCGACAGGAGATCGCGCGCATTCGCCGCCTTCATGCTGCCGCCATAGAGGATCCGGATCTTCCCGGCAATGGCCTGACTGTCTCCGGCGATGCGCTGACGGATGAAGACATGCACCGCCTGCGCCTGCTCGGGCGTCGCGGTCATGCCCGTGCCAATCGCCCAGATCGGTTCATAGGCGATCTCGATCCGACTGAATGCATCGATACCGATCCGGCTGACGATGCCATCGATCTGGCCTGCAATCACCGTTTCGGTCTGCCCCTGCTCGCGCTGTTGCAGCGATTCGCCAACGCACAGAATCGGCGTCAGGCCCTGCGCGAGACAGGCGCTCAATTTTTTCGCGACAATTTCGTCTGTTTCGCCGTAATACTCGCGGCGCTCGGAGTGACCGCAGATCACATAACGGCAGCCGAATTCAGCCAGCATCGCGGCTGACACCTCACCGGTGTAGGCACCTGACGGCTCGGTCGAGACCGTCTGCGCACCGAGACGAACCGTGCTGCCAGCGAGCATCTGTTCACCGAGCGACAGAAAGGGAAACGGCGGACAGACCGCGATTTCAGCCTTTGCAATCGCCGTTGCACCAGCAATGACACCAGACAGCAGCGCTTCCGCACTGGCTTTGGTGCCGTTCATCTTCCAGTTTCCTGCAATCAGTGGCTGGCGCATGACGGAACTCCATGAAGGCGAGCCGGGGATCATAGCCATTTTTACGGAGAATTCAAGCACCAGTTTCGTCAGCCCGAGGATCCGGGCCGCAAAGCCACAAAGGACACGAAGAAAAACAATCACTTGCCACGCCCGCACGACTCAATCCGACAAGCCGATGCAGCCAGATCAACAACACCTTGAAATACTTTGCGTTCTTCGTGGTCTTTGCGGTTCAATCGCGCTCTTTTGATTTAAATTCACCGCCTCTTTCATATAGACTCGCACCATGACCAAAGCGAAAAAGAACACCTCCAACGGCGGCTCGACCATCGCCCTCAACAAGAAGGCGGGCCACGATTATTTCATCGAACAGCGGATCGAGACCGGCATGGTGCTCGAAGGCTGGGAGGTCAAGAGCCTGCGCGCCGGGCGTATCCAGCTCAAGGAAAGCTACGTCAAGATCCTGCATGGCGAGGGCTTTCTGATCGGCTCTCATATCTCGGCGCTGGCGGCGGCCTCGACCCATGTCAATCCGGACCCCACCCGCAGCCGCAAGCTGCTGCTCAAGCGCGCCGAACTGAACCGTCTGATCGGTCTGATCGAACGCGCCGGCTATACCCTGGTGCCGACGGCCATGTACTGGAAACGGGGCCGGGCCAAGCTCGAAATCGGACTGGCCAAGGGCAAGAAACAGCACGACAAACGCTCGACCGAGAAAGACCGCGACTGGCAGCGCGACAAGGAACGGCTGTTCAAGACCGGTTGAAGCGGACAGTCCGCCCTATTCCGCCATGCGCCCCACCCAGTCGCGGGCGAACTGCCAGGCGGTGCGACCGCTGCGCGAGCCGCGTTGCAGCGCCCATTGCAGGGCGGCGCGTTCGACCGGCGCCCAGGCCGCCTCAGTCCAGTCCGGCTGATTGGACGCAAGCCGGTCGAGCCAGTGGCGCACCACGTCAAGATACTGCGCCTGACTGAATGGATGAAAGGCGACCCAGAGACCAAAGCGGTCGGACAGCGAGATCTTTTCCTCCACCGACTCGCCGTGATGCAGTTCGCCATCGAGGAATCGGGCCTCCCGGTTCTCGGAGTGGAACTCAGGCAGCAGATGGCGGCGATTGGAGGTGGCATAGATGAGGACGTTGTCCGGGGTCGCCGCAATGGACCCATCGAGCGCCGCCTTGAGCGCCTTGTAGCCGGACTCGCTGGCCTCGAAGGACAGGTCGTCGCAGAAGAGGATGAAGCGTTCGGGACGGTCGCGGATCCGCTCCAGAATATCGGGCAACTGGATCAGATCGTCCTTATCGACCTCGATCAACCGCAACCCCGCCGCGCGATGGGCATTGAAGACCGCCTTGACCAGCGAGGATTTGCCGGTGCCGCGCGAACCCCACAGCAGGACGTTATTGGCCCCCCGCCCGGCGAGAAACTGCCGGGTATTGCGGTCGATCTCCGTTTTCTGACGATCCAGACACAGCAGATCGTCCAGCGCGAGCCGATGCGGGCTGGGTACGGTCTGCAAGGCGCCGCGTTCGCCGTGGCGACGCCAGCGGAAGGCGTGGGCCGACCAGTCGGGCGGCGCGTCGGCAACCGGCAGCAGATGCTCCAGACGCTCCAGCATGGATTCGACACGCGAAAAGAGCGGTTGGATCGAGTTGTCGTTAAAAATCCTGTCCATCCTGAGAAATCCTGTTAAACCGCGCTCAGCGCGAGAGGCGTCATTTTCAGTTTGCGTTTAGCTTTGGGGATTTCACCGGCCTCCATGGAGGCGCGGTTTAAAACATATTATTGAATATCTTAAACCGCGCCAGCTCAAACGGTCGTTGATGCTACCAAGGTCGATCCAACCCAAAAACATCCCATACTGCACTGGGCGCGGTTTAATTGAGAGCCACCGGCAGCGGCTCGATCTGCCAGATCCGCTCGGCGTACTCGCGAATCGCCCGATCAGACGAAAATTTACCCATGCGCGCGACATTGAGGATCGACATCCGGTCCCACTGCGCCGGGTCGCGCCAGACGGCGCCGACGCGCTCCTGACAATCGAGATAGGCGCGATAATCGGCCAGCACCATGAAAGGATCCTGATGGAGCAGATGGTCGGTCAGAGGCCGGAACAGATTGGTGTCGCCATACGAAAACAGCCCGGAGCTGATCAGGTCGATGTCCGCCTTGAGTTCGGGGTCGCCATTGTAAATGTCCCAGGGCCGATAGCCAGCGCTCTGTTTCTGCCGCACCTCATCAACGGTCATGCCGAAGAGGAAGAAATTCTCCGCCCCGACCTCCTCGCGGATCTCGACATTGGCGCCGTCCAGGGTGCCGATGGTCAGTGCGCCATTCATCGAGAATTTCATATTGCCGGTGCCCGATGCCTCCTTACCCGCCAGCGAGATCTGTTCGGAGAGATCGGCGGCGGGATAGAGCCGCTGGCCGTTCTTGACATTGAAATCGGGCATGAAGACGACACGGATGGAGCCATTGACCTGCGGGTCGTGATTGATAACCTCCGCGACCGAGTTGATGAGCTTGATGATGAGCTTGGCCAGATAGTATCCGGGCGCCGCCTTGCCGCCGAAGACGAAGGCGCGCGGCACCATCTCCTGGCCGGGATTCTGCTTGAGCCGCTGATAGCAGCGGATGACATGCAGGATACTGAGATGCTGGCGTTTGTACTCGTGGAAGCGCTTGGCCAGCACGTCGAACATGACCGCCGGGTTCAGTTCCACTCCGGTATTCTGCCGCAACCAGACCGCCAGGTCCTGCTTGGCGGCGGTCTTGACCTGACGCCAGCGGGCCTGCACCTCAGGATCATCGGCATGAGACTCCAGTTCGCGCAGCCGGCCCAAATCGCGAATCCAACGGTCGTCGCCGCAGACCTCGGTGATGAGGTGAGCCAGACGCGGATTGCTGACCACCATGAAGCGACGGGGGGTGACGCCGTTGGTGACGTTGTGGAACTTCTCCGGCCAGAGATCGTGGAAATCTTTGAGGATGGTCGTCTTCACCAGCTCCGAATGCAGCGCCGCCACGCCGTTTACCGCGCGACTGCCCACCACCGCCAGATGCGCCATCCGCACCCGGCGCACGCCCTCCTCGGCGATCAGCGACATCCGCGCCACCCGCGACTCGTCGCCGAGAAAACGCATCCGCACCTCATCCAGAAAACGGCGGTTGATCTCGTAGACGATCTCCAGATGGCGCGGCAGCAGACGCTCGAAGAGGTTGACCGACCAGGTCTCCAGCGCCTCGGGCAGCAGGGTGTGATTGGTGTAGCAGAAGGTGCGGCGGGTGATGTCCCAGGCCGGCTCCCATTCCATGCCCTGCTCGTCCATCAAGAGCCGCATCAGCTCGGCCACCGCCAGTGAAGGATGGGTATCGTTGAGCTGGACGACGAATTTATCGGCGAAGGTCTCCAGCGGGCCGACCGTGTTCAGATGCAGCCGGATCATGTCCTGAAGCGAACAGGAGACGAAAAAGAACTGCTGTTTCAGCCGCAGCGCCTTGCCCGCCTCGGGCTCGTCGTTCGGATAGAGTACCTTGGAGATGGTCTCGGCCTCGATCTTGGCATGGACGGCGCCGTAATAATCGCCGACATTGAATGCCTGAAAATCGAACGACTGCGAGGCTTCGGCCTTCCACAACCGCAGCAGATTGACATTGCCGACCCCATAGCCCAGGACCGGGGTGTCATAGGCCATGCCATCGATTTCCTGATCCGGCACCCAGCGCGTGCGCGCCCGTCCATCCTGATCCTGGTAAGACTGGGTATAGCCGCCGTACAGCACCGGAAAACGGATCTTGGGACGCGGGATCTCCCAGGGATTGCCATTACGCAGCCAGGTATCGCTTTTCTCCACCTGCCAGCCGTCCTCGATGGCCTGATCGAAGATGCCGAATTCGTAACGGATGCCGTAACCGATGGCCGGGATCTGGCAGGTCGAGAGCGAATCCATGAAACAGGCCGCCAGCCGCCCGAGCCCGCCGTTGCCCAGACCCGGCTCCTCCTCTTCCTCCAGGATGGCGTTGAAGTCCAGATCCATTTCAGTGGCTGCCTCGCGGCTGGCCCTGGTGATGCCGAGATTGACCAGGTTGTTAAGCAGATGCGGCCCCAGCAGAAACTCAGCGGACAGATAGCAGACCGTGCGTGCATGGGTGGTCTTGAAGACCTGCGCCGATTTGAGCCAGCGATCCAGCAGCCGGTCGCGCGCGGTGAAGGCGGCGGCCATATAGCGATCATGGGGCGTCGCCACTTCACGGAAACGCCCCTGGATATAGAAAAGGTTATCGATATAGGCCTGCATCAGGGCCGCTTTCGACAGACCGGTGCGGGTGTGTTCGCGAACCGGATCCGAGGTTTCGGCGGGGGCCGGGGTGCTCATGACGACCTCTCATCGCTGGCTGATTGAAGATCAGGCGTGGCAACAGAATGGGCTTGTAACCCCGCTGGCACTATAAACCGCGTCAGCGTCAACGACCATCAAGTCTGCCGGGGCCAGCCCATTCAAAGAAAACATCGCCTGCCGCTCCAGGTGCGGTTGAATTCACAACCCCAGTTCGCGCCAGCGGGTCTGGATGCGCTTGACCGAGACCGGGCCGACCGCGCCAAGCTGCTGGGCGAAGAGCGCCACCCGCAGTTCTTCGAGCAGCCAGCGGATCTCGTCGAGACGCGGATCCTGACGGCCTGCCGTGTTGGCCGCCGCGACCCGTTCACGCCAGCGGTTCTGGATCTCGGCCATCTCGGTCATCCATTGCTGATCGCGACCGGGGGCATGGGCCAGACGTTCCAGCCGGAAGTCGATGGCCTTGAGATAGCGCGGATAGTGTTTGAGACGCTCGAAGGGGATCTGTTGCGGGAAACCGCGAAACACCAGCCCGTCGAGCTGTGTCTGGACATCCAGCACGGACGGCATCCAGTTGACCTGGGTGATGCCGGACAGACGCTGGCGCAGCGTCTGATAGCTGGTGAGGATGCCCCCGATCAGCTCGCAGACCCTCTTGATCGTGGCCGGTACCTGGCCCTTGCGCTCGGCCAGACGCTGGAGAAAGACCGCCTGCTCGCGGATCGGCGGCAGACCCTCGGTGAAGGTCAGATCCAGGATCAGGGCGATCAGCTCGTCGGTCAGATCAAGGGACTTGGCTGCTGCCTCCCCCTCTCCCCTGCCCCTCTCCCGCCAGGGGAGAGGGGATTGAGGCGCCTTGGCATATTGCAGCCGCATCTGGTCCAGGCCGGGCAACTGTTTGCGCAACTGACGCAGATCGCCCGCCAGATGCAGCATGAACAGACGCCGCAGACCCTCGCGCTGGGCCAGCGCTGCCGTTTCAGCCGAATCCAGCACCTGAATCGCCACGGCATCGCCCCGATCAACCAGCGCCGGATAACCGCGCAGGGTGATGCCAGCACGGGTCAGTTCGACCTGTTCGGGCAGATCGCCGAAATCCCAGCGGGTGATGCCCTCGCGTTCAAGATGCGCGGTCGGGATGTGGGCGAACCGCTGCTGTGCCTGACCGGCGAACTGACGCTTGAGCCGGAGCGGATCGTCGCCAACCGCGACCGCCTGACCCGACTCGTCCACCACTTTGACCTTCATCCGCAGATGCGCGGGGATCGCGGACTGATCCCAGGCATCTTCCGGGATCTGGATCCCGGTCAGCGACTTGATCTCCTCGGCCAGCGCCTGGATCAGCGGTCGCTCCGATGGGGTCAGGCGTGCAGCGAGCCGGGCGGCGGTATCGGGGATGGGCACGAACGACTTGCGCAGGGTCTTGGGCAGACTGCGCAGCAGTGCGGTGATGCGTTCAGTCAGCAGCCCCGGCACCAGCCAGTCGAGCCGTTCGGCGGAGACCTGATTGATGAGCGGCAGCGGCACCACCAGGGTCACGCCGTCGCCCGCGTCGCCCGGCTCGAAGCGGTATTCCAGCGGCAGCGCCGTGGCCCCGACCTGGAGACTGTCGGGAAAGGTCTGCCCGGTCACGTCCGCCGCCTCGTGGAGCATGAGATCGGCCATCTGCATGTGCAGAATGCGGGGCTCTCTGCGCGTGGCCTGTCGCAGCCATTGCTCGAACTGCGGGGCCGAATAGATGCCGCTCGGCACCCGCTCGGCATAGAAGGCGTAGATCGCCTCATCATCGACCAGGATGTCGCGGCGGCGCGATTTGGCCTCCAGATGATGGACGGATTCGATCAGCTCGCGGTTGTGCCGCCAGAAGGGTGCACGGGTCTCGAAATCGCCCTCGGTGAGCGCAAAGCGCAGAAAGATCTCGCGCGACTCGGCTGGATTGATGGGGCCATAGTTGACCCGTCGTTTGGCCACCAGTGTCACGCCGAACAGGGTCACTTTCTCGAAGGCCGCGACCTGACCGGATTTCGCCTGCCAGTGCGGCTCGGAGTAACTGCGCTGGAGCAGATGCCGGCCCACGTCCTCGATCCAGCCCGGCTGCACGCTGGCGGCGATGCGCCCGTACTGGCGTGTGGTCTCGACCCGTTCGGCGACCATCACCCATTTGGGCGGCTTGGCGAAAAGACCGGAGCCGGGATGGACGAAGAAACGGCTGTTGCGCGCCCCCTGGAATTCGCGCTCGGCCTCGCGGAAACCGATGTTGCCGAGCAACCCGGCCAGCAGGGCGCGGTGGATGTTTGCGTAGCTGTCAGCGTCCAGCTTCCAGCCGTCAGCTTCCAGATTTCCATCAACAACCGGCCGCTGATGGCTGGTGGCTGATCGCTGGCGGCTGACCGCTGGAAGCTGACGGCTGGAAGCTGACGGCTGGAAGCTGGACGCTGATTCCCGAAACCCCATCTCCAGCATCTGTTCGCGCAGTTGGGCATGGATGTCGCGCCATTCCTGCACCCGGTTCCAGGACAGGAAATGACGCTGGCAGAGCTTGATGAACTTGTTGCGCGACAGCGCCTTGTGCTCTTTTTCGAGGAAACGCCAGAGATTGACGAAGCCGAGAAAATCGGACTCTGGATGAGCAAAGGTGGCATGGATCTCGTCGGCGGCCTGCTGTTTGTCCTGTGGACGGTCGCGCGGATCCTGCACGCTCAACGCGGCGGCGATGATGAGCACCTCGGCCAGACAGCCCAGATCCGTCGCCGCCAGCAGCATGCGACCGATACGCGGATCGACCGGCAGACGCCCGAGCTGGCGCCCCAGGTCGGTCAGGTCGCCTTTGGTATCGATGGCGCCCAGCTCTTCCAGGGTGCGATAGCCGTCCGTCACCAGCCGCGAGTCGGGCGGATCAATGAACGGAAAACGCTCGATGGCCCCGAAGCCGAGCAGCTTCATGTGCAGGATGACGGCGGCGAGATTGGTGCGACCGATCTCGGGCTCGGTGAATTCGGCGCGCGCGCCGAAGTTGTCCTCACTGTAGAGCCGGATGCAGACGCCCGAGGCGACACGCCCGCAGCGTCCCTTGCGCTGGTTGGCGCTGGCCTGCGAGATGCGCTCGACCGGCAGGCGCTGCACCTTGGTGCGATGGCTGTAGCGGCTGATGCGCGCGAAACCGGGATCGATGACGTAATGGATGCCGGGCACCGTCAGCGAGGTCTCGGCCACATTGGTGGCGAGGATCACCCGGCGCGTGCTGTGACTCTGAAAGACCCGCGCCTGCTCCTGCGGCCCCTGTCGCGCGAACAGCGGCAGGATCTCGGTCGAGGGCGGATGGTGTTTGCGCAGCGTCTCGGCGGTCTCGCGGATCTCGCGCTCGCCGGAGAGAAAGACCAGCACATCGCCCGGAGCGCTGCGCGCCAGTTCGCTCACCGCATCCGAGATGGCCTGCTGCATGGCGTCGTCACGCTCGGCGGCGCTCTCCTCCTCCGGCGGACGATAGCGAACATCGACCGGCCAGGTCCGCCCCGAAATCTCGATAATGGGCGCAGGCTGTCCCTGGGCATCGCTGAAATGCGCCGCGAAGCGTTGCGGGTCAATGGTCGCGGAGGTGACGATCAGCTTGAGATCGGGTCGGCGCGGGAGCAGACCCTTCAGATAGCCGAGCAGGAAATCGATGTTGAGACTGCGTTCATGCGCCTCGTCGATGATCAGCGTGTCGTATTCGTTGAGAAATCGATCCTGCTGGATCTCGGCCAGCAGCATGCCGTCGGTCATCAGCTTGATGCAGGTCTCGGGGCGGATGCGATCATGAAAACGCACCTTGTAGCCGACCAGCCCGCCGGTCTCAGTGCCGAGCTCCTGCGCGATGCGTCCGGCCAGGCTGCGCGCGGCGATGCGCCGGGGCTGGGTGTGACCGATGCGCCCCGCCCGCCCGCGCCCCAGATCCAGACAGATCTTCGGCAGTTGGGTCGATTTGCCCGAGCCGGTCTCACCGCAGAGCACGACCACCTGATGCCGGGCGATCAAGTCGGCCACCGCATCGCGCCGTTCGCTGACCGGCAGGTCAGGCGGATAGTCGATGACCGGCACCAGCGCCTGACGCCGCGCGAGCAAATCCTGTGACTGCCGGATCCTCTGCCAGAGCGCGGCCAACCCCTGATCGAACGGCTGACCGGCGCGCACCCGCTTGCGCAGTCCGCGCAGACGCGCGCGCAGGCCCGGCTGATCCTGGAGCAGACAGCCGGCGAGATCTGGCTCGGCGGGAAAGTCGGACGGAGTAGAAAGAACTGGATGCAAAACGGATTCGACGGGATTCATGGGATTGTTATGATGCGGGTGTAGATATTCCGACCAAGCATGGAAGATCAGGCGTCGCTGACGCAATCAGCGATCAAGAATCATTTTTGGAGACGTTTTGATGTTCGTCCTTAAATGGAGACATAAAGAACAGATTCGTTTGTTGCAGGGGGAAAATACGGCCTTGGCAGCGGAAAACGCCTCGCTTCGCGCTGAACTTGAGCAGTTGCATCAGGCTCTTGCCGCACAGCGTGGCGATGAGCAGGGCACGGAGCAGATCAACGCACTCATGGCTTACCAGGACGAACATCTCAAAACGGGGCTGATGGATATTCAGGGCAACCTCGTCATCTCGGTCGATGAAGCCAAGCAGACGCTATCGACCATCGATGGCGTCTCCGGCGATTTCAGCGGCGTCGCGACAGAGATCGTCCAGATTTCAGGCTTCCTTGGTTCCCTGGCGAGCACCGCACAGGACTCCAATCAAGTCGTCCAGCAACTTTCGGCGCATGCATCCAAAATCAACGCCGTGCTCACACTCATTCGCACCATTGCCGAGCAGACCAATCTGCTGGCATTAAACGCGGCGATCGAGGCCGCTCGCGCTGGTGAGGCCGGCAGGGGCTTTGCGGTCGTGGCCAGTGAAATCCGTTCGCTGGCTGACAAGACCCAGTCCGCGATCCTTGAGACCCGCGAGGTCATTCAGAATATGCTGGCGAATGTTGCCAGCGTGGAGTCCACCTCGCTCAGGCTCGTTGAGGGCGTGCAGGAAATCAATGGCAATGTACTGAGATTCGAGGAGCGTCTGAGCGCGCTTCAGACCCACGTTGATGCTTCTTTCAACGACGTGCGGGACATGAACAGCCGTGTCTTCATGAGTCTGGCGAAACTGGATCATGTCATCTGGAAGGTCAACACTTACCTGTCGATCAGCAAACGCGCACCCGCTTTCTCGTTTGTCGATCATCACAACTGCCGGCTTGGCAAGTGGTACGAGCAGGGCGAGGGTAAGGCGTTCTTTGCTCACTCACGATCCTATCGCGAGCTGGAGGCGCCTCACGCCAAGGTGCATGACGGCACCCGATGCATCTTCGACTTGATCGAGCAAACGCCGCTCGATTACACCGCCCTGATGGAAGCGGTCAACGAGATGGAAAAAAACAGCGACCGGGTCTTCGCATCGCTTGACCGGATCCTGAGCGATGCGGCATCGTCCAGGACACAGCCTGCCAGTGGGATCAAATGATGCCCGGCTGTCCCAACAGCCGCGCCGGACGATCCGTTGCGATCAACAGCATGGCAGAGGGACTGCGGAGCAAGGCGCAGTAACGAGTCGCCATGACACTGAGAGAGTGCTGGAAGCCGATCACCCCGCACTCAGATCAACTCATGCACCATCACCCGCTCGCCAGCCGGATCCAGCTCGCGCGCCTGTTCGACGACCCGCTGGTGATGGGTGAAGAGAACCACCTGGGTTCGGGCCGAGAAATCGGCCAGCGCCGCCAGCGTCGCACGGGCGCGGGGATCGTCGAATTGAATGAGGATGTCATCGACGATGAAGGGCAGCGGCTCGGCGTGGTCGAGACGATGATCGAGATTGGCCAGTCGCAGCGCCAGATAAAGTTGATCGCGGGTGCCGGTGCTCATGCCTTCGACCCGCAGCCGCTCGCCGGTGGCGCGCAGACCGACGAGGACGGGCTGATCGGCGTCGTCGAAATCGGTCTCGATGGCGCTGAAGGCATCGCAGGTGAGTCGGGCGAAATAGCCGCTGGCACGGGTCAGAATGGGGTCGCGATGCTGACGGCGGAAACGCTCGATCTCATCGCGCAGGATGCGCGCCGCCAGTTTGAGACGGACATAACGCTCGGACTGACCGCGCAGACTGGCAAGTGTCTGCTGCGCCGCTTCGGCCAGTGCCGCCGCCTGGTCGCTGCCGGCCATGTCCGCAAAATCGCGCTCGGCGTTCAGCTTCTGTTCGAGCAGCTCCGCCTGCCGGGGCCGAAGTTCGGTTTCGATGCGCGTCTCCAGCGCCGCCAGTTCAGCCGGCAGGGCGTCACGGTCGGTGCGGTCCGCCTCCGCCTCCGCCTGCAGGTCTGCCAGACCGAGACCGTCTCCGGCACTCACCAGCGCGGATTCCAGCTCGTCAAGCTGCGTCAGACACTGGCGATGGGTCTGGGCGCGCTGCTCGACCGCAATCAGGTCGTCCGGGCTGGCGCAGCCGGCCTCGCGGCAGAGTTCGGCCAGGATGGCGTCCGCCGCCTGGATCGCCGATTCCGCCTGCTGGCGATCCGTCCCGGCCTGTCGCAACTGGGTCAGGAGTTCATCGCGCCGACTTTGGTCCTCGCGCTGCCGGCCAAGCCGCTGGTGCAGTTCGATCACCGCCTCATCCAGCGGACGCGCCAGCAGGTCAGGCGCAAGCCGGGTCAGGAGTCCGCTGGCCCGCTGGCCGAAGGCCGCCGCATCGGCGTCGATGCCGGCGATCCGTTCGGCCAGCCGTTCGGCCTCCCGGATCTGCTTGAGGCTGTCATCGAGCGTCTTGAGATGATCCGACGCCTCGCCAGGGCTGGTGTCCTGCGCCAGACCCAGTTCATTCATGAGCGCGGCCCAGGCGGTCAGCCAGTCATGCCGTTCCTTTTCCGCCGTCTCGACATCCAGGACGAGGCGCTGCTCGGTTTCTTCCAGTTCAGTGAGATCTTTTTTCAGTCGCTCGCGTTGGCGTCCGGTTTCCATGAGCGCGGTCAGATGGGTCTCGGCCTGATTGAGTAACAGGCTCAAACCCCGCTCCGGCGGAGGGGCCGGCAGACCCAGCGCGGTCAGCGCGGCATGCAGGGCCCGCGCGTGCATCTGCTGTCTGGCTTCAAGCTCGGCGACTCCGGCCCGCAATTCGTCAGCCTGAGCAGCCCGCTCGCGCAGTCGCACGGCGCGGGTCAGCCACGGCTGCATCTCGCGGGGCGGGAGCGGGGTGATCCCGCACGCCAACCAGAGCGACTGCCAGGACTGCTGGAGCGCAGCACGCCGTCCGGCCTCCAGGGTCAGCGCCCGCTCGATCTCGCGAAGCTGCTGCTCGCAGGTCTCCAATCGCGCCTGGGTGGTGGCCTGTTCATAGACCCGCTGGCTCTCGCGGCGCAGCCGGTCGGCAACCTCGTCGGCGGCTGATAGCGATTCCTCGAACACCGCTGGCAGCGCCCGCCCCGCACCATAATCCCTGGTCTCGGCGGTGACATCCGCGCCATCCAGCCACTGCCGCTTGAGCAGCCGCCAGCCCTGGTCGCGATGCGCGCGCGCCTGATCCAGATCCGCTTCCGAGGGCACCCGCCCGGCCAGTTGGAAGGCCCGCAGCGATTCCGCGATCCGTCGCCGCTCGGCCTCTGTCTCCGCGCGGCTTTTGTCCAGTGTCCGACGGCTCTCATCCAGCGCCTGGAAGTCGGTCGCGAAGCGTTCGATGGTCTCCGGGACGGGCAGTGGGGTGCGGCACAAGTCATCCAGGCCGGCATCCCAGCAACCCAGCGCGGCCAGTTCACGCTGAGAGTCGTCCAGATGGCGCAGCAGACGCGCCCGTGCCTCCGCGCCGGCCTGCTCCAGATCACCGGCGCGACGCGCCTCATCCAGCGCCCGGCGCAGACCATCCAGCGGCGGTTCGGGCGGCAGCGCGGCGAACAACTGGTTCTTGTCGGCCAGCCTGCGCCCGGACTCGGCCAATTGACGAGCGGCCTGCTCGACCGCCGCGAGACGGGCCTCGCGGCTGCCGCCGAGCTCGGTCACCCGTCGCCGACGATTGAGCCGTGATCGCAGACCGGGGGCGTCGGCCAGGGTCAGATCGGGACGCACCTGAGCCAGCCAGACGGCGGCTTGAGACTCCAGCGCGGCGCGTTCGGCGACCAGCGCCGGGCGGTCTTTGGCCGCTTTGCGGTGACTGCCGAGCGATTCGCGCAGATCGTCGATGGCCTCGGCCTCGGCCAGGAGATCCTCGGAGATGGTCAGCGCGGCGACCTTGGCCTGAAGCTCGGTGTGACGGTTCTGCGCCGCCCGTTGGGCGGCGACGGCGAGCGCACGCTGCGAGACGGACGCCTCGCGCCGCTGGCCGAAGGTCGGCGACAGATGCGGCGTCTCGCCCAACTGCGCGAGCTGTTCGCGCAACGCCGCACGCCGCGCCAGATCCGGGAGTGTGCGACGGATGCGTTCCAGACGGCTGCGTTGACGGACGGATTCGCTCAGGTCGGCATCGAGTTCGGCCAGCCGCCGTTGGGCCTGCTCGACGATTTTGCGCGTCTCCTCCCAATGGCGGGCGGACAGCGAGGCGTCGCGCTGCTGGCGTTCGATCTCGACGAATTGATTCAGCGTTTTGTTGATGAGCGGTTTTGAACCGCGCGGCACGAAGAGCTGGCTCGCCTCCTCGTCGAGTCCTTTCAGCACGGCATGGAGATTGACGCCGCCCAGCCCGCTGCCGAAGAGCGCCTCGGCCTCCCGACCCTGCTCGGCCAGCAGTTCCTGCCCGCCACGCACCAGGCTTTCATGGTCGATGCCAAACAGACGTTCAAAGAGCGGCCCGTCAACCCCTCCCAGAAGACGGGTCAGACACTCATCGTCGATGGCGGCCTTGCAAGCCGCGTCCAGAAGGGTGTTTTTGTGTCCCTTGCGGCGGAAGCAGACGAGATCCGCCCCATCCGATCCGCGCAGACGACCGCCGATGCGCAGTTCCTGTTTGCCGTGCAGAAAATCATCCTGGGTGCGCTCCGGGATGCCATAGAGCAGCGCCCGCAGTGCGCGTAGCGCGGAACTCTTGCCGGCCTCGTTGTGACCGAAGATCAGATGCAGGCCATGCTGACCGCCGCTCAGGTCCAGATGACGGTCGGTGAAGGGTCCGAAGGCGCGCAGATGCAGATCCAGAATCTTCATGCCGCTCTCCCCGCCTCCTCATCCCGACCCAGCAGACGGTCAAGCAGCAGCGATTTGACATCCTCCAGACAGTCCTGGAGCGCATCAGGCCGGGTCGGATCGAAGTCGTCCTCACCGACGCGCAGCGCCGCCGGCAGTTTGAGACTCAGATCGGCCACCTCTCCCGCCAGCGAGGACAGACGTTGCGAATCCAGCTCCAGATCGCGGATCGCTCGCAGCAGACCACCGAGGGCGTCATCGCGATTCAGCGCCGACTCGCTCACCGCACCCCGGGTCTCGATCAGCACCTTTTCCACCCAGAGCGCGTCCGCGCCGATGGTGTTGGCGAGCGCGCGGCAGTCATTGATCGTCTGTTCCGGCGCGGCGCGCAGCCGGGCGTGGAGGGCGCACGAACCGGTGAGTCGGAGACGCACCGCCAGCAGGCGTCCAGCGGCGGTCGCGACCGCCGCGCGCAGGACGGGCTCGGCCCGGTCATAAACGTCCTCCAGGGTCGCGGCGTCAGTCAGATCCACCCGACAGACGGCCCAGCGCGCCACATCCAGCGATGGATGGTCCATGTCAGCCACCCGCCCATTCTCGACCCGTACCAGCACGCAGCCCTTGGCGCCGGTCTCGCGGACATGGCGGCCCTGGATATTGCCCGGAAAGACCACCCAGGGATCTTCGGCGACGATCTCGTGCTGATGCACATGACCGAGCGCCCAGTAGTCATAGCCGCGCGAACGCAGACCCTCCAGGCTGCATGGCGCATAGGATTCATGTCCGGGGCGACCGTCGAGCGAGGTGTGCAGCAGACCGATATTAAAGAGTCCCGGCAGCGCCTGCGGATAACGGCGGGTGAGATCCTCGCTGACCGCGCGGGTGGCGAAACCCTGACCATGCACGGCGAGGCCGAGCGCGTCCAGGATGCGGGTCTCGGGCTGACGGGTGGAGAAGTGATGAACATTGTCGGGCAGACGCAGCAATTTGGTCATCTGGCTCGCTGCGTCATGATTGCCAGCGACCATTAGAACCTGAATATCGGCTTCACGCAGACGTCCCATCTGGTGCGTAAAGAAGAGTCCGGTGTTGTAATCCTTCCAGTCGCCGTCATAGAGATCGCCGGCCAGCAGCACGAAATCGACCGCTTCACTGAGCGCCAGATCGACCAGATTCTCGAAGGCGCGACGGGTCGCCCCGCGCATGGCCTCCACCGGCGCCCCGTCATAGCGTTCCAGCCCACGCAACGGGCTGTCGAGATGGATGTCTGCCGCGTGGATGAATTTGAACCTCCCCATAGCTAAAGCCTGGGGATTCCGGGAGGGATCACGCGGCATGGCGCGTCTCCCATTCGAGGGTCGTTCCGACCCCGGCCATGAGCGTGTTGATCGCGGCGTTTTGATCGCGATCATGAGGGGTTCCACACCCCGAACACACCCACTTCCTCACTGACAGTCCTGCTAGGCCGGTGGGTCCAGACAGGCACCCACAAGCCGAGCAGATCCTGGTGGAATAGCGGGAATCGACTTCGAGATACTGCGTACCGCCGGTAGGGCTCTTGTACGCCAGCATCGCGCGAAGTTGAGCATGGGCACTGGAAGCCACACTCTTCCCAAACGTCCGGGCCATTCCTTGGGTATTGTCCTTGGAAAACACGATGACCGCATTTTCCTGGACCAGCCGCAACGACAGCTTGTGATTGCGGTCTTTGCGCTGGTTCTTGATCCGTTCATGGAGGCGGGCGGTCAGCTTGCGGTTGATCCCGCGCTGCGCCTGCCCCAACCGCTCCAGCGAGCGTTGCAGTTCTCGGGGATGCGTCACCTTCTCACCATCGGAAAGGGTCAGCAGGTCGATGAACCCCGGATCGATACCGATTGCGCCATCACCCGTCGAGACGATGGGCGCGCGTTCGGCGTCGATAAACAGGCACAGATACCAGCCCGAGGCGCGCTTGACGAGGCGGGCGCACTTGATCTTGCCGGACGGAATGTCTTGCTGGTGAAAGCGCAGCGAGCCGATGCCGGGGAGCTTGACGCGGTTTCCTTCGATGGTCCGCAACGGGTCAGGAAACGGGATGCTGTTGAGCTTGTTGCGTATCCCCTTGAGCCGTGGCTTGCCGCCGAGCTTCTTGAAACAGCGGCTCCAGGCGGTATGCGCCATCAGCAGCATGCCTTGCAACGTGTGGCTGGGGATGCCAATCTTCTGTCCGTGCCCGGCCAGCAGGTTCTGAAAGGTCTGTTTGGAGTAATAAACCTCACCCTTGGCATCATTCTCGATCTTGCGGATCGCCCAGTTCCAGACCCCGGTCAGCATGAACAGCCAGCCGTTGAGCAATGTTTCCTGGGTGACGTTGAGACGCAGCTTGAGTTGGGTCTGGATCATGGTTTCGATCAGCTTCTGTTGGTCGGTGAACGGTCATACGTTTCGTGATACCAAGTCAAGAAAGCGTCGGCTTAACCCCACGCATGAAGGCGGGGGATTGCGCCGACAAGACGTTCAATCTCGCTCCCCATGACGGATCCGCCAAACCGTCCGCTCAATGCGATGCGTCGCGCGTGCCCTCAGGGCCGTCGCGCGTTATCCTATCGTAATTGAACCATCATCATGCCATTGAGAGTGCTCGCCACACGCGGGGAAGATGCCGATATGACCAGCCAGACACCCATTTTTCACGTCTCCCGAAACCTGTTCAGGATCACCCTGGCGCTGTTGCTGCTGTCTGGACTGACGGCCTGCAATGGGCTGGCCGGTTTTGCCGCGAAGCCCGACGCCAGACCGGGCGAAACCCTGGAGGCCAAACCCAAACCTGCACCCGCGACGGCGACGGCAGAGACCGAGGAACCGATCGAAGAGAGCAAGCCCAAACCCAGCCCGCTTTATGAATGGAAAGGCGATGGCCGTCGGGTGTCACGGATCGTAGTGAACACCAATGAACAGAAGGCGCACTTCTACGCGGGCGAGGATGAAATCGGCTGGAGCACAGTCGCCACTGGTATCTCCAAATACCCAACCCCAACCGGTGATTTCGCCGTGATGGAAAAGGTCGAGAACAAACGCTCCAATCTCTACGGCAAGGTCTATGGCAAAGGCGGTCAGGTCATTAAAAGCAGCGTCAAGGTCGGTCGCGATCCGATTCCGGCGGGCGGACGCTTCGAGGGCTCGCACATGCCCTACTTCATGCGCCTGACCCATGACGGCGTCGGTCTGCACGCTGGGCCGATCCCGAATCCCGGCCAGCCGGCCTCACACGGTTGTATCCGCATGCCGCGCCAGCTCGCCCCGGTGCTCTTCAAGCATGTCTCCAACGGTACCCAGGTCGCCATCGTCGGCAAGGGACCGAGTTACGGCAATTATGTCGAAAAGCAGCGCGCCATCGCGGCAGCGCGCGCAGCCGAACAGCGGCGGGTCGCGGCGCAGAAGGCCGAGGAAGCGGCCAGGGCGCAGCAAATTGCCGCCAATGAGCCGACGGCGCCTGCCCAGTCGCCCGCGACGACAACCCCCCTGGCACCGCCGACACAGACCATCCCCGGTCGCGTCATTGAGGAACAGGCTCAGGCCAAGGACGATCTGGCGATTGTCGAGCCCGTCACCACACCGACCACAGGTGAGACCAAGCTCAAGGCCGAGCCGGTTCCGCCAGTCGCCCCTGCGCCAACGCCAGTCCAGGAGGTGAAGCCGACGCCCGACACGGCGGCAACCGTGACGCCAGGCATTCCGCAGCCGAGTCCGGCGCCAACCGAGCCAACCGCTCCGGCACCCGCTCAGGTCACGCCTGCCCCTGCGCTGCCAGCCGCCCCGGCAGCACCGGCCCAACCGGCGCCGATCCAGCCTGTGCCTGTCGCCCAGCCGACACCGGCACCTCAGCCCCCTGCGCCAGCAGCCAAGCCTGAGCCAGTCGCCGCGCCGCCTCAGCCCGCCCCGGCTGCACCCGCGCCCGCCGCCCCGTCGGAAAACAAAGCGGGATGACCGACGAATTCCCGCTTGATCCGGGGCTCTGCCATCTGAACCACGCCGCCGTCGGCCCCTGGCCCCGACGCACCGCCGAGGCGGTGGCGCGGTTCGCAGCGGAGAATGCGCGGCAGGGCTCGCTCGACTACCCGCGCTGGCTGGCGACCGAACAGCGTCTGCGCGAGCGTCTGGCGCGGCTGATCGGGGCCGGGTCGAGCGCGGACATCGCCCTGGTCAAGAACACCTCGGAGGCGCTCTCGGTCATTGCCCAGGGGATCGACTGGCGGGACGGCGATGTCATCGTCGGGATCAAGCAGGAATTCCCGTCCAACCGCATCGTCTGGGAATCGCTGGCGACTCAGGGCGTCGCCTGGTGCGGTCTGGATCTGGAGCAGTCGGCGGATCCGGAGGCCGATCTCATCGCGCTCTGCGACGACCGCACACGAATGCTTGCCATCAGTTGGGTGCAGTATGGCCGTGGACTGCGGCTGGATCTGGCGCGGCTCGGCGCCTTCTGTCGGGCCAATGGCATTCTTTTCTGCGTCGATGCGATCCAGGGTCTGGGCGCACTGCCCTTCGCGCTCGACGACATGCAGGCCGATTTCGTGGTCGCCGACGGTCACAAATGGATGCTGGGACCGGAGGGTGTCGCCCTGCTGTATGTCCGTCCCGACCTGCGCCCGACCCTGACCCTGCGTCAGTTCGGCTGGCACATGGTGGAACATCCGGGCGATTTCGAGCGACGCGACTGGGCTCCTGCCGCCGACGCACGCCGCTTCGAGTGCGGCAGCCCGAATCTGCTCGGCATCCAGGCGCTGGAGGCCAGTCTGTCATTGCTGGAGGAGATCGGCCTGGATGAGATCCAGAAACGGCTGGAGACGCGCATCGACCATCTGATCGGACTCATCGACCGGCGCGGTTTTGAACTGCTCACCCCGCGCGACCCCGCGCGCCGCGCCGGCATCCTCACCTTCCGCGTGCCCGATATCTCCGCCGACCGGCTCTATCACGGCCTCATGGCGCGGCAGGTGTTCTGCGCCCCGCGCGGCGGCGGCATTCGCTTCTCGCCCCATTTTTACACCCCGTTCGCGGTCATTGAACGGGCGATGGAGATCCTCGACGAGATCCTGTCATCCAATGGACAGGATTAACAGGATTCCGCAGGATTGACAGGGTTTTAAAACCCCTGTCTGAACTCAAACCAATCCATCCTGTGAATCTTGAAAAATCCTGTTAATCCTGTCTATTCCCTTTTACAGACCCGGCCCGCGCTCCTCCTGGAGATCCTGAAGCAAAGTCAGTGGATCGATGACGATGGCCGATCCATCCGGCGCGGGGAAGACCGACACCAGACGCCCATCGCGCGCCATACCGGTCAGCCAGCGGTCCATGAAGACATCGAGCGTCAGGGGTTCGGCGCGACAGTCGGACCAGTCGTCATCGGCCAGCGCCTCGGCCAGGGCGGGTGCGGGCCAGAAAGGAAAGCATTCGTGGCCTTCGTCGTCGCGGAAGGCGACGAAGCCGCCCTCCCCTTTGAGCGCCCAGACCCTGCCCTGCGCGGTCGCTTCGGTCACAAAGAGAAAATAGCGTTCAGGTGCAGGCAGGCTGAAGGCGTCGGATGAGGCGTGTGGTGCAGTCATGGAGATCAATGGCCCTGATGGCAGGTTGCGAACGCTGTGCTCGCGAGCATGAGACAGGCACTCTAGCAGCCGCACGCCAGCCGGGCAAAGACTTGGGAGAGGTTCTGAAAACCTGCTGCCGGGATCGGGACATTGAGATTTCGACAGGATTCACAGGATGAAAATTATTGAAAACAGGCGCTTACAGCCACGGATATGCACTTTGCCGGAACACACCTTAAAACCATGAGCCATTATTCCCCTTCCATGCCATCCGCTTCCCCCTCGCTGGTTCTGGCCTCGACCTCACCCTACCGTCGCGCGCTGCTGGAACGGCTGGGCCTGACTTTCGCCACCGCCGCGCCCGATGTCGATGAGGCCCGCCGCCCCGGCGAACCGCCGCAGGTGCTGGTGCTGCGACTGGCCGAGGCGAAGGCGCGCGCGGTCGCTGCGTCACATCCCGACGCGCTCATCATCGGTTCGGATCAGGTCGCCTGTCTCGATGACGCCGTGCTCGGCAAACCCGGCGACCGCGCCGGCGCCATCGCCCAACTGGAACGGGCGTCCGGGCGCACGGTGCTCTTTCAGACCGGGCTCTGTCTGCTGGATGCCCGCAGCGGTCGCGCGCAGACCCTGGTTGAGCCGTTTCGGGTGCATTTTCGTCCACTGAGCCGAGCGCGGATCGAGGGCTATCTGGATCGCGAGCAACCGTACAACTGCGCTGGCAGCTTCAAATCCGAAGGGCTCGGGATCGCACTCTTCGAGCGTCTTGAAGGCGAAGACCCCAACGCCCTGATCGGCCTGCCGCTGATCCGTCTGATTCCTCTTCTTGAAGCCGCTGGCATCTTCCCGCTGGGGGTCTGAAAGCAACGGCAAGACCGGCATTTTCGCCTTGCAAGACCGTCGCTTGTGCGCGACACTTCAGACTTTGCAAGAGACCCCGCAGCGGGTCGATCCGCCAAGAGGAACCGCGACATGCGCCCTGCACCCCTCAACGCCCGCCTGCTCTGGACCCTGCCCGTTTCGCTTGCGATCCTGCTCCTGGCCGGCTGCGCCGGATCCGGCGGCGAACGCCCGATCACCCAGGAACAGCGCGATTACGGCGATTCGGCGACTTTCCCGGTCCCACCCGAGATTCAACAAAATGTCGATTTCTGGCGTCATGTCTATGGCGTCTGGAGCCGGGGCGAAGTCGCGCTTCACGACGAAGAACACATGGGCGTCATCTATGAAGTCGCGCGGATTCCCGGCCCCATTCAGGCCGGCTACAGCGAATCCCAGAAGGCGTGGCTCGACTCGCGCATGAACTATTACAAGAGCCGGCTCAGGATGCTTGAGGAACAGGTGCGCAGCGGTCAGACCCCGAGCCCAAATGATCGCGAGCTGCTCGCCAAATTCGAGCAGGATGGCGGTGTGGCGGGCGTCTATGGCGCCTCGGAGCGGATCCGCGCCCAGCGCGGTCTGCACGAACGCTTCAAGCGCGGACTCGAAATCAGCGGGCGCTATGATCCGGCCTTCCGCGAAATCATGCGCAGCCACGGCGTTCCCGAAGACCTCGCCTATCTGCCGCATGTGGAATCGTCTTTTCAGACCAATGCCAAATCCAGCGTCGGCGCAGGCGGTGTGTGGCAATTCATGCCGGCTACCGGCAGGATGTACATGACTGTCGATGACATCATCGACGAACGCTATGACCCCATCCTTGCCGCCGATGGCGCGGCACGCTATCTGGCGAAGGCGCATCAGAAACTGGGAAGCTGGCCGCTCGCCATCACCTCCTATAACCACGGCAAAGGCGGTATGGCCAATGCCAAAGCGCAGCACGGCAATGACATCGGGCGCATCGTCAAGCAATATAAAGGCCCGGCCTTTGGTTTCGCCTCGCGCAATTTCTATTCCGAATTCATCGCCGCCCGTGAGGTCGCCAGCCATCCCGAACGCTATTTCCCCGAAGGCGTCCAGTTCGAGCAACCCTGGCCGCACGACCGTCTGGTGCTGCGTCACAGTATGCCCGCCGATCATGTGGCGCAGCACTATGGCACCTCCACCGCACGTCTCGCCGATCTGAACCTGCACTGGAGCGGCAAGGCGCGCGAAGGCCGCGCCCATCTGCCCGCTGGCAGCACGGTCTGGCTCCCCGCCGGCTCGATGCAGCGGGTTGCCAGTCAGCCGCCGCCAGTCACGGTCATGCTGGCGCGTGCCGAGCCTGAGCCCAGGGCGGTGGTGGCGATGAAACCGGCGTCGGCATCGAAAACGGTGCGCGGTCAGGCGGTTGCCAGGGTCGAAAAGTCCGCACCCAACCCAGCCACCGCAGCCGCCAAGACCCGTTACCATGTCGTCAAACCCCAGGAAACGCTCTATCGGGTTGCCGTGCTGAATGGTCTCTCGGTCGATGAATTGCGGCGGCTCAACAAGATGCGACCAAATGACAACAACATCCGTCCGGGGCAAAGATTGAAGGTAGGGATCTGAACCGCGTCCAGAGTGACAGGCGTTGATGGACGCCCGGTCATGTGGCGGCTAACTGTTGATCAGTCGCCAGTAAGGTTGGACAAATGCACGGCCCCCCGCAGTACTGGACGCGGTTTAACCTGAATCGGTGACACGGGTCGCTTGATCGAAAACCGGGTTAAGCTACACTTGGCGGGCGCCCGTTGCGACCTGTCACTGCGTCCTCCATGCGTCTGAGCGCGAGCCTTTTTCAAGCGACATATTTAGAGGAATGAACGATGAAGCCCCTCGTCTCACTCGCCATGAGTCTGGCTCTGCTGATTCCGGTCGCCGCCAGCCAAGCGGACTCGCTCGGCGATTATCCACCTCCTTCGGATCCCTGTCTGGCCGACCGGCAGGCCGCTTATACGGCGGGCTATAACGCGGGCGATCTGAATGGCTACAACCGCGGCTATGCGATCGGCTTCTCCGATGGAACCGGGGCCGGCATCGCCAGATGCTTCGCCAATCCGGCAGACTGCAATATCTCTCTGGCCTCCTGTCTGCCCGATCCCGATTACGGCGAAACCGAGCCGAATGACAATCTCATCGCTGCCGATCCGCTGAAATTCAACACGAAATACTGGGCGCAGAGTTATGGCGCCGCTGACCAGGATTGGTTTTATATCGAAACGACGGCCGCCAACCAGAATCTCGCAGTCACCTTTGCGGTGCCGAACCTGAACGGCGCCAACCTGCTTCAAGGCAACCCGTCAATCTGGAATCTGACGATCCGGGATGCGGCAGGCAATGTCTTCGCCAATTTCGATACCAATACCATCGGTTCCTTCATCACGCAGGAGGAACTGGATAAAAAGCCCTATCAAATGACCTATCGGGCCACGCTTGGCCTGGTTGGAACCTATTATCTTGTCGTGCAGCAGAGCGACAAGACTGTGAAAAATGCTTATACCTACAGTATTGCAGCGTCCCCGCTGGAGAATACCGACCTGGACGGCAAGCAGCCCATCGTGGGTTTTTATGATTCAGAGATCGAACCGAATGACGTGCCAAGCCGCGCCAATCCGCTGGCGACGAGCGTGACCATGTTTGGGTTGATCAATCTGACCTTCAATACGCCTTTGCCGACAGATGAAACCTATGTCTGGGGTCAGGGCGAAAATGACTGGTTTGTTTACAATACTGCCGGCAATGAGATCATCAGTCTGACGTTCTGCGCCAAAGAGGCATGCGGCCCTGGCAACTGGTTCGTTGAAATCTATGACAAAACCACAGCCCAGAAACTGGAGGACGGGGCCTTGCTCAAGGATGTCAAGCCGTTGCTCGCCTTCAACACCGACACGGTCAATCAGCCATCCGCCATCTACCGGCTTGGACTGAAAGATCCCGGCTATTATTTCATGCGGGTCAATCACAAACGGCTTTTCGATGCGCCCTGTCTTGGCCATCAATTTGTCTCGACCGCTACTGATAGTGGTTTTATCGGCTCATGCGAATGCGCAAGTGGGAATTCCTGCGATGTGCCATCGGATGGTTGCAGCGAAGACGCGCTGGGACTGCAATGCAAGCAGGAAACGAAGACCTGTAATCCAGGAATCGATCCAGGATGTCTGCTCGCGGATGGTCAAGGCGGAAGACCACAATATCCGGCTGGTTGTCCATTGAAAGAAGATCCTGAAAATCCAGACAAGATCACGACCCCTTGCCAAACTTACCAGACGCTCGCGCGTTGCAGCTGCTCAAGTTATGGTGGGGTGGTTGAAATTCCGGAAAACGAATACTCCGGCCCCTACAACTTCACCTGGTTCGGCACCAAACTGCCCCCGAACACCATCGATACCGACGCCTATCTGGACTTCCTGAACCGCTCCAATCCCTATACGCCTTAGCGGACTCTCGGAAGACAGCCTGAGGCTTCCAGCCAGCCGCCCCCGGAACCACACCGGGGGCGGTACAGCGTCCTTCCGCACTCACGGGATTTTCCGTCCCGGTCCAGAAATCAGGGCCACCAGATCAGGTTCCATCATGGGTAAAAGCAGGTCAGGCTCTCTTGCGTGACGTGAGAATTTCGTTTTTCATGCGCCCTGCGCCGACCTTTCCGCCTGCCACTGACGCCCGCACGCCAACGAGCAGGCCATCGCTTCCCGATCCCGGAGGATCCTCCCTTGGCGACGACCGCTTCATCCCCACGCCCGGTTTACGGCCTCATCGTCGGCACTGCGCTGACGCTCTGTCTCACCGCCTGCGTTCCCGATGAGACGCCCGAAGCCGAGCCGCCGCCGATTCGCCCGGTACGGGTCATGACGGTCGAACGCGGCGAAGGCGGCGAACGGGTGAGTCTCACCGGACAGGTCGAGGCCCAGGACGAGGTCAGTCTGGCCTTCCGGGTTGGCGGGCGCATGATCGAGCGCACCGTCAATGTCGGCGATCAGGTGAGGGCCGGTCAGTTGATCGCGCGACTGGAATCCGACACCGCACGCGATACCCTGCGTTCGGCGCGTGCCGAGCTGACCGCTGCGCGGGCGCGTCTGGTCGAGGCCCGTAACACCTTCGAGCGTTTCAGCACCCTGATCGAACGCGGTTTCATCACCCGCGCCATGTTCGACGAGGCGCAGCAGTCCTTTCTCAGCGCCGAGGCGCAGGTGGACGCCGCCCAGGCGCGGGTGAGCACCGCCGAGACACATCTGAGCTACACCGATCTCCTGGCCGATGGCAACGGTGCAGTCACTGCGCGCGGCGCGGAACCGGGCGAAGTGGTCGCGGCGGGGCAGATGATCGTGCAGCTTGCCCGGGCGGGCGGGCGCGACGCCGTGTTCGATGTCCCGGCGTCGGTCATTGAGCGTGCACACAGCGATATCGAGGTCGAGGTGGCTCTGAGCGGCGACCCCGGCGCACGCGCCACCGGACGGGTGCGCGAGGTCTCGCCGCAGGCCGATCCGGTAACCCGTACCTTCAGGGTGCGCGTCAGTCTCATCGATCCGCCACCGGCGATGCGGCTCGGCTCGACCGTCACCGGCAGCATCCGGCTCGGCGGCGGCGCCGGGATCGCGATCCCGGCGGCGGCGCTGACCCTGACCAACCAGCAGCCGGCGGTCTGGATCTTCGACCCCGACACCCGCACCGTCGCCCTGCGCAATATCGAGGTGCAGCGCTACGATCTCGCTCAGGTCGCGGTCGCCGGCGGACTGGAGCCGGGCGACATCCTAGTCACCGCCGGGGTGCAGACCCTGCGTCCGGGTCAGGAAGTGCGCCTGCTTGGTGAGCGTCCATGAGCGGCTTCAATCTCTCAGACTGGGCGATCCGTAATCGCTCGGTCACGATCTTCATCATGCTCGCCGCGCTGGTCGCGGGGATTCTGTCCTTCTACCAGCTCGGACGTGCCGAGGATCCGCCCTTCACCTTCCGCACCATGGTGGTGAAGGCGGTGTGGCCGGGCGCGACACTCGACGAAACCATCCGGCAGGTCACCGAGCGGCTCGAACGCACCCTCCAGGAGGTGCCGAATCTCGACAATCTGCGCAGCTTCACCCGTGCCGGGACCACGACCATCTTCGTCGATCTGCTGGGCAGCACCCAGGGACGCGCGGTCGCGGACACCTGGTACGAGGTCCGCAAGAAAGTCGGCGACATGCGCCACACCCTGCCGTCCGGGATCGTCGGCCCCTTCTTCAATGACGAATTCGGCGACACCTTCGGCATCATTTACGCCTTCACTGCCGACGGCTTCACCCACCGCGAACTGCGCGACGCGGTCGAGGACGTGCGCTCGCGTCTGCTGCTGGTGCCGGATGTCTCCAAGATCGACATCCTCGGCGCGCAGGACGAGGTGATCTATATCGACTTCGCGTCCGAACGGCTCGCCGGTCTGGGCTTCGATCCGAACACCCTGATCGCGGCGCTGCGTGCGCAGAACATCGTCAGCCCGGCGGGCGTGCTGCGCACCGGCGAAGAAAGCATCGCGCTGCGGGTCTCGGGCGCCTTCGGCTCGGAACAGGACATCGCCGATGTCACCTTTGCCATCGGCGAGCGCATGCTGCGACTGAGCGACATCGCCGAGGTGCGGCGCGGCTTCGCCGATCCGCCGCAGCCCCTATTCCGCGTCAACGGCGAGCCGGCCATCGGTCTGGCCATCGCCATGCGTGACGGCGGCGACACCCTGGCGCTCGGGCGCAACGTCGCGCAGGCCATCGCCGCGATCACCGCCGACCTGCCGCACGGCATCGAACCGCAACTGGTGGCCGATCAGCCGTTGACGGTCGATCAGGCGATCAACGATTTCACGACCTCACTGTGGCAGGCCATCGCCATCGTGCTGGTGGTGAGTTTCGTCGCCCTCGGGGTGCGCGCCGGCACGGTGGTGGCCGTCGCCATCCCACTGACGCTGGCAGTGGTCTTTCCGATGATGGACATTGCCGACATCGATCTGCAACGGGTCTCGCTCGGCGCGCTCATCATCGCCCTGGCCCTGATGGTCGATGACGCCATGACCACCATCGACGCCATGAGCCGACGCCTCGCGCTCGGCGACGACAAGACCAGCGCGGCGACCTATGCCTATACCCATCTCTCGTTCGCGATGCTGATCGGCACCCTGGTCACCATCGCCGGCTTCGTCCCCATCGGTTTCGCCCAGAGCTCGGCGGGCGAATACACCTTTTCGATCTTCGCCGTGGTCGGCATCGCACTCATCGCCTCCTGGCTGGTGGCGATGGTGTTCGCCCCGCTGATCGGCATGGCGCTCCTGCGTCCGCCCAAACCCGGTCAGGCCGATCAACCCAACCGCACGGTCGAGCTTTACAAGGGCTTGCTGACCCTGGCGATGCGTGCGCGCTGGTTCACCATCGCCCTGACCCTGGCGATCTTCGTCGCCGCCGTCGCGGGCCTGAGTTATGTGCCGCGTCAGTTCTTCCCCTCGTCAGACCGGCCCGAACTGCTGGTCGATCTGCGTCTGCCGCAGAACGCCTCGATCCATGCCACCGAACGTCTAGTCGATGAATTCGAGACCGTGCTGCGCGAGGATCCCGAGTTTGCGCCCGAGATCGCACGCTGGAGCACCTATATCGGTCAGGGCGCGATCCGCTTCTATCTGCCGCTGGATGTGCAACTCGCCAATCCCTTCTTCGCCCAGGCCGTGGTCGTGACCAAAGACATCGCGGCCCGCGAGCGGTTGCAGCCGCGTCTGGAGCAGCTCCTGGCCGAACGCTTCCCCGAGGTCGTGGGGCGCGTCTCGCCGCTCGAACTCGGCCCGCCGGTCGGCTGGCCGGTGCAGTATCGCGTCATGGGGCCGAATCCCGCGAAACTCCGCGACATCGCCCGGCAACTCGCCGACCTCGTCGCCGGTCACAGCGGGACGCGCCGGGTCAATTTCGACTGGATGGAGCCGGAGCGCGAGCTGCGCATCCGGATCGATCAGGAGCAGGCGCGGCGGCTGGGCCTGAGTTCGCAGGCGGTGGCGACTGCGCTCAACACCAACATCTCCGGTACCGCCATCACCCAGGTGCGCGACGACATCTATCTGGTGAACGTGATCGCCCGCGAACAGGGGGGCCAGAGTCTGTCGGTCGAGACCCTGCGCACCCTGCCGGTCTCACTGCCCAACGGGCGCACCATTCCCCTGAAACAGTTCGCGACCTTTGAATACGGTCAGGACTTCCCGCTGGTGTGGCGACGCGACCGCGTGCCGACCCTGACCATTCAATCCGATGTCGCCCCCGGCACCCTGCCCGAAACCGTGGTCGGCGACCTCGCCCCCGCCATCGCTGAACTGAACGCAGACCTGCCCACGGGCTACCGGATCGAGGTCGGCGGCACGGTCGAGGAAAGCGCCGCCTCACAGGCATCGGTGTTCGCGGTGGTGCCGCTGATGATCCTCATGATGCTGACCCTGCTGATCTTCCAGCTCAAGAGCTTCCAGCGTCTGCTCATGGTGCTCAGTCTGGTGCCGCTCGGCATGATCGGCGTGGTCGCGGCGCTGCTGGCCTCCGGCAAGCCGCTCGGCTTCGTCGCCATCCTCGGCATCCTGGCCCTGATTGGCATGATCGCCAAGAACGCAGTCATCCTCATCGACCAGATCGAGGCCGAACGCGCGGCGGGCAAGACGGTCTGGGACGCGGTGCTGGAGGCCAGCCTCTCGCGCTTCCGGCCCATCATGCTGACGGCGCTCTCGACCATCCTCGGCATGATCCCGATTGCGCCCACGGTCTTCTGGGGCTCGATGGCCTACGCCATCATGGGCGGGCTCGCGGTCGCCTCGCTGCTCACGCTGGTGTTTCTGCCGACGCTCTATGTGACCTGGTTCAAAGGCGTGCCGCCGCGCACCGGCACCGATCCCGTCCAGCCGGCTCATGTCGCCTGATGCGCTGCCTGCTACGCTCGCCAGTCCGTCGCTCTTCTGGATCGCGGACGGCCTGGGCGTGGCATTGCTGATCGGCTACCACCTCTATCTGCGCCGGGTTTTCCGGCGTCAGCCTGAGCGCACCTATCGCGGGCGCTCCAACCGGCTGCGCCGCGCCTGGGTCGAGACCATGCGTGCCAGCGGCAACGGTATTCTGGCGATTCAGACCCTGCGCAACTGGGTGATGTCCGCGACCCTGTTCGCCTCGACCGCCATGCTGATCGGGCTGGGCGTCATCGGCAAAGCCTTCGATGGAGTCGATCTGGCGGGTCTGTCGCAGGCGCTCAGTCTGGTGCCAAGCGGTGCCGCGCTCGTCCGGATCAAGCTGCTGCTGTTGGCCGCCATCTTCTTCGGCGCCTTTCTCCATTTCGCACTGGCGCTGCGCTACTACAATCACACCGGCTTTCTGATCAATCTGCCAGCCGGACACTTTGATGGCCTGGAGGTTGCCTCCATCGCCGACACCCTCAATCATGCCGGCGGTCACTACCATCACGGCACACGTCTCTTTCTCCTGGCAGTGCCCGGCGTGCTCTGGCTGATCGGGCCGGATTGGTTTCTGGGCGGCGTGTTCGTCGCACTCTTTCTGCTTTATCGCTTCGATTTCCGCATCGACCAGGAACATGATCACGCCGCTTAGACGATTGCCGGAAATGAACGTCCCCGCTCGGTCACCCTTCAAATGTTCCCGGCGGCTTTTTACCCATTTTTCGGGAATTTTATATACACTTCGCCCGCGTCACCGATCGATCCTGTCATAAAGCGATAGCGCGCGCCTGTCAACCTGGGGCGGGATCCCCGCACCCAGCTCAATCCACTGTTAAACCGCTCCGCGCGGTGGAGGTGCCTGTGAATATGTTGAAGCAAATCATTGAAGGTCTGCACGTCTCCAAGATCGATGGTCTGGCCCGAACCTTTACCCGTCTGGGCTGGACCGGCTTCTGGCTCCAGTTGGTGCTGGGATCCATTCCCGTCGTTCTGATGCTCTATGTCTTCGCCTTTTCAGGCAACCTCTCAGGCCCGCGCGCCGGGCTCCAGATCGTCGAATATCTGAGCATGGCGAATCTGCTGGTGCTGCTGTTCACGACCATCTGGTTCTACCGCTATACCGGACTGGCCAAAACCTTTGAGAATCCCAGCACGCGCCCGACCGAATCCGCCGTCCTGGGCACTGTCTGGACGGGTCTGGTCGCCAGCAGCCTGGGCATCCTCTTCTCCATGCTCGTCATGCTGATCGAAGTCGGGCAACTGCTCTTTTACTTCCTGGCTGCACCTCAGGGCGGCATCCCGGCGATCCAGACCACCACTGGCGCGGCGGCAAGCTGGGTGTCGGCGGTCGATCTGGTGAGCCTCATGTCGCTGCTGATGACGCTCGCTGCCGAGGTCATTGCCCTGGTTCTGGGCCTCTGGCTGATGTTCCGCACCACGCAGACCGCCGGCGAATTCCCGAAGTCCGTCTGAAGCGCATCCAGTCCGGTTCAGTTCAGCGGTCATAGACAGGATTAACAGGGTTTCAAAACAGCGGCTTAAAAATCCTGTTAAACCGCGCCCGGTGCGACATGTGATATTTGAGGATTGAATCGACCTTGGCAGAATCAACGACCGTTCGAGCGGGCGCGGTTTAAAATATTAAAAAATATAAAATTTTAAACCGCGTCTCCACTGAGGTCGGTGGTCTCTCCAAAACCGAATACAAACTGAAAATGACGCCTATCGCTTTGGACGCGGTTTAATCCTGTCTATTTCGATGCCTTGATTCGGTATGATTTTTCCCGGAAAGCGCCTTAGAAACATCAGCGTCCGCTCTGTCGCCGCGAATCGATTTCCAGGAGGATCTCCGTGCCCGATGCATCCCTGAGCGGCAGTCAGCCGCCGCCCGCCACCATCGTCTTTTTCGGCCTGGGCGCGGTGGGCTCCAGTCTGCTCATCTGTCTGTCCGAGCTGGCGGAACGGGATGGGGTGCCGATCCGCTTTCTGGTGTACACCATCGATCCTTCCAGCGCGCGCGATGCGCTCTTTCACGCCGAACCCCTGCTGGAGCATATCGATCTGGTCGGCGTGACCGATTTTGCGCCGATCTTCGCCCTGGAGCCGCCTTACGACAGCCAGTTGGCAGGCGCTGCACTGCTCGTCAACGCCGCGCTGCCGTCATTCAACTGCCCCATCATCGAACTCGCCCTGCGTGTCGGCGCCCAGACGCTGGATCTCGCCTCCGATATGTATGATGCCGAGACCGCGCGCACCCGCACCTTTGCGCAATATCGGTTCGACAAGCGGCTGCGCAAACGCGGTCTGGCGGCGCTCATCAACATGGGCATCTCACCTGGAATCACCAATTTTCTGATCGGCAAGCGCGTGCATGACCTGCTGTCGGCGGGGCGCCGGGAGCTGGAGATCGAGCGCATCGATCTCTATCTGCTGGAAGACATTGACGCCGACGCAGTCATCTTTTCCTGGTCGCCGGTGGTCGCACTCGAAGAGCTGTCGCAGCATCCACTGCGTCTGGAGCAGGGTCGGATGGAGACACTTCAGCCCTTCACCGGCGCCCGCGACTACACCTTTCCGCACGAACCCAAACCGACGCGCCAGTATCCGCTCTATCAGGAGGAACTGCTGTCGCTGCACCGCTCCTTTCCGGAGATCGAGTCGATCGGCGTCTATACCGGCGGCTCCGAGGTGGAACTGGTCAAGGCGCTGCATCAGCTCAATCTGCTCTCCAAGCGCGCCCTGCCCGATCAGCCGGGGCTGACGGTCGAAGCGGTGGTGCGAGCGGTGCTGCCCGGCATGAAAAAACCGCGCCGCATCGAGGACTATCTGCGCTCGGGCGTCATTCGCCGCACCCATTTCTGCGCCGCCGCCGAGATCCGGGTCAGCGAGGCGGTGCGCAACGAGCGTCAGACCCTGATCGAGACCGTCGGTCTCAGCTATCTGCGCTATCGCGGTCTGCTCGATACGCCCTATGCCGGGGCGACCTATATCTCTTATCCGACTGCGGTCGGCGCCGCCATCCTCGCCTGGCACACCCTGGAGCACGCGCGCAGCGATCCGGGAGCGATCCGGGGCGTGGTGACTGGCGAGGATCTGGCCGCGCTGCTGCCGCGCGCGCGCATCGATGCGGTGCGCCGCGATCTGGTTGCCTGGGATATCGACCTGTTCGAGAGCGTGCGGGATGCCGCGAGCGCTTGATGCAGCATTTTTCGTACCCCTAACCAAATCTTTTTCGACAGGATTAACAGGATTTTTTAAACCACTGTTTTAATTCCTGTTAATCCTGCCCATTAACGGCATGTCAGGCGGGTGGAAACAGTCCTGGAAGGCGCTTAATCCACCTGTAGAAAGTCAACCACGGCACGCTGGTCGATCTTGAACAGATCGGGCTTGAGACTGGCGTTGCGCTGTGCGCCGGAGAAATTGAGCCGGGTCTCCTGACCGAAGCTGTCTTCCATGATGAGGCTGTCGAGCGTGTCTTTGCCAAAGCCAAGCTCAATCCGCACCACATCCGTCTCGCGATCCCTGGGGATGAGTTCCACCCAGTCACGACCATCCGTGCTCTCGATTGGCCGGGCCGTGAAATGCTGTTCAATCGGATCGTTGCTGGCGAGCAGCAGGGCCGGTGTCCCGCGCAGCGCCTTGGCCTGACTCTGATGCGAGACCTGTTTCAGGTCCAGGTCATGGAGATAGACGCGCTTGCCGTCGGCGATGATGACCTGCTTGTTGGGCGTCTCATATTCCCAGCGGAAGCGACCGGGACGTTGCAGATAGAGCGTGCCGCGCGCCTCCAGCATCTGGGTCCGGTCGGCGTTGAAGGTGTACTGCTCAAACTTAGCTTGCAGGCTGTTGAGTCCGCTCAGATAGTCGTTGACACGCTGCGCCCCGTTATCGGCAGCAACCGCGCTGCCGATGAACAGCCCGGTCATGAGCGCCATCCCAACGAGTGATGCGATGACGGACGGCAGGCGGCGAATGGACGAAAGATATGGCATGGTGAGTTTTTCCGGAATCGATGGAGATCGCAGAGACAGCCGGGGCGCGCAGAAGTGCCCCCATGGGGGTCAAATGGACAGGATTAACAGGATGATTCAGGATTAACAGTATCGGAAACAATGGTTTGAAAAATCCTGTCCATCCTGGAAAATCCTGTTAATCCTGTCCCATTAGCAAGCCGGCTCAATCGCTGATCGGCGGTGGCGCCAGCACCTCGCGGTTGCCGTTGGTCTCGGCGGGGCCGACGATGCCGATGCGCTCCATTTCCTCGATCATGCGTGCGGCGCGGTTGTAGCCGATCTTGAGCCGGCGCTGCACCCCGGAAATCGAGGCGCGACGGCTCTCGACGACGATCTGCACCGCCTCGTCGAAAAGCGGATCAGTATCCTCGGTGTCGCCACCGCGCGGTTCGGGATCGATGCCGGGCAGTGATTCGGTCGGCTCGCGCAGCACATCCTGGATGTAATTCGGCTCGCCATACTGCTGCTTCAGGAATTCCACCACATGATGGACCTCATGATCATCGACGAAGGCGCCATGCACGCGCTGCGGGATATTGCCGCCGGGCGGCAGATAAAGCATGTCGCCGTGACCGAGCAACTGCTCCGCGCCCATCTGATCGAGCACGGTGCGCGAGTCGATCCGTGATGAGACCTGAAAGGCGATACGGGTCGGGATATTGGCCTTGATGAGTCCGGTCAGCACGTCCACCGACGGCCGCTGTGTCGCGAGCAGCAGATGGATGCCCGAGGCGCGGGCCTTCTGCGCCAGACGCGCGATGAGCTCCTCGACCTTCTTCCCCACCACCATCATCATGTCGGCGAGTTCGTCGATGATGACGACGATATAGGGCAGATGGTCGAGCGTGGGCACCACGCCATCCGTACCCAGCGCATCCTCCGGAGTGAAGGTCGGATCCGGGATGGGCGTGCCAGCGGCCTCGGCATCCGCGACCTGGCGGTTGTAGCCGCCGATGTTGCGCACCCCGAGCTTGGACATCAGCCGATAGCGGCGCTCCATCTCGCCGACACACCAGCGCAGGGCGTTGGCGGCCTCTTTCATGTCGGTGACGACGGGCGTCAGCAGATGCGGGATGCCCTCGTAGACCGACAGCTCCAGCATCTTGGGGTCGACCATGATCAGCCGCACGTCCTCCGGCCCCGCCTTGTACAGCAGACTGAGGATCATGGCGTTGATGGCGACCGACTTGCCGGAGCCGGTGGTGCCGGCAATGAGTGCATGCGGCATGCGCGCCAGATCGACCACCACCGGCAGACCGGAGATGTTGGTGCCCATGCCGAGCGTCAGCGGCGAGGTCGCCTCCTGGTAGACATCGGAGGCGAAGATCTCGCGCAGAAACACCGTTTCACGCTTTTTATTGGGAATCTCGATCCCGATCACCGACTTACCGGGGATGATCTCCACCACCCGCACACTGATGGTCGAGAGCGCACGCGCCAGATCCCGTGCCAGCCCGGTGATCTTGCTGGCCTTGATGCCCGGAGCCAGTTGCAGCTCGAACAGGGTCACCACCGGGCCGGGATAAACGGCGACGACCTGGACCGCGACCCCGAAATCGGCCAGATTGGATTCGACCTGACGCGAGAGCGCCTCGATCTGTTCGTCCGAGTAAGCCCAGCCGCTCTTGTGCGGCTCATCGAGCAGATCCAGTGGCGGGCGTGGACGTTCCCCCGGCGGAAACCGGGTAATGTGGCTGTCGTCCGCCGCCTGTTTCTGCGCGGTTGGGAGCGGAGAAGCAGGCATCTGAGCCACCACAGGCTTGACGGCAAGCGTCGAAGCTGGAGGGAGCGGTGTCTCGGGCGGCAGTCTTTCAGGCTGCGGTGTCTCAGGCTCTGCTGGCGTGATCGCGCGCTGGACATTTTTCACTCGCGAAGCATCTCTGGAAGTCTGCTTCCGGGTGCGAATAAGGTCTTCCAGCGACATCAACTCCTCTGCCTCCGGCTCAATCTCCGCGCCCAGCGATCCCGGCTCGGCCATGGCGTCCCGCACCCCCTGCGGCAAGCGCCCGGACGGACGCCGGATGCGGGATTGAGGTCTGTCCTTCGCCAGAGTGGACGATGCCGGAGGATCAATGAGCTTCAATGCCTTCGGCAAGCCGGTCTGGATCTCGTCCTCAGCGTCCGCAGCGGCACGATGACGGTAGACGGACACACGGGAAGCCACAACGTCGAACATCGACCAGACCAGCCGCGCCCCCTGGAGCGCGGCAGCGCCAAGGCTATCCAGCAATCTGATCCAGGAGATACCCGAAAACAGGGTCAGGCCGACCAGCAGACCGCCGCCCAGGAGCAGATCTGTGCCAACGACATTGAAGGCGTCGCGCATGCGGTGGCCGACCAGCAGGCCAAGCCCGCCGCCCGCGCCATTCGGCAGATGCATGCCGAAGGCTCCGACATGCAGTGAGGCATAACCACAACCGGCCGCCAGCGTAGCCAGAAATCCGACCCAGCGCAGCGAGAGCACCCAGGTGCGCTGGGCGGGATCTTCGCCACGCCCGCGAAAGACCAGCCAGGCACTCCAGGCCACCATGACCGGCAGCAGATAGGCGAAAAAACCGAAGAGATAGAGTGCGATATCGGCGAACCAGGCGCCGGTTCGGCCTGCGGCGTTAGTGACTTGACGAATCTCGCCGACATAAGACCAGCCAGGGTCTTCCGGGGCATAACTCGCCAGGGCAATCGCCAGATAAATGGCCACGCACATAAGCGTCCACATGGCGCCTTCGCGCAATGCACGCTCGACATAATCACTGAATGTCAACTGACCGTAGCGGGTTGCCTGTGCCATGCGCCTCTCCATAAATTTTGTGGCGCATTATAGCGTTACCGACGGTTTTTCGCGCAATTTCGACTTGAAGCCGAACGCGAAGCAGAGGACCGAACAAGACGGGAAAGGCGTCGACAGGCGAGGGAATAAAAAGGCGGGATCCAAAGGCCGGACCCCGCCGAGACGCACCGACCGGCGTCAATGACAAACCGGTCGGACAGCCCGATCAGTTCGGGGTCACATTCTCGGCCTGCGGGCCTTTCGGACCCTGAGTGACTTCCATCGTCACCCGTTGACCTTCGAGCAGGGTCTTGCGACCCGAGCCATTGATGGCGCTGTGATGGACGAACACGTCCTTGCCACCTTCGCGCTCAATGAAGCCATAGCCCTTCTCGTCATTGAACCACTTGACCGTACCGGAAACCAATTCGCCTGCCATATCAACCTCATCACTATAAACGCACCAGCCTTCAGGCTGGCATTACTCAAACCGGCCTCTGCTTGAGACCGGTGTCACGCCCACTCGAATCCGAGCGGAATTCCATTTAAACACCTCGCCCGACCATCCTTCCAAAACTGGATCCGGATCGTCAGTGGGGGAGTCAATTGAAGTTTAATAAATTGAAGCCTGGATTGTGATCTTGCGTCGTCATCTTCGGCACAGGAAAGCCGCAAAATGGGTTACGGAAGACGACGGGGCTGGATGGAGGGTGTCGGCATCATCACGCACTGCACGCGCACGAAACGACCAACGGCGTTCCGTGCGAGGGGAATGCATGACTTGAAATCGCCATATCCTTTGCTTCATGGATGGCTAGTGTACCGCGAAACACCAAAAAGTCTGCTGTATAAATTGCATATTCAATTCAAAAAATTCAGGACCGTATCGACAACTGCTCAGACGGAAGCATCCGGTCCACGCCAAACCGCTGCGGCGCCAAACTCAATGCGCTGCACACTGGGATAGACCAGGCTTTCGTAAGGCATGCTCATGAAGTTTCCCTGGATGGCGTCCACTCCTGCACCAAACAGCATCGGCAGCAAGGCGGCGTGGTCAACCGCCAGCGCAATGACGCGCACATCTTCCTGATGGGCGCAGGCCACGAAAGCGTTCAAAGCATTCTGCGAGGCCGCGCCTTCAACCAATCCCTGAGTCGTGGCACGGTCGAGCTTGACATGGGTCACAAGCCCGCGATGGTTTTCCAGAAAGGATCCATCGTCGAGTTTGGCGTCTTCGACCAGCAGCCCATGCCGCTTGACTCGCAACATGGCGGCCAGTCGATTCAGTGCCTCCGGCGTCTCCTTGAAGGCCGTCTTGTGCACTTCAAGCACAATCGAGCCGGGGGCAAGCGACGCGGCTGACACAAAAGCGCCGATCGCCCGCACCGTCTGCTCAGAACGCAGGGTCTCGGTTGCGATATTGACAAAAAGAACGGCGTCGGGCGCGCCGCCCGACTGGATTTCTTCGAGGATAGCGAGCGCCTGCCGCACGATCCAGAGATCGATCTTGTCCATCCAGCCAGCGGCCCGAATGATCGGCAGGAAGGACTCGGGCAACAGCAGACGCCCCGACTCGTCTCTGAGCCGGACCAGCGCCTCGAACATGTTGCGGTGCTCTTCATTCGCCTTGAACGAGATGATCGGCTGATATTCGAGGACGAGCCCGCCGGCATCGATCAGAGACTTGATGCGGGTCTGCGCGGCAGAGGATCCCGCTCCCGACACCTCGCCAGGTTCATCAAGGAGCAGATCCGCCTGCTTCGATTTGAGTTTGCTGCTGAGATCGGTAATGGTCGCCACCATGAGCGATCGGTTCGTCTCGGCATCGGGATAGGCCGATGAATAAAGCAGATGACGCACCCGTTTGCGCACGGCAGCATTTTTGAGCTCGCGCTCGGCGACCATGAGCAGATGGTCGAAATCGCCACGCAGCAGGACGTCCGCTGCGCCGCGACGATAGCCTTCGGCGGGGGAAAGCTGAATTTCGGGGGATTTCAGGAGCACCAGCGAGGCGTCAAGTCGATCCCTGACCTGACTCAATGATCCGACCACATCAAGATCGTAATAGGAGGCGGCGTCACAGAGGATGAGATCCCACCACTGGGGCTGGCTGATCGCCATCCTGAGCGTGTCGGACGAAGACACCTCCGTCAAGTCAACAGCAATGCCCTGCCGATTCAGGAGGGCACCGATGCACAGCTCGGCGGGCTCAGGGTGAATGCAAAGAATCTGCTTGACTTTGGCCATCCGAAGTCGGTTTTCGCGCATCACGCGGATGCAGTCGCTGAATGCGCGAACCTTACGTTGCGGCGGGTCAAAGCGCAAGCCTTTGGCGACGGACGCTCCAGCGAGCGTCCGTTGCAACACTCAGGATGCGAGCAGGCTCCGCAGCATCCAGGCATTCTTTTCGTGCACCTGCATGCGCTGGGTGAGCAGGTCGGCGCTGGGCTCGTCATGCGCTTCATCGACCAGCGGGAAGATGGAGCGCGCCGTGCGCACCACCGTCTCCTGACCGGCCACCAGACGGCGGATCATCTCTTCGGCATCGGGCGCGTCGTCTTCTTCCGGGATCCCGGTCAGGGCGGCATAGGCCCGATAGGAGCCGGGCGCCGGATGCCCGAGGGCGCGGATCCGCTCGGCGATCAGATCCACCGCCAGGGCCAGTTCGGTGTACTGCGCCTCGAACATCAGGTGCAGCGTATTGAACATCGGCCCCGTGACATTCCAGTGATAATTATGCGTCTTGAGATACAGCGTGTAGCTGTCGGCCAGCAGCTTGGCGAGCCCGCCAGCAATGGCTTCCCGGCTGGCATCCGAGATGCCGATATCGATCTTCATGGATGTGCTCATCTGTCTTCTCCGTGAGTGGCGGCCCGGTCGATCAGGCCGTTAAGTGTAAAGCGGTTTGCTGACGAGCGGCGCGAATCCGCTCCCAAACCTGCTCGTGAAAGAAATAAGCGACCGTGTTGACCACTGGCTCGACGAGTGCGATGGCGCCGCCAACGACCAGACTGCCGGTCATGAAATAAGCGACAGTGAAGGCCACGGTCATGTGGACGGTACCGAAGGTCAATGTCTTGATCATGGCGGGACTCCCCCGTTTGAATGCTTGGGGAAGAGTCTAGCCAACATGAAGCGAGAAGAAAAATCGATTATTTTATGCAAAGCAATCGTCATTGCCGATCAAGACATCACCCTGCCGCTCGCCTGTCTCGCCCCGTTCAGCGCCGCGCCTCCAGGCTCTCCCAACGGGCGTAAGCCTCCTCCAGCCCGGCGTCCACCTCGCCCAGCCGCGCCTTGACCTTCGCCGCCTCCCCGCCTTCGCTCTGATAGAGCGCGGGATCGGCCAGACGCACATGAAGCGCCGCCTGTTCCTGTTCCAGGGTCTCGATGCGGGCCGGCAGCTCCGCGAGTTCGCGCGTCTCTTTGTAACTCAGCCTGTCGGCGCCGCGTTTGGCCTTGACGCTGTCCGCACCGGCTGTGGCTGAGGCGACAGGCTTCGCCTGGGACTCGACTGTCCGGGCCGGAGTGACCGGCGCCGGACGCTGACGCAGCCAGTCCTCGTAACCGCCCACATAGTCGCAGACCCGGCCATCGCCTTCAAAGACCAGGGTGCTGGTGACGACATTGTCGAGCATGGCGCGGTCATGGCTGACCAGCAGCAGGGTGCCGGCAAATTGAACCAGCAGATCTTCCAGCAATTCGAGCGTCTCGGTGTCCAGATCGTTGGTCGGCTCGTCCAGTACCAGCAGATTCGCCGGGCGGGTGAAGAGCTTCGCCAGCAGCAGACGATTGCGCTCGCCACCGGACAGCGCCTTGACCGGCTGCCGGGCGCGTTCCGGGGTGAAGAGAAAATCCTTCAGATACGAGAGCACATGCCGGCTCGCGCCGTCCACCTCGACCTGATCGCTGCCCCCGGCGACGTTGTCCTGCACGCTCTTTTCCAGATCGAGCTGGGCGCGTAACTGATCGAAATAGGCGATCTGCAGACTGGTGCCGCGCCGGATGTGCCCGCTCTGCGGCTCCAGATCACCAAGCAGCAGCTTGAGCAGGGTGCTCTTGCCCGCACCGTTGGGGCCGATGACGCCGATCTTGTCGCCGCGCAGGATGAGCGTGCTGAAGTCACGGATGACCGGCCGCTCACCCCAACCATAGGTCACGCCTTCGGCCTCGACCACTAACTTGCCCGATCGCTCGGTGTCGCTCACCCGCAGCCGCGCGGTGCCCAACTGCACACGCCGCTCGCTGCGTTCCTCGCGCAGCGCCTTGAGCGCACGCACCCGACCCTCGTTGCGGGTGCGTCGCGCCTTGATGCCCTGACGGATCCAGACCTCCTCCTCGGCCAGTTTGCGGTCGAACTGCTCGGCGGCCATGGCCTCAGCGTGCAGGCGCTCCTCGCGTCGGCGCAGATAATTGGCGTAATCGCCGGGCCAGTCGGTGATGCGTCCGCGATCCAGTTCGAGAATCCGGGTCGCCACCCGCTGCAGAAAGCGCCGGTCATGGGTGACGAACAGCAGCGAACCCGGAAAATCCACCAGAAAGCCTTCGAGCCAGTCGATGGCGTCGATGTCGAGATGGTTGGTCGGCTCGTCGAGCAAGAGCAGATCCGGTTCAGTGACCAGCGCACGGGCGAGCAGCACGCGCCGCTGAAGCCCGCCCGAGAGCGACTGAAACGATGCCTCGGCGTCCAGCCCCAGCCGCGAGATCACCCGCTCGGTGCGACGCTCGATCTCCCAGCCGTTGCGGTCATCCAACTGCTGCTGAACCTGCGCCAGCCGGGCGAGTTCATCCGCACCGGCATTGGCGCTCAGTCCATGCGACAGCCTGAAATACTCCTGCGCCAGCGCGCCCAGCTCACCCAGGCCATCCGCCACCACCTCAAAGACCGTGGCAGCCGTCTGCTCGCGCGGGATCTCCTGCGCCAGCTTGGCGATACGAATGCCCTGCGCGACCCGCACATGACCCCCGTCCGCTGACACCTCGCCCGCGATGATCCGCAGTAGCGTGGACTTGCCGGCGCCATTGCGTCCGATCAGACAGATCCGCTCGCCCCGGTCGATGGTCACGGACACCTCGTCCAGCAGCGGCGGTAAACCATAGGACAGATTGATCGAATCGAGACTGAGCAGGGTCATTGAGTTTCCTGGGATTGAGCACGGGCGACGCCACCTGATCGCATTCTGGCAAGTCAGTGGAAGATCGTTGGGGAGATTAGAGAGCGCGGCGCGCCGACGCAACTGCCGTTGCAACTCCCTGCCCCTTGTGACTGGGCCGTGGCGTCTGGACGAGCAGCCGGCCAAATGGAGCTTTAACAGGTAAACTCCTGAAAGCGGCTTAAATCGATCTGTGCACGCCGGTCGAAGCAGGTTTTACCAACGGAAATCAGCCATGAGCATCAAAGCCTATCGCACCGCCGTCGAGGCCCGGGGCGGCCTCCTGGTGGTCAAAGACACACCCGGTGTGGCCTTTGGCGACCGGGTCTGGATTCAGGATCATGCCGGACGGATCCGTAACGGGCAGGTCATCCGCGCGGCGGACAGCGAGGTCTTGATTCTGATCTTCGAGGGCACCGACGACCTGGATCTGGACCACACCTGGGTTCGTTTTCTTGACGAGCCGATCGAGATCGCCCTGTCGCCGGAAATCCTCGGACGCGAGTTCAACGGTCTGGGCGTGCCGCGCGACGGTCGCCCGCCAGTGCTGTCCAGTCTCCGGCGCCCGGTCAGCGGTTCGGCCATCAATCCGGCGGCGCGCACCTATCCGCGCGAGTTCATCCAGACCGGCATTTCCACCATTGATGGCCTGAATTCGCTGGTACGCGGACAGAAACTGCCGATCTTTTCCGGCTCGGGCCTGCCGCACAACCGGCTCGCCGCGCAGATCGTGCGTCAGGCCAGGCTGGTCGATCAGGACTCCAGCTTTTCGGTCGTCTTCGCCGCCATGGGCGTGTCCTATGCCGACGCCAAGTTCTTCCGCGATGAATTCACCAATTCGGGCGTGCTGCGCAATGTCGTCATGTTCGTCAATCTGGCCGACGATCCGCCGGTGGAACGGCTCACCCTGCCGCGCACCGCGCTCACGGTCGCCGAATATCTGGCCTATGACCTCGATCGGCATGTCCTCGTGGTGCTGACCGACATGACCAACTATGCCGAGGCACTGCGCGAGGTGGCAACGGCCAAGGGCGATGTGCCGGCGCGCAAGGGCTATCCGGGTTATCTCTATTCGGATCTGGCCGAGATCTACGAACGCTGCGGGCGCATTCACAACCGTCATGGCTCCATCACCATGATGCCGGTGGTCTCGATGCCCTCCGACGACATCACGCACCCGATTCCGGACCTCACCGGCTATATCACCGAGGGCCAGATCGTGCTCTCGCGCGAGCTGCACAATCAGGGCATCTATCCGCCGGTGCATATCTCGCCGAGCCTGTCGCGCCTCATGAAGGACGGGATCGGCAAGGACGATACCCGTGAGGATCATCCGCGTGTCGCCGCCCAACTCTATGCGCTCTATGCCCGCGCGCAGGAGACGCGCAATCTGGCGTCCATCATCGGCGCGGACGAACTCTCCGAGCGCGACCGGCGTTATCTGCGTTTCGCCGACGCCTTCGACCAGCGTTTCGTCGGTCAGGGCGAATCCGAAGACCGCTCAATCGAAGCGACGCTGAATCTGGCCTGGGAGCTGATGAGCCTCTTCCCGCGCGATACCCTGACCCGCATGAAGGAAACGGATCTGGCCAAGTATTATCATGAAAGCGACTGATGCCGAGGTTTGCATCAACAATGCTGTTGAACCATCTATTGAACTTTGACTATTGGCCGGAATGATCCCGTCTCATGCCTGAGCAAGCACCGATCAAGACGAATTCCCATCCCCCGCCTCCCGCAGTCACCTGCGACACCTGTGCCGCAGCCTGCTGTCGGCTGGAGGTGCTCTGTCTGACTGACACCGGCGTGCCGCGCCGCTTCACCACGCGGGATGACTGGGGCGGCACCGTCATGGAACGGCTGGATGACGGCTGGTGCGCGGCGCTCGACCGCGACACCCTGCTCTGCCGCATCTACGAACAGCGCCCGCTGGTCTGCCGCGAATTCGAGATGGGCGGGCCTGACTGTCTCGCTGAGCGTGAGGTATCAACCTGAATCCGGGGAATCTGAACCGCAAACATGGCACAGCAACTCATCAAGGCCCCACCGACCAAGAACACCCTGCTCAAACTGAAGAAGCAGGAAAAATTCCTCACAGACGGCCACGATCTGCTGGAGCGCAAACGCGAACTGCTCACCCGGCTGGTCTATGGGCGTATCGATGACTATCGCCGGCTGCGGGATGAGTCTGAACAGGCGCTGGCGATGGGCTATCGCTGTCTGCGCGTCAGCCATCTGCGCCTGGGCAGCCGGGGCATCCATCAGGCAGCGCTGGGCGCAAAGCCGGCACTCAAGGTCGATATTCTGCCCCGCCGCGCGCTGGGCGTGGAATATCCATCGGTAAACAGCGAGCGCATTCAATTGAACCCGTCCGGCCTGCTCGGCACTGACGCCAGTTTCGACACCACCCGTGACAGTCTGGCCAATGCCGCCGTCCTGCTGGCCCGTCTGGCCGAGGTCGAGATTGCGCTGCATCGTCTGCTGGAAGAACAGCGCAAAACGCAAAAACGGGTCAATGCGCTCAAGTACAACATCATCCCGCTCTACCGGCGCACCATCCATTTTATTCAGTCATCACTGGAGGAAGAGGAGCGCAACACCTTGTTTCAAATAAAATTATTGCGGGAGCAGGCGGAGGCTTAGAGAGCTGCCGACCATGGCAGGGCAAATGAGTCAAACAGGGAACTTTTTATCATTCAAGCACCACTCTGCCGCTTTTCAGGCTTGGCGGAGGTGCGGTCAAGAAGGTATCTTGGGCGACAGATCCCTCGTCGAAACGGTCTCCACAGCTCAACACAGGCTCCGCTCATGCCCTCAGCGCGAATATTTCTCATCGGTCTCGTCATCCTGTTTGCACCCTTTGCCGCCTTTGCAGCGAATCCATCCGCATCCATCGATCTGACCGATCACACCGTCGGCTATATCGCACTGCTCATCTTCGCTCTGGCTTACGCCCTGGTCATGGCGGAAGAATTTCTGCACCTGCGAAAATCCAAGCCGGTCATCATCGCCGCTGGCGTCATCTGGTGTCTGATCGCCTACGTTTACATGGAGCAGGGCGAGCCGCATCTGGCCGGCGAGGCGGTGCGTCACAACCTGCTCGAATACGCCGAGCTCATGCTCTTCCTGCTGGTGGCCATGACCTACATCAACGCCATGCAGGAGCGACAGGTCTTCGATGCGCTGCGCGCCTGGCTGATTCGCAGAGGTTTCGGCTTCCGCACACTCTTCTGGCTGACCGGCGGACTCGCCTTCATGATCTCGCCGGTCGCGGACAATCTGACCACGGCCCTGCTGATGTGCGCAGTGGTGATGGCGGTCGGTGGCGACAATAAACGCTTCGTCGTTCTGGCCTGCATCAATATCGTCGTCGCAGCCAATGCCGGTGGCGCCTTCAGTCCCTTTGGCGACATCACGACCCTGATGGTCTGGCAGAAGGGCATCCTCGATTTCTTCGTATTCTTCAAGCTCTTCATTCCCTCGCTGGTCAATTTCCTGGTGCCGGCGCTGCTCATGCACTTTGCCGTCCCCAACCTTAAACCAGAGGCGGCCTCGGCGGACGCCTATATGCGGCGGGGCGCGCGGCGGATCATCCTGCTCTTTCTGCTGACCATTGTCACCGCCGTGAGCTTCCATAATTTCCTGCATCTGCCGCCTGTGATCGGGATGCTGACCGGTCTCGGCTATCTGCAATTCTTCGGGTTCTATCTGCGCGCCAGCCATGATCGCTGGCAGCAGCGCAACGGTGATCGCGCCGCACTGGTGGGGGACATGACGCCCTTCGATGTCTTCAACAAGGTCGCACGGGCCGAGTGGGACACCCTGCTGTTTTTCTATGGGGTCGTGCTCTGCGTCGGCGGTCTGGGGCAGATCGGCTATCTCGCGATGGCATCCGATGTCATGTATAACCAATGGGGACCGACGACCGCCAACATTGCCGTGGGTCTCCTCTCGGCCATCGTCGATAACATCCCGGTCATGTTCGCCGTACTGACCATGAACCCGCAGATGGACGAAACCCAGTGGCTGCTGGTCACGCTCACCGCTGGCGTCGGCGGCTCGCTGCTCTCCATCGGTTCGGCAGCCGGTGTCGCGCTCATGGGTCAGGCGCGTGGGGTCTACACCTTCTTCGCGCACCTGGAATGGACGCCCGCAATTGCCTTGGGCTACATCGCAAGCATCGCGGTGCATCTTATCCTCAATTAGAGCATTTTCACGGCGGCTCGATGCGTGCCGACTTGATCACAGAAATCATGTGTTCAGGGTCTCGTCAGCATCGGCAGCCACAGCACCAGGGTCAGGATCAGCAGGGACAAACCGGCCACGGGCCACTGACGCAGCCAGGTTTCCGTCCGCTCCAGCATCTCGCCCACGGCATTCGCCCAGCGCGGGGAGCCGGTAAAGAGCGCCAGCAGATCGCCCTCGGGCACGCGCGGCAGGCGCGCACCCCAGCGTTGCAGAGCGAGGGCCAGCACCCCACCGGCCAGAATCGGCCAGAGTCCGGACCAGAGCAGAGACCGGTCGGTCATCACTGACCAGGGACTAAGTCCGGCAAGCGGCGCCAGCGTCCAGGGGAGCAGCAGCGCGGCGAGAAAGAGCAGCCACCAGGGCCAGACGAGTCCGGCTGCGGCCCTCGCGCCGGGATCCGGCGAGGCGCTCGCCGCCGCTCGATACAGAAAATGGATCATCAGAAGTGTGGAGCCGGCTGCCGCAAGGCTGGCGAGCAGCCCGACCAGCCCGGATCCGAGCACCGGCTTGGCGGCGAGCTTGGCGAGAAAACCGCCGGTCGGCGGCAGACCGGCGAACCCCAGGGCCAGGATCGCGGCTGGCACCAGCACCGGCCACAGCCGCCGCCGGGCGGTCGCAGCGAACACGCCGACAGCCAGAAAGAGCGCGCCCTTGGCGAGCAGGTGATGGGCGGCATAGACCGTCCCTGCCGTCACCGCCTCGCGGTCGCCGACGGCCAGACCCATGCCGAGGATGGCTGCGACCAGACCCATCTGACTGGCGGTCGAATAGGCGAGGACTGTCTTCGGATTGGACTGGACGATGCCCATTGCCACGGCATAAAAGGCGGTGACCAGACCGATGCCCGTCAGCGCCGCGCCCCACCAGTCGAGTCCGGCGTCCCAGGGCAGAAAGCGGATCAAGCCAATGATGCCCGCCTTGACGATGACGCCGCTCAAAACCGCCGAGGCCGGCATCGGGGCCGCCGGATGGGCGACCGGCAGCCAGACATGCAGCGGCGCCAGACCGGCCTTGAGGCCGAAGCCCGCGATCAGCAGGGCCAGCGTTGCGGCGAGCCAGGGCGATTCGGGCAGTGTCGCCACGACCGTATCGATGGCGAGACTGGCGCCAGGACTGGCGACGTCCAGCAGGACGAAGGCCAGCAACAGCAAGACCTCGCCCACCACCGCCAGCAGCAGATAGATGACGCCGGCCCGCCGCGCGCCGGGCGTGTCATCGTGCGCGACCAGCCCCCAGGCCGCCAGACTGACCAGCGCGAAGGTCAGATAGAAGCTCAGGAGATCGGCGGCGACGAAGACGCCCAGGCTGCCGGTCAGGGTCAGCAGCCAGAAGATGGCGAAACGTCCGCCGTGCGGCTTGCCGCGCAGATAGGTCGCGGCATAGGCGCCGGCTGCGCTCCACAGCAATGCGGCGACCCCGAGCAGGATGGCCCCCGGCTGGTCAAGGCTCAGCCCGATCTGGCGGCCTGGATCCAGCATCAGCGCTGGCATCGCGTCTGCGTCCAGGAGTGCGACGAGGGCGACCGCCAGGGCGGGCAGCGGCGCCAGGACCAGCAGCGACAGCATCCGCTCGCGCGCCGGACGCCACAGACAGGCCAGGAGCAACGCAACCGGCGTCGCCAGGGCGAGGGCAAAGAGTAGGTTGAAGTTCATTAGGGGATTTCCGGAAAAGTTCGTACCCGCCCGAAACGCCGTCAATGGACAGGATTAACAGGATAATTCAAGATTAAAATGATTAAAAACAATTACTTAAAAATCCTGTCCATCCTGGAAAATCCTGTTAATCCTGTCCATTCGAGGCGCGTAATCAGGTATGGATTTTTCAGGAAATCACTTTAAGGCAGACCGACCCCGATCCCGCTGACATCGCGGCCGATCTGGATCAGCGAGAAGGAGGACAGCGGCACCAGTCCGAGCAGGACTGAGATCAGCGCCAGCCCCAGCACCACCCATTCGCGCGAGCGATCCACCGGCTTGACCAGCACGGGAGACGGACCCTGGGTGGACAGCGCCGTGGCCAGCACACGATAGAGATAGGCGCCGGTGAGCAGTCCGCCCGCGAGGATGACCAGCATCCACCACCATTGACCGCATTGCATGGCCGCCAACAGCAGCAGCCATTTCGCCATGAAACCGCCGCTCGGCGGCAGTCCCATCAGCGACATCCCGGCGATCCCGAAGGCGAAGAGGGTCATCGGCAGGGCGCGCCCGATGCCGCCTAAATCCCGAATCCGGTCGTGACCGAGCGAGGCGGCGATCAGTCCCGCCGCCATGAACATGGCGGCCTTGGCGCAGGCGTGCGAGACCAGTTGCAGCGCGCCGCCGGTCCAGGCGCCCGGCGCGTTGCGCAGTTCCGCGAGCGGCGCGGTCTCGGGGCTCGCGACCAGCGGAAAGATCAGAAAGAGATAGCCGATCTGGGCGATGGTCGAATAGGCGATGAGCATCTTGAGCCGCGCCTGCCGCAGCGCCAGCACACCGCCGAAGAGGATCGCCGCCGCACCAAGCGCGGCGAGAACCTGCGCCGCCATCTGCGCCAGCAGTTCGGGCATCACATCGAACCAGATCCGCAGGATCAGAAAGAAGGACGCCTTGACCGCCAGCGCGGAGAGCAATGCGCTCGCCGCCGCCGGGGCGCCGGCATGAGCGGGCGGCAACCAGAGATGCACCGGGAAGAGCGCGGTCTTGGCGAGCAGTCCGGCGGTCATCAGCGCGGCGGCGATCAGGGCCGCCGGTTCCAGCGGGTCGCCGCCGATGCGCGCGGCAAGCTGGCCGATGTCGAGAGTGCCATAGGCGCCGTAGAGCAGCGCCGCCCCGAGCAGATAGAGGACCGAACCCAGCAGTGCAAAGACCAGATAGCGCAGCGCCGCTGCCAGCGTCTGCGCGCGTCCGTCCAGGCAGACCAGCGGAATCGCGGCGAAGGTCAGCAGCTCCAGCGCGACATAGAGATTGAACAGATCCTCGCCCAGAAAGACCGCGTTCAGCGCCGCCCAGAGCGCAAGCAGCAGGGTCCAGAAGGCAAACGGCGCGCGGCTCTCGGTCGTTCCCGGCGGCACCTGGAAATCGGCCCGCGCGAAGAGTCCGACGGCGACCATCACCACGGCAGTGGTCAGCAGCATGATGGCCGAGAGTCCGTCCGCCCGCAGCGCCACGCCGAGCGGCGGCGCCCAGCCGCCCAGATCGGTGTGGAGCGGCGCATCGCCGTGCAGGACCGCCGCGGCGATGGCGACCGCGACCGCGAGTCCGATAGGCAGGGTCGCCAGCGCGATGCGTTCGGCGTGACGCCCGCCGAGCACGAAGGCGAGCATCAGGCTCGCGACCGGCAGTATCAGCGCCAGGACAAGCAGCCTGTCACCCCCGGCGACGAGATTGGAGAGCATGGCCGAAATCTCCATCAGCGGTCAGATCTCTCGTCTTCATCCCAATCGTCACGACCGGTTTCCTGGAGCAGACGCCGCAGCAGGGCGACCGCCAGCGCCGTGGCGGCGAAGGCGACCACCAGCCCGGTGATGATGAGCGCCTGGGGCACCGGATCGCTGCCGGTCCCGGCGATCACGCCGCCACCGCGTCGGGCAATGACGCCGAACAGCAGAAAGACCCCGCTGCCGAGCAGATTGAAGGCGATGATCCGGCGCAGCGCGCCCGGCAGAACGATCAGACCATAGAGCCCCAGACCGACCAGGGCCGCACCGCAGAGTCCGAAGAGGGTCACGCTGCTCATGGCTGACGCTCCGCTGCGGACGGGTGTTCAGGTGGACCGGCCAGCAGGAGACCCAGTGCCGCCGCGATGGACAGGGTGAGCGCCGCCTCGATGACGAGGATCAGCGGCTTGGCATAGGCGACCGGATAGGCCAAAAATGCTCCGGCGAGCCAGATCCCCGCGATCCCAACCGTCAGAAAGAGCGCAGGTCCGGCCACCAGCATCAGACGCAGCCAGCGACGACTGACCGCAGGCGGTCGGGCCAGTCCGGCGATCATCGCGAGCACCCACATCGCCGCCAGCACCGCACCGCCCTGAAAGGCACCGCCGGGCGCAGTGGCGCCGGTCCAGAACAGATGGATGCCGACCAGAATGCCAATCGGGGGCAGCAGTTGGGCCAGCAGGGTCAGGGCGCTGCCCAGCGGCGCGGGGCGCAGCCAGCCCGGACGCTCGCCCCAGCCGTCTTTGGGCGCGAGCGACCAGACGCCGATGATGGCGAAGACCAGCACCACGGATTCAAGCAGGGTGTCGATGGCGCGGAAGGCGATGAGCACGCCGGTCACCGGATTGCCGAGCCCGGTCGCCGGGAGATTGGCCGCGACGGACGGGGCCAGGGTCGGCGCGGGATCGGGCAGGAGCAGCACCACCGCAGCCAGACCGCCGGCGACCGCCGCGCTCAGAAAGCCGGCCAAGAGCCGTGTCCCCAGTCCGGTCGGTGGTCTGGTCAGCCGCGCGGATCGCGGCAGACGTGTGGCGACACCGAGCAGCAGCAGGCCGGTCAGCCCGCTTCCGATCGCCGCCTCGGTCAGGGCCACATCCACGGCCGCGAGACGCACCCAGACCAGCGCGACCAGCAGACCGTAAGCGATATAGCCGACCACTGCGCCATTGTTCGAGCGGGCGGCGACGGTCCAGACGCCCAGGCCCAGGATCAGCAGCGTCAGACCCAGATCGACGATCAGGGCAGCGCTCATCGGGGCGGCTCCAGGTCAGTGGATCCATTCCAGGCGTCGGATCGCGCGGCCTTCGCCATGAGCTGGCCGACCGTGGCCCCGGCGAGGAGCACGACCAGCCAGACCGCAATCAGCTTGAGTCCGCCGACAGGCCAATCGACCTGCGGCAGCAGACCCAGCACGATCAGACCCAGCCCAAGGTTGTCCGCCTTGGTCAGTGCGTGCAGACGGGTCAGGGTATCGGGGAAGCGCAGCAGTCCGACCGTGCCAGCGAGAAAAAAGATCGCGCCCAGCGAGATCGCGATCAGGGTGAAGAGCGTCAGGGCAAGCGTCATGTCCGCGTCTTCCCTTCTGGATGAGCGTCATCCGGGACTGGCTCGGGCTCCGGGCGTCTCGCGTCGGCAACCAGGGCGACCGAGGCAAAGGCGGCGAGCAGCGCCAGCACCAGGGCGAGATCGGTGATGGCATTCATGTCGGTGGCAACACCAAGCAGCAGGAGCGCCGCGACACCGCCGGTCCCCAGCAGTTGGGCAGCCATCATACGGTCCACATCGCTCGGTCCGCGCAGGATACGGGTCAGTCCCAGTGCAACCGTCGCCAGCACGAACACGGCCGCAGCAAGCAGAAAATCAGCGATGTCCATCGTCTTCGCCCAGCACGCGGAGCAGAAGCATTTCGTCGATGGCCAGCGACTCGGCGACCGGCTGCGTGACATCCAGACAGTGATAGATGAGCCGGCCTGCTGCATCGGTGCCGACCGGCAGGGTGCCGGGCATGAGGCTGGTCAGGGCGCCGAAGACGGCGCGCCCCGGACCCGGCGGCAGACGTGTCGGATAGGTCAGATAGCCGGGTTGCAGCGACAGCCGGGGCGACAGTGCGCGCCGCGCCACATCGACCCCCGAAACGACCGACTGCGACAGCAGACGCCAGATGAGCCGGGCGAGTGCGCCGTAGCGCATCCGTCCGACGGTTGGCGGCAGGAGATGCAGGCTGGACCAGGTCGCCGCGACAGCAGCCGGGACGCCCACCGCCAGATCCGCGAGCAGCTCGGTCGTGACCGGCAGACGGGGATCGGCGAGCAGCAGCCAGCAGCCGTAAAACGCGATTCCGCGTGCGAGCGCGAATCGGGCGGGGAGCAAGCGATCTCCCCCTCCCCCCTTGCGGGGGAGGGTTGGGGAGGGGGCCGGGGGGAGAGGCGGTCCCATCTCGACGGCATTCTGAGTTGAAATCCTCTCCATCCTGAAAAATCCTGTTAATCCTGTCTATTCGAGGCGCGTTATCAGGTCTGGATTTTCAGGACATCACCTAAACCGCGCCAGCTCTTACGGTCGTTGATGCGACCAAGGTTGATCCAACCCCAAAACATCCCATACCGCATCAGGCGCGGTTTAGAGCAGATCGTTGAGCGTGATGCCGATACCGAAGGTGTTCTGCTTCCAGTCGTAGTCGATCATGCTCTCGCCATAACCAGTGAAGGCGGTGACATAACCGCGCAGCGGGCCGATAAGGGGCGGCGAGGTCCAGGTAAGCCGGGCAGCGCCTTTGTCGGCGTCAGGATTACCGCGCCCCATGAGGGTGAAGCTGTGACCGCGCCATTTGTAGATCGCCGTGATGTCGCCGTAGCCGTAGTAATCGGTGATGTTGGGGTTGTCGTCGTCGCCGTCGTTGAGGACGATCCAGGGGCGGAGCAGGAGCGCGAAATTGCCGGACTCGATGCCGAATTCCATGACCAGACGGTCCCAACTGCGCGAGATGGGGTCGGAACGGCCATTGGACTGATGGTTATAGCCGAAATTGAAGAGTTTCCAGGTCACGCCGCCGACCGAGACATCCGGCTGCGCGCTGACCATCAGCTCCGGCTGATAGTTGGTCTCGCGGAAGGGACGCGACAGCTCGTCGTTGTAGATCTGCCACTGGCTCTGCTGGGTGTAGGCGCCCCAGATGCCGACGCGGCGATTCTCGGTCGCCCACAGACGCGCCTTGAAACTGATCTGGAACTCGGCCTCGGTGGAATTGATCTCGGCGTCCGGGTTTTCCAGCGCATTGAACAGTGAATTGAACGGCTTCTCGTTGGGACGACTGGAGTAACGTCCAAGCAGCAGATAATTGGGACGATAGACATCGATCAGATAGCGTGCTGACGAGGGATCGAAGCCCCAGGCCGTATCGATCAGCGAATCAGAGGTGGACGCTGCGCCCGGCGTCGGATCGCCCGACAGCGCCTGCGTTCTCGGGGCCGTCATGGCGAGGCGAGCGGGTTCCTGCGCCACCTCGGGTGCAACCGCCAGCGTCTGTTGGCTGGCGCGGTCGTAACAGGCAAGCCGTTTGCTGTCGGACTTGATCCCGGCGCAGTCCTGAAGACCGGACTGGGCGAATGACTGGCCGCTGACGGCCAGAACCAGTACCGGCGTGATCAGGAGCAGGGACGCGAGCCGGGGGGCGCGGGGTTTTTGGTGCGATGGGTTGGTCATTTTTGATGAAGTCGTCAGTGGTCAGTTGGCAGTGGTCAGTATCGTTAAACCGCGTCCAGCGCGATAGGTGTCATTTTCAGTTTGTGTTTGGCCCTGGGGAAGTTACCGACTTTAGTGGAGACGCGGTTTAAAATTCCATATTGTTTAATATCTTAAACCGCACCAGATCCAACAGTCGTTGACGCTGCCAAGGCCGATCCAATCCCCAAACATCTCATGCTGCACCGGGCGCGGTTTAAAAAGAGCCGAACATCGTGCCCAGAACGATCACGGCGGCGAGCGCAACGATGGCGCCGACGATGGCGACCATCACGATGTCCAGATAACTGTCCTTGTGGGTGGTGCCGCAGACGGCGAGCAGGGTGACGACGGCCCCATTATGCGGCAGGCTATCCAGCGTGCCGGCGCCAATCACCGCCACACGGTGCATCAGTGCCGGGTCGATGCCCAGTTCGCCGGCCAGTTGCAGATAGGTCGATCCCAGCGCCTCCAGAGCAATGGTGAGCCCGCCCGAGGCCGAACCGGTGAGCGCGGACAGGATGTTGGTGGACACCGCGAGCGACACCAGCGGCCCGCCACCGACCCCGAGCACCCATTCGCGCACCAGCTCGAAGGCCGGCAGCGCGGCGACGACCGAGCCGAAGCCGACCAGACTCGCCACGCTGATGACCGGCAGCACCGAGGCATTGACGCCGGCATCGACGCTCTCGCGCAGATTGGGCAGACGCTTGCGGTTGAGTCCGAGCAGAACCAGGATGGCCGCCAGCAGCGCCACGATCACCGACCAGACACCGCCAACCGCCGCTGGCGAGGTCGGACCCCAGCGGTCTTCAGCCAGATAGGCCAGATCGAGATTGGGCAGGACCAGCAGGGTCATGGCGAGATTGACCGCCACCACCACAATCAATGGCAGGATGGAAATCCAGACCGGGGGCAGATCGGTGCTGACCTGACCATGATGGATCTCAGCCGGATCGAATGCCTGCGCGACCGTGGCACGCTCGCGCACCAGCGGATCGTCGGCGGCCTGCTCGGCGCTCATGATCAGCGCCCCGTCGAAACCGATGCCGCGCCGCCGGGCGGACGCCACCCCGCGCCCCAGCCACCAAAGCCCGAACACCAGCATGATGAGCGCGGCAATCGTCCCCAGACCGGGCGCGGCAAAGGGCGTGGTGCCGAAGAAGGGCATGGGGATGGCGTTCTGTACCGCCGGGGTGCCGGGCAGCGCCGACATGGTGAAGGTGGAGGTGCCGAGCGCGATGGCCGCCGGCATCAGATAGCGCGGGATATTGGCGTCGCGAAACAGCGCCTGCGCCATCGGCGCCAGCACGAAAAAGGCGACGAAGAGACTGACGCCGCCATAAGTCACCATGGCGCCGGCCAGCACCACCGCCAGCACGGCATGACGCGCGCCCAGCTTCTCGCCCATGAAACGGGCGATGGACTGCACCGAACCGCTGTCTTCCATCAGCTTGCCGAAGAGCGCACCAAGCAGAAAGATGGGGAAGAACTGGGCCAGAAAGCCCGCCGCACCGCCCATGAAGGTCTGGGTCCAGTGCGCCAGCAGCGGCTCGCCCGCAAAGATCGCCGCGATCAGGGCCGCCGCCGGGGTCAGCAGCAGCACGCTCCAGCCGCGATAGGCGAGCCAGATGAGGAGCGCAAGACCAAGCAGAATGCCAATCAGACCCATGAGTTAGATTCCTTCCAGCAGATAATCGAGATCGAAGGTCGCACGCCGCCCCAGATCGTGCCCGTGTTCGGCGAGGAAGGTGTCGGCGCAGCGCCGGCCTTCGTCACGCAGCATGCAGAGAAAGGCCCATTCGGCATTGAGCTTGGACGAGTAACCCAGGTCAGTCATGGCGGGACTGGCGATGCGGTGCATGCGCATCGATGCCCAGAGCGCGCCTTCGCTGTGCCCCGGATCCGCGACCTGACGCAGCAGGGCGATCATGCGCAGTTCCTTGAGCAGCGGTGCGTTGAAGGCGATCTCGTTCTCGCGGTTGAGGATGTCGCGGGCGGTGCGTGGCGTGCCGACGCGCTCGACCGGATTGATCTGGATGAGGATGGTGTCATCGGCGCTGGATTCGCGCACCAGCGGCGAGATGGTGGGGTTGCCGGAGAAACCGCCATCCCAGTAAGCCTCGCCATCGATCTCGATGGCCTGAAACATCATCGGCAGACAGGCCGAGGCCAGCAGCGCGTCCGGGGTCATGTCAGCGTTGCGAAAGACACGCGGGCGACCGGTGCGCACATTGGTCGCGGTGACAAAGACATGCACATCGGAGCGGGCGAGACGCGCGAAGTCGATCGATTCGGCCAGGATATCGCGCAGCGGATTGATGTTCGCCGGATTGGTGTCGTAGGGTGAAAACAGCCGCGAGGCCATATCGAGCGCGATGAAGGCCGGCGAGTTGTCCATCGTCCAGCGGCCCATGAGGATGTCCAGCGGCGCGCGGCGCAGCGGACTCATGAGCGCCGCGTCCGAGACCCGCCGCCAGAAGCGCTCCAGCGCAACCCGCGCACCCTCGGCACCGCCCTCGGCGAAACCGTCGCTCAGGACCGCCGCGTTCATGGCGCCGGCAGAGGTGCCGGAGAGTCCGTCGATGGTCAGCCAGGGCTCTTGCAGCATGCGGTCCAGCACGCCCCAGGCGAAGGCGCCGTGCGCGCCGCCGCCCTGGAGCGCGAAATCGACGGAGACCGGGACACGTGGTTTATCGGCAGTGGAACTGGGTTGCGGAATGGAAATGGCCATCTCAATGACTCCTGAAAACTAACCTGTCATGCGCGGATCGTGACGGAAACAAAGCCGTTGATGGCCAAAACATCGAACACGAAATGTATCAGCATCATAACATCGCCCGGTCGCCGCGCCAATCCCAGACGACTGGCGGGCAACCGGGTGGTTTTGATCTGATCAGATCGCCAGCAAGCCGGCCTAATGCCGTCGTGAGTCGCGCCAGTCTGAGAATCGCTGCACGAGCGGTTGAAACCGCTGTTGCAACAGCCCGGAGATCTGACGCAGACGATCAGCCATCGCTGGACCTTTTGCGCCCTCATCTGCGGCTGGCCTGGACTTATCCTCAATCTCCGGCCCGAGCAGGATGGCGATGGGCCGCGTGTAGGGGCTGGAGTCGAGCGCGACCTTGATCGCCATGGTCAGGGGCACCGAGAGAAAGACACCGACCGTGCCCAGCACCAGTCCCCAGAACAGCAGCGACAGGAAGACCGCCAGGGTCGAGATACCCAGTCCGCGCCCCATGATGCGCGGCTCCAGGATGCTGCCGATCACGGTATTGATCACCAGATAGCCGAGCGCGACCAGCAGGGTCGTCGGGATGTCGGTCTGCACCAGTGCCAGCAGCACCGCCGGGATCGCCATCAGGACCGAGCCGAGAAAGGGCACAAAATTGAAGAGGAAGGCGAGGATGCCCCAGAGAATGGCGAAGTCGATGCCCAGGAACCACAGCCAGATCCAGACCAGCAGCGCGGTGGCCAGACTGGTCAGCGACTTGATGACCATATACTGATTGATGGAATCGAAAACCAGTTTGATCCGCGCATCCGTGTCTTCAGTGGTGTTGAAGGCGGCCTGCATCTTGGCCGGCAGACTGGATGCCTCAGCCAGAATGAAGATGACCGTGAGCAGGATCAGCACCCCGCTGGAAAAGAGCCCGCCCACACTCGCGAGGAGCGAACGCACCATGGCGACCGTCTTGGCCGGATCAAACATGCTGGGCGACTCGATGCCTGCCGGCTCCATCCCCAGGCGCTGCATCCAGACGTGAAACTCATTGGACAGCAGGGTCAGCCGCTCCTGATAACTGGGTAGGCTCTCGCGGAAGCCATCCAGCGCGCCGGTCGAAATCAGGGCCAGCAGACTGCCGATATCGGCCAGCACAAAACCAACGATCAGCAGCGCCGCCCATTTCGACCAGCCGCGATTCGTCAGCCAACGCAACGGCGGGGTCGCGATCACGGCGATGAAGACCGCCAGCAGAAAGGGTGCAACGACCGAGGCCGCCAGATGCAGACCGGCAATCACGATCACGAATGCCGCACCCACGATCAGGGCGCGGGCGGGCGGGGTGAAGCTGGGCGTGGAATGCATGGTGTGATATCCGTTCCAGTGGTTAATCAGACGGTTGCGTGTCGCGGTCGAACCAGCCGCTGCGTCGCGTCGCGAGGAAATCGAGATAGCGTTGCGCCGTCTCGGCGGGTTGTTCCAGATGCGGCAGATGACCGGTCGCAGCGGGTTGAATGAGCCGGGCGCGGGGAAACCGGCGACGGATGTGTCTGGCCCCGTCTTCGGCGGCGAAGATCCGATCATCCTGACCCCACAGGACCAGGGTGGGCAGCCAACTTGTCACGCCCGACTCAAGCGACCGCGCATCCAGACTGACGATGTTCCAGACCTGCTGATAGAAGCGGTTGTGCTCGACATAGTCCGCGACCAGCGCCGCTTTGACCGCATCCGGGATGACGGGCGGATTGACGAACAGCAGGCCCATTTCCAGATCGAACTGCGCGAGATCGACCGGCACGAATGGATTGACGCCATCCTCGATGGCCGCTTGAACCTGCGGGCTCCAGTCGGTGAGACCGAAGGGTGCGCCGATCAGCGCCAGTGAGCGCACCCGCTGCGGATCAGAGCGGGCATAGAGCGCGGCAATGGCGCCGCCCATCGAATTGCCGGCCAGATCAATGCGCCCAAGCCCCAGGCTGTCGATGAACTGACGCAGCAGCTCAACCTGTCGCGCCAGACGGTAATCCGGGAGCGCAAAGGGGACGCTCTGACCATAGCCCGGCAGATCGGGGGCGATGGCGGTGTAGCCGACGGCGGCGAGCTGGCACAGCAGCGCGTTCCATTGCTCCTTCTGCGCAAAGAGCCCGTGCAGCAGCATGACAGGCGGCCCGGTTCCCGCACCGGCCTGGCTGTAATGCAGCGTGCCGCCATCAAGCGTGGCCTGCGCGGTCTGAATCGGACAGGATCCTGCGTCCGCCCCGGCGCACACCGGATAGCCGAGCCCCCAGACCAGCAGCAGGATCCCGACCGCCAGCAGGAGCGAAGACCGGACACCGGCCCGACAGACCACAACTGAATACCACATTGCCTGCATGCCAAATCCCCCCTGTGATGACTAAACCGCGTCCACTCCGACAACAGACTGAAACGGGGACTCAGAACGGCTGGCGCCGTATCCTTCCGTCCAACCGGGGCGCAATGATCTGTCCCTGACGAAAGGTATCGATCAGCAGATCCGAGATCAGACGACCGGTCATCTCTGGAGCGGTCATCTGCGTGAAGACGGCATAGCCATCGCCGCCGGCAGCAAGAAAATCAGACATCACGACCCGATAGACCTGCTCGGGATCAATGACACCAGTGTTCAGCGTGGCTGAGTCCAGACGCCGCCCGGCGATGACATAGCGCAGACCGGAGACCTGCAAAAACCCGCCTGGATTGTCTTCCGGATCCAAAGCGGCGCTGTGCTCCAGCGCATCAATGATCTGCGCGCCGGTGAGCTGGCCGACAACGAGCTCATTGCGAAAGGGAAAGGCCTGATAGACCTGCTTGAGCGTCACCGGACCGCGCGGGATGGTCGCCCGGAAGCCACCGGCATTGAAGAGTGCGACATCGGCCTGAGTGACCTCGCGGGCCAGATCGGCGAGCAGATTGCCAAAGACCGCCTCGCCACGCCGGATATCCTCACGCCGGGCACTCAATTCCACGTCCGTGACGCCCACCTGATCGGCCAGCCCGGCCTCCGCCTCGGCGACGATGCGCGTGACCTCGGCGGCGATCTCAGGGTCTTCCGCAATGCTGGCGTCAACCGGCAGCAGCCGGTAGGCCGTGCGCTGCATCTGTCCATTCTGACACGCCAGATCCATCCTCCCCAGCCAGCGGCCACGGTCGCCGGCCTGAAGGATCGGAACCCCGCCGGCCATCACCGGCTGATCAAGAACGTGATGATTGTGCCCGCCCACGATCAGATCGATCCCCGGCACCGCCTCAGCCAGACGCCGGTCTTCGGCGAGCCCGAGATGCGAGAGCACCACCACCAGATCGGCCTGCTCGCGCAGACTCGGCACCAGACGCCGGGCGACGCTGACCGGATCCTCGACGCTCACGCCCAGGGCATTGCGCGGATGGGTGCCAGTGGTCAGTTCCGGCGTGGTCAATCCGAGCAGGGCGACGGTCGGGCCGCCGGGTCTGGCGAGGATCAGGCTCGGACGAACCGGCAGCGGCTCGGGATGGGTCTGGACATTGGCCGAGAGAAAAGGAAAGCGCGCCAAGCCGGCCAGACGGCGGAAGACACCCTGTCCATAGTCGAATTCATGATTCCCCATGACGGCGGCATCCACCCCGATACGGTCGAAGAGGGTGACATCGGGGATGCCGAGAAAGAGGCTGGAGGTCATGGTTCCCTGCAACAGATCGCCGGCGAACAGCAGCACGACCGGTCGCTCGGGATCCTCAGCGCGCACCCCGGCGACGAGGGTCGCCAGACGCGCGAGACCGCCCGGCGGGATGCCCGGCTCGGGGCCAGAATCGGAGTCGGAATCAGGGGCCAGTTGGCCGTGAAAATCGTTGAAATGCAGCAGGGTGAGCGCCTCGCCCGTGCGGCAGGCGGCCTGGACGGACGTCTGGACAATCAGCGCCAGCAGACAGACAGAAATGAGACCGAGGCGACGAAGCGGCAACGACATGTACAGACATCCTGCGGGTTGGCCCGAGCTGACGGGGTTTACCTTCCATCCGGCAGACTGAACCGCAAAGGCGCAAAGGACACGAAGAAAAACAATTGTTTGGACATCCTTACAGATCACCCGACGGGTGAACGCGGCCTGTTAGACAATGCCCTGAAATCCCTTACATGCTCTGCGCTCTCTGCGGTTCAACCGCTCCTTTCAGGTTTACCGATTCGAGTTCAAGGGGGCCATGTGCATCATCCAGGCGGGCTGTGGCCGTGCGGACGGCGCCGCGACAGGTGCAGGCTCGACCGCAGCCGGCGTCGTCTCGGTCACTTCGGCGGCAGGTTGGGCCTCGGCAGCAGCCGGCTCAGTTGCTTCGACCGGGGTTTCAGCGGCGGCAGGCGCCGGCTCGGCTTCAGGTTCGACGGCAACCGCTGGTGCGGTCTCGACCGCTTTCACAGCCGGCGTTGTCTCGGTCACTTCAGCGGCAGGTTGGGCCTCGGCAGCAGCCGGCTCAGTTGCTTCGACCGGGGTTTCAGCGGCGGCAGGCGTTGGCTCCGCTTCAGGCTCGACGGCAACCGCTGGTGCGGTTTCGACCGCTTCCGCAGCCGGTGTTGTCTCGGTCACTTCGGCGGCAGGTTGGACCTCGGCAGCAGCCGGCTCAGTTGATTCGACCGGGGTCTCGGCGACGGCGGCAGCCTCAGTCGTTTCAGCAGGCGCATCCGTGGTTACAGGCTCGGCGGCAGCCGGGGCCGGTGGCGCAGGCGGCGGAACCAGGGTCAGGGTGCCGATGGGCGCGAGATTCGTCGCGACCTTCTGTGGATCCATTGGCACATCGGCGTCCAGGTTGATCATGACCGCCTTCGCCGTGCCGACGACAAGCAGGAGCGCAACCACGCTCAGAATGAGCTGGCTGTTGTCCTTGACGCCAGTAATGGCTCTGATTTCCGCGAGTCCGGGCAGTTCTTTCATCAGGCTAAAACCTCTTGTTACGAATGTTGAGTGGCAGAATCATGTCGTTTTTTAAGCCGCGTCCGGCATGACCACTGTTGTTTGTGCATTGATCCTTTAACCCTGCACCAGGCAACCGACAATGTCGCTGACGCGGCTTAAATAATCCGTGAGATTAAATATTTAAACCGAATCAGCCGCAACGCGCATGGGTTGCAGGCGAGACCGACACCAATGCAAAAACACCGCACGCAGTACTGGGCGCGGTTAGGCTGCCTGAACAACTCACTTGGTTCAAGTGAGTTGTTCAGCTCCAGTCCAGCAGTGACGAGCCGTCATGGATCGGCCAACACCAGGGATCCGGCACGGGATGCTGGCGTGGCCTGACATGCCCCGCTCAGAATTGCGGTTAATCCAATTTTCAATATTGACTGCCTGCCGGGACGCATACCCCGACACTGCGCTATATTTCGCGGTTATTTCGGGATCCCTGCGGGCATTGCGCCTGTCCTCCCGATCCCGCGCCAAGCCTCGGTCGAATCGTCCCTGGCCGCAACGCCCTGGCATCCAGCCCATGTGTCGAGCCGGGTGTCGATTGATAGTTTACTAAGACCGGAGAACGAACACGATGACCGATTATGTGCGTTGGCTGAGCGACCTCGGGATGGACGACGTGCCGGTGGTAGGCGGCAAAAACGCCTCGCTGGGCGAAATGATCCAGAACCTGACCCATCTCGGGGTGCAGGTGCCGGGTGGTTTCGCGACCACGGCCGATGCCTATCGCGAATTCATCGGGCACGACGGGCTGGATGACCGCATCCAGGCCGTGCTCGACGCGCTGGACGTGGAAGATGTCTCGGCCCTGGGCGAGGCCGGCCCGCGCATCCGTGGCTGGGTGATGGAGCAGCCCTTCCCCGCCGCATTGGAGGCCGCCATCGACGCCGCCTATGCGCGTCTGACCGCCGAGGCCGGCACCGACGCCGTGTCCTGGGCCGTGCGTTCCTCGGCCACCGCCGAAGACCTGCCGGATGCGTCCTTTGCCGGGCAGCAGGAGACCTTCCTCAACGTCCAGGGGCTTGACCACATCAAGCACCGGATCAAGGAGGTCTTCGCCTCGCTGTTCAACGACCGCGCCATCGCCTATCGCGTCCATCAGGGCTTCGCGCACCGTCATGTCGCACTCTCTGCCGGCATCCAGCGCATGGTGCGCAGCGATCTGGCGTCGTCGGGCGTCATGTTCACGCTCGACACCGAATCCGGTTTCCGCGACGCCGTCTTCATCACCTCCAGCTACGGTCTGGGCGAGATGGTGGTGCAGGGCGCGGTGAACCCGGACGAGTTCTATGTCCACAAGCCGACGCTCGCCGCCGGTCGTCCCGCGATCCTGCGCCGCACCGTCGGCGACAAGGCGATCCGCATGGTCTATAGCGAACCGGGTGCCGACAAACCGGTGCGCACCGAACCGGTGCCGGAGGCGCTGCGTCCGCTGTTCAGCATCACCGACGCCGAGATTGAGGAACTGGCCAAACAGGCGATCCAGATCGAGCAGCACTATGGCCGCCCGATGGACATCGAATGGGCCAAGGACGGAACCGACGGCAAGATCTATGTCGTCCAGGCCCGTCCCGAGACGGTCCAGAGCCGTACCGGCAATGTCATCGAACGCTACATGCTGCGCGAAAAAGGGCCGGTTCTCACCAGCGGACGCAGCATCGGCAGCCGCATCGGCGCCGGCAATGCGCGCATCGTCGAGAGCATCGCCGACATGCACAAGGTGCAGCCGGGCGATGTGCTCATCACCGATATGACCGATCCCGACTGGGAGCCGGTGATGAAGCGTGCGGCGGCCATCGTGACCAATCGCGGCGGACGCACCTGTCACGCGGCGATCATCGCCCGCGAACTCGGCGTCCCCGCCGTCGTCGGCTGTAATGACGCGACTGACAAAATCCAGGAAGGTCAGCCCGTCACCGTGAGCTGCGCCGAGGGCGATACCGGCTATATCTACGACGGCAAACTGGACTTCGATTACAAGACCATCGAACTCACGGCCATGCCCGAGATTCCGGTCAAGATCATGATGAACGTCGGCAATCCCGACCGCGCCTTCGCCTTCTCGGCCACGCCCAATGCGGGCGTCGGTCTGGCGCGGCTGGAGTTCATCATCAACAACATGATCGGCATCCATCCCAAGGCGCTGCTCGAATTCGACCAGCTCCCGGCGGATCTCAAGGCGCAGATCCAGCCGCGCATCGCCGCCTATCCCAGCCCGCGCGAGTTCTATGTCGCCAAGCTGGCCGAAGGCATCTCAACGCTCGCCGCCGCCTTCTCGCCCAACACCGTGATCGTGCGTATGTCGGACTTCAAGTCCAACGAATACGCCAACCTCATCGGCGGCAAGCGCTACGAGCCGGAGGAAGAGAACCCCATGATCGGCTTCCGTGGTGCCGGGCGCTACATCGCCGACCATTTCAAGGCCTGCTTCGAGATGGAATGCGAGGCACTCAAGCGGGTGCGCAACGACATGGGCCTGACCAATGTCGAGATCATGATCCCATTCGTGCGCACCCTGGGACAGGCCAAGGCGGTTGTCGAGGCGCTGGCCGGTCAGGGCCTGGAGCGCGGCAAGGACGGACTGCGGCTCATCATGATGTGCGAGCTGCCGTCCAATGCGGTCCTGGCGACCGAGTTCCTGGAGTATTTCGACGGCTTCTCGATCGGCTCGAACGACATGACCCAGCTCACCCTTGGTCTGGATCGCGATTCCAGCCTGGTCGCCGAGAGCTTCGACGAGCGCGATCCGGCGGTGAAGAAGATGCTGTCGATGGCGATCAAAGCCTGCCGCGAGCAGGGCAAATATGTCGGCATCTGCGGTCAGGGACCATCCGACCACAAGGACTTCGCCGACTGGCTGCTGAAGGAAGGCATCAGCAGCATCTCGCTGAATCCCGATACCGTGATCGATACCTGGATCTATCTGGCCGAGCAGGCCAGGACGCTCTGATCCGACTCGTTACGACGGCGTAGCAAGCTCGTCGTCTACCGTTGTGACGGTGAGGCGACGATGCCCAATCCAGCCAAGCCGTCATCTTGCTCCAAGGTGGCGGCGACCAAAATGGGCGTAAATGGGTGTAGTATTGGTTCATGCTAAAAACCGACACCATCCAGATCACCCCCGAGATCCTGACTCTCATCGCCCGGATCGACGAGTTCAAAGGTGCCTGGCGCGCCCTGGGCACACTCGCGCCTGACCGTCTGTCGGCCCTGCGGCGGGTGGCCACCATCGAGAGCATCGGTTCCTCGACCCGTATCGAGGGCAGCAGGCTGTCTGATCGGGAAGTGGAACGGCTGCTGTCGAATCTGGAAATCCAGTCCTTCGCGACCCGTGACGAGCAGGAAGTCGCCGGTTACGCTGAGTTGATGGATCTGGTCTTTTCATCGTGGCAGGACATCCCGTTCACCGAGAACCACATCAAACAACTGCACCAGATCCTGCTACGCCACAGCGAGAAAGACGCCCGGCATCGCGGTCACTACAAGACCCACTCGAACAGCGTCGCCGCCTTCAATGAAGCGGGGACACAACTCGGTATCGTGTTCGAGACGGCCTCGCCCTTCGATACGCCCCACCTGATGGCCGAGATGGTGGCCTGGATGAATCAGGCGCGCGAAACCGCTCGACTGCATCCACTGCTGATCATCGCCGTCGGCGTCGTCGTGTTTCTGGAAATTCATCCCTTTCAGGATGGCAACGGGCGGCTCTCACGGGTATTGACCACACTCCTGCTCCTACAGGCCGACTATGCCTACGTGCCGTACAGCTCCCTGGAAAGCGTGATCGAGCAGAGCAAGGAAGCCTACTATCTGGCCTTGCGCCAGACTCAAGGAACGATCCGCACGGAGTCACCGAACTGGCGCTCGTGGCTGGAGTTTTTCCTGCGCTCCCTGGCCGAGCAGGTACGGCGACTGGAGAAAAAGGTCGAGCGCGAGCAGATCGTACTGGCGACCATGCCTGAATTGCAGCTTGCCATCGTCGAGTTCGCCCGCGAACATGGCCGCATCACCATGGGTGAGGTCATCACGCTGACTGGCGCCAGTCGCAATACGCTCAAGCAGCACTTCCGCGCCCTAGTGGAACGCAGCGTGCTGAATCAGCACGGCAGTGGGCGCGGGGTTTGGTACGGGCTGCGCTGACTGATTACATCGACATCCGCAACGTCGCCAGCATCAGCCCGACGACCAGCGCCAGCAGGCAGCAGACCAGAATCAGACGCAGCGCGGCGCGCAGGTGCCCGGCGTCCAGATCAGCCGGCCAGTCAGGATCGCCCATGTACTGCTCAGTGACCAACTGACCGTCAGATTGGATGGGGCCGATCAGGCGCACCCGTAACGCGCCGGCACAGGCGGCCTCGCTCCAGCCGGAATTGGGGCTGGGGAGCATGGCGTGATACCGCCGCGCGGATTGCAGGGCGAGTCGCGGATGCAGACGCAGCAGCACGGCGGCGAGGGTGATCAAGGGGACGGAAAGCCGCGCCGGCAGCCAGTGGATCAGGTCATCGGAACGTGCGCCGGCCCAGCCGAAACGGGCATAACGCGCGTTCCTGTAGCCGACCAGCGAATCCAGGCTGGAGACCGCCTTGACCAGAATCAGCCCCGGCAGACCGAACAGACAGAGCGCCCAGAGCGGCGTCAGCACCCCATCGGTCAGGTTTTCGGACAGGCTCTCGATGGTGGCGCGCACGATGCCGTCGCGCGGCAGACGCCCGGTATCGCGCGCGACCAGCATCGCCAGACACTGCCGCGCCTGTGGCAGATCGTCGAGCGCAAGCAGCACCCGCTGACCGTGGGCCAGCAGATCGCGCATGCACAGCAGACTGTAGGCGATAAAGAGATCCCAGCCCGGCGCCAGCCAGGGATGCAGCCAGCCGAGACCGGCGCGCACGCCGCACCAGACGGCGAGCGCGCCGCCAACCACCAGCAGCCAGTGAAGGATCCCGCCAAAGCGTCCGTTCAAACCGATGGCGAATAGCCGATGTTCGCAGGCCAAGCTCCAGGCAGCGATCAGCCGGATCGGATGAAAACGGTAGACCGGATCGCCGAACAGGGCATCGAGCAGACAGGCGGCGAGGATCAGGACAAGCTGTTCGACCAGATCCATTGACGAGCGGAACCTTTCTATTTAATTTTGAAATCAAAGGACGCCCATCATACTGAAGTTCAAAGCAGGCGACTCATGTCGAAAAAAGCCAGGCGGAGCACGCCCCGCGCTGCGATCAGCCAGACCCCGCTGACACCCGACGCCATCGCGCACAAGGCCCGCGCGAATCTGAGCGGTGGGCATTATCGCGAGGCCATCGCCGACTTCAAGCAGCTTATCAAGCAGGATCCCAACCCGGACTGGCGGGTCGGACTTGCTGACGCCTATGCCGGACGGGCGCGCGAACTGAGCGCCAAGGGCATGCTCAAGGAAGCGCTGGTGATGTGGGAGAACCGCGCCAGTCTGGGCCAGGGCATCCCCCGCGACCTGGACCATGCCCGGCTCCTGCTGCGTCTGGGCCAGACCGCCCCGGTGTGCGCCCTGCTGACTGCTGCCTCCACCCTGCCCGCCCCGGAACTCGACCGGCTGCGTGCCCTGCTCGCCGCGCGTCTCCTGTCCGGTGATGCGGCCATCGCCGAGCGTCTGGCGGAGGACGATCCGGTACGCCGTCATGCCGGGGCGGCGCAGGCGGCGCTCGCCGCCTGTTGCGCGGGCGACGAAACGGGTCTGCGCGAGGCGCTGGCCGCCCTCCCCTTCCGCTCGCCCTATCGCGACTGGGCGCAGATCCTCAAGGCCCTGCAGTGTCTGCCGGATCGACCGCGCGAGGCCGCTGAACTGCTGAGCCGGATTGGCGCGGATTCGGCCTTCATCGACTTGAAACAGGCGGTGGAACTGGCGCTGCTGCCGGAATCCGCCTTTCTGGAGGCGCTGCGGACGGCGGGCAGGAGCAAAGGCCGCTTTGCCTGCATGCTGCGCGGCTGGTCAGCCGGGCGGATCGCCCTCTGGGACAAACTCGCACGTCTGGGTGCCGAGCCCGCGCCGCAGGCGCTGCTGCGCGTGCTCCATCAGCATCGCGAGTCGCTGGGCGCGGACTGGGTGCGCCGCCAGTCGCTGCGCCTGCTGCGCGGCGATTTCCCGGCCAGCGGCAAATGGCCTGCTGCGGTGGGTGCGCCGCCTCTGACCACTGAAGAGGCATTCCTGATCGCGGCCTGGCGTGCCGAGCAGGATCAGTATGCCGGGACAATCAGCGAAAGCTGGCAGAAATACGCGAAGCTGCTGATGAATGCCTGCCGCGAGGGCCGGACCGATCCGCTCGACCGGCTGCGCATCGCCCTGGCGCTGAGACGAACCGAACGCATCGGCGGGGTGCTGCACGACGCCGACATGACCCACGATGCCTGGCAGGTCGCCAGACAGCTCGAAGCCAGCCTGGACTGGGATCCGGACGACATCGACACCTGGCTGATCCTGATCGACTACTACCGGCGCAACCAGCAGCCAAAAGATGCCCGCCGTCTGCTGGATGGCGCCACCGCACGCTGGCCGCAGAACCGGCGTCTGCTGGCAGCGGCGATGGATGTGGCGCTCGATGCCAGCGCCTTCAAAAAGGCCGCCGGTCTGGCGCGCGGCATCCTGGCGCAGGATCCGATCAACACCGAGGTGCGCGAACGACTGGTCGATGCCTATCTTGCGCACACCCGCAAACAGGTCGCCAAAGACCGCCTGGATCTGGCGCGCAAGACGCTGGCCGAGGCCGACGAATGGGCGAGCGGCGGCGCGGCGCGCGAACGGCTCGATCTGGTGACCGAACTGGTCGCCCTGATCGAGAACAGCGCGACCGGCGCCCAGGCGCTGCGCGAACGGGTCAGACGGCTGGGCGACGGACTCGCCGCACTGGTTGCACTCGCCCTGGCCGGGGATGGACTCAGGCTCTCGCCGACCCGGCTCTTCAAGACCATCGACCGTCCCAAACTCGCCGCCCGGAACGCCGAGGATCTGCTCGCCGCGCTTGCCCGGCTGCGCGTCCATCTGGATCGCGGCGGCAAGCTCTCGCGCGACTTGAGCGAGTATCTTGCCAAACCACTCAAGGGCGCACCCTGGAAGAGCCTCGCGCGCAGCGACCTGGAAGCGGCCTGCGAGACCCTGCGCCGCAGCAGGCTCCATCCTGTGCGGCTGGCGGTCGCCCAGGCAGCGCTCAAACAATGGCGCGGCGCGCCCATCTTCGCCTTCCATGCCTTCGAGGCGAAGTACCCCAACGGTCAGCCCAATCTCCGGGGCAAGGACGTGTTTGATTTGGAGATCGCCATGAATCGTGCCCGCGATGAAGGCGATGAGCGTACCGCCCTGCGTATCCGCGAGCTGCTCATGAGCGCCAGTCCCTTCGGTTTCGGTCCCTCGCCCTTCAGGTTCGCACCGGAGGACGATTTCGACGAGGACGATCCGCTCGACAGTCCCATCGATGACGATGTCGCCGTCGATGCCATCATCGCCATGATCCGCACTGCCGGACTGGAGCAGGCGATGGATCTGATCGGCATGCCGCCGCATATCAAACGCGACTTCAGAAAGATGGCGCGTCAGATCGGCGAAAAGAATGCGTTGGAAAAAATCATCACGCTGTTCGAGCAGATTCGCGACGGCCAAATTCCAGACGAATTTTAAACGGCGTCTCGCGGTGCCCTGGAGGCGATCGCAGTGAACGCAGTGAGAAACCGTCACATACCGTACTGGACGCAGTTTAATGAGCGACCCCTATCTGATTCTCGGCGTACCGGACGACGCAGACGATACCGCCATCGAAGCGGCCTATCTGAACGGCATCAAGCGTTATCCGCCGGAGCGCGACGCCGAACGCTTCCAGGCGCTGCGTGCGGCCTATGAAAGCCTGCGCACCCGGCGCGACCGGCTCGCGCACGCGCTCTTCGACACCACACCGCCCACGCTGGCCGACATCCTGGACCGCGCCGCGCCGGTGACGGCGCCGGGACGACAGGATCCCGCGCTCTTCGCCGCCCTGCTGCGCGGAGACGACTGATGGACGAGGCGACCAAAGACCAGCTCATGGCCGCTTTCCGGGCCCATCTGGACAGGGCCGGCACCCTGGACGATCCGGACGCCGCGCCCGAGGCGGAAACTGCCCCCGATCTCTTCACCCTGCTCGCCGAGCTGGCCGCGCTCAGGAATGAGGTCAAACTGGAGTCACGTCAGGTCAAATCCGCGCTCGACGAATTCCGCTCGCTGTTCGATGCGCTGCGCGAGTCCGGCGCCCGTCTGGGCGAGGAACAGGAGCGCCGACGCGAACAGGAGCGGCTGGCGGATCAGCAGGGACAGAAAGACCTGCTGCTCGATCTCCTGGATCTCCGCGACCGTTTGCAGGCCGGACAGGAGCAGGCGCGACGCTTCCGGCCCGGCTGGTTCGATGGTCGCGCCACCGCCTTCATTGTCTCCATGGCCGAGGGTCTGGAGATGAATCTGCGCCGCTTCGATGAGACCCTCGCCCGGCGCGGCGTCACCCCGCTGCGCACGCTTGACCAGCCATTCGACCCGCATACCATGCACGCAGCGGAACTGGTGAACTGGCCCGCGCGACCGGCTGGCATCGTGGTGCGCGAGCTGCGCAAAGGCTTTCTGCTGCATGACCGCCTGCTGCGTCCCGCCGAGGTCGCGGTCAACCGGCCCAGCCAGCGGCACGATCCCAACACATCACCAGAGGGCGTCTGGCCGTTGGCGTAAGCTGCGCTCACGTTAAATAGACAGGATTAACAGGATTTTCCAAGATGGACAGGATTTTTCAACCGCCTGTTTTTAATCTTGTTAATCTTGAATCATCCTGTTAATCCTGTCCAATTAACGGCGTTTCCGCCTGCCAACTCGAATCCATGAACCAACCAGGGACCAAGACATTGAGCGACATCATCATCGGCATCGACCTGGGAACCACCAACTCCGAAGTGGCCGTGGTTCAGGACGGTCGCACGCGCATCATCCAGGTTGATGGCTCCGAGATCCTGCCCTCCATGGTCGGGGTCGCCGACGATGGCGCCCTGCTCGTCGGCCAGGCCGCGCGCAATCAGTACACGCTCTACCCGGAACGCACCATCCGCTCGGTCAAACGCCGCATGGGCGAGGATGTGCATCTGCCGATGGGCGAGCAGTCCTACACGCCGCAGGAGATCTCTTCGCTGATCCTGCGCCGGCTCAAGCGGGCAGCGGAAGATGCGCTCGGCCAGCCCGTGACCAGGGCCGTCATCACCGTGCCGGCCTATTTCTCCGATGCCCAGCGACAGGCCACCCGCGACGCCGGGGGACTGGCGGGGCTGGAGGTCGTGCGCATCATCAACGAGCCCACTGCCGCCGCGCTCGCCTATGAGGCCGAACACGCCAGCGCCAAGAATATCCTGGTCTACGATCTCGGCGGCGGCACCTTCGATGTCTCAGTAGTCCGCATGAATCAGGATGTGACCGAGGTGCTCGCCAGCCACGGCAACAATCATCTTGGCGGAGACGACTTCGACGCCCGGCTGGTCGGGCATGTCGTCGCCCATCTTCAAGAAACCCAGGGCATCGATCCGAGCGAGCAGCGTGCAGCCATGGCCCGTCTCGTGCGCGCCTGCGAGACGGCCAAGATCGCACTCAGCGACGCGCCCTTTGCCCGGATCGAAGAGGAATATCTGCTCGAAGCGGATGGCAGACCGGTGCATCTGTCGCTGGAGGTGAACCGCGAGGAATACGAGGATCTGATCACGCCCTACATCGACGAGACCCTGGAAGCGGTCCATATCGCGATGAAAGGGGCCGGACTGGCGGTTACGGACATCGACGAGGTGCTGCTGGTCGGTGGCGCCACCCGGACCCCACTGGTCCAGCGGCGCCTGGAGCAAGCGCTCGGCATGCAGCCGCGCGCCGAGGTGGATCCCGAGCTCTGCGTCGCCGCCGGCGCGGCGATCCAGGCGGCGGTGATCGCCGGGCAGAAGGTCGCCAGCGTGCTGGTCGATATCACGCCCTACACCTTCGGCACCAGCGCCCTGAGCGAGCTCAACGGCGAGATCTATCCCTACACCTACATCCCGCTGATCCGCAAGAACACCCCCATCCCGGTCACCAAAAGCGAGGCCTTCGAGACCGCTTACGACGGCCAGACCGTCATTGAGGTGCATGTCTATCAGGGCGAAGATCCCGACGCGCTCAACAACACCGAGATCGGTTCCTTCCGCATCGAAGGTCTGAGCGATGTCCCGGCCGGCAACATCATTCTCACCACCTTCTCGCTCGATCTGAACGGCATCCTGCACGTCACCTCGCGCGAGAAGCGCACCGGGCTGGAAAAGCACATCACCATCGACAACGCCACCACCCGTTTCGAGGAACAGCATCTCGACGCCGCCCGCGAGCGGCTGTCCGCGCTGATCGAGGGCGAGGCCCGCGACGTAACCGAGGAACAGCGCGACAGCGTCCAGACGCGCGCCCTGATCGAAAAGGCCGAGCGACTGCTGGACACGGCGAACCCCGAAGACCGCGAAGACCTGGTGGATCTGATCGAAGCCGTGCGCGACCGGCTCGATCAGGATGATCCGTCCGGACTGGAACAGGCCCGGGTCGCGCTGGCGGATCTCATTTACTATCTGGAATCCTGATGGACCGCTGTCCGAACTGCGCCGCCCGCACCGACGGCAGCCCCGCCTGCCGGCGCTGCGGCATGGACCTCGCCAGTCTGCTCCGGGTCGAGCGGGCGGCTGAGGGGCTGCTGACGCAGGCGGTCGCACATCTGGCCACCGGCAATCCCGAAGCGGCCTGCGCCGCGCTGACACAATCGCTCGCCCTGCATCGCACACCCAACGCCGAACGGCTGCTGGGTTTCGTTCGGCAGTTTGCAGGACAGGATAGTCATCTTACCGAACCTCATTCTGTAGACGAGGAAATGGCTCGTGTAGAAAATAGACAGGGTTGCACTGGCCTTGCACATCCGCCATTGCTGAGACTGTGATTCCGACTCCGGAGCCCACGCATGTCACCGTTCCGCGCCCTTCCCTCACGTATCGCCCTGCTGCTCGGTCTGTTCGTCGGTGCCGTCCATGCCGCCGACTCCTCGGCGCCGATCTCCTGGCGCGATCAGCCTTTGCCGCTGGCACTGGCCGAACGGAGCAACGCGCCGCTAGTCGTTGCAGACTGGCGGACTTGGTTGGGTACTCAATCGCGGTTGCCGCTGAACGTGACCCTGCGCGTTCCGACCGTGGACACGGCAAGCCTTGATGACGCCCAGTGGTCGATCTGGCTCGATGGCCTGGAACGGGAGGCGCAAGGATTGCTCGACGAGTTGCCTGAGCAAGGTGTCGATGTCACCCCGCGTACCACGGACTCGCCCCGGCTCGGATTGCGCGTCGATCTCGCCGGACTGGAGACCTTACTGATGTCGCCCCGTGTGGCAGCGTTAGGATTTGGCGACCACCCCGACCTGACCCGCCTTGCGGCCGGCGCCGCGCACAACCTGTACGTGCAGGGCGACGGGCAGCTCTGGGCCTGGGGCGCCAACGATCACGGGCAACTGGGTGACGGCACCAACACCGACCGCGCATCGCCCGTACACGTATTTGACGATGTGACCGCTGTGGCGGCTGGAGACGTCTACAGCCTTGCACTCAAGTCGGACGGGAGCCTTTGGGCCTGGGGCGCTAACGACCACGGGCAATTGGGCGACGGCACTCACGTCGATCAAGCCACTCCGGTCAATGTGTTGAACGACATAACGGCCATCGCAGCAGGTGCCAATCACGCCTTGGCGCTTGATACGCAGGGCCAGCTCTGGGGCTGGGGAGTCAACGCTCAAGGTCAGATTGGCGATGGGAGCACGGAAGCACGGCCCCGCCCGGTGCGGGTATTGGCCGATGTGGTCGCCATGGCTGGCGGCGGTGCCCATACCCTGGCGCTAAAACCCGACGGCACGCTATGGACCTGGGGGGCCAATGATCGCGGGCAGCTTGGCGACGGTAGCACCACGAACCGCACCCTGCCAATGCGTGTGATGACTGATGTGCTCGCCTTGTCGGCAGGTCGTCGCCACAGCCTCGCACTCACGTCGGATGGTCGGCTGTGGACCTGGGGTGCCAACGAGCGCGGACAACTGGGCTCCGGCAGCACCCAGGACGAAATCACGCCGATCCAGGTCTTGAGCGACGTGACCGCAGCTGCTGCGGGCGCTAATCATAGTCTGGCGCTGACCTCCGACAACCGACTCTGGGCCTGGGGTGCGAATGACCATGGGCAGGTGGGGGGAGGCGCGACCATCGATTTTTGGACTCCGAACGCTATCCTGTCGGATGTCACTGCGAGCGGTGCAGGAAGCGAAGGAAGTATGGCTATTACCGCCGATGGTCGCCTGTGGCTATGGGGAGCAAATGACCACGGTCAACTTGGCGATGGCACTCACAAAGATCGTCACACGCCGGCGGCGTGGAATGAGAACGGGAGTTTTAGTCGATGGTTGGTGGAGCATACTCCCCATATCGGGAACGTGAATACAAGAGTAGGTAGCTTGGGCTGCGACCCCATTCCCAATGGGAGCGGGCTGTATTATCCGTGCATCTCCCAAGCTGAGCGGTCTATCTTGGTCGCCATGGGCTTCCGTGCTCCTAGCTCGCCGGAGGATTGGTGCTACATGACCGGCGCAGGGCAAACAGGAGAAAAATATATACAGTGCACCATCGAAATGATTGAGCCTGATCAACATACACGCATCCAAAAGATCAATTTTGATTCGAGCAATCTAACCGGCTCAATTACCGGCCTCGGTAATCTGAAAAAATTAACAGATTTTTCTTTAGGATATAATCAGCTCACTGGATCTCTTCCAGTAAATCTGCATGAGCTAGATCTAGAAAGATTCAACGTGGCGCTAAATCAGCTTGATGGCTCAATTCCGAGCCTAAAAGGCATGACGAATTTAAGGAGCTTCAATCTAAGCGGCAATAGATTTAAAGACTCGATACCCTCCTTGTCCGGATTGGCAAGCCTAGAGTCATTCGAGGTTGGAGCGAATCAATTGTCGGGAAAAATTCCTCCTTTAATCGGCCTTGTGAATCTTAGATCTTTTGGGGTGGATCTCAACAATCTTGTCGGACCAATACCAGATCTTGCCGGGTTGAAAAATCTGCAATGGTTCGGGGCATCGGTGAATCAGTTGACTGGCCCGATTCCAAGCTTGGCGGGCTTGAGCAATCTGGTCAGTTTCGTGGCGTATAGGAATAAACTCACAGGTCCAATCCCATCTTTGGCCGGTTTGAGCAACCTGTTTCAATTTTCTGTTAACAATAACCAGCTCACCGGTTCTCTACCTGATCTGACTGGCTTGTCGAGCCTCGCGAACTTCGACGTTTCGAACAACCAGCTCAGCGGCCCGATGCCGCTCCCGCCAACCGGCTTATCCGCTGGCACTGTTCATTTCTGCAATAACTTTCTCGAGACGACCGGTTCTGCCGAGGATGATGCTGCTTGGGATGTGCTCGCGGGCCTCACCCCGGTGAACGGCGTCCCCGGTTGGCTCGCCTGTCAGCGAACAGATGGGCTTAAGGTCAGTCGGAGAGGCAAAGGCACGGTAACCAGCAGTCCCGCAGGCATAAATTGCGGAGACGACTGCCGCGAGATCTATCCTGACGGCAGCCTTGTCACCCTGACGGCCACCCCGAACGACAGCCACAGCTTTCGGGGCTGGGGCGGTGACTGCACGGGCGCGGCCAAGAACTGTAAACTCACCATCGCGGGCCCCCAGAACGTGGTCGCAACCTTCAGCAGCGAAAAAAACAACGGTGAGCCGCCCTGCCCGATTGCGAGTGCCGGCAATCCGATCAATACCGCCACCGGCAACAAATTCCAGGCCGAAACCGACTTCATCGCGGCGGAGAAGACCCACCTCGCCCTGCGCCGCTATTACAACAGCCTCGGCACCAGTGGTTCCGCTTTTGGCAGCCATTGGCATAGCACCTGGCATCGCGGGCTGGGCATCAGCTCGGACAATGTCACCGTCACCCGCGCCGATGGACGTCAAGATATTTTTACCAGGAAGGGCAGTGCCTGGGTGGCCGATCCGGACGTTACCAGCAGATTGAGCGGAAATGCTCAGGACGGTTGGATACTTACCACAGCCGATGACATCCAGGAGCGTTACGGCAGCGATGGCCGGCTCTTAAGCCTCACTGACCGTGCCGGACTGACCACCTCCCTAATCTATGACGCGAGTTCACGGCTCACGACGGTCTATGGCCCCTTCGGCCATGCCCTGTATTTCAAATACACGGCTGAAGGCAAGGTCAGCCACATGACAACTCCTGATGGTAAGGTTTATGCCTACGCCTACGATGCCCAAGACAACCTCGTCTCAGTCACCTATCCCGACGCCGAGGTGCGCCGCTACATCTATGAAAACAAGGCCTTCCCCCATGCCCTGACGGGCATTATCGATGAGCGCGGCAACCGCTATGCCACCTTCGCCTACGATGGCCTGGGACGAGCGATTCTCACCGAACATGCTGGCGGCGCTGATCGCACGACAGTGGCTTATGACAGTGATGATTCCGCAACGGTGACCGATCCACGCGGTCATGTACACGGCTTCAAATTCACCAACCAGTTCGACCTGATCAAGCCCATGGCCGTCAGCGGCGCGCCTGTTCAGACCTGTGGCGGTAAAGCCTTGAGTTATGACAACAACGGCTTCCTCGCCAGCCGCACCGACTTCAATGGCAATTCAACCAACTACACCCACAACGCGCGCGGACTGGAGACCCAGCGGGTCGAGGCGGCTGGCACGGCCAAGGCCCGCACCATTCGGACAACCTGGCATCCGAGCTTCCGTTTACCGACCCGCATTGTCGAACCCAACCGCACCACCAGCTTCAGCTACGACAACCGGGGCAACCTGCTGACCAAGAGCATCAGCTCGGCGGGTAAAACGCGCACCTGGCGCTATACCTATGACGATGCATCCCAGCTCATCACCATCGATGGTCCGCGCACCGATGTCGAGGACACCACCCGCTTCACCTACGACGCCAAATTCAATCTCGCCAGCGAGACCAACGCCCTGGGACAGGTCACCCGCTACACGGACTATGACGGCAGCGGCCGCCCCCTGAGCATCACCGACCCCAACGGACTGGTGACCAAGCTGACCTATGACGCACGTGGGCGTCTCAAAACCCGCACCCAAGGCACCGAGACCACGACTCTGACCTATGACGCTGTCGGCAATCTGATCAAGGTCACGTCACCCGACGGATCCTTCATGAGCTACAGCTACGATGCCGCCCATCGCTTGACCGAGAGGAATGACGCGTTGGGCAACCGTCAGATCTACACGTTGGACAAGGCAGGCAACCGCATCAAAGAGCAGACCCTGACTGCCGCCGGGAAGGTGATGCGAACACATACCTCGACCTACGACCAGGTGAATCGACTGCTCAAAACGATCGGCGCCGGAGGCGAGACGACGGCTTATGTCTACGACGAGAACGGCAATCTGACGCAGACCACCGATCCGCTCGGCGCCGTCACCCGGCATGACTACGATGCCCTGAACCGACTCATCGAGACGCTCGACCCGAACGCGGGCACCACTGCATATGGCTACGACGCCAACGACCATCTGACCTCGGTAACCGACCCGCGCAACCTGAAAACCGCCTATGCCTGGGACGGGCTGGACAATGCGCTCGCCGTCACCAGCCCCGATACCGGGAAGACCGCTCGAACCTATGACGCCGCCGGCAACCTCCTGTCCTCGACAGATGCGCGCGGCAAGAAGACCCACTACGCCTGGGACGCACTGAATCGCAAGATCAAGGAAACCTTCGCCGACGGCACGGCCATGACCTGGCAATATGACCAGGGCACGAACGGGATCGGGCATCTGACCAGGCTGACTGACCCGGCGGGCACCACCGCCTGGACCTATGACCGGCATGGCCGCGTGCTGACCCGGAAGCAAACGACGGGCACGGTAACGCTGACGACGCGGTATGGCTATGACGCCTTCGGGCGGCTGGGCAGTCTGACCTATCCGTCAGGCAAGACCCTGACCTTCAGTTACGACGCTGCCGGACAGTTGCGTGACATGACTGCGGGAGGCGCGGCACTGCTGAGCCAGGTGGTTTACCAGCCTTTCGGTTTCGCTTCTGCCTGGAAGCAGGGCAACGGCGCGACCTACCGCCGCACCCTCGACCAAAACGGGCGCATCACGAACATCGATAGCGGCGGCACTCACCCGACCAGCGTTGGCCTGGATTACGACGCCGCCAGCCGCATCGCAGCGATGACCGAAACCGGTCTGGCGGGCAAGGATTTTACTTACGACGCGCTGGGACAACTGACCCGCTACAGCATCGGCAAGAATGCGACCGCCCTCACCTACGACGCCAACGGCAACCGGCTGCAATCCCGCGCCACGGCGGGAACCACGGTCTATACCTATCCAGCGACCAGCAATCGGCTCACGCAGCGATCGGGATTGATCAAAGAAACGAATCAATACGACCCTGCCGGCAATCTGACCAGCGACGGCAAGCGCGCCTACACCTACAACGCACGCGGGCGGCTGGCACAGGTCAAGGTGGGCAGCGTCACGACGACCTACGGCATCAACGGACTGGGACAGCGGGTGAGCAAGCGCGGCGCGGGCGGCTTGGCGGTGTTCGTCTATGACGAATCCGGTCATCTGCTCGGCGAGTATGACGGAACGGGCCGCGTCGTGAAGGAAACCGTGTGGCTGAGCGATACGCCGGTGGCTGTCCTGACCGGAACGGGTGGCAAGGCGGCAGCGTATTACGTCAACGCCAACCATCTCAATGCGCCGCGCAGCATCACCAACCAAAATGGCAAACCGGTCTGGACCTGGGATCCGCTGGCGTTCGGCGATAACCCGCCCAATCAGAATCCGGCGGGGCTGGGCAAATTCGTCTACAACCTCCGGTTTCCGGGGCAGTATTTCGATGCGGAGACGGGGCTGCATTACAACTATTTCCGGGACTATAACCCGAGTCTGGGGCGGTATGTGCAGAGTGATCCGATTGGGTTGGGGGGTGGAATTAATACTTACAGTTATGTATCGAATTCCCCAGTTGGGTCTTCTGATCCACATGGTCTTGCCGATTTGAACCTAGGTTGCAGCATAAGTAGCCAGTTATCTAATCAATGGGAAAGCGATGCTAAAGGGCTCTATGATGTTATGGGCCACAGCAACTCTGGGCACGGTTTTGATCCGCCCTCACATATTCATGATGAACGCGGTGAGAAATGCGATTCTGACTCAGATGAAAATTGGATGACACCGGAGGATCTGGCGAAGGAAATTATTAGCGATCCTAGTTGGGGAGGCAGGCCCGTTCGCTTAATAAGCTGCAGTACAGGAGCCAGTGATTTTGCCCAAAGGTTAGCAAATGCACTAGGGCGACCTGTGATTGCACCAACGAGTGCTGCTGCAAATTTTCCGGGGGGGCCGATAACGCTGCTAGGGGAGTGGAAGCTATTTTGGCCATAGCAAGGTAGATACCGTCTTTCCTGTCAAGCCGCTTTCGTATAATCGGCTTGGTAGGGTGTTTGGTTTTTGAGGACGCCGAAGCACAGATGGACGAGTTTGCGCATCGCGGCTCCGAGCGCGGCCATTTTAGATTTGCCGCGCGCCAACAGGCGTTCGTACAGGGCTTTGACATGTGGGTTGTAACGGATCGCCACGATGGCGGCCATATACAGGATGGCTCGCACCCCGGACGGACCGGCTTTCGAGAGGCGCGGGCGTCCATGCACGGAGGTGCCGGATTGGCGTTCGATGGGCACAACACTGAGGTTCCCTCGGTTTTTCGTCTTTCAAGAATGACATAGACTGTACTGACAGTGACACTACGCCTATACTGCGAGACGGTCACATAGAGAGTTACTGTCATGACTGCAACCAACCTCGTCGCCAAGCGCGACACCCTGAATCTGCGCATCAAGCCCGAAGTGCGCGGCCTGATTGATCGGGCGGCCAAGGCTCAGGGGAAAAACCGCACCGACTTCATTCTCGACGCGGCCCGGAGCGCAGCCGAGGAAGCCCTGCTGGATCGAGCCTTATTGATGGTCGCATCGGACGCCTACGCCGAGTTTGTGGCGCGTCTCGACCGCGCCCCGGCGCCCAATTCGCGCCTACGGAAAACCCTGCAAACCCCGGCTCCCTGGGATGAGTCGTGAGCCTTGCCGCGCCGGAGCCGCTCGCCGCTCATCATGGCACGATAGCCTTTAACTGCGGTGTCGAGAGCCTGGATCACTGGCTCAAACAACGCGCCCTGAAAAATCAGGCCACCGGAGCCTCACGCACCTTCGTCGTCTGCGATGCAAGCCGGGTCGTCGCTTATTACGCCCTGGCCTCCAGCGCCGTGACGGTTGAGATGGCCACTGGCCGTTTGCGGCGCAATATGCCTGATCCCATCCCGGTCGCGGTTCTGGGGCGGCTTGCGGTCGATCAGTCACGGCAAGGCTCCGGGCTGGGGCGTGCCCTGGTGCGTGATGCCTGTTTGCGCGTCATGGCGGCTGCGGATGCCATCGGGATCCGGGGGCTGATCGTCCACGCCCTATCGCCGGACGTGCAAGCGTTTTACGAGCGCGTTGGATTCGCTCCATCTCCTCTCGATCCCATGACGTTGATGGCCACCATCAACGATCTTCGCGAAGGACTGTAAGCAAGGGAAATAATGGGGGACGCATCACGTTTATTTCCGCTGTGGTTCCAATTGCCGAATTCAGGTTGAAGCACACATCGGCAAAAAGCAACGCTCGCCGTCACACCACGGTCACACGCCAGTCACCGGCGGGTCATGAACCATCGTTAGACTCCGGTTCCTTAACGTGCCCTTCGACCCGCTTCGAGATCTGACGTGAAAGCGACCCTCACCCTGCGTGACCGTATCGACCAAGCCGTCTTCAACGCCATCTATACCCGGTCGCTGGTGTACAACACCTGCTGGGAGGATCCGGCGGTGGACCGTCTGGCCCTGAACCTGACCCCGGACGACAGCCTGCTCGTCATCACCAGCGCCGGCTGCAACGTCCTCGACTATGCACTCGCCGGCCCCCGGCGCATTCACGCGGTGGACGCCAATCCGCGCCAGACGGCCCTGCTGGAACTCAAGCTGGCGGGCATCCGTCATCTCGACTTCGCGGACTTTTTCGCCCTCTTCGGCGCTGGCGTCCACGGACGTTTTCGCGAGATCTATCATGACGCACTGCGCGCCGATCTCTCGCCCTTCGCCCAGGACTTCTGGGACGACCGTCTGCAATGGTTCAGCCGGCAGCAGGGCGGACTCTATTTCCAGGGGCTCGCCGGTGTCGTTGCCCGCGCCTTCCATGCCTATCTGAAGGTCCGCCCGCAACTGGCGGCAGGCATCGGGGATCTCTTCCAGGCGCAATCGCTGGAAGAACAGCGCGCCATCTATGACTCCAGGGTGCAGCCGCTGATGTGGGGCTCCGGCATGAACTGGACCCTGTCGCGCCAGCTCACCATGAGCCTGCTCGGGGTTCCCGCCGCCCAGCGCCGCCAGGTGCAGGCGCAGCATCACCAGGGTGTCGCCGGCTTCATCCGCGAGGCCATTGAATATGTGTTCCGCGAACTGCCTGTGTGGAGCAATTATTTCTGGGCCGTCTATATCAACGGGCATTACACCGAGAGCTGCTGCCCCGAATATCTCAAGCGCGACAACTTCCAGGCGCTCAAGACCGGGCGGGCCGATTGCATCGTCCCGCACACCTGCACCGTCACCGCCTTTCTCCAGGCGACCGAAGAACGTCTGTCCCGCTTCGTCCTGCTCGATCACATGGACTGGATGAGTTCCTATTACCCTGAGGCGCTCGCCGAAGAATGGACCGCCATCTTCGACCGCGCCACCCCCGACGCCCGCGTCATCTTTCGCAGCGCCCACGCCGCGCCGGCCTATCTCGATCTGATCGAGGTCGGGCAGCCGCGCGTGCATCTGCGCGAACGCCTGACCTTCCAGGACGAACTGGCGCAGGATCTGCAAAGACAGGATCGGGTTCACACCTACGCCGGCTTCCATGTCGCCGACCTGGTCGGTGCCTGACGATGGGGCTCGGCGATGCGCAAGTCCTGTGGCGGATGGTTCGCGGCCAACCGCGCAGCGGCAGTCTGGCCGAACGGCTGACGGCCTTCTATGGACCTCAGGCCGCCCATTACGATGCCTTCCGTGAACGTCTGCTGCACGGACGCGCGGACTTGATGGCGCGGCTGGCACCCATGCCCGGCGCCCATGTCATCGAACTGGGGGCCGGCACCGGGCGCAACCTGGGCTTTCTGGGTGATCGCCTGTCCGGCCTGGGGCGGGTGGAACTCATCGATCTCTGCCCTGCCCTGCTCGAACAGGCGCGCCAGCGCACACAGGGACTGTCCAACGTCCGGGTGGTGGAGGCCGACGCAGTGACCTACCGCTCCGACCGGCAGGCAGACGTGGTCTATTTTTCCTATTCGCTGACCATGATCCCCGACTGGGAAGGCGCGCTGCGCAATGCGCTCGCCCTGCTCAAACCGGGCGGACAGCTTGGCGTGGTGGATTTCTATGTCTCGGATCCGGAACCGGAATCGGGCCTGGCGCGGCATGGCGCCCTGACCCGCTGGTTCTGGCCGCGCTGGTTCGGTCATGACGGCGTGCATCCCAATCCCGCCCATCTGCGCACCCTGCGCCGTCTGCTGCCAGAGCATACGCTGACCGAGCATCGCGCGCCGGTGCCTTATCTGCCGGGGGTGCGGGTGCCCTATTACATCTTTGTGGGACGGGCGCCCAATCCGAGCAAGATGACACGCAACGCCCGGCCGAGCGGACAATAACAGCGTCTGTTGTTTCCAAAACCATTTCGGCGCGAATGTCCAAGATTCGCCCGCCTCGCCACCGGCGATGTTGCCCGCATTGCCACACCGCCCCAGGGATGGCGGCCTCCCCCGCGATGCGATTGCATCCACAGTATGCTATGTTGGCCATGGCTGCTCACAAACCGCTCCGGCCGCGTCCCAACGCGCGGGGCGACGTCAAAGCGGCTATCGAGCGCACGCCTTCGTAGAGTGTGACCACGCCGACCAGGATGAGGACGCCGTCATGCAGGCCAGTATCGAGCAACTCGGCAGCGACATCTTCTGCCGTTCCCCCCAGACCCGACCGCCGGAACTGCGGCTCGATGCCGCGGCGGCCGGTTCCCTGCTCCAAGACTGGTCGGCGCGCTATGCCAAGGCCGTCCGGGCGGCCGATCCGGGCGAGCTGCTCGCCATCGGCCGCGCGATCTTCGACTGGCTCGACGCCAACGGCTGGGCCTCCGGCTGGGCCGGCGGCACCGGCGGCCGCCTGCTCGAGATCCGGGTGACGGATCCCGGCTCGACCATCGGTCGCGCGCTGCTCGACGCGCCCTGGGAACTGCTCGCCGACCGCAATGATCACCTGGCCGGCGACGCCGTGCAGCTCTTCGAGCTGGTGCGGCGCATCGGCCCGGCCGCCGAGCCGACCAAACCCATCCACAGCGATCTGCAAGTCATCTTCATGGCCGCCGCGCCGGAGGGCCAGAAGATTCTCGACTTCGAGGCCGAAGAGTCCGCCATCCTCGATGCCACCCGGCACTTGCCGCTGCATCTGGTGGTGGAGGAGAGCGGCACGGCCGACCAGCTCGGCGTGCGGCTGAAACTGGACGGACCGTTCGAGGCCCTGCACCTCTCCTGCCACGGCGACATCCACCCCGAGCGCGGCCCCGTGCTGGCGCTCGAGGACGCGGTCGGCGATCTGGCTCCCATGAGCCCGGGCGACCTGGTGCAATGTCTCGGCGACCCCGCCCGCACCCCGCTGGTCTTCCTCTCCGCCTGCCGCACCGCCGAGCAGGACGACGGCGCCCGTGGTTTCGAGCCATTCGTGCGCGAGCTGATCCGCGCCGGCGTGCCCAACGTCATCGGCTGGGACGGCTCGGTCTACGACACGGACGCCATGGCCTTCGCCGAGTGTCTCTACGGCGAGCTGGCCGGGCGCGCGCGCACCCCGCGCGCCGTGGCCAAGGCCCGGCTCGCGCTGCGCCAGACGGCGCGGGACGACCCCCGGCGCGGGAGCCACTGGCACCTGGCCCGGCTCTATCTGGGGCCAGCCGGCGGCGGCGCGCTCGCGGGCAAGGGGCTGCCCAAACGCAGGCTCGCCAGCGAGACCTGCGCGGACCAGTTCCTGGATGGCGAGCGTGGCCAGGTCCCGGTCGCCCGCCGCGCCGAGTTCGTCGGCCGCCGCCGTCAGATCCAGTCCGTGCTGCGCGCCTTCCGCGACGGTTCGGCCGGCGTGCTCGTCCACGGCATGGGCAGCCTCGGCAAGTCCAGCCTGGCCGCGCGCATCGCCAGCCGCCTGACCGGGCACCGCACGGTCGTCATCTTCCTCGGTGCGCCGCACCTTCGCAGCTACGACGCCCTGACCATCCTCGACCGTCTGCTCGAGGCCGTCCCGGTCCAGCAACAGCAACGCCAAGCCGCCCGCGACACCTGGCGCGAGACGGTGCTGGCAGACCCGGGCGCACTGGCCGAGGCACTGGAAGACCTGCTGGAAGGTCCGCTGGACGCCGAGCCCGTGCTGCTGGTCGTCGACGACCTGGAATCCATCCTGGAGACCCCGACGCCATCCGAGCCGCTCACACCCGTCCAGCCGAGCGACCGCATTCCGCTGGCCGCCGTCCTGACCGCCTTCGCCCGCGCGTCGACCGCGTCGCGTCTGCTGCTGACCAGCCGCTACCGCTTCACCCTGCCGGACAGCCGTGGCCGTGACCTGGCCGAGACACTCGACCCTGTCCCGCTGCGCCCGATGGACGGGCTGGAGCGCCGCAAACAGCTCGGCGCCGCCGCGCGCACGGCGAAGACCGCCGAGCTGTCTCCAGGCCAGCAGTCGCTGGTCGAGCGTGCACTCGATGCGGCCGGCGGCAACCCCGGCCTCCAAGCCACGCTGACCAGACCCATCCTGAACGGCGAGGACGCGGTGGCGGAGCAGGCGCTCGCCGCCATCGAGCACTTTCGCCGCGTCGGCACCCCGCCGGCCGAGATCCAGGCGCTGCTGGACGCCGGCACCGCCGGGGACGCGGACAATGCCCTGCTCGCCTTCTTCCGCCGCATGGCCTTCGCGACCTACCGCAAAGCCCTGAGCCCAGACCAGGCACGCATGCTGCGCGCGGCTGGCGTCTTCTCGGAAGACCTGCCGATCCCGCGCCCGGCGCTCCATGCCGCCGGCGCGGCGGACGGGGTCGGCGATCCGCCAGCCGCGCTCGACCGTCTCCTGGCGCTCGGTCTGGCGGACGACTGGGGGCTCAGCGGCGGTATCGACCAGGCCGCCGCCAATCCGCTCGCCCGCCCACTGGAGCCGCCACCGCCACCCGAGCTGGCGGCGAGCATCGCTGCTGCCGCCCTGCCGGCGCTGGACCAGGCCTGGCGCGCTGCCGACGGCGACTTGCCCCAGGACCGGCGATCCTGGGAGCTGACCCGTCTCACGCTCGCCGCCCCCGAGCTGGACACCGGGCTGCTCTGCCGCGCCGCCGAGCCGGCGGCACGCTGGCTGTTCGGCACCGAGCAGGACGCCAGGCGCGCGCAGGCCGAGGTGCTGCGGCCATCCCTGGAGAGGCTCGACGCCTACGGCGCCGAGCCGTCCCATGGTCTCCTGCTGATCGCGGTGGATTGCGCCGAGCGCCTCGGCGACCGCGAGGCCGAGGGGCGAGCGCTCGGGATGATGCGGAGCATCCAGGCCGAGGGTTGGGACGATGCGGGTACCAACCTCTACGTCGCCCGCCAGCAGCAGCGGCTCGGCGATCTGGACAGCGCGCTCCGGTCGTTCGAGTCGGCCGCGCAAGGTTTCCTAGACTCCGGGCGGGAGCGTGAATGGGCGATTGCGCGTGGCCAGATCGCCGACATCCTCCAGGCCCGCGGCAACCTCGACGAGGCCCTGCGCATCCGCACCGAGGAAGAGATCCCCGTCTACGAGCGCCTCGGCGACGTGCGCGCCAAGGCCGTCACCATGGGCCAGATCGCCGACATCCTCCACGCCCGCGGCAACCTCGACGAGGCCCTGCGCATCCGCACCGAGGAACAGCTCCCCGTCTACGAGCGCCTCGGCGACGTGCGCGGGCTACTCGTCTGCCGGACAAATATCGCGCTCGCGCTGCTTGTACGGAGAGCCCGAACGGGTGATGGAAAGGACGCCGCGGAGGCCAATGATCTGCTTTGCCGAGCCCTTGCCGATGCCCGCCGGTTGCGGCTCCCCGAGGCCGGTCAGATCGAGCAGATCCTGTCCCAAGTCGGTATGGCGTGCGGCGATTGATCCAATCGCCATAGGTGCCCGAGAGAAGGCGGGCGGGCCGATGCTGAGTGTCCGCCGCGAGACTCCCTGATCGACCCAGGAGATCCAACGATGCCCATCCTCTACGTCCACGGTGTCAACACCCGCAGTCGCGACCACTTCCTGGCGATGGAAGGATTCCTGCGCCGCTATGTGGCGCCGGCCATCGCGTCGGACCCCGAGAAGGTCCTGATCGACGACGCCTTCTGGGGCGATTGCGGGGTGCAGTTCGCCTGGGATGGCGCCTCGCGACCGCGCTCGCGGCTGCTCGGCCAGGGGGCGGGGGACGCGCGGGTCTCCGACCTCCAGGGTGCGCTGACGGCGGCGGCCTTCGGCGAGACGCTCGGGCGTCTGCCGGAGCCGGCCGCGCCGTCCGGCGCCAGCGGCGGTCTGTTGGCGGGCGGCGGCAGCGGCCAGCCGGGCACGCCGACCCTGCGGCTGCACCGGCTGACGCCCGCCGAGCTGTCCGACCTGCTCGCCTCCATCATCAGCGAGACCACTGCGCCGGGCGCGGAACAGACGCGTCTGATCCTGGCCGCGGACGCGGTGGCGGAGGAGGCGGCGACCGCGACGGCCCTGGCCGGCGCCGCGACGCCCGCCGATGAGCTGGAGTGTCTGCTGGAGCGGGTGCGCGACCGGGCCGGCGCGCCGGCACCGGGCGCGCTGGTCGGCATGGGCGCGGACGGGGTCTGGAGCCGCATCGGCGACCGGCTGCGCGAGACGACCGACCGCGCGCTGGGTCTGCCGGCCTACGCGGTCTCGGTGGCGGCGTCCGAGCTGCGCCGGCCGCTGAACGACCTGGTCAGCCAGTTCGCGGGCGATGTCTTCGTCTATCTGCGCGAGCGCGGCCAGGCCGGCTCGCCCGGCCCCATCCCGACCCGGCTGCTGGACAAGCTGATCGTCGCCGCGGACAACAAGAAGGCACGGGGCGGCGAGCCGCTGGTGGTGCTCACCCACAGCATGGGCGGGCAACTGGTCTATGACGCGGTGACCCACTTCCTGCCCCGGACCCCCGAGTTCAGCGGCATCCGCGTCGATTTCTGGTGCGCCACCGCGAGTCAGGTCGGTTTCTTCGAGGAGGCCAAGCTCTTCCTGGCCAGCGACAAGGCCATCCGCGCCCCGGCCAGGGTGCCTTTCCCGGCCGCCCATCTGGGGGTGTGGTGGAACGTTTGGGACCACAACGACGTGATCAGCTTCACCGCCCAGGGCATCATCGATGGTGTGCGTGACGAGCCCTACGACACCGGTCTGTCACTGGCCAGCGCCCACGGCGGTTATCTGTCCCGGCCGAGCTTCTTCCGCCGGCTGGCACAACGGCTCGCGGACGCCAAGGCCGCGGGGTGGGTGACGCCATGAGCCTGGCGCCCGTCGCCGACACGCCCGGGCTCTGGACCGCTCCCGACTGGTCGCCGGGGCGGGCCGGCACCTTCGCCGTCGTCATCGGGGTGAGCCGCTATCCGCACCTGGACGGCGGTGGCCAGGAGGCCGACGATCTCGGCGAGCCCTGGATTCGCGAGGCGCGGCGGCTCGGTCAGCTCACGGTCTCCGCGACCACGGCCTGGCGCTTCTTCCGCTGGCTGCGCGACGACTACCGCTACCCGGACGCGCCCATCGCCCAATGCTGGCTGCTGCTGGCGCCGACGCCGCTCGAGCTGGCGCGCGACCACACGCTCATGGAGCACGCGGCGCAGCCCACCCTGGCGGCCTGCGAGCGGGCACTGAGATCCTGGTCGGCGACCCTGCGGCGGCTGCCGGCCGTCGCCCAGCACGCCTCGCGCGCACTCTTCTTCTTCAGTGGGCACGGACTGCAGGTGCACCACGAGAAACAACTGCTGCTGCCGGCTGATTACCTGGGCGGCGAGTTGCCGCACTGGGACGATGCGCTCAGCACCAGCAACCTGGTGGCCGGTCTGGATGCGGTGGAGATCCCGGACCGGCTGTTCCTGATCGACGCCTGCCGCAACGATTTCCAGGCGATCCGCGCCAAGCAGCCGCGGGGCCGGAGCATCCTGACCGAGGACGAGACCGCGGCGAGCTATGCCGACACCCGTCTGAGCGCCGTGCTCTACGCCACGGCCGCCGCGCAGCAGGCGTGGAGCCCGGTCGACCCGAGCGAGGGCCCGTCGCTGTTCGGCCAGGCGGTGCTGGAAGGGCTGGCCGGGCGTCCGGACATCGAGCTGACCGCGACCGGCGGCGGTTATGGCGTGCAGCTCGGCAAGCTGCACGGGTTCGCGATGGAGCGTGTGGTGCAGATCCTTCAGCAGCACGGGGCGAGCGTCAGACAGCCGGTCACGCTCGGCGGTCCGGTCGCGCACGGTCAGGTGACGCTGACCGAGATCCCGGGGTCGGCCCTGGCGGCGGTGCGGCCCGACTTGGTGCGGGGGGCAATCGACATCGCCAAGGGCATGCCAACGAAGGGGCCGGGCTTCACCGTGGCTCGCGCCGCCACGGTGCGCGGACTTGAGCTTGAGAATTTGCTGGCGGAGAGGCTGACGGTCAGCCGGCCGCTCCCGACCGGCATCGGCGTGACGACATCCGCGGCCGGGCTCGGTGAGCCTGTCGAGACCCTGGACTCGTCGGTCTTCGGCAGTGAGACCATCACCCGGGTCTGGACAGGCCAGTCCCGGTTGTTGTGCCTGTCAGAGCGCACGCCGCCCAATGAGACACAGATCCAATTGGAACGGGTGGAGCGCGACGACGCGGCCCGGAGCTTCCGGGTCAGCGTGAACGGCGCTGCGGAGCCGCGCGGCTACTGGCTGCAAGTCGGCGAGACGGCGGAGATCGCGCACGGCCTGGTGCTACCCTCGCTCGGCGAGGCGGTGCGCTACCGGATCGAGGCCGAGATGGTCGTCGCCCAGGGACAGGCGAGCTTCGGGCGTCTGGAGGCCAGTCTGTCGCGCAGCAACACGGGCCCGCTCGGCGAGGTGGCGCGGCTCTGGGAGCGCTACCGCACAGCTGACGTCGAGAGCGCCATCAGCGGCCTGAATCTCGGCGCGCTGTGGGACCGGGCGCTGACGAAGCGCCAGTCCCCGCTGGCCGCGACTGTCGCGGCGCTGGTGTTGCTGCGGGCCAACCGGCTGGACCTCATCGGCGACTGGCTGGCCAATCTGGCTGACTGGTTCCCCCTGCTGCCGGACGGCGCGGTGCTGCGGGCGGAGCAACTGATGCGCCAGCAGACCGACCGGGCGCGGGCGATCGCCGAGGCCGCCGAGTCACTGTGCCGACTGAACGAGCGCGGCCTGCCCTTCACCAGCGAGGCGATGAGCTACGCGGCCTCGCTGGCCGAGCGTCTGGGCCGGGCCCAGCGCCTGCTGCCGGACGAGCTCCGTGGCCGCTTCGACCGGGTGCGGTCGCACATCGGGGAGGCATTGGTCTACTTCCGTCCGGGCGGACTCTTCACGGCCTACGCCGGCTTCGATGCAGACGCGGCGGCGCGGCTGATGCCGCCATTGCCGACGGGGGCCGCGCATTCGAGTGCCAACGGATCGGGACCAGGCGCAACGGAGGGGTGGGCACCAAGCCAGGAAGAGCACGGCGTGAATCAGAAGCCGGACGTGGAGATCACCGACGATGCAATCGGAATCGACGCGTTCCACCTGTCGCGTCAGAGGGATTGACGTGGCGCGCACCATGCGCTGGACGGCGCTCGCCGTCGTCGCCCTGATCGGAGCCGGGATCTAAGCCGCATCCTTTCGGCGCAATACGCTGCGCTATTGCGCCCTACGAACGACGAACACGCAAGGACGGCGCACACGACGGTAATCGCTTCAGCCCGCACTGGCCCGGGCAAATGCCGGAGCCGGCATGGGAGTCTGTTCAGGAACGGCATCGACCCAGCGCAGCAGCTCCAGCCGGCCATCGTGATGCTCCACCAGGGCGGTGCAGCTTTCCACCCAGTCTCCGCAGTTGCAGTAGATCACCTCGTCGATCTCGCGCATCTCGGCGTGATGGATGTGACCGCAGATCATGCCGTTCAGGCCGGCGCAGCGCGCTTCGACCGCCAGCGTCTGCTCGAAACAGCCAATGTAATTCACGGCGTGCTTGACTTTCTGTTTGAGATAACCGGCCAGCGACCAGTAGCGAAGCCCCAGGCGTCGGCGCACCCGACTCAGCAGACCGTTCAGGGCCAGTAGCTGGTCATAGGCGTGGGCGCCCAGACGGGCCAGCCAGCGTCCATGCTGAATCACCCCATCGAACCGATCCCCATGCAGCACCAGGAAACGCTGGCCGTTCGCCGTCTCGTGGATCACCTCGTCACGGATGAGCACATTGCCAAAATCGGCCCCCAGATGCGCGCGTAACAGCTCGTCGTGGTTCCCCGGAAGATAGATCACCTGGGTGCCGGAGCGGGCCTTCTCCAGTACCTCCCGCACCACGGCATTGTGGGCTTCGGGCCAGTAGACGCCGCTTTGCATCTGCCAGATATCGACGATATCCCCGACCAGATAGAGATGTTTGCACTGAGTGGATTGCAGAAACTCCAGCAGATATTCGGCCTGACAGCCGCGACTGCCCAGATGCACATCGGAGATGAAGAGACTACGATATTTCAGTGGCTTCATACGCTTGATCTCAGACATCGCTTGGCCGGCCTGGATGGAAGAGTTTGCGTATGCTCGGCAGATTGCGTTGCAGGGCGATGGGGAGAGGATGAAGATGCCGTGAATTTTTTTCGTCCGTTCGATGACGGCAGCACGGGGTTTGCGGCGTTGCCCGAACGATTCGGGTGATCGCCGGTCTGAACCGCTTCGATCAAGGTCTAGGAAAATCGATAGAATCGCGGCATGACGACACTCAATCCAACTCCTTATGCCGACCTCACCCCGGATCGCGTGCTCGATGCGGTGGAGAGTCTCGGACTCCTGACCGATGGGCGTCTGCTGGCGCTCAACAGCTATGAAAACCGGGTCTATCAGGTCGGGCTCGACGAGGACGCGCCGGTCATCGCCAAATTCTACCGTCCGGGACGCTGGAGCAGCGCGGCCATCCTGGAAGAGCAGGATTTCACCCAACAGCTTGCCGAGCGCGAGATCCCGGCGGTCGCACCCTCGGTCATCAATGGGCGCACCCTGCACGAATTCGAGGGTTATCGTTTCTCGCTGACGCCACGTCGCGGCGGACGGACACCGGAGCTGGATGACGCCAAGGTGCTGGAATGGATCGGACGTTTCATCGGGCGCATCCACGCCATCGGCGCCATCACACCCTTTGCCCATCGCCCGACGCTCGATCCCGACAGCTTTGGCGTCGAGCCGCGCGATTTTCTGCTCGCGCACGACTGGATCCCGACCGACCTCCTGCCCGCCTATACCAGCGTGGTCGAGCAGGCGCTGATCGGGGTGCGCGCCTGCTATGCGCGCGCCGGTTCGCCTGCATACATCCGGCTGCATGGCGACTGTCATCCGGGCAATCTGCTCTGGACCGACGCCGGGCCGCATTTCGTCGATTTCGACGACGCCCGCATGGGACCGGCGGTCCAGGATCTCTGGATGCTGCTCTCGGGCGAGCGCGCCGAGATGAGTCGTCAGCTTGCCGATGTGCTGGCGGGTTACGAAGACTTCCATGAGTTCGATCATCGCGAACTGCATCTGATCGAGGCGCTGCGCACCCTGCGCATCATCCATCATGCCGCCTGGCTCGCCCGTCGCTGGGAGGATCCGGCCTTTCCCGCCGCCTTCACCTGGTTCAACACCCAGCATTACTGGCAGAACCACATCCTGCAACTGCGCGAACAGATCGCGGCGATGGAAGAAGGACCGCTCTGGTCGGCCTGACGATGAACCGGCTCACCAACCTCCTGCGCTGGCACCTGATGCTGCTGGCGACGCTGCTGATCCTCGTCGGATGCAGCCGCGTCACCATCGCCTACAACACCGCCGATTTCTTCATCGGCCAATACGCGCGGGATTATCTGAAACTGACCGACGAACAGCTCGCGCGCTGGGAACCGCGTCTCAAGGCCGAACTGGCGCGGCATCGCGCCGAGGAGCTTCCCTATCTCGCGGCCTTTTTCGACCAGACGCTCAAGGCCAGCCGGGCCGGCTTCGACGATGACAACATGACCTGTCTGACCGGCGCATTCCGCGATCTCTACCGGCGTCAGGCGCGGTTCGCAGTCACCCTGTCAGCGCCACTGCTCGCCGGGATGACGCCACGTCAGATCGACACCCTGGAGCGCCGATTCCGTGACGAGGCAGCGGAAGATCGCGCCGATCTGGCGGCACGCGATTGGAACGCCGAGCTGCGCAAGCGCGCCCGGCGCTATGTGAAGGCCATTGAGGACTGGACCGGCCCGCTGAACGCGAGTCAGCGTTCGCTCGTCGCCGAGATCACGGGACGCATGCCAGACTCAGAGGCCGCGGTGGTCGCCTATCGCACCCGCCAGCGCGAGGCGCTGATTGCACAACTGAGACGCTCCGCCAGCGAGGCCGAGATCCGATCCTTCATGACCGCCTGGCTGGTCGATTTCAGCGATCTGCCGCCCGAACTCGACCGTGCCGGCGTCGCCATCGGCGCGCAGATCAGCGAACTCTTCATCCGTCTCGGCGCCAGCTTCGACGAGCGCCAGCGCCAGCGATTCGACAAACGCCTGCGTCAATTGCGGGACGATCTGATGCAGCTTCAGAAACAGCCGCGAATGGCGCCCCTGTCATGCTGAACCGCACCCATGCGCCATGCGCTGTTTTGGGATTGAATCAAGCCTGGCCGCATCGACGACCGTGAGAGCCGGTGCGGCTCAAGACGACCAGCCCTGCTGACGCAACCCGAAGCTCTTCAGCACATTGAGCGCGAGCCCCGGATGGGCGCCAATGCTGGCCGGATCGAAGCCATGCGTGAAAAACGGTGCAAAACTCGGATGCGCGCGGATTTCTTCTCCCGCGACACAGGCAAAGCCCATCGACCACTGATCGAAGCTCCGTTGCGCGATCTCTTCCCGGGCCAGTTCGATCAGACCGAAATGACGCGGATCCGCCTGAATTCGTGCATAGGTTTCATCGACGGCCTCGGCTTCGCCTTCGAGCACCTGTAAGAAACAGCCGTCCGTATAGAGCAGCATCCCGGTGATATCCTGTGACTGGTTGTGTCGAACCGACGAGTCGAGGATTTTTTCCAGTTCCGGCGTGGCATATTCCTGCCGGGCTGTGCTCACATAAATCAGATGAATGAGGGACATGATTTCCAACCTTGCTGAGAAACATCACTGGCAACCGAAAAATGGACGATGATGCGGGAGGCTGTCAAAGAACGGCCTGGAATCCTCAAGTCCGCCTTCAGAAAGGCATCCAGATAGCCTTTGTCGCCTTCGACACCAATCCGCAGAACGGCCAAATCATCGACGGACGGCTGATCGTCCGCAATCCCCTCGCCGCGCGATCATCTGACGCGCCAGCACCGCCCGTACCATATCGCATGGCGTTGAGGATTTTTCTATTCGCTGTCACATCCTGCCGGTAGACTTTCCGGCTGCCTCCATTCGCCGCATCCGGACGAGACATCCATGAGACCGCGCCTGCCCGCCCGCTTTGTCCTGCTTGCCACTGCGCTTGCCATGCTCGTTTTGACCACGCCGATGCTGCTTGCCGCCGAGCGCACCCATTCGCCTCATCATCCACGCATCGGTCTGGTGTTGAGCGGCGGTGGTGCGCGCGGATCGGCTCATATTGGCGTGCTCCAGGTGCTGGAGAAGCTGCGGATCCCCATCCATGTGGTGGTGGGCACCAGCATGGGCTCGCTGGTCGGCGGCGGTTATGCGGCTGGATTGACGCCGGATGAGCTGGCGCAGCGCGTGACCGAGGTGAACTGGGATCAACTCTTCAACGACGATCCGCCACGTCGTGAATGGCCGGCCCGGCGCAAGGAGGCGTCGATGAATCCGACCTGGAATTTCACTCTCGGGGTGCGTGACAACGGCTCTTTCAGCCTGCCGCCAGGCGCGATTTCCGGTCAGCAGGTCCAGTTGTTTTTCAACGATCTGGTGAAGGGCGTCGAGACGGTCCCGGATTTCGATTCGCTGCCGATTCCATTCCGCGCCGTGGCGACCAATCTGGAAAACGGCGAGATGGCCGTCTTCGAGCGAGGACCGCTGCCGGTCGCCATGCGCGCCAGCATGTCGGTGCCCGGCATCTTTGCGCCCATGGAATGGGAGAATCATATCTATGTGGATGGCGGTCTGGTGCGCAATCTGCCCATCGACGTGGCGCGGGACATGGGCGTGGATGTCATCATCGCGGTCAATCTCGGCTCCGGCTATCTGCCGCGCGAACAGCTCACCAGCATCCTGGGCGTCACCGGACAGATGATCGCGATCCTCACCGAGCAGAATGTCCAGGCCTCGCTCAAGCAGATCGATCGGCGGCGCGATGTGCTGATCGTGCCGGATCTGGGCGACATCGGTTCCGGTGATTTTGCCCGCGCAGCGGACGCCATCGCGACCGGCGTCGCCGCCGCCCAAAAGGCCGCGCCCGCGCTCGCTCGCTACAGCGTCAGCGAGGCCGAGTACGCGGCCTGGAAACGCGAGCGCTTTGGTCCGGGCCATCCAGTGCAGCGAGTCGCAGCCGTGGAGGTCGCGGGCCTCAAACGCGTGAACGATGGGATCTTCACCAACCTGATCGAGAATCAGAAGGGGCAGCCGCTGGATCGCGCGCAACTGAATCGGGACGCGCAACTGATCTATGGTCGCGGCGATTTCGAGCGGGTCAATTATCACTTCAGACCCAAGGACGACAGCGGCGATCTGCTCATCGTCGATGCCATGGAAAAACGCTGGGGGCCGGGCTATCTGAGCTTCGGCCTGGGGCTTCTGAGCGACAACCAGGGCGACAGCCGTTTCGGGCTGCATGCCACCTATGACCGCACCTGGATCAACTCGCTCGGGGCCGAATGGGGCAGCGAGCTGACGCTCGGCAACTCCCCGCGCTTCAAGACCGAATTCTATCAGCCGCTGGATCTGGATCGGGCGGCCTTTGTCACCTCCTATCTGGATCTGGGGGTGAGCCCGGACAGCGTCTTTATCGAGGATCAGCGCGTCGCCCGCTATGACGTGACGCGCGCACGGATCGGCGCGGATCTGGGCACCACGCTTGGTGGCATCGAGATGCGGATCGGACCCTATCTGGGGCAAACGAAGGTCACGCTGGACACCGGTTCACGCGAGCTGCCGGAAGGCCGGATCATGGATAGCGGACTGCGCGCCCGACTCGTCTACGACACACTCGACAGCGCCGGCGCGCCGCGCGAGGGCGTGCGGATCGCGCTGGAGGCGCTGAGTCCGCTCGAAGCCATGGGGGCGGATGTGCAATACACGCGCGCCCTGTTGAACGCGACCACTGCCCATAGTTTTGGCCGCAACACCGTCGCCGCCCGCATCGAGGCCGGGAGCAGCTTCGGCGACCGCATGCCCTATTACGACCAGTTCCCGCTCGGCGGTTTCCTCAAGCTCTCCGGCTATGCCAACGAGCAGTTTCGCGGCAACAACGTCGTCTTCGGCGGGCTGGCCTACTATCGCCAGATCGCCACCCTGCCCCCGCCCATCGGACGCGGGCTCTATCTGGGTGCCTCGCTGGAGGCCGGCTGGCTGTCGGAGGGCGCCATCGACAAGGAGACCGCCGGTCAGGATGTCACCCTGAGTTCGGAAGCCACCCGTTTCGGCGGCAGCATCTTCTTCGGCTCCGACACCTGGATCGGCCCCGCGTACCTGGGGCTTGGGCTGTCGGAGGACGGCGACAGCGCCGTTTATGTGCTGATCGGGCGTCCTTAGGTGGTTTCCGGGAAAGTTTCTACCAGCGTCAAGGCTCCAAATGGACAGGATGAACAGGATTTCGCAGGATTTACAGGAGACAAGCCATTGTTTTCTTCATCCTGTCAATCTTGAAAAATCCTGTGAATCCTGTCCATTCACGACCTCTCAATGGGTAGATTGTTTTCAGGAAATCGCCTTAGTAACGTGATCGTTGTCGATTACGACAACGACCGTGGCAGAGGTGTTTTCTTTCGTCGAGTTGTTTCACTTATTTTTGAACCGACCCTTAAAGAGGCCGGTCGTGCCGTTGCTGACATGGCGTGATCACAGTCAGCCTTTGAAGGTCGATTTGCGCCCGGTCCCGCCCGGCAGCGCGAGCAGAAAGCGTCCGGCATTCGCCAGTTGCCGGCGCAGCAGCATCCAGTTCTCTTCGCGGCGACGGGCATCCTGACAGCGCAGCAGACGGACGCGCTGGGCGCGGTCCATCTGGTCCAAGAGGGCGGCCCACAGCGTATCCTCGACGTTGTAGACCCGCCCTTCGCCGAGACAGACCGGAATCACGTTGCCAACCGGCACCTCCAGATCGGTCGCCAGGGCGGTGACAGCGGCCTGGATGCTCATCGCCTTGAGACTGCGCGAGTCGGTCAGATCATAGGGCGGCTGCCACTCGCGCAGCGGACGCAGATGATCGATGTGGGTGACGACGACCAGCAGCGGCGGCGCGCGACGGTCGATCCGCGCGGTCTGCGCCAGACGCAGCGCATCCAGGGTCTGCCGCTCGGCCTGCCGGTCGGGACGATGCGCGGCGCTGACCCAGAGAATGAGGTCGGCGATGGCGGCCGCTTCGTGCAGGCTCTTGTCGGCGAGCCTCTCCACCCCCGGCGTATCGAAGATGAGCGCGATCTCCAGACCCTCGCGCTCCAGTCGGTAAGGGGTGAGCGCCCGCGTGGTGTCCGGCGTGAGATCGGTCGCGGCCCGGAGCTGGCCGAAGAGTGCATTGATGAGGCTCGACTTGCCGGCATTGGCGCGACCCAGCACCAGAATCCGCAGCGGTTCGCCGGTCTGGGTCTCGGTGGTCACGGCCTCGGCGGTGTCCAGATCCCGGGCTGAACGCGCGGTCGCCCGTCCTGCCGGATCCTCGTCCAGTGGCAGATGGCCGCTGTAGAGATCGATGGCGTAGCCGCCGATCTTGCGGACGTATTCCTGCAACAGCCAGCGATAGAGATCTTTGCGGGCCAGGGCGTAACCACGCCCGCGCAACGCGGCCCAAACCTCGTTGAGTACGGCGCTGGCCGGATTGACGACGAACTGTCCGGCGCGATAGAAGCCGAGCAGACGCTCGGCGAAGGGCTTCCAGCGATAGGCGCGTGCCAGCGTGCCGAGGGAGAGCTGATGACTGAAGGGGATGTGGTCGGTGAGACTGGCGCGCAGATCGCGGCTCGCCCGCTCGATGATCAGCAGGGTGTGCGGCAGGGTCAGCTCGAGCAGCGGCTGCTCCACTTCAGGATGGAAATAGCCGGCGACCCGTTCCAGGGTCTGTTGACCGAGCGCGCCGAGGCGTGTGTTCTCGTCGAGCGGCCAGTCGTCCGGCTCGATCTGTGCTGCCAGTTCCTCGACCAGCGCCCAGGCCGCCTCAGCGGTCGGCGGCCAGTCTGGATTGGGCGGGGTCTGCGCCGCGACGAGACGTTGCTGCTGACGCGCCCGCAGCCAGACTTGCAGACCATAGCCGGCGATGCTGAAGAGGATGAGTGATGCCATCCAGTAGAAAAACACGCCTTGCTGGTGCAGCCAGAGCAGACCCAGTGGCAGCAGGGCGGCGAATGGCACCAGCCAGAACAGGAGCCCGGCCAGCCACCAGCGGTCGAGATGATTAAAGGGCGTCTTCATTGGCAGCGTCTTGAAACCGTTCAAACCCTTCGCGTTCTTTGCGTTCTGCGCGGTTCATCTGATTTTTTCGGACTCATCTCGCTCCGGACGGACGTGGTCGCGAAGCATGCCTGAACCCTGGGTCAGTTGCTCGGCGAAGACCCGACGCAGGGCTTTGGCGTCGGTCGTCAGACCCAGATTGCGATGATTGAAATGGAAACCGGCCGCCTTGCCCAGTGCATAGGTGGCCGCGCCGCTGGCGGTCGCGCCCCACACCGCACCCACCGTCTGACCGATGCCGGGCACCAGCTTCACCAGCGCCCGTCCGGCCATCCGCACACCATAGGCGATGCCGATTCCGGCGCCCAGCAGACCCAGAAATTCGGCGATCTCGCGACGCTCCCAGGTCTGTCCATAGAGTGTCGCCAGGCTGTGCAGCAGCTTGGCCTGAATGGCCGGCACCCCGACCAGATCCACCAGCGGCAGGGCGCCAACCCCGGCGGCCGCCAGGGCATAGCCGACGATATGCGGATGCGCCGCCCGTGCATAGACATCCCGCACCCCGGCATCGCCCAGCAGCAGCACCCGCAGACGCCCGGTCGAGACGGCGTCGATGGCCCGCCACAGCGCCTCCAGGCCATAGTCCGCCGGGGTGAATCCGTCCTCCGGCAGGGTGAGATCGACCGGCACCCAGCATACCGGCGCACTGCCGGACAGGACGCCCGCGCGGTCACGCTGAACGCGCAGCGCGCGGGCGAGATCGACCGGGACCGAGGCCGGCCAGGGTTCCTGCTCGAAGGGATAGACGGCGGGATGACCGGCATCCTGGGGATAGGCTTCATGCAGCCCGGTCTGAGCAATGACCAGCGACCATTCGGGATGGCGCTGGCGCACCGCGCGCAGGACATCCAGGACGGTGTCCTGATTGATGTCAGTGGCCTTCATGGTCGCCAGCAGGAGATGAGACTGCGACTCGCCGACCCGCAGATCCTCGGTCGGATCATAGGCCACCTCGCCCAGTCCGCGCGTATCAAGAAAGCGCACCACCGGCGCCTGGGACGGAAAATCATAAAGACGCAGGGTCGCGGTGCAGGGTTGAAAACCGTTGCCGATCTCGGCCTCGGTGCTTCCGGTGAGCGCGCGAATGATCGAGGTCTTGCCGGACTGGGTCTTACCGATGAGCCAGACCACCGGCAATGGATGCCGCTCCCGCGCCGCGCGCAGGGCCGTCTCCAGCGTCGCGTCGTCCACCTGGGGTTCCAGCAGCGCCTGACGCAGTGAGCGCCAGCGATACGGCCAGTTTTTCCAACGGTGAGTCGTCATCGGGCAAACATCCGGGTGGAACATCCGCGCCATTGTATCCATTGGGCGTTTGCAGCGCGTTCCCATATTCGGTGTGCAATAATTACTGCCTCATCGAATCCAGACCACGCGAGAAAACGCCGACATGCCAAGGTTGCACGCACTGCCCTCCCTGCCCCGGACCTCCTTTCGATTGCTGCCCGACAAATGGGGCAGAAGTGTTCTGCTGACAGTGTTATTCAGCATCCTGATCCTGAGCGGGACGGCCTGTGCGTCGAATCACGAAAACCAGTCAGCCGCCGCACCCGTCGCCAATGCCCAGACCTGGTCGCAGACAGCCTCGGGTTCCGATCTGGATCACTGGATGCAGACGAACCAGCGGCCCCGACCCAATAGCTGGTCCCAGCTCAATCGCTCCCTGCTGCATCTGCAATCCGCCAGCGCACTGATCGTCGATGAGGACGGCAACCGTCTCTACAGCAAGAACACCCAGCAGATCAAACCCATCGCCTCGGTTACCAAGCTGATGACGGCGATGGTGGTGCTGGATGCCGGCGTGCCAATGAATACCCCCATCAAAATCATCGAGGACGACCGCGACCGGCTGCGCAACAGCCGCTCCCGACTGCGCATCAACGAGGCCACCCTGTCGCGCGGCGAGATGATCACGGTTGCGGTGATGTCGTCCGACAACCGCGCCGCCCATGCCCTGGGGCGGACGACCTTTCGCGGCGGCACGCCAGCCTTCATCAACGCCATGAACCGCAAGGCCAAATCGCTCGGGATGTACGATACTTATTTCGAGGATTCGAGCGGACTCAACGGCAACAATCGCTCCAGCGCCGAGGATCTCGTCAAGATGGTCAAGGCAGCCGCCACCTATCCTTTTCTCCGTGAGATCACCGCGCGCGGCCAGATCACCGTCTATCCCTTCGCCAATGGCACCGCACTCCAGTATCGCAACACCAATCCGCTGGTCAGGGATCCCGATTGGCAGATCGACGTCAGCAAGACCGGCTTCATCAACGAGGCCGGCCACTGCCTGGTGATGCAGACCCGCATCGGCGACCGGCGGGTCTATATGGTCTTTCTCGATTCAGCCGGGCGACAATCCCCGGTCGGCGATTCCAATCGGGTACGCAACTGGATCCTGACGGGACATCAGACTGCTGCGAGGTAACGTCAGGATGTACGCCGGTGAACGCTTCAACAGCATCTCGCACCTCGTCGGTGCGGTACTGGCCCTGATCGGCGCCACCGTGCTGGTGACGCTCGCCGGAGTCGAGGGCGGCGCCCTGCGCATCGTCAGCTTCAGCGTCTATGGTGCGACGCTGTTCCTGCTCTATCTCTTCTCGACCCTCTATCACAGCCTGCGCGGACGGGCGAAAGCGGTCTTCCAGATCCTCGACCATCACGCCATCTATCTGCTGATCGCCGGCACCTATACGCCTTTTACGCTGCTGGCGCTCAAGGGGGCGACCGGCTGGTGGATGTTCGGCGCGGTCTGGGGGCTGGCGCTGCTCGGCATCATCATCGACTCCTTCCCCCGCAAAGGCCCGCGCCTCCTCTCGCTCGCCATCTATCTCGGCATGGGCTGGCTGGTGGTGTTTGCGCTGGATCCCCTGATCGCCGCGCTACCACCTGCCGGGTTCTGGTGGCTGCTGGCGGGGGGACTCTTCTACACGGTTGGCGTCATCTTCTACGTCCTCGACGACCGCTATCCCTGGTGCCACGGCATCTGGCACCTGTTCGTCCTGGCCGGCAGCGTCAGTCACTACTTCACGATCCTGCTTTATCTTTAGAGACCGTTCGTTGTCGTTGTCGTTGTCGTTGTCGTAATCGAAGATTCGCAAGCCGACAACGACAACGATCAGAGACGTTTCATCTGAGGAATCAACCATGTCTCTACCCGCACAGATCCCTTGCCTCAGCCCCGATGACTATCTGACAGACGAACAGGCCAGCGACATCCGGCACGAATATGTCGGCGGTCAGGTGTTCGCGATGGCCGGGGCGGGAGAGAAACACAACCGCATTGCCGGGAATCTCTTTTTCCAGATCCGCTCCGCTACGCGCGGCACGCCCTGCGGGGTTTTCATGAGCGATATGAAGGTACGGATTCTCGCCCATGACGCCTTTTATTACCCGGATGTGGTGCTGACCTGCGACCGCCAGGACACCGCCTCGCTCTATAAAGAAGCGCCCTGCCTGATCGCCGAGGTGCTGTCGCCCTCGACCGAGGTGATCGACCGCCGCGAGAAACTGATCGCCTATCGCACCCTGGAGTCACTGCGCTATTACCTGCTGGTGAGCCAGGAGCAGCGACGGATCGAACTCTACAGCCGGGAGGCAGGCGGCGTCTGGCAGCACCGGATCATCGAGACAGAAAGCGATCTGGCGTTTGACTGCGGCGATCTGCGGATCGCCTTTACCGTGGCGGATGTATACGAAGACGTAGTGCTTGAAACCGCGCCACCGCTTCACTCCGGTCAATGACCATCCCCGCTCAACAGCGGATCAGAATGCCGCGATCCACCTGGCGGATGTCGGTGTGACCGCAGAAGGCCATGGTGAGATCGAGTTCTCGCGCGATGATGTCGAGACATTTGGTCACGCCAGCCTCCCCCAGGGCGCCGAGACCATAGAGAAAAGGGCGACCGATCAGCGTCCCTTTCGCGCCCAGAGCAACCGCCTTGAGCACATCCTGACCGCTGCGGATGCCGCCGTCCATCCAGACCTCGATCCGCTCCCCCACCGCCTCGACAATGGCCGGCAGCGCCTGGATGGAAGACGGCGCGCCATCAAGCTGACGTCCGCCGTGATTGGAGACGACCAGCGCATCGGCCCCGCTGTCGGCGGCGAGACGCGCGTCCTCCGCATCCATGACGCCCTTCAGGATCAATGTGCCGCCCCAGCGTTGTTTCAGCCATTCCACATCGGCCCAGCTTAACGCCGGATCGAACTGCTCGGCGGTCCAGCTCGCCAGCGAGGAGAGATCGCCCACCCCCTTCGCATGGCCAACGATATTGCCGAAGCCATGCCGTCTGGTGCGCAGCATGCCCAGACACCAGCGCGGCTTGGTGGCGAGATTGATGAGATTGGCCAGCGTGGGCCTGGGCGGCGCGGAGAGTCCGTTTTTGATGTCCTTGTGACGCTGACCGAGGATCTGCAAATCGAGCGTCAGCATCAGGGCCGAGCAATTCGCCGCCCGTGCGCGTTCAATCAGACGCTCGATGAAATCCCGGTCGCGCATCATGTAGACCTGGAACCAGAAGGGTGCACGGGTGTGCGCGGCCACGTCCTCGATCGAACAGATGCTCATCGTCGAGAGGGTAAAGGGAATACCGAAGGCTTCCGCCGCGCGCGCGGCGAGGATTTCGCCATCGGCATGCTGCATGCCGGTCAGCCCGGTGGGCGCGAGCGCCACCGGCATCGCCACCGCCTGCCCCGCCATGCTGGTGCGCAGGCTGCGGTTTTCCATATTCACCGCCACGCGCTGGCGCAGCCTGATCGACTGGAAGTCGGTTTCATTGGCGCGATAAGTGGATTCGGTCCAGGAACCGGAATCGGCATAGTCGTAGAACATGCGGGGAACGCGCTTTTCGGCAAGCCGGCGCAGATCTTCGATGCAGGTGATAGTGGTCATGGCCCTTCTCCGCGTCAGTCAGTCTGCGCCGAGGCGAATCCCGGCGAGCGCGCAAAAAAAAACGGCGTCCCGAGGGACGCCGTTTTTCATATTTGGAGCGGGAAACGAGGCTCGAACTCGCGACCCCAACCTTGGCAAGGTTGTGCTCTACCACTGAGCTATTCCCGCTTAGGAGCCCGCAATTTTAAGGGCTTTTCAGATCCTGTCAACCCCCTTATGCAGATTTTTCGCTTTTGTCTGCGATGGACTTCTTACCCGCGAGGCTGGGCCAGGCGGCAAGCAGATAAAACGCCATCGACCAGAGCGTCAGGATGGCGGCGATATAGAGCAGCGCCACACCGATGTCATATACCCAGGGACCAAACACTGATTCGCGCAGGATCAGCAGCGCGATTGAGACCATCTGCGCGATGGTCTTGATCTTGCCAAGTCCGGAGACGGCCACTGCCGCTCGGGCACCGATTTCAGCCATCCATTCACGCAGAGCCGAAACGGTGATCTCGCGCCCGATGATGACCATCACCGGCAACGCCATGAGGATGCGCGGATCCGCCTGAAGCAGGACCACCAGCGCCACGGCCACCATCAGTTTGTCGGCGACCGGATCGAGGAAGGCGCCGAGCGGCGAGGTCTGTTCCCAGCGCCGGGCCAGATAGCCGTCCAGCCAGTCGGTCAGGGCGGCGGCGCCGAAGACCAGCGCGGCGGCGTAAGACGACCAGGGTGCCTCCACATAAAAGAGCACGACGAAGACCGGAACCAGGATGATCCGCAGCAGCGTCAGAAGATTGGGCAGATTCCACATCAATCAGGATCCTGGGGCGTCTGGATGAAAGGCATCGTAAATCTCTTGGGCCAGTTGCCGATTGATGCCAGCCACACCGGCGATGTCCTCGACTCCGGCCCGCGCCAGACCGCGCAGTCCGCCGAACTGTTTGAGAAGCTGCTGACGGCGTTTGGGGCCGATACCGTCGATCTCTTCCAGGATCGAAGTGGTGCGGGCCTTGGCGCGACGCTGACGGTGAGCGGTGATGGCAAAACGATGGGCTTCGTCGCGGATCTGCTCGATCAGATGCATGGCCGGCGAATCGCTGGGCAGTATAACGGGGGCATCATGACCCAACAACCAGAGCTGTTCGGTCCCCGCCCGTCGATCCGGCCCTTTCGCGACCCCCACCAGGAGCGGGCCATCGACCTCCAGCTCCCGCAGCGCCTCGTCCACCGCACCAAGCTGACCGCGCCCGCCATCGATGAACAGAATGTCCGGGGAAGCATGCTCGCCCGCTTTGACACGGAGATAGCGGCGGGTCAGCGCCTGACGCATGGCGGCATAGTCGTCGCCGGGCGTGATGCCGTCGATATTGAAGCGTCGATAGTCGGATTTCCGCGGCCCTTCGCCATCGAAGACCACGCAGGAGGCCACAGTACGCTCGCCCTGGGTGTGGCTGATGTCGAAACATTCCATCCGTCCCGGCGGATCCTCCAGTCCCAGCGCCTCCCGCAGCGCGTCCAATCGACGGGCATAACCGGCCTGACTGCTGAGGCGCGATTTGAGCGCGACCCGCGCATTGCCGAGCGCCATCTCCAGCCAGCGTGCGCGCTCGGCGCGTACCCTGGTCTTGATCTGGATCCGGCGACCGGCGCGCTCGGACAGGGCCGTTTCCAGCAGCGCCGCATCCTCGGGCGCAACGCTGACGACCAGCTCGGGCGGGATGTCTCGTTCAGCATAGAACTGCGCCAGAAAGCCGCCCATGAGCGTGGACTCGTCGGTTTCGGCGGGCGCCTGGGGAAAGAACGCCTTGTTACCGAGATTGCGTCCACCACGGATGAAAAAGACCTGCACGCAATGGACGCCGGCCTCCTGGGCGCAGGCGACGAGATCCAGATCGCCCGACTCGCCGTTGACATCCTGACGCTGCCAGATCCGGTGCAGCATCGCGATCTGATCGCGCAGGACCGCCGCGCGCTCGAATTCCAGACGGCCCGCCGCCGCCTCCATGGCGGCGGCCAGTTCGTCCACGACCGCCTGCGCGTGACCGTCGAGAAACTTAACGGTGCGAGCGACATCCGCTGCATAGTCCGCCGCGCTGACCAGACCGACACAGGGTCCGCTGCAACGCTTGATCTGATATTGCAGACAGGGGCGCGAGCGGTTGCGAAAGAAGCTGTCTTCGCACTGCCGGACGGGAAACAGCTTCTGCATCAATTGCAGCGTTTCGCGCACCGCCCAGGAGCTGGGATAGGGTCCGAAAAAACGCCCCGGCCCCTTGCGCGAGCCCCGATGGAAAGCAAGCCGGGGAAACGCGTCCTGGGTGCTCAGGTAAAGATAGGGATAGCTCTTGTCATCGCGCAGCAGCACATTGAAACGCGGCAGCAGCGATTTGATGAGGTTGCTTTCCAGCAGCAGCGCCTCGCCCTCGGTGCGCGTGACCGTCACCTCAATCTCGGCGATCAGGCTCACCATGCGTTGCAGACGGTCATTCAGGGTGCGACCGAAATAACTGCTCACCCGTCGCTTGAGGTTTTTGGCCTTACCGACATAAAGCACACCGCCGCCGGCATCCAGCATGCGGTAAACGCCCGGACTGTCTGGCATGGTTTTGAGCAGGGGGCGATGATCGAAGGCGGGCATCGAATCCAGGGGCGGTTTAAAGCGGTTTTCAGTCGTGTCTTAAACCGGGCCAGATCCCACGGTCGTCGATGCTGCCAAGGTCGGTTGAACCCAAAAACATCGCCTACCGCACTGGGCGCGGTTCAGGCGGCGTTCTGCAGCAGATTCGCGAAATCTCTTCCAGATGTCGCCCGTGGAAGAAGCTTATTATCGAGTCTGTAAAGTTCAATCATCTCTTCCACGATTTGGCAAAGCTCATCAAAGACAGCCTTTTCGTCATCGCCGTGGCAGCCTCCGAACATTAGACCAGAACAACTTCCCACATAACAGCCGTCTCTTTCATTTCTGCGATTCCTCGATAGCTTTCTGCACCACCTTCACGATGCAATGCCGGGCGTCATCGCTGGGCTTTCATGAAACAGTGACCGGCTTCGTGACTCGTGAGTGTACGTAGTTCCTGTGACTTCCTTTTCTCTTGCAATCGAGAGCGTTTCCTCTTCGCGCGCGTCTCGAAACGATGCGCGCGCTTCAGTGCGCCCTTGCTATTTTCTTCGCAATCACTCGGAAACGTAAGCCTTGTTGCGATCTATCCAAACGCCGTTTACAAAATTTTCTCTGACTTCTGATTCGCCGAGTTTTTCGAACTTTGCCGCAAACTCCTCGAATGCTTCCACGGACTCTCCTTTTTGTTAGCTAATTTTTAATTCAAATACTTGCGCAGTTTTTCGCGCAGATCCGGTGGAATGATAGGTTCGACATCATTTTAGCATCCCTTCAAAGACGTTCAGTTGGCTACTTTTGATAACGATGCCAAGATTATTTGGAATTGCAGCAACTGAGATTTGCTTCTGCAATGTAGGTACTGTCACGACTTGTATGTCGCCTTGAATGGTGTGCTGAGGACCTGCATAGAGAACACCCAGCAGCATTATGCGTGACCCCACAAAAAGCCCATTTCTCGTTTGGTAGCTACCGACGTCAAAAAGCAACACAGGCGAGCCACTAGAGCCCGGAAAGCAGGCAGCATCAATAAGGAATTCTTTCTTTCCGTTCCAGTCGTACTTGTAGTCTGATGCAAGAACACCCTTCCTGAAAATTGGGAGGTTATTAACTTTGTCCCAGAGTCCGTTGGGGTAGCCAACCATTACTATGGTTTCCAAGCCCTCCATTTCGTCCAAATCAGACGCGGCAGGAATCATGTTTTTGTCCAATGCTGAGAAAAAGAACTTCGTATTCGTTTCTTCGGCCTCATGCAGTAGCGGCGCAATCGGCATCACGCAAAGATCAACATCGCTATCAGGATGAGGAAGCCACCGATTTTGAAAAGAATCGAGTTCGTAAGCTTGAACCTTGCCGATGGCTGGCTCATCGTCACCATTGCGTAACGTGAGGAGGAAACGGCCTTTGACCGCACCCTCCACGACATGCTTATTGGTGACGATAACTGGAATGTGTTGATTTTCATTGCGGTCGAGACTATAGAAGAAACCAGTTCCTGTTCCAACACCACCACCAGCAAGATCACACTCGATCCTCACCGTGCTGTGTGCAAGTTGTTCCGCTGGGCTAAGAGGCATAGGTCACTCTCCTGGATGCCGTTGTTTTAGATTGCATCAGAATATTCAGGCACTCGACAGCAGCCCATCCAAAATTCTCGCGTCCTCTCGGACCCCAGTTCGAGCATCCACTATAACCGAGCGGAATATTACCCCGTTTCCGCCAAAAGCGAGTATTTCGGACACAGTACGTTAGACAGATGTTGAACGGCTACCTTATGGACCCGCCGACCAACCTGCCCGCTGCTGCTCTACCCGGCTGGGTCAGAGTACGCAAGCGATCCGTCCCTTATGGGCGGTAAAAAATGACGATCAACCACACCACAAGCGCGCACACAGGAAAGGCGAGTAAAAACCAGGGCACAGTCAGCACACATGATCGCCCCCTGAGTCGGTAAGCGGCTCGCTGCAAGACCAACCCCGCCAGACCCAACCCAAACGACACCCCCCATACGAGCGGCGCCTGCTCACGAATCGCAGACAGGGTGCTGATGAGCGGGTTCAGACAACCGCTGACCCGCGCCCACTGATACCAGTCCAGATAATCGCTGATTGACGATGCCGCCCAAAACGCCGGAACCAGCCAGGATCCCGTTAGCCAGACCATCGCCAGGATCCCGGTTGCGGCAACGGCCAGATGGCGGATGACCGAAGGAGCATGGATCATGAACGCGCGTCTCTCGTGGAAGATGTGTCGCAAGCCCTTTCTGTCTGTGGGCGGCTCGGCCTCACTCAACCCGCCACGGCGTACACTGACATCCGTTCCCGTTTTCTTTGGAGTGCTCCCATGCCAACGATTCAGCGTCTGTTCCTGATTCCCTTCATCCTGCCAATGGTGGCGATGTTGTCAGGTTGCTCTCATTCAGGTGAGGACGTGCGCCTCACACTCTGCCGTGACATGGTGCGCGTGACCCTCGGTGTCGAGCCGAACTGGCAGGATCACCGGATCGCGCTTCAGCGCCATGACGAAGCGGTGGTGACGTTGAACTGGGCGCGCGCGGGCGGCGGTGTCGGACAGGCGACCTGCCATTACCCTTACAACGCGGTCGAGGACGATATGATGAACGCTGCCGACCCCTTGACGGCGTACAGCACCTCGCCAACGCGGTTCGTTCTCGATGGGCGCAACATCGCCAATCCCGAATTGGCGCGCATCATCGGTCAGGCCATGCTCCGACAGGGCCGGGAATGGCTCGACCGCGCACGCGAGACGTTGGGAGTCCGGTAGCATCCGACCGCTCGTCACGACACGAAACGCACCCATTCGTCGAGCGGCGCACGCGGCGTGCGCAGCCGGTTTTCGGGGGCATCGGGATCGGCATAACCCAGCCCGCGGGCGCAATAGCGATAGCGTATTGCGCCGCATGATTGGTAAGCTGCTCGCCCCAAGACACAACAATCGGTGCCTGTCCCTCGCGCCTCGAACTGCGCCTTTGCGCCACTGCGCATCTGATGGATCTGTGCCAATCTCCTTTCGGCGCAATACGCTATCGCTATTGCGCCCTACGAACTGGACCAGGGAGGTGTAACCCAAGGTGGGCTGTAGACGCTTGCGGTTGTAGAACACCTCGGTGTACACGAAGGCGCTTCCTGCTTTGCGATGCGCAAGCGCATCAGTCGCTAGCGGGCAATACCCGCACGGGTACCCCAAGCTGCTCGACCATCTGCCGCCGGATACCGCCGAGCGTCTGGCCGGCCAGGGCGCAGTGCAGACAGGCGCCGGTCAGGCGCACGCGGATGATGTCGCCAGCAATGGCGACGAGTTCGATGTCGCCGCCATCGCCCTGGATCATGGGTCGCACGGACGCGATGATCGCCTCGATCAGCGATCGTTGTTCCGGATCGAATTCCCCGGTACGGGCCGAAACGCTGGCGGCTGAGTCGGATGTGTCGGTGTCAGGCATCGCATTGTCCCCATTGAGTGCATTCGCGGCGGCTCGGTCACGAGGCGGCCGAGATCAAGCGTTTTGTCTTCGCTGCATACAGCAGGATCAGTGCCAATCTCGAACGAAAGCGCGACGTCCGGTCGCTGAGTCAGACGAGACAGTGACGCCAGAACACCCGGTCACATCCGCCAACACACGTGAATGGCGGGACAATTGATCGTGATTCGTGATGATTCAGACAAGAATCATTCGTTGGATGCGTTGATCGAGCATGGGGTATCGTCCCGCCCAACACGGAGCAGGCGGCGCAAAGCGTTCTGGCCGGCGCGGCGGAAATCGGCTTCGTCGAGGGCGCAGTGGATGATCGGTCGCTCGACCGCTGGCTGGTCGCGCGCGATCGATTGGTCCTGGTCAGCCGGACGCCGGTCGAGCACATCGACGATACCTGGCTGAAGGCGGCTCGCTGGAGCGTGCGGGAACAGGGATCGGGCACCCGCTCGACCTTCGAGGAGACGCTGCGGCAGCGCGGGATCGATCCGCACGCCCTCGACATTGCCTTGACCCTGCCCTCGAACGAGTCGGTGCGCATCGCTGTGGAGACCGGCGCGGGCGTCGCGGCGCTTCCCGAGCTGGTCGTCGCCCGCGCGATGCGAACCGGCGCACTGCATGCATTGCCGTTCGAGCTCGCGGCGCGACCCTTCTTCGGTCTGCCGCGTTGGGGCGAGGGTGTGATTCCAGTCGCTCAGGCGCTGTGGTGGATCGATATCGCCCTGTCGCTCGGCTGCGGTGTACTCATTCCCTATCTGATGTTCACCCGTCAGGAGCACCGGATCGATCAGATGACCGCCGTCTGGCTCTTGCCAGTGGCCGCAGCGGAAGTCGCAGCCGTGAGCGGCGGCCTGCTCGCGCCTCATTTGGCCGACGCACAGGCTCAATTCGTGACGCTGATCGCCAGCTACGTGCTTTGGGCCTATTCGGTTCCGGTGGCGTTCGCCATCCTCACGATCCTGGTTCTGCGCATGGCGCTCCACAAGCTGCCGCACGCCAGCATGGCGGCGTCGAGCTGGCTGGCGCTTGGCCCGATCGGGACCGGTGCGCTGGGCCTGCTGATCCTGGGAACCGAGGCTCCGAGCATCCTCGCCGCGCAGGACATGGCGAGCGCCGGCCTGGTCGCGGCGGGCATCGGCGTCATCGCGGGAACGCTGCTGTGGGGCTTCGGCCTCTGGTGGCTGCTGTTGGCCAGCCTCATCACCATCCGCTACTTCCGCGCGGGGGTGCCCTTCAACCTCGGCTGGTGGAGCTACACCTTCCCGCTCGGCGTCTATACCGTCGCGACCCTCAAGCTCGGCGAGTTGTACGGACTCGGGTTCTTCTCCGGCCTGGGCACGCTGCTAATGCTGACTCCGTTATGGCTGCCTTGCGGGCGGCTGATCTCGACGCGGAACCTGCCCCGCCTGGTGCAAGTCTGGCGCGAAGCAGTTAGCAAGCCATGCGCCACGCAGGCCGGAAATCATCGCCATCCCCCACAGCCGCCCCTCCCGCTCAACTCACAGCCGGCCCGCCAATGTCGGCATGGCGTTTGCTGTCAACGCATGGACACTGACCGCCAACCTACCGACCCAGGAGATTCACCATGACCGTCGCCTCAGCCAAGGCTTACATCTACCGGATGCGCGAAGACGAGACCTTCCGCCAGACCGTCAATGCGTGCGAGGACGAGACTGCCAACTGGGAGTTCCTGCGCCAGAACGGCTATGAATTCAGCCTGCCGGACTTCAAGGCGGCGCAGGCCGAGATCTACGACGAATACGGCATCACGCCGCTCTGACGCCATGACTCACCTGACCAACAACCAGTATTTCCACCTGCTGCTCGGGGACATCGCCATGGCCATGGCCATCGCGACCTACGACCAGGACTATGTGGTCGCCGAGCGGCTCACCGACTATGTGCCGGGACGGCTGCGTGACGACTGGCTGGCCCAGGTCACGGCCGCCGACCTGCGCCAGCGCGTCGTCGGGCTCGCCAATGCCGCCATGGGCTCGCTGCAACGGCTCGAACAGGAGGAACTGAGCGCCGCAGCAACCCGCTACGGCATCCCGATCGAGGCCGCACTGGCACAGGAGGTCGCCGACCACTTCGAGCGGCGGCGCAATGCCGTGCTCCGCTACAGACGCTGATCTGCGTTCGCTGGCGGCGGACAGCGACGTACAGCACCCTGTCCGGCCGCACATCCACGAACATCCGTCCCGCTCCTGACCTCCTGTTCTCCGTTCGCTCCGGAACGACCGCGCGCATTCGTTCCCGGAGGTGCGATGCTGCCCCCGCATCCGCGCTGGCATAGGGCTTGCGAAACGGCGCTGGTCAATCGCCGTTATCGTCAGGAGTCGTATGAAACGTCACGCGCCCCTTCAAACCTGTCTCGCCCTGGGCCTTCTGAGCATTCAGGCCGCCAGCTTCGCCGAGACGACGGAGAGGGAAGAGACCACCACCCTCTCGGAAGTCCTGGTCACCGACAGCCCTGCTGCAAGCGGTAGCGCCGCCGAGGGCTATCGGGTCGATCAGGTGAGTCTGGGGCCACTGGGGAACGTCAGTCTCCAGGACACGCCCTTTTCGATCGAAACCGTCTCTGCCGATCTGATCCGGAACACCCAGGCCACCAACACCACGGAGGCGCTCAAATACCTGCCGACGGTGTACGCCAATACCGGCGCCAGTCAGATCACGCCCTATTTCACGCTGCGCGGGTTTTCGGCCTCGACCTGGACGTACAACCTGGCACTGGATGGCATGCGTTCGTTCGACATCTTCCAGCCGCTGGACGACAAGGAGCGAATCGAGGTGATGACCGGCGCGACCGGCTTTCTGTACGGGATCACCTCCCCGGCCGGGATCATCAACTACGTCCTCAAGCGGCCAACAGCGGCGCCGCTGCGTGAATTCACCCTCGGCAGCTACGACCAGCAGATCTACGGTCAACTGGATCTGGGTGGCCCCCTGGAGATCAACCCGGATCTCGCCTACCGGCTCAATCTCGTCTATGCCAATCCGGGCGAGACGGGCGTCGAGGAGCAGACCCAGGAACGCTATGTCTTCTCCGGGGCGCTGGACTGGCAGATCGCACCGGATACCAAACTGGCGCTGGATGCCAGTCAATCCAGACGCGAGCTGGACTACGCCCAGGCGCTCTTCATGACCACCACCGCCATCGGCATCCCGGAAGCGCCGGACGCCTCGAAGAACTGGGGTGCGCCCTATACCGGCACCACGGATGCGACCACGCGCGTCGGCGCCGCGCTGGAGAGCCGGCTCAACGCTATCTTCAGCCTGCGCAGCCAGTTCCGTTACAGCGACATCGAGCGCGACTATTTCCTCAACCGGATCGCCTTTCAGAACAGCAGGCTGGACTATAAATGGCGGGTCGATTCCCAGCAGACCTTCCATACCATCGTGAGACAGTACAACCTCTTTCTGGATGCCGATTTCGCCACCGGCCCCTTCACCCACAAGATCACTCTCGGCGGAACGCTGGACGACTACTCCTCAGGCAACAACGGCTACCGGGGCACGACCTATCCGACCCTCTACCCCGGCAGCCTCTACGGCGACCCCAGCTATCCGGCCTGGAGCCTGCCGCCTGCGGGCACCTCCAGTTCCCAGGAGACCACCTACAGCACCCTGATGCTGGCCGATCGCATCGCCCTCGGCGACCACTGGTCGCTGATGCTTGGCGGCACCCAGGCGCGGGTGGATGACGCGCTCACCTCGACGACCGCTGCCGGCAAGAGCACCACCAGCGACTATGACGAGAGCCGCATCACCCCGGCCGTCTCGCTCTCCTTCAAGCCGATTCCCGCCGTTACGACCTATGTTTCATACATCGAGGGGTTGCAGCAGGGATTCGTCGCCGGCAGCACGACCGCGAACGTCGGCGAGATCTTCGCGCCATTCGTCAGCGAGCAGGTCGAGGCCGGCGCCAAGGCCAGTCTCTGGGGCATGGATCTGAGCGCCGCCTGGTTCCGTATCGATCAGGCCAACCAGTATGTCGATCCGGCGACCAACATCGCTTCGCAGGATGGCCGGGCGGTTCATCAGGGCTGGGAAGTCGCACTGACCGGCAGGATCCTCGAACACCTGACCCTCACCGGCGGCTTCACGATCCTGGATGCGAACATCGACAAAGCCGTCGCCAACGAGGGCAAGACCCCGCAGGGAGTGCCCGAGGAGATGGCCCGGCTCTACGCCGAATACGACCTGCCGGTGCCCGGTCTGACCCTGACCGGCGGCCTGTCCTACACCGGCAAGGTGCCCTGGGACGCCGCCAATACGCTCTACGTCGATCCGGTCACCCTGTTTGACGCCGGACTGCGCTATCAGCGCAGGCTCTACGGCAAGGAAACCACCTGGCGACTGACCGTTGCCAACCTGACCGATGAGGATTACTGGACCACGCGCTCCGGCATCCTCTATCTGGGCAGCGACCGCATCCTGTCGCTCTCGGCGACCGTGGCATTCTGATGACGACGCCTCGCCTGTTCGTCCGGGGATTCGGCGCCATCCTGATCGCGCTGACGATGGTTCTCTTCTTACTCCACGTCGGCACGTCAGAAACGCCCGAGCCGCTGCCCGGCACGCCTGGTCGCACCCTCGTGGATCAGGCGGGACAGACCCTGCATCTGTCCGAGCCCGTCCAGCGCATCGGCACACCGGGGATCTCCATGGCCTCGCTGATCCTGGCCATCGGCGGCGGCGACAGTCTCCAGGCGGTCGCGCCGGAGGTCCGGGACAATCCCTGGCTCCAACGGCTCCTACCCGCATCCAGTGACCTGCCGACTCCCTTCACCCGCCCCGCCGGGGTCAATCTGGAGGAACTGCTGCGGGTCAGGCCCGATCTGGTGACGCTCTGGGTCGGCAACGAACCGCTGGGCAAACGGCTCGAAGCCGTCGGCATCCCGGTGCTCTATCTGGGCTACGCCAATCCCGAGGAGATGAAGACCGCCGCGCGTCTGCTCGGCCAGGCGCTCGGCCCGGCGGCCAGCGCACGGGCGGAAACCTTCGTCCGTTATTACGACGACAACCTGCGGCGGGTCGCCGAGCGGCTGGCCGACCTGCCCGAGAGCGCCCGACCCAAGGTCTACTACGCCTCGATCTCCCCGCTCCAGACCGAGGGCCGCGACTCCATGATCGATGCCTGGATCGGCGCCGCCGGTGGCATCAATCTGGCGGCCCGTGCGGGTCTGTCGCGAGACGTGCAGGTTCATCTGGAAGACGTGCTGGCCTGGAACCCCGACCTCATCGTCACCCTGGACGCCACCCAGCAGCAGGCGATCCTGACCGACCCGCGCTGGCAGGACATCCGCGCCGTGCAACAGGGCCGGGTGCTGGTCAGTCCGCGCGGCATCAATGCCTGGTGCACGCGAGCCGCCGAGACCTCGCTACAGATCCTGTGGGCGGCCAGGGTGTTCCATCCGGAACGCTTCGCCGACCTGGACATCGGCGCCGAGACACGCCGCTTCTACCAGCGTTTCTACGGCTATGCGCTCAATGACGAGGAACTGGCGCGGATCCTGAGCGGGGCGGCGCCTCTGGGTCTGACGGCTGCGACACCAGCCCGCCCGCTTCAACATTGAATGAGTTGCTAGACATCAGAGCACGTCCTCAGTGCTTCGACGTCTGCGGACACGATAACCGCCAAGTGTTTTGAAATCTTTTCGATTGGCCAGTCCCACCAAGCGATGTCCTCAAGCGCCGATACGATTTCCGGCGAGAAACGTTGCTTGATCATCTTTGCCGGATTGCCTCCGACCACGGTGTAGGGAGGCACATCGGCAACCACCACCGAACGCGATGAAACGATCGCACCATTGCCGATCTTCACGCCCGGCATAATGAGACAGTCATAGCCTATCCAGACATCGTTCCCGACCAGGGTATCGCCCTTGTACGGAAGATCATCGGACTTTGGCATGACACGTTCCCATCCGTTGCCGAAAATCTGGAATGGATAGGTGGAGATACCGGAAATCTTGTGGTTGGCGCCGTTCATGATGAATTTGACGCCACGGGCTATCGCACAGAATTTCCCGATGATCAGACGATCCCCGATGAAGGGAAAATGGTACAGGACATTACGTTCGAAGTTCTCCGAATCGTCTGGGTCGTCGTAGTAGGTGTAATCCCCGATGACGATATTCGGATTCGTCACCGTATTCTTGATGAAGCAGACCTGCGGAAAACCCGCCATCGGGTGCTTGTCAAGTGGACTCGGGCCGTTCAAGTGAACTCCTGTCGAGATGTCCAACGCTTAGATGCCGCCCAGGATTCGCCTTGCCATTCAACCTCTCGTTCCCACGCTCCGCGTGGGAATGCAGTCCGGGCCGCTCCAGCGGCCTGAGCCTCGACGCTTAATTGGAACCAGGCTCATTTTCTCTCAATTGCCCGGCGATTCTTCTCTAAGAGCCAGAAAATAAATCCGTCCCCTTTTCGGTTTACCGCGTCCGCTTGAACGACTTGTTAGCTGCTTATTTTCGATTTGCAGCCTTACGAATAGCATCCTCTAGATTGTCATCTTTAAGTTCATACTCGGATAACACATGAATGTTGTCGTGTTTAATGTGCAGCTGCCCCTCATTCCCTTTATTGCCTCTATGCTGCCCTTTTGAATAAAGAGGATTGCTCTGAACTTCAGTTGAACTCATTACCCACAACACAATCTCATCGCGAAAAACTGCAACCCATATGAATACATCACAGCATTGTGGTTTCAATTGCTGAAAATTCATAAGAAATTTCTTCTTCGTATCTCTTGCCAGAGCTTTCACATAAAGAGGTTCTTCGCTGTCACTGTCTACTGCTCTAGACGCCTTTACCTCAATGGTGATTCCATCGAGCCATAGGTCATACTCCCCCGCATAATTTGGATCTAGCTTTTTAGAGGGGATTTTTAATTTTGAGCACTTTCCATGCACATACGTCTGAGCGAACTTCTCACCAAACCCTCTTGGTGCAGATATTTCAAAAATCCACAAATTTGGATTTTCACTTATGTATTCTGATCTTATTTCAATGTATTGACCATAGGTAAGGCCGCCCTTTTCAATCAGATTGCAGATCAAATGCTCGTATTCATTAAATGGAAATACGGAACGATCTTTCTCAACCAATTCCAAGACTTCATTTAAATCATCTTCTGTGCCACTGAATGAGGCAATGATTCTATCTTTTAATTCTGAAAGTTCCACAACTAGTCCTCTCAATATTGATGGAAGCCAGATATTCTGACTCTACAAAGTTGTTTCCCGAAAGAAACTGGTCGTGAATTGGGAGTAGCTCCAGGTCTCCCCTCAAGACCTTGTGGGTGTTAAAAATTTTTCTGAACACCCAATTCATGAAATCACTATTAAACAAGCCGCAAATGGTTTTCATTGGAACAGGAAAGCTCTCTTCAGTAATCAGTATATTTGCGCTGTTTATAACAAACCTCGAATCTGCGTCATGAAAAAAACACAGATTCGATGAAATAAATTTGTAAATTAGCTTTTCGCGTGCTTCATATAGGCTTATTGGGGCGACTTGTTGATACAGTGAAAAATCTTTTGGAATATAGATTGATGCTGGCTTCAGCCCGTTTTTTGTTATATCAGAGCCTTTGTAGACTGGAATAAGACCTTCTCTGAAGCTGCTCTCCACATATTTTGTATTATTTCCAGTAACTATACCAAGCCCCCACCTCGCTCGACCGCTAAGTGTTATATGTGGGATTGAGTAGATGTGTTCGATTACTTCCGCATCATCCGCCGTACATGAGATGTTGAAAATTGACTTGGGATTTTTATGAAATGAAATACCATTCCTTTTAAAAACCTTCTTTTCGTAAGTGCAGTCTATTGCGCTCTGAAGATTGCAATTCTGCTTGCGGAGAACTATTCCGACCGCACCAGTCACAAGACCTTTGAACGGTTTACCATAATGAGACAATCGTTCAATTTGGAAAGAAAGCGCCGACACTCTTGCATCTTCGTAGGTTGCTACATTAAAAAATGACTCTGGCAGCAACAACCCCAAAGTACCACCTTGGTTTAATGAGTTTATACAAGAGAAATAAAACAGCGAGCAAGTATCCAGACTGCTTCCAGCCTTTAACATTTTGCTTATTAGTTCTTTTTCCGTTTTTTCAATCTTTTTCCCCCAAGGAGGATTAGTGAAAATATAGTCATAATTACCCGCCATTTTTGAAATTGAAAGCTGAAGAAAGTCAGAGCATTTTATATTTTCACTTTTGTAGCCTGTTTTTTCGTGAATTCTTCTTTTTGCGATTTCTACTGCCACATGATCGACATCAAAACCAAATATATTTTCAGGTTTAAAGCCAGCATCTAGTGCCCTAACCAGAAAGTTTCCTGATCCGCAGCATGGATCACAGAAGGTTTCATTTCCGGTCAGTTCATTTTTTAACGACAGCAGGTCATTAACAATATCATTGGGTGTGTAATAAATTCCTTCTTTATTCCTATAGGAATCTGAAAGACTGCTTTCATAGCACTCCCCAATAGATTCCAAAGATTCACTTTCAGATTTGGCTTTTTTCAAGAATTCGACTGCAACAGATTCATGGTTATGGGTGTCTTTTTTTGACTTATTTGCTCTCTGATTGAGCTTCTCTACCCCAGATATGTTATTCTTAAAATTTTCTACCGAATCTCTTGAAACTTGACCTTTTGACGTGACCTTCAAGTAGCCGGTCTTAATCCAGTTTCTTACAGTGGCACCAGACACCCCAAGAATCTTTGCGCTATCCTCGATGCTAACGCATTCTGAATTTTGGTCATCAAAGAGAGCTTGCTGTCCTACGTTTCTCATTTCATATATTTCCGTTCATAACTTGTGCACGTGTAGAGCAGCTAACAGTGTGTTAGACAGATTCCGTAATTATCGCGCTAGACAGAATCTGCGTTAATTGAGACAGACAGCAATTCACCCACAGTCTACTGCAACTGCAATGATCCGTGCAAAGCGACAGCTCAGTCGATACGAAGAGGATGGAAGTCTGATAACGTGATGTAACGCCTGAACCAGACAAGCGCCGTCTCCCCCAACCACCCAAACGCCCCTCCAGGTACCCCCCACCGCCCAAGTGTTCCGATCCGTACGCGCCAAGAGCCCTCGCCAGCCATAAAATCATTCCATAACAGCCACCTGCAAACAACAACCCGCACCCACCAAAGCTGGCCCATCTCCTGCACAACAACCGATCTAAGGGTCTCCCCCAGACGTTGCCGGCCAGGAGTCGTCCATGAGCACGCCATCCAACCCAGCCTTACTCGCCCCGGTCCCGAGCATGCGCCTCGGCGCGCCGGGCGGGCAGCCGCTGACCCAGTTCACACCGGCCGGTCCGGATCCGGGCCGGCTGGACTTCCTCGGCCGTCTGCCGATCCCGCTGCGCCGTCCCTTCAAGGCCGGCCTGGATCGGGCGGTCGCCGCTCATCGCACCCGGACCGGCTTTCAGCTCGACTGCTGCTTTCTGTCGGGCGCCGAGTGGTACCACCCCTTCGACGGGCTGGCCGGCGTGCCCGACGCCGACGGGCTCCCGGAGATGCTGGTGACCACCTTCTATCACGACATCCTCGATCCCGCGCTGCTCGCCCATTACACCCCGGATGCAGGGCAGCGGCGCCAGCCGCCCTGCCACCCGGTCTGTCTGTCGGGCGGACTGCTGGATCCCCTGGGTGCGTTCAGGACCTTTGCCGTCATCCCTTTCGTCTTCCTGGTCGATGAGCGGCGGCTCAAGGGCCGCCCCATGCCTCGCGTCTGGAGCGATCTGCTCGATCCGATGTGGGCCGACGACATCGTCTTCGGCGGCTGGCGGCCCAATGAACGGGTGCCCTATCAGGACTACAACAGTTATCTGCTGCGCTGTCTCGCCCTGGAATTCGGCCCCGCCGGGCTGGATGCCTTCGCCGCCAATGTCCGCCATTTGCAGCACAATATCCGCACCGCCACCCAGGCCGGCTCCAACAGCGCCAGCGTCGGCGCCATCGCCATCCTGCCCTGGCTCCAGGCGGCGCTCTGTCCGCGTCGGGAGCGCACCCGGGTGATCTGGCCGGAGGACGGCGCGCTCGCCATGCCCATCGGCTATCTGGTGAAGCCGCAGGCCGAGTCCCGGCTGGCCCCGTTGATCGAGTACGTCACCGGCCTGGAGTGGGGAGCGGTCCTGAGCCGCAACTGCTATCCGCCCATCAACCCGTCCGTCCCCAATGCCTATCCGCCCGGCGCCCGCCTCAAGTGGCCCGGCTGGGACGATTGCCGCACGCACGACCTGGCCGCCGAGACCGAGCAGGCGACCCGCCTCTTTTTCGATGCCTGGTACCGGCGACATGAGGTGCGGGCATGCAGTTGATCACCGTCGCCGGCTCGCCCTCGGTCGGCAAGACCTCGGTCATCCTGCGGGTCAGCGAGATCCTCGGCCAGCAGGGTCTGCGCGTGGGTGTGGCCAAATTCGACTCGCTCTCCACCTCCGACGACAGCCTCTACGAGCAGAAGGGCATCCCGGTCGCCGTGGGTCTGGCCGGCTCCATCTGCCCGGATCATTACTTCGTCTCCAACGTCGAGGACTGTCTGGCCTGGGGACAGCGTCAGGGGCTGGACATCCTCTTCAGCGAGAGCGCCGGTCTCTGCAATCGCTGTTCGCCCCATATCGCCGGGGTCATGGCGGTCTGCGTGGTGGACGCGCTGGCGGGCGTGCAGACCCCGAAGAAGATCGGCCCCATGCTGCGTCTGGCTGATCTAGTGGTCATCACCAAGGGCGACATCGTCTCCCAGGTCGAGCGCGAGGTCTTCGCCTACAAGGTGCGGCTGGCCAATCCGGGTGCTCGGGCCTGTTTCTGCAACGGCATCACCGGACAGGGCGCGAGCGATCTGGCAAACGAGATCGTACAGGCCGCTCACACACCGTCGCTCGAAGGTCAACGGCTGCGTTTCCCGATGCCGGCAGCGGTCTGTCCCTATTGCGTGGGTGAAACGGCCATCGGCGAGACACACCAGCGGGGTAATGTGAAGAAGATGACGTTCGCCGACCAGGCGGAGGCCGTATGAATCCGGTCATCGATCTTCCACTTGAGCGCCTGACGCTGGACCATCCCTGCGTGAGCGACTTCCTCGCCTCGCTGGGATTCAGCGAACCCGATGGCCGGCAGTCGCTCCGGCACTGGCTGGACCAGCTTGCCGACGAAGACATCCTGGATGCCGGGATGGAGCGGCACCAGATCCTGGACCATGTCCAGCGGCTGATCCGGGAAGTGCAGCGCATGGAGCAGGATCGCCATGCGCGCGTGGACAGCCTGACCCTGATCGGCGGACGGAACAAGCAGGGTGAGCCGGAGCCGGTAGAGATCAGCGTCCGGGCGGGACAGATCCTCTGCATCGTCGGCCCCACCGGTTCCGGCAAGAGCCGCCTGCTGGCGGATATCGAATGTCTGGCGCAGGGCGACACCCCGACCGGACGCCGGATCCTGGTGAACGGTCAGACACCCGCCGGAGACTTCCGCCATGCGCTCGACCGCAAGCTGGTCGCCCAGCTCTCGCAGAACATGAATTTTGTGGTGGACCTGAGCGCGCGCGAGTTCATCGGGATGCACGCCCAGTGCCGGATGGTGAATGAGCCCCAAGCGATGGTCGAGCGCGTGATCGCCTGCGCCAACGATCTGACTGGAGAGAAGTTCAGCCCGGAGACCTCCGTGACTCAGCTCTCCGGCGGTCAGACCCGCGCCCTGATGATCGCCGATGTCGCGCTGCTGTCGGCCTCGCCGGTGGTGCTGATCGACGAGATCGAGAACGCCGGGGTGGACCGCCAGCGGGCGCTGGAGCTGCTCGTCACCGGCGAGAAGATCGTCTTCATCTCCACCCATGACCCGCTGCTCGCCCTGCGTGGGGACCGGCGGATCGTGATCCGCAACGGCGGCATCGTGGATGTCCTGACGACCAGCGCCCTGGAGCGCGAGAACCTCAATCGCATCGAAGCGGTTGATGCGACCCTGATGAATATCCGCGACCGGCTGCGTCGCGGCCTGCGCATTGAGGAACCGGTCCAATGGCCGCAGTGACTTCGGAACCGCCCAACCCGGCGCCATCCAATCCAGCACTGGAGCTGCTGCTCAACCGCCGCTCCTGTCACAGGCTGACCGCCCCCGGACCCTCGGATGAGGAACTGGCCCTGATCCTGCGCGCCGCGCGGCGGGTGCCTGACTTCGGACATCTGCAACCCTATCGGTTCCTGGCGGCGCGCGGGGACGGGCTGGACCGGCTGGGTCAGGCGATGCACCGTGCCGCCGAAGCCGCCGGCAAGCCCGCTGAGATCATTGAACGCACCCCCCGCATGCCGCATCGCGCCCCGCTGGTGATCGTGGTCGCGGCCAGTCCGCGTCCCCACCAGACGATCCCGGTCTTCGATCAGCAGCTCTGCGCCGCCAGTACGGTGCTCACCATGCAGCTCGCCGCCCGGGCGCTCGGCTACGGCGGGGTCTGGCGCTCCGGCTGGCTCATGTATGACCCCGGCTTCCATCGCGAACTGGGTCTGGCGGAGCAGGAGCAGATCGTCGGCTTTCTTTATCTGGGCACGCCGGCACGGCCCGAAGAGCCCGCGCCCGAACCCGTCGATCCTCTCGCGCCTCTGTGCTGGCTATAGGCTCATCAATGCGCTGCGGCATCGAATTCGAGTATCTGATCGTCGATTCAGGCGGCCCCGAACCGGGCCGGATCCGCGACTTCAGCAACCTCGCCTATGAGGAGATCCGCCCGCTACTGGAGGACAAACCCGGTCGGGACGATGCGACCCTCGCCACCGGCGACCTGGGGATCCGCAGCGGTTACTGGTATCTGGAAGGCGACGAGCGGTTCCATGACGACGGGAGCTTTCGCACCCTGGTGGTCAAGGGCGTGGAGATCCGCACTCCGCCAGCCCCGGACGTGGATCGGGCCATCCGCTCCCTGGTCGGGATCGAATCCCAACTGGCGGCAGTGCTGGCCCGGCATGGCCTGGGACTCGCCATCGCCGGCTTCAATCCGATCCGTCCGCGCTATGACTTCGACCCGCCGCTCAATGCCTGGGAAGTGGCGGAGCGCCAGCGTGACCGCAGTTACGACGGCACCCACATCTCCACCCTCAGCTACGGACCGGACATCAATCTGTCCCTGCCCGGCTGGAGCGCGGAACACAGCCTGGATGCCGCCCGCAAGCTGAACGCCTATGCCCCCTATATCGTCCCCTTCAGTTTCAGCAGCCCCTTTTACGCCGGGATCCTGTGGGACGGACTGTCCAAACGGACCTATGAGCGGGCGGCCTTCCGCCCGGCGGTCAAGCTCTATCTGGCCCCGGAGATGTCTGCCGATGGCGCGGAGCATTCCGGCTTGATCCATCCCGCCCGTCTTCCCGGAGAGGTTGGCCGCATCGAGTTCAAGGCATTCGACGCGATCCCTTCTGTGGAGGTGTTGACGGCCTGCTGCCATCTGCTCGAAGGGATCTGTCTGGCGACCGACCTGACCCAACGCAGCGAAACGCCCGATCTGGATCTCTACCGGCGCGCCGCGCTCGCCGGTTTCGCGGACGCGGCCATCGCAGAGGGCGCCCTGGAGGTGCTTGGTAAGGCGCAGCGCGCGCTGCGCCGTGCGGGCGATTTCCGCGCCGCGCAATCGCTGGAATCGTTGGAAGCGAGCCGGGATCAAAAAACCACGCCGGCCCATGATCTGTTGGGCAGGTATTTCCGCCATGGCGACCTGTACAGCGGACGACTTGGCGCCGCCACAGTATCGGGCCGGACCTGAACCGCTCGGGGCCGGGAACAGGGTGCAACCCCTGGTGAAACCATCCGCTGAATGGGGGCGTCAGATCAACAGTTCGTAGAATCGATCAAAGTCCTTGAGACGACGGCCAAGTGTGGCGAGAAACCGGCGATGCTCCTGTTCGGCGGCATCACAGACGGCAATCAGGCGTCGTCCCTCGTCAGTCAGCGCTGTCCCGCCGCCATGCTGCCCACCCGTCTGACATCTGACGAGCGGTTCCGCCGCCGACTGGTTCATCGCATCAATCATCTTCCAGGCGTGCCTGTAGGATACGCCCATCGCCTTCGCGGCCTGACTGATCGAGCCTGTTTCGCTGATCCGACGGAGCAGCTCGACCCGTTGGTGTCCGGCGAAACCGGGTTTGGCCCGGCCAAATTGCAGGGGGCGGACGATGGCCATCTCCGGCTCCATAAAATGGCTCATGCACATCACCATCGCGATTCACAGCCAGGACGCCGCCGTGACCTCCAGCGGCGGTTCGATCCCCAGCGCCCGACGCAGCCACAGCGGCGGACGGCTGATCAGCCGCTGGACGTAGAGGATGACCTCCGGAATCTCGCGCGCCTGTTCGAGCTTGACCGGAAAGGCACCGAGATTCTTGACATTGACGGCGTGCAGGTCGCTCAGACCCTTGCTGAACAGCAGGGCGCAGCCGCGCACGGCCTCAAGGCGTTCCTGGATCAGTTCGCTGCTGGCCCCGTTGCTGGGATCGCTCATCGAACAGCCCTGCCCCCCGCCCGGACCCCGTGTCGCCGCACCAGAGATGGTCGCGCTGCGCCGGAACTGCACGCAATCGACGAACTCGGCGGAATCTGCGGAGATGTCGTAGATGACGAGTTGTTTCGCCGAGGCAAAATGACCGTTCGCCTGCAAGAGGTCGTTGGTGGCGATGGCGATCTGAATATGGCCGGGCTGCGGCATGGGTTTCTCCTTGAGATGCGTGAACAAGTCATCAGCAGGCAGTCGTCAGTCACGACCGTCCCTCCGACTGAGGCCAGGGACGGTCGGCGCCGCGCGGGCGCCGACCGTCTTCTCGCGATCACCAGGTGTTGAGGATCCACTCCCGATCGTGCGTGTATTCCATGTGCGCGAACAGGGTGTTGGCGATGGTCTCGGCCAGTTCCATGGCGCCGCGGTAGCCGATGGTCGGCTTGCGGTAGAGACCGGCGCGGTCGAAGGTCGGGAAACCGACGCGCACCATGGGGATCTTGGCGTCGATGGCGATGTAGCGTCCTTTCGAGTGTCCCATGATGAGGTCGTACTTGACCGGCCCCTCCTTCACCCGCTTCTCCAGCTCCCACAGATCGGCGTTGTGGATGATCTCGATGTCGAAATGCGCCTGTTTCTTCAGCTCGGCGATCCGCGGATCCTTCTTGTACTTGCTGCCCTGATCGTCACCGATCAGCAGCAGCGCCGGCTCAAGCTCCACTTCCATGCAGAACTGCGCCAGCCCCAGCACCATGTCCGGATGACCGTAGATGGCGACCTTCTTGTTGGCGAAGAACATGTGCGCCAGGTCGGCCAGTGCATCGAGCGCGATGCCGCGCTCGCGCACCAGCGACTCGGGGATCGGCTTGCCGGTGACCTCGGAGAGCTTGCGCAGCATGTCGTCGGTGTTCTTGATGCCGTAGGGTGCGTTGACCAGGTGGTGCGGCACCTCGAAGTTATCGCGCAGATACTCGCTGGCGCCGGCCCCTTCGTACTTGGCGAGCGCGAAAGAGGCGGTGGCGTTGGCGGTGTTCTGCAAGTCCTCGACCGTGGTGCGGCCATAGGTCTCGATCGCCTTGTTGGGCAGCATCGGCGAGTCGAAATCCTCGATGTCCATGAGGAAGTTGGCCGCGACATCCATCTCGGCGAAATAGTGCTTGAGCTCCGCCAGGTCGCCCGGGTTGATCCAGCCGGTGAAGACGTTCATCCTGCCGGTGGGCTCGCCCTTCTTCGCCATGGTCTTGACGATGGACTTCACCGCCTCGGCATAGCCGGTGACGTGACTGCCCTTGAAGCTCGGGGTGTGCACCGGGATGAGATGGATCTCACGCCCCGGCAGTTCGGCTTCGAGCTGCTTGTAGCACTTCTTGATGGTGCCCTCGACGTCATCGCCGATGACCTCGGTCGAGCAGGTGGTGATGATGGGGATGACGCGCAGGTGCGGATAGCGTTTGGCCAGCACCATCACGCCTTCCTGGATGCGGTTGTGCCCGCCGAACACCGCCGAGTCCTCGTGCAGCGAGGTCGAGGCGATATCGAAGTTCTCCTTGAAATGCTGGGCGAACAGCAGGCGGACGAACATGGTGCAGCCCTGACCGCCGTGGACCAGCGGGATGCAGTCCTCGATGCCGATCCCAGCATACTGCGCGCCAGCGGGCTGGCAGTCGTACATGGGGTTGATGACACCGGCCCGTTCACGCGGAGCGAGCTTGACTTCATGCGGCCGTGGGGCCGCCACTTCACAAGCAGACATGGGATTCTCCTGACGCGCCAGCGGACTCGTCCGCTGGCCGGGCGTCGATCAATAGAGGTGATGGTTGAGCTCGCGGTTCTTCGAGCGGGTGATGACGTTCTCGACCAGCCGTCCCTTCAGGTCGTCCATCATCTGGCGGACCTCTTCCTCGCCGGCCTCGTCGAGCCAGGGGAAGCGCTCGCGCACATCCGCGACCAGAATCTTGGCGTCGGCGTAGAAGAGGCTCTCCATCGGCGTCGAGCGGGCCGGATCCTTACCGCTCAGCAGGCGTGACGCCTGGTCCAGCACCCCGTCGATGTTCTCCTGACGGTCCCAGGAGCGGGAGAAGAACTGCCACAGACAGCGCTCCTCGATGTAGCCGTAGAGATCATCGACCTTGTCGTCCAATGCATGGTTCTTCATCAGGCGGCCTCCCGCAGACGCTCGGGCATGACGAGCGGCAATGGATCCCGGATGTCCTGGGCGGCCAGGAAGCGGATCGGGTTGTAGGTAGCGTTGTAGATGTCGCGGGCCATGTTCACGAAGCCCTCGAAGCCCATGTAGGGACCGTTGTGATAGCCGTGGCCGTTGATATAGGGGATGTGCATCTTCTTGATCAGCTCGCCGACGCGCGGGCCGGTGAAGATGACGTCCGGTTTGACGTGCTGGAGGACCTCGAAGAATTCGAGTTCGTTGGCGTCGTCGATGTAGTAGGTGCCATCACGACCGCGGGCGACGACCTTCTCGAAGTCCTCCTCGTGACCGAACTTGGATGACATGGCGACCACCTCGATGCCCATGTCGTCCTCGACCGACTTGGTCCAGTGCCACAGACGCGGGCCGCCGGTCCAGATCGCCATCTTCTTGCCCTTCAGACGCTCCTTGTACCAGTCCATCTGCGGCTTCCACTTGGCGTATTCCTCGGCGATCAGCTGCTCACCACGCTCCTCGATGCCGAAGAAGGCGCAGACCTTCCGAATCCCCTCGGCCATGTAGTTGAAGCCCCAGGTATCGATGTCCAGACGCGGGACGCCGTATTTCTTCTTCAGCTCGTTGGCGATGTAGCCGGCGGAGCGGGCACAGTTGACGACACTGAGCTTGGCCTGGTGCATGCAGCGCAGGTCGTCATAGGTGCCATTGCCGGTGAAGTGCGAGATGACCTGGATGCCGAGACGGTCCCAGTACTGCTGCAACAGGAAGGTGTCACCCTGGATGTTGTAGTCACCGATGAAGTTGATGGTGTACTCGCTGGTGATCTCCTTCTCGGCCGTGCCGACCTTCTCATTGATCCAGCCGATGTTGAGGACGTGATGACCCTTGGACTGGGAGACACCGGAGAAACCGGGGCACTCGACGGTGAAGATGTCGACGTCCGGGCGCTCCTTCATCACCTGCCTGACCACGGCTCGCACGTCGTCGCCGATGAGCGCCGTCGGGCAGGTGGTATAGACGATCATGCGCTTGATCTCGGGCATCTCATCGAAGGCTTCGTGAATGCTCTGGGCCAGACGCTTCTCGCCGCCGAAGACGATATGGTTCTCCTTCATATCGGTCGACCAGACGTACTTCATATTGAAGTGCCCGTTGTCCGTCGGATAGCGTTTGGTATGCCAGGTGTCATACGCGCAGCCGATCGGACCATGGATCATCTGGATGGTGTCTTTCAGGACACCGCCGATGACGAGCTTGGCGCCGCAGAAGGCGCAACCGCGTTCGGAGAGCGTACCGGGAATGGTGGGTACATTCGCGATCGGCAGACATTCGCGCGCATCGTCATCCGGTGCTTTCAGATAGATGTGTCGCTGCCGTTCGGGAATATCCTTATCGCATTCGAGCAAGACCATTGGCATGGCGTTTTCCTCTGGCAATGCCTCCGCCATTCGGAGGCTGGGTGAATGAATCACCTAGATCGGGCTAGGCTGACATCAATAGAGCAGCATGCATGCCATCTTTCAGGACGAATCGGAAAAACGACATGGCGTCCGCAAGCGCCATAATAAAACAAATTAAAAACAGATACTTGAGAGACCGGCCCCGACGGACTGCCCACCCGCACGCCGAGCGATTCCGCAGAAATAGGACGATCGATTTCACCATGGCTCGCCGAATGCCCGATGTCGCTCTGGGTGTCCGTACCTGAGGGTACCAATACCTTCTCAACGTTCCTGTCTGTACGATCCGAATCGAATTGATCACGGGCGAATCAAATCTTTTTTTGGCGTCGATCATCGTTCCGACCACTCGGCAATCCCAGAACGATCAGCGATGATCAAGGCACCTTTTTGGTATGGCGCTGGCGAATCATTCGCTCCTGTTAAACCGCGCCCGATCACATGGTCGTCGATGCTGCCAGGATCGATCCGACCCAAAAACATCACATACCGCACCGGGTGCGGTTTAATCATTTCAAGACAATACGTATCAAGGGACCGCTTGCGGATGGAGTGCGGCTCAATCGGAAAATTGGGGGGAGAAGGCGGGATAATGTCGGGAAGGGGTCCGACGCCATGGTCAGTGGCGCCGGTTTGACGAGGATGAACTAAACCGCGTCAACGCCGGGGCTGGTCAATCGATGTAATACCCCCCCACAAGGGGAAGGGGGTCCGTTCAAACCAGGCTTGAGCATCTCCCCCTCCCCTGGCGGGAGGGGGCCGGGGGGAGGGGGGTTGAACGGTGACGCCGGATTGACATTAAACAGCGCCTACCAGACTGGACGCGGTTCAGGCGAATGAGACGCTCGATCTCGCCGTCCGGGACACTGAAGCGGGTACCCGTACCGCAGATCCAGTCAATTCGAGCCCCATGATCTTGGCCAACCAGGGCGGCGGGCTGTTGCGCAGTACCCGCCGCAGATCGTCGATCGCCTCCGGCGCCGTGGCAGGTAGCAGATCGGTGACAGGATAGACATCCAGATGGACGAGCTGCGCGACGGAACGGATGCCGATGGACCGAGCGAGAAGCACCTGGCAGTCCTGAATGAGCGCCGTCCGCCAGACCAGACGTTTGGCGACTCCCTTTTCGCCGGCAGTGCCGCGCACATCGATCAGCCGACTCTCCTGGCGCGAGACCTGGTAGATCAGGAAGCGCGCGCAGTCGCCGAAATCGCCGTCCAGCGACAGCCCTTCGTTGGAGGCGACCGCGATCCGGATCGAGCCGGGCAGATCGCCTTCGCGATAGGGCGACACTGGCGGAATCGCCGGATCGATGATGTCCACACCGGCACGATCCTGCAAATAGAGGATGGCCTGATCAAGCGCCTTCGCCTGCTGCGCGGCGAACACGCCCTGCCCGGCGGCATGCAGTTGCGCAACGGTCAGACGCTTCAGCTTCTGATCCGTCAATGGCAGTTTGAGTGCGCGGATGAGCACCGGCATGAGCTGCGCCGGGGCGATCCTGAGCGTGCGGGCGGCCAGACCGATGCGCAGGGCCAGTTGGGGTGAGAGTGCCGACATGCTGAAATCCTCGTCGATCAGAATGGATATGGAATCCCGCTCGATCCGTCAGTAAGGATCAATCCGGACCTGTTCGTCCGAGTACGACGGGATCGACGCCTGCGACGGGAGCGAGTTGGCGACCGCGCGGCCAATGGCCTGCTCGACCCAGGCGACCCCGCCGTGATGCATCGCCGCATTGACCCGATTGAGCAGATCCTCAATGGCATGCCCCGGCTCGACGATGATGGGTTGGATATTGGCCGCCATCAGACGCTTCACCGAGGAGGCGCCAATGGAAGCGGCATAGACGGCGGCGCAGCCTTTGAGGAATTCGAGCTTGGCGACCACCTTGTCTTCGGGCGGACGATCCGACGGCAGCCCGGCCTCCTCCAGGCTTGGCGCATAGGGCTCTTTGCCGAGTCTCGCCAGTTTGGTGAAGACGCTCGCACGGTTGCGGAAGACACGCCAGTAAAGCGTCCGCATAAAGGGCACCCGGCGCAGCAGATCGGTGATGTCGCGGGTCCGCTGCTCCTCGGGAAGATCGATCAGACGATTCTCCCCTTTCATCTCGACCTTGGTGAATTCGCCCACGCCGACCAAATCGGCCCGATTGCGGGCGATGTCGAACACCACCAGACGCTCGGCGGCGCCGAAATGCATATCGACGTGTTCATTATCGGTGGACGCGAAGGCAACCCGAATCATGCTGTTTTCCTCGAAATCAGTTGGTCAGCGCGCCGAGCGTCTCGCACTCGCGCGGCGTGCCCTGCCAGTAAATGGAACGATAGGGCGGGATCAGCCGGTACTGCGCCGCCAGCAGGTTGGCCAGCTCGAAGACGGTCTGACGGCTTCCCCGATAACCAACCCACTGGCGCAGATGCGCCCCCGCCTGGTCATAAATCGGGAATCCGGCCCGCAGCAACTGCACCCCGAGACGCCCGGCGATATCGACCCCGTGCGAGTTGGTCACCAGCACCTGGGCCTCGCCCTGCCGGGCCTGATGTTCCGCGTCCTCCAGATCGCCGATGATGATCTGACCCAGCGGCAGTTGCTCCAGGAGATCGGATCGGGCGGTGGTCACGGCCGCCACGGTCTCCATCCCCAGATCGGCAAAGAAGCGGCTGAAGGCGCCAAGCAGATCGGGATCGGCGGCGACGGCCATGCGCGCCCCGCCAAGCTGGAACTGACAATCAACCATGGCGTCGAGCAACTGACTGCGCTGACGCTCGATGATCTGAGGCACGGCGGTATTGGCGATCTGGGCCAGGATCTGGGTGAAGTCATCGCAGGCATCCAGCCCCATGAGGCTGTCGAAACGATGATCCGGCACGCCGGTGCGCGCCTTCAGCAGATCGGCGGCACGGTTCAGCGAAGCACCGATCACCAGGGTCGCAGCGGATTCGCCCAGCCCCGCGATCTGTTGCCGGCTGACGCCGCCGTAGGTCAGGGTCGAATAGCCTTCATCGATCAGATGGCCGTCCAGCGAGTCGCCGATGTCCGGCACCACCACGGCGTGCAGCCCGAAGGCGCCGATCCATTCTTTGATCGCCTCGATATCGCCGGGGGTGATCATCGACCCGACCAGCACGTTCACCTGGCGGAGACATCGCACCTTGCCGTGCGGGTCGTCCGGGACCAGGTGCCGGACGATGGCCTCGACCGCCTGCGCAAAACCGGTCTCCAGACAGCCCAGTGCATCGCTCGCGCTGACCGGAACCACGGCGGTTTCCGCATACTGCGGATGCGTCTGGCGGAACGCCTTGATGGTGCGCGGGATGTCCGCGCCCTGGGTCTCGGAGAGCCCGGTCGTGATGAGCCCGATGACCTCGGGACGGTTCGTCTCGCAGATGGTCTGCAAGGCTTCCACGACATTGTCGTCAGCGCCCATCACGGTCACGACCTGATCCATCGCCGTGGTCTGGAGCGGGATCGGCTCGTTGAAGTGGCGCATGAAGAAGAGCTTGTTGAACGAGGTGCAACCGCGCCCCCCATGCTCCAGCGGCATGGCGCGGGCGATGCCGAGAAAAGGCAGCGACGCGCCCACCGGCTGGCTGACCTTGAGCGGATTGACTGACAGCGGCTTGCTCGACTGAACGAGGGCAGGCACAGGGCGTGGGGGCATGGCGATGACCTTGGTTGGACGCGGGGCGGTGAGCCAGGGCGGCAGGTCGCGCACCTGCCGCCACACCGGGTTGTGGATGGCGATGACCAGATTGCGCGCCAGTTCCAGCATGCCCCGATAACCGGCATAGCCGACATGGCGCACATGGTCGATGTCGAGGAAAGGCAGGCGCGATTTGAGCGTCGGGTAAATGTAGCGGTCGCCCGCAACCATGATGTCGGCCCGGCACTCGTGGAAGGCACTGAGCAGGGCGAGCTGATCGTTGTCGGCGATCATGCGCGCCTCCGGCCCCATGAGGGTGAGGATGCGCGCCTTGTCTTCCTCGGTGGATTTCTCGGTGCCGGTGGCGACCACTTCCATCCCCAGATCCTGCATGGCCGAGACGATCGACCAGGATTTGTAACCGCCGGTGAAGATGAAGGCGCGTTTGCCCGCGAGCCGTTGGCGCAGGGGCGCAAGCTGCTCACGGATGCGGGCCTCCTCACGGGCGATCAGCGCCTCGGTCCGCCGGCTGAGATCCGGATCGTCGAGCAGACGCGCAAACCCGCGCAACGCCTCGGAGGTCTCCTGCACCCCGTAGAAACTGCCCTCGAAGAAGGGGGTGCCATGGTCCTGCTGCAAATGGCGCGCGACCGCGAGCATGGCCTTGGAACAGACGACCATGCTGGCCTCTGCCCGGTGCATGGTCTGGATCTCCCGAAATCGCGCATCGCCCGACAGGGTGCAGAGGATGCGCAGCCCCAGCTCGTCGAACAGTGGGGCCACGTTCCAGAACTCGCCGCCGACATTCCATTCGCCGATCAGATTGATGTCGTGAATGCGGAGACCGGGACGCCGGGCGGACACCGGCGCCGAATCCGGCTCGCGGGTGCCGATGACGTGCTTGAGCAGGACATCCCCGGCGATGCGGTTGCCGAGATTCTTGTTGCCGTAGAAGCCGGCGCAATCGACCGGAATCACCGGCACCCCCCAGCGTTCGGTCGCCGCCCTGGCGACTGCCGGAACGTCATCGCCGTTCAGGGCCGGGACGCAGGTGGTATAGACGAAGACCGCCGCTGGACGATGGGTCTCGATCGCCTGACGGATGGCGAAGAAGAGCCGCTTCTCGCCGCGCCCCATGATGACATCCAGCTCCGAGAGATCGGTGGTCATGCCGACCCGGAAGAGACGGGCGCCGCTGGAGCGCGAACCGCGATTGTCCCAGGATGAGCCGGCGCAGCCGATCGGACCATGCACCAGATGCGCGGCATCGGCGATGGGGACCAGGGCATTGCGCGCCCCATCAAAGGCACAGCCGCCCTGGGTCGCACCCGGCTTCGCCCGCGCGCAACCCGACTTGTTCTTGTGGTTGTGCGCACAGGCCGGTTCGTCCTGGAGGGCGGTAATCTCGCTGGCATTCATTCGATGTCTCCCGATGAGCGATCGCTGCTCGGGAGCGATAGAGCAAACCTGGTGCCAGTCGGGTTGCGACGATGGGGAAACGGCTCGACCGCCGACCTGAATCCCGAATGAATTCAATCCGATCAGGCGGCTGAAGGCGCCAGTCATGAATCCGATCGATCCGCCCTGCCCTTCGCGCATACCGACCCGAACCGCGCCAGCCGTACCGATCAGAACGATTCCCCCGGTCAACGGACATTTCCGAGCGATCAACGAATCGGCATAACCGACGCCATTCTGGAAACGCCACCTTGTCATCCGCCGTTGGGAGTCCGAGAATCCGGCTGACTGTTGAGGGACCATCACCCTGTCCAGCAAGCCCATGTAGATACCGTCTATCCGCGTTACTGCCGTGACTTACGCTTTATTCGACGCCAAGGCCGCACGGCGCGGGATTTGGGAGAAGGCAGGGGAATAGCAGAGGCCGTGGATGTAGCGACAGGAGCAACGGTGAGTAAAGGCGCAATCCGGCCCGGCAAACGTCCACGTTTAGGCTGGATTTCTGGCGAAGGCAGGGAGTATATTCCCCGCTGCCATACAGGCTTTAATAGCGCAGAACGTGTTGCCGAGAACGGCAGACAAAGGTGGCGGCGGATGGACAGTGTTGGTTGCCGGGATCCTGAACAGGGCGGCTTGAAGCGAAATACGAAAAGGGGATTAGGAGATTAGAGGTTTAGATGGATCGCCGTCTAGCACCTGAGAATCCTAATGCAGTCTAAATACACTATTATGCTTACCACGGGTCGCGGCAGTATCTAAGGAAAAACATGAAACTAAGAAGGCTTAAAATTTCTAATTTTCGTAGTATCGAATTACTTGTTGTCGAGTTCCCTTCGTTTTATACCGCTATCAGCGGCAAGAACAACTCGGGAAAATCTAACCTATTAAAGGCTATTAAAGTTCTATTCCAGCAGGAACCTCGCTACAGGTACCGTCTACGCGAAGAGGAAATCAGCTTTTCTCAGCATTTCCCTGCTTGGAAAGGAAAGAACACCTCCGAGACAATCAAGTTTTCGGCAACACTTATAATCGAGAAGGCGCTGGACACAAGCGTCTTCAAGCTTATTGAGGAATTCTTTAAATTTGAAGATGGCAGAGCATTAGTAGAACTTGAAGTATCAGCCGAGTATCTCCGCGATAAGGACCAAGCAGAATTTGTCGTTCAGTATGGCGATATGCAACTTGACTCATTTAAGTCGCGCACAGTAATTAAATCAATTCGCTCATCAGGAGCATTTCAATTTTATAACTCTACTGAACCTGATGATCCATTTTTTTCGCATCCTCAACTTACCGATCTATTAGGTGAGCTATCGAAGGCGGATCGAGATCAGTTGGTGAAAGATCGCGACCGTCTTTCAAGAACTGTATCGGGTTTTGCAAAAAAGCATCAAAAAGACATCTCTGAGCTTCTTGGACGTTTGGAGGAAAAATACACGGTAGGCCTTTCGGCCCCCCAACTGGATATTGATTTCCTTCCAATCAACATTACTCTAGGCGACAAGAAAATAGATGTCTCTCTAGATGAATGGGGAAGTGGTACTCGTAACCGAACTAACATCTTGCTTACATTATTTAAAGCCAAGAGATTAAGTGAGTCACAGGAGGACGATACAAAGATTACGCCAATTATAGTAATCGAAGAGCCTGAGAGTTTCTTGCATCCTTCCGCACAAGCTGAGTTTGGGAGACTAATACAGGATTTATGCGACGAGTTTCAAGTACAAGTCTTGGTCGCAACGCATAGTCCATATTTCTTAAGTCAGCAACGCCCCGAAAGTAATGTGCTTCTATGTAGGGAATCTGAGTCCGGCCACCCACGGTATACAGAACGCCTACCAGTTAACGGTGATAACTGGATGGAACCGTTTGCATTAAATCTTGGGCTGTCAAATCCCGAGTTCGAACCATGGAGAGATCTGTTCTTTTCTCGTACCAATAAGATATTGCTTGTCGAAGGAGAAATAGATAAAGAATATTTCGAGATGCTTCGCGACGAAAATCATGGCCCGAACAAATTATGCTTTGATGGAGAGATATTCGCGTTCGGAGGTACGGGCAATATTGATAACGGCGTGTTGTTGCGATTCATAAAAGGCAAATATCATCGGTTCTTCGTTACTTATGATCTTGATGCGGATGCCAAGCTATCTAAATTACTTCAAAGTTTAGGAATGGAACGCGCCAAGCATTACTATCCAATTGGAATACAGGGCGGCGGGCGCAACAAAATTGAGGGCCTACTTCCAGAGAGCGTCAGAAATGTCGTTTTTGGACAAAATGGCGATCTAGTACAGCAGGTTATAGGCGGAGCGAATGATGAGGCAAAGTCAGCGAAGCAGCGACTTAAGCGCCTGTTGCTCGATGAGTTCGTCAAACAAGCGAAACCTGGCCTTGAGTATTTTTCCGAATTCTACAAAGTCGTGAAAGTTATCAATAAAGCAATGATTTAAAAAACACACACCTCAAGCCGACCCCATACTGCGCACGTCGCTTAGTGTATTCCTTCAGCCTCATTGCAGCGCATTACGGTTCGGCGTTAGGCAAAAAATAAGCCTCAGAGTCCATCGACGTGAAACTTGACTGGGATGCAAAGAAGGCCGCTTCAAACGTCCGAAAGCACAGCGTCTCGTTTGAAGAAGCCGGCACTGTTTTCGGGGATCCGATGGCGCTCACGTTTGATGATCCAGATCACTCAACAGGTGAAATGCGTTTTTTGACGTTCGGGGTGACGAGAACTCATAAGTTCGTGATCGTGTCTTACACTGAAAGGCAAGGCGTCACCCGAATCATTAGCGCCCGCAAGATGAGCAAGCAAGAAAGAGATATTTATGAAAAAGACTGAATCTAGCGGTGACGAAATGCGTTCGGAGTACAAGCGCGAGGATTTAGGAGTTGGCGTGCGTGGCAAACATTATCGATCCTACATGGAGTCACATAATCTCGTCCTGCTAAGGCCTGAAGTGGCCGAAGCTTTTCCATCAGAGGAAGCCGTGAACGAGGCGCTATTGTCTCTTATTAGGATAGCAAAAGCATCAACAAGCCTAACAGGCGGTTAAAGAGCAAACCCCGCCGACACGGCAACGCACAATCCTCTCGCATCCATGCCGGGTTTCAAATTCAAGTCGCTGTTTATAGCGAAAAACAATGAGCGATCAGCACCCTGAACTGCATGAACTGGGCTGGAGCGACTGGTTCGAGCACAGGGCGGAATGCAAGCCGGGTGAAACCATCGCCCGCGTTGCCGCCGTGGATCGCGATCAGTTATTGCTCGTGGACCAGAACGGCCATTTCCGGGCGAAACTGGCCGGCAGCTATCTGTACCGCCATCCGTTCTCCCACGAATTGCCGTGCGTGGGCGATTGGGTGTGTCTGGACAGACAGCCGGGCGACGATTTCGGGGTGGTTCACGCGATCCTGGAGCGCCGGACCTCGCTGCGCAGAAAGTCAGCCGGGAACGCCACCGACGATCAGATGATCGCGGCGAATCTGGACAGGGTCGTGATCGTCCAGTCCTGTCATGTGGATTTCAATCCGAAGCGGTTGGAACGCTATCTGGTGATGGTCATGGATGGCGGGGCCGACCCCTGCATTCTGCTCACCAAGACCGATCTGGTGGAGCCTGCCGTGCTCGCCGCGCAACTGGCCGAAATCGATTCGATTGGGCTCATGGCGCCGGTCCTGACCTTGAGCAACGTCACGCGGGATGGTCTGGATGCACTCAAGCGGTTGCTGGCGCCTGGAAAGACCTATTGCTTCGTCGGCTCGTCGGGGGTTGGCAAGAGCACCCTGATCAATCGTCTGATCGACCGTGAGCGGCTGGAGACCGGGACGGTCAGCGGCACGGGCGAAGGACGGCATACGACCGTGCGCCGTGAGCTGATCCGTCTCGACGGCGGCGCGCTGGTGATCGACAACCCTGGGATGCGCGAATTCGGCATCGTCGGCGCGGACAGCGGCATCGCGAGTCGTTATGCCGACATCACCGACCTTTCATCCAACTGCCGTTATCGCGACTGCACCCATACCGGCGAGCCGGGTTGCGCCGTGCTCGGGGCGGTGAATGCCGGCGACCTCAGCCGTGAACAGGTTGCAAGCTACCTGAAACTCAGCGGAGAGTCCGACTTCCACCAACTGTCCCATGCCGAAAAAAGAAAGAAGGATCGGGATTTCGGTCGCTACATCAAATCGGTCAAAACGGACCTGAAGAATCGTCATTAAACCGCGCCAGTGCACCATGCGATGTGTTGGGTTGGATCGCTCCCGGCAGCATTGATGACCGCAAAAGCTGGCGCGATTCAAGACAGCGGTTCAGGCCGTCGCGGTTCGATACCAGACGCCAAGCGACTCCTCGATCGCCCCGAACGGATAGTCATCGACCGGGATGATTCCCGCCGCCGTGAGCTTGGCGCGCGGCCCGTCGCCAACACGGGCGACAAAGAGGGCCGAGCAGTCGGCGAGTGCGCGCAGGATGACCTCGCGCTTGTCCTCGTCGCCATAACCGCCCTGACAGTAATGCTCGACCACCCGTGTGGCGATGAAGCGCACGCCATCCGGACCGACGGCATAGACCTTGAAATCGTCGGCATGGCCGAAATGCTGGTCGATCTGACCATTGCCCGTGGTCGCGACGGCGACCAGGCGCTCATTTGGTCCGAGTTCAACCGTTTGGGTGTGTTCAGCAACGGCTTGGGACATCATCTTCTCCGGCAGGGATGGTTGAGGATCAGCGAAAGACCTTGCGGTCGAGATCGTATTTAGCCATGCGCAATCCCAGGATCCGGCGCGTCAGGCCGAGCTGACGGGCCGCTTCGGTGGTATTGCCATGGGTCGCCTTGAGCACGTCCACGATCATTTCGTACTCGACCGCGTTGAGCTTCGCCTCCAGCGAGCCGACATCCGAGGCGTCGGAGACGACCGGGGTCTGCAATGAGGGCGGCAGGTTGTAGGCATGAATGACGCCATCCTCGGCCAGGATGATCGCCCGCTCGATGACGTTCTCCAGTTCGCGGACATTGCCCGGCCAGTCGTAGCAGAGCAGCATGTTGATGGCCGGCGTCGAGATGCGGTTGACGCCAACGCCCATCTCCTGGGAAAACCGGGTCACGAAGTGATCGGCGAGCGCGATGATGTCATTGCCGCGATCACGCAGGGGCGGGATCGTGATGGGGAAGACGTTCAGCCGGTAATAGAGGTCTTCCCGGAAGGTTCCCTTTTCCACCATGTCGATCAGGTTGCGATTGGTCGCTGCCAGGATGCGGATGTCCACCTGGATCGGCGTGTTCCCGCCCACCCGCTCGAAGGTGCGCTCCTGCAGGACGCGCAGCAGTTTCGCCTGCATCGACAGGGACAGTTCGCCGACCTCGTCGATGAAAATGGTCCCGCCGTGCGCCTCCTCGAAACGCCCCTTGCGCTGCGCGGTCGCGCCGGTGAAGGAGCCTTTCTCATGCCCGAACAGCTCGCTCTCGATCACGGTCTCGGGCAGCGCCGCACAGTTGAATTTGATGAAGGGGCCGGTCGAGTTGAGGCCATGATAGTGAATCGCGCTGGCGACCAGCTCCTTGCCGACGCCGCTCTCGCCCAGGATCAGCACCGTGGTCTTGGAGCGCGTGACCTTCTCGATCAGGTTGTAGACCTCCTGCATCGGCTTGGAATGCCCGATGATGTTGGAGGGTTTGAACTTCTCCTTGAGCGCGCCGCGCAGCCGGCGGTTCTCGGCCTGAAGCGCAACGGTCTGGACATGCTCGACCAGATAGAGCTCGACCGACTGCGCCAGGGTGGCGGCGAGAATCGTCATGATCCGGGCGTCCAGATCGAGCAGTTGGCGGTTCTCGTAGATGCGTTCGGCGCTGATGGCGCCCATGATCTTCCTGCCGCGCCGGATGGGGACACACACGAAGGACAGGCGGGTCTGAGCCAGATCGCCCCGGCTGTCGGTGCGGTTGAGGAAGTTGGGTTCATCGCCGATGCAGGGCACGACCATCGCCTGCCCGGTTTCGACCACCCGACCGGTAATGCCTTCGCCCAGACGGTAAACGCCGCGCGCGACCTCGTCCGGGCTCAGACCGAAGCTCTCGTGGATGAAGATCTTGCCTGAATCCCGGTCGTAGAGGCTGACCGCCCCGCGAATCAGCTTCATGTGCCGTTTCATCAACTGAAGCAGAATCGTCAGCGTGGTCTGCAAATCGCCGGCCTCCGCGACCAGCCGGCTCATCTCATAGAGCAGCGGCAGCACTTGCGTGCGGCACTCGCCGAAATCGCATTCGCAGGATGGCGTCGAAGCGAGATGGATCGGCTCGGCAACCGGGAGTTTCTCCCCCTGACTCCTGTCGGGACAGATCAGCGAGACCCGCTGGGCCCGTCGATCCACAGCGGAGGGCAGTGGGTATTGAGTCGTCATGTGAATCATCTGCTCATGTAGAGAAAGCCGTCGGTCGGGTTCGCGGGGCCGACGGGGAGCGGTCGGCAACGAACCCGACGCAGATTGGGCGGTGAGCGCCGATGATGATCGGCTGTCGAGGCACGGCAGATCAGCGGCGCCGCTTCGCTATATATTTTCACATATAACGATTTGCAAGCAACCACGTTCGTTGCGTACCGTCCCGAACGCTGGCGGAACGACAGGGTACCGATCCGAACACCTGAGCGATCCGGCGTTTTTCCGGCTGGGGCCGCCCATTGCGACCGATCGGTACGCATTGACCCTTTTGTACATCGGCGTGCACTGGCCCCGTGCCCTTCCAACTGCAAACAAGACAGCAGAATACGCGCCAACTCTTTGTTACAGGATGGAAAGCCTCTCTTTCCGGCACAACGCCCGGACAGATCGGCGCCATTCAAGCCGCCAATGTGGCAGACCACTTGCTGAAGGGTGAGCAGACCGATCAACAGGCGAGCGTCCGCCGCCGGGTCGCATCGACTTCATCCGTCTTCAGGGGGAATCGCCATCATCAAGGCCAGCATCACCGCACTCGACGCGCGCCGTCCATCACCGGCTGCTGCTGCGCAGGCAGGCGGCATGGGGGTCGTTCAGGGTCCGGCACAGCAGACCCGGCCCAGTCTCCTGCTCCGGGACATCCAGGTTCACCGGGGCCGGCAAACGGTGCTCAAGGGGCTCTCGCTCACCATTGCGACCGGCGCCATCACCGTGATCGTCGGTCCCTCCGGGGTCGGCAAGAGCACCCTGATGGGCGTGCTCAACGGTCTGATCCGACCGGTCGCAGGCGAGGTCTCCGTCGCGGGTCTGGGTCCGCTCAGCGACCCCGGCGTCCTGCGCGAGCATCGCCGACGCACGGCCACGGTGTTCCAGGAACATGCCCTGATCGACCGGCTGACCGCGCTGGACAATGTGCTGCTCGGGATGGCCGACAGGCGCCATCCGCTGAGTCCCCTGCCCTGGCCGGCGGATCTGCAACGGCGGGCGGCTCAGGCGCTGCTGGAGGTCGGACTGCTCCATCGTGTCAACGCCCGTGCCGACACCCTGAGCGGCGGCGAGCGCCAGCGGGTCGGCATCGCGCGGGCACTGGTCCGCAACCCCAGCCTGCTTCTGGGCGACGAACCCTTTTCGGCGGTCGATCCGGCCCTGACCCGGCGTCTCGGCGACGAGTTCAAGTCACTGGTGAGCGGCGCGGGCATCACCGTGGTGCTGGTCCTGCATCAGATCGACATCGCCCGCCGTCTGGCCGATCGCATCGTCGGTCTGGCCGATGGCCGGGTCGCCTTCGACGGGCCGCCCGAGACATTCGATACCGCCGCCCAGTCCCGCGTCTTTCCGCGGCACGAGCTTCAGCACGACTCACCCGCGTCTCAATCAACGTCCTAACCAACCCCACCAACAGGAGTACTGACCCATGTCACTCGCCAACTTGATCTCGGGCCGCCAGCGATGGTTCGCCCTCTTCTTCTTCCTCTCGCTCCTTGGCGGGCACGCCTTCGCCAAGTCAGAGACGACTGACCGTCCCAAGGAACTGGTGATCGGCCTGCTGCCGGGCGAGTCGGCGCCCACGGTGATGCGGCTGAACGAACCGCTGCGCGCCTATCTGGAGAAACGTCTCGGCATCCCGGTGAAGCTCATCGTCGGCGCCAATTACGCCGCGACCGGGGAAGCACTGCGCTTCGGGCGGCTCGACATCGCCTATCTCGGTCCGGTCACCTATATCCTGCAAAGCCGCCGCGCCAGGCTGGAACCCTTCGCCCGTCCCAGTCATGCCGTGGTCGGCCCGACCTTCCAGGCCGTCATCATCGTGCCCAAGGACAGCCCGGCCAAGTCGCTCGCCGATTTGAAAGGCGGCGAAATCGCCTTCGGCGACCCGGCCTCGACCTCCGGCACCTGGGTGCCGCGCTATCAGCTCCTGGATGCCGGGCTGGTGTCCGGTCGGGACTACAAACTGCGCGTGCTGGGCGCCCATGATGCGGTCGCGCTGGCCGTCGCCAACAAGAAGGTCGCAGCCGGCGGGTTGTCGATGCCGATCTACAAGCGGCTGCTGAAGGAAGGCAAGCTCAATGCAGAGGCCGTGCGGGTGCTGGCCGAATCGCCCGCCATCCCGGAATATCTCTGGACCTTCCGCGAGGGTCTGGATCCGGCGTTCAAAGAGGAGATCCGTCAGGCGTTCATCCATGTCGATGACCCGGAGGCGCTCAAGGTCTTCCGGGCGGAAGCCTTCATTCCTGCCGTCGATTCCGATGTCGATCGGGTGCGGATCTGGATCGATGCCATCCGCGCGGCAAACCCTGACGCCATCCCGCCGGCCAAATGACCGGCGTCATCACACCGCATGCCGCACCGGCGACCGCGACCCGTGTCGCGGTCGAAGGGGTGCTGGCCGCCAGCCGTCACCGTCATCGGCGGCGGCTGGTCCAGACCACGTTTGGGCTGATCGCCGTCCTGTTCGCCTGCGGTTATGCGGGCGTGCTGGACCCGGCACGCTATGCCGACGCCATCCCGACCATCCTCCAACTGCTGACCGACGCCATGCCGCCGGACTTCAGCCGTTGGCGTGACTGGGGCCGACCGCTGCTGGAGACCCTGAGCATGAGTGTCGCCGGCACCGCGCTCGGATTGGCCCTCGCCCTGCCCCTAGGCGCACTCGCGGCGCGCAACATCGCCCCGAACTGGATCGGCTCGCCCGTGCGGCTGCTGCTCAATACCTGCCGCTCCATCCCGACGCTGGTGTGGGGCATCCTCTATGTCGCCGCAGTCGGTTTCGGGCCGCTCCCCGGCGTGCTGGCGCTGGCCAGTCATTCGATCGGCATGCTCGGCAAGTTCTGCGCTGAGATCCTGGAGCACGTCGATCCGGCACCCGGCGATGCACTGCGCAGTCAGGGCGTCTCGCGTCTCGGGGTGCTGCGTTTCTCGGTCTGGCCGCAGATCCTGCCGCGCCTCATGGATGTCGCCGTCTATCGCTGGGAGCACAACCTGCGGGCGGCAACCACTGTCGGTGTGGTGGGTGCCGGCGGGCTGGGGCTGGAGATCATCACCGCCTTCCATCTCTTCGAGTACCGGGAGGCGCTGGCGCTGATCCTGGTTCTGTTGGGGCTGGTCAGCCTGATCAATCTGGCCGGGGCCTTCGTGCGTGGTCGTTTGATCAATGCGGGGATGCGGGAATGAACGTCAAAACCCTGCCTGAATGCCCTCCGGCGTCCGCGTATCAGGCTGGCGCGCCGGGCAGCGGCTCGACGACATGGAGGCGCGTCGCCGGACTCGCGGCCCTGGTCCTGGTCCTCATGCTCCTGTCGCTGGCGGTCGGGCGCTATCCCGTCCCACTGGGCGATGTCCTCGGCGTGCTCCTGTCTCACCTCGCCCCGATCCAGCCCCATTGGACACCCGAGGCCGGGACGGTGGTGACACAGATCCGGCTGCCGCGCATCCTCGCCGCCATCCTGGTCGGGGCCGCACTCGCCGTCTCGGGCAGCGCCTATCAGGGGCTGTTCCGCAATCCCATGGTCTCGCCCGGCATCCTCGGCGTCTCCGCTGGTGCCAGTCTGGGCGCCGCCATCGCCATCCTGCTCGGGCTGGGCATGGTCGGCATCCAGATGCTGGCCTTCGGCTTCGGGCTGCTCGCGGTCGCCATGACCTGGGCAATCGGCGTCAGCCTCGGCAAACGCGGCGACCCGGTGCTGGTCACGGTGCTGGCCGGCATCATCATCGGCACCCTCTTCACCGCCTTCGTCTCGCTGGTGAAGTTCGTCGCCGATCCCTACAACACCCTGCCGACCATCACCTTCTGGCTGATGGGCAGTCTGGCCTCCATCGACATGCCGGACCTGGCGCTCGCCGCCCTGCCCATCCTCGGCGGCATGGCGCTGCTCAACGCCCTGGGCTGGACGCTCAACGTGCTCTGCTTCGGTGACGAGGAGGCGCGGGCGCTGGGGCTGGAGACCGGACGGCTGCGTCTGCTGATCATCCTGGCCGCGACCCTGGTGACGGCTGCGGCGGTCGCCATCAGCGGCATCATCGGACTGGTGGGACTCATCGTGCCACACCTCGCCCGCATGCTGGTGGGACCGGATCACAAGCTCCTGATCCCGGTGTCGGCGCTGATGGGCGGCGGTTTCCTGCTGCTGGTCGATGACCTGGCGCGCTCGCTGTTCGAGGTCGAGATCCCGCTCGGTATCGTCACCGCCATCATCGGCGCGCCCTTCTTCCTGCTGCTGCTCAAGCGCAGCCAGCGCGGCTGGTCCTGAGGCGCCCGACATGCTTGAGATCCACAACCTGAGCTGCGGCTACGGACGGCGCACCGTGCTGAACGGCATCTCCTTCGATCTGGCGGCCGGCGAATTGCTCTGCCTGCTGGGTCCGAACGGGGTCGGCAAGACCACACTCTTCAAGACCCTGCTCGGCCTCCTGCCAGCGCACGGCGGTGAGATCCGTCTGGACGGACAGCCGCTCGGCCACTGGTCGCGCCGACGCTTCGCCCGTCAGGTCGGCTATGTCCCCCAGGCCCATACCCCGCCGTTTCCGTTCAAGGTGCGGCAGGTGGTCGCCATGGGCCGCACCGCCCATCTGGCGGCTTTCGCCTCGCCCGACCACGCCGACCTGGACATCGCCGAGTCCGCGCTGGAGACCCTGGGCATCACCGCCCTGGCCGAGGCCACCTACACCGAGATCAGCGGCGGCGAACGCCAGCTCGTCCTCATCGCCCGCGCACTCGCCCAGCAGCCGCAGCTACTCATCATGGACGAGCCGACCGCGAATCTGGACTATGGCAACCAATTGAAGGTCATGGCCCACGTCCGCCGCATCGTCGCCGACCACGACCTGAGCGTTATCCTCACCACCCACGACCCCAACCAGGCGCTGCTGCATGCCACCCGCGCCCTGGTCCTGGATCGCGACCAGCGCTACAGCGTCGGCCCGCCCGCCGAGGTCATCACATCCGAATATCTGCGCCGCACCTACGGGGTCGAAGCCGAGATCCTTGATCTGACCCGCTCACCGGGGACGCCACGGCGGATCTGTGTCCCCGCTGATCTTGGCGTCCGAGCATGACCCCTTCTCAGGGCGCGCGTTCGGCTGAGGTGATCGCGCGTCCACCGATGCGTTATTGAAATAGCATATAGCGATAAGGTAGCCTCTGCCGTCGATCTGCCCTCGCGGTACAAGACATGAAATGCACCATCTGTGAAATCGGATGCTCCATGCCCGAAGGGAGAACCGGGGCATGCGGGCGATACATCAACGACAAGGGCACGCTGACGGAGCGCTACCCCGATACCTACCTCGTGGTCTGCCCCATCTCGGCAGAGACGATGCCCGTCATGCACTTCCACCCCGGAGCCAAGTTCCTCCAGATCAGCACCACCGGGTGCAATTTCAACTGCTCGGGCTGTGTGGCAAGCGTGGTGGCGAAAGAGATCGGTACCGACAGCAAGGCACTGAAGCGGCTGACTCCGCAGCAAGTCATAGGGAAGGCATTGGACGAGGAATGCATCGGGATCGTCTTCCTCATGAACGACCCGCTGGCGTCCTTCCATACCTTTCTGGCAGTCGCGAGGACAGCCAAAGCCCAGGGACTGCTCGTGGGCTGCTCGTCCAACGGCTATTTCACTCAGGACTCGGCGGACGCGCTGTCGCCCTATCTCGATTTCATCAACGTCGGCATCAAGGGACTGTCGGATGCGGACTACAAGTGCTGCGGGGCGCCAGGGTACGCGCCGGTATTGAGGAACATCAGAGATTTCCATGAGGCAGGCATCCATGTCGAGGCGGCCTGCATGCACAAAAAGGGCGAGGATGACGTGGTCATGGCAATCGCCGCGACCATCGCGGACATCGCCGACGACATCCCGCTCCAGATCATGCGCTTCATCCCGGTCGATGACGCCGACATCGGCAGCGAGCCTTCGGTACGCGAATCCGAGCAGATCCAGCGGATGGCGTCCAAGCGGCTGAAATACGTCTACCTCTTCAACGCGCCCGGCACCGACTGCATCAACACCTACTGTCCGGAATGCGGACAGCTCATCGTCGAGCGCGACTTCTACGGCCCCATGGGCTCAAAACTCCGCCGGTCGCTCCTCTCCGCCGATGAAAGACACTGTCCTCAGTGCGGCTACGCGCTGGAGATCAAGGGGGCCATCGCCACAGGCAGATACGACGAGAACGACTTCGAGGGCGGATATCCCTTCACCCGCGCACTCGAAATCATCGAGGGGACGCTGGCCGCCATCGGCGTCAAGGATCAGGGCTCCATCGCCCGATGCTGGGAGCACAGTTTGCAAGAGAATGGCCTCCAGAAACTGCACGGGAGCATTCAAGGCTTCGAGCGATACGCCGACAGCATCCGCAGATTCGGTGCCCTGACAGGGAAAGAATCCGAGGCCGCGAGACTGATCTCATATATGGACGAGCGCGTGCAGGCGATCGGGACGCAGGCCGCCCGGATCGAGACCAGACCAAGGGTCTACTATGCGATGAGCACGCCGCTGTTCGCCCTGGAATACGAGCGGCTGGAGAACGGACTGGTCGAGCTAGCCGGCGGCGCGAGCATCAACAAGGCGCTGGCCACCACCGGCCGACCGGGGATGAAAGTGACACCGGACGCCCTGAACGCACTCGATCCGGAGGTCATCTTCATCTCCGCCTTCATGCAAGCGCCGCTGGAGGATTTCTATGCCGATTGCGACGAGCTGGGAATCCGCGTCGAGGCGGTGCGAAACAAACGGATATACAACCATCCGATCCCCTGCATCGACTTCGGCAGTCCCAGATGGATACTGGGGCTGATGCACATCGCCCAGTGCCTGCACCCGGACAGATTCAGCTTCGACATCGAAGCCGAGGCGAAGGTCTTCTACCGTGAATTCTACGGACTGGAATTCAGACTGGAGGACGTGAACCGGTCTTTCGCCAAACCGAGCAAACGCTGGCGAATCCTTGAAAGCGGATGAAGGCGGTCTCAAACCAGCCAGTGCGCCGAGATGATCGATCAGTCTCTGAATTATCCCCGATCATTCGGCCTGGCCGCGTTCGAGATATAGCCTTGGTACCTGATATCCAGATATGGCCTTGGCGTAGGCCAGTCGATTGCGAGTCGCGACGATCAGCCACCAGGGAATCTGGGGATTGGCAGATCGCACCGCCTCCGGGACATGGGTCGCGGCCTCGCCGATCAGTTCCAGGTTGCGCAGGGTGGCATCGTAGATCAAACCATCGCTCAGGAATCCGTCCTGGTCCAGGCCGTCGGTGTAGGCCACGACCTTGTCGGCGAATCCGATCATGTCGTCCAGATAGAAGAGCCATTCCCTTGGGCTGCGGGTGATTTCAGACATGAACCGCTTCCCGCTCGATGTGTGGCCGCAGCTCGGGGCGCAGGACCTTTTCCGTGACCAGATCGACGGGGCTGCCGAGCAAGTCCTCGAGATAGAACTGGACGCCGAAATAGCGCTCCGAGGTGGCCGGCCCATCGAAGGCCACCAGGATATCCACGTCGCTATCCTCCCGCGCCTCGTCCCGAACCGTAGAGCCGAACACGGCGAGCGAGGTCACACCGAAACGCCGGGTCAGGAGCCCTTTGTGCTCGGCGAGAAGTTGCAAGGCACGGCTGCGCATCATTTTCTTCGTCTCCTGGTTGCAACGAAGGTCTTGCGGTTCGATCAACTCGCTCAACGGTCTCACGGGATGCAAACAATCAAATCCCGAAGCCCGTCGCCAGCGTGCCTTAGGCAACCCTCCGAATCGGGAATCACATCCCCGGCGTCAGGGTTTTCGGCGATGTAAGCGGCGAAGCTGCCGCGTTCGTCCTCCGTCCAATACAGAGGCCATTGCTTCTGGAACAACGGGGTCTCGATCATGATCAGCATCGGTTGAATGTACGCCTGAGAAATAGCTCCGTCCATCTCAGCGAGCCCGGGCGGGACCAGCGGCTCGGTGGATTCGTCGTCCAGATGCCCGGACCAGACCGCAGCCAGCCAGCCGAGCACGATCGCACCAGCCGGTGCACAACCGTCTTTCGACGTTCATCGACGAACGCAGCGGACCTTCCTCGCCCCATCGACCAGCACCTATACTGGCCCTTTCGGTACACCTCGACCATTCCGTTCCTCGCTGAACGTCATCTGACCGTGGCATAGGGCTTGCCATTGCACCAAAGGGCCAGTTTGGCCCGAAGGCTCATTTGGCAGAGGAATCGAGATGATCCGAAAGAACCCTGTAGTACTCCTGCTGGCGGCGGCGCACCTGGCACCGTGCCGGCTGGTGTCGGCGGATGGCGGAGAGCAGACGCTCCCGGTCGTGGTGGTCGAGGACAGCGGCAAGAGCGATGCCAGGCAGGCCGCGCCCGAGCCCGCTTATAGCCGGCTCGCCATGCCCCAGAGCGTCGTGGCCGTCCAGACGCTCACCCGCGAGGACATTGAGGAGATCCGTCCGCGCGATGTCTATGACCTGATCGAGCGCGCACCGGGCATGAGCATCCTGCGCCAGGGCGCGCGCGTCCATAATTTCGCTTTCAGTCGGGGAGACGACGTCGGCATCATCCTGGACGGCGTCTATCTGACCCAGACCGAGGCGCGGCGCGTGCTCGGGGATTTACAGCCGGAACTGATCGAATCCATCCGCTTCGTGCGCGACTCGACCGTGCTGACCATCGCGCCACTCGCAGGCTTCGGCTCGGCCTCGGCTGGGTCGCCCAACCAGGGATTCATCCTCATCACCACCCGCCGCAGCGTCCCGGACGGGAAGCGCGCGGAGCTGCGCACCAGCTACGCCACCTACGACACCTGGAAGGCCAGCGGCTTCACCGCTCAGTCCTGGCTGGACGGACGCGCGCGCATTGGGGCCGGATACCAGCACACCGCTTCCGAAGGCAAACCGGACTGGAACAACGGCTACAACGGCAACAGCTTCCTGCTCAACGGCGGCTACACGGACGCCCGCTTCGAGGCCACCGCCTCGCTCTACGTCAATCGCGCCTCACGCGAGATCCAGCGGGCGATCGGAACCTATACCGGCAAGACCAGGTACCCCGTCAGCGGCCCGACCCCGAACGGCGTGCTGGACAAGAACGTCTGGGAGTACGACCCCATGAACATGGAGGTCTTCTCGACCAATCTCGCCCATCACTGGAACGCGGCCCAGACCACCGCGCTGCTCTACGGCTGGACCGAGGCCGAGGGCACCCGCTACCCCTACACCACCACCCAGAACCGCTCGCAGGTGGTGGGCGACGAGGGCCGGGACTGGGCGCAGGAATGGAATCTCTCGCACACCATCGAATGGGGCTCCAATACCCTCAAGGTCGGCGCTCAGAGCCTCAACTGGTATCAGCTCACCGAGGGCAACGAAACACCCCGGCGCGAGAAACTCTACGGCTACTATCTCACGGACGAGTACCGGCTCAATCCGGACTGGACGCTCGATCTGGCGCTGCGGACCGACCGCAGGCAGATCGTCAGGGGCGGGGAGAAATATCTCTCCAGCGGCAGCGAGGTCCAGCTCGCCGACGGCGAGTGGAGCGACAACGCCATGGCGGCCTCCGTCGGCACGGCCTGGCAGATCAACCCCATCTTCCGCGTCTCGGCCCGCTACTCCTACAATCTCACCCCGACCCCGGATGTGCTGACCACGGTCGATGACGCGACATTGCCGGACGAGATCCGCAGCCGCTATGAGCTGGGGCTGGAGGCCAATGTCAGCCGCGCCTTCACGGCCACCCTGACCCCCTTCTACTACGATATCAAGGACGCCAAGGTCGCCGCCGGAACCCTGACCGCAGACGCCAGCGGCGCCCCCATCATCGATCCGGGCACCGGCGAGGAAACCAGCGTCACCCTCTACGACGCAGCCAATCGCATCCGCAAGGGTCTGGAATTGACCCTTGCGGGCCGCCTCGTCGATGACGCCCTCGGCTACGAGCTCGGCTGGACCGCCTTCACCGACAACGAAGAGGACGGCGAGTACGGCAGCGAATTCCCGGACAACAAGTACAGCGCCCGGCTCAACTGGCGCCACGGACCCTGGGACAGCACCCTGAGTCTGCTGAAGGTCGATCCCTATCTGAGCTACGGCTACACCGTGGGCGACTTCACCACGGTCAACCTGAGCGTGGCGCACCGCTTCGACCACGGCATCACCCTGGCCGTCTACGGCCAAAACCTGACCGACGAGCAGTACGGTACCAACAACAAGGGCTATCCGCCGCAGGCCAACTGGGGTGTGCTGCGCGATGTGGGTGCAACCTATGGGGTCGAAGTGGCGGTGGTGTTCTGATGAAAATGCGCTCTCCAATCCTCAAGTCCCTGATCCTGATCGGCGCCTGGCTGGTCGCCAACCCCGTGCTGGCCGAGCGCCAGATCGTCGATATGGCCGGCCGCATGGTCGCCCTGCCCGACAGGATCCACAAGGTCTATGCCGTGGGTCACTGCATCCCCATCGTCGGCGCCATGGCACCCGACCTGCTGGCCAACAGCTATCGTCTGCCCGAGGCCGCGCGGCCACTGCTGGCGCCCGTCTTCTTCGAGGGCAAGACCACGCCCAACTCGGGGATCCGCTTCTCCGACGAGGAGGTGATCCGCATGGCACCGGACCTGGTCGTGATGGAAGCCATCCCAGGTGCCGCAGAACGGGCTGAACGCATGCAGAAGCGGATCGGCGCGCCCGTCGTCCTGGTGGATCAGGACATGCTCCATTACAAGGAGGCTTTCGCCGTCCTCGGTGAAATCCTGGACCGCCGCGAGCAGGCCAGGGCGATGACGGATTTTGTCGTCCGCCATCTGGACCCCATCCGGGAAGTGGCCCAGACCATTCCGGAGGACCAGCGGGTGCGGGTCTACTACGCCGAAGGGCCGGACGGGCTGTCCACCAACCCGGCCGGCTCCAGCCATACGCAGGTGCTGGATTTCGTCGGTGCCGCCAACGTCGCACAGGTGAAGAATCTGCCCGACGAAGGACTGAGCGCGGTCTCGCTGGAGCAGATCTATCTGTGGCAGCCGGAGCTGATCCTGGTCTGGACCCCGGCCGCCGACCGGCTCACCACCTGGCGAGCCATCGTCGAGGATCCGCTCTGGCAGAAGATCGCTGCCGTCAGGAACGGTCAGGTGGTCCAGATCCCCTGGCTGCCCTTCAGTTGGTTGGACCGCCCGCCCGGCACCAATCGCATCCTCGGCGCCCTCTGGCTGGCGGAGCTGTTCTATCCGGATCGCTATGACATTGATCTGGCGGCGGCGACCAAGGAATATTTCGCCATTTTCTATCACCGCGAGATCGCGGATGAGAATGTGCGGAAGTTGCTGAGGCTGACCCGTCCGGACGAGGCGGCATCGACGCTTTAGCCACTCGCCCACAAGTCAGGAAAACCGCCGTGATGTCAACTGGTGCGGTCGTTTGATTTTGTGCGACACCGTAGAAATCGGCCAGCCCCGACAGGCTTCTGGCCGATCACGACGCCATCCTCTAAAGTAGATGCCCGGACGTCCTGATGACGCTCCGCCTGTTTCGCGCAATCCAGGCGCAGCAGCCTGGTCAGCGCGCGGGCCATGACCGCGACATTCAGACAGCGGGGTCTGTCGTGTCGGGCCGTCATGGCGTGGAGGATCATCACCAAGGATGACGTGTCAGGTTGCGGCTCAGACAAAGCGAGGTGCGTCGCGTCATGCCATCCATCGCCGGCATCACCGGACGTCGTGTGCAGGTTGTCTTTATCCTGGCCTGGCTGCTGGTCGCGGTCCTGTTTCTGTTCCATGCCAGTCTGCTCTTTGAAGTCGCCTGGCAGATTCAGATGTTCGTCCCATGGCTCATTCTGCATCTCGGCCCACGCAGCGCTGGCAAGGCGATCATCCTGGGCTGCTTCGTCGTGCTCTTCTTCACCCATCTCGCGGAGGCCATGGCCTGGGGTCTGCTGATCTGGCGCGCGGGGCTGGCTCCGAGTTTTTCCGAAGGGCTCTATTTTTCCGCCACCTCGATGACCGCACTCGGCTATGGCGATGTCGTGCTGGCTCCGCCCTGGCGCCTCATCGGCCCACTGGCGGCGATCAGCGGCCTGCTGATGTTCGGTTGTTCGACCGCCTTTCTGTTCGTCGTCATCCAGGCGGTCTGGGAGCATCAGGGTTGACGGCTGTGACGCCTCTCGCTGGCATGACGGACCCGAAGATCCAATCAAACCGCACCCGCTTCGACTACCGTCGAGGTGGCCAAGGTAAAGACATCGCCTGCCGCGCTGGGCGCGGTTTAACGCAGGATGAACCAGCCCAAAACGCCGCAGGTCAGGATGAGGAGGGCCGGGTTGATGCGCTTCCAGAACAGCAGCAGGACGATGGCGAGACCGAATCCGAGGGTCACGCCGTTGAACCAGAGCGGCCGATCGAGGTTGAAGCTGGCCGTCTTGCCCACGGCATAGACGCCCGCGAGCATCAGCCCGATGGTGATCGGCGCGAGTCCCCGCTGAACCGCCTCACGCCAGGGGTTCTCCCGGTAACGGTCCCAGATGTAACTGACCCCATAGGTCAAGAGACTGGCGGGAAAGTAGAAGGCGAACAGCACCAGTAAGAAACCAGCCACACCGGCAGCGTGATAACCGATGATCCCGACCATGGTCATGTTCGGTCCCGGCGCGAGCTGACCCAGACTGTAGATGGCGGCGAACTGGGTATCGGTCACCCAGTGATGAACGGTGACGGTTTCGTGCTGCATCTCCGGAATGACGGCCGTGCCCCCGCCCACGGCCATCAGTGAGAGCAGGGTAAAGACGTTCAGGAGCGAGACCAGGTCTTTCATGGGGTTACGGCCTCGACTCGGAGGAAGACAGAGGCGGCTTCTTCAACGCGGCAGGACGGTTCATCCAGATGGCGATGGGCGCCAGCAGCAGGAGGGTGGTGACGAGCGAGACATGGAAGACGCCGACCATGAGAAAGGTCGGGAGGATGAACATCAGGTCTTTGGGACGGAGAAACTGGCGTCCGCCGATCTTGAGAGTCACCTGAAGCAGCAGGCCGACCGAGGCCGCCGCGACCCCGGCCAGGGCGGCAGTGACATCCGGGTTGTCGTGGAGCCGCGCATAGAGCACCCCGAGTACGCTCAGGATGACCGCGCCCGGCAGGATGAGCCCGAGCGCTGCGGCCAGCGCCCCGCGCGGCCCACGCAATTGACGCCCGACGATCACCGCCACATTGGTCGAATTCAGGCCGGGCAGGGTCTGGCCGATCTCCAGCGCGCCGAGAAACTCATCGTCGGTCAGCCATCGCTCGCGATCGACCACCACATCGCGCAGATAGGCGACGAGACCGCCGCCAAAGCTGGAGATCCCGATCAGGGCGAATGCCCTGAAGATCCGACCGATCGATGGCGGCTGCGTGACCCTGGCCGATTCATTCATGGTTGGTCGATGCCTGCTGACCGAGTCCGTAGACGATGGCCGTCTTGGTCGCCCCCAGGGTCACCCATTCGTAGGCGTCCAACTGGAGCGTCTTGTAGAAATCGGCGGCGCGTTTCAGACTCTCGCGGTGAAGATCCTCGCGCCGGTCGAACTTGCACTGGAAGGCGAATTCGCCGCAGATCGGGCGTTCGTGCTGACGATCGCGCCACACGGCAATGGTGGCCTTGGCCTTGATGCCGTGTCCGAAATGCAGCTCGCCGACGTTCACCTGCACCTCCTCGACGGCGAAATCGTTGACCAGCGCGAGGCGCTCGTCCGACCTGGCCTTGGCCTGGAGCAGGGCCGGAAAGGAGCGCGTGAGATCGGCCACGGCCATATCGATCTGCTCACGCGGCGTCGCCAGTACACAGTTATGCGAAAAGATCGAGCGCATCCCGCCCAGTCCCTCGCGCAGGGGCAGCAGTTCCTCTTTGAACTTGATCCGGATCCGCGCACCCGGGGTGGCCGGGCGCACATCGACCGCCGCCGCTGTTTCGAAATCCGGGTGTCTGAATTTGACGGTCAACTCGGGCAGACCGTCCGGCCAGCCGCTCTTGTAGAAGGTCCGCAGTCGCACGATGAAATGATTGTTGTAGAGATCGAAGCTCGGCGTATCGAAGAAGAGGACCTCACGCACCTGGTTGTCGAATCCGTCGTCAGCGTCCTTGACCGTTACGTCGAATTTCCTGGCTGAATGCCGGACGATCTTCCAGAAGTCCCGGAACGCATGAGACGTCACGAAATGCTGCGGTTGCAGGATCACCTTGCACTCGTAATAGTGCACGGCGGAAAAGGGCGTATTGACGACTTCGATGGCGGTTTCGTTCATCGCAACCCCTGGATGGCGCATGGATTGGTCGAGCACGATGTTGTGATGCCCGATCTGACCACGCGACACGCCGGGCGGTCAAGGAGCGTCCTGATTAGAAAGGAGCTTCAGCCACGCGCCGGATCCAGGACTCGGGGCACGGAGGGCAGACCAACGCCGCCACCAACAGGCGGGTCGGCAGCGCCTGCAGATCGAAGCGGCGGTTGAAGCGATAGGCGATCGCACCGAGGTAGCGCTCGGTATACCTGCCGAAGTCGAAGCGGTGGTAAGCCTCACTGAAACCGGTCTTGAGGTTGCCCAGAACGGTGTTGACCCAGCGAAACATCGGCAAGTCTTCGGGTTTGCGCATCCCGACGACAGTCGGCTGGTGGGTACGGCCGATGTCGGTGACGCCGGTGAAGCAGGCCAGGCCATCGGAGACGACGGTGCTGAACGGGGCGAGGTGCGCGCCCGCCCCATCGGCGATGGGGCGGCGGGTGAAGCCGGGCAACGGGGTGAACTTGGCGCGCAGCGGATGGCCTTGGTGGTAGAGCGAAAAAAGGCGCCTTGTTCTCCGAGCCCCGTCCTGCAGTGCCGCCGGTGAGTTCGCCGCCGAGGTAGGCGTCATCGACCGGCACGGTCCCGCACAACACCGTGGCGGCCTCGCGCTCGACCATCGCCTGCATCCGCTTGTGATGGATCCGCTAGGCGGTGGGGTAACTGACCTCGAGGTCACGTTTGAGCGTTAGGGCCGAGAGCCCGGTCTTGGCTTCGCCGATGAGATAAATGGCCAGGAACCACACGGTCAGCCCCAGCTTGGTGGCCTCGAACAGGGTTCCGGCGATCAGCGAGGTCTGATGATGGCACGCGTTGCATTGGAAGGGCTGGTCTTGTGCGCCTACCGGCAGGCCGAGGACGTTCCGGACCTGCGCCGGCAGTGCCTGGATCTGTTCGACCAGCTGTTAGAGGTGAGTGGCTACGGTGCCGACAAGGCGGTTGAGGCGCTCAGCCGATGACCGCAAGGCTGCCTCGGCAGCCGCCATGCCGCGTCGCTTGATTTGCTGGGCGGGAATGCAGTTCAATCGAGCGCCGACAAGTCCGCAGCGATGTTGCTCCGCATGGATCCTTGATGCGCCAAACAGCGCAGATGGCGGTAGCGCCATACGGACGGAGCCGACCAAACACCCAGCCCGAAGCCCTGCGCTTCGCCAAACTGCGAACAGACCGCCCATGACCAGACCGCCCGCGTCCGTCGTCGCCGCACTCGAAGCCGCACTGCTTCAATCCCCGGACGATCTCGGGCTGCGCAACCATCTGGCGCAGCTTCTGCTGGACGATGAGCGGCCCGAGGCCGCACTCGACACCTGCGTCGGGACACTGGCGCGGGATCCCGCCAACCTCTCGGCACTGCGGCTCGCCGCCGGGCTCGCGCAGCAGCTCGGCCGACCCACCGCCGCGCGCGCCTGCTGGCCGCGCTCGACCCGAGCCCGAGCGCCCCCAGCGCGCCCACGGCACCGGCCCGACCGACCCTGGCCGCCGTGGCGCCCAGCGGTAGCCCGGCCACCGGCAGCCAGCTCAGCGACGACGCGCGGCCCAGCCTGCGCCTGGCGGCGGAGGACGGCGAACTGGTCGAGGAATTCGAGCTACAGACACCGCGGATCGGTTTCGCCCAGGTCGGCGGCATGGACGAGGTGAAGAAGAAGCTCGAACTCGCGGTGCTGGGCCCGCTGCGCAACCCGGAGCTGTACAAGGCGTTCGGCAAGACCGCCACCGGCGGTCTGCTGCTCTATGGGCCGCCGGGCTGCGGCAAGACCTACCTGGCGCGCGCGCTCGCCGGCGAGATGGGCGCGCGCTTCGCGTCCATCGGGCTCGAAGACGTGCTGAACATGTGGTTCGGCGAGAGCGAGCGGCGTCTGCACAAGATCTTCGACCGCGCACGCCGGCTCGCCCCCATGGTGCTCTTCTTCGACGAGATCGATGCACTGGGCCACAAGCGCAGCGAGCTGCGCGGCGGTGGCGGACGCAACCTGGTCAACCAGTTGCTCTCCGAGATGGACGGCGCGCAGTACGACAACACCGACGTCTTCGTCCTGGGTGCCACCAACCACCCCTGGGACATCGACCCGGCACTGCGCCGCCCCGGCCGCTTCGACCGCACCCTGCTGGTGCTGCCGCCCGACCAGCCCGCGCGCGCCGCCATCATCGCCCACCATCTGGCGGACTGCCCGCACCAGGGCGTCGACATGGCGGCGCTCGCCAAATCCACCCCGCTCTTCTCCGGCGCCGACCTGGCGCACCTCTGCGACCTGGCGCGCGAGTCGGCCATCGAGGCGAGCGCCTCGGCGGGGGCGATCCGCCCGGTCGGACCGAGAGATTTCGAGCGCGCGCTGAAGACGCTGCGGCCCTCGACCATCGAGTGGTTCGCGCAGGCGCGCAACTTCGCCCTGTTCGCCAACGAAAGCGGCGTCTACGACGACCTGCTCGACTACATGAAGCGGAACAAACTTGGCTGAGGCGCCCTCACCGCGCCAACTGGCCGACGGGCTGGTCGAGCGCAGCCAGTCGCTGAGCGCGATCGGTCGCTGGAAGGACGCCGAGGTCCAGGCCCGGCGCGCCGTCGCGGCCGATCCCACCCATGGACGCGCCCGGCTGCAGCTCGCCCACGTCGTCATGACCCTGGGCCGCGGCAACGAGGCGGCGGAACTCGCCAAGGGCGTGCTGGCCCAGGAACCGACATCCGCCTGGGCGATCCGCATCCTCGCCAACTGGCACGGGTCGCAGGGCCGGCACGCCGAGGCCGTGGCGCTGGCCGAGCAGGCGGTGCGTCTGTCCGACGGCGACCGTGTCGCGCTCTTGTACCTGTCGTACGCCAAGCGCGACGCGGGTGACCTGGTGGGTTCGCGCATCGCCGCCGAGCGCCTGGTCGCGCAGCACCCGGACTGGCCGGACGGCTTCGTGCGTCTGGCCGAGACGCGGCAGTCGCCCGAGGCCGCCGCCGCGGCCTTCCGCGAGGCGCTGCGACTGGACCCGCAGTGCGACACGGCGCTGGCCGGACTCGCCGCGCTGAGTGGCGCGCTGGCGCAATACCGCGAGGCGGTCGCGCTGGCCTGGAGCGCGCTGCGCGCGGATGTGACCGACAAGACCCGCCAGCGCCTCTTCGCCCGCGCGGCCTGGATCTATCTCGCGCTCAGCCGCATCGTCGCGCCGCTGCGCGGCACCCATCGCGCCCTGGCCGAGCCATTCGGCGAACCCTGTGCCGTCGCCTTCCGCGCCACCGGCACCAACGTCGCCGCGCGTCTGCTGTTCGCCTTCCGCTTCGAACTCTGGGTGCTCGCCATCTGGTCCGCGCTGGCCGCGTCCATGGCGGGCGCGACCTACCTGCCCGACTCAATATCCGAGGTCCTGGTGCCGCTGCTGGGGATTCCGGTGTTCCTCGGTCTGGCGATCCCCTTCGTCATGCTGTTCGGCTTCATCGGTGCAGCGCGCCGACTGCTGGACCTGCGCCTCGTCCAGTGGGCCGGACGCGGCAGCCCGCGGTCGGTGCTGGCGCGCGCCGCGGTCTCGGGCGGCATGGTGTGCGCGCTGGCCGTCGCCCTGCTGCTCCTGTGGCCGGCCCGGGCCGAACTCTGGAGATGGATCCTACTGCTGAGCATCCCGCTCTTGATCCAGGATCTCACGCGCTGGCGAGACCAGTGGCACGACAGCCGGCGTACCACCGAGAGGGGTTCGACGCGCCAGAGACTGGCCGAGCTGGTGAGCGAGCGGGCACAGCGCTGGTTCACGCCGGGACGGCTGGCGGTCTTCCTGGTCATCGCCATCCTGGCCGAGGTCGGTCTGCGCGGCATCGAGCCGTCCATGAACCCGGCCGATCCGCCACTCACGGCGCTCGCCGCACTGGTCGCGCTCGTCTGTTTCACCATCGACGTCGTCGCCCGGCGCATCGCGGCGGCCTGCGAACCCGGATCGCGCGCCGATCGCTGGCGCGCGCTCGGCCGGACGCTGCTGGACCTCGCCTGGATGCAGGCCGCCGTCGCGGCCATGGTCGGCATCGGCGGACGGCTGCTGCAGAACGACCCGATCGAGGCGCTCTTCCCCATCCTGCTGATCCCGCTGATCCCGCTGATCGTCGGCGGCGGCTGGCTGGCGATGCGCGCGGGACTGGCCGTGGTGCTGGTCGTGGGTGGGGAGATCGCCGGGCTGGTGAGGAGAGTCTGGCGGCGGGATGCGACAGGTACGTCTGGCAGCGATACCTAAAACATCAAGTGTTTCCAGTGAGACCAACCCGGAGCCGTTCGAGAGACTGATCGAAAGCGTTCGTCACGAGACAGGAACGGAGTTCGCCGAACTTCAGATGGTCCAAATGCATCGCGAAATGGTAACAGCTAGTCGCTGGATCAGAATCTCGCAATACGCAATCCTCAAGTATGTCAGGCAATGAACGCTCCCCAGTCTCAAGGCCGGCAAGCAGCCTCTCATAATCATCAACAAAAAGGATGTAGACATGGTCAAGCGGAAGGAGCGTTTGTGCTAGATCATTAGGGTACTCTAACCGCCCTAGCTCAAACATCGCAGCGAGCATCGATGCTCTGCTTGCATTGATATCTTTGTTCGTAATAACTAGCAAGTAATTGTTCTTTGCCAGCCTGATCTCGCACGGCGCGTGCTCGTTACCGGATATCCCCACAGACACGGCCCAGGCTTGATGAATCGCTTTCCTTATCAAGCTCGTTTTGTCGGCAAAGATCCTATTGTGCCCGGCCACCAACACTGAATCGTCGAAAAGCCCAGCCTTGGATTCGAGAAACACGTTCGTTCCTTGCCATGCTAGCAAACCGTCTGGAACTTTTGACTCCTCACCGAGCATGCCCCTCAACATCGCCTCGTCATAGAACTTCGGTGCAATCCTTTCCGCTTGATCGACTATGTGTCGCTCAAATATCTTACTGAATCGATCTATGTACGGCTTTCCTTTCTCGCTAAGCACTGAATGGACGAACCCCTCAATTCCTCGCTCGAACACCTTGGGGTGCCAGCATTTCAGCACATCGCCCTGCAATAGGAAAGGATAGCGGCGAAGCGGGGTAAACTCGTAGTACTCCGATTCTACTTTTCGGTTTCTGCCAGATTCTGGTAGACCACGAAAGAAATCTATCAGCTCCGGTTGTGTTCGCGCGATGCAATTGACGAAACACTGAATCTTCGCACCTGAATGAATCCGGGCGAGCGGACGAAACCATTTGACGGAAAAATCAAGATTGCCATTTGCTATAGCTCCATGCGCGGCGACTGAGAAATCAATAAATTCCGCCGGACTCAAGCCCGTTAGTCCCCTGAACATTATAATAAGCGGATGGTCATGCTGAAGTTGATCCAGCAATGCTGCCTCCCGCACGAATCCGCGCGTGAGCCGACGCTGGAACGGGATTTGAGGGTTGATGAGCTGCCTTAGAAAAAGAGGCCCGGGCCGGGTTTCTGACAAATGGGTATGGCCACCCTCCGTTAAATTCCAGAGCCGGTTTCGTAGATCGTTAAATTCAGAATCGCTGACATCTCTTCCAATATTTCTATCGAAATACGGGTCCTGGCAGATCCACTTCAAGAACAGGAATGAGATCCACGGCGCGCGCTGCAACGCCTCGAAACGGTCGAAATGTCTTCGCTGGAGCAAATTGAGAATCGTAACAATAAGCGAATTTCGTGAGTACTTTCGGGCGCGATTTCGCCAGGTCTTGTAAGCATCATTAAAACTCAACGAATTTGAGGGCATCAATAAAATCTGCGCTTCAAGCGGAAAACAATGGAGAATATTCGACGGCAACTTGTGTTGCAGGTGGTTCTGTGCACGCCGGTGCGGCAATGTATCTTGAAAGCGGGGTCGACAATTACATCGGCACATCCATATTTGCTTGGGGGACATTCCGGTCAATCTGCACCGATTACCCCGTGCTCTCGGTTTCCAGGAAAACGGTCGGCAGATTGTTCAGACGCGGATCAACCCGAACGCCACCATGACCTCGGCTCTGCCCCTGAACGCCGCGAATGCCGAGCGTTCCGGCGATCATCGTCGTTTATAGAACATCTCGCCATATCCGCAACCCGAGAGGATGACGTAATCGGTTCGGATCGAGAGTCATGCGGCTCGAATCAGGCATGACTGGATCGCGCTGGCGTCCGCACACGGCAGGATGAAGGACGCAGCTCCAACGGGCAACACATCCGCTAGCATGAGCCCTGTCACTTCGAAGGCGAAACACCGTGGGAACCTCGGAGAACCGACCGCCATGCCGCAGGGCACAACCAAGGTGGGCCGTTTCAGCTATGGCGACTATTGCCGCTGGCCCGATGACGAACGCTGGGAACTGATCGATGGTGAGGCTTGCGCGATAGCGCCCGCCCCGTCACGTCTGCACCAGGAGTTCACGGTCGAGCTGACGCGCCAGATCGCGCCGTCATCTACGACCCCGCCAGACTGGACGAGGTCGGTATGCACAGTATCAAGCGGTCCATGAACCCGTTCGATCCAGCGCTCACGCCGCAGAATGACACGATCGAGGCACGCTTCCCCTCGCACACCGCACGGGGCGCGGTTTAACCAGCAACCGCAGCAATTGATGTGGGCGACTCCGCAGTCTGACCCGTTACCGACGGACGGATGCGAGCCTGGAGGATGCGCTCCATCCAGTTACGCATCCGATCGACATCCGCGTCCACAGCCGGAATGAAGGACACTGCGCGGAAGGCCCGCAGTGCAGCGGGGTCGCGCAAGTCCAGGAAGGCTTCCCGCAGCGTCTCGCGCTGGTCTTCGTCAAGCCCTTCGCGAAAGGTCCACATATACTCTGGAATGGGTGGCGACTCGGCCAGCAGGCGCACCGATTCGCCGTCCACCCGGCCTTCCGCCAGCAGGCGTCTGAAGACGGGGAGCGAGAGTCCGCCAGCCGCGACCTTGCGCTCGGCGACGGCGGCTGCCACTGCATCGTGCGCGCCCAGGGTGCGGCGCACATAGTCCCGATCCTGTGTCAGCCCCGCCTCCAGCAGCATGAGCCGGGGCACCCAGGTGCCGGAGGTCGAGACCAGATCGCCCATGGCGATCTCGCCGCCACGCAACTGCGCGAGCGATTGGACCGGGCTGTTCATCGGGACGATGATCGCCGCCTGGAAGGTGGGGCCGATCCGCCCGCCATGCGTTGGGCGCGCGAAGGGCTCCAGATCGGCATCGCGACTTTGCAGGATGTAGGTCACCGGTCCCAGATAGGCCAGATCCAGTTCGCCCCTCCGCAGCGCCTCCCCGGTTGCGACATAATTGTGCCCCACGACCAGCTCCACCGGTGTGCGCAGGCAGCGCTCCAGATAGACCCGCAGGGGCTCGTTGATGCGCTCCACGACCGACCGGGATTCGCCCGGCAGCAGTCCGCATTTGATGGTTTTCATGGCCGAGTGGTCCTTGACGTTTCCGTTATGGGTCATCGCCACGTCCAGCGGACGGACGGCATCAGACGGGCGAAAAGCAAACCGCGTTCCAGGCGGGCGGATCAACAGGCTGCGGCTGAATGTCAGGGGGCATGCCCCGGTTGTCCGCATGAACCAGTACCCTGCCGAACGTCTCGCTGCGCAAGCGTCCATTCGCGAACACTTTCAGCCTGATGCGGATATCAACTGCGAACGCTGGCGGATCTTAACTTCTATCTATCACTTAACAAATGCCCGCCTGGACTAAAATCGCACCAGCCCCGCCACCGCAGATTGCGGGTGAGCGCCCAATTGATTTCCAGCTCTGCGCCCTCGCCGACCTGACGTCCGACATTCTCCGGTTTGGCATAGGCTCCCCGGTCTTGCTGGCGAATCTGGTCGACGGTTTCATGCCGGAAGAAATTGAGGCCGAGCGCAAAACGGGGCCGTGGCTGATACTGGAGCGCCAATTCCGCCGTGCGCAGACGCTCCGGTTGCAGCGACGCAGTTGCCTGGTACAGGGGCAGGATGCCGCCCCGGGTCTCGAAGACTGTCGGCGTGCGAAATCCCTCGCCATAAAGCAGCTTCGCCGTCCACTCCGGCAGCGGGGTCCAGACCAGCACCGCGCGCGGACTCAACACGGCGCCGGCACGGACGCGGTACGCTCCCGAACTGGGTGCCCAAGCCCCTTCAGCGTGCCCGCGCCTGTGTTTCGCTTAGCCGCACCGGCACCACTTCCCGACCCTGACGATCGATCCAGCCCCAGCGCCCACCGCTCAGGCGGGTATGCTCACCGTCCTGGATCGGGCGGCAGCCGCGACACACCAGCGCCCTCCCCCGCGCGAAGGGCCAGCCCCAGTCATAGCGGGGCGCGATGACCTCTCGGAATTGGGCGTCGACATAGGCGATACGGCCCTGACGTGGCGAGCGGACCAGCCCTTCGGCAAAGGGATCCGGACCGTTGTCCAGGGTCACGACTGGCAATGACTCGCCCGTGGGGCGGACGTAGTACCACTGTCCAGTGACCCAGACGGCGGCAAGCCCTTGGATCTCGAAGCGCATCTGTCGAAGCTGCGTCGGCGCCAGCATCAGATCCTCGCCCTTCAGGGCCGCGCAGTCGCGGTGGGACGCCAGTTCAGCCTCGGTGCCTCGCGCGACATCGACGCAGGACAGCGGAAAACCAGCGGCGCCGGTGAAGGCGCTCCAGAGCGAGAGTGTCAGGAGGGAACAGCGCGTCATGGCGGCATCCCGGTGGTTTGATGTTCGCGGACGCTGAGCCACCCGGGCGCCGCGAGGACTGGCCAGCCCGTCACCGCGCCCAATCGATCGAGGCGAAGGTCCGTTGAATCCCTTGGTGGTACCTCAGGCGCGGATAACCGAAGATCACGAAGAGGCCCTCGCGACTCGCCGAGCGGATGCCGTGGGCCTCGCGGAAGGCCTTCGCCTTGCGCCCCTGCTGGATCAAGGGGTGGATACCGCCGAGCATGCAGGTTCCCAGCCCCAGGGACTCACCGGCGAGCATGGCGTAGGTCGCGGCCACGATGGGATCCGCCGGATCGCAATAGGCGGAGCCGTAGAAATAGAGCGCCAGGGGGGGCGTCGTAGGTCACCGCGTTCACGCCCTGGCGCCTCTGCTCGATGTAGGTGTGCAACATCGGCCGGACGAAGTCGCGAAAGAGCGCATCATTGGCCTGGCCCCAGAGCGGGCGCATCAGCCACAGCATCCAGTCCGACACCAGCCAGCGCATCCCGTCGAGGTCGTCGCAGAAATCGCGGGCGAAGGCATCCACCCTCTCCCGCCCGTCCAAGACCAGGACATGCACATCCGAGGGCGGAATCCCCATGGGCGCCGTCCGGGCGGTCGCCAGGATCTTGTCGATCAGTTCGGGCGCGATCGGCCGGTCCTGAAACTCCCGAATGCTGCGGCGGCGCTGCAACAGGGCGTGCAGGGGCGCATAGGGGGTGGCCGCCGCGCGCTCCGGCAGGTCGAAGAGATCGTCGGACGAGAGGGTCCGGCCCAGGATACGGATCGCGCCCGTGGGACAGATCGCCATGCAATGGCCACAACCGAGACAGCCGAAGACCGGATGTCCGCTGAGCGCCACACGCCCCTGCGCGAGGGTGAGTTCATTGTCCTTGCAGACGGCCACGCAGAGCCCGCAGCCGTTGCAGCGCTCGGGATCGAGCTGGATGGTGGCGGCAACCGTCGTTCTGGAGGTGGGGATGGCCATGGCTGGCAGTCTCTCATCGCGTGCTCGCCGCCAGCGTTTGGCGGTCCGCGCTCCTCAATAGATGCATGCCAAACGAGCGCGGCGACGCTCGACGACACCGTCATATGATGCGCCTGGTCGGAGGTGATCCGCCATCCGGGCGGATCGACACGGATCGGTTAGAGCCAAGCCGACCCGCCACCTGGCGACCGGGCTCTTGACCTCGCGGCCAATGGCTTCGATCCGGTCCGGCTCGATGCGCCGCTGTTCCTCCTCGCAGTCGCGATCTTTCTGGCCTGCACGCGCCACTGGACCCTGACACTCGTGCGGGAGTTTCGACTGCCAAAGGACTCGGGCACCTGGCAGGAGGCGCTGCGAGCCGGCGGCTGTCCCAAGGTTGGACTGGAACGGGGTGCGTGCACGATTCGGTGGGATCGAGGTAGACTGATCTGCCTAGGCGACGGCATCGTCCTAGGAGCGGACAACGGCGCGTCGCCTGCGGAGGCGGTAGTCCCCAGGGAAAGCCGCCGCTCGCCCTGGTCAGGAGTTCCGTATACTATCTCTGGAGATCCTATTCTTGAGTCATAAGGAAGAAACTCATGGAGCAAGACCGTCCCTTTGTTGTTCTCAGGTATTTTCTAATCGAAGAAGCTCAGCAATCCTTCAATGCGGAACCGTTGCCGGCAATAAAAGGAATGGCGATTCTTGATGCATTGATGCCCGAGAGAGAGTGGAGGAGGAATGGAGTGTTCTACAGCTTCGTGGGTTTTTCGGCTATTTCCCCAAACATAACTAACACCTTCCCTCCCAACCGTTTTTACGCAGGAAAGATCGCGAAGCTTCGCAAGGCCCATGTTGGAGAGAAGATCCCTGGTGATATCGTTGAGCATGAAAAGGACGATTGGATCCCACTAACAACCATAATTGACTCTCAAACCCAGACTATTCTTGTCCAGAAAGACTGGCGATTTGGAACAACGGATCAAATATGCGCCGCTCTGGAGTCAGGTTTACGCGGACCAGTCCTAGCCGTCTACAACCATAGGGTTTTCGTAGAGTCGAAGCCGATCCGAGGAAAATTCTGGGAAGTAATCAATACACACAGCAAGCTCTATAAGCTTGAACTCCGCCTAATATCCCCAAATATACTTCAAACAAATGTCAAAGCACGTAACGCCATACTGGCGTTGAAAGAGCTTTTTGGGCAAGATGAATTTCAGCTAAAGATGAAGAATGACTCTGGATCTTTGGAAGTTCCGGAAAATCCTACCTCAGATTATATTGAGTACATTGAGGAAGGTGAAGGATCATGGAGAGTAACGACCGAAGGGCTTCGTGGTGGCAAGAGAGTTCATAGCAGCGAGGATTCTGCAGAAACGTTAGATCTGGGTGCTGCATCATACGAAACCAATGAAATTAAGTCTTTGCGCAGCCTAGCCTCTGAGGAATATGAGCCCGCTCTCAATCGTGCTGAACGACAAAAGAGCATGGTCGAGAAGGCATTTCGACATATCACTGGTAGATCTGGCTCATGACATGCTTAGGCTGTTCTTGACGTTCCTGATTTCTGCAAGTCTCACATTTTTAGCTTTGTGGGCGTCGAATGGGATCGCCTCGCCCGTGTTTGTTAGTCCCCTTTCTTCGTTCATCGCAATCGCCGCCCTTTTTGGCGCCCTCTCTTTCGCGTTCTACAATTATCTCGACGCCATCACAAAAGACATACCAAAGGGCCTATTGGGCGGGAAACCAACCGAGTATCGGAATGCACTTGACGCATTAGACGAGCTAAAGCGGGAGGTTATATCGAACGTAATATTGATGGTCTGTCTATTGATTTTGGAAAGGGTGCTATTTGGTGTTGGAGACCTTATCGCGGGATCACACTTGAATTCGAAGGTGCTGATGTCATGGTGCATTTTGTCAGCTAGGACCGCATGTCTCGTAACAGCCTTGCTTGCGGTACTTATTCAATTAGTCGGGTTTCGCACAGCGACGAAGTTACGGACCATGCTTATGCGGAATGAGACATAACGAAACACTGGGGGTAGCGAGCCTTGGGTCGCCATTTAGCCCGCGTAGGGCGCAATAGCGATAGCGTATTGCGCCGCATGATTGGTAGGCTGCTCGCCCCAAGACACAACCACCGGTGCCTGTCCCTCGCACCTCGAACTGCGTCTTTGCGCCACTGCACATCTGATGGATCTGTGCCAATCTCCTTTCGGCGCAATACGCTATCGCTATTGCGCCCTACGAACGACCAACCGGCAAGGGCTGCGTCGTTTGGCTTGGTGGTGAGCATCCCAGCCGTCCGCTATCGGCGGTTCTTCCGACATCGGAGATCGCCCCCTCTGACCGCTCCCCGCGTTCTCCAGCCACCGGACTTGGCGGCGTGCCGCTCGTCTGGACTTGGCCGACTCCGGTCCGCCCATCGTCTTTGTCCCAAGGAAAGCCGCGTGGCGACTCACCCACTCGAAGAAGCCTCGCCAGGCCCCTGGCTCAACCGACACTCCGTCCGCGGATCCGGCTGGCCATCGAAATATCTGTCCAGCAGCCGGTGAAAGACCGAGCCCGGTGCCAAGACGCCGGCAAAGAGCGTGGCGCAGGATCTCAACTTGCTGTCGTCCGGTGCGCCGAGGATCTCCCGCGCGGATCGGCCCTCGATCGCCAGCACGACCTCGGCGCATTCACGCAGACGCGACCCGAGCAGCGGGTGCCGCAGGTAGGCTTCGGCCTCCGCGCGATCCCTGATCGCGTAGCGCCGCGACAGCGCACTGAAGCCCAGGCCCGCGATCTGCGGGAAGATGTACCACATCCAGTGGGAGCGTTTCCGGCCCGCCCGGAGTTCGGCGAGCGCCTGGTCATAAGCGTCGCGCTGCGCCGCAACGAAGCGATTCAGGTCATGTGGATCGGTGCTGTCGGTCATGGCGGTCTCCTGGCGTCAGCCCGCCACCTGACGGGCACCGATCAGCTCGATCGGGTAGCCGTCCGGATCCTCGACGAAGGCGATGATCGTCGTGCTGGCGGATGCGGCTCGGGCGCGGCGGGCGGTGCGCGTCACCCGCTCGTCCATCCCAGCAAGGCCAGTCCATCGACCAGGAGGACCGCAGCGAGCACGACCAGCAGGGCGCCGAGCAGTCGCATGATGAGGAGATAGGCTGGGCCGGTCAAAAAGACCTTCGATCGCCCGACCGCCAGGGCCAGGAGGATCTTGGCCCCAACCAGCGCGGTGTAGAAGCCGCCCAGAAAGAGCAGGGGGGCGATCGGACTCAGCGCCCACGCCTTGGTCATCAGGGGGCCACCGACGCTGAGCCAGAAGAGATAGGGATGCGGACTCAGGGCGTTGGCCAGGACGCCCTTCATCCAGGATTTCGGCGCGGAGTCGCGCGACGGGAGGGCGAGGCCCTGGGTGCGCAGGCTGGCGTATCCCATCGACAGCACGAAGGCACTGCCCGCGAGCGCGATCGCCCCGAGGATCCACTCGAACCGGGCGAGCCGGGACAGGACGAACAGGGTCGCGAGGATGATCGGAAGATCCGTGATGAGGGGCGCGAGCGCGACCCTGATGCCGGACCTGACGTCGTGCCGCAGCGTCTCGGCGATCACCAGCGTCAGCAGTGGTCCGGGGGCGAGGCCGGCGGAGAGGCCGAGGACGAGGCCGGTGGCGAGCGAGGCGGTCGTCATTCGATGAGGCCCTTGACCTGCAAGGCCGCGCGCGTCAACGCCGCCCGCAGCGGCAGATCGGCTTCGTCGCGCAGGTCGAGATGCATCGCGAAGACCCAGGTATCGTCGTGCGTCTCGATGTACCCGACGTACCAGCCGAGCGACGGGGTCGAGCGCGTCGACCAGCCGGTTTTGGCACGCAGCGTCCAGGCGGGGGTCTGCTCGACGACCATGATGTCGCGCAGGGTGTCATAGGCTTGAGGCCCGAACGGCAGGGTCCGGCGCACCACCTGTTTCATGAACGCGACCTGCTCGATGGCGCTGATCCGCAGCGACCCGTCCAGCCAGAACTCGGTCAGCGCGAAGGGCTCCGACAGCGCGCCGTACCCCGCCTGGCGAATCGCTTCACGATAGGTGGTCGCGCCCACGCGACGCGCGAGGGTCTGATAACACCAGACGCAGGACACCCTGAAGGCGCTGGCCAGCGTCTGGTCGCGGTTCCAATCCGGGAAGGCGTGGCGCTGACCGTCCCAGGCCAGGCGGTCGTCGGCCCCGCCGATCGCCTTGGCCTCCAGGGCGATCAGGGTGTTGAAGATCTTGAAGGTGGAGGCCGGCGAGACGCGGCGCTGCGCGCGCGCGTCATGGTGGATGAAGGTTTCCCCGGTACGCAGCGAGGACAGCACCAGCGTGCCGTCGCGGTCTACCCGCGCAAAGAGCGCGGCGATGTCCGCGTCCCCGGCGAGGACGGGAAGCGACAGCAGCACGGCGGTCAGGGTCAGGAGCAGGCGAAGCATGATGGATACCCGAACGAGTATGGTCGACAGACCGATGGCAGGGCGCTGGCCATCAGGATCGGCGGTGACCGCCCGCTCCGGAGGGACGCGACGCCCGCCCGCACCTTGATCCAGGCGGTGCAGGAATGGGTGGATCGGCAGGGCGAACGAACAGCGCCGGAGCAAGACGAGTCATCGCGCGTGCGTTGACAACATTCACACGCGACTACAAAACTGATCGTCTGGCCAAAACGAAAAAGCGATTAGCTAATTTCTTAGCTAATCGCTTGTTTTTGCTGGTCGGGGCGAGAGGATTTGAACCTCCGACCACCTGAACCCCATTCAGGTGCGCTACCAGGCTGCGCTACGCCCCGTGAAGAAGCGGAATTATACTGTCTTATCTTGTCAGCGTCAACGACGCAGGACTTGCAGAATCTCTTCAAGTTCAAGACGCATCTGGCGCAGGATCTGATGGGTCTGGTTCAGATCGTGTTTGGCGCCTTCGCCACTCAACTGCTGACGGGCACCGCCGATGGTGAAGCCCTGGTCATAGAGCAGGTTGCGGATCTGGCGGACCATCAGGACGTCGTGCCGTTGATAATAGCGCCGGTTGCCGCGGCGCTTGACGGGTTTGAGCTGGGGGAACTCCTGTTCCCAATAGCGCAGGACGTGCGGCTTGACGCCACACAGCTCGCTGACTTCACCGATGGTGAAATAACGCTTGCCGGGGATCGGCGGCAATTCGCCACCGATCAGCTCGTCACCGCTATCGGTCGGATCCAGCATAGGCTTCCACCCGTGACTTGAGCTTCTGGCCCGGTCGGAAAGTCACGACGCGGCGCGCGGTGATCGGGATTTCTTCACCCGTCTTCGGATTGCGCCCTGGCCGTTCTTTTTTCTCGCGCAGGTCGAAGTTGCCGAAGCCGGACAGCTTGACCTGTTCGCCACGCTCCAGGGCAGTGCGAATCTCTTCAAAAAACATCTCGACAATGTCTTTGGCCTCACGCTTATTGAGACCCAGCTCATCGAACAGATGTTCAGCCATGTCGGCTTTGGTCAACGCCATACCCTCAATCCCTCAATCGCGCATCAAATTCAGAGGCCAGACGGGCCAGTATCCGCCCGACCATATCGTCAATGAGATCTTCCTCCAGTGTCTGAGAAGAAGACTGTAAAATCAATCCAAAAGCAAGGCTTTTTCGACCAGAATCGATGTTCTGGCCGGTGTAGACATCGAACAGCACCAGATCGCGCAGGAGGTCGGATGCGGCGGCGCGAATGCAGTCCGCAACGGCACCATAGGGGATGGTTTCATCGACCACGATGGCGATGTCGCGGCGAATGCCGGGAAAGCGCGAGATCTTCGTATAGCCGGGCAGAACACCTTGAGTCAGCGGCGCCAGATCCAGCTCGAACAGGAAGGCGTTGCCGGTGAGATCCAGTTGAGCCGCCAGCGCGGGATGCAGCATGCCCAGCAGACCGACCGGCTGTCCGGCGCGTTCGATGCGCGCCGTCTGCCCCGGATGCAGGGCGGGATGCGCGGCCGGAACGAAGCTGAATTGAGTGGCTGCGCCGGTGAGCGTCAGCACGGCCTCCACGTCGGCCTTGAGATCATAAAAATCGACTGCGCGAGATGTCTGACCCCATTGCTCTGGGTCGGCGCTGCCAGTGACCAGTCCGGCGATACCCGGCTCCTGTCGCAGACTGTCCCCATTGCAACGAAACCGCAGACCGGACTCGAAGATCCGCACCCGCCCCATCTGGCGGGTCTGGTTGTGACGGGCGGTCTGCAACAGCCCTGGCCAGAGACTGGTGCGCATGATGGACATCTCGGCGCTGATGGGATTCGCCAGACGCAACGTGTCCACCTCGGGCTCCACCAGCGCCTGGATCTCGGGGCTGACGAAGCTGTAAGTGATGACCTCATGAAAACCGCGATCAACCAGCGCCAGCCGCGCGCGGTCAAGATCGAAACCGGCCTCGGCGGTCGCCGGGGTGACGGCGGCTGAACTGACATGACTGACCGGAATCCTGTCATAGCCATGAATGCGGCCGATGTCAGCGATGAGATCGACCTCGTGCACCAGATCGAAACGTGCGCTCGGCGGCGTGACCTGCCAGCCGTCATCGCGCGCTTCCAGGGTCATGCCCAGGCGTTCCAGCACATCCGTGATGATCGCAGCAGGCAGGTCAAGCCCCAGGATCTGCGCTACGCGCTTGTGGCGCAGATGCAGTGACGCGCGTTGCGGAAGATGCACCTCGGCGGTCGCCTCAATCACCGGGCCGGCCTCGCCGCCGACGATGTCGAGCAGCAGCCGGGTGGCGCGCTCAATGGCGCGAATCTGGAGTTCAGGATCCACGCCGCGCTCGAAGCGATGCGAGGAATCGGTATGGAGCCCGTAGCTGCGCGCCTTGCCGCTGATGGCGAGCGGCGCGAAAAAGGCGCTCTCAAGCAGGACATCGCGGGTATCCGCACTGACGGCGGTCGCCGCGCCACCCATGATGCCGGCCAGGGCGACCGCTTGAGTGGAATCGGCGATCACCAGTGTGTCCGCGCGCAACGTCACGGTCTCGCCATTGAGCAGGGCAAGACGCTCGCCCTCGCCGGCCAGACGGACCTCGATCCCGCCGGTCAGTTTGGCCAGATCGAAACCATGCATGGGCTGACCCAGTTCGAGCAGGACATAATTGGTGACATCCACCACCGGGCTGATGGCGCGCAGCCCGCTGCGGCGCAGACGCTCCTGCATCCAGATCGGTGTGACCGCACTCGGGTCGATCTGGCGAATGACCCGGCAGACATAGCGCGGACAGGCGTCGGGGGCCGTCAGACGCACCGCGAGCCGGTCATCACAGGTCGGGGCGACGGGCTGGACGATGTGCGCGCGGAGCGGGACCCGATTGATGACCGCGACCTCGCGGGCGAGTCCGGCGATGCCGAGACAGTCGCCGCGATCCGGGGTCAGATCGACCTCGATACAGTGATCGTCCAGGGCCATCCAGGCGCGGAAGTCTTCACCGACCGGCGCATCGGCGGATAGCGGCAGAATGCCTTCGGAGGATTCGGCCAGGCCCAGTTCGCTGGCCGAGCAGATCATGCCGAAGGATTCAACGCCGCGAAGTTTAGCCCTTTTGATCTTGAAATCGCCGGGCAGGCAGGCCCCAATGGTCGCCACCGACACCTTCATGCCCTCGGCAACATTGGCGGCCCCGCAGATGATCTGAAGCGGCTCGTCCCGGCCCAGATCGACGGTGCAGACCCGCAGCTTGGCTGCGTCCGGATGAGGCGCGATGGACTGCACCAGACCAATGAAGACGCCACTGAAAACCGGCGCAGCCGGTTCGACAGCGTCCACTTCCAGACCCGCCATGCTGAGTTGATCGGCCAATTGCTGGGTATCGACCGGCGGATTCACCCATTCGCGCAGCCAAGCCTCACTGAATCGCATAACCTGCCTTCCCGACTCTCAATGCGCGCTGCGCATTGAGAGATGTTTAAGATTTTTTGACTTGATCGAACAGGATAAACATGAAAGGGGTATGACAAAAAATCCTGTCAATCCTGAGAAATCCCGTCTATTCCCTCACTCAACATCAGGCAAATTGCCGGAGATAACGGAGATCGTTATCGAAATTGAGCCGGATGTCGTCGATACCATAGCGCAGCATGGCAAGCCGCTCGACGCCCATGCCGAAGGCGTAGCCGAGATAACGGTCGGGGTCGATGCCGACATGTCTGAAGACCTCGGGATAGACCATGCCGCAGCCGAGCACTTCCAGCCAGCCGGTCTGCTTGCAGACCCGGCAGCCGTCGCCGCCGCACATGACGCACTGGATATCGACCTCCGCCGAGGGTTCGGTGAAGGGGAAATAGGACGGACGGAAACGCAGATCCAGATCGCGCTCGAAGAAGTTGCGCAGGAAGTCGTAGAGCACGCCCTTGAGATCGGCGAAGCTGACCTGTTCATCGACCAGCAGACCCTCGACCTGATGGAACATCGGGGTATGCGTCAGATCGGAATCGCAGCGATAGACCCGGCCCGGCGCGATGATCTTGAGCGGCGGCGCCTGCTGTTCCATGACCCGGATCTGCACCGGCGAGGTGTGGGTGCGCAACAGACGATCCGCATCAAAATAAAAGGTGTCGTGCATCGCTCGCGCGGGATGGTGCGCCGGGATATTGAGCGCCTCGAAATTATGATAGGCGTCCTCGACTTCCGGTCCCTCGACCACCGCAAATCCGGCGTTCGCCAGCAACCGCTCAATGCGTCGCAGCGCGCGGGTCACGGGATGCAGACCGCCCGGCTGTTGACCGCGCCCCGGCAGACTGATGTCGATGCGTTCGCCGGCCAGCCGCGCGGAAAGCGCCGCCTGCTCCAGCACCGCTTTGCGTTCATCAAGCGCGGTCTGGACAACGACCTTGGCCTGATTGATCTCCTGCCCGGCGGCGGGCCGCTCCTCGGGCGGCAGGGTGCCGAGCCGCTTGAGCAGGGCGGTCAGCTCGCCGCTTTTGCCCAGATAACGCACCCGCACCTGATCGAGCGCCATGAGATCGGCGCTCTGTGCGATACGCTCGATGGCGGTCTCCTGGAGCGACTGGATCCCGAGCGCGGTCTGTTCGGCCATGGTGATCTCCGGAAAACGACTCCCGGTGCCGCAGGCTGCGCGGTATGGGCGGGAGTTAAATAGACAGGATTAACAGGATTTACGGGATGGACTGGATCTCTTTCTTCAATCCTGCGAAATCCTGTTAATCCTGTCCATTTTTCAATGGATCAAAGCAAAGAGGGAAAGACCTGCGCCTTTCCCTCCGTGTCGATAGACGACTGGCGGCGGATCAGGCGAGCGCCGTCTTTGCCTGCTGCGCCAGCGCCGCAAAGGCCACGCTATCGTGGAAAGCGATGTCCGCCAGCACCTTGCGATCAACCTCGACGTTGGCCTTTTTCAGACCATCGATCAGGCGGCTGTAGGACAGACCGTTCTCGCGGGCCGCTGCATTGATACGGGCGATCCAGAGGGTGCGGAACTGACGCTTCTTCTGGCGACGGTCACGATAGGCATATTGCCCGGCCTTGATGACGGCCTGCTTGGCGACCCGATAGACCTTACTACGGGCGCCATAATAACCTTTGGCTTCTTCAAGCAGCTTCTTATGACGGGCATGCGCGGTCACACCGCGTTTCACTCTTGGCATCTCAACTCTCCGGTAATCTGATCAAATTAAACCGCGCCCAGTGCGGCATTCAGGATGTTTTGGTTTGAATCGACCTTAACCGCATCGGCGACCATCGAGCTGGCGCGGTTTAAGAAATTAAAAAATATAAAATCTTAAACTGCGTCCCCGCTAAAGGCCGTGGATGCGCCAAACGTCGAACTCACTCGAAACTTGGCATCCTGCTCTGGACGCAGTTTAGCAGTAAGGAATCATCCGACGCGCTGACCGCACATCCGACGCATGCAGCCGCTTCGGCGCACGCAGTTGACGCTTACGCTTGGTGCTCTTTTTGGTCAGGATATGACGCCGGTGAGAGGATTTGCATTTGACTGAACCGGAGGCGGTGCGCTCAAAGCGCTTCGCGGCTCCGCGATTGGTTTTGATCTTGGGCATCTGTTCTGCTACTCCGCTATTGCTGATGAGTTTGATGCGACGGATGACACTTTTGCCGGTTCATGAACATCGCGGGCGCCAATGGCGCCCGCGATCTTCCGGCTGGTCGCTCAGGGGATGCGCCCCGCGACCGGCGTCTGTTCATCGCTATTTCTTTTTGGGGCCCAGCACCATGACCATCTGACGTCCTTCCATGAGTGGCTGCTGCTCCACGATGCTGAGTGGGGCCAAATCGGTTTCGATGCGCTTGAGTAGATCCAAGCCGAGTTCCCGGTGCGCATGCTCGCGCCCACGGAACCGCATGGTGACCTTGGCCTTGTCCCCTTCCTGGAGGAAACGGGTCAGGTTGCGTAGTTTGACCTGATAGTCTCCTTCATCCGTCCCTGGGCGAAACTTGACTTCCTTGATCTGAACCTGCTTCTGCTTTTTCTTGGCTTCGTTCTTTTTCTTCTTCTGGTCGAAAAGAAACCGTCCGAAATCCATTAACCGGCAGACTGGCGGATCTTCAGTGGGCACGATCTCGACCAGATCCATGCCCGCTTCGGCGGCCATGCCCAAGGCTTCGCGCGTATTGACGACCCCGACCTGATTTCCATCCGCGCCGATCAGCCGGACCTCCGGAACATTGATCTCCTTGTTGACGCGGTTTCTCTTTGGCGCAGCGATAGCAGGTTCCTCCAAAAACACAAATGAAAAGGGCCGGACGATCGCCGGAGCGATCCGCCTCGCCAAACCGAAGGTTAGTGAATGCGGTTTGCGACCTCTTCGCTCAGGCGCTCAATGAAGGCACCGAGTTCGAGTGTACCGAGATCCTGACCCTGACGATTTCGGACGGCGATGGAGCGGGTTTCGACCTCCCGATCTCCGACCACGAGTAAATAGGGCACCCTCTGTAAGGTGTGCTCGCGGATTTTAAAGCCGATCTTCTCGTTTCTCAAGTCTGTTTCGGCACGGAAGCCCTTGTCGCGCAAGGTCTTAGCGACCTCTTTGACAAAATCGGCCTGACGGTCGGTGATATTGAGCACGACCGCCTGCACCGGCGCCAGCCAGACCGGGAACAGGCCGGCATAATGCTCGATCAGGATACCGATGAAACGCTCCACCGAGCCCAGAATGGCGCGGTGGATCATCACTGGAACCTGCTTGCTGTTGTCTTCGGCGATATAGTGCGCGCCGAGCCGGCCCGGCATGGAAAAATCCACCTGGATGGTGCCGCACTGCCAGGCGCGACCGATGCTGTCGTGCAGGGTGAATTCGATCTTGGGGCCATAGAAAGCGCCCTCCCCCGGCTGAACCTTGAAGCTCAAGCCTTTGTCGGTCAGGGATTGCTCCAGTGCGGCCTCGGCCTTGTCCCAGAGTTCGTCGGCGCCGACCCGCTTCTCGGGCCGCAGCGACAGAGCCAGATCGATCTGTTCGAAGCCGAAATCGCGATAGGTCTCGAACACCATGTCGATGAGCGTGGCGACCTCGGCCTGAAGCTGCTCCTCGGTGCAGAAGACATGGGCGTCGTCCTGGGTGAAACGGCGTGCGCGCATCAGACCATGCAGGGTACCGGATGGCTCATTGCGATGGACCACGCCAAACTCGGCGATCTTCAGGGGCAGATCGCGATAGCTCTTGAGCCCCTGGTTATAAAGCTGGATATGGCCGGGGCAATTCATCGGCTTGATCGCAAAATCACGGTCATCCAGATGGGTCGTGAACATGCCGCCAGCGAATTTATCCCAGTGGCCTGAGCGTTCCCACAGCGAGCGGTCGAGCACCTGGGGCGTATCGACCTCCTGATAGCCGTATTCGTCCAGCTTTTCGCGCATGTAGGCTTCGGCCAGACGATAGATGATGCGACCCTTGGCGTGCCAGAAGGCCATGCCGGGCGCTTCATCCTGGAAATGGAAGAGATCAAGCTGTTTGCCGAGCTTGCGATGGTCGCGCTTTTCCGCCTCTTCCAGACGGGTCAGATAGGCGTTCAGCTCTTTCTGATCGCGCCAGGCCGTGCCATAGATACGCTGGAGTTGGGCGTTATTCGAATCGCCGCGCCAGTAGGCACCCGCGACCTTGGTCAGCTTGAAGCCCTTGCCCAGCTTGCCGGTGCTCGGCAGGTGTGGACCGCGACAGACATCGAACCAGTCGCCCTGACGGTAGATGGACACCGCCTCGCCTTCGGGGATGATGTCCTCGATGATCTCGACCTTGTACTGCTCGCCCAGCTCGCCGAAGACCCGCCTAGCCTCCTCGCGATCCCAGACCTCGCGCACGATGGGCAGGTCGCGACTCACGATTTCGTGCATGCGCGCCTCGATCTGCGCCAGATCCTCGGGCGTGAAGGGTTCGGCGCGGGCGAAGTCGTAATAGAAGCCGTTTTCGATGGCGGGACCGATGGTCACCTGCGTGCCCGGATAGAGTTCCTGCACCGCCTGCGCCATGACATGCGCCGCATCGTGGCGCAGCAATTCGAGCGCCGTTTCCTCGTCCCGGCTGGTGACGATAGCCAGGGTGGCATCCCGCTCGATCAAATAAGAGGTATCGACCAGCTCGCCATCGACCCGCCCGGCGAGCGCGGCCTTCGCCAGCCCCGCACCGATGGCGGCGGCGACAGCATGGACTGATACAGACTGGTCGAACTGACGCTGCGAGCCGTCGGGAAGGGTAATCAGAGGCATGTCGGATCCTGGTTTCAGTGGTGATCGATACGAGAGATCACATGAGTCGTTGCACGCGACCGGACGAGCGGACAATAAAAAACTGCCAGCCCTCAGCGATTGACTCTCAGCCATGAATTGTTGCTGAAAGCTGATCGCTGAAGGCTGACAGCCTGGCATTTGGTAGGCGCGATTGGACTCGAACCAACGACCCCCACCATGTCAAGGTGGTGCTCTAACCAACTGAGCTACGCGCCTGTCGTTGAGCCGCGAATCTTACAGAAGCGAGACGGCAGGATGCAAGCATTTTTTGCGTGCGGCGGAGCAGGCGTCGAATTTCGCCCGGCAACCTCGTTATACTCGCGCCACGGTCCATCCCAATCCGACTCCAACTCAGGCCATGACCACCATCCACGAAAGCGATTTCATCCAAAGCATCGCCGATGCGCTCCAGTTCATCTCCTATTATCACCCGCGCGACTATATCCAGGCGCTCGCGGCGGCCTATGAGGCCGAAGAATCCCCTGCCGCGCGGGATGCCATGGCGCAGATTCTGGTCAATTCGCGGATGTGCGCCGAGGGCCATCGCCCCATCTGTCAGGACACCGGCATGGTGGTCGTCTTTCTGAAGATCGGCATGGACGTGCGCTGGGAGACGACCCGCAGCATCCAGGCAATGGTCGATGAAGGGGTGCGCCGCGCCTACGGCAATCCGGACAATGTGCTGCGCGCCTCCATGGTGTCGCCACCCATCGGTGCGCGCAAGAACACCGGCGACAACACCCCGGCGGTCGTCCACATGGAACTGGTGCCCGGTCACGAGGTCGAGGTCCGGCTCGCCGCCAAAGGAGGCGGATCGGAGAACAAGACCAAATTCGCCATCCTCAATCCGAGCGACAGCCTGGTCGATTGGGTGCTGAAAACGGTGCCGCAGATGGGCGCGGGCTGGTGTCCGCCCGGCATGCTCGGCATCGGCATCGGCGGCTCATCGGAGAAGGCGATGCTGCTGGCCAAGGAGTCCCTGCTGGGACACATCGACATCCACGAACTCAAGGCGCGCGGCCCGTCCGACCCCATCGAAGAACTGCGTCTGGAACTCTTCGAGAAGGTCAACGCGCTCGGCATCGGCGCTCAGGGTCTGGGCGGTCTGACCACGGTGCTGGATGTCAAGATCCTGACCTACCCCACGCATGCCGCCTCGCTGCCGGTCGCCATGATACCCAACTGCGCGGCCACCCGGCATCTGGAGTTCACCCTCGACGGCTCCGGTCCCGCTGTGCTGACCTTGCCCAATCTGGACGACTGGCCGGCCATCGTCTGGGAAGCCGGCGCCGGCGCGCGACGGGTGAACCTGGACCAGATGACGCGCGAAGAGATCGCCACCTGGAAGCCCGGCGAGCGCCTGCTGCTGTCCGGTAAACTCCTGACCGGACGCGACGCCGCGCACAAACGCATCACCGACCTGCTCAATCGTGGCGAAGCCCTGCCGGCGGGCGTGGATCTGACCAACCGCTTCATCTATTACGTCGGCCCGGTCGATCCGGTGCGCGACGAGATCGTCGGTCCCGCCGGCCCCACCACGGCCACGCGGATGGACAAATTCACCGAGCAGATGCTGAGTCAGACCGGGCTGATCGGCATGGTCGGCAAGGCCGAGCGCGGCCCGCTCGCCATTGAGGCCATCAAGCGTCACGGCGCGGTCTATCTGATGGCGGTCGGCGGCGCGGCCTATCTGGTCGCCAAGGCGATCAAAAGCTCCAGACTGGTCGCCTTCGGGGATCTGGGGATGGAGGCCATCCGCGAATTCGAGGTCGAGGACATGCCGGTCACGGTCGCCGTCGATAGCCAGGGCGAATCGGTTCATCAGACCGGGCCAGCTGAGTGGCGCAGCCGGATCGGACTGATTCCGGTTGAGGTCGTCTGAATCTTAATCCAGCGCGAGCGTGTCGCGGTCGCTGGCTGTCTGAGCCAGGGACACGCTCGCGACACTGAGCGCCAATACCTCAAAGCGCCAGATCGATCCCCGACACCAGCAGACCCGGCAGCAGTGCGCTGTCGGTCGAGCGCCCATCATAGGTTTGAGCCGACAGGATCAGCTCGCGCTCAGCGGTCAGCGCCTCCAGCCGGTCGCCGAGCAGATGATAAAGACTGTCGTCGAAGCGCATGACCCTGACCGGGGCAACGATCTCGCCATTCTCGACCCAGTAGGTGCCGAAGCGGGTCATGCCGGTGATGCGGCAGTCGTTGGGGTCGGACCAGTTGCAGTACCAGAGATTGCCGATCAGGAGCCCGGTGTCGAGCCGGGCGAGCGCCTCGCTCAGGGGCAGATCGCCCGCCTCCAGCGCCACCGATTCAGGCGACTCGCCAGCGGCATTGACGGTCTCGCCGTATTCCCTGCCGCTGCGCGCATCCACCAGACAATCACCGAAGCGGCCCCCTTCGATCAGGTTCACGCCAGCCGGCTTGATGAAGCCCTCGGCGGTGAAGCCGGCGGTCAGACCGCGCGCGTGCTCTTCGCGGATGTTCACCCGCGCATCGAAGGCCCGCTCACCGCGCACCAGTTTCAGCAGCGGGGTCTGATGGGTGCGATGGCTCTTGAGATCGAAGCCGCCCCAGGCCAGCATGTCCATCAACTCGCCGACCGCCGCCGGGGCCAGATAGGCGCGATAACGTCCCGGTTCGAGGGTGCGCGCCGGCCGCGCCATGACGCGCAGTCCCTCGCGCATGACGGCGAGTTTCTGATGCAGCGGCCCGGCGTCCCAATGAAAACCGGCATAGCTGGCCTTGACCGCCTTGTCGGCCTCCAGATAGGCGCTCCAGTCGAGATTGAAGCTCAGGCTCCGGTGCCAGTGACGATGTCCGATTGAACTGGCGAGTCCTTCGCTGATCTCACCGCTGGCCCAGATGCCGACCAGATCCAGCCCATCAGCGGCGGCGATCAGCTCGGCGATGGCCTCCTCGGCAGGCGGCGCCTCTTCGCCAACCTGCCGCTGGCTCTCGCCCGGCACGGTGGAATAATTGAGATAGGGATCGTCCGGAACGTGATCGAGACGTGTGCGCAGACGTGTGAGCAGATGACGCGCCCGCACCAGGTCCGCTTGCGGATCGCCGCTCAGGCCGCAGGTGCCGTCGGCCTGTCGCGCCCCATCGATCAGGGTCAGACCCAGCGCGGCGGCACGCACCTGGCCGGCCTGACGAATACGGTTGCGGTTCAGCCGCGCGAAGTCCGAGACCTCGCCGTCAAGCGAACAGAAAAGGACTTCAGACCCCGTCAGTTCGGACTCAAGCTGGTCGGCCAGGGCAAAAAAGGCGTCCTGATTCATTCGCCACCTCCAAAAACGGCCACATCCCGAAACAGACAGGGCGGCGAGGCATGACCCACATGGACCGCCTGATTCGGTTCGCCCTTGCCGCAGTTGGTCACACCGCGAATCTCCAGGGTCTCGGGACCGCCGACACCATCGAGACTGCGCCAGAACTCGGCTGAGATGCCGCGATAGCCCGGATTGCGGACCAGCCCCTTGAGTTCGCCGTCCTCGATCAGCCGCCCCAGTTCGCAGCCGAACTGGAACTTGTTGCGGCTGTCGTCGATGGACCAGGAGCGATTGGTGTCCATCAGCACACCGTGCTCGACCCGTGCAACGAGATCGGCAAGACTGCCCTCCCCCGGCTCCAGATTGATGTTGCCCATGCGGTCGATCGGCGGACGATCCCAGCCGCTGGCGCGGGTGCAGGCCACACCCGGCAGTCCGGCGCGCACCTGCGACAGCACCCCGCCCAGCGGACGTTCGAGGATGCCGCTGCGGATCAGATACTCGCGTTTGGCCGGGGTGCCCAGATCGTCTGCAACCATTGAGGCCAGCTCGCCGGGCAGTGTGGGATCGAAGGTAACATCCAGCAGTTCGGACCCGTAGCGATAACGCCCGAACATGCCGGGGGTGACGAAGCTGGTGCCGGCATAGTTACGCTCATCGCCGAGGATGCGGTCCAGCTCCAGCGGATGGCCGATGCTCTCATGGATCTGGAGCACCATCTGGCTCGGCATGAGAATAAGGTCGCGGGTGTCGTCGGGACACTCGGGCGCGTCGAGCAGTGCAATGGCCTCTTCCGCCACGCGCAGCGCATCCTCAAGCAGACGGGCGGCGGCGAGTCGCTCCAGCCCGCCCTGCTGCGCCCAGTCCGAACCGCCACCGTGCCGGCGCTGGGTCTGGCTGCCGGCATTGGCGACCGCGACCAGTCCCGGATGGACCGACTCGAAGACCTGCGACACCCGCCCACCATCGCTGGTGATCAGCAACTGGCTCACCCGGCGGCGCGTCAGCCAGGCGGACCAGTCGAGGATGCGGTCATCGACGGCAAGCGCGCGGTTGGCGTCCTGAAGCAGGGCCAGCTTGTCGGCCACTGACAGTGATTTCCAGGATTGACCAATCGGCGAGTGATAGTCGGCGCGGGTGCTGGTGCGCGGATAGAATTCGGCATCGAAGAGACCGAGCCGGGCCTGGATCCGCGCCCAGTCCGCCGCGCGTGCACCGGCGGCGCGCAGTCCGGCGGCACTCAGGTCGCTGGTGGCCCCATAGCCGATCCCGCCACCCTTGACGACGGTGATCATGGCCCCGAGCGAAGAACCGAGCAGACTCGGCTCCATCACGCCCTGACGGACTTCCAGATGATCGGAATCCTCTTCGACCAGACGCAGGGTCCAGTAATCGCAGGCGGGAGCCTCTGCGGCGAAACGATCAGCGAATTCGGACAGTTGTTCCATGTGTGTGCAGAAATCGGTGGCGAGACAATGGAACGACTGTCGCCAGAGTCGGGGCCGCTGTCAACTTGCGATGGACCGCCGCTCTCGACCGGGGGTCTCTGCAAGACCGCACGGCAAGCCGGCCTCACGCCCGAGGTGCGTGCGGGAAGTCTGAACCGAGCGGGCCGTGAGTGCCTTTGGTCCGGTCTCTGTGTCAGGGAATGAAGCGATAGCCGATGCCCGTTTCCGTAATCAGATGTTGCGGCCGCGACGGATCCTCCTCGATCTTCTTGCGCAACGAGGCCATGTAGACGCGGACATAATGGCTGTGGTCGGCATGGGATGGTCCCCAGACCTGCCTGAGCAGTTGGCGATGCGTCAGCACCGCATGCGGATGGGTCGCGAGATAGATCAGCAGACTGTATTCGATCGGCGTCAGGTGCAGCGGCTGGCCGGCCCGTTCGACGATCCGCCGTCCGCAATCGACACGGATGGCACCAAAGTCGATGACCGCACCCGGCGCGGCCCCCACCGCCTGGCGTCGCCGCTGGGCGCGCACACGGGCGAGCAGTTCCGCGACCCCGAAGGGCTTGGTCAGATAATCGTCGGCGCCGGCATCGAGTGCGGCGACCTTGTCGCGCTCGGTCGTGCGTGCCGAGAGCACGATGATGGGGATCTCCGACCAGCCGCGCAGCGCGCGGATGAAATCCAGGCCATCGCCGTCGGGCAGGCCGAGATCAAGCAGCACCAGCGCCGGATGGCGTGTGCCCGCCTCGCTCAGTCCCTGCCGCACCGAATCGGCCTCGACGACCTGACAGCCCTCCCGCTCCAGCGACAGACGGATGAAGCGGCGGATCTTCGGCTCGTCCTCGACGACGAGTACCACGGCGCCCGGCTCGTTCATGCCGGCAACTCCAGCGTGCGGGGCGCTTCCTCATTAGCGATCTCGATAACGGGAGGATTGCCGCGCGGCAGCGAGACGATGAAGCGCGCGCCGCGCTGATCCAATTCGGCGCGGCCCGATTCGGCGCGAATGCTCCCGCCATGCGCCTCGACGATGATGCGGCAGAGCGCGAGTCCCAGGCCGATGCCCGGCGTCGCGCCCTCCTTCCTGCCACGCTCGAAGGTCTGAAAGATCGCCTCCTCTTTTCCGGTCGGCACGCCCGGGCCGTTGTCCTCGACCCACAGCTCGATCCGGTCCGGTGCGACCGGCGCGGCGCCGATGCGGATCTGGCTGCCCGGCGGGGTGTATTTGGCCGCGTTTTCCAAAAGATTCGAGAGCACCCGTTCCATCAAAACCGCGTCGAGTTCGAGCAGCGGCAGATCCTCGGGCAGCGCAACGCTTACCCGATGCCGGGCGAGCGCCGTCTGCATCGCCCGCAGCGCACCGCCGACGATTTCCTCCAGCGGCTGCCATTGGCGGTCGAGCCGGACCATGCCGGATTGCAGACGCGCCATGTCGAGCAGATTGTTGACCAGCGCGCTCATCCGCAGCGCCTCTTCGCGCATCGCGGCGGCCAGTTCGGCCTGCTCGGCGGTCGGCGGCGGGCGGGTCATCGCGAGCGAATCGGCCAGACCCACCAGCGCGGTGAGCGGGGTGCGCAGGTCGTGCGAGATCGCCGCGAGGAAGGCATTGCGCAGACGCTCGGATTCCATCTGCAGGGTCGTGGTCTGGGCAACCTCCACGTAGTGAACCCGCTCCAGCGCGATCGCGATCAGGCGCGCGAAGGTATCGAGCAGACGCCGTTGCTCGGGAACCATGATCTGGCGCGGATCGCGCGGCTCCAGTGCCAGCACGCCACGCACGCGCATCGGCGCCTGGAGCGGGAGATAGAGGAGCGGGCTGCCCGGCAGGGTATCGGTGCCGCAGCCGGCCTCGCCGCCATGATCGAAGGCCCATTTGCCAATGCCGACATCGACCGGCAATTCGCCCGGCGAGGGCAGGACCAGCGCGCCGAACCGATCGCTGTCATTGGCCAGGATGATGGCCGAGCGGGCACCGAACTCCGACTCGGCAAAGCGCTGACCAATGTGGGCAATCTGCTCCGGCAACAGCGCCCCGGAGAGGTCGCGCGACAGCTCGTAGAGTGCGCGCGCCCGGCGTTCGCGGCGACTCGCCACCCGCGCCTGATACTTCATGCCAGTGGTGAGATGCGCCGTCACCAGCCCCACACCCAGCATGACGACGAAGGTGAGCAGGTACTGGATATCGCTGATCGAAAAGGAGAAGCGCGGCGATACATGGAGAAAATCGAAGGCGGCGACATTGAGAAAGGACGCCATGATCGAAGGTCCAAGTCCATAACGCGCCGCGACGACCACGACCGCCAGCAGAAAGAGCATGGCGATATTGGCGAGCTCGAACATCGCGTGCAGCGGGGCCGTCGCAACCGCCGCCGTGGCGCAGATGAGCAGGCTCATCGCATAGGACCGCCAGGGTGCCTTCAGCCGCTCCAGCCAGGACTCGTCCGTCCGTTCCTGGTCGGGCGACGGCGGGCGCGCCTCGTCATGGGCGACCAGCATCACCTCCAGCTCCGGCGCCTGTCCGCCGATCCGGTCAGCGAATGAACGGTACCAGGGCCGCCAGCGACGCGGATGATCGCGTCCGAGCAGGATCCGAAACAGATTGTGGCTGCGCGCATAGCCGATAACCACCTCGACCGGGTCGCCGCCGGACAGGGTCGCCGTCTCCGCCCCCAGCTCCTGGGCGAGCTTGAGCCGTTTCAGGATGCGCTGCCGCTGCGCCCGCGAGCGACGCTGCAATGAGGGCGTCTCGACATAGAGCGCATGCCAGGGCACGTCGTCGCGCGCGGCGATGCGGGCGGCGCGGCGAATGATGCGCTCGGCGCTCTCGCCGGGACCGATGCAGGCCAGGACGGATTCGCGGGTCTGCCACACCGGCGCCACGGATTGATCGCGCCGATAGTCCAGCATCTGGCGATCGACCCGATCGGCGGTGCGGCGCAGGGCCAGCTCGCGCAGCGCGATCAGGTTGCCCTTGCGGAAGAAATTCTGGATCGCCCGCTCGGCCTGATGGGGCAGATAGATCTTGCCCTCCTTCAACCGCTGCAACAGCTCATCCGGCGCCAGATCGACCAGCACCACCTCGTCGGCGGCATCGAAGACATGATCCGGCACCGTCTCCCAGACGCGGATGCCGGTGATGCCGCCCACTACGTCGTTGAGCGTCTCCAGGTGCTGGACGTTGACCGTCGAATAGACATCGATCCCGGCCGACAGCAGCTCCTCCACGTCCTGCCAGCGTTTGGGATGACGTGATCCCGTCAGATTGGAATGCGCCAACTCATCGATCAGGATCAGCGCCGGACGGCGCGTCAGGGCGCCATCGAGATCGAACTCCCGCAGCACCCGCCCCCGGTATTCCAGCTCTTTGAGCGGCAGCCGTTCCAGCCCCGTCAGCAGCGCCTCGGTCTCCCGACGGCCATGGGTCTCGATGACCCCGACGACGAGATCGACCCCCTGCTCCGCCTGCGCCCGCGCGGCGGACAGCATGGCGTAGGTCTTCCCGACCCCCGCCGAGGCGCCGAAGAAGACCTTGAGCCGACCGCGCATCGCGCGCTGCTCATCTTCTTTGATTCGCTCCAGAAGCGCATCGGGATCGGGGCGGCCGTCGGACATGGGTGGTTCCTCTTGGGCGGGATGGTTTGAATGATGAGGGCCGGGCGTTGCGTGTTGGGCTGATTTCAATTGGTTGACGGCGTGCGGTATCGGGCGAGACTATAGGCAAAGTCAGACGAAAGCGTGATGTCTGGCTTCCAATTGAACCCTGCTCGGAGATGAGGCCGATTCTGTCTGGTTAAGGAGTAAAGAAGGAGGCTCTGTATTGCTATCGATTATTGAGAAAAAAAGACTTCAAGTTTCAAAAAGCACCGATGCCAAAAAGAAGTCGCAATTCGGTCAATTTTTTACGCCAGAAAAAACCGCAAAATTTATGGCGAACCTTTTCCCGGATAAAACAGGAGACTGTCATCTTTTGGACGCAGGGGCAGGGATAGGTTCTTTATCGGCAGCTTTTTTGGATCGCTGGAGACATGGCGGTTTTCATTTTCAGCGAGTGGAAGTGGATGCCTTTGAGATTGACCACAATTTAATTGGCCATTTGTCCGAAACGCTTGACAAATATGATCAAACAGGAAATTTTTCCGGCCATATCCATGAAGAAGACTTTATCCATGCTGCGGTTGAGTCGCTATCCGGAAGCCTATTTTCGAGACCATTGAAACATTATACGCACACGATCCTTAACCCCCCCTATAAAAAGATCAATAGCCATTCGGCACATCGTCTTGCCCTGCGGCGTGTCGGCGTCGAGACGGTGAACCTGTATTCTGCCTTCGTGGCGTTGGCCGTCGCCCTGGCTGTGCCGAATGGGCAGATCGTGGCTATCATCCCGCGTAGTTTCTGCAATGGGCCGTACTACCGTCCGTTTCGCGATTTCATCCTTGCGCGGGCAGCAATCCGCCACATACATCTGTTTGAATCACGCAGTCAGGCATTCAAGGATGACGCGGTTCTTCAGGAGAACATCATCATCCGCCTGGAGCGTGGCGGTCAGCAGGGACCGGTGACCGTAACGACTTCGACCGATGACAGCTTTTCCGACCTCACAACCCATGAACATCCGTTCGACCGGATCGTATTTCCGGACGATCCCGAGCGCTTTATTCATGTGCCCATCACGACAGACAAAAGCACCATTGAGCTATCGCCCGCTGTGCGCTACTCGCTGGTCGATCTCGGTATCAAGGTATCGACCGGCCCGGTCGTCGATTTCCGCCTGAAAGCGCACCTGCGCGACATGCCGGGGCCGGGTACCGTGCCCCTGATCTACCCCGGCCATTTCAGCAGCAGCGGCACCGCATGGCCGATCGATGGTATGAAGAAACCGAACGCCATCGAACGCAACGCCGACACCGAAAAGTGGCTGTACCCGAATGGATTCTATTGCGTGGTGCGGCGTTTCTCATCTAAGGAGGAAAAACGCCGGGTCGTCGCGAGCGTGGTTGAACCTGGGGCATTCGGTGACGCGCCCATGCTTGGCTTCGAGAACCATCTGAACCTGTTCCATGAAAACAAAAGCGGTTTACCCGAGCCGCTGGCCCGTGGGTTGGCCGTGTTCCTCAACACGACCGCAGTCGATGAGTCTTTCCGACGCTTCAACGGCCATACACAGATCAATGCGACCGACCTCAAACTGATGAAATACCCCTCGCGTTCCGCACTGATCCAGCTTGGCGAGTGGGCCATGCAGCAGGAAACACTCACACAGGACCGGATCGACGCCAGGCTGGGAACCCTGACCGCATGAAAGACAGGAACCATTACATCGAGGCGGCGCAGCAGATCATCTTTTCCCTGGGTCTGCCCCGCGCACAGCACAACGAACGTTCCGCCCTGTGCCTGCTGGCGCTGTTGAACCTCGCGCCGGGCAAGCGATGGGCTGACGCAGAAAACCCGCTGATCGGCATCACGCCAATCATGGATTGGGCGCGTCAGCACTACGGCAAGGACTATGCGCCGAATACCCGCGAGACGTTCCGCCGCCAGACCATGCACCAGTTCTGCGACGCTGGCGTGGCCCTCTACAACCCGGACAAACCAGACCGCCCGGTGAATAGCCCGAAGGCGGTTTATCAGATCGAGCCCGCTGCACTGGCCCTGCTGCGCATCTTCGGCACCCCGGCATGGCATGACAGCCTCGCCGCCTATCTGGCCGAGCGTGAAACGCTGGTTGCCCGGTACGCCAGGGAGCGTCAGCAGAACCGCATCCCGGTTGACATTGCACCAGGCCGGCAAATCACCCTCAGCCCCGGCGAGCACAGCGAACTGATCCGGGCCATTATCGAGGACTTCGCCCCGCGCTTCGCGCCGGGTAGCGTGCTGGTCTATGCCGGCGACACAGGCGACAAGTGGGGCTACTTCGACGCTGCCCTGCTGGCCGGGCTGGGTGTCGATGTGGATTCACACGGCAAGATGCCTGATGTGGTGCTGCACTATACCGAGAAGAACTGGCTGCTACTGGTGGAATCCGTCACCAGTCATGGGCCGGTCGATGGGAAACGGCACGCCGAACTTGCCACGCTGTTTGCCGGATCGAAGGCCGGACTGGTCTATGTCACTGCCTTCCCGAACCGCGCCATGATGGGCCGCTACCTTGGCGAAATCGCATGGGAAACCGAGGTCTGGGTGGCCGACGCACCCTCTCACCTGATCCACTTCAATGGGGTGCGGTTTCTTGGTCCGTACAATGCGACCTAACAGCGCCGCAAAAATGAACGAAACCAGCCAGCCTGAGACATGCCCACTGGCGGTTACCCACCCGCGCGCGGCTTGGGATGACGCGACCCGGTCAGATTGGAGTGCGCCAGCTCGTCGATCAGGATCAGCGCCGGACGGCGCGCCAGGGCGCCATCGAGATCGAACTCCCGCAGCACCCGCCCCCGGTACTCCAGCTCCTTGAGCGGCAGCCGTTCCAGCCCCGTCAGCAGCGCCTCGGTCTCCCGACGGCCATGGGTCTCGATGACACCGACGACGAGATCGACCCCCTGCTCCGCCTGCGCCCGCGCGGCGGACAGCATGGCGTAGGTCTTCCCAACCCCCGCCGAGGCGCCGAAGAAGACCTTGAGCCGACCGCGCGCCGCGCGCTGCTCATCTTCTTTGATTCGCTCCAGAAGGGCATCGGGATCGGGGCGGCCGTCGGACATGTGGTGGTTCCTCTTGGGCGGGATGGTTTGAATGATGATGACCGGGCGTTGCGTGTTGGGCTGATTTCAATCGGTTGACGGCGTGCGGTATCGGGCGAGACTATAGGCAAAGTCAGGCAAGAGAGTGATGCCTGGCTTCTGATGGGAACTTGTGCGGAGATGGCGCATATTCTGTCTAGTACGGCGAACGCAGAATCTGTCTAGCACCATAATTACGGATTCTGTCTAATTCACTGTTAGGCAATCATCAAGTTAAGGTGATAAATGTCACTTAGAAAGAAGAAAGCCGAGATAAAGCGACTGATAGGTTCTTTTGAGCGCGAAGCAGAAAAATTTCACGATTTGACGTTCAGTCTATTCTATGTGACAGATGAGGGACCTATCGATAACAGGAAGTTCAAGTCTCCAAACCATACAATAATGCTGTGGCAGTATTATGGAAAAATTGATCCTCAAGGCAGTGCTGAGAAATTTGTTGAGAATCTAAAAAGTAGTGATCTTCAGTGGGGTTTAAGAGGAGCTAAGTTATCAGCATTTGCTGTGATTGAAGGTGATAGTTGTGCTCTCTTTTGTCGCATGGCAAAACGCGCTGGTAGTTTGTTTAACGAAAAGGAATCTTCTGCTTTAAAGAGTCGCGTGGTTTCTGAAATACAGAATTCCGAAATAGATGGGATTTCTAAACCTACTGCCGCTGTTAATGATAACGCGATGGCTGTTTGGCTAAGCTATCTTCTCTATTACATTTCTAAAGTCAGTCCAGGAAAAGATAAATTAGAGAGAATCGATCCTGATCCTTTTTCTCTTTCGCTATTAGCCTTAGAGGATTTATTAGAGAGTCCAAGAATAGAAAAGGCAGATAAATCGATGAGTCGAGTCGATGAGTTAAATTTCAAAGTGGCTTTGTCGTTTCCGGGAGAGAAGCGTGGCTATGTTTCAAATGTTGTTAGCTCGCTAAAAGAAAGCTTAGGTAAAGACCAAATTTTCTACGACTTTGATTATCAGTCACAGTTGGCTAGACCTGACTTAGATACAATATTGCAGAATATTTATAGGAATAATTGCGATTTGGTCGTTGTATTCTTGTGTAAAGAGTATTCGGAGAAAGAATGGTGCGGTTTAGAGTGGCGTGCTGTAAGGGATATCATCAAGGCTAAGGAGGGTGAGCGAGTAATGTTTGTTCGATTCGATGACGCTCAAATAGACGGTGTATTCTCAATAGATGGTTACATTGATGCCAACCATTTCACGGAAGTCGAGGTTTCTAAGTTTATTCTGGAACGTGTTGAGCTCGTTAGTGGTGAAAATGCCCAACAAATCGCTGCTAGGGACAAACCTACGCTACGCTTCGGCTTGCCCCAGAGCGCGGCGTTAGATTCTTTGAGGCAGCATGACTAGCACCACCACACCACATTATGAAAAAGAGCCGTAGATACTCTGTTCTGACGCAAGTCCTTTTTGCCTCCTGTCCATCAAATTGATGAATGATTCAGACCGCTTGCGGGAGGACATAGAAGCGTTGCCCGTCGAAGGGTTTGCCGGTCTTGAGCATGCCATGGATGGCATGCAGGAGCTTGCGCATGACGGCGCAAACGGCTTGGATCTTCTTCAGTCCCCGATCCTCAATCAGGTGGCGATAATAGCCCTTAACGTGTTCGTCATGGCGCGACGCACTCAAGGCGGGCATGTACAGGCTGCCGCGCAGATAGCGGTTTCCGGC
>NZ_SMAO01000002.1 GCF_004342175.1 Thiobaca trueperi
AGTGAGACAGTAGTCAGACATGGCGAAGATTCTACAGATCCGGTTGATGTGTCACAAAATGCCTGTCGGCGAAAAACTCAAATGAGAGCGGTATAAAGTAACAAAGTAGAATTAGTAAACTGTCACCGTAATCCACCACGGGTTTCCAGTGGTGAGAGACTTGGCACGTGGCGGATGCCGGGAGGCGCTCGAATGGCGGGAACGACCTATCGCGTGAAGACAACCGGGATCCCCCAGCCTGGCATAGACCCGGCAGAGGTGCTGAGCCGGCTGGAACGGACCTTCCCCCGGATCGACCCTGGTCTCCGGCGCAGGATGATCGCCGGCACGCCCATGATCCTCAAACGGGGCATGGACCTGGACCGGGCCAGCGCATTCGCCAAGGGATTGCAGCAGGCGGGCCTGGAGTGCCGCATCGAGCCCGAGGACTCCGCGCCCCCAAGGCTGAGCCTTGAGCCCCTGAGCGAGGAGTCCGCCCCGGAAGGGCTCCAAACCGACCGGACCGAGGCTCCGGCGCACCCCGCCCCCCCGCCGGGCGACCCCAGGATCTGTCCGAAGTGCGGCTATGTCGCTAGGAGCTCCGACGACCCCTTGCTCAGCGCCCACGGGGGATTGGGCCAATGTCCCCGCTGCGGCGTCATCCCCGGCAAACTGAGATCGACGCAGTCGTCGCAGGCGTTAACGGGGCCGGTCGTGCCTGTCTCCACGGCCGAGCCACCGGTCCCTACCCGCCCCGAGCTCGCCAGGGCACCCACGGTGACGCTCAAGGAGCGATGGCTGGCCAACCTCGTGACCAACGCCTACATCATGGCTCCGGCTTTGGCGCTGTATTTGCTCTACGCCATGGCCGTCATCTCGCTCCACAAAGGGAGTCTGTTCACGAGCAGCTATTTCGGGGTCACACTCAATCGCGACACCGCAGATGCGCTGGCCCTGGGCTATCTGCTGCTGACCGCTGGTTTCGCCCTTTACGAGTACCTGGTTCGGCCAGCCACCCAGGGGGCGACCCGCGGCGAGCTGTTGCGCGGCATCGTACTGGTCAACGACAGGGGTATCGCCCCCTCGGGGATAGCCACCTTCGCCAAGCGCTTCGCCGGCGTCCTGGTCAACTCGATCTTCCTGGTCACCATCTTGTCCTGTGTCTTCGACGAGAGGCGCAGGACCCTCGCAGACATCTTCTCCGGGACCCGACCCATTCGGGGCGAAGAGATGGACGGGGGCTTTGACACGAGAGGCGGGGGGATCTTCTTGCTGGGCTTCTCTCTGCTGCTTCTGGCTAACGTCGGGGTTCCCAGGTACCTGCTCTATCTCGCCGAGCATCGCAACGACGCCCCGGTATCGACTTCGGTGCCGCTCGCCGAGCATCGCAACGACGCCCCGGTATCGACTTCGGTGCCGCTCGACACCAGGGCGCGTGACGCCATCGAGCGCACCCAGCGCATCCGCAGCGCGATTCCCTCCGCCGACGCCCAGCGGCGTCTGATTGAGCAGGCCGTGGGGCGACTGGAGACCCGCTACGCCGAGGAGCACGACGGCGAATACACGTACGACCTCGGCCTGCTGCTCCAGCTCTATGGCAGCGAGACCAGGGGCGAGGACATCTGGATGTTGGAGCAGGCCTACGCGGACGGCCAGGTCTCGCTCCGAATGGGATCCAGCGCGCCGTTCGAGGTCCGGATCGGTCCACCGGGCCGGCACGCTGTCCATTGATCCTCGGATCGGCACTCGCGGCGGGGTCGGCTGGATGATCTTCAGCGGGAAAAAGGTGCCGTGGGTGAAAGGGAAAAAGGCGAAGATACGAAGATAGAAGATACGGGGATAGTTTACTTAATTAATTAAGTCGAACATCGCGTAAATTAACCATCCTGGCCCCTCATCCCCCCTCTCCCCAACCCCTCTCCCGCGAGGGGATAGGGGCTAAGATGGACCGCTGTTATTGATCTGTGACTGCGTTCTGCTCGACCGCTCGGCTGCATCCCGGTCGCCGTGCCGCGTCGCTCTGCGGTATCCTTCGCGCATCGCTTTCAACCCCCGCTATCACAAGACCACATCCATGCAGACCGACTACGATCCGCGCGCCATCGAGGCGGCGGCCCAAGGCTATTGGGAAGAGAACCAGTCATTCAAGGCCGTCGAAGATCCCTCGCGGGAGAAATTCTATTGCCTGTCCATGTTTCCCTACCCCTCGGGTCGGCTGCACATGGGCCATGTGCGCAACTACACCATCGGCGACGTGATCGCCCGCTATCAGCGGATGCAGGGCAAAAACGTGCTCCAGCCGATGGGTTGGGACGCCTTCGGTCTGCCGGCTGAGAACGCCGCCATCCAGCATGGCATCCCGCCTTCGCAGTGGACCCGGTCCAACATCGCCTACATGAAAGACCAGCTCAAGAGCCTGGGGTTCGGCTATGACTGGGAGCGCGAACTGGCGACCTGCGACCCGGATTATTACCGCTGGGAGCAGTGGCTCTTCACCCGTCTGATGGAAAAAGGGCTGGCCTATCGCTCGACCGCGACGGTCAACTGGGATCCCATCGATCAGACGGTGCTCGCCAACGAGCAGGTCATCGACGGCAGGGGCTGGCGCTCAGGCGCGCCGGTCGAGAAGCGCGAGATCGAGCAGTGGTTCGTGCGCATCACCGACTATGCGCAGGAACTGCTGGACGCGCTCGACGGGCTGGACGGCTGGCCGGAGCGGGTGCGCATCATGCAGCGCAACTGGATCGGGCGCTCCGAAGGCGTGTCGATGGATTTCGGCATCGCCGGATCGGACGAGACGCTGGGCATCTACACCACCCGCCCGGATACGCTCATGGGCGTGACCTATGTCGCGGTGGCCGCCGAACATCCGCTGGCGCATCGGGCGGCGGCGGGCAATCCTGATCTCCTGGCCTTCATCGAGGAATGCCGCAAGGGCGGCACCTCCGAGGCCGAGATCGAGACCATGGAAAAGAAGGGTCATCCGCTCGGCATCGACGCCATTCATCCCGTCACCGGCGAGTCGGTGCCCATCTATGCCGCCAACTTCGTGCTCATGGGCTATGGCACCGGCGCGGTCATGGCGGTGCCGGCGCACGATCAGCGCGACTGGGAATTCGCCGAGCGTTACGGCATCCCCAAAAAGCCGGTCATCCGCTCGGCTGACGGCAGCCCCTGCGGGATCGGGGATGCCGCTTATACCGAGAAGGGCGTGCTCTTCAATTCAGACCCCTTCGATGGTCTGACCTCGGCCCAGGCATTCGACGCCATCGCCGACTGGCTGGCCGAGCGGGGGAGGGGGGCGAAGACGGTCAATTTCCGTCTGCGCGACTGGGGCGTCTCGCGTCAGCGTTACTGGGGCTGCCCGATTCCCGTCATCCGGACCGCCGACGGTGGAACCCGTCCCGAGACCGATCTGCCGGTACGGCTCCCCGAGGACGTGGTGGTCGATGGCTCCGGCTCCCCCCTCAAAAAAATGCCGTCATTCTCGAATCTCGCCGGGAGCGAGGTTCGAGAAACTGACACCTTCGATACCTTTTTCGAGTCGAGCTGGTATTACGCCCGTTACTGCTCGGCCAACTGCGATACAGCCATGCTCGACGAGCGGGCCAACTACTGGCTGCCGGTCGATCAGTATGTCGGCGGGATCGAGCACGCCGTGCTGCATCTGCTCTATGCGCGTTTCTTCCACAAGCTGATGCGCGATGAGGGTCTGGTCGATTGCGACGAGCCATTCAAGAACCTGCTGACCCAGGGCATGGTCGTCGCCGAGACTTGGTATCGCGAGGACGCCGAGGGTCGCAAGCAATGGTTCAATCCGACTGAGATCGAGGTCGAGCGCGACGACAAGGGCAAGCTGCTGTCAGCCGTCCTCAAGTCCGACGGCCAGCCGGTGAGCTTCGGCGGCATCGAGAAGATGTCCAAATCCAAGAACAACGGCGTCGATCCGCAGTCGCTGACCGAGCGTTATGGCGCCGATACGGTGCGGCTCTACACCATGTTCACCTCGCCGCCGGACCAGTCGCTGGAATGGAACGACGAGGGCGTCGAGGGCGCTTTCCGCTTCATTCGCCGTCTGTGGGCGCTGGCGGTCGGCGAGTCTGACGCGATCCGCTCCGCGCCCGCTGTGGGCGAGCTGGACGAGGCCGCCCAGACCGCACGCCGCGAGATCCACACCGCGCTCAAAAAGGCGCTGTTCGATTATGAGCGTCAGCAGTTCAACACCGTGGTTTCGGGCTGCATGAGCATGGTCAACGTCCTCTACCGGCTGGATGACTCGTCCGCGCGCGCGGGTCTGGTGCGCGAAGGGGTTGGCATCGTGCTGCGACTGCTTGCGCCCATCGCGCCGCATGTCACCCATCATCTGTGGCGTGAGCTTGGCTTTGGCGATGACATCCTCAATGCCGACTGGCCGCAGGTCGATGAGGCCGCGCTCAGACAGGACAGCATCGAGTACGTGGTGCAGGTCAACGGCAAGGTGCGCGGGAGCGTGCGAGTGGCGGTCGATGCCGATCAGGCGACGGTCCAGGCGGCGGCGCTGGCGACTGAGCAGGTGGCTAAGTTCATCGACGGCAAGCCATTGCGTAAGGCGATCCTGGTGCCCGGCAAGCTCCTCAATCTCGTGGTCTGATGATGTTTTCGCGTTGCGAAAACATGATGATTTTTTCAGGCTGGAGACGAGCGGGATTCCGGCTTTTGGGTGCGATCCGTTCCGGTTATCGATCAGACAGGATTGACAGGATGAACAGGTTTGCAAACAACCAATTAAAGAATCCTGTCAAAAGCTATCGTTCCGGCGTTCCATTGGGGAGCGTCACAGGCGTTCTGTTCCTGATGTCTGTTTTGACGATGCTGACCGGCTGCGGCTTTCATCTGCGCGGCAGCCTGGAGATTCCGCCGTCGCTCAACCCGGTCTTCATCCAGGCGCCCGCCGGGTCGCCGGTGCGTCAGGCATTCGATGACCGGCTGGCGGGCAGTGATGTGCGTCTGGCGGCGAGCCCCGCCGAGGCCCGGCTGATCGTGCGCATCCTCTCCGAAGAACGCTCCTCGCGGGTCGTCGCCGTCGATGCCAATGGCAAGACCCTGGCCTACGAACTGCATTATCTGGTCCAGTTCGATGCGGTCGGCCCCGATGGGGTGCAGCGGGTGTCGCGGCAGTCAATGGATCTGATCCGCAACTTCGACAATCCCGATGTCGAGGTGCTTGGCAAGCAGCTCGAAGAGGAACTCATTTATCAGGATTTCGCCGCCGATGCCGCTGATCGCATCCTGATGCGACTGCGCGCCGCGCTCATTGCATCCTGATCCACCGGCCCGGAAGATGAATCTGCGCTTCAACCAACTCGCCGGTCAGCTCAGTCGCGGACTGGCGCCGGTCTATCTGCTCTGCGGCGACGAGCCCTATCAGCTTGGCGAGGCCGCGCGTCTGATCCGCGAGCAGGCGCGGCGCAAGGGCTTCGACGAGCGCGAGATTCTGGATGCGGACGGCCATTTCGACTGGAATCTGCTGACCGCCGCCGCCGAGTCGATGTCGCTCTTCTCGGCCCGCAAGCTGATCGAGCTGCGGGTCAGTCACGGCAAGCTGGGCAAGGAGGGCGCCGCCGCGCTGCGCGCCTATTGCGAACGGCTCTGCCCGGACAATCTGCTGCTGATCCTCGCTCCCGGACTGGAGCGCAAGGATTTGCAGACCCAGTGGGCCAAGACGGTGGAGGCGCTCGGCGTGCTGGTGCAGGTCTGGCCGCTCAAGGAAAAGGAACTGGATGGCTGGCTGACGCAGCGTCTCCAGGCGGTCGGATTTCAGCCGGAGCCGGGTGTCGCCGCGCTGCTGGCCGAACGCTCGGAAGGCAATCTGCTGGCGGCGGTGCAGGAGATCGAGAAGCTGCGACTGCTCCATGAACCCGGCCCCCTGACGCTGGATGATCTGCTCGGCAACCTCGCCGACAGCGCCCGTTTCGATCTCTTTGCCCTCACCGACGCCGCTCTAGTCGGCGACCGGGCGCGGGTCCAGCGTATCCTCTCGGTGCTGCGTGGCGAAGGGACCGCCGAGATCCTGGTGCTCTGGGTGCTGGCCCGTGAGTTGCGGATGCTGGCCGAAGCCGCCGGGGCCATCGCGCGGCGGACCTCGCCGGCGTCGGTCCTCGCCGCCCATCGCATCCCCCGCCAGCGTCTGGAGACCGTCGAGCGTGCATTGCGGCGACTCTCGCCCGCCCGTCTGCATGACCTCCTGCAACAATGCGCTCAGGCCGATCTGGCCATCAAAGGCATGGCCCCCGGCGATCCCTGGCACTATCTGGCGCGCATCGCCGATCAACTGAGCTGATCGTGTTCGCCGCCACGTTCACCCCGCGCCTGTTCTTCGTCACGGCCATCCTCTGGCTGGCCGTCGCCTGTGCCGAGCAGCCGTCATCCGTCCCGGTGTTCGGCTACCGCGTGGTGGCGAGCTTTCCGCACGACCCGAAGTCCTTCACTCAGGGTTTGATCAGCGTCGATGGACAACTCTTCGAAGGCACCGGAAATTACGGTCGGTCGAGTCTGCGCCGCGTGGATCCCGCGACCGGTCGGGTCGAGCAGGAAACCCGGTTGCCGCCCCACCTGTTCGGGGAGGGTCTTGCGCTCTGGCAGGATCGGCTGATCCAGCTCACCTGGCGCGAAGGGCTCGGGTTGATCCATGACCGCGACAGTCTGGCGCTGGTGGATACCTTCGCGTACAGCGGCGAGGGCTGGGGTCTCACCCATGACGGGCGCCACTGGATCATGAGCGACGGCTCCAGCGAACTGCGTTTTCTGGATCCCGACACGCGCCGCGTGGTGCGCCGTCTGCCAGTACGCGACGGCGCGCGTCCTGTCGCTGATCTGAACGAATTGGAATGGGTCGAAGGCGAGATCTGGGCCAATGTCTGGCACAGTGACCGGATTGCGCGGATCGATCCGGCGAGCGGCAGGGTGACGGGATGGATCGATCTGAGCGGACTCTATCCCGAGGCCGAGCGGCCCCATCGCGAGGCCGTCCTCAACGGTATTGCATACGATGCCAAGACCCGCCGGCTCTTCGTGACGGGCAAGAACTGGCCGCGCCTGTATGAAATCGAGATCACGCCATCAGACGGGCGCTGAATGCGGGCAATTTGCACCCTTCTGTCAGCCGTCATCCCCCGCCAGCGACTCCACGACCTCGCACAGAAAATGACCCAGGACGAGATGAATCTCCTGGATGCGCGGCGTTTCGCGGGAAGGGACCGCCAGCACGATGTCGGCGCTGTCGGTCAGATCGGCATGACGGGCGCCGGTCAGGAGCACGCTCAGAACGCCTTGCCCGGCGGCGGTCTCCAGTGCGCGCAGCACGTTGGGCGAGCGCCCGCTGGTTGACAGCGCCCAGAGCACATCGCCGGGTCGCGCCAGGGCGGCAAGCTGGCGGGCGAAAATGGCCTCAAATGAGAAATCGTTGGCGACGGCGGTGACGGCGCTGGTGTCGAAACCGAGCGCGATGGCCGGGAGCGGGCGGCGGCCTTTATTGAGAAAGGGGCCGATCAGCTCGCCACTGAGATGTGTCGCCTCGCCCGCGCTGCCGCCGTTGCCGCAGATGAAGAGCGTCCCGCCCTGCCTGATCGCCTCGGCGGTGCGGGTCGCAGCGTGCAGGGTGGCCGCCAGCAGGTCGGTGTCGGATCGCACGGCGTCGAGCAGTGCGGCGGTGGCGTCGAGCCGCGCCGCGAGCAGGCGGGCCAGATCCGGTGAGTCAGACATGTTCGATTTCCTGCGGAGTCGGGATGGAGAGGATTGGTTAAGGTGCTTCCAGGGAGTTTCTACCCGCCTGAAATACCCCAATTAAACCGCGCCCAGCACGGTATGCGATCTTTGTGGATCGGCTCGGCTCTGGCAGACTCAAGGAGTATCGGAGCTGGCGCGGTTTAAGATATTAAAAAATAAAAAATTTTAAACCGCGTCTCCACTGAGGCTGGTGATATCCCCAAAGCTAAACACAAAATGAAAATTACGCATGTCGCTCTGGACGCGGTTTAATCCTGTCTGTTTGAGGCTGATGCCAGGGTATAACTTTTCAGGCAATCGCCCAAAGGGCGTGCATTATGCGATGTTTTGGCATTCGTTTCGCTTTCCAACACGCTTTAGGAACCTGCCCATGATCCATCCTCCCAATCCGCATTCCAGCATCCCGAACCGGGCGCGTCTCTGGCTGACGCTGGGCGCGCTGTGCGGCCTGCTCACGGTCGCGCTCGGTGCCTTCGGCGCACATGGGCTCAAGGGACGCATCGCGCCCGAGCTGCTGACGAACTGGGGCACGGCGGCGGATTATCTGGGGCTGCATGCGCTGGCGATCCTGGCCTGCGGTCTCTTTCTGCTCCAGCGACCGACGGCCCGCTTGGTCCAGGCGGCGGCCCTGGCGCTGCTGGTTGGCGTCGCTTTGTTCAGCGGCAGCCTCTTTCTGATGGCGCTCACCGGCGCACGCTGGCTGGGCATGATCACGCCCTTCGGCGGGGTGTCTCTGCTCCTGGGCTGGGCGCTGCTGGCCCTGGGCGGCTGGCGCGCTGCCGGTCAGATCACGACCGATCAGGTTTGAGCACCATGCAGATTCCGCGCATTTTCGTTGACCGGCCACTGATGGTGGGTGACAGCCTGACCTTGCCCGATGGTCCGGCGCGCCATCTGATTCAGGTGCTGCGACTGGTCGAGGGTGCCCCGCTTGTGTTGTTCAACGGGGATGGTCGCGATTATCCGGCCCGTCTGAGCGACAGGCCGCGTGCTGGCGCGGTCGTCATGATCGAGGGCGCGGGCGAACCGGAGCCGGAGTCGCGACTGGCGATTCATCTGGCGCTTGGCGTCTCCAAGGGCGAGCGTATGGATTACGCCCTGCAGAAGGCGGTCGAGCTGGGTGTCGATCAGCTCACGCCGCTCTTTACCGAACGCAGTCAGGTGCGTCTCGATGGCCCGCGCCTGGAACGGCGTCTGGAGCACTGGCGCGGCATCCTCATCGGCGCCTGCGAGCAGTCCGGGCGGCGACGGCTGCCGGTGCTCGATCCGGCGGTCAACCTGAGCCAGTGGCTCGCAACGGGGTCCACGGGCGGGCTGCTGCTGGATCCACTGGCGCCGCTGGCGCTCACGGCGCTGCCCGCGCCCGAAACGGGCGTGACCCTGCTGATCGGTCCCGAGGGCGGGCTGAGTCCACGCGAACGGGATGAGGCGGCACGGCAGGGATTTCAGGGGGTGCGTCTGGGGCCGCGCATCCTGCGCACCGAAACCGCCCCGCTCGCGGCGATTGCGGTGATCCAGGCGCTGTGGGGCGATTTCAGGGATTGATTGTCAGCTTTCAGCCGCAGCGGGCTACAATTCGCCTGTCAAAAAGCAAGTGGAATGATGTAATGATCACTGCAAACCATGAGTATCTGGTCGATGAGGCTGGAAACCGTAAAGCGGTTGTCCTGCCGCTTGCCGTCTGGCAGGAGATTAGGGATGCGCTGGAGGAACTCGATGATATTCACGCCTACGACGAAGCCAAGGCACATGCTTCGGAGCCGATCCCATTCGAGCAGGCCATGCGCGAGATTTATGAAGGAAAGATCGATTGAGTTACGCCCTTTTTATCGAGAAGCGGGCCCAACGCTCACTCGCGCAAATCGCTGCGCAGGACCGGGAACGGATATCTGCCGCCGTCCGTCGTCTGGCCGATGAGCCCAGACCCCAGGGAGCCAAAAAACTCAGCGGGCGAAATGGCTGGCGGATTCGCGTCGGCGTCTATCGTGTTCTGTATGAGATCCATGAAGGGCGACTTCTGATCGTGGTGATCGATATCGGCCATCGGCGGGAAATATACCGTTAGATCCGCAGGATGTCGGCCATCGCCTGGATTTTTTCGATAGCTGAATTTCCATGTTGTTTCTGAGCCAGCGCGAGCCGTCAGTCGCCCGCTTGCACTTCGCCGAGACTCGGTCATACTCCAGCCCTTTTTGATTGGGGTTGACCATGTTCAAGAATGCACGATTCTTCCGGCTGGATACGTCTTTCACACTGGATGCGCCCGCTCTGGAGGAACGCCTGGGCACTCGCCGCTTTCGTCCCTGCGGTCCAATCGAAACTGCGACCATGGGCTGGGCCGCTCCGCTGGGTGAAGACACCACGGCGCTGGCGCATGCGATGGGTGGCTGTCTGCTGATGTGCGCCCGCAAACAGGAACGCCTGCTGCCATCCGCCGCCGTGGCCGAGGCCGTCGATGAACGCATCGCCGAGCTGGAGGCGGGTGAGGCGCGGGATGTGGGCCGTGCCGAGCGTCGGCGTCTGCGCGAGCAGGTCATCAACGAGATGCTGCCCCGCGCCTTCACTCGCTCGCGCCGCACTCAGCTCTATGTCGATACCGAGGCCGGCTGGCTGGTGGTGGACGCAGCGAGCGAGAAGCAGGCCGAAGAGGTCGTCTCGCTGTTGCGCGAGACCCTGGAAACCCTGCCTGTCAAGCTGCCGGACCCCGAGAAAACGCCATCTACCGTCATGACCGACTGGTTGCTGCAAGGCTCGGCGCCGTCCGATTTCGTGCCGGGCGATGCCTGCGAACTGCGTGATGCGGATGACAAGGCCGGGGTCGTGCGGTGCAGCGGTCAGGATCTCGCCAGCGACGAGATGCTCAATCATCTGCGCGTCGGCAAGCGGGTCACCAAGCTGGCGCTGGAGTGGGACGAGCGTCTGAGTTTCGTGCTGGCCGAGGATCTGTCGCTCAAACGTCTGCGGGTCGGTGAGGCGCTGCTCGAAGAAATGGACGACACCGATCTGGACCCGGTGGCGCGCCTGGATGCCGAATTCGCGATCCTGGCCCTGCAGGTCAGGCAACTGATCGCCCGTCTCGACGAGGTGTTCGGATTATTGCCGGCCAGATGATTGAGAGGCGCCGACAACTGTTAATCGGGGCGCTGACGGCTATCTGGAGCGTTCGGGTGGTAGCGCGTTACTCTCGGTCAGCAGTTCCGATTCTGGTAGGGTGCTCCCGGTCATCAGGTGAGAGGTGCATCAGCCCATCTGTTGGCAACGCGAAAAAACGCCCCCGTTTCCCGCATAAGGGGCGATGAGATCCGGTTGATTGGTGTGGCAATGTTGGGTTGCCAAAAACGGCAACCCACGGCGCTATTATTTGACCGCCTCGATCAGTTCGATGTCTTTTTCAAGCATATCGTTGACCATCTCGCCCAACGAAAGTCCTTTTGCTGTCGCTCGCGCCTCAAGATAGGTCAGCACATCGGGACGCAGCGTCACGGTAGCCGCTGCCCGTCCCGCAAAGCGATTGGGTTGCGCCTGCGAGTAGTCGAAATCGTACTCCGGCAACAGATCATCCGGCACTGCGTTCATAGTCTCGTTGCTCTTTCGGTGTCGCCGCTCGGGCACTGATGATGCGCAGGCGATCCTCGCCGAGTTCGGTAAAAACGACCAGACACAACCGGCGTTCAGGGAGATGTCCGATGATGATCTCGCGCGGTTCGTTGTCCGAGTGCCAGGCATCCGGGAAAATCATAGCCAGTGGATCGTCAAAAACGGCGGTAGTTTCCGAGAAGTGAATGCCATGTTTACGAACATTGGCAGCCGCTTTGCGTGGATCCCACTCGAAAACCAAGCTCAAGCCTGAGTCCTCAACACGATTGCCATTGGGTTGCCAAAAGTGTTAACTCAATGGTGCTGCTGACGGCTACCTGGCGCGTTCGGCCAGCAGCCCGTTGATCTCGGCCAGCAGTTCCGATTCCTGGTAGGGTTTGCCCAGATAGCGATCGACTCCAAGCTGCATCGCATAGTCGCGGTGCTTCTCGCCGGTGCGCGAGGTGATCATGATGATGGGCAGGTCATGCAGACGGTCGGAGCGCCGGATATGGCGCGTCAGCTCATAGCCGTCCATGCGCGGCATCTCGATATCCAGCAGCAGGAGATCGGGCGTGTGTTCGTCGAGCAGGGTCAGGGCTTCGACCCCGTCCTTGGCCGTCAGCACTTCAATATTCTGGCGCCGCAACAGCCGGCTCGTGACCCGGCGCACGGTGAGCGAGTCGTCCACCACCATCACGCAGGCTGTGGTGCTGGGCGGCTGCTCCACGACGGCGGCGACCGGACGATAGTCCCGCACCGCGCCTGAACGCAGCAGCGCCAGGGCATCAAGGATGAGCGCGACCCGACCATCCGGCAGGATGGTTCCGCCGCTCAGCCAGCGCACGCCGGCGAGTTGCGGACCCAGCGGTTTGACCAGAATCCGCTGGCTTTCGAGCAGGCTGTCGATATGCAGGGCGACACGCTGCTCGCCGAACCGGGTCAGCAGGAGCGGCAGCCAGCGCCGTTCGCCCACTTCGGGTTCCAGGGTTGGATCGAGCACACTGCCCAGATAGGCCACCTTGTAATGGTGTCCATGACTGACGAAGTCCTTGCCCTCTTCGCCCCGATAGATTGCCAGCAGATCCTCGCGTGCGATGCGGGCGGCGGCCTCCACCGTGCTGTGCGGCACGGCATAGATGTTGTCGCCCGCCGCCACCAGAAAGGCTTCGATGATGGCCAGCGTCAGTGGCAGACGGATGGTGAAGCGGGCGCCCTGGCCGGCAACCGACTCCAGATCGATGCTGCCGTTGGCGGCCTTGATTTCGGATGCCACCACATCGAGACCGACGCCCCGCCCCGAGATCTGGGTCACTTTGCCGGAGGTCGTGAAACCGGGCTCCAGAATGAATTGCAGCAGCGCCTCGTCGGGCTGTCTGGCATCGGGACTCAGCAAGCCGCGCGCGATTGCCTGACGGCGAATGGCGTCCAGATCCATGCCTTTGCCATCGTCACTCAGACTGATGACGGCGTCATTGCCTTCGCGATGAAGCGACAGCGTCACCCGACCCGTTGCCGGCTTGCCGTGCGCGATCCGGGTTTTGGCGTCTTCCAGACCGTGATCCACGGCGTTGCGGAGCAGGTGTTCGAGCGGAGCCACCAGCCGATCCAGGATGGTGCGGTCCAGTTCGACCTCAGGGCCGATCACTTCCAGCCGCGCCGATTTGCCGAGGCTGTCTGCGGTCTGACGCACCAGCCGGTGCAGACGCGGCACGACCTGGACGAAAGGTACCAGACGGGTGCGCAGCAGGCCGTCCTGCAGATCGTCCGCGAGACGCGCCTGCTGGGTGAGCAGGTCGGTGAATTCGCGCTGATAGCCGCTGAGCATCTCCTTGACGCTGACCAGATCGTTGACGGTCTCGGCGAGACTGCCCGAAAGCTGCTGAAGTCGGGAGAAGCGGTCGAATTCGAGCGGATCGAATTCGCCGTCATACGCGGAAATCTCGGCCTCGCGCTCGACGCGATGCCGGATCTGGGTCTGGGTCTCGATCTCCAGCAGTCGAAGCTGCTCACGCAGCCGCACCACGGTCTGGTCGAGTTCGCCCAGCCCGAACCCCAACTGACCGTTGCGCTGGGTCAGACGGCTGCGGTAGATGCTGATCTCGCCGGCATGGTTGACCAGCCGGTTGAGGAGATCGGAGCGCACCCGGATCTGCGGTGTCATGGGGACAGCGCTTTCCGGGGCGGATGTTTGCCCGGCGGATACGTCCAGAGTCGCCAGTCCGGCGGTCGGCCGGGTGAAGGCGGGTCGCATCAGGGCGACATCCGGTTCCGCCTCCGGCCCGGCTGGCGTCGTGTCCAGCGGCGACTGCCCAAGCGCCTCGACCAGTTTGGTCATGAGCGGAATGCGTGCGCCCTGCTCCAGTGCATCGACCTGCACCGACAGCATGTCCATGGCGCGCTGGGCCAGTTCCAGCGTGGTGTCGTTCACCACGCCCCGGTCATCGCCCAATGCCTTCAGACGCGATTCCAGCGCATGGCTGAGGTCGCCGATAGGCTCAAGCCCGGAGAGCCGCGCGCTGCCCTTGAGTGTGTGCAGCAGGCGGTTGATGCCATCCAGAATGCTCAGATCCTGCGGGGCGAGTTGCCAGGCACGGAACTGCGTATCCAGATTGTCGAGCAGATCCCGTGCGTCTTCGAGGAAGAGGCTGGCGAGTTCGGTCTCCGGCGCCGGTATCGAATCGGCCGGATCCGTGACCTCCGGCGGTTTTGGCGGCTGGATGGCGGCGAATATCGGACGGGCATCGTCCGGGATGTCTTCAGAGACCGGCTGCGGATGCTCGGCGCGATCTTCCGGACCCTCAGGGGCGACGGAGACGGGCGGCGGCGTTTCGATCATGATTTCCGGCGCTGCCGTTTCTGCAGCGGTTTCTGCCGCTGTCTCCTGATCGGGCTCGACCGTTTCAGGCAGGCTGCCGGCGTCTGCCACCAGATGATCAATATCCAGTTCAGCCGGTTCCTCGACAGATTCGGCGGTCCATTGCCAGTCGCCGATGTCGAGTGAATCGTCGCCAGGGCTTTCTTCCGTCAGCACCAGATCATCGTCAAGCGACAGCGCCGGTTCCTCAATGACCTCCGGAGCGGGCGGTGGTGGCTCGACATCAGGCGCGGGCGGGGCGACCGCAATGGCGGGTTGGGGGTGCGCCAGTTCAGCAGCCAGAATTGCCAGGGCCGCCGCACCGTTCCCCGATGTCGGCAACTCATCGACCCGCGCCGCAACGCCATCGATCACCCGCTGGAACAGGGCCAACAGATTGTCGTCCAGCGGCGCGTCGGCGCTCAGCATGGGCTTGATGCACTGTTCCAGCGCCTTGGTGACGGTTGCGATGGAGCCGATACCGGCCATGCGCGCGCTGCCGGTCAGGGTATGCAGGGCGCGCTGAACCAGTTCATCCACCCTGGCCTCACCGGATCTGGCGCGTTGCAGAAAGGCGCGCAGGTCAGTGAGGTGTTCGTGGGTCTCGGTCTGGAAGATCCGCAGCAGCTCCTCGTCAGTAGCGAAGAGGCTGTCGTGATCGACTGCTTCAGTGGGGGCTTCGGTCTCCGCCGCCCCTGACAGAGGCGCCTGATGACTGTCCGGAACGGGCGTTGGCACGACCTGATCCGGCTGTTCGCGCAGTCGATTGGCGCGGGCAATCATGGGGTCGATGTCGAAGACGCGACCCTCGGCCTCCGCCGCAATCAGTTCCGGCAATTGCTCCACGGCCTCGGCGATACAGGCCAGCGTCTCCTCAGAGGGAAAGCATTGGCCTTCGATCAGACGGTTGAGCAGGTGCTCAATGGCCTGCGCAAAGTCGCCCACCTGGCGTGCACCAACCAGACGACCGCTGCCCTTGAGCGTATGAAAGCTGCGCCGGAGGGAGGCTAAAGCCGCCGCATCGTGGGGATTGGATTCCCAGCGGGCGAACTGCACCTGGGCTGAGGCGGTCTCCTCGTGCGCCTCTTCGAGAAAGATGTCGAGGAATTCGGTCTCGATCTCGGCGGAACTGTCCGCGTCAGGCAACTGGGGCGTCAGCTCAGGAGCGGGCGCGGCGGACGCGTCAGCCGGGGTGGGCTCTGCGCTGGCAGGGGAGGGCGTTGATGCAACGGGTTCTGGAATGGAGGGTGCGAGTGGTTCGGGGATTGAGCGTGGCTGCACGTCACCGCCGCCAGCCAGCGCCGCGAGTGAGTGGCCTGCGCGCTCGATCAGCGTCTCGCCAAAGGGCATGGCTTCCTGGAGATGGCCGATATAGAGCTCAAGCGCCGCGACGGCGTCGGCCAGATGCTCGAATTCGATTGCGGTCGGGGCTTGCGCGGCCTTGACGTAACGCCGTTGCACCAGATTGCCGACGGCTTCGGACAGATCGGCTGCCGGGTGTTCGCCGAGGATGCGCAGCGCGCCGGAGACGCTCAACAGATGATCCCGCACCGGGGCGAGGGCGGATGCGGCCTCCTGTTCGGCATGCGCGTTGGCGATGGCCTCCTTGACACGCACCAGCTCATAGCCGGTCTCGCGCAGGGTCGCGAAAGTGAGTTCGGACAGATCCATGTCGGGGGCGATGATCTGCCCGCTCTGCGTCGGACGATGGGCGGCGTGGGCGAGCAGCACCGCTTCGATGCCCAGCAGTTCCATGGCGTAGGTTTCCAGCCGCGCCTCGTCGCGCTCGCCTGAAGCCAGCTCGTTGAAGTTGGTGGCAAGCTGGCGCAGACGCAGCGGCAGGGTGCCGGCTTCGGCCATGCTCAGGGTTGCGGCAAGCCGGCGCAGGTCGGCGCTGAAGGTCTCGAAGGCGGTGTGATCGGTCTGCTCGCCGAGCGCGAGGCGGTCGAATTGGGTCTTGAGACCGGCGAACTCATCCAATGCCTCGCTCGCCAGTGCAGCCAGCGCCTGCTCGTTGCCGATGGTCTGCGAATCCTCGCGCGGCAACAGGGCGCCGGGCGTCTGTGCGCCATACCAGGATTCAATCTGGGTAATCAGCGGCGAGCTGATCTGACCCGCAGACAGGGTGGTCAGCAGTTGCTCGATGAGGGTCATGGCATCGACTTCAGGCCACTGGGGCGGCTTTTGCGCCAGTGGTTTCAGGATCCAGTCGAGATGCCCCATCAGGGAACGGGCGTGAGCATCCTGTGGCAGATGCCCTTCGCGTAGTGCGGTGGTGAAGATTTCGGCCAGGCGGAAGAGGTCGGCGAGCAACCCTTCCTTCAAATAATCCTGTAGTTGATGAAAGAGGCTGCCCAGACGGATCAGACCCTGATGATCGGGATCGCCCCGATACCAGGCCACCAGATGGCGATGGAACTGCGGGCGCACCTGACGCACCACCTCGGCCAGGAGATCCAGCGCTTCGGGCATCCATTGCGAATCGCCGTCGGCGTTGACGGCGGCGAAGGTCAGCAGCTCGGAGTGGGTGAGCGGCGAATCCTGACAGGCACCGCGCAACTCGTTGATGATCGACCAGAGACTCAGCGGCGGTTCGTCGAAGCCGGCATCCAGGCGGTCGAGATGGTTCGACAACTGGTCCAGCGCCTGACCCATGACCTGCACGGCCTGTCGCACGGACGCCTGATCACCGGCATCGGGCGCAAGGCCATCGGCCATACGCTCGGTGAGACGGATCATCTCGTGCACCAGACGCGCGGGTGTCGGCAACTGCAACGCCAGCAGCACGCCCTGGACCTGATCCAGCGCCTGCACGGATGCGTTCAGATCCGACGACGATACCCCACCGGCATCGACCAGATCGCGCACCGGACGCAGGGTCGCGCCGATCTCGCTCTTGACCCATTTCAGGCCGCCAACCACCTTCTTATCTGCCATGGGGCCGCTACCCGTGGTGAGCCTGTCCGTTAGGGGAGCCGGAAGCCCGCCACCGATTGCTGTAACTCGACGGCCAGATTGGCCAGCTCTTCGACCGAATTCGCCGCGCGTCGGGTGCCATCGGTGTTCTCCTCGGTGATGGCGCGAATGGCCTGCACCGTCTCGTTGATCTCGGCGGACTGGCGCGACTGACGCTGGGAGGAATCAGCGATGCGCTTGGTGAGTTCGGCGATATAGGCCGAGACGTTCTCGATCTCGCGCAGGGCGTCGCCCGCGTTTTCGGCCAGATTGGCGCCCTCGACCACGCCGGCGGTGCTGGCCTCCATCGAGCTGACCGCCTCGTTGGTGTCGGCCTGGATGGTGCGCACCAGCACCTCAATCTGCTTGGTGGCGTTGCGCGAGCGCTCGGCGAGTCGCTGCACCTCGTCGGCCACCACCGCAAAACCGCGCCCGGCCTCGCCGGCCATGGCCGCCTGCATGGCGGCGTTGAGGGCCAGGATGTTGGTCTGGTCGGCGATGTCGTCGATCAGCTCGACGATCTCGCCGATCTCCTGCGAGGACTCGCCCAGACGCTTGATGCGCTTGGAGGTCTCCTGGATCTGCTCGCGGATGGCGTCCATGCCCTGAATGGTGTCGCGCACCGTCTGTGCGCCGCGTCCCGCGACCTCGACCGAGCGTGAGGCGACCTCGGCGGACTCACCGGCGTTGCGCGCCACTTCATCGATCTGGAGCGTGAGCGACTGGACGGCAGTTGATGCCTGGGTGATCTGGAGCGACTGCACGCTACTCGCCTCGGCGAGCCGCAACGAGATGGAGCGGCTTTCCTGGGCCGAATGGGTGACTTTGGCGGCGGTGTCGTTGATCGTCGTGACCAGCGCCCGCAGCGCCTCGATCGCATAGTTGATGGCGTCGGCGATGGCGCCGGTCTTGTCTTCGGTGACGGTTGCCTGGACGGTCAGATCGCCATCGGCGAGATCGCCCATTTCGTCGAGCAGACGCAGGATCGCGCGCTGATCCAGTTCGCTCTGGGTCTTGGTCGTCTCCTCGCGACGTCTGGACTCGCGCACCGAGAACAGGGCGAGCAGACCGACACTTGCCAGGGCCAGGGCAGAGAACAGCAGGATGCCGCCCGCGCCGCCCAGCATCAGTGACTGCGGCGCAGGCGTGGTGGCGGTCTGACTGAGTTCGAGATAGCTTGAGAGCGATAAAACCGCGAAGATCAGTGCCAGTAGCGACAGCAGGAGCGTGATCCACCGCGAGCCGCCGGCCCCGTTCCTTCCCCTATTCATCTTCATGTTATTCGCCATCTGGTGCCGACTCCCGATGCGTGGGTTTGCTATCTCTGTTATTCACTCAGGACAATCCATCTTAAAAAATCCGCTGGCCGGGCGACCGGCGCTGACCGCCGGCTCGGGTCTGGTTGCACTCAGTTCATGGCCGCGTTGAACAGTGGGTCAGTCATCATCTGGCGCAAGGCAATAACCGGCACCTTGATCCCGTCGAGCAGAAAGGACGATTCGACGTAGGGTCTGCTCGCGCCCAGTTCTGCCTGGACTTCATCGACCCGGTCGCTGAATTTGATATGACGCATGCCGATGGCTTCAGAAACGGCCAGGCCGCAGGGCAATTCCTCCTGTCTGACCACCAGCACACGCTCACGCCGTCGATGTGCGCCGTCGCGCCGACGCTCCAGGCCGGGTTCCTTCCGCTGCTGGCGAGGCGCTGGCTGACCGCCTTCGATCAGGGTGGCCAGATCGTAGATCGGCAACAGGGTTCCACGGTTGTTGGCAACGCCCAGAAGCCAGGGCTTGGTGCCCGGCACCCGCGTGATCTCCCACGGCAGATCCAGAACCTCTGCGATCTGTTCCAGCGGGGTGAGGAAAAGCTGCGACCGCACCCGGAACAGAACCGCCGCCCAGGTGTCAGGAGGCGTCATGGTGTCCGATGCGCCGGCCATCTGAGCGCGACAGCGCGCGTCAAGATTGCGAATCAGCGCATGCAGATCGGTTTTGGAACGATGGGTGCGGGCCATCGATGTCAGGCACCCAAAAGAGCGCGGATGCGCTCCAGCAGGAGGTCGCGGTCAACGGGTTTGATCAGATAATCATTGGCGCCCTGACGCAAACCCCAGGCCTGATCCGTCTGCATGTCCTTGGTCGTCACCATGATGATCGGAATCTCGGCGGTTTCGGCGTCGCGACGCAGCATGCGCGTTGCCTGGAAACCGTTAAGCACCGGCATGATGACATCCATCAGGATCAGGTCGGGATGAATCAGGCGTGTGACTTCAATGGCTTCCTGACCATTGACCGCCGTGACCACCCGATACCCCGCCTTGGTCAGCAGGGTGGAGAGAATATGCGTCTCGGTGGGCGAATCATCGACCACCAGCACCGTTGCGGTGTCGGCAGCGGGCGCGCTGGCGTTCTGATCAGGCGGATTCGATTTGCGAAATAAGCGTCTCATGGCGTGCCCTGGGGCTGGTCGGCAAATAAAGTATTCAACGAATCGCAATGGGTCTCGACAAACAACGGATGGCGATGACTGTGTGCCATGTGTCTGCTCCCCGGCATTCAGGACGCCTTTTGCCCCGGTGTGTGGTCGCGGCTCAGATTGCCACGCACCGCTTCCAGCAATTCCTCTCCGGTAAAGGGTTTGGAGAGATAGAGCTGCGCCCCGACCAGCTTGCCTTTGGCCCGGTCGAAGAGTCCGTCCTTGCTCGACAGCATCACGACTGGCGTCTGCCGGAGGGCGGGGTTGCTCTTGATCAGCGCGCAGGTATGGTAGCCGTCGAGCCGGGGCATCATGATATCGACGAAAACCAGATCGGGCTTGAAGGTGACGACTTTGCCGAGCGCCTCGAATCCGTCCTCCGCAACACAGACCTCACAGCCGGCCTTGAGCAGCAGACTTTCCGCCGTGCGTCGGATGGTCTTACTATCGTCGATGACCAGGATCCTGGCGCCGCGTAAATCAGGGTTGTCCATCATGCTCCGTCACATTTGCGGCTTCTTGCCGCAGCAGGTTTTGGAGAACGGCTAGATCTAGCCGCAATTTGTACCACGGTCGAGCCAATGCGTCGATGTGATCGGCGTCACCATTTTGAACATTGGTGGCATGATAGCAGGCTCCAACTGAATTCTCACGGAGACAACGCACATGGTTCGTGAAGATTAAATGACCCTGATGACTCGCGCGAGCATCAGGGTCTGACAGCCCTCAAACTGCTGAAGTACACTGAACTCCATGCCTATCGAAATCGGTTTTGTGATGGATCCGATCGGCTCCATCCGCATCAAGAAAGACAGCACCTTCGCCATGATGCTGGCCGCGCAACGGCGTGGCTGGACGCTCTGGTACATGGAGGTGTCCGACCTCTCGCTGCGCGACGGTCGCGCCTTTGCGCGGATGCGCCAGATCGCGGTGACTGACGATCCCGGCGGCTGGTATCGCTTCGGCGCGGAGACCACCCGTCCGCTCGCCGAACTCGCCACGGTCCTGATGCGCAAGGATCCGCCGTTCGATATGGAATATATCTACACCACCTATCTCCTGGAACAGGCCGAGCGCGACGGCTGTTTCGTGGTCAACCGTCCGCGCAGCCTGCGCGACGCCAACGAAAAGGCGTTCACGGCGATCTTTCCGTCGTGTACGCCGCCGACACTCATCACCCGCCGCGCCCAGGACATCCGCGCCTTTCACGCCGAGCACGCCGACATCATCCTCAAGCCGCTCGACGGCATGGGCGGGGCATCGGTGTTTCGGGTGTGCGCGGACGACCCCAATCTGAGCGTCATCATCGAGACCCTGACCGGCCATGGTCAGCGTTTCTGCATGGCGCAGCGTTTCATCCCGGACATCCGCGACGGCGACAAGCGCATCCTGATGATTCATGGCGAGCCTGTGCCTTACTGTCTGGCGCGCATTCCTGCGCCGGGCGAGACCCGGGGCAACCTCGCCGCCGGCGCCTCCGCCGAGGCCCGGCCCCTGACCGCGCGCGACCGCTGGATTGCCGCCCAGGTCGGCCCCGAACTCAGGGCGCGTGGCATCCTCTTCGCCGGGCTCGACGTGATCGGTGATTACCTCACCGAGATCAACGTCACCAGCCCCACCTGCATCCGCGAACTGGATGCCGCCTTTGGTCTCGATATTGCGGGCGATCTGATGGACGCCATCGCGGAGACCCTTGGCGCGCCGGCCTGACCACATGTCCAAGCCATCTGACGAACTGGCGATTCCGCCACGTCTCCTGGCGTCGCCCGGCAGTTGTGCGCCGCCGCTTCTGGCGCCCGCGTTGGCCGGGGCCGCGCTGCTGCATCTGCTCCTGATTCTCTCCATTTCATCCCTGCCGTCCAAACCGCCGCCCGTTCCGGAAACGGCGCTGGAGGTGTTGATTCTGAGCGAAAACGGGCAGGCCACCAGGCAGCCGGCGCCGGATGCCGCGCGCTCGCAGCGCAACCGGATCGGTGCCTCGCCGGGCGGTGATGCGGTCGTGTCCAGTCAGTCGGACCTTGCGCCGCCGACTGAATTGACGCCAGCGGAGCCGGATCCGGTCCCGCCAGACATCCTGCCGGATCCGCAGCCGGCACCGCCGCCTGAGCCGCCGGCAAGCCGGATGCCATCTGAAACGCCGTCCGGCCCCCAGACACCAGCCGTGCTGGCCGCGCAGACGCCACCCAAATCCAGGCCACCGCCGCCGCCCGATCCGCTGGCGCCCCGTGAAATCCCGGTGGATGCGGCGCAGATCCTCGCCAGTCGCGGCCAGGAGATCCATCGTCTGACCACCAGTCTGGAGGCGCGTGCCACGGCTTACGCCAGTCGTGTGCGGCGCAAATCGGTCAGCGCCAGCACCCGCGAGTTTCGTTATGCGAATTATCTGGGCGCCTGGGCGCGCAAGGTCGAGCGGATCGGTAATCTCAACTATCCCGCCGCCGCCAGGGAGCAGCATCTCTATGGCAGTCTGATCCTGCATGTGGCGGTGCGCGCGGATGGCAGCGTGGAAAACATCCGGCTGGTCCGTTCATCCGGCTTCGCGCTGCTGGACGAGGCGGCGATCCAGATCGTCGAGCTGGCGGCGCCTTACTCACCCTTTCCACCCGATATCGCCGCCGAGACCGATGTGCTCGACATCATTCGCACCTGGCAGTTCACGCGCGGGGGCGTGCTCGGCTGGGAGCGATAGCAAAACGGCCATCAAGTGCGCGATACTAAACGGCGTCCAGCCGCGTCGAACGGTCGTACTTGCCACTCAGCGTGCCGATCAGGATACTAGCGTCCATGTCTTTCAGTACCTCACTCACCAATCACTTTCTGATCGCGATGCCGGGTCTCCAGGATCCCAATTTCGCGCGCACGGTCACCTATGTCTGCGAACATACCGACCAGGGCGCCATGGGCATCGTCATCAATCGCCCGCTGGATGTCACGCTCGGTGAGCTGTTCGCCCAACTGGACATCGTCACCGTGCGTCCCGGTGTGCGCGAGATTCCGGTCTATCAGGGCGGCCCGGTGCAGACTGACCGTGGCTTCGTGCTCCATACCGCTGGCCCGGCCTTCGACTCCACGCTCAACATCACGCCTGATATCAGCGTCACCACCTCCCGGGATGTCCTGGAGGCGATCGCCAGCGGCGAGGGGCCGGAACAGACCCTCATCGCGCTCGGCTATGCCGGCTGGGGCGGCGGTCAGCTTGAGCAGGAGATGAGCGCCAACGCCTGGCTCAACGGCCCGGCGAGCAACGACATCATCTTTCGTCTCGATCCCGCCGCACGCTGGATGGCCGCCGCGCAGTTGCTGGGGGTGGATCTCAATCTGCTCAGTGGCGAGGCCGGCCACGCTTAAACCGCGCCCCGTGCGGTATGCGATGTTGCTGGTTTGGATCGATCTTGGCCCCATTGACGACCGTCTGAGCCGGCGCGGTTTAAGAATTAAAAACAAAAATTTGCAAAATCCTGTTAAGCCCGTCCGGATGCACGCATGACCACCCTGCTCGGCTTTGATTTCGGCCCGCGCAAGATCGGCGTGGCGGTGGGCCAGATGGTCACGCGCTCGGCAAACCCGCTGATCACCCTGCGCAGCCGCAATGAGCAGCCTGACTGGGCGCGGATCGAGACCCTGATCCGTGACTGGAAACCCAGCGCACTGGTCGTGGGGCTCCCGTTCAATATGGACGACACCGAAGTGGACTGGTCGCCACGGGTTCACCGTTTCGCCCGTCAGCTTCATGGTCGTTACCATCTGCCGGTACACCTGGTTGATGAGCGTCTGACCTCCATTGAGGCCCGTCGCCAGCTTGCGGCGCGTCCCGGCCACAAGGCACCAACCCTGGAGGCCGTCGATGCGCTCGCGGCCGCACTCATTCTCGAAACCTGGCTCGGCGAGCAACCACCTGTGAGTGATCATCCCTGTGACTAATGTCTCTGTGAAGAAGGCGACGATCTGGAAAGACACGCCCGACATCGATGCCGCCATGGTCCGCATGGCCGATGAACTGGTCGCCCTGCTGGCCCGGCGCGGCATCGCCGATCCCCTGATGATCGGCATCCATACCGGCGGGGTCTGGATCGCCGAGCGGCTGCATGCACGGCTGGGGCTTGGCGAACCGCTCGGTTGTCTGGACATTTCCTTCTATCGCGATGATTTCAGCCGCATCGGCATGCACCCCGAGGTCAAGCCCTCCCGGCTGCCGGTGTCGGTCGATGACCGTCATCTGATTCTGGTCGATGACGTGATGCACAGCGGTCGCACCATCCGCGCCGCACTCAACGTCCTCTTCGATTATGGCCGGCCCGCCTCGGTCATCCTCGCCACACTTGCCGAGCGCGGCGGTCGCGAACTGCCCATCGCGCCCGATGTGGTGGGGCTGCACGCCCATCTTGAAGGCGATGAGGAGATCAGGCTGACCGGTCCCGAGCCACTGCGAATGATGCGGGGACAGATCCCCGGAAAACCGGCGCTGAAGGGGGCTGATACCGGCCCCGACCACTCGTCGAACCTTGATCCAGTACAGGACCACCCATGAGTGACCCGAATTCGCAGCTCGACGCACAGGGCAAACTCAAACACTTCCTCACCATTGAAGGTCTGAATCGCGGTCTTCTGACCGAGATCCTTGACTATGCTGAGGGTTTTCTTGGCGTGGCCCGGCAGGCGGTGAAAAAAGTCCCGCTGTGCCGGGGCCGGGTGGTCGCCAATCTCTTCTTCGAGAACAGCACCCGCACCCGCACCACCTTCGAGCTGGCTGCCAAGCGTCTGTCGGCGGATGTGCTCAATCTCAATATCTCCACCTCGGCCACCGCCAAGGGCGAGACCCTGCTCGACACGCTCCGCAATCTGGAGGCGATGCAGGTCGATATGTTCGTGGTGCGTCACGCCCAAAGCGGTGCGGCGCATTTCATCGCCGCCCATGCCGCACCACATGTCAGTGTCATCAATGCCGGCGACGGGCGGCATGCGCACCCGACTCAGGCGATGCTCGACATGTTCACCATCCGCCGTCACAAGGGCGATTTCAGCCGGCTGCGGGTCGCCATTGTCGGCGACATCCTGCATTCACGGGTGGCGCGCTCGCAGATGCTGGCGCTCAAGGCGCTCGGTGTCCCCGATGTGCGGGTGATCGCCCCGCGCACCCTGATGCCGGCGCAGGTCGAAGAGGCGTTTGGGGTCAGTGCTTACCATGACCTGCGAGAGGGCGTGCGCGATGCGGATGTGGTCATCATGCTGCGCATTCAGCACGAGCGCATGAACAGCGCGCTGCTGCCCAGCGAGCATGAATATTTCCAGTTGTTCGGCCTGACCGAAAAGCGTCTCGCCACCGCCCGGCCGGACGCCATCGTCATGCATCCCGGCCCCATCAACCGGGGGGTGGAGATGGATTCGCAGGTTGCCGACGGCCCGCGCTCGGTGATCCTCGAACAGGTCAGCAACGGTATCGCGGTGCGCATGGCGGTCATGTCCATGTGTCTCGGCGCCCAGAATCTGCATACTCAGGGCCAGGGAGAGTTCAATGGCTAAGGATTATTCGACCGCATTGGGAATGGCGCACAGCGTCAGCATCCGTCATGGCCGTCTGATCGATCCCGCCAGCGGGATCGACCGCGAGACGGACATCCATCTTGCTGCCGGACGGGTACTCGCCATTGGCGACGCGCCGGCAGGCTTCGCGCCCGATCAGGTGATCGATGCCCAAGGTCTGATCGTCTGCCCCGGATTCATCGACCTCTGCGCCCGCCTGCGCGAGCCGGGTCACGAACAGAAGGCGACCATCGCCAGCGAGACCCGCGCCGCTGCCGCGTCCGGCATCACCACGCTCTGCTGTCCGCCCGACACCCTGCCGGTGATCGACACCCCGGCGGTTGCGCAGCTCGTGCAACAGACCGCCGCGCGTCTCGGTCATGCCCGCGTGCTGCCGGCGGGGGCCGTCACCCAGGGTCTGGAGGGACGCCGGATCGCCGAGATGGCGGCGCTCAGGCAGGCCGGCTGTCCGGTGCTGAGTCAGGCCGACCGGCCCATCCGTAACGCCCAGGTCCAGCGGCGCGCGCTGGAATATGCCGCCACCTTCGGGCTCACGGTCTTTCTCCATCCGCAGGATCCCGATCTGAGCGAAGGCGGCTGCGTCCATGAAGGCCGTGTCAGCGCGCGTCTGGGTCTTCCCGGCATCCCCGAGGCCGCCGAGACCGTCGCCGTTGCGCGCGATCTGGCGCTGGCCGAACAGACCGGCGCGCGCATCCATTTTCGTGGTCTCTCCACCGCGCGTGGGGTTGCCATGCTGGCCGAGGCGCGTCGTCGCGGGGTGCCGGCCAGCGGTGATGTCAGCCTGCATCAGCTTTTTCTGACCGAGTCCGATCTGGCCGACTTCGACGCCAACTGCCATCTGATCCCGCCGCTGCGCACCCGCGCTGACCGCGACGCGCTGCGTCAGGCGCTCGCCAGCGGCGACCTCAGCGCCATCTGCTCCGATCATCAGCCGCACGACGCCGACGCCAAACTGGTGCCCTTCACCGAGACCGCACCCGGCATCTCGGCGCTGGACACCCTGCTGCCGCTGGCGCTGCGTCTGGTCGAGGAGGGTGTACTGGATCTGGCTGGAGCCATTGAACGGCTGACCGTCGGGCCGGCGGCGATCCTCGGTCTCGACCTGGGACGGCTCGCCCCCGGCGATCCTGCCGACCTCTGCATCTTTGATCCCGAGATGACCTGGGTGGTGACCACCGAGACGCTGGTCAGTCAGGGACATCACACGCCGTTCCTTGGCCAGACCCTGCGCGGGCGGGTCGTCTGGACCCTGCTGGGCGGGCGGGTGGTGTTCGAGCGCCCCGAAAGCCGGACGCGCTAAATCAGGTGCAACCTGCTCTCAAGCGGGGCGGGGTATTTCCATCGGCTATTCGCCCCGTCATCAAACGCCGTGGACAGGGCGGCAAAGGTTGCGGTAACGATAGGCCCGATCCGGCCCGGCAAGCGTCCACGCTTGCGCTGGATTCTTGGCGGCGGCGGGGGGTATATTCCGCTCAGGCAGAGATGTTTTATGGCGCAGAGTGTGTGACCGAGAGAGCGGCGAGCCAGGATAGCGGCGGATGCGCTCGATCCGCCCTCGTTTGCGATGGAAACAGGATGGAGCGCCTGATCCCGCAAACGAGGCTTTTGCTTGATTAAGCGAAATGCCGCCTAAAGCAGAGGTCAGACCAGAAGATTGACGTAACGCATTGACAGAAAAGGGAAAGGAACAGCATTCGCCGTGGGCGGGGATTTTTAGGCTTCACTTTTGAGATGTAATCAAGCAGGATTCGGCGTCAATTTTGAGGTTGAATTGTCGTTGTCCGAACATCGCCATCAGATGAGCAACGTGTGGGAGCCGACGGTTGAAATGACAGGGAAAATATGCTGCTAAATCCATCAAGAAGCGATGGATAACTCTTGTTGATCCATCGCTTCTTGATGGATTTAGCACTCCTTGATTTCCTGCGCATTTCCCCCTCGTCTTTTCCCTCACCTTCTGTCCGTGGCGCTGTCGTACAACACGTCGCTTAAGCGGACGTGCGTCGAAGTTTGGCGTAGTGATTGAGCGTTGAAGCCGCACGCCGCTTAGCTTTAGTCGTTATCCACTAAAATTGGAGATCTTATGAATCCGGAAGATGAAATTGACTCTGATTTCAACTACGAAGAAGAAGCTGTAAGCAGTTATGTTGATTCGTTAGATGAGGGCGAACTCAATCCAGCAGCATCTCCACAAAAGAAAGTCGTGCTTGACAAAGCAGATAGGAGTCTTTCCGAACTTCATCGGTGGTACAAGTCGGGTCGAATCATTATTGATCCCGAGTGGCAAAGAAACTATGTCTGGGATTTATCAAGGGCATCAAAACTCATCGAATCATTTTTGCTAGATATTCCAGTTCCAGTTGTCTATTTAGCCAAGACAGATTCAGGTAAGTATGAGGTGATAGACGGCCTTCAGAGATTAACTTCTGTTTTTAACTTTTTTGATAACAAATACAAGTTGCAAAAACTCGACCTTCTTAGTGAGTACAAGGGGAAATCCTTTCAAGATCTTCCAACGGAAATCCAAAACAAACTGGAAGATTCGATATTGCGATCATTTGAGCTTTCAGATAGCCACGGGGATATCCATTTTGTTGTCTTCGAGAGGTTAAATACTGGTGGGATTAAGCTTAATGATATGGAAATCAGAAACTGTCTTTACAGAGGATCGTTGAACTCCCTCATTAAAGACTTGGCTAGGAACGAGAGCTTCAAGAAGGCGGTCAGCCAGAGAAATTTTGAGAAACGCATGCAAGACAGATCGTTGATCCTAAGATTCCTGGCTTTCTATGAGCGAACGCATCTTAAATGCACCCTTGGATTAAAGAGATTTCTGAATGAGTTTCTTGACACCTATAAGGATGCCAACGATGAGAAAATTGTCGAGTATCGTAAAGCTTTTGAAAAAGCCATGAAGGCATGCCTGACCGTATTTGGAGAGAGTTCATTCAGGCTGAAAAGCGATATTGCGAAGCCTGGAAAATTTAGCTCAGGCGAGTGGGCTACAAGACCAAACGCTGCAATTTTCCAAGTTATAGCAACTTCGTTTTCCTTGTATGATCTTGGGCAAGTTACCCAGAAATCCGATAGCATATATGAGTCATACTTGGATTTGATAAATACTGATCCTATCTGGGTTGATAGAGTTCGGCGAGCAACAGGCGAATCGACCAGATTAAAGTATGTTTTTGATACATGGCTTAAAAGACTTGAAGAAGTAATGGAAGATAGTGAGCCTCAGGATGTTAAGAGGGCATTTTCTCGGCAGCTAAAAAAAGAAATGTTTGAAGAAAACCCAACATGCGCGATTTGTGGGAACAAAATATCTCTTATTGATGATGCGGCGATAGATCACGACAACAGGTACTGGCTAGGTGGTAAGACTATCCCTGAGAATGCAAATCTTACCCATAGATTATGTAACCTTAAAAAGGGCTAACAAGGCGCTGTACCGGACGGCAATTCCGCTGCGCTTCATTACCGCCGGTGAGCTTGGTCGTTAGCCAGCATGCGCAACGCATCTCGCAGGCCGTTTTCAACATGAAGTGTCTCGTTGTAGTCGCCCATCCAATCCCCGAAAGTCTGTGCCATTCCCTGGCGAGATCGGCTATCCAGGCGTTGACCGAAGGCGGCCACGAGGTACAGGTCGAGAATCTCTATCAACCCGAGTTTTCGCCTTCGCTCACCATCAGTGAGCGTCAGAGTTATTATCACCCTCCGTTCGATTCCTCAGCCGTTCAGGCCCAGGTCCAGCGTTTGCTCTCCGCTGAAGCGCTCGTTCTGGTGTTTCCCACTTGGTGGTTTGGTTTTCCTGCAATCATGAAGGGGTGGTTCGACCGCGTCTGGGCGCCTGGTATTGCCTACGACCACGCCACCGATCTTGGCCCAATCAAGCCAAGACTCCATAACCTGCGCCGAGCGATTGCCATTACGTCGCTTGGGTCGCCGTGGTGGGTGGATCGTCTGCTGTTGTGGCAGCCTGTGAAACGCGTACTGAAAACAGCACTTCTTGGCACATGTGCGCCTGCATGCCGGTTCGAGATGTTGTCGCTCTACAAGGCAGAACGCCTTTCTCCCAAAGAGGTTGAGGCATTCTATTCGCGTATCGACAGAAGGCTTGCCAAATGGTCGTAGTGATTGATGGGCTTGGGCATGGTGTCGGTGAGACGCGCGCGAGTGCGTGGAGCGGATGCAGGCATGATGCCACGGTGACATGGCGACCTGTCACGATCTCTCACGCAAGTGCAGCGTAGCGACCCGATCAGGTCTTTCATCACCGCACCGCCATGATCAGCATGATGACAAAGAGGACGACGGCCCCAAGCGGCAGGATGGCTGCGAGCCAGTCGCCTTTTTGGGCTTTGGGACTATTTTCCTGCCAGTGTTTGTAGACGGGCCAGAGATAGAACAGCATCAGCACCAGCAATGCGGCGGCGGCGATCTTCAGAAACAGATCCATGGCATTCACCAGTCAGGGTGGTTGTGACAGAAACAAAAACCCCGGCGCGAAGCCGGGGTTTGCGTTAGGCGACAGTGAAAGGTCAGTCGTCGCCGCCCATGATGCCGAGGATCTGCAACAGGCTGATGAAGATGTTGAAGATGCTCAGATAGATGCCGTAAGTGGCCATGATGTAGTTGGTTTCCTCGCCCCGCGCGATCCGACCGGTATCGAACAGGATGAAGCCGCTCATCAGCAGGATGATGGCCGAGGAAATGGCCAGTGACAGTGCCGGCATCTGCAGGAAGATGTTGGCGATCACCGCGATCATGACGACCATCATGCCGGCAAAGATGAAGCCGCCCATGAAGCTGAAGTCACGTTTGCTGGTCAGGGCATAGCCCGAGAGACCCAGGAAGATGGCCGCCGTGCCACCGAAGGCGAGGCCGACGGTCTGCGGGCCATGCGGCAGGGCCAGATACATGCTCAGGATGGCGCCCAGTCCGAAGCCGAGCAGGCCGGTGATCAGGAAGATCATGCCGATGCCGGAGGCCGAGTTGGCGGTTCTGGGCAGCACGAAGATGCCGAGCACCATGGCGACGATGACCGACGCCAGATAGGTCCAGGACGGCATCGCGAGCGCCAGCGACAGCATTGCGGTCAGGGCGCTGAAGCCGAGCGTTGCCGCCAGCAGCAGATAGGTGTTTTTCAGCACCTTGTTGGCCGCAACGGCGGTCTGAGTGGTGCGAATGGCTGAAATGCCTGGATTGGCCATAGTGAAGCTCACTCCTTAACAGTTAGTGGCGGTTGCAAGTGGTTGCCGAGTCTCAGACTCGATGCAGGGTGTTGAGTTCCGAAGAATACCTGACGATTCGGTTCGCGCAAGTTTGATCGGCCTTGGGCAAATTCGCGTCATGATGGTATGCTCTGCACCCGCAGATGCGGTCGCATTGAGCAGGAACCAAGAACCGGTTATCCGGATCCTGTTCCTCGCATCGAAAAATGGAGAGGTGGCTGAGCGGTCGAAAGCGGCGGTCTTGAAAACCGTTGACTCGCAAGGGTCCGGGGGTTCGAATCCCTCCCTCTCCGCCAAGTTATTAAGTCCCCACCTTATTCAATTCTTCAAAGCGCGTTTGGCGTGGTCTTCCATGAGGCGGCTCAGTCCGACTTCCGCGACTGCGTTCGGGTCGGGATAGTGAGAGGCGCTTTGAATCGATGAGGATATTCCTGAATGCTGATCAATGACCTCGACCGCGCGGGCGGTTATTGGGGCTCCGTCTATGTCTTCACCGCCATCAAGGGCTTGCAGGTGATCATTGATGGGCCGGTGGGCTGTGAGAATCTGCCGGTCACGGCGGTGCTGCACTATACCGACGGTCTGCCGCCGCACGAGCTGCCGGTGGTGGTGACCGGGCTGGGCGAGGAGGAGCTGGGGCAGAAGGGCACCGAGCAGGCGATGCGCCGCGCCTTTGAGGCGCTCGATCCCAAACAGCCGTCCGTCGTCGTCACCGGCTCGATCGCCGAGATGATCGGCGGCGGCGTCACGCCTGAGGGCACCGGCATCGTCCGCTTCCTGCCGCGCACTATTGATGAGGATCAGTGGCAGAGCGCCAATCGGGCGATCTATTGGCTTTGGACGCAATATGGCCCGAAGAAAGGGAGTGCGTCCAAACGCAAGCCACGCGCGGCGGGCGAAAAGCCGCGTGTCAATCTCATCGGCCCTATCTATGGTGTCTTCAATTCGCCCTCCGATCTGGCCGAGATCCGGCGTTTGGTCGAGGGCATCGGCGCCGAGGTCAATCTGACCTTTCCGCTCGGGAGTCATCTGGATGATGTGCCTAGGCTGGCGGACGCCGACGCCAGCATCTGTCTCTATCGCGAGTTCGGGCGCACCCTGTGCGAGGCGCTGGAGAAACCTTATCTTCAGGCGCCGATCGGGCTCCACAGCACCACTAAATTTCTGCGCGCGCTGGGCGAGATCCTGGGGCTCGATCCCGAGCCTTTCATCGAGCGCGAGAAGCACACCACCATCAAGCCGATCTGGGATCTGTGGCGCTCGGTGACGCAGGATTTCTTTGGCACTGCGAGCTTCGGCGTCTCCGCGAGCGAGACCTACTCGCGCGGTCTGCGTCATTTTCTGGAAGACGAGATGGGGCTGCCCTGCAACTTCGCCTTCGCCCGGCGTCCTGGCGTCAAGATCGATAATGACGCCATCCGTGCCGCCGTTCACGACAAAACCCCGCTGATCCTCTTCGGCAGCTATAACGAGCGCATGTATCTGGCCGAGAAGGGCGCACGCGCGACCTACATCCCGGCGTCTTTCCCCGGCACCGTGATCCGCCGTCACACCGGCACGCCCTTCATGGGTTATGCCGGCGCGACCTATCTGGTGCAGGAAGTCTGTAACGCGCTCTTTGATGCACTGTTCAACATCATTCCTTTAGGTACCGAGCTCGACAAGGTCGATCCCACGCCAGCCAGGATGCACCGTGAACTGCCATGGGACGAGGATGCACGGGCGCTCTTCGATCAGATCGTTGAATCTCAGCCGGTGCTGGTGCGCATCTCCGCCGCCAAACGGCTGCGCGATGCCGCCGAGCGTGCTGCGCGCACGGCGGGCGAGGAGCGGGTGACGCTTGCGCGCGTGACCGAAATGCGGGCACAGGCAGGGATCGGGTAAGGGAACTACCCTTGCTTGCAAGGTGCTGATCACTCGCTGGCGGCGCTTGTCCAGCCGTCGGCGAGATTCGCCAAGTATCCTGTTTTTCTTGCATTCCGCTTGCCTTCCAGATCGTCTTCCCCTTGTCATCTCGTGCCCGAACGGCTGTAAATTTTGGTTGACATCTACGTCAGTCAAGCTAGACTGACACGCATCTTAAGTCACCTTAAAAAGAATTGGCATCAGTCCTTGCATTTTTGCCGCTTCTTCAGGAGACAGAAGATTGGTCGAATTTTGTGGCTCCTGGCTGGGGGTCGCGAAGTGAATGAGGGCATGCCCGAGCATCGGGTGGCTTCTCTGCCGTGGCAGGTTCGTCCATGGCGTTCCCTGTCGCACCTGCTGAGTGCGGCGTAACCGAGGCTTATCTCCACCATTTCGGAGGAATTATCAATGGCTGAACAAAAGAGCTTGACCGGGTTGACCGATGACGAGGCGAAAGAATTCCACGCCATCTTCACGCAGACCATGACCGGCTTCTTCGGTATCGTCGTGATCGCGCACATTCTTGCGTGGCTGTACCGTCCCTGGCTGTAATCGCCGGACTGGTCTAAAGCACTGACGCCCTGCGCGTCGGTCAAATTGTGAATGCATCAATTTTGTTAGGAGAAGCGAGTATGTCGAACAATCTTTGGAAGCTCTGGCTCATCGTCGATCCGCGTCGTGCGCTGACTGCCATTTTTGCGTTTCTGACCGTTTTGGGCCTGCTGATCCATTTCATTCTGCTCAGCACCGATCTGAACTGGCTGGACGATGGTATTCCTGTCAGCTATCAGGCGAAAAGCGCCCAGGTTGTGACGCCTGTTGTGCCGCAACGGTAAATGCGTCCTTGACGGGGGTGGCAGGTGAGGCGTGGCTTCTGATGGTCGGTCTCGCCTACCACCGCAGTGCTAAGAGGAGGTAGCCGTCGTAGGTACCTCCCCAGCAGAGGATTTTACGATGGCCATGCTCAGTTTTGAGAGAAAGTACCGCGTCCGTGGCGGGACGCTGATAGGGGGGGATCTGTTCGACTTCTGGGTGGGGCCGTTGTATGTCGGCTTCTTCGGGGTGTCGGCGTTCTTCTTCACGTTGTTGGGGGTGCTCCTCATCGTTTGGGGCGCTGCTCTCGGGCCAACCTGGAATTTGTGGCAGATCAGTATTGCGCCGCCTGACCTGAGCTATGGCTTGGGCGTGGCGCCGCTCACAGAAGGCGGTCTGTGGCAGTTCATCACGATCTGTGCTGCGGGCGCATTCATCTCCTGGGCGCTGCGGGAAGTCGAAATCTGTCGGAAGCTCGGTATCGGTTTCCACGTTCCTTTCGCCTTCAGTTTCGCGATCGGCGCCTATCTCGTTCTCGTCTTTTTACGCCCGTTGCTGATGGGTGCATGGGGTCACGGTTTCCCTTACGGGATTCTGAGCCACCTGGACTGGGTTTCGAATACAGGCTACCAGTTCCTGCATTTCCATTACAACCCGGGGCACATGCTGGGTATCTCCTTCTTCTTCATCAACGCTCTGGCGTTGTCGATGCATGGTTCGCTGATTCTGTCGGTCGTCAATCCTCAAAAGGGCGAGCCCGTCAAGACCGGTGAGCATGAAAATACCTACTTCCGGGATGTCGTCGGCTACTCCATTGGCGCGCTCGCCATTCACCGCCTGGGTCTGTTCCTGGCGCTCAGTGCCGTGTTCTGGAGCGCGGTGTGCATGATCCTCAGTGGACCCTTCTGGACGCGCGGTTTTCCAGAATGGTGGAACTGGTGGCCACAGCTTCCGATCTGGTAGGCTCTAGGAGACTAAAATGCCTGAATATCAAAATATTTTTACCAGCGTGCAGGTGCGCTCTCCGGCTTATCCCGGGGTGCCGCTGCCCAGAGGCACTCTCCCGCGGATTGGCAAGCAGCCCATTTTTTCCTACTGGCTCGGGAAGATCGGTGACGCGCAGATCGGACCTATCTATCTTGGCTTCACCGGCACTATGTCGCTGATCTTCGGTAGTATTGCGATCGCCATCATGGGTTTCAGCATGCTGGCGTCGGTGAATTGGAGCCCGATCGAGTTCCTCCGGCACTTTTTCTGGTTGGCGCTTGAGCCGCCAGCGCCTGAGTATGGGTTGAGCATTCCGCCGTTGTCTGAAGGTGGATGGTGGTTGATCGCCGGTGCCTTCCTGACGTTCTCGATTCTCCTGTGGTGGGTTCGCACCTACAAGCGGGCGGCGGATCTGGGAATGGGGCAGCATATGTCCTGGGCCTTTGCGGCGGCGATCTTCTTCTATCTGGTGCTGGGCTTCATTCGCCCGGTGATGATGGGGAGTTGGGCGGAAGCCCCGCCTTTCGGCATCTTCGCTCATCTGGACTGGACGGCGGCCTTCTCGATTCGCTATGGGAACCTCTATTACAACCCGTTCCACATGCTGTCCATCGCCTTCCTCTATGGATCGGCCCTGCTGTTTGCCATGCATGGCGCGACCATTCTGTCGGTGAGCCGGTTTGGCGGTGATCGTGAGATCGATCAGATCGTTGATCGTGGCACGGCGGCTGAACGTGCAGCACTCTTCTGGCGCTGGACCATGGGCTTCAACGCCTCGATGGAGTCGATTCACCGCTGGGGCTGGTGGTTTGCGGTTCTGACCGTCATTACCGCTGGCATCGGTATCCTGTTGAGCGGAACGGTTGTCGATAACTGGTATCTCTGGGGTATCAAGCACGGTATTGTGCCCTCCTACCCGATCGACGTGATCGTCCAAGACCCGACGTTGGGGGTGTCGCAATGAATATCGGAAAGCAAGCATCGGCTCCGCTGATTGCGGTTGTTGCTTCCGCGCTCCTTATGGGTTGCGAGGCTCCCCCGCCAGAGGTCGTGCAGTTGGGCTACCGTGGTCTGGCAATGGAACAGAACTACAATCCACGGTCGCTTGAGGCCCGCATCAACAAAAATGTTGCACCGGCTCCCATTCCGGCTGCTGCGCCGGGTGGTCCCAAGGTGTCTGGGGTCTACCAGAATGTTCAGGTTCTGAGCGATCTCACCGTGGCTGAGTTCACCCGCCTGATGGTCGCAGTCACGACCTGGGTAGCGCCGAAAGAAGGCTGTAACTACTGCCACGTTCCGGGCAACTGGGCCTCCGACGACATCTATACCAAGAAGGTGTCGCGTCGGATGTTCGAGATGGTCCAGAACACCAATGCCGACTGGAAGCAGCATGTGGCGGTTCAGGGTGTGGGCGTGACCTGCTATACCTGCCATCGCGGCAACCCGGTGCCCAAATATGTCTGGGTCACGGATCCGGGTCCGAAGCAGCCTGGCAGTGTCACCCCCACGGGTCAGAACACCCGTGCCTCGACGGCGGCTTATTCGGCTCTGCCCTATGATCCGTTCACCCCGTACCTTGATCAGGCGAATGATCTGCGGGTGACGACGCGAACCGCTCTGCCGAGTGGTAACACGGCATCGATCAAGCAGACCGAGTGGGTGTATGCGCTGATGATGCAGATCTCGACCTCCCTGGGCGTGAACTGCACCTACTGCCATAACAGCCGTCAGTTTGCTGACTGGAGCCAGAGCACGCCGAAGCGCACCACGGCCTGGTACGCCATCCGTCATGTGCGTGACATGAACCAGAACTATATCTGGCCATTGAACGACGTGCTCCCGGCATCGCGGAAAGGTCCGTATGGCGATCCCTTCAAGATCAGCTGCATGACCTGTCATCAGGGTGCCTTCAAGCCACTCTATGGTGCGCAGATGTTGAAGGACTATCCTGCTCTCGCGGCTCCGACCAAGGCGGCAGCGCCTGAAGCGGCGGCTCCGGTGGAACCGGCTCCGGTTGAGGCAGCGCCTGCTGCGGAAGCCGCGCCTGCTGCGCAGCAACTCTAAGTCTCAGGATCGCAGGGCGGCAGGGATGCCGTGCACGACGCCGGATGTCAGAATCCGGCGTCGGTAAACCGAATCATCCACATGAGGTTGAATGCAATGTCCGATCAGAACAGTGTGGCGGGGCTCAACGAAGGTGAAGCGCAAGAGTTTCATGGTCTTTTCGTACAAAGCATGGGCGCATTTTTCGGGCTGGTCGTCGTAGCCCATATTCTCGTCTGGCTCTGGCGTCCCTGGCTGTAGGCTCATCCCAACATCGACGGGGAATGTCTTTCCTCACGTCAAGACACCGCTATTCCCCATGCTTTTTCTTTGCGAACACCTTCCATTACAAACGACCGCACCGATTGAGATCCTCGATATCACGGATCGGGTCAGGAAGGTGTTTGACCAGCACCGCATTCAGAACGGTCAGGTGACGGTCTGTTCAGCACATACCACTGCTTTTATTGCCCTGAATGAAAGCGAGCCGATGCTGCAACAGGATATGCTCGATTTCCTGATCCGGCTCGTTCCGTCCGACGCCCCGTATCGACATAACATCAATCCTGTCGATGGGCGGCTCAATGCGCATTCCCATCTGCTCGGTCTCTTCATGAATGCCTCGGAAACCATTCCGGTCGTCAACGGCGAACTCCTGCTGGGTGGCTGGCAATCGATTTTTTTCATCGAACTGGATGGCCCTCGCGCCGAGCGAACGCTCAGAGTGCAGATCATCGGTGAGCGTTGAGACATGACTGAATCGGATTGGTCCGGCTTTTTCGCCGACGTGGATACGTTGGATCGGGAAGCCTACATCACGCTTGATTATTATCTGGAATGTCGCGGCGATCCCGAACTCGCCGCCGCGCATTTCTGTGCCGAGCAATCGACTGCGCAGTGGCGGCGCGTCGGCTCCAGCGAAGATCTCAGGCCGCGCTTTGGCGCCCGCGTCATCAATCTGGCCGTGCTGGAGTCGAATCGCCCCGAATTCAGCTATGGCGTCGGTCAGCCGGCATCCGATGGTGGGGTGCACGCCTGTCGCGTCACCATCGCCCATCCGCACGGTAATTTTGGTCCCCGTCTGCCGAATCTACTGAGCGCCGTGTGTGGCGAAGGCACCTTTTTTTCGCCCGGCGCGCCGATCGTCAAGCTGCTCGATATTCGTTTTCCGGACACCTATCTGGCTCAGTTCCAGGGTCCGCAGTTCGGTGTCGACGGGCTGCGCGATTTGCTTCAAGTTTATGATCGTCCGATTTTTTTTGGCGTCATCAAGCCCAATATCGGACTTCCGCCCGAAGCCTTTGCCGAATTGGGTTATGAAAGCTGGCTGGGCGGGCTCGATATTGCCAAGGATGACGAGATGCTGGCTGACACCGACTGGTGCCCGCTGGCGCAGCGTTCGGTGCTCCTGGGCACGGCGCGGCGACGGGCGGAGCAGGAGACGGGCTGTCGCAAGATCTATCTCGCAAATATCACCGACGAGGTCGAGCGTCTGACCGATCTGCATGATCTCGCGGTGGCGAACGGTGCGAATGCCCTGCTGATCAACGCCATGCCGGTTGGCTTGAGCGCGGTGCGGATGCTGCGTCGGCATGCACGCGTGCCGCTGATGGCGCATTTTCCCTTTATCGCTCCGTTCAGCCGTCTGACCCATTTCGGAATCCACTCCAGGGTCTTCACCAAATTGCAGCGACTGGCCGGCTTCGATGTGGTCATCATGCCGGGCTTCGGCGAGCGCATGCATACCTCGGACGACGAGGTTCGCGCGAATGTCGAGGCCTGTCTTGCCCCCATGGGACCGATCAAGCGCTGTCTGCCGGTTCCGGGTGGCAGCGACTGGGCCGGCACCTTGAAACCCCTTTACGACCGGCTCGGTACGGTCGATTTCGGCTTTGTGCCCGGACGCGGCGTCTTCGGTCATCCAATGGGACCGCGCGGCGGGGCGGCAAGCATCCGTCAGGCATGGGATGCCATCATTGATGGCCTGTCGCTCGATGAACAGGCGGCGCGTCATGTCGAACTGTGCGCTGCCATCGAGACCTTCGGCGGGGCGGTCAAACCTGCATCCGCAGAATCGACTGCTCAACCTGCTGGAGATGACGCTTGAGCGCCCACATCGTACCTCCCCTGACCGCTGAGGAGTGGGAGCGTGCCGGGCAGCGCGATGCCGTGGAGCAGGTGATCCTCGTTGACCAGGAGGATCGTGAGCTGGGCGCGGCGGGTAAGCTCGACGTTCACCAGGATGGGCAGCTCCATCGCGCCTTCTCGATTCTGGTGTTCAACGCCGAGGGCGAGCTCCTGTTACAGCGTCGCGCCGATGGCAAATACCACTTCGCCACCCGCTGGTCCAACACCTGCTGCGGTCATCCCAGACCAGATGAATCGACCGAGGCCGCAGCGGAGCGTCGGTTGCAGGAAGAATTCGGCATCCGCGTGACGCTCACCGAGCGCACCCAACTGGTCTATCGCGCCGAGGATCAGGGGTCGGGTCTGATCGAGCATGAGTTTCTGCATATCTTTCATGGCCGGTATGCGGGTGATCCGCATCCCGATCCCTCTGAAATCGGCGCCTGGCGCTGGATGGCGGTCCCGGCCATTCGCCGTGCGCTCAGGGTGCGTCCGGACTGGTTTACGCCCTGGTTTCACCTGCTGATCGGGCGGTTGCTGGTCGATTGACCGGGTAGGGATTGCACCGTCGCGTCCCCATGTCTGATGCCCGATCCCATTAGCCCCGCGAGCGGTTTCATGCCCGATCCTCATGCCCTTGATGCGCCGTCGCGCGCGACGCCTGACACCCATCAGCGCGGTCAGGACAAGCTCTCCCGCATTCCGATCAAGGTCGAGACCGGCGGCGAGCCTTTGCGTAAACCGAGCTGGATCCGCGCCAAAGCCCCGGTTGGCCCCGGCGTTGCGCGCATCAAATCACTGCTGCGACAAAGCAAGCTGACCACCGTCTGCGAAGAGGCCATGTGCCCCAATCTGGGCGAGTGCTTCAATCACGGCACCGCCACCTTCATGATTCTGGGCGATGTCTGCACCCGCCGCTGTCCCTTCTGCGATGTCGCCCACGGTCATCCGCAGCCGCCCGATCTGGACGAGCCCGTGCATCTGGCCGAGTCCATCGCCATCATGGGGCTGCGTTATGTGGTCATCACCTCGGTCGATCGCGATGATCTGCGCGACGGTGGTGCGGATCATTTCGCCGCCTGTCTTCGTGCCGTCCGCGCGCTCAATCCAACGACGAAGCTGGAGATCCTGGTGCCGGATTTTCGCGGTCGCGAGTCGGTCGCGCTCGATCAACTGACTGACGCCGCCGTGCCTGATGTCTTCAATCACAATCTGGAAAGTGTGCCGCGACTCTATCGTCAGGTCCGGCCCGGTGCGGACTATGCCGGATCGCTGCGTCTGCTCCAATCCTTCAAGGCCCGTCACCCCAAGATCCCGACCAAATCCGGGATCATGCTGGGACTCGGCGAGACGTATGACGAGGTGCTGGCGGTCATGCGCGATCTGCGTGATCACGGCTGCGACATGCTGACCCTGGGGCAATATCTCCAGCCGAGCCGCGATCATCTGCCGGTGGTGCGCTACTGGACCCCGGACGAGTTCGACGATCTGCGCATCCAGGGCGAGACGATGGGCTTTGCCAATGTCGCCAGCGGGGCCATGGTGCGCTCGTCCTATCACGCCGACCGTCAGGCGGGCGATCTCGTCGCATGATGCTGTACAGCCTCATCAAAGGTCTGCTGATGCCGCCGGGCATTCTCATCCTGCTGCTGATCGCCGCCTTTTTTCTGGTGCGCGGTGTGCTCGGGCGCATGCTGATGGTCACGGTCATCACGGTTTTGACCACAATGAGTAGCCTGCCGGTCGGGATCACGCTGATGGAGCCCTTGGAAAGCGCACCTGCTCTTGGCACGCCGGCCATGCCCATTCCGTCCACAGCGCAGGCGATTGTCATTCTGAGCGCCGGTCGCAAACGCGGCGCTCCGGAATACGGCGGCGATACGCTCGATGACGCGACGCTGCGCCGGGTGCGCTATGGCGCGAAACTCGCTCGCTCAACCGGACTGCCGCTCTATGTCACCGGCGGTCGTCTGTCCGGCGAGCGCGAGCCGATTGCCCGGTTGATGGCCGATGTGCTGCGCGACGACTATGGCCTGCCGGTCGCTGGCGTGGAGACGGAGAGTCGCACCACCTGGGAAAACGCAACCGGTACCGCGTCCCTGCTGGCGCGCGACGGCGTGTCGCATATCCTCCTGGTCAGCGATGCCTGGCATCTGCCGCGTGCGGTCGATGTCTTTGCCGGCATGGGGCTGACCGTCACGCCCGCGCCGACCGCTTTTGTGCATTATCCGGGCTGGGAGACGGACCTGACGTGGCGCGACTGGCTGCCGTCGATTCCTGCCCTGCTCGTCAGTTATCAGGCCATCCATGAACATCTCGGGCGTCTCTGGTATCAGATTCGCGGTTGGATCGAGCCGCTTCCAGCCCAACCCTGAGACGAATGGCGCTGTTCGCCATCGTTTCGTTGCCGTGAGTCACGCATGTCCAGCAAAGCCTTCCAGCTCGTCGCCCCTTTCGTCCCTGCTGGCGATCAGCCGGAGGCCATCCGCCGACTGGTTGCGGGACTCAATGACGGTGAGGCGGGCATGACCCTGCTCGGCGTCACCGGCTCGGGCAAGACCTTCACCATCGCCAGTGTCATCGAACAGGTACAGCGCCCAACCCTCATCCTTGCGCCCAACAAGACCCTGGCGGCCCAGCTCTACAGCGAGATGCGCGACTTCTTTCCGCATAACGCGGTGGAGTATTTCGTCTCCTATTACGACTATTACCAGCCCGAGGCCTACGTCCCTTCGACCGACACCTATATCGAAAAAGACGCCGCCATCAACGAGCACATCGAGCAGATGCGTCTCTCGGCGACCAAGGCGCTGCTGGAGCGGCGGGATGTCATCCTGGTCGCGACCGTGTCGTCGATCTATGGTCTGGGCGATCCGGACGCCTATCTCAAGATGGTGCTCATCCTCAAGCGCGGCGACCGCATCGATCAGCGCGCCATCCTGCGTCGGCTGGCGGACTTGCAGTACAAGCGCAACGAGGTCGAGCTGTCACGCGGCACCTACCGGGTGCGTGGCGACGTGATCGATATCCATCCGGCTGAATCGGACGAGGAGGCGATTCGGATCGAGCTGTTCGACGACGAGATTGAGTCACTGTCGGTCTTCGATCCGCTGACCGGCGAGATCCGGCGCAAGGTGCCGCGCTATACGGTCTTCCCCAAGACGCACTATGCGACCCCGCGCGAAACCATCCTCAAGGCCGTCGAGGAGATCAAGCCCGAACTCAAGGCGCGGCTGGCCTGGCTGCGCGAGCACGACAAACTGGTCGAGGCGCAGCGGCTGGAACAGCGCACACTCTTCGATCTGGAAATGATGCTGGAAGTGGGCTACTGCTCCGGTATCGAGAACTACAGCCGCTATCTCTCGGGGCGCGATGCCGGCGAGCCGCCGCCAACGCTTTATGACTATCTGCCCGGCGACGCCATCGTCGTGATCGACGAGAGCCATGTCACGGTGCCCCAGCTCGGCGGCATGTACCGGGGCGACCGCTCGCGCAAGGAGAATCTGGTCGAATACGGCTTCCGGCTGCCGTCGGCGCTCGACAACCGCCCGCTCAAATTCGAGGAATTCCAGGCCCGCCAGCCCCAGACCATCTATGTCTCGGCCACCCCGCGCCAATACGAGATCGACCATTCGGGTGCAGTGGTTGAACAGGTGGTGCGACCGACCGGGCTGGTGGATCCGGCGCTGGAGGTCCGTCCGGCCCTGCATCAGGTCGATGACCTGCTGTCCGAGATCGGCCCGCGCGTGGCGGTCGATGAGCGGGTGCTGGTGACGACGCTCACCAAGCGCATGGCCGAGGATCTGACCGACTATCTCAACGGACACGGGGTCAAGGTCAGATATCTGCACTCGGATATCGATACCGTGGAACGGGTCGAAATCATCCGCGATCTGCGTCTGGGCGAATTCGATGTGCTGGTCGGGATCAATCTGCTGCGCGAGGGTCTGGATATGCCCGAGGTCTCGCTGGTGGCTGTGCTGGATGCCGACAAGGAGGGTTTTCTGCGCTCGGCGGATTCGCTGATCCAGACCATCGGACGTGCCGCGCGTCATGCCAACGGCAAGGCGATCCTCTATGCCGACCGGATCACCGGCTCGATGCAGCGCGCCATTGACGAGACCGAGCGGCGGCGCGCCAAACAGATCGCCTCCAATCTAGCCCATGGCGTCACGCCTCAGACCATCCGCAAGGCCGTTGCTGACATTCTGGACGGCGCCACACCCGGCGCGCCCATGAAGGCGCGCGAGTTCGCCAAGGTGGCCGAGCAGATTGGCGAGTACGCCAGTCTTACCCCGCAGCAGATGGCCAAACGCATCAAGGCGCTGGAAAAGGCCATGTATCAGCACGCCAGGGATCTGGAATTCGAGCAGGCCGCTGCGGTGCGCGACCAGATCCGCGAGTTGCAGCAGAAGGGGATTGCGGTTTAAACCGCGTCCAGCGCGATATGCGTCATTTTCAGTTTGTGTTTATCTTTGGAGATGTCATCGACATCAGTGGGGGGCGGTTTAAAATTTCATATTTTTTAATATATTAAACCGCGCTCGCTCGAACGTCCGTCGATTCTGCCAAGGCCGACTCAATCCTCAACGATCACATGCCGCACCAGGCGCGGTTTAATCCTGTCTATTTCAGGTCAATTCTGCTCAGCAGCCGATCCAGCTCCGCCAGCCGTTCCGGCGTGCCGATGTCGAACCAGCGCCCGGTATGCAGCCGTCCGCTCACCCGTCCCGCGCTCATGGCGTGCCTCAGCAGCGGGGCGAGCGGAAAGGCGCCGGGTGTGCAGCCGTCGAATAATGCGGGGCGATAGATGCCGATGCCGCTGAAGGTGTAGCGCGGTGTCCCGTCGGCATGGATACGGCCACCCTCAAGGGCGAAATCGCCGGTCGGATGATGGGCCGGGTTATCCACCAGCACCAGATGCGCCAGATCCCCATCGGCCAATTGCAGTCCGCGCACATCACAATCGGCCCAGACATCGCCATTGATGACCAGAAAGGGATCGGGGCCGAGCAGCGGCAGCGCCCGGAAGATCCCGCCGCCGGTTTCAAGCGCCTCGTTCTCTGCCGAATAGCGGATACGCACGCCGAATGCCGCGCCATCGCCCAGCGCCGTCTCGATCTGTGCGCCGAGATGGGCATGGTTGATGACCAGCTCGCGGATTCCAGCCGCCGCCAGGCGGTCGATGTGATGGACGATCAGCGGCTTGCCACCGGCCACGAGCAGCGGCTTGGGTGTGTGATCGGTGAGCGGACGCATGCGGTTGCCGCGTCCGGCGGCGAGGATCATGGCCTTCATGGTTTAACTGTTGCACTCCCGAAAAATCCGCTTGTCGCAGCCGGTGCAGACGCCTTTGTCCAACTTTTGATAGATGGCTCGCACCGCCGCCGTCTTCGTCTGGAAGACATTGCGCGCCTCCGTCTCGTCCAGACAGCCGCAACGCTCCAGTGCCTCCCACAGACCCTGTTTGATATTGATCAGATACAGTCCGCCGCCATCGGCCAGACGTCGTTGCGTCTCGCGCGCCAGGGTCTGGCCGCCCTGGAGATCGACGAAATTGATGCCATCGGCGAAGATGGCCAGATGTTTCTGTTGCGGATGATCGATGCGCAACTGGTCGAAATACTGCTCGATATGGGCGACCGAACCGAAAAAGAGCGAGCCATCGATGCGCAGAAAACGCAACTGCGGGCATTGGGCGACGGTATGGTCGCTGGTATTGGAGAAGGCGTGGTTGGGCAGGAGCGGATTCGGCGCGAGCGTCACCAGACGCGGCTTGGAGGTGCGGTCGAGATAGAGCACCAGCGACAGCAGCACACCGGCGAAGATGGCGAATTCCAGTTCGAGGAAGATGGCGGAGAAAAAGGTCACGCCCAGCACACCGGTCTCGCGCTTCGAGGCATGCAGGATATGCCTGATCTCCTTGAAATCGATCAGTCCCCAGGCGACCAGAAAGAGCACCCCGGCCATCGCCGCCTTGGGCAGATAACTGGCATAGGGGGCGACGAACAGCACAATGCCCATCAGCATGAAGGCGGCAAAGATGGACGCCAGCGGGGTGCGGGCGCCGGCCTCATAGTTGACCCCGCTGCGATTGAATGAGCCGGTGGCGACATAGGCCGAGAAGAATGAACCGGCGATGTTGGACAGCCCCTGCCCGATGAATTCCTGATTGCCGTCGATGCGATAACCGCCGCGCGCGGCCAGCGAGCGCCCGATGGAGACGGCCTCGGTCAGGGCAAAGAGGGTCATGGCCAATGCGGCGGGAGCCAGTTCACGGAGATGCTCGAAGCTTAGAGAGGGGGCCGAGAGCGGCGGCAGGGTTGCGGGCAGCGCCCCGACGGTCGCGATGCCGGTTCGATCCGCTCCGAGCCAGTCGTTCAGTCCCAGCGCCAGCAGACTGCCGCCGATCATGGCGACGATCATGTATGGGATTTGGGGCAGCCAGCGTTTGCAGGCGATGCCGATCGCCAGCGTCGTGGCCGCGACCAGGGTCGCGCCGGGGGTGATCTCCAGCGCATGCAGGGTGAACTGGAACAGGATCTCATGCAGCGGTCCGCCGCTGTCCATCTCGATGCCGAAGAAGTGCTTGAGCTGCTTGGCGGCGATGAGCACCGCCGCCCCGGCGGTGAAGCCCACCACCACCGAATGCGAGATGAAATTGACCAGCGCGCCCAGACGCGCGAAACCCAGCGCCAGTTCCAGCACCCCGACCATGAAGGTCAGGGTCAGGGCCAGGGTGACATAATCAGGCGAACCGGGAACGGCCAGCAATGAGAGCGACGAAAAGAGCACCACCGAGGCGGCTGTGGTCGGACCCGAGACCAGATGGCGCGACGAGCCGAACCAGGCGGCAATGATCGCTGGCACCATGCCGGCATAGAGTCCGTACTCGGGTGGCATTCCGGCAATGGTGGCGAAGGCCACACCCTGCGGCAGAACGACGACGGCGCCGGTGAGCGCAGCGACGAGATCGGCCTTGATGTCCACCGGGCTGACATGGGGAAGCCAGTTTTTGTAGGGGGTCGACCAGGACCAGTCGAGTGAGCGCAGCGCCTTCGCAGAAGCCGCGAGCGATGCGCGGACCCGTGCACTGAGGTCGAGCGAAGGAAACATCTTCATGATAGGCGGGCGTCCGGTGGGGTAAGCGCGGCGGGTTGCTCGTCCGGTGATAAAACGATGACCGAATCCGGGTGATCAACAGCATATTAAAGAATTGTGATAAAGATGCCTATCCGGGGCACGGCCCGATCCGCGCGGATTTGGACGCCAGCGGCCAGCATGTTAGCCTGCCGGCGCGTTCGCATCTTTGGAGACCGCCTGACGTGTTCAAGATCGTATCCTTCAATATCAACGGCATTCGCGCCCGGCCCCATCAGATCGAGGCGCTGAAGAACGCGCAGGATCCAGACATCATCGGCCTTCAGGAGATCAAGGTCGCCGATGACCAGTTTCCGCTGGAGTGGGCGCGGGGACTCGGCTACGCGCCCCATTTCCACGGTCAGAAGGGCCACTATGGCGTGGCGCTGTTCAGCAAAATCGAGCCGCTGGAGATCGTCAAAGGATTCCGCTGCGATGACGCAGACGCCCAGCGCCGGATCATTGCCGGTCGCTATCCGCTGCCCGGCGGTGATGAGATCAGGGTCATCAACGGTTATTTTCCACAGGGCGAGAGCCGCGATCACCCGGTCAAATTCCCTGGCAAGCGCAGATTCTACGCGGATCTGCTGACCTATCTGCGTGAGGCGTGCAGGCCGAACCAGAATCTGATCGTGCTTGGCGATCTGAATGTCGCGCCGCTGGATCTGGACATCGGCATCGGCGCCGACAACGCCAGACGCTGGCTGCGGACGGGTAAATGCAGCTTTCTGCCGGAGGAGCGGGAGTGGTTTCAGGCGCTGCTCGACTGGGGGCTGACGGATGCCTGGCGGGCGCTCAATCCGGATGCCCAGGATCAGTTCAGTTGGTTCGACTATCGCTCGCGCGGTTTCGAGCGCGAGCCCCGGCACGGTCTGCGGATCGATCATCTGCTGGTAACCGCGCCGCTGCGCGAGCGACTGCTTGACGCCGGTATCGACTATGACATTCGCAGCCTGGACAAGCCCTCGGATCACTGCCCGGTGTGGGCCGGGTTCGAGTTGTGATTAAACCGCGTCCGGTGCGAGATGCTGAGTGTTGAGCGAGTTCGACCTTTGGCGCATGAACGACTTTGGTGAGGCGCGGTTTAAAATTTTATATTTTTTAAAGTCTTAAACCGCGCCAACTCCAACCTTCGCCGATGCTGCCAAGGCCGACCCAATCCCCAGACATCGCATACCGCACCGGGCGCGGTTTAAAGCGTCACGAAGCGCATCGACAAATCTACTGCCCGCACATCCTTGGTGAGCGCGCCGACCGAGATCCGATCCACGCCGGTTTCGGCGATGGCGCGCAGCGTCTCCAGATCGACGCCGCCGGATGCCTCCAGTTGTGCCCGCCCGTCACTCAGTTCCACCGCGCGGCGCAGATCGGCCAGGGTGAAATTGTCGAGCAGCACCAGCCGCGCCCCGGCGTCCAGCGCCTGTTGCAGCTCATCGAGCGATTCCACCTCGATCTCGATCTCCACGTTCGGGCTCAGGGCGCGGGCGGCATCGAGCGCGGCGCGGATCGAGCCGGCAGCCAGGATATGATTTTCCTTGATGAGAATGGCGTCGAAGAGCCCGATGCGATGATTGTGACAGCCGCCGCAGCGAACCGCGTATTTCTGCTGCACGCGCAGCCCCGGCAGGGTCTTGCGGGTGTCCAGGATCCGCGTCGCCAGTCCAGTCACCGCATCGGCATACCGGCGCGCAGTCGTCGCCGTGCCGGAGAGCGTTTGCAGATAATTCATCGCCGTGCGCTCGCCGGTCAGCAGTGCGCGCGAGGCGCCTTCCAGCACGCAGAGCCGCTGACCGGGCGCGATGCGGTCGCCATCGCCGGCCTCCCACTGGATGCGGCAGTCCGCGTCCAGCAGCCGAAACACCGTCTCGAACCAGACGCAGCCGCAGAGGACCGCCGACTCGCGGGTGATGAGTTCAGAGCGCGCGCGCTGATCCGCCGGCAGGAGCGCGGCGGTCAGATCGCCCGCACCCGTATCTTCGGTCAGGGCGGCGCGAACCTGGGACTCGATCAGCGCGCGGTCGGGCAGGGCGGGCGGGAGCGGCGATGCAGTGGACATGATGAGCTGAAACCTGAGCGGATTGAGTGAAAGCGATGGAAATGGAAGATAACCCCAATGCGGTCGGCAGTGACAGTCTGAATCTCGACGCTGACGGCTGGCTGCCGAGCGCCCGGCGTCTGCCTTCGCCCAATTCTGACGCCCGTCCGCCCGGCACCCTGATCGATCTGCTGGTGATCCACAATATCAGCCTGCCGCCGGGCGAGTTTGCTGGCGACTGGATCGATGATCTCTTTCTCAACCGGCTCGATCCGGGCGCCCATCCCTATTTCGTTGCCATCGCCCCGGTGCGCGTCTCTGCACATTTCCTGATCCGACGCGACGGGCGCCTGACCCAATATGTTTCCTGTGAGCAACGCGCCTGGCATGCTGGCGTCTCCGTTTTCATGGGGCGCGAGCGCTGCAACGATTATTCCATCGGCATCGAACTGGAAGGAACCGACTGCATTCCATTCACCAGCGCCCAATACTGTGCATTGGCCGACTGCACGCGCCAGATCCGTGCCCGCTATCCGGCCATCGTCCCCGAACGCATCGTCGGGCACAGCGACATTGCACCCGGACGCAAGACCGATCCTGGGCCGGCGTTCGATTGGGGGCGTTATCTGAAGGGAGTCGTATCCTGACCAGGACTGAGAGATCGGAGCACGACCCGACAGTGAATCGCGGGTCTCTCAATCATGACGACCAAAGCCGCTGGACGCGGAATTGGTCGAAGAGGCGTTCGTTGCTCAACAGGGTCAGATTTTCGATCTGTGCCTGGGCGATCAACATGCGGTCGAATGGGTCACGATGTTCTCCCGGCAGAAGTCCGGCGCGGCGCGCATGTTCAATCGTGATCGGGAGTGTCGCAAAGCCCTGGTCGATCATGATCTCGCCGAACCGATCAGCGACTTCCACCGCACCTGGGAGCTTGCCGATCCTGACCTTCGTGGCGATCTCCCAGGCGGAGGCGGCGCTGATGAGAATCTGATGGCTTTCGCTGGCGATCAATGAGCGTGCCAGATCGGGCAATTGCTGATCGCCATCGAGCCACCAGAGCAGGGCGTGCGTATCAAGCAGCAGGCGCATGCCTTACTCCCAGGCGGTTTGTTCTGCCTCAGGCAGAGGCTCAAAAAAACGCTCATCGACCTGTGCGCGGCCACGCAGCGCGCCGAACCGGCGTCCGGTTATTTCGGGTTTGATGGCGATCAGCCGTGCGACCGGAATGCCTGCCCTGGCGATGATGATTTCTTCCCCCCGGCTGGCCTCTGCGATGAGCCGGGATAATTGAGTCTTGGCGTCGTGAATATTGACTTGAAGCATGAGCCCGCTCCGATCTGGCTATTAGCTAACTTGAGTAGGCTAAGCATAGCATGGAGAACGCGCACATCCTGTCGCAGACTGGCTGATGCCGGACGATCCCTGTCCTCAATCTCATTGACTGCACGCGCGTGGACTCGCGACCGAGGCGCTCGCCGCCGACCAGCGATCCAGCCAGCCATCTGTCCAGGCGCGGCAGAGATCAAGCGAGGCAGACCAGACCCGCGCGGTTCCCGATGACCAGACATCCGCGCCCAGTCTGGCGGCGGCGAGTGAATGGTCCAGAGCGGGTGGACAGGTCGCTTCCGGCGCTGTGACTGGCGGAAAGAGATAGTCGTATTCCAGCGTGCCATCATCGAGCCAATGGACATGGCCACCCAGTCCAGCCGCCAGGGCGCGCATGCCAGCGTTTGCCGCCAGCACCTCGCAGCGAAAACGGCGGATCCCCTGGCGGCGGGCGGCGGTCACCAGGTGCGTGAACAGCGCTTTGCCCAGACCGCGACCCTGCGCCGCATCGACAACGCTGATCGCGAATTCGCTGGCGTCGGCGTCCGGCCCCAGCCGGATGCAGCGCGCCACCCCCAGCAGTTCAACCTCCTGGCCCCAGGCGTCCAGCCGCATGGCGCCCAGCGCGAGATGGTCGCGACCGTCGGCGCTGGTCAGAAAGTCCAGATCACCGTCGGTCAGCGATGATTTGGCCGTGAAAAATCGCATGCGCCGCGATTCGGGCGAGAGACCGGCGAAGCAGGCGATCAGAAAATCCCGGTCGTCCGGCCCGATGGCGCGGATGCGACAGGGCGTCCCATCCTTGAGACGGATGCGCGGATCCCCTGGTAAATGACGCGAAATAAAAGCGGACATGCTGAACCTCCCCCTGACGGGTCGTTGCGGTCTCGACTGCGGATCCACTGCGGATGTCAGTGCATCGGGTCGAGACACATGCAGCCATTTTTGTGCACTGCAACATTAGAGGTTCGTGATTGAGAAAAGGTTCAATTCACTTGGGTTGAGTCAGTCGCCAATCCGTAGATAGTCGGCGATGGCCGGATCCGCGCGCAGTTCAGCCAGATCCTGCGGTGTGGGCAGAACCGGCCGGTCGCGCTCGTGGTTCACCATGCAGAGAAAGCCCAGCGGGGCGTCGTCATCGGCGCGGAACTGATGCCAGGTCCAGGGTGGAATCGTCACCAGATCATGGGGTCTGATCGGCTGGATCGAACGTCCGACGAGACAGGTGCCGCGTCCGTTGAGCACCATGACGCCGTGGGCGTGTTCATGGCGTTCCAGGGTGGAATGGCCGCCAGGACCGATCTCGAAGTAACGCAGTTCGCAGGCCAGTGTCTCTTCGGCGAAGAGGAGCTGACGGGTGATGTCGCGAAAGGGCGCGCTGCCGGTGGCCTTGTAGGCCAGTTGATCGACGTTTTCCCAGCGCCAGTTTGGGAGCAGGCGGCGAATCGGTGAGTGGGTCATGGGTCAGGGTGTCCGTGAGCAGGATTCAAGTTGTTGGATTTTAAATCGCGCCAGCTCATGCGGTCGTCAATGCTGCCAAGGTCGATCCAAACCAAAAACATCACATACTGCACGGGGCGCGGTTTAGAATGCGCCGCTTATCGATCATGACCCGGCTCGCCGGGCCGCATTCCAGATCAGGAGACCATTCGATGGCCGGGCATAGTAAATGGGCCAATATCAAACACCGTAAGGCCGCGCAGGACAAGCAGCGCGGCAAGATGTGGACCAAGCTGATTCGCGAAGTCACGGTCGCGGCGCGCGAGAGCGGTGGCGATCCGGGTGCCAATCCGCGTCTGCGGCTGGCGATGGACAAGGCGTTTGGCGCCAACATGCCGCGTGACACCGTGGAGCGCGCCATCAAGCGCGGCGCGGGCGGGATGGAAGGCGAGAACTACGAGGAGATCCGCTACGAAGGCTATGGCCCCGGCGGGGTCGCGCTCATGGTCGATTGCATGACCGACAACCGCAACCGCACCGCCTCCGATGTCCGGCACGCCTTCACCAAGCGCGGCGGCAATCTGGGGACCGACGGCTCGGTGAGCTACCTCTTCACCAAGCAGGGCATCATCAGCTTCCAGCCCGGTACCAGCGAGGACGCGGTGATGGACGTGGCGATCGAGGCCGGGGCGGATGATGTGGTCGTCAACGATGACGGGTCGCTGGATGTCATCACCTCGCCCGACTCCTTCGCCGCCGTCAAGGATGCGCTGACCCAGGCCGGATTCGATACCGAGGCCGCCGAAATCACCTACAACGCCGCAACCCAGGCTGAACTCGACCAGGAAACCGCCGAGAAACTGCTGAAACTGGTCGAGATGCTGGAAGACCTGGATGATGTGCAGGAGGTCTACCACAATGCCGACATCTCCGATGAGATTCTGGCGGCGCTCGATGTCTGAGGCCGGTAAGGCAATTTTCTGCACAGTACACGTATCAAATAGACAGGATTAACAGGATTTCTCAGGATGGACAGGATTTTTCAAGTCATTATTTTTAATCCTGTTAATCCTGTTAATCCTGTTAATCCTGTCTATTTTTGAGCATGGAATGATCGCGATGGCTGACCCCCGCACCCCGCGTCATCGCATCCTCGGCATCGATCCCGGCTCGCGCAACACCGGTTTCGCGGTCATCGATAGTGACGGACACCACAGTATCCGGGTCGCCAGCGGCTGCATCCGGGTCGGCGAGCATCCCTGGCCGGAGCGGCTCGGGCTGATCTTCGATCAGGTCGCCGCCATCGTCGCCGCGCACCAGCCGCACGAGATGGCGGTCGAGCAGCTCATCTTCGCCCGCGATCCCACGGCGGCGCTCAAGCTCGGACAGGCACGCGGTGCCATCCTCTGCGCCGGACTCAAAGGCGGGCTGATCGTCCATGAATACAGCCCCAAATCGGTCAAGCTCGCGGTCGTCGGCACCGGCGGGGCCGAGAAGTCGCAGGTGCAGCACATGGTGCGCGTCCTGCTCGCGCTGCCCGAGACACCTTCCGAAGACGAGGCGGATGCGCTCGCCATCGCACTCTGTCATGCGCACTCGATGGGTATCCCGGCACGCAAACGCGCCGCCGCCTCCTGGCGGGACTGGCGACCTTAAAGTCGTCAGTAGGCGGGCGGGGATTGTGTTGTTCCATTTTCCCGTGTCAAGCTCAAGTCTGACCACTGCCAACTGACGACTTAATTTAAGAATGATCGGACAACTACGCGGCCAGATTCTTGCCAAACACCCGCCGCAACTGCTGCTGGATGTGGGCGGTGTGGGCTATGAGCTTGAAGCCCCCATGTCCACCTTTTACGACCTGCCGGCGGTGGGCGAGACAGTGGTTCTCATCACCCATCTGGCGGTGCGTGAGGATGCACACGTCCTCTATGGCTTTCTGCGCGAGCGGGACCGCGCGCTCTTTCGCGCCCTGCTGAAAGTGACCGGGGTTGGCGCGCGCATGGCGCTGGCGATCCTCTCCAGCATGGATGCGGCGCGCTTTGCGCAATGTGTCGAGCTGGACGACAGCGACGCCCTGACGCGCATCCCCGGCATCGGCAAGAAGACCGCACAGCGGCTGATCATCGAGATGCGTGACCGGCTGGGCGGACTGGATGGCCTGACCGCTGACGCGCCCGCTCCGGGGCTGGCTGCGACGCCGGGCAATGAGCACGATCAGGCGCTGGCGGATGCGGTGAGCGCGCTGGTGGCACTGGGCTATCGTCCGCCTGACGCCAGCCGTATGGCCCGCGCGGCTGACGATGGGGCCAAAACGTCCGAAGAAATCATCCGTACCGCCCTGCGCTCGGTGAATCTCGCCTGAGAAGCTGTTTGGGAACTCCCGCGCCCTTAGGCTGCCAGCTCAGTGAGCGGCGGGGAGATCCTCGCCGGGACTGAGGACAGCACCGGCAATCCCGCCCGCGCGAGGCGCGCGGCGGCGCGCATGCACTCATCTTCCTCAGCGCCCCCTCGCTCATCCCAGTCCGTTCGAGCATGTCGTACAATCCTCCAACGCACCAAGCCCAGAATCGCCCATGACCAACCTTGACGCCTTGCCAGCCATCACCCGGCTCTACCAGCAATGCGAGCCGACCGAGTCCATCAAACCCGCCGACCCCCGCTGGGTGAACTTCGACCCTGTGCGCGGCGACGAGAATGTGGTCGCCCTCTACGCCCGCAGCCTGCGCCGCACCCGACCCGCTCACTGGGACTACAAGCTCTTCACCGGCCATCGCGGTGTCGGCAAGACCAGCGAACTCTATCGTCTCCAGGGCATGCTCGAAACACCCGAGGGTGATCGCAAGGGCTTCATCGTGGTCTTCTGCGATGTCAGCGAGGGGCTCGACGTCAACGACCTCGACTTCCCGGACCTGCTCGTCTTCGTCGCCGCCCAGCTCCAGACCCAGATCGCCGCGCGCAGGCTGCCAGGATTCAGCCCCGTCAACACCTATCTCAAGCGGGTGTGGGACGACATCTGCGGCCTCCTCGGCAAGGAAATCGACATCAAGGGCGGCGAGGTCGAAGGCGGCTTCGGCAAGCTCGCCGTCGAGCTGCGCAACCGCCCCAACGCCCGCCGCGAGCTGCGCGCCGCCGTCGAGATGCACAGCACCAGCCTGCTCAGGGCCGTCAACGACCTGCTCGGCGCCGCCGAGGCCGCCGCCCGACAGGCCGGTCACGATGGCCTCGTCCTCATCATCGACGGTCTCGACAAGCTGGTGCGCCGCGACTGCGGCGACGGTACCAACACCCACGAGCGCCTCTTCATCGACCGCAGCGAGCATCTGGCCTCGCTCCGGGTGCACACGGTCTACACCGTGCCCATCTCGCTCATCTATTCGCCCCGCGTCGGCCAGCTCGAACAGACCTTCGGTGAATACAACACCCCCGTTTCCATGATCCGCCTGCGTCCCTGTCGTGACCAGGAAATCCGCCCCGACTCGCCCGGCATGGCCAAGATGCGCGAGATGGTCGAGAAACGCTGCACCGTCGCCGGCACCAGCCTGGAGCAGGCATTCGACAGCACGGACACCCTGAACCATCTCTGCACCATGAGCGGCGGCCACCCACGCCATCTCATGACCTTCATCCAGGCCGCCTGCAACGAACTGGACGACCTGCCCATCACCCGTCCGGCCGCCGACAAGGCCATCCGTAAATACGCCAACGCACTGCGGCGCGAGGTGCCGGACGCCGCCTGGGACGTGCTGCCCAACTTCGGCCAGCCCCAGCGCGACATCCCCAAGGACGACCTGCACCAGCAACTGCTGTTCCTGCTCTTTGTCTTCGAGTACATGAACGGCGACATCTGGTACGAGATCAACCCGGTGCTGCGGACCCTTGAACGCTTCCGCCAATCCTGACCCGGTCGAACAGGCTGGCGACGCCTTTCGCGCACTGCGCCGGGCCATCGTGCGCAGCCGAGGCTTCTCGCTCCAGGTCTGCACCTGCGACGCGCCCGCCACCCGCGATCAACTGATCGACAACCTCGCCGCCTCGCTGCCGGCGCTCACGCTGCACCGCATCGCGCTGCCGGATCCCGCCGAGCAGGATCCGCTGGCAGCGGTTGCGGCCCTGGCCCCCCCCGGTCCGGTCATGATCGTCGGGCTCGAATGTCTGCTTGCCGATGAGGCCCGCGCCGAGCGACTCCTGAGCGCGCTCAACCTGAGCCGGGGCGACTGGCCGCTGCGCCTGTCCGCGCCCGTCGTCGTTTGGCTTCCGCGCCGCCTCATGGGACGCCTCACCGCCGGCGCGCCCGATTTCTTCGACTGGCGCGGCGACAGCCTCGATTTCCCCGAACTGACCACCGGCCAGGCCCGCCCCTTCGCCGTTCGTGACTGGGAGTGGGGCGTCGATCCGCGCCTGACGCGCGAGGAACAGGACGAGCGGCTGCGCGAACTGGAGGCCAGGCTCGCCACCACCCACGACACGGAAGACGAGCACGTCATCCGCCGCCGTCTGGATTGGTGGGACGAATTGGCCGAGCTGAACCGAACCCGCGGCAACCTCGACGAGGCCCTGCGCATCCGCACCGAGGAAGAGATCCCCGTCTACGAGCGCCTCGGCGACGTGCGCGAGCTGCTCGTCTGTCGCGCAAGAATCGCGTTAAACCTGCTCGCCAGGGGTGGCGCCCAAGACCGGATTCCGGCCAATACACTCCTTTGCCGCGCCTTGGTCGATGCGCATCGCCTGCGCATCCCGGAGATCGAGCAAATCGAGCAGATCCTGCGGCGGTTCGGGATGCAGTGCGATGACCGTTGACACGACCTGCGGCGTCGCTGACCGCGCGGGCCGGCAAAGGCCGCCGCCGAAGCATTTGAATTCTTGAGGAATCGACCGGTGAACAACGATCTGACACAAGACCTGCAAGACCGGGTGCGTGCGGCGGCAGCGGCCGCGACGCCGCTGGTTCTGATGGGACAGGGCACCAAATCATTCATGGGTCGCGCGACGGCTGGCGAGCCGCTGGAACTGGCCGGTCATGCCGGCATCCTCAACTATGAGCCCCAGGAACTGGTCATCACCGCGCGTGCTGGCACGACGCTGAACGAGATCGAAACCGCGCTTGCCGCGCGCGGTCAGATGCTGCCCTTCGAGCCGCCGCATTTCGCCCCGCCAGACGGCCCGGACGCCACGCTGGGCGGTGCCATTGCCTGCGGTCTTTCGGGTCCGGCGCGGCCCTACGCTGGCGCGGCACGCGATCTGGTGCTGGGCGCGCGGGTGCTGACCGGACGCGCCGAGGTGCTGCGTTTCGGTGGCGAGGTGATGAAAAACGTCGCCGGTTACGATGTCTCGCGCCTCATGGTCGGCGCCTATGGGACGCTCGGCATCCTGCTGGATGTCAGTCTCAAGGTGTTGCCGATCCCCTCAGTCACCCGCACCCTGGTTCAGGACTGTTCGATGGCTGAGGCCCTGACGCGGATGACGCGCTGGGCCGGCCAGCCACTGCCGGTGACGGCGACCCTGTGGGATGGGGCGCAGCTCTGGGTGCGTCTGGCGGGGGCAGGGCAGGGCGTCACCGAGGCCGCCGCGCGGATCGGCGGCGATCCCGTCGATGACGATCTGGCCGCGCTGTTCTGGCGCGAGCAGGTGCGCGAGCAGCGGCATGATTTCTTTGCGGGCGAGACCCCGCTCTGGCGGCTGTCGCTGCCGTCATCGGCCCCGCCGTTGGATCTGCCCGGTTCGCAGTGGATCGAATGGGGCGGTGCGCAACGCTGGCTGCGTAGCGAACTGGATGCCGCAACCATCCGCGCCCGGGTCGAGGCGGTCGGCGGTCAGGCGACCCTGTTCCGGGGCGGCGACCGGACCGGCGCGGTCTTCCATCCGCTGCCGCCCGCGCTGCTGCAACTGCATCGTCAGCTCAAGCAGGCGTTCGACCCGCAGTGCATCCTGAATCCGGGTCGGCTGTATGCGGCGTTTTAATTTAAAAACAATAATTTAAAAAATCCTGTCCATCCTGGAAAATCCTGTTGATCCTGTCTATTTGATGCGTGTTTCAGGACATCGCCTGAGGGCCCGAGATGCAGACCCAGATCCTGTCCCGTTTTCTGAACACGCCCGAGGGCCGCGAGGCCGATGCCATTCTGCGCGCCTGTGTCCATTGCGGGTTCTGCACCGCGACCTGTCCAACCTATCAGCTTCTTGGTGACGAACTGGACGGACCGCGCGGGCGTATCTATCAGATCAAACTGGTGCTGGAGGGACAGACGCCGACGCGCATCACGCAGCGGCATCTGGATCGCTGCCTGACCTGCCGCGCCTGCGAGACCACCTGTCCCTCCGGGGTGCGTTATGCGCGTCTGGCCGACATCGGGCGGCATCTGGTCGAGGAACGGGTGACGCGGCCATGGGGCGAACGCTGGCTGCGGCGCGCGCTCGTCGCCGTCGTGCCGCATCCAACGCGCATCGGTCCCCTGATGCGGCTGGCGCGACTGATGCGGCCAGTCCTGCCCGCCAGACTCCGTGCCAAATTGCCGATCCTGCGTCCGGCAGGCGTCTGGCCCCAGCCGAGCGGACGGCGGCGCATGCTGGCGCTCGCCGGCTGCGTGCAGTCGGTGGCGACACCGCTGACCAATGCCGCCGCCGCCCGGATTCTGTCGCGACTCGGCATCGATCTGATCGAATCGCCCAAGGCCGGCTGCTGCGGCGCGGTCGCCTGGCATCTGAATGCACAACAGGACGGACTCGACGCCATGCGGCGCAACATCGATGCCTGGTGGCCGGAGATCGAGTCCGGCTGCGAGGCGGTCCTCGTCACCGCCAGCGGTTGCGGGGCGCTGGTCAAGGACTATGGCGAGCTGCTTGCGCACGACCCCGACTATGGGGCAAAGGCGGCGCGGGTCGCGGCGCTGGCGCGGGATCCGGTCGAGATTCTGGCACAGGAGGATCTGAGCCCGCTCGGCGCGCCGGGACGTGGTCGCCGGGTCGCCTTCCATGCGCCCTGTACACTGCAACATGGTCAGCGGCTGAAACAGGTGGTCGAACCCATCCTGGCGCGTCTCGGCTTTATCCTCACCGCCGTCCCGGACGCTCATCTCTGCTGTGGTTCAGCCGGCACCTATTCCATCACCCAGCCGGCGCTGTCCGCCGCGTTGCGTGCGAGCAAGGTCGCCGCGCTCGCATCCGGCGCGCCCGAACTGATCGCCACCGCCAATATCGGCTGTCAGCTCCATCTGGCGGCGGGGACTGAGATTCCGGTGGTGCACTGGCTGGAACTGCTGGATGCGCTTCCTGGTGGGGCGGTTTAATTGAAGACGCGCTGCGAAATGCCGTTCATCACGACCACCTTGGCGAGTCCGGTGCGACCAAGCGGGCAGAAATAATTTTCGATGATGATGTTGTTAGTCGAACTTTGGGTGTTTTCGACGTTGGACGAGAGCGCCGCATGAGAGACGGGATTCGCCAGAAAGCAGCCGCAGGCTGAGAGCTGATCGGTCGTCATCCCCGCTGCCAGGGTGCATTTCGAAGACGTCGGCTGCATCGTCGGATGGGACTGACAGCCTGTACCGCTGAGTACAAGAGACAGGATGGCTGCCATCAGCCGGCATGCGTGCCGTCGCATCGGGGAAGGTATGGTCAGTGGCATGATCTCCAGTTGGACGCTGCATTGATCGCGAGGCAGGGAGATTGCCCTGCCTCGCCGTCCGTTTAGCGGAACCTGACCTCGCCACGGATGACGCGCATGTAGGTGGCGGATACGCCATCGCCCGGGGCGATCGAATTGAGCAGGGCATGATCACGCACGCCGAGCGTCACGGTCTGATTGGGGCCACGCACGGTCACGGTGGATTTGGCGTGATCCACCGATTCGACCCGCCCGTTCAGGGTCAGGGTGTCGATAATGGCGCCAGCCGGTTTGCGTCCCGGGGTGCGCTCGACGGTGGTTTCCTGAGTCGCGCCGACGCCCCCGGCGCTTGGTCCCTTCTTGAGATCGATCAGGACCGCTTCGGTTTGGCTGATCGTCAGGCGGTTGCCGATCTTGACCTGATCGAGGCGTGTGACCTCATCCGGCACATTCAGGACTTCAAAGCGGCCTTCCGGGGTGCGAATGGTCAGCATGCGCCGCGTCTGATCGACCACCACCACCTCTCCTGTGAGTTCGGCAGTGGTCACGGCGCCCGTGACCGGGGTTGTCTGTAGCTGCGCCAGGGCGACGGGTGACAGGGCCGTGCCGAGCAGGGCGCACGCAAGAGTCAATCCAGCAGGTCTGATGTGCATGATCGGGATTCCTTAAAAATAATGCAGTTGAGTGGATTTGCCGCAGCGCTGTTACGGTAGCCTTCGCCGCCGTGAGTCGCAACACCTAAACTGCGTCCAGTGCGATATGCCATGTTTTGACATGGATTATCTCTCGCCTGCAACCGGAAAATTTTGCGGTAACGCAGTTTAAATCTTTAATTTAAAAATGATTTAAACCGCGCCAGATCATGCGGTTGTCGATGCTCCAAGGTTGATTCAAACCAGAAACATGGCATATCGCACGGGGCGCGGTTTAATCGCTAACCAAAAATTAAGGATCCGTTCAGCCTCCGGCAATGCGGTGATGTCAATACTGTCCCCTGTCTACATGGTCGGCTGGATCCATCCTGATCTGACAGACAACTGACAGACAAGGTCAGGTCGAACGCGCCAGTCATTCCCGTCTTGCATTCAGGAGCCCGCGTATGAACGAACAGTCTCCCATTCATCAAGGTCAATCGGCCCCGACCGCCCGGCCAGTCGCCCGTCACGCCATCGCCGCTGCGGTTGCGCTCGCCCTCGCGGCTGGCGGGGTGGCGCTGGCTGAGATCAATACCCCTGCCGCAGGTTCGGTTGCGGTGCCGGCCACTGTGGCAGCGGTCGGCCTGCCCAGTTTTGCCGATGTCGCCGAGCGGGTGGTGCCAGCGGTGGTCAATGTCACGGTCACGTCTGAGTCGTCCCCTGCCGTGATGTTTCGCGGTCATCCGGGAATGCAGGACAATCTGCCGGTCCCGGAATTCTTCCGTCGCTTCTTCGATGAGCGCGGGCAGCTTGCGCCGCGTCAGACCCAAGGCCAGGGCTCCGGTTTTCTGGTGGACGCCGAGGGTCATGTCGTCACCAATAATCATGTCATCGATGGCGCCACGCAGGTGACTGTGGTGCTGAACGATGGCTCCAGCCATGAGGCGCGCGTGGTCGGTCGTGATGACAAGACCGATCTGGCGCTCCTGAAGATCGATGCCGGGCGACCGCTTGCCTATGTCGAACTGGGCGATTCGGGCAAGGCGCGGGTCGGTGACTGGGTGCTGGCGGTTGGCAACCCATTCGGGCTGGGCGGTTCGGTGAATGCCGGGATCATCTCGGCGCGCGGGCGCGATATTCACTCCGGCCCCTATGATGACTATCTCCAGATCGACGCCCCCATCAATCGCGGCAATTCAGGTGGTCCGCTGTTCGATACCAGCGGGCGTGTGATCGGGGTCAATACCGCCATCTATTCGCCGACCGGGGGCAGCGTTGGCATCGGCTTTGCCATTCCCGCCGAGACGGTCAGGCAGGTCGTGGCTGAACTCAAAACGACCGGTCGGGTGGCGCGCGGCTGGCTGGGGGTGCAGATCCAGGCGGTGACGCCCGAACTGGCGGCCGGACTGGGTCTCGACCGGCCGGACGGGGTGCTGATCGCCGAGGTGCTGGCTGACGGCCCGGCCAGCAAGAGCAATCTGCGGGCCGGCGATGTGATCCTGAGCCTGAACGGCCAGCCGCTGGAGAATTATCGTGATCTGCCCAAACGGGTCGCCGCAACCCCGGCGGGCAGTCGCTTGAATCTGGAAGTCTGGCGCAATGGCAAGCCCTGGCAGGTGGCGATCACGGTGGGTCAGATGCCTGACGACACGCAGCAGGCCGCACTCCCGGCTGGCGGTGCACCGGACGCCAGTCAGCCGCGCCTGGGTCTGGCGCTCGCGCCTCTGACCCCTGAACTGCGTCTGCAAAATGGGCTGGATGCCAACCGTGAAGGGCTCTATGTCACCCAGGTTGAGCCCGGTAGCCCGGCAGCGCGGGCCGGCATCGAAGCGGGCAGCCTGATCTCGATGGTGGGCGCTGACCCGCTCACCTCCCCCGAGCAGCTTCAGGCCGCCGTGCGCAAAGCGGTCGAAGACAAACGCACCGCCGTCATCCTGCGGGTCGAGCGGGGCGATAAGGCATTGTTCGTCGCGGTGCCGGTCGAGCAGCGGTAACACAGAGGATCCCGATGCGCATTCTGCTGATCGAAGATGACCGTCAGATGGCGGACTATCTGCGCAAGGCGCTGGCCGAGGTCGGGGCGCTGGTCGATCATGCGGCGGAAGGTCGTGAAGGTCTGCTCCAGGCGGCGAGTGGTGATTATGACGCGCTCATCGTGGACCGGATGCTGCCGGGACTGGACGGGCTCGGCATCGTCCGTACCCTGCGCGCATCCGGCAATCGCACGCCGGTGCTCTTTCTGAGCGCGTTGGGTGAGGTGGATGACCGCGTCCAGGGACTGCGCGCCGGTGGCGATGATTATCTGACCAAGCCCTTCGCCTTTTCCGAGCTCCATGCGCGGGTCGAGGCGCTGCTGCGGCGCGGGGTCGCGGAAGCGCCCGCGACCCGGCTGCGGGTCGCCGATCTGGAAATGGACCTGCTCAAGCGCGAGGTGAACCGGGCCGGCACCTCGATTGCGCTTCAGCCCCGCGAGTTCCGCCTGCTCGAATGTCTGATGCGTCACGCCGGGCAGGTGGTGACGCGCACCATGCTGCTGGAACAGGTCTGGGATTATCACTTCGATCCCCAGACCAATGTTATCGATGTCCATATCAGCCGGCTGCGCAGCAAGATCGACAGGGATTTCGATCCGCCACTGCTCCAGACCGTGCGCGGCAGCGGTTACATGATGGCCGCCGAATGAACCTGTCCGCAGAATCAGTCAGGGGCGCCGGGTTCGATCTGAGGATGCGCAGCGTGCGCATTCTGCGCAGTTCCATCTTCCGTCTGGCGCTGCTCTATGTCTTTCTGCTCGGGGTCTCGGTCGCGATCCTGCTGGGCTTCATCTACTGGTCAACGGCCGGTTATATGGACCGTCAGATCACCGCCACCATTGAGGCCGAGATCCGTGGTCTGGCCGAACAGTACCGTCGGCGCGGTCTGACCGGACTCACCTCGGTGATCGGCGAACGGGTGGCGCGCGATCCGGTGGGATCGAGCCTCTATCTGCTGGTGAACGACAGACTGGAGCACATCGTCGGCAATCTCGACCGCTGGCCGGCCGAATTTGCGGATGACGAGGGCTGGATCCGCTTTCGCCTGCGCGAGCGCGGCCCCGACCATACCGAGGAGCATGAGGCGCGGGCGCAGATGTTTCTGCTGCGGGGCGGTCTGCGTCTGCTGGTCGGGCGCGATGTCCGCGATCTGGAGGCCACCCGCGCCCTGATTCAGGATGCCCTGTCCTGGGGCTTCGCCATCACTGCCGCGCTGGCCATGCTGGGTGGCTGGCTGATGAGCGCCAGTCTGGTCCGGCGGCTGGAGTCCGTCAATCAGACCAGCCGTGAGATCATGGAAGGCGATCTCTCGCGACGGATTCCATTGAGCGGCAGCGGCGACGATTTCGATCAACTGGCGATCAGTCTCAACCGCATGCTGGAGCGGATCGAGATCCTCATGGCCGGTGTCCGGCAGGTGTCGGACAACATCGCCCATGACCTGCGCACGCCGCTGACGCGACTGCGCAACAAGCTGGAACTCCTGGATGCGGAACTCCCCGAGAGCGGAGCGGCGCGTGCGCTGGCCGAGGAAACCATTGCCGATGCGGATGAGCTGCTGCTCACCTTCAACGCCCTGCTGCGGATCGCACGCATCGAATCCGGCAGCCGTCGGGCCGCCTTCGCATCGGTCGATCTGGCGGCGCTGGTCGCCGATGTGGCGGAGCTTTACGAGCCGGTCGCCGCCGAGCAGGGACAATCCCTGATGCTCGTGGCGGACGATCCCGTCTGGATCGTTGGGGATCGGGATCTGTTGTTTCAGGCGCTCGTCAATCTGGTCGATAACGCGATCAAATACACTCAACCCGGCGGTGAACTGACCCTCTCGGTTGATGCCGCTGACGGACGGGCGCACATCCTGGTCGCCGACAATGGCCCCGGTATTCCGCACGCATTGCGTGAGCAGGTCTTCCGTCGCTTCTTCCGTATCGACGACAGCCGTTCACTGCCCGGCAGCGGGCTGGGCCTGAGTCTGGTCCAGGCCGTCGTGCAACTGCATCGCGCCACCATTGAACTCACCGATAACCGGCCCGGTTTGCGGGTTATGCTCTGCTTCGATCAGTAAATCATCAGCGGTGCGACGATTTCGCTCCAGCGTTCCTCGTCGGCAAGCAGGCGTGATTCCAGATCGCCCGGCTGTCCCTCGGGATCATCGACCCATTCGCGCAGCAGGGTTCCGCCCGACAGCAGATCAATCGCCAGCCGTTCGCTCTCGTATTCATAGTGGAATTGACGCCAGAGCGGATAGTCCGGGTATTCCCGTCGCACGCATTTGAGCAGCAGTGCGAGCAGGCGATAGGGCCGGAAGATTTCATGCTGATAAGCGGCGTTGTCGGTGTGGATCTGGAGTCCCGAGCAGAGCTGGCCGACGTGCTTGTGAAAGGTCGGCTCGAACCAGCAGGGACGAATGAGCGCGCCCTGGGTCCAGTCGGGACATTCGCGCTGCATCCGCTTGAGCAGCCGCTCGAAGTCCAGATCGGGCGCGCCGACCACTTCGAGCGCCGTGGTGGTGCCGCGACCTTCCGAGAGCGTGGTGCCTTCCAGCAGCACGGTGCCGGGGAAGCAGCGCGCCATGTTGAGACTGGAGGCATTGGGGCTGGGGTTGACCCACGCAAGTTCAGCGAGGGGCCAGCCAAATCCTGGCCCCTCGTTCGGGCGATAGCCGTCCATTGCGACCAGATGCAGATCCAGACTGCATCCGCGCTCGGCGACGAACCAGTTCGCCAGTTCGCCGAAGGTCAGACCGTGGCGCATGATGAGCGGCCCAGCGCCGACGAAGCTCTCCCAGCCGGGTTCCAGAATACTGCCCTCAATCGGACGCCCGGCCGGGTTGGGCCGGTCAAGGATCCAGAGCGTTTTACCGGCGCCAGCACAGGCATCGATCAGATACCCCAGGGTCGTCACATAGGTATAGATGCGGGTGCCGATGTCCTGGAGATCGACCAGCAGCACGTCAAAGCTGTCGAGCATCGCCGGGGTCGGATAGCGGACCTCGCCATAGAGGCTGTAGACCGGGATGCCGTAGCGCGGATCGATGGCGTCCGGGGTCTCGACCATGTTGTCCTGCTTGTCGCCGCGCATTCCGTGCTGTGGCCCGAAGGCGGCGACGATGTGCAGGTCGCCCAGCGCCATGAGCGCATCCAGGCTGTGCTGCCCGGTGGCGGTCAGAGAGGCGGGATGGCCGAGGAGCGCGATGCGCCGCCCCCGCAGCGGTTGGCGCAGATCGGGCGTTTCCAGCAGGCGGTCGATGCCGAGTTTCATCATGCGGAGTGGACCTGTGTCGGTCGGGCCGGTGGGTTCGCGCGGGCGGCGAGCCCGTCACGATGGCCTGAAATAAGTGGGTGGATTGTCGCCCGAATGTGCGCGACCACTCAATGTGGGTCAGAATTGTGCGCCAACATTCTCATTTTTGGCACAGTGATACCATTCGGAAGTGATACCATTCACTCAATGCAGCGCTCTGACTTTTATTACGATCTTCCGCCCGAATTGATTGCCCAACGCCCGCTCGCTGAGCGTGGCGGGGCACGGATGCTGGTTCTTGATGGCACGGAGGACAGCCCGCGCGACGGGATCTTCAGCGATCTGCCGCGCCTGCTGCGCCCGAATGACCTGCTCGTCTTCAATAACACCCGCGTCATGCGCGCCCGGCTGTTCGGTCAGAAGGCGACCGGCGGACGGGTCGAGATCCTGATCGAACGTCTGCTGGCGCCTGACGAGGCGCTCGCCCATGTCCGCGCCAGCAAGTCGCCCAGGTCGGGATCGATCATCCAGCTCGCCGATGGCGCGCGCCTGATGCTGACCGGTCGCGAGGGTGATCTGTTCCGTCTGCATGCGGTCGAAGCGACCTTCGCCGACATCATGTCCAGACAGGGTCACATTCCTTTGCCCCCCTATATTCAACGGCCTGATGACGAGGCCGATGATTCCCGCTATCAGACCCTCTATGCCAGCCGTGAGGGTGCGGTCGCGGCGCCCACAGCCGGACTGCATTTCGATGCACCCATGCTGCAACGCCTGGCTGAACTGGGCGTTGGACGGGCGGAGGTGACGCTGCATGTCGGGGCGGGAACCTTTCAGCCCGTGCGGGTGGATGACCTCGACCGGCACATCATGCATGCCGAATGGCTGGAGGTCAGCGAGGATACATGCGAACGCATCCGCCTGACGCGCCAGTCGGGCGGACGGATCATTGCGGTTGGCACCACCAGTGTGCGGAGTCTGGAGACCGCCGCCGCCGATGGCGAGCTCAAGCCCTTTCGTGGCGACAGCCGTCTCTTCATTCGTCCCGGTTATCGCTTCCGCATCGTCGATGTCATGCTGACCAATTTTCATCTGCCTGAATCGACATTATTGATGCTGGTGTCGGCCTTTGCCGGCCATGATCGCATCATGCATGCCTATCACCATGCGGTTGCCAAGGGCTATCGTTTCTTCAGTTATGGGGATGCGATGTTTCTTGTGCGGCGTCCCGACGCTTAGACGAACCACATTATCCCCAGCCTCTTCAGGTCTTCCCGGCATGTCACGTTCCGAGTATCCGGTCATCCATTGAGTCGGGATTTGCGCCATGCTCAATGGCTAAGTGCGGCAATGACCTTCTTGACATTTATTATGAATCGATTAAATTAGCCGCGAACGGTCATTCCGTCGACATAAATCTCAACTCAATCCAGTTTTGGAGGTATCGCAAGTGGAATACACTAATCTTAGCCTTGATGAAATCAGACGTCAGCTTGAAGAGGCCGAAAGCAAGCAGGCCGAGCTGAACCGTCTCCTCGCGGTTCGCCGCCATGAGGGCAGAGATGAAGTCATCCAGCAGATTCGCGAGATCATCGACAATAACGGCTATGAATATGATGAAATCGTCCCCTATTTGATCCCCAAGCGTGGTCGTGGACGTCGCCCATCACTCTTCACGCAGTCAAAGCCGAGCTCTTTCAGCACCCGTCAATATACTCGCTATGTCGATCCGGATAACGCTGAGAATGTCTATGTTCGTGGTGTTCTGCCCGCCTGGATGAAGCAGAAGATGCAGGAGCAGGGATACGATCCCTCGTCCAAGACTGATCGCGAGACATTCAAGGCCAACTCCCTGCGGGTGCTTGAAGGCTGAGGATCCATTGCCGTTCAAGCCGCGTTCAGTATGATTGCGCCATGCTGCATTGACCCGGAGCCATCTCCGCTAACCTGAAGCCGGAGAGGATGCGGTTTAAGTGTTTTATTTTAAAAATCATTTAAACCGCGTTTCTGTAACGATGCCTGTCGCTTCAGGCCGGTTGCGCAGTTTAAATCATCGAAAAATATCCGATTGCGTCACTGGCTTTTGTGCCTGATACCACGTAGACTGCCCACTTCGCATCATCCGGTCGATGCGTCGTCTCGCGGCTGAATCCCCTTCTGTCATCAGATATCACCCCCGAACGCCCCTCATTTTTGCCTAGGCCGGCCCCATCCACGCATGGGTTTGGCCGGCTCCAGGAGTTTTTCTTTCATGTCATTCGATTTGCTCGGCCTGCAGGCCGACTTGCTGCGTGCTGTCAAAACGCAGGGTTATGGCCGTCCCACCCCGATTCAGGCACAGGCGATCCCCGAGATTCTCGCCGGTCATGATCTGCTCGCCGGTGCGCAAACCGGAACCGGCAAGACCGCCGCATTCGTTTTGCCCGTGCTGCAATTGCTGGCCGAAAAAGGTCATCCGCAGCGTCACCCCCGCGCATTGATTCTCACCCCCACCCGTGAGCTTGCCGCTCAGGTTGGCGAGCGCGTGCATGCCTACGGCATTCATTTGCCATTGCGTTCCACCATCATTTTCGGTGGCGTGGGCATGCAGCCCCAGGTCAATCAATTGCATCGCGGCGTCGATATCCTGGTCGCGACCCCCGGTCGTCTGCTCGATCATGTCGGTCAGCGCACGCTTGATTTATCGCGGATCGAAATCCTGGTGCTCGATGAAGCGGATCGCATGCTCGATATGGGATTCATCCATGACGTGCGACGCATCATCAAGCTGTTGCCTGAACGACGCCAGAACCTGCTTTTTTCGGCAACCTATTCGGATGAGATCCGCCGCCTGTCCGATACCCTGCTCAAGCGTCCCAAACTGATCGAAGTCGCCCGTCGCAATACCGCTGCCGAAAGTGTGATCCAGGCCGCACATCCGGTCGATAAGGGTCGTAAGCGCGATCTGCTCGCGCACCTTTTTCATCGCGAAAGCTGGGATCAGGTGCTCGTCTTCACCCGCACCAAGGCTGGCGCCAATCGACTGGCCGAACACCTGGAAAAAGAAGGGATCACCGCTGCGGCCATTCATGGCAATAAAAGTCAATCCGCCCGCACCCGCGCATTGGATGACTTCAAACGCGGTGCGGTGCGCGCGCTGGTGGCGACCGATATTGCCGCGCGCGGACTGGATATCGCCAATCTGCCTCAGGTCGTCAATTTTGAATTGCCGAACGTGGCCGAAGATTATGTCCATCGCATTGGCCGCACCGGGCGCGCGGGTGCTGGCGGGCGGGCGCTGTCATTGGTGAGCCACGATGAAGTGGGATTGCTCAAGGGGATTCAACGACTGCTGCGACGCGATATCGCGCTGGAGCCGGTCGTTGGTTTCGAGCCGTCTCTGACGCCACCACCCTGCGAGCCGGATCCGGTTCCGGGCGGTCGTCGCGGCAATGCGGGTCTGGCTGGCGCGCCGCGCCGGCAAAATCGCCCGCCGGTGCGACCCCACGCCAACCCGCGCACGGGCCAGGGGCCAAAGCGCGGTGGTCGGGCGCGTCCCGGTCAGACCACGCATGCCAAACCATCAGCGTAGAGATACGGATGTTGCATGTCCGGTTTTTACAGTACTGTCCTGACCGGAAACCGACACCGGACAGGTGTCGGTTTTGCCAAACTTCGTCTCCAGCGGTTGGAGACAAAGACTGTCGAATCAGTTGTGCGTTGATTTTTCGACCGTTCTCACTTTCTCTTCAATGCGCTCTCCATGGAACTTGAATGATGAATATCTATGTTGGCAACCTGGCCTACGGCGTGACCCAAGAGGAACTGCGTGACGCTTTCGGCACTTATGGAGAAATCTCCAGCGTGAACCTGATCACCGACAAATTCACCGGTGACTCCAAGGGTTTTGGCTTCGTTGAGATGCCGAACAATGCTGAGGCCGATGCTGCCATCAAGGGCTTGAACGAAACCCCGCTGAAAGGCCGTAACCTGAAGGTTAACCAGGCCAAGCCGCGTGGCGAGCGTCCTGCCCGCGGGCCGCGCTGGTAAGCCAACGTCAATCCGGGGCGATTCGCCCCGGTGCATGCCGTCAGTGACGCCTCTGCGTCTGACGGCTTTTTTGTGTCCGCTGTCCGGGCGCGAGCCTGCATACATTTCATCTCCGATCAGCGGCCTGGGCCTTGAGTGACCGACAGACGCTGCACCCAGTTGCTGCATCTGCTAACGTGTCGGCTCGATCTTCAAGCCAGTACACCCATGCCAGACTCAAACCCTGTCTCGTTCGATCTGACCTATCGCGTATGCCCCGCCTTTCCGCAGGCGCATCTTTTTGCCGTCGAGATCCTGATCCCGCATCCGCCAAGCGATCCGCTGGTGCTGTCCCTGCCGGCCTGGATTCCCGGCAGCTACATGATCCGCGATTTTGCGCGCAATCTGCTGGACATCGCGGTGACCAACGCCGCCGGCCAGTCACTGCCGCTCGTCAAGCACGACAAGCAGACCTGGATCTGCGAAGGAGCGACGGGCGCGGTGAGGGTCGCTTATCGGGTCTTTGCCTGGGAACTCTCGGTGCGCGCCGCGCATCTGGACAGCACCCATGCCTATTTCAATGGGCCGAGTCTGCTGCTGCGGGTCGCGGGACTGGAAAATCGTCCCTGCCGCATTGATCTGCTGCCGCCGGACGACGAGATCGGTGTGGACTGGCGCGTCGCCACCAGCCTACGCCCGCTGGATGCCGAACCGCTCGGTTTCGGGAGCTATCGGGCCGAGGATTACGCCGATCTCATCGATCATCCGGTGGAGATGGGACGTTTCAGACTGGTGCCGTTCGCCGTGCGCGGTATCCCGCATCATGTCGCCATCAGCGGTCGGCACCGGCTCGACGAGACGCGTCTGATCGCGGATCTGGGGCCCATCTGTGCGGAACACGCGGCGCTCTTCGGCGAGTTACCGCTTGATCGCTATCTGTTTCTGGTGACGGCTGTGGGCGAAGGCTATGGCGGACTGGAACACGCCTGCTCCACCAGTCTGCTCTGCGCGCGCGACGACCTGCCCCAGCCGGGTGAGGATCCACCGTCGCTGCCGACCGAAGGCTACACCCGTTTTCTCGGGCTCTGTAGCCACGAATATTTCCATCTCTGGCTGGTCAAGCGGATCCGGCCTCAGGTTCTGATCAATGGAGGGCTGGAGCGCGAGGTCCACACCCGACTGCTGTGGGCCTTCGAGGGCATCACCTCCTACTATGACGAGCTGGCTTTGGTGCGCGCCGGCTGTATTGATCGCAAGACCTATCTCGGTCTGCTTGCCGCCACCATCACCCGCGTGATGCGCAATCCGGGGCGGCGTGTTCAGACCCTGGCTGATGCCAGCTTCGATGCCTGGACCAGGTTCTACAAACCCGACGAAAACGCCCCCAATGCGCTGGTCAGCTATTACGGCAAGGGCGCGCTGGTCGCGCTGGCGCTGGATCTGACCATCCGGCGCGGGACGGCTGGCGCCTGCTCGCTCGACGCGGTCATGCGCGAACTCTGGCGCCGCCACGGACAGACCGGCGTCGGGGTGCCGGAACGCGGCGTGGAAGCGGTCGCGGGTGCAGTCTCCGGGCTGGATCTGGATGGCTTCTTTGCCCAGACGCTCGATTCGACCGAGGATACGGATCTGGCCGATCTGCTCGCGAGCGTGGGCATCGGCATGCGGCTGCGTCCGAATCGGGGTCCGAAAGATCTCGGCGGCTGTGTGGAGCAATTCGCACCGCTCACATCCGCTGTGCCGACCCTGAATCTGCGTCTGCGTCCGGGCGGGAACGAGGTTGTGATTCAGTCGGTCATCTCCGGCGGGGCCGGCGAGCGTGCCGGTCTGGCGCCGGGTGACGTCCTGCTCGCGGTCGATGGTCTGCGCGCGACCCCGGAGAATCTGGAGCGGCTGGTCGCACGCGCGGCGGGTCAGACCGATGGCGTCGCGCTGCATCTGTTCCGGCGCGATGAGCTCATGACACTGACCGCTCATCCGCAGCCGGCCAATGCCGATACCTGCGAATTGATGTGGCTGGAGCCAGTTGCCGACGCCGTTGCCCGGACCCGTGACCGCTGGCTGGCCAGCCGTGTCTGAGCTGGAGTTGCTCGATACCGGACAGATTCGGGCAGGGTTATCGGACGCAGGTCGCGACCGGCTTGCCCGTCTGGAAATCCATGACCAGATCGATTCCACCAATACCCATCTCATGCGCGAGGCGTCAGCCGGCGCGCCATCTGGCGCCGTCTGTCTGGCCGAGCGCCAGACCGCCGGTCGCGGACGACGCGGGCGTGCCTGGATCTCGCCCTTCGGGGTCAATCTCTATCTGTCGATCCTCTGGCGCTATCCGCTGGCGCCAGCCGCGCTGGGCGGGGCGAGTCTGGCGGTCGGTGCAGCGCTGGCCGAGATCCTGCGCACGGCGGGGGTCTCGGATCTGGCCCTGAAATGGCCGAACGACATCCTGTGGCAGGGTCGCAAGCTCGCCGGACTGCTGCTGGAGGTCGCGGGCGAATCGCAGGGACCGAGCCATCTGGTGGTGGGGGTCGGTCTCAATCTGCGCATGGATCCAACGCAGGGAAACGACATCGATCAACCCTGGACGACGCTCGATCAGGCGCTGAACGGCAAGCCGCTCAGCCGCAACCGGCTGGCGGCGCGGATTCTGGATGATCTGATGGCGGCGCTGGAGCAGTATGGCAGCGAGGGGCTGGCGCCTTTTCTGGATCGCTGGCGGCAGTTCGATACATTGCAGGGCAAGCCGGTGCGACTGCTGATGGGCGAGCGGATCATCGAAGGGCGTCATGCCGGCATCGGCCCCGATGGGTCGCTGCAACTGGATACCCCGGATGGCCGACGGTCGTTTCAGACCGGCGAGGTCAGTTTGCGTGGATCTTAAACCGTGCCCAGCGCGGTATGCGAGGTTTTCGGTTTGGATCAACCTTGGCATACTCGCTAAAAACAGGCGGCACCTGATGTCTGAATCCACTCCCGTTATGGCTCCACACCGAAAACTCAGCGTGGAAGATTATCGCCGTAGGGGCGAGATCGGCATTCTGCAATGAACCTGCTCATCGACATCGGCAACACCAATCTGCGCTGGACCGGGTATGGCGACGGGGTGTCGTGGTCGGTTCAGGTCGTGCGCCACAGCGGTGGCGTGCCGCTGGATCTGCTGGCGGCCTGGGAGTCGCATCCGGCACCCGCGCGGATCCTGGTCAGCAATGTGGGTGGCGAGGCGGTGGCCGGTGCGCTGTGTCGGGTAACGCGCGCCTATTGGGGGCTGGAGCCCGAGTTCATCCGCACCCGCGCCGAGCAGGATGGCCTGCGGATCGCCTATGCCGATCCTGCCCGCTTTGGGGTTGATCGCTGGCTGACCCTGATCGCGGCCCATGCCGAGGCGCGGCAGGCGACCCTGATTCTCGATGCCGGCACGGCCGCCACCTTCGATCTGCTGCTCGCCGATGGACGTCATCTGGGCGGCCTGATTCTGCCTGGCATCGAGATGATGCGGACCAGTCTGCTGGCGGGCACCCGGATCCCCCGCATCGAATCCGAGCCGGTGGGCGATCCCTGGGCGGCGGATACCGGCACGGCGGTGGCCGCCGGCAGCGTGCAGGCGCTTGCGGCGCTGGCCGACCGACTGTTTGACCGTCTGGCTGTGGAGTCCGGCGACACCCCGCGTCTGCTCCTGACGGGCGGCGATGCGGAGCGGTTGCGACCGGCACTGGATCGGCCCTGCGTGGAGATTCCCGATCTGGTGCTGCGCGGACTGGCGCGGCTGACCGGGCGCTCTTCAGCGTGTTGATGATTGATTCTGCTTTTTTGAGTATTTGTCCGGGTGTACGACCCGGCCCGGACAGGCCAGAATGAGCTTCCACTCATTCATCTGCACAGTTCACCATGAAAATTGACCCTGCCATGATCTATCGCGATCTGGAGACCGACCCGGCCTCCTTTGGTGCTATTATCGCGGACAGACATTTAGCGGCTGACCAATTCGCGTCAACGCATCACGAAACCATCCGCCGTCATTATGCCCGGTCGGGCGTCTACGCACTGGATAAGGAAACGGCCCTCCAGGCCGCCGTTGACCTGTTGAATTATCTGCGCCCATCCCCGCGTCAAAGGACTCTGCATCGTTTCGATCATTGATCGCCGGATTCCTGCTTCGTTGCGCCAAATAGCCCCTGATATGCCGATGTGTGGATATGACTTGCTCGATCCATCGGTGCGTGATGCATCTTTGTTTAAGGAAACCCTGGACAGGCGCGCCGTCGGCTCCTGGGAGTTGCAGCAGGAACAGGCGCTCATTCTGGATCATGTGCCGGCCCTGATCTGGTACAAGGACACCTCCAATCGCCTGATTCGGGTCAACGCGGCGGTTGCCAGATCGCTCGGTTTGCCAAAAGAGCAGATCGAAGGTCGGCACACGTCAGAGCTCTATCCTGAAGAGGCTGATCGCTACTATCAGGACGACCTGATCGTGATTCAAACCGGCGAGCCGCGTTTAGGCATTATTGAACCCCAGCGCCTGCCATCCGGGGAACGGCGCTGGATCCGCACCGACAAGATTCCACTCAGGGATGCCTCCGGTCAGATCACGGGAATCCTGGTGATGTCGCTGGATATCACCACACAGCAAGAAACCGAAGAGGCGCTGCGCGAGGCTGATCGGCGCAAGGATGAATTTCTCGCCATTCTCGCCCACGAGCTGCGCAATCCACTGGCGCCAATCAGGAACGCCACAGAAATTCTGCGAATGGTGCTTGCGGATGACACGACACTCACCTGGTGTCGTAATCTGATCGAGCGTCAGGTCGAGCATCTGACTCAGTTGGTGGATGATCTGCTGGACATCTCCCGGATCAATCGTGGACGGATCGAGATCAGGTCAGTACCGCTGTCCATGACGGACGTTGTTGAGCGGGCCATCGAAACCAGCCGGCCTTTGATCGACGCCCGTCGGCACAGCTTCTCCGTCACGGTTCCGCGCGAGCCCCTGCGCGTCGAGGGCGATCTGATCCGTCTGGCGCAGGTGGTGTCGAATCTGCTCCACAATGCCGCGAAATTCACCGAACCCGGCGGGCGCATCCAGCTCAGTGTCGAACCGGATGGCAGCGAGGTTGTGCTGTGCGTCAGGGATACGGGTATTGGCATCTCGCCAGCGATGATCGACTCGATCTTCGAGATGTTCGTGCAGGCCGATTCATCGCGCAACAACTCCAGGGGCGGGCTTGGCATCGGTCTCAGTCTCGCCAGGCAGCTTGTCACCCTGCATGGTGGCACCCTGACGGCGATCAGTGCGGGCGAGGGAATGGGCAGTGAGTTCGTGGTCCGGCTGCCTCATCTCGTCACTTCCCTCGCCGCCTCTGCGACGACCGGCGCGGACGATGCGGCAAGGCGCCATCGGATTCTGGTCGCGGACGACAATGCGGATGTGGCGGACAGTCTGTCCATGCTGCTGAACCTCTTGGGACAGGAGGTCCGGATCGCCCGTGACGGAGTCGAAGCGGTCGAGATTGCGGCAACGTTTCGGCCCGACCTGATCCTTCTGGATCTGGGCATGCCAAGGCTTGACGGCTATGGCGCCTGCCAGCGTCTGCGCGCCGAGCTTGCGGATCCGAATGTCGTCATCGCGGCCCTGAGCGGATGGGGTCAACCGCAGGACAAGGCCGCAACCGAGGCGGCCGGATTCGATCATCATCTCGTGAAGCCGGCGAGTCTGCCCGACTTGCAGCACTTGCTGGAGTCGTTATCCTGATCAAGAGCCTCCAGCGATCCGTTTTCCACTGGACTCCAAAAAGCTGATAGCCTCACCGCTGACAGTGCGCGCAGTAAAAGCTCGAACGCTGTCCGATCAGCGTCTGGCGCACCGGCTCGCCGCAGACCCTGCAGGGTTCGCCCGTCCGTCCGTAGACCCGCAGCGATTGAGCGAAATAACCCGGCTGTCCATCCTCGTTGACGAAATCCCGCAGCGTGGTGCCGCCCTGTTCAATGGATGACCCCAGCACCGCGCGGATCACCGCCGCCAGACGCCGGTAACGCGCCAGACCGATGCGATTGCAGGGCCGCTTCGGATGGATGCCGGCCAGAAAGAGCGATTCGCTGGCGTAGATGTTGCCGACCCCCACCACCACGCTGCCGTCCATGACGAACGACTTGACCGCGACCCGCCGCGTCCGGCTCAGGTCATAGAGATGATCGCCGTCGAATCCATCCTCCAGTGGTTCCGGTCCCAGACCGCGCAGCAACGGGTGCTGGACGCGCACGATCCCGGGCGGTTCGGGTGTCCAGAGAAAGAGTCCGAAGCGGCGCGGGTCATGGAAACGCAGACAGCGCCGGTCGTCGAGAATCAGATCCAGATGATCGTGCCGTTTGGGCTGGCTCTCAGCCGCGACGATCCGCAGACTGCCGGACATTCCCAGATGCGCGATCAGGGTGCCGCGTTCGAGTCCGATCAGCAGATATTTGCCGCGTCGGGAGAGTGCACCGATGGTCTGTCCGGCGACCTGCTCCGGGGTGTCGGGCGGGATGGGCAGGCGCAGACGCGCCTCGCGGATCAGCAGACGCTCAATGCGCCGGCCTTCCAGATGTGGACGGATACCGCGCAGCGTGGTTTCGACCTCGGGGAGTTCGGGCATTTTGCTCTGAACGGGGTTCAATCCGGCACTGGATCCGGCGCGAAGGGATCCTGGCCGAAACCGGATGGCGGATCCTTATAGGGTTCGCCGCGCAGCGGCCCGTGCGGTTTCATGCCCTCCGGGCTCATTTTCGTTCTGACCGGCGCCTGGCCGTCGGGTGTCAGCCGTACCTCGGGAGGCGGGCCGACCGGGGCGTCGCCGGGCACGATGGCGTCGGGGTCGGCCTCGGGATCGAAACCATAGCCATCCGCTGTTTCGGGCAGTGGCGCGAAGGGGTCGGCCCCGTCGATCTCAGATGGCGGCATGCCTGGAGCGCGCATGACAGCCGCAGCAGGCGGTGTGGGATCGATGGCATCGGGATCCTCGATCAGTTCGGGCGCATTCGTCAGCACATAGAGCAGCCGCACATCCTCCCGGCTCCAGCGTCGGCGGTCTTCTGAAACCAGAAAACGCAGCGCGGTACCGTCGGCCAGCTTGAGTTCGACCGGTGTGCCGCCGGGCTCCCCGGTCAGCGGCTCAATCCGCTCGGCAACGATACCTTCCAGTCCGGTCAGCGTTTTGGTTGCCAGGGGGATGTCAGCGAGCCGCCCGAAGACCGGGACGAAACCGCGCGGCAGGAGTCGGCGCGAGACAGCGTCAAGCGGCGGGGCGATCAGGAGATGATAAAAGCGGTCATCGATCAGATGGACCAGTCCATCGCTGGCGACATAGCGATACTGACTCACCGGATCGATGCCGCCAAAGGTCAGTTCGAGCGCATCGAGCCGCAGCCGGAGTTTGGGCGACGCCAGACCCAGTTCGCCGAGCGCCGCCGTCTCGGCGGGGAGGCTGCGATGCACCGGAGTGCTCAGGATCGCGAGCAGTTGATCCACCCTGGCTGGATCGGCATCGATTTGCAGCGGCTCCTCCAGACGCCAGCCCTGGAGCGACTGGCCGAGCCGGATGGTCGGCTCGCCCTCGCGGGCGATCTCAATCCGCAGCAGATCGGATGCGATCAGATCGGTCAGGGTTGGCGGCGTCTGTGCACGGTTGACCTCATGCCGGATCATGGATCCCAGCAGGATGACCAGCACCAGCAGGAACAGGTTGACCAGCCAGCGTGCCGTCATTGTCCCCTCCAGCGCAGCCAGCGGATCGCCAGTCCGGCGGTTAAAAAGAGTCCCGGCAGCAACAAGAGTGCGCCGAGCCCGATCAGCATCCGCCGGCGGTCATCCAGGGTCAGCGGCTCGGCGGCGGTCGGAAGCGGTGGCAGTTCCAGCAGGCTTTCGCCGCCGCTCAACCAGCGCAGCAGTGCCATGCCGAGCGCCCGGTTGCCCTGTGCGCCGAGTTGGGCATTGCTCAGAAAATCGCCATCGCCGACCACCAGCACGCGCTGCTCGCGATCAGTCGCGCCGGTCTCGTCCGGGTCTGCGGCGGGCAGGGTCCGGGTCAGCGCCATCAGCACGGGGAGCGGCCCCGGCTGTTCGCCGACGATGGTATCGCGGTCGATCTGGCCTGTGGTGCGTCCGGTCTCGTTCCAGCTCTCTTTGCCGGTCGCCAGATAGCTGGCGAGCGTCCAGCCGGGCGCGATCTGGGGCTCGAAGGCGAGGCTCCCCGGCAGCAGCGCGGGGGCGCTGAGTCCTGTCGCCAGCGGATCGTCAGGATAGTCGGCGATGACGGCCACGGTCGGGGTTTCAATCTTCAGTTTCGCCGCTGCCGCATCCACCACCATCCCCGGCAGAATGGTCAGGCCCAGTTCATCCACCAGCGGCTCCAGACCGTTCAGCGGACCCGGATCCAGCAGCCAGAGCAGATTGCCGCCACGATTCAGATAGCGGATCAGGGCATCGATTTCGCCCGGAAAGAGCGGGATGTTCGGCAGCGAGAGGATCAGCAGACGGGTGTTGTCGGGGACATCCGGGACGGTGGCCAGATCCAGCGACCGCGCCAGAAAGCCCTGATCGGTCAGTTCGCGCCCGAAGCGCCCCAGATCGGTACCGCCCTGACCGGTGATGGCGCGCTCGCCATGACCTTCGACCACGGCGATCCAGGGCTTCCGCGTCTCGATGAGACGGGCGATGGCGGCGCCGATGGCGCGCTCGCTGACCTCTTTGAGCGTCTCACGCCGACCACGGTATTCGAGCAGGATCTGACCGACCAGCGAGACATCCGCCGCACGCGCGCGTTCCGGAAAGAGCTGCGGATCCAGATATTCGACCGCGAACGCTGACAGGTGCTGCGCATAACGGGTCAGAAGGCGTTCGATGGCCTGTGCGACCGGGCTGTCGGGGGCGGCGAAGACCGTCGCACGGAGCGGGCCGTCCAGTCGTTGCAGGATCGCCAGACTCTCCGGGGTCAGGCTGTTGCTGGCGGCGGCCGTCCAGTCCCAATAGCGGTCATGACGGGCGACCAGCCAGCCGGCGCTGACGACCAGTGCCAGCAGCAGCAGGGCAAAGAGCGCGTCCGCCAGTGGGCGTTCCAGTCGGCGTGCCTGATTCAGGATGCGGGTTGCGAGGTGCTTCATTGCAGACGCCGGTTCGCCAGCCGGCGATGGGTCAGGGCCAGAAAGAGGCCGGTGAACAGAATAAAGTAGGCCAGATCGCTCAGACGCACCGCGCCCAGCAGGAACCAGAACAGATGTTCGTTCCAGGACAGCCAGCCGAAGAGTGAGAGCGTTTGAACAGCGAACGACTCGGCGCGTCCGATGATGGAAAAGAGCAGCAGGATGCCGAAGGCGATGAGCACGGCGGCCCCTGGTTGGGCGGTGAGGCTGGAGGCATAGAGCCCGATCGCGCAGAACAGGATGGCGGCGAGCCAGAGCCCCAGGGTAGCGGCGGCGATCTGACCGGCATCCAGCCCGGCAACATCGGCGAGCAGCAGCAGATTGAGCGCCGGCAGCAGACAGAGCGGGGTGATGAGGGCGATCAGTCCCAGAAATTTGCCCAGCACCATCTCGACGATGCGCAGCGGCGCGGCGCCGATCAGATCGAAACTGCCGTCGCGGAACTCGCCGCTCAACATCCGCATCGCCAGCAGCGGCGCGGCCAGCATGGCGATGACGGCGGCGAAGCCGAAGAGATTCAGGGCCAGTTCCTGAGTCAGGCTTGCCACCCGCTCATCCGCGCCCAGCCCGCTGAAGGTCTCGATCACCTGCAGGAAGATCCAGGCCAGCACGATCTGACCCGCGCCGAGCAGGATCCAGGGCAGCGGCGTTACCAGACCGCTGCGGATCTCGCGTCCGGCCAGCACGCCGATCATGCCGCCTCCTCCACACCGATCAGATCGAAGAAGACCCGCTCCAGATCACTGCGATCCGGGATGAGCTCGCGCAGTTCAAGCCCGGCCAGCAGAATCACGCGCGCCAGATCGGCGGATGTCGCGTCGTCGGCCAGCATCACCCGATAGCGGTCATCGCCCAGCGCCAGCGCCCCGGCAACGCCGGGCAGATCGGCGACCTGCGCGACGCTGGACGGTGGCCCCAGGCGGATCCGCCAGCCATAGACCGGCTGCTCGGCAGGCAGATAGTCATCGAAACGGATCTGGCCCTGATACAGGATCGCGACCCGGTCGCAAACCGCCTGGACCTCCGGCAGCAGATGGCTGGAGAGGATGATGCCGCAGTCATGCGCCAGCTCCCGGATGAGTCCGCGCAGCTCGCGCATCTGGAAGGGATCGAGACCTTCGGTCGGCTCGTCGAGGATCAGCAGGGCTGGTTTGTGCAGGATCGCCTGAGCGATGCCGAGCCGCTGGCGAAAGCCCTTCGAGAGCTTGGCGATGAGACGCCGGCCAGCGTCTTCCAACCCGCAGCGGTGCTTGGCCTCCTCAATGGCCTCGCCGATGCGCCGCCGCGGGAGACGGTGAAGCCGCGCGCAGAAGGTCAGATATTCATCGACCCGCAGTTCGGGATAGAGCGGCGGGCGTTCGGGCAGATACCCGAGATGGCGTTTCGCCTCCAGCGGACGTCGCGCCAGATCGATGCCCTGGATCTCGATCCGTCCGCCGTCTGGCGCCAGCATCCCGCCCAACAGCCGCAGACAGGTGGTCTTGCCTGCGCCGTTGGGGCCGAGCAGTCCCAGCACCTCGCCGCGTTCCAGGCACAGATTGACCCCGGACAGCGCCAGATGGCTGCCGAAGCGACGACTGAGATCGGTGACGCGAACGAGGGTTTCCATAGGGCAGGGAAGATACCCCGTCAGAACCTCCTTGCCAAATCGTCGCTGGCTCGCCTCACGGCTCCGATGAGCCGATCACGCGCGCGACCTGTCGCAGATTCCCGACATAATCCGGTGCCAGCGGATCGATCACCTCCACGCGGCCGTCAATGGCGCGGGCGACCTGTTCCGCCGCTTTGCGTGGGAACTGCGGCTGAACGAAGATCACCCGCACCTGCTCGCGGCGGGCCTGATCGATCAGTGCGGTCAGACTGCGCGGTCCCGGCTCCTTGCCGGCCTTTTCGATGGGGATCTGGGTGAGCCCGTAAGTCTCGGCAAAATAGCCCCAGGCGGGATGAAAGACCATGAAGCGGCGCTGTGTCAGGTGTGCAAGATCGGCGCGGATGTCCCGATCCAGCGCATCCAGCTCGGTGCTGAAGGCGGTGAGATTGGCGGCATAATCCTGCGCGTGGGCGGGATCCAGCTCGGTGAGCGTCTCGCGGAGATTCCCGACCATCTGTCTGACCAGAACCGGACTGGTCCAGATGTGCGGATCCAGCTCGGTTTCGGCGTGTTCGTGGTTGTGGGCCTGATCATGATCATGTGCTTCATCGTGCTCGTGCTCGTGCTCTTGGTCATGCTCATGGTCGGATGCATGCGCATGTCCCTCGGCCCCGGCCTCATCGTCATGATCGTGCGCCGCCATCTCGCGCAGGGTGATTCCGTCACGGGCATCCAGGATCCGCATCTTTGGGTTGGCGGCGCGCAGACGCTCCATCCAGGCATCCTCGAAAGGCATGCCGATACGCACATAGAGATCCGCTTCGGCCAGTCTGGCGACCTGGCTCGGTGTCGGCTCATAGGTATGCGGACTGAAGCCCGGCCTGACCATGGATTCCACGACCACATGGCTGCCGCCGATGCGTTCGACGAAGGTCTGTTGCGGCAGGACGCTGACAAAGACCCGCAGCGGTTCGGCGCCCTGCGCCAGGGAGGCGCACAGCAACAGCGAGATGGCGATAAGCGATTTGCGCATGACTGGTGTCTCTAACCTGACTGAAGCGGGGAGGATGCCTGGAAACCCGATGCCTAATGCAGCAGTGCAGATGTTCCGAGACCGTTTCTGATCGTTGTCGTTGTCGTCTTCGGCTTGCGAATCTTCGATTACGACAACGACAACGAACGGCCTCGGGACTTATAAGCTGTTGCACTGGATCGGGAATTTTCTTTAAGACAGGATTAACAGGATTAAAAACAGGCGGTTAAAAAATCCTGCCCATCCTGAAAAATCCTGTCTGTTCACTTAAAACTCGACCGCCAACTGAGCGGTCAGGGTATTGCCTGACTTGCCGGTGCCGCCATCGTTGCGGCTGTAATCGTTATCGTGCGCCCATTCGAATGAAAGCGAGGTCTTGTCGAAGATGCCAATGGACCAGCCGACCAGCCAGCGTTCCTTGGGCAGTTCGAGCGCGAGCGCCTCGCGACTGCCCTGATAGGCGACGGCAGCGACCGTTTCCTTGCCCAGCACGTTAAAGGTGTAGCCGGCCTCGATGTTCCAGGCGGAGGGTTTGGCGCCCTGATCCCCGAAGCTCAGACTGTTGACATCGAAGTCGTCGGTGGCCGAGAGATATTCGCCAATGAGGTTGACGGGACCAAAGGTCGCGGCGGCGTTGACCGTCCAGCCGCCGACGCGATCCGTCGGGTCGATGCTGAAATCAGCCGGATCCTCACCCAGTTCGGCCAGCTCCTCCAGGACCGCGACGCGGTTGTCATTGATGAGATCCTGAAGGCTGTCCGAGTCGCCCAGGTCATTGATATAACCGGCGCCGATGGACCAGGCGCGGCCCTCGCCTTCCTGCGCGAAACCGAGATTGGCGCCCCAACTGCCAATCCGATCCTTGCCGTTGATGTTGCTGTCGCCATTGAAGACATAGGCGCTGCCCGAGAAGCCGCTGTGTTCGAAGCCAAGCTGGAGCGCGGTCTCGCGGCTCTCACCGATTTCCAGGGTGAGCGGATCGGAGACGAGGTTGCTCTCATAGGCACCGAAGGGGACATAGAGCTGGCCGGCGGTGAGAAAAACCGGCGTGCGTTCCGGGTTGGCAATGGTGATCCAGGCGGTATCCACTTCCAGATCGGTCTCATCCTGCTCATAGAGCAGCGAGGCGCCGGCCTTGACCCAGTCGCTGACCTGGGACTCGATACCCAGCTCGAAGGTCGCCAGCCGGATGTCGCTCTCGCTGCCGCCCTCATAGGGTGAGGTGTAATTGGCCTCGACCTCGATCAGACCGGCGATCTCGATGTGGCGATACCAGGCACCGCCATCTCCAGCGGCCTTCTGTTCAAGGTCGGTTTCCAGCTCTTTGACGCGACCGGGCGCGCCCTGCATCATCGCCCGCTGTTCGGCGATGGTCGCCTCCTGGCGCTTGAGCGCGGCTTCCTGCGCACGATTTTCAGCCTCCAGACGGCTCAGACGTGCATCGACGCTTTCAGCGAAGGCGGAGGTTTGAGTGGCCAGGGCGAGCGCCACGGCGGCTGGCAGGGTGTGTCGTGTCATCTTTCCAGGGTCTCCTGATAGCTTCAAGGTAAGCGGGATACTGAATTGATCCCAAACAAGAATTGTTAGTATTTATACAGGTAGACGGAATGGCTGTCAAAAGAGACGCTTGCTTCAGGTTGTTGATCCAACTGCTCAGGAGGCGCGCCAGTGCCATGGGCGCAGCAGAACGCGCGTTCCGCTTTGTGCCTGCTGAGCCGCCCTTTCCGGCTTATTTCGCGTGATGCATACCGGCATCTCGCGAACGGTGTTCCAATAACAACTCAATCAACAGCCTGACTCGACAGTCCCAACCACGATGTCGCTGACCACCAAAGTCATTTCGCTCATGCTGGCTGTCCTGGCAGGCTTTGCCGGTGTCGATTATCTCGTTCAGCGCCACGTTATCTTTCCAAGCTTCGTCGAGCTGGAGCGTGAGCAGGCGGCCAAAAATCTGGAGCGGGCCATTGAGGCGATTGCAAAAGAGCTGGAATTCCTGGCTTCCTCGGTCGCCGATTGGGCGCGCTGGGACGAAACCTACCGCTTCATGCTTGACCGCAATCCGCAGTACGTCGATGACAACCTGGGCCTGGACGCCATCCGTAATCTGCGTATCGATCTGATCGCCTTCCACTCGCTTGAGGGCGAACGGATCCAGGGGGTGGCGATCAATGCGGGCGCTCAGGACAGGCTGCCGATGGAGATCTTCCTGCCCCGCTTGCTGCCGCTTTCGCACCCACTCCAGCAGGATGCCTCGGCACGGGATTTGAAATCCGGGATTCTCATGTCCCCGGCGGGTGTGGTCCTGTTCGTCTCGCACCCCATCCTCACCAATGAAGGCGCCGGCCCATCGCATGGCAATCTGATCATGGGGCAGCGGCTGGACGACGCAGCGATTGCGCGGATCGCCACACAAACCCGTATCCAGCTGCGCGTCCAGCAAACTGCCGTCGGCGCAGCGGATGACGCATTTGCAACGCTCGGCGCGATCCATTACACCCCCATCGCCCTGCGCACCGAGACGGACTCCCTCATCGCTTCGACCCAGCTCCTGGATCTCAGCGGGCAGGCGGTGCTGACGCTGGTGGTCGAGACCCCGCGCCTGATCACGCAGCGCGGCGAGGATGCGCTGCGTCTGGCGAATCTCTCCACCGGCCTGGCCGGGTGTGCGGTCCTGATTCTGCTGCTGCTGCTGCTCAGACAAACCGTCTTCCGTCCGATCTCAAGGCTCACGTTACACGTCATGACCGTCGCCCCGCGCGATGATCGTCAGGCGCGTTTGCGTCATGCCTGCAACGATGAAATCGCGGTTCTGGTGCATGAGTTCGACGAGATGATCAAGCGGTTGGCGTCAGATGCGGCGGAGAAGCGGCGCCTCATCGACGAGCTGGAGCATCATCGGGCGCATCTGGAAGAGCGCGTGGCGACGCGCACGGCAGAGATCAGCCGGCAGAGCCAGGTGCTCCAGGCGCTCCTCGACAATCTGCCTCATCTGGCCTGGATGAAGGATCGGAGTGGTCATTATCTCGCCGTCAATCGTCTCTATGCCGAATTCCACGGGCGAGCCGTGGATGAATTGATCGGCGAGACCGATTCCGCTCTCTGGCCAGACGTGATCGCCTTTCGTTATCGGGCGGCGGAAACCGAGGTCATGACCAAGGGTCAGCCAGGGATCTTTGAAGAGCCGGATCCCAAGGGTTCGGACGGTCTGTACGAAATCGTCAGGGCGCCGATCTTCGACACCGACGGTGCGGTGATCGGGACGGTCGGGTTTGCACGCGACATTCGTCCGCAGCGCGAGATCGAGCGCGAACTGGCGCGGCGCGCCGAACTCGCCGAGAGCGCGACGCGCGCCAAAAATGCCTTCCTCGCCAACATGAACCATGAGATCCGCACGCCGATCAACGCCGTTCTGGGTCTTGTCCATCTGCTGCGACGCGATGGACTGAACACCCGCCAGAGCGAACGTGTGGCCCGGATTGAAACCGCCACCCGCCATCTGCTCAGGATCCTCAACGATATCCTGGACATTTCCAGGATGGAGTCCGGCACCTTGAGGCTGGAAGGCTCGGATTTTCTGCTGCCGGTCCTGCTCAATCAGGTGCGTTCACTCATCGCCGAGTCGGCGCGCGCAAAGGGGCTGAGCCTGACGGTGAGTCATGAGGGAGTGCCACGCTGGTTGACAGGCGATGTGACCCGTTTGCGTCAGGCGCTGCTGAATTACGCCAGCAATGCCGTCAAATTCACTGAGCATGGCAGCGTGACCTTGCGTGCGCGGTTGCTGAACGAGGACGCCGAGGGTTTGCTGGTGCGCTTCGAGGTCGAGGATACCGGTGTTGGCATTGAGGCGGACAAGCTGGCGGGACTCTTTCGCGCCTTCGAGCAGGCCGACGCTTCCACGGCCCGGCGTTATGGCGGCAGTGGTCTGGGGTTGGCCATCACCTTGCAACTGGCGCGACTGATGGGCGGCGAGGCCGGCGCCGAGAGTACGCCGGGGCAGGGAAGCCGCTTCTGGCTCACGGTCCGGCTCCAGCGTGGGCGGCATGACCGGATCGCGCATCCGGCGGCGCTGGAGTTGTTGCAAGCGGTCGATTTGGGGCTGGATACCGCCGACAAGGGTCATGATGCGTTGTATCAAGTCATGCAGGAGGATGAGGCCTGCGGTGAACTGATGGCGCTGCCCGGTCTGGATCCGGTTCAAGGCATGGCGGTTGTGGGAGGCGATCCGGCCAGATATCTGGGGTTGGTGGCGCAATTCGTCGCCACCCATCGCCGCGACCCCTCGCTGTTGAAGGAGGCGCTGGAGTCAGGTGACCGCAGCCGGATTCAGACATTGGTGCACGCACTGAAAGGCGTTTCGGCCACCCTCGGCGCGCACGACATCGCCAGGGCTGCCAGCCGTCTGGACGCCGCCCTGTGCGCCGGGACGGCGCTCATCGACGATCAGGTGCAGGATCTCATCGAGATGATCGAGGCGACTTTCGAGCCCCTGGAGCAGCGTCTCGACGCGCGCTCTTCCGTCTGGTCTGGCGTGGCCGAGACCGCTCGGGAGGTGAGCGCGGATCCGCAGCGCATCGAGCGGATCCACTGCCTTCTGATGGCACTGCTTGGCCGGCAGGACACCCGTGCGATTGATTTGGTCCGCACCGAGAAGGCCGTGCTGCACGCCGATCTGGGCGAACGCTTTATCCAGATCGAGCAACTGATCAACCGCTTCGAATTCGAGGAGGCGCTGACGCTGATCGGGGAAGCGGCACAGCAATCTCTGCATTAAGCGGTTTCCGGGGACGAAGATCCCGCCCGGCCAGATTCCGGTCGGTGCCTGGTCACGACCATCGGGCTGTGAAATTCGGCTTTCTCATGTACGCTTCACCCTGCATCAAGATCAACGCCGCCCGTGAGAACGCCTGAGTTCCCGCGCGACGGTTCGGCTTTCTGATGGCTCGCGCGAGGGATCAAGATGAAATTTGTCGATCTGGTTGATATCGGCGAGCTGCGGGGGCTCTGCGAGAGCTTCACGGCCTTGACCGGCGCGGTGACCGCGATCCTCGATCTGGAGGGGACGATCCTGGTCGCGACCGGGTGGCAGCGGATCTGCACCCAGTTCCACCGTGTCAATTCGCAGACCGCAGCGCGCTGCCGTCAGAGCGATACCCTGCTGGCGGGGCGTCTGCGCAGCGGGGACAGCTACAATGTCTATCGCTGCCAGAATGGTCTGGTCGATGTCGCGGTGCCGATCCGCGTCGGTGGCGAACATGTCGCCAACTTATTTACCGGACAGTTCTTTTTCGAGCCGCCGGATCTCGACTCTTTTCGCCGCCAGGCGGATGAGTTCGGTTTCAATGAGCGGGCCTATCTGGCGGCGCTGGTTGAGGCGCCCATCTTCACCGAGCCGCAGGTGCGGTCGATGATGGACTTTCTGACCCGTCTGGCGCAGGCGATCGGCGAGATGGGGCTGACCGGTCTGCGGTTGCAGCAGAACAATCGGGAACTGCAACAGCACCGCGAGCACCTCGAAGAGCTGGTGCAGTCGCGCACCCTGGAGCTGTTCCAGGCCAAGGAGCGGGCCGAGGTGGCGAGTCAGGCCAAGAGCCGGTTCCTGGCCAACATGAGCCACGAGATCCGCACCCCGCTCAATGCCATCACGGGTCTGGCCTACATGATCCGCACCTCCGGGGTCACGGCGTCGCAGGCCGTCTGGCTCGATAAGCTGGATGCCGCTGGCCGGCATCTGCTGGAGGTCATCAATGCGATCCTCGATCTCTCGAAGATCGATGCGGGACGGCTGGAATTGGAACGGCTCCCCGTCAGCATCGAAACGGTGGTGTCCAATGTCGTCACGATGATCGCGCCCCAGGCCCACGCCAGACAGCTACGTCTCACCACCAGGGTGGATGAGGTGTCCGTGCCCCTGGTGGGCGATCCGACCCGTTTGCAGCAGGCCCTGCTCAATTATGCCAATAACGCGGTGAAATTCACTCAGACCGGCGCGGTGACGCTGCGGGCGCGGGTGATTGAGCAGACCCTGGACGCGGCTGTCGTTTGTTTCGAGGTGGTGGACACCGGGGTGGGTATCGCGCCCGAGGCGATCAGTGGCCTGTTCGCCGACTTCGAACAGACCGACAATTCCATGACGCGACAGTTCGGTGGCACCGGGCTTGGTCTGTCCATTACGCGCCGTCTGGCCCATCTCATGGGGGGCGAGGCCGGGGTCTCCAGCACCCTGGGCGAGGGCAGCACCTTCTGGTTCACCGCACGTCTCGAGGTGCCATCCGCTGCGCATCGGATCGAACCTGACGCGCCGGACTCGGGCGATGCCTGTGACCGGCTGGTGCGTGATTTCAGCGCTCGCCGTGTGCTGCTGGTCGAAGACGATCCGATCAATCAGGAGGTGATGAAATTTCTCCTGGAGGAGGCGGGGTTGAGCGCGGAGATCGCTGCCAATGGGGCTCAGGCCACGGAACTGGCAGCCCATAACGGCTATGACCTGATCCTGATGGACATGCAGATGCCGGTGATGGACGGACTCGAAGCCGCCCGCCAGATTCGCACCCTGCCGCAGCATGCCGACACCCCGATCATCGCCATGACCGCCAATGCCTTCGCCGAAGACCGCGAGCATTGTTTGCAGGCGGGCATGAACGACTTTCTTTCCAAACCCATCGACCCCGACGCCTTTTACGCAATCCTGCTGAAGTGGTTTGTGGTGGCCGAATGAGGACGCGGGGGATGCTTATTCCCCCGCGCCGGTCCTGACGCTGCGCAAATCCGTCCATTGTGCTGACTGAGTCTGGCCGGTCAGTTGAGATCGGGCGTTTCGCCCGTCGCGACGAAGACCAGCCGCTCGGCGATATTGGTGGCGCGGTCGGCGACGCGCTCGTAGTGGTGGGCGATCCAGACCAGCTTGATGCCGATGAGCGATGACTGTGGGGACTGGCACATCCAGGCGGCGAGTTCCTGGATGGCCTGCTGCTCCTGGCGATCGACGGACGCCTCGCTGGCGACGGCAGAGCGGGCGCGCATGGCGTCCGCGCCGCTGGCGTAGATCGCCATGACATCGGTGAACATGGTCGCGGCAAGCTCACCCATGGCGACGATGCGCGCCACGGGTGCGTCTGGCAGGGACTGCCCCTCAGTCCGCAGGAGGATGACGGCCACGTCCGCCGCGTGATCGGCGATGCGTTCCATTTCCGTGATGATGTCGAGCGAGGCGCCGATCAGGCGCAGATCCGGGCCGGCCGGCTGATGCGCGGCCAGAACCACCAGCGCCTGCTGCTCCAGGGCGCGGCGCTCCTGATTGATGGTGGCATCGGCGTCGATGACCGCACGCGCCAGAGTGAAATCCTGTCGGCGCAGGGCGTCGAGCGAGCCATGCAGTGCCGTTTCGACCAGTCTGGACATGCCGACGATGCCCTCGCGCAAGGCGTCGCGTTTCTTTTCGATCAGGGAGTGACTCTCGGTCATTGATCTCTGCCTCGGATTAATTTCTGACACGTTACCCGGCGTCATCAGAGATAGAGGTTCACCATCCGCCGCCAGTGATAACCCTGATGGGCGCGTCCGTCCCACTCGTGCAGTGCATGCCAGATGCCTTTGTCCCAGAGCGTCCGGCTCAGATAACGGTTGTTGTCGAGGAATGGATCCTCATTGCCGATCACCAGCACGATGTCCATCCGCCGCAGCGCCGCCAGCCGCTCCGGACAGCCCAGATTGGGTAGATATTGAGTCGGGGTATGAAAATAGATCAGCTCGTCGCGGTGTCCGTCGAAGAGGTCGCGGAAGGATTCGACATTCAGGCCGAGGTCATAGCGCCCGGAGAAGGCCGCGACCTTGTGGAACAGATGCGGGTGCCGGAAGGCGATGTTGACCGCGTGAAAGGCGCCCAGGCTGCATCCGTGGGCGATGGTGCAGGGATGCGGATTCTTGCTCGCCATCAGCGGCAGCACCTCGTTCAGGATGTAATCCTCGAAGGCGTGGTGCCGGCGGATGCGGTCGGCGGGATGATTCCAGAAGCAGTAGAGCGATTCCCGGTCGATGCTGTCCACGCAGTAGAGCTGGAGCTGACCGGCCTCGATCTTGTGTCGGACTGTATCGACCAGATGCAGATCCTCGTACTCATGGAAACGCCCGTCGCGGGTCGGGAACACCAGCACCTTGGCACCGGCGTGACCGAAGATCAGCAGTTCCATGTCCCGCCCCAGCCGGTGGCTGTACCAGCGGTGATATTCGCGGTTCATCGGGTTATGGCCCATGTCAACACATCGCCTGTCGCACTGGACGCAGTTTAGTGGGGCAAGATTGCAGTTGAGTGAACCCGATGTTCGCTCACAGTGGGCCGAAGAAGGCCCAGAGCTGGCCCATGAGCCCGCGTTCCTGCGGCACGCGGTCGGGATAGTCGAAATGACCCGCCTCCAGCACCAGCAGCCGTCTGTCGCCGGGAATGGCGTTGTGGATCGCGAACTGTCCAGGCGGCGGGACGACGGGGTCGAAGCGCGCGGCGGCGATATGCATGGGCTGGCGGATGTGACGGGCGGCCAGCGCGGCGTCCAGATAGTTCAGCGCATCCGGCATCCGGCCCTGTTCGTGGGCGAAGCGCCGCACCGCCTCGCCGCTGCCGGTGGTCGGCAGATCGAGCCGCAGTGGCTGATGGCCGAAGGTCGGCACATTGAGATGACCGCGCCCGATGCGCGCATCCCAGGCGAGCGCGATGGCACCGAGCCCGCCGCCAAGGCTGATCCCCGCATAGCCGATATGGCCCTCCAGTTCGGGACAGAGTTGCGACAGGGCGCTGACGCCGGTCCAGATATCATCCACGCAGCCGGCGAGGATGTAGCGATCACGGTCATGGATGTCATGGAGGACGTGCCAGTTGGGATCCTCGGAGATGGGCGGGCGGCGGCTGAGACTGAGACCACGGAAGCAGGGGATGAGATAGGCGGTATCCTCGCGCGGCAGTTCCAGCGGCGGGTGGTCGATTCCGCCGTAGCCGTGGCCGAGCAGGAGTCCGCGTCGCGGCGGCTGATGCAGCGGGGTGAGCAGCCAGCCGCGAATCGCGAAACCGTCGGTGGAGTCATATTCCAGATCAAGGACGCGAAATCGCGGATGTCTCAGGCTGGACGGGCGCAGCCGTGGATTGGGATCGACCGCAAGGGCGCGCGCGCAACGGGCGCGCCAGAAATCCGCGAAATCCGCTGGTTCAGGTGGCGGTGCGACCGCGAGCAGTTGCTCCAGGTCGTGGCCGTAGGATGGATCGAAGGGGTAGCCGTGCGCGAAGGTCATGCGGTGCCTCCCGTGGTGAATCCGGGCCGTGAGCGCACGGCCAGGAGATTGGTGATCCAGTCGGCGCAAAAGGCCAGGTGAAGCAGCCCGGCATGGCGGGCGGTCCCCGGTCACCTTGGGGCAGGCGGTTCAGGCGCGGGGGATGCGCCCGCTCCGCCAGAGCAGCCAGATCGCCGTCGCCAGACTCAGGGTGAAGGCGATCCAGGCCAAATTCGCCAGGGACAGGCCAAAGATGGTCAGTTGTTTGTCCTCACAGAATCCGCTGGCCAGAAAGAGCGACGGCAGCGCCTGGCCGAGCCATTCGACCAGACGCTCGATCAGTCCCGGTTGCGCGCCGACGCAGGACAGGCTGTCGGTCGCTGGCTGCCATTGCAGCCAGCTCTGCCAAGCCGCCACGCCGCTGCCGAGTGCGGCAAGCAGCAGGAAGACCGTAGCCGGCAGATTTGCGATCAGGCGCGGAACGCCCGGTTGCGCCGCCCAGGCGGCGAGACCCGCGAAGAGCGCCAGCAGCATGAACAGCAGTCGCTGAAAGATGCAGAGATGGCAGGGCTCCAGACCCAGCCAGGGCGTCAGGATCAGGCTCGTCAGGGCAATGAAGGCGCTGACCACGGCCAGCAGGATCCAGATCAGACGAGGGTGCAGAGTCGTCATCGTTGTCAAAATTCCATGAAAATTTGATATTGGCGGTTTGCCGATTCACTGGTTGGTACTTGCGGCGGGGCGCGGGGCGGGCACAATAGGCTGACAACTCGTCTCTCAGGGGATCTGTCCATGCTGAAGTGTCTTGATCGATCGGGGTTCCGGGTTGCCGTCTGGCTGCTGGCCTTGTCCTTGCTGCCGGCAGGCGCTGCCCATGCCTTCAAATGTCTGCCGCTCTACGGCAACTGGTGCGGCCCCGGTCATCCGGCATCGGTCGCCCTGCCACCAGTGGATGTCTTCGACGCGGCCTGCATGCATCATGATTATTGCATTGCCAGCCCGGTTCCCGAGACCCTCTGTGATCGCGCCTTCGTCGGCGAACTGCATCAGCTCGCCGCCCAGACCGGATATCTGCCGCGACCGCTTCAGTGGGCCGAATATGCCATCCGGCTCAAGTCCGGCGGCGGCTGGGGCGGCATGCCCATGCCGACGCCGTGGGATGCGATGGGCATGCTGTCCAGCGCGCTGGCGCCCTGCCAGTAAGGTCAGGGGATGATGTCGGTGATCTTCCACTCGCTGCCGACCAGCGACAGCCGGACATGGGTTGCGCCCTGTCCCAGATCGCCGATGCGGATCAGAAAGCGGTTATAGGACTCGAAAAAGGCGAAATCGATCCCGGCCAGCAGATAAGGCGGGGTCTGGCCGGTGGCCTGCGTGACGGCATTGCGCAGGGTGTCGCGCACCCAGTCCAGGGTGATGGCCTGCTCCAGCGCCGATTCGCCGAGACGCTCGACGTTCTGGCGGATCCAGTTCATGACGCTGTCCGGGTCGGCGGACGGAAACATCGCATCCGCACCCGAGGCAAGCCGCCGCTTGTAGTTGGCGCGAATCGCCGGCAGATCCACGAAGGCGGCAAGCGGCGCGCTGCCGGGCTGGTTGATGGCGTCGTCGAGTCGATAGACGCTGGTGTACGGCCAGATGCCATAGCCGAGCAGCGCGAACAGAACCAGGTAACCGAAAAATCGCATCGTCGTGCCTCCATGATGAGTAGATTGACATGGATTCTAACCGCAACCCGGCGCCGGATATAATCCCGCGCCGCTGAATGCTGAATTGAGGAGGGGCGCATCATGCCGGCGACGCAGGACTTGACGATCTATCTGGTCGGCGGCGCGGTGCGTGACCGTCTGCTCGGTCGTGCGGTGCATGAGCGCGATTTCGTGGTGGTTGGCGCGACCGCCGGCGATCTGCTCGATCGGGGGTTTCAGCAGGTTGGCAAGGATTTCCCGGTCTTTCTGCATCCCGATACCAAAGACGAATACGCCCTCGCGCGCACCGAACGCAAGACCGCGCCCGGCTATCACGGCTTCTCCGTTCATGCCGATCCGTCCGTCACCCTTGAGCAGGATCTGCTGCGCCGCGATCTGACCATCAATGCGCTGGCGCAGGATGAAACGGGCCGCATCATCGATCCCTACGGCGGTCTGGCCGACCTCCAGGCGCGCGTACTGCGCCACGTCTCGCCGGCCTTTGCCGAAGATCCGGTGCGGATTCTGCGGCTGGCCCGCTTTGCCGCGCGCTTTGCCGATCTGGGCTTTCGGGTCGCGGATGAGACCCGCGAGCTGATGCGGGCGATGGTCGCAGCCGGCGAGGTGGACGCGCTGGTGCCCGAACGGGTGTGGCAGGAGTTGTCGCGCGCGCTCGGCGAGGATCGCCCGTCACGCTTTTTCGAGGTGCTGCGCGAAGGCGGCGCGCTGGCTCGGCTGCTGCCAGAGGTCGATGGTCTGTGGGGCGTGCCGCAGCCGGAGAAATGGCATCCCGAGGTCGATACCGGGGTGCATGCGATGCTGGTCGTCGATATGGCCGCGCGCCTTTCCCCCGACCTGGAGGTGCGCTTCGCGGCGCTCTGTCACGATCTGGGCAAGGGCACGACACCGGCGGACATCCTGCCCCGTCACAGCGGCCACGAAGAGCGCAGCGTCGGGCTGCTGGAAGCCGTGTGCGACCGCTTCAGGATTCCGACCCGCTGCCGCGATCTGGCACGCATCACGGCGCGCTATCACGGACTGGTGCACACGGTTGATGAACTGCGCGCGGGGACGATCCTGGATCTGCTCGAAGGCTGCGACGCCTTCCGCCGGCCCGAGCGTTTCAGACAGATGCTGACCGCCTGCGAGGCCGATTATCGCGGTCGCACCGGCTACGCGGAGCGTCACTATCCGCAGGGCGAGATCCTGCGCGGTCTGCTCGAAGCTGTCGCCGCGCTGGATGTCGGCGCCATTGCGCGGACGGCGCGCGAGCCGCGACTCATCCCCGAGCGCATTCGCGCGGCGCGGATTGCGGCGATCAAGACGCAGATGAGAACGGCGGGGTTGAGCGAAGGGCAGGGCGATGCCGGGGATTGCGGCTGATGCCACCCCGTGGGATCTCAGACTGGCCCGCCATTCAGCAATTGCGCCAGATCGTCGGCGTCGAAAATCCGTTCGGCCCAATCTTCCAACTGTTCCGGATCGGCCTGATTCAGTCGCTCCAGCGCCCACTCGGGCAGATCGCCAAAGCGTCGGCGGAGCTGTCTGGTCAGAATCGTCAGGGCTTCTTTTTGTCGGCCTTTTTCCATCCCGATGCCAACCAATTGTTGGTAGGCGCGGGTCTCTTCCAGCGGCGTCAATACCTGCAACATCTTCATCACCTCTTCGTAGGTTTTGCCTCGATAGCGCTCCATCAGCCATGAGATAAAGACATCCATCAAGGCTGTCGCGCCCGGTTCGTCCAAATGTTCGAGCCGTCGCCAGGCAGTCGGTGCCTGATCGGCCAACTCCCGTTCATCGGCAATCAACGGCAGGCAGGCTGCCAGCAGCGGATGCTGAGGTTGTTCCTGGCGCGCCTTGCGCAGCACGCGGTCCAGATAGACCGCATTCAGCAGCGGGCCATATCCCAGACAGGGGCGCCACGGCGACTCCGGTTCATCGCAGCCCGGCTCCAGGAACAGCACCAAGCCATACACCTTTCGTTCAGGATGGATCTTGCGATACAGAACCAGTTCCAGCACCAGCCGATCATAGACATCCCCGGATTTCCGGGCCTGAATCTCGACGAGATAGACCGGCCCCTGCCCGTTTTCCGGCTCGAAGACATGATCGGCCCGGCGCTCCAATTCCTTGAAGGCCACCGAGCGGCCCTGATAGGCGCCCGACAGTTCGATTCCGCCCGTCAGGAAGCGAAAGGCTTCCGGGCTGGAATTCAGCAGGATATGGATCTGCTTGTCGGTTTTCATCTTTCAGAATCCGAATCGGGTTATCGCGCGCATGCTAGCGGTTGCCTCCTGCCCGGCGCAATGTGTTGCCGTTGACAGGGCGCCGGCCCCTGTCGCATCGTGCGCCGCTCTTTGCCAACGGATGCTGATCGACCCATGCTGGAAACCCTGACCCATCACGCCGAGGGACTGGAACGCCGCCCCCTCAAGGATTTCACCGAAAAGGCGTATCTGGATTATTCCATGTACGTCATCCTCGACCGCGCCCTGCCGCATGTGGGCGACGGGCTCAAGCCGGTGCAGCGGCGCATCCTCTATGCCATGTCCGAGCTGGGTCTGTCGGCATCGGCCAAGTTCAAGAAATCGGCGCGTACCGTCGGCGACGTGCTCGGCAAGTTCCATCCGCATGGCGATTCGGCCTGTTACGAGGCGATGGTGCTGATGGCGCAGCCCTTCAGCTATCGCTATCCGCTGGTGGACGGTCAGGGCAACTGGGGCTCGCCGGACGATCCCAAGTCATTCGCTGCGATGCGCTATACCGAGTCGCGTCTGACGCCCTATGCCGAGCTGCTGCTGGGCGAGGTGGATCAGGGCACCGTGGACTGGCAGCCCAATTTCGACGGCACCCTGGAGGAGCCCCGACTGCTGCCGGCGCGTCTGCCGAATCTGCTGCTCAATGGCACCACCGGGATCGCCGTCGGCATGGCGACCGACATCCTGCCCCATAATCTGCGCGAAGTGGCGCGCGCCTGCGTGCATCTGCTGGAGCATCCCGAGGCGACGGTGGAAGACCTGATGCGCTTCGTGCCAGGGCCGGATTTTCCGACCACTGGCGAGATCGTCACCACGTCCGACGACTTGCTGAAGCTCTATCTGACCGGCGGCGGCAGTGTCAGGCAGCGCGCGCGCTACGAGGTGGAGCGGGGCGACATCGTCATCACGGCCTTGCCCTATCAGGTCTCGGGCAGTCGCGTGCTGGAGCAGATCGCGGCGCAGTTCAATGCCAAAAAGCTGCCGATGATTGAGGATTTCCGCGACGAATCGGACCACGAATACCCGACCCGCTTCGTCATCGTGCCGCGCTCCAACCGGGTCGATGTCGAGCGTCTCATGTCGCACCTGTTCGCGACCACCGATCTGGAGCGCAGCTATCGGGTGAACATGAACCTGATCGGTCTCAATGGCCGGCCCAGGGTCATGAATCTGCGCGAGATCCTGTCCGAATGGCTGACCTGTCGCACCGAGACCGTGCGCCGTCGTCTGCAACACCGGTTGGACAAGGTGCTGGAGCGGCTGCATCTGCTCGACGGTCTGCTGATCGCCTTTCTCAATCTCGACGAGGTGATCCGCATCGTCCGCACCGAGGACGAGCCCAGGCCGATCCTCATGGCCCGCTTCGCACTCTCTGAGGCGCAGGCCGACTATGTGCTCAACACCCGTCTGCGCCAGCTCGCGCGACTGGAGGAGATGAAGATCCGCGCCGAGCAGGCCGAACTGGCGCAGGAGCGGGATGGCTTGCAGCGTCTGCTGGGCAACGAGCAGGCGCTGAAACACCTGATTCGCGACGAGATCACCGCCGATGCGGAGCAATATGGCGATGCGCGCCGCTCGCCGCTGGTCGCCCGCGCCGCTGCTGCCGCCATCGACGAGACCGAGCTTTCGCCGAGCGAGCCGGTGACGGTGGTGCTGTCCGAAAAGGGCTGGATCCGCGCCGCCAAGGGGCACGAGGTCGATGCCGCCGGACTCAGCTACCGCTCCGGCGACCGTTTTCTCGGCGCGGCTAGGCTGCGCAGCAGTCAGAGCGTCGTCTTTCTGGATTCGACCGGACGCAGTTACTCGCTGCCGGCCCATACCCTGCCCTCGGCGCGCGGGCAGGGTGAGCCGCTCACCGGTCGGCTCGATCCGCCGCCCGGTGCGCGCTTCGTCGCCGTGCTCGGCGATGCGCTCGAGACGCGCTATGTGCTGGCCTCCGATGCTGGTTATGGTTTCATCGTGCGGCTGGAGGATCTGCTGGCCAAGCCCAAGGCCGGTAAGGCGGTGCTGACGCTGTCTCAGGGCGCGGAGGTGCTGCTGCCGGTGCCCTTGACCGATCCGGCGGCGCGGCTGGTGGCGGTGACGAGCGCGGGCTATCTGCTGCTGTTTCCGGTTTCAGACCTGCCTGAGATGCCGCGCGGCAAGGGCAACAAGCTCATCGGCATTCCTTCGGCTAAGGCTGCTAACCGTGAGGAAACGCTCATCGCGCTGGCGCTGGTCTCGGCGGGCGACAGCCTGACCGTGCTGGCGGGCAAGCGTGGACTCACCCTCAAGCCGGCTGATCTGGAGGTCTATCAGGGCGAGCGCGGGCGGCGGGGACGGTTGCTGCCGCGCGGATTTCAGCGGGTGGATGGGTTGGGTTGATGGTTCGTTGGTGCGAATTGATTCGCACAGGTGGGACGGGGCATTCACCCCATCCCGCCGGGGGCCGTTCGTTGTCGTTGTCGTTGTCGTTGTCGTAATCGTCGGCTTGCGAATCTTCGATTACGACAACGATCAGAGAGGGTTTCAGAACATCTGCATTGCTGCACTAACCAGCTTCAAGCTCGTGGTGGACGGCTCTTTCGACCAGGGCATTGAGACTGATGCCAGCGGCTTGGGCGGCTGTCACAGCTTGGGCGTGCAGAGTAGGCGAAAGGCGCACGACGAACTTGCCGCTGGCCTGTTTTTTGGGCGAGATGCCGTGTTTGGCGCAGGTCTCAAGGAAGAAGTCCAGAGAAGCGCGAAACTCGCGGCGCAGTTCGTCTGGCGTGCGACCGTAAAAGTCGGCACCACCGTTCAAGCCTTGAATCTCACCGCGAAATTCGTCTGTTTCCGGGTTATAACGAATCACGGCGGTGTAACCGTCCAGTTCCATCGTGTTCATCGTCATGGCGTCACCTCATGTTGTTTTAACCAGTCGCGCAATGCAGCAACCGCTCCCTTGTCCATCTTTGGCGATGGATGGGGCTTGTGCAATACGCGAACTTCACCGAACAACACCACGCCGACGCGCGAACCTTCGCGGTTGGTTTCGATGACTGCGCCAAGCTCGACCAGTAGTGCCAACACGTCATCGAACCTGACGTTGGCCGATACCGGGCGATGGAAGATCAGCGAGAGCGTCTTGGCGTGTTTATGTTTCACATCCACAATAGTATTGAAAAATAGTATCAAGCGAAAGGCGCAAGCTGGCTCGGAAAGTCAGGGGCGAGCGGCGACGATGTCTGGCCATTGCATAAGGTTTCGTCCTCCAGTCGGACGCGATTTAACGCGGGATTCAGTTGCGATGACCGGCATAATCCTGTCAAATTCCCCCACCCATGCTGTGCCGGATGCGGTTTCAGGAGGCTGAATGATCGACGGTGTTCTGCCGACGATCCTGATCGTCGATGATTCGCCTGAGAATCTCACCGTTCTCAGCGAGCTGCTGCAACCGGATTATCGGGTGCGCGCCGCCACGTCCGGCGAAAAGGCGCTGCGGATCGCCGCCACCGAGCCCTGGCCGGATCTGATCCTGCTGGATGTGATGATGCCGGGCATGGACGGCTACGAGGTCTTCACCCGGCTGCGCGCGGATCCGGTCACATGCGAGATTCCGGTGATCTTTGTCACCGCGATGGACAGCGCCGAGGCCGAACTGCGCGGGCTGGATGTCGGCGCGGTCGATTACATCGCCAAGCCGATCATACCGGCGATTCTGCTGGCGCGGGTCCATACCCAGCTCGAACTCAAGCAGGCGCGCGACTGGCTCAAGGATCAGAACGCCTGGCTCGAAACCGAACTCGCGCGGCGCATGAGCGAGAATCTGGTGGTGCAGGATGTCAGCATCCATGCGCTGGCGCATCTCGCCGAGATCCGTGACCCGGAGACCGGCAATCATCTGCGTCGCACCCAGGGTTATGTGCGCTCGCTCGCCAATCAACTGCGCGAGCATCCGCGTTTCGCGAGCTTTCTCACCGACCACACCGTTGATCAGTTGTCCAAATCCGCGCCGCTGCATGACATCGGCAAGGTCGGTATCCCGGATTCCATCCTGCTCAAACCCGGCAGGCTGATGCCCGAAGAGTGGGAGATCATGAAGACCCACGCCAAGCTGGGAAGCGACGCCATTGAGCAGGCCGAGCGTGACGCTGACCGCCCGGTCGAGTTTCTGGTGCTGGCGAAAGACATCGCCCATTATCATCATGAGAAATGGGACGGCAGCGGCTATCCCGATGGTCTGGCCGGCGACGCCATCCCGATCGCCGCGCGACTCATGGCCCTGGCCGATGTCTTCGATGCGCTCATTTCGCCGCGCGTCTACAAGCCGCCGATGACCTTCACCGAGGCGTTTGACATCATCGTCGCCGGGCGCGGCAGCCATTTCGACCCGGATGTGGTCGATGCCTTTCTGTCCCGGTTCGATGAGTTCTGCGAGATCGCGGTGCGTTATCGTGAGAACGAGCCACATCCGCCCCAATCGTCTCCGGGGTGACGGGCATCTCAATCCAGACAGGAGTCAGGGGATGACCAGGTTTGAATCCATGTCGATTTAGCCTCCTGCATCACGGGAGGGCATAGGGAGATGGCAATGATCCACGATTCTGAACGCCGCCCCCGTCCGCGTGCCTCATCCGCCATCCTGACGGTGGTGCTGGTCTACGCCATCTTCGCCGGGCTCTGGATTCTGCTGTCTGACAAGGCGCTGTCATGGCTGGTCAGCGCCCCGGCAGAGGCCGCCCTGATCAATACACTCAAGGGCTGGCTGTTCGTCGCTGTCACCTCGGTGCTGCTCTATGGTCTGATGCGGCGCTGGCTGGACCCGACCGCCCGGACTGCCGCAGCCGAGACCAGACTCCCCGATCCGTCATTCCGCACCATGCTGCTGCCCCTCAGTCTGCTGGCGGTGGCCATTGTCATCCTGACTGTGAGCGGCATCGCGCTCGATTTCCAGCGTTTGAAGGCGAGCGAGACGGACCGTCTCAAGACCATCGCCGAATTCAAGACGCGCCAGATCGCCGACTGGTTCGAAGATCGTCTGAACCATGCCCGTTTTCTGCGGGCCAGTCATTTTGCCGATGCATTCGATGCGCACTGGTTCGCGGACGGTCAGTCGGTGGCCGACATTGCGCTGCTAAACCGGCTCAAGGTCTTCCTGCGTTACAACGGCTTTCAGGGCGCCCTGCTGCTCAATACACAGGGCGCACCGCTGTGGAGTGCGGATGGCAGGGCAATGACCGCTGATGTGCGGCTGGCGGCGGCGGTCAGACAGGCCGTCATCCGGCAGGAGGTGATCCAGCATGGACCCTATCGCGATGACTCGGGTCGGATCCTGCTCGATTTTCTGGTGCCCCTGTCAACGGCGTCGGACGGCGTACCCGAAGCGGTCATCGCGCTGCATACCGATCTCACCAAGGATCTCTATCCCGAGATTGAAATCTGGCCCGTGCCGACCGAGAGCGGCGAAACGCTCCTGTTCCGGCGCGATGGCGATCAGGTGTTGTTCCTGAACGAACTGCGCCATCAGTCCGACACCGCTCTGACGCTGCATCTGCCGCTGACGAGCAGTCGGCTTCTGTCCGCGCGCTTTCTGCGCGATCCGGCGCAACTGGGTCAGATACTGGAAGGCGTCGATTATCGCGGCGAGCCGGTCGTGGGGGTGGCGCTGGCGGTGCCCGGAACCGACTGGTTTCTGCTGGTCAAGCAGGATCGCGCCGAGCTGTATGCCGTGACCTTCTATAACGGGATCTGGATTGGACTGGCGGGTCTGCTGGCGCTCTTCATGGCTGTCAGCGGCGCCTTTCTGCTGCGCCAGCGCCAGCAACTGGCGCTCGCCGCTGCCCTGCATCAATCGCAGTCTGAACGTTTGAATGCACTGAATCTGCTGGGCGCCATCGCCGACGGGTCAAGCGACGCCATTTTCGCCAAGGATCGAGCGGGCCGGTATCTGCTGTTCAATCGTGCCGCCGTGCGGCTCGTCGGCCAGCCTGTCGAGGCGGTGCTGGGGCGTGTCGATGACCAGCTTTTTCCGCCCGATGACGCGCGGTTGATCCGGTCAAACGACCGTCAGGTCATGCTTGCCCAGGAGAACCTGACCTTCCGCGAACCGTTGACGACGCAGGATGGCGAGGAGCGGCTGTTTCTGGCTCTCAAGGGACCGCTCTACGACACCGATGGTCAGGTGATGGGGATGTTCGGGATCTCACGTGACATCACCGAGACCGAGCGGGCCAATGAGGAACTGGCGCAGTACCGCCAGCATCTGGAAGAACTGGTCGCGGCGCGCACCGCCGAATTGCGTCAGAAGACCCGCTCGCTGCGGGCGCTGATCGACAATATCCCGCACCTGATCTGGATGAAGGATGTCGAGGGCCGTTTCGTCGCCGTCAACCGGTCGCTGGCGGAGGCGGTCGGTTGCCACTTTGCCGATCTGGTGGGCAGGACCGACTTCGAACTCTGGCCGAACGAACTGGCCGAGTGTTTCCGCGCCGACGATCTCGATGTCATGGCGACGGGCAAACAGAAAACGGTCGAGGGCGGGGTGCTGGCCCAGCATCCCGAGATCCTCTACGAGACCTTCAAGGCGCCCATCCTGGACGCCGATGGCAGCGTGCTGGGGACGGTGGGTTTCTCCCGCGACATCAGCGCCGAGAAAGAGACCGAACGGGTTCGGGATCTGGCGCGGCAGGCCGCCGAGGCCGCCAGTCTCGCCAAGAGCGCCTTTCTGGCCAATATGAGCCATGAGATCCGCACCCCCATGAACGCCATCGTCGGGCTCACCTATCTGCTCCAGCAAAGCGGCGTCACGCCTGAACAGGCCATACGTCTGGGCAAGATCGAATCCGCCGCCCATCATCTCCTGTCCATCGTCAATGACATTCTCGACCTGTCCAAGATCGAGGCGGGGCGACTGGAACTGGAGCAGACCGATTTTTCGCTGACGGCGATTCTGGACTATGTCTATTCGCTGATCGCCGACCAGGCCAGATCCAAAGGGCTGACCCTGGAAGTGGATACGGACGCGGTGCCGCTGTGGCTGCGTGGCGATCCCACCCGTCTGCGTCAGGCGCTGCTCAATTATGCCGGCAACGCGGTCAAGTTCACCGAGCGCGGCACCATCAGTCTCCGCGCGCGTCTGCTGGAGGAGGTCGGGGACCGGTTACTGGTGCGTTTCGAGGTGAGTGACACCGGTATCGGCATCGCGGCGGACGAACTGCCGCGACTCTTCGCGGCTTTCGGACAGGCCGATGTCTCGACCACGCGCAGGCACGGCGGCACCGGTCTGGGACTGGCGATCACCCGGCGTCTGGCCCAGCTCATGGATGGCGATGTCGGCGTCGAGAGCGTGCAGGGACAGGGCAGCACTTTCTGGTTCACCGCCCGTCTGACGCCGGGGCGCGGCGTCATGCCGGTCTCCACCGCGACGCCCGCACATCATGCCGAAGCCGATCTGCGCCGCCGCTGCGCTGGCGCGCGTCTGCTGCTGGCTGAAGACAATGCGGTCAACCGCGAGGTCGCGCTGGAGCTGCTGCACGCCGTGTCTCTGAACGTGGATATCGCGGAAAACGGTCGGGAGGCGGTGGCCAGGGTGGCCGCCGGCGCTTACGACCTGGTGCTGATGGATGTGCAGATGCCTGAAATGGACGGACTGGAGGCAGCCCGCGCGATCCGCGCCCAGCCCGAACAGGCCGCAGTGCCCATCCTCGCCATGACCGCCAATGCCTTTGAGGAAGACCGGCGGCTCTGCCTGGAGGCCGGCATGAATGACTTTGTCGCCAAGCCGGTGGAGCCCGAAACGCTCTATACCGTCCTGCTGAAATGGCTGCCTGCGACCGGCGAGGCCAGGGCATCGGCATCGCCGGTCGAACCGCCGGACAACCTGATCGCCTATCCCTGGCTCGCTGCCGTTCCCGGTCTGGACGGCCTGCGCGGGCTGGCGGCGGTGCGTGGTCAGCGCGCCATCTATCTGCGTCTGCTGCGACTCTTCGCGCAGACGCATGGCGGCGATATTGCCCGACTGCGCGAGCGTCTGGCGACCGGCGATGAGCTGGGGGCGGTGCGGGTGGCGCATGGTCTCAAGGGTGCGTCCGCGACCCTGGGCGCGGATCGGCTGGCGACCCTGGTGGCGCGACTGGAGGTGACGCTGGGGCGCCGCCCCGATCAGGGGGTGATCGAACCACTGATTGAGGAGGTCCGGCACGAACTTGAACGTCTGGTCGCCGCGATCCTGGCCCTGCCGGACGTGCACGAATGGACGCAGTCAGATACGCCGCCGCACGCGCTCAGTCATCTGCACCAGGTGCTGGATGAACTGGATGCGCTGCTGGCGGAGGACAATGTCCAGGCCGTGCAGTTCGTCCGCGACTCGGACGACCTCCTGCGCGGCATCCTGGGCGACGCCTTCCAGACGCTGATGCAGGCCATTGAGCGTTTCGATTTCGACGCCGCGCGAGTGACATTGAACGCCGCGCGTGCACGGCTGGGTGACGAGGCAGGGGATAAAGAATAGACAGGATTAACAGGATTTTTCAGGATTGAAAGGATTTTAAATCATTGTTTCTAATATCTTAAACCGCGTCCGCTCTCACGGTCGTTGATGCTGCCGAGGTTGATCCAGCCCCAGAACATGGCATGCCGCACTGGGCGCGGTTTAATCCTGTCTATTTCCCCTGCAACCGGATCTGATGGTGTTCCAGCGGATAACCCCGTTCGCGATAGATACGGAAACGCGCGCGTCCGGCGGCGCGGGTGGCGGGGTCATGGTCGATCGGTTCGCATAACCGCGCGAAGCGATCGACGAAGTCGGGAATCCCGCCGGACAGATTGATGAGCGCCTGATGCTCGGTCTCGGGGGTTCCGTCGCGGCTGATGAGCACCGGGGTCAGCCCGGCATCCACCTGACCGACCAGACCATGCGGCAGAAACCCATCCTCGCGGAAGGTCCAGAGCAGACGGTCGAGATGACGCGCCTGCTCGGCGTCAGGGCAGTGGATGAGCACCCGCAGATCGCTGGCGCGGATCCGCTCCACCAGCCGGCAGGTCAGCAGAAAGCGGTCGCCGCGACTGTCAGGCTGGAGGCTGTAGAAATCGATGCGGGTCATGTGTGAGCGCCCCTGAACTGCGAAGGCGCGAAGGCTTTCAGCCTGTCCGAAACGCCGCGAATGAGACAGGATTGACAGGATGATTCAAGATCAACAGGACAAAAAAAATCCTGTCCATCCTGGGAAATCCTGTTGATCCTGTCCATTCAAAGCACCGGCTAAAAACCATCCGTCGAGGTGAAGAGCCCCACTCGCAGATCGGAGGCGGTATAGATGGTGCGGTCATCGACCTGGACCACACCGTCGCCGATGCCGAGCACCAGCTTGCGGCTGATGACCCGCTTCATGTCGATGTGATAGGTCACTCTGGTGGCGCTCGGCAGCACCTGCCCGGTGAATTTGACCTCACCTACGCCCAGCGCGCGACCGTGGCCGGGATTGCCGATCCAGCCCAGATAGAAGCCGACGAGCTGCCAGAGCGCATCGAGCCCAAGACAGCCGGGCATCACCGGGTCGCCGGGAAAATGGCACTGGAAGAACCAGAGATCCGGGGTGATGTCGAGTTCGGCAAGGATCTCGCCTTTGCCATTGGCGCCGCCGAAATTCGCGATACGCACGATGCGGTCCATCATCAGCATGTTGGGCGTCGGCAACTGGGCATTGCCCGGACCGAACATCTCGCCGCGCCCGCAGGCCAGCAGTTCATCGCGATTGAAAGAGGCTTCTTTGTTCACAGGCGGTCTGGAGTCCCTAGAGAAGGTAATAGTTGAATTCGAGAATGGACAGGATTAACAGGATTTCTCAGGATGGGCAGGATTTTTCAATCGAGCCTTAATCAGGTGCGGCGCGTTCATTTGCTACCGATCCAACTATCAAAACATCCTGTTAATCTTGGAAAATCCTGTTAATCCTGTCCATTTTTTAAGTGTGTCTTAAGCCCGCAGGCGCTCGCGGACGAAGCCGACGATCTCGGCGATGGGCACGAGCTGCATGGCCTCGTCGGTGCGGCCTTTGTATTCGACCACGCTGTCGTCGAGTCCCTTGTCGCCCACGACGATGCGGTGGGGGATGCCGATGAGCTCCATATCGGCGAACATGACCCCGGCGCGGGCGTCGCGGTCATCGAGCAGGACGTCGATCCCGGCGGCCTGCAAGTCGGCATAAAGCTGCTCGGTCGCCTCGCGCACCCGGTAGGATTTGCCGAGTTTCATCGGCAGCAGCGCGACCTCGAAGGGGGCGATGGGGGCCGGCCAGCAGATGCCCTGCTCATCATGATGCTGCTCGATGGCGGCGGCGACCACGCGCGAGACGCCGATGCCATAACAGCCCATGGTCAGGGTGGTGGCGCGTCCGTCCTCGCCGAGCACGGTGGTTTTCATCGCCTCGCTGTATTTGCGTCCAAGCTGGAAGATGTGCCCCACCTCAATGCCGCGCGCGATGGTCAGGGTGCCCTGACCATCAGGGCTGGGATCACCCTCGACGACGTTGCGCAGATCGGCGACCTCGGGCAGCGGCAGATCGCGGCCCCAGTTGAGTCCGAACCAGTGTTTGCCGTCCGCATTGGCGCCAGCACTGAAATCGGCGGTGACCGCGACCGTGCGATCAGCGATGCAGGGGATGGGCAGGTCTTTCGGGCCCAGCGAGCCGGGGCCGGCGCCGATGGCCTCACGGATCTCGGCCTCGGTCGCCATCCGCAGCGGCGCGGCGACCTGGGGCAGTTTCGCGGCCTTGATGGCGTTGAGTTCGTGATCGCCGCGCACCAGCAGGGCGATCAGACCGCCGCCGCTTTCCTCCGATGCGGCGACGACGAGCGTCTTGACCGTGCGTTCGACCGGCTGGCCGAACTGCTCGACCAGATCGGCGATGGTGCGCGCATTCGGCGTCTCGACCAGACGCGCCGCTTCGTTCGGCGCGGGCAGGGTGTCGGTCAGCGCCACCGCCTCGGCCAGTTCGACGTTGGCGGCATAGTCGCTCGCGGTCGAGAAGGCGATGGCGTCCTCGCCGGAGGCCGCCAGCACATGGAACTCGTGCGAGGCGTTGCCGCCGATGCTGCCGGTATCCGCCTGTACCGGGCGGAAGTCGAGCCCGCAGCGGGTGAAGATGCGGCAGTAGGTCTCGTGCATCTGGCGGTAGGTCTCAGCCAGCGAGGCGTCGTCCAGATGGAATGAATAGGCGTCCTTCATCAGGAACTCTCGCGCGCGCATGACGCCAAAGCGCGGACGGATCTCGTCACGGAACTTGGTCTGGATCTGATAGAAATTGATCGGGAGCTGTTTGTAGCTCTTGAGTTCGTTGCGGGCGAGGTCGGTGATGATCTCTTCGTGCGTGGGGCCGAAGCAGAACTCGCGCTGATGGCGGTCTTTGAAGCGCAGGAGTTCGGGGCCATACTGGTCCCATCGGCCCGACTCCTGCCAGAGTTCGGACGGCTGCACGGCGGGCATGGAGATCTCCAGTGCGCCAGCGCGATCCATTTCTTCGCGCACGATCCGCTCAACCCGGCGCAGCACGCGCAAGCCCATTGGCAGCCAGGTATAGAGCCCGGCGGCGAGCTTGCGGATGAGCCCGGCGCGCAGCATCAGCCGGTGGCTGGCGATTTCGGCGTCAGATGGTGTTTCTTTGACGGTCTGTAGAGGGAACTGAGAAGTACGCATTGCAACGCCAATCGCCAGGTAAAGCGGGGGAGTTTATTGTTCAACGCGAGTGGAAACAACTCTTAAACTGTGTCATGTCGATCTCCATCCAGTGCAGCATCCTGGAAATCCTGAGGCCGTTCGCTTCGTTGTCGCTGTCGTAATCGTTGTCGTAATCGAAAGATTCGCAAGCCGACGACAACGATTCAGAAACGGTTTCGGAACATCTGCACTGCTGCACCAGATGCCTGTCTGCCATTTTCCAGCATGCCCGAACGGATCAGGCTTGTTAAAGTACGTCACTATCGAGTCGATGCCGGCTCCAGACCTCAAACATCAAGACGCAGGACACCTTGCCGATTGATCACCAGGAACATCCCGAGATGCAGCAGCCAGTCACTGAATCGAGTCCCCATGATCGACGCACCCAGGCGCGGATTCGGGTTCAGATCCCCATCAAAGTGATCCTGCCGGGTGTGGCGGAACCTGTCACCGCGCTCAACGAAGACATTTCCTGGGGCGGTGCGCTCTTTGCCATGGCTGAGCCCCTGCCGCAGCAGACGGAGCCCCTGCGTATCGTCCTGCCCTGGAAGCGTGACGAGCAGATCACAGCCGACGCCCGGTTGCTGCGTGCGCGTCCGCTGGAGAATGGCCGCTATCTGGTTGCCGTGCGTTTTGTCAGTCTCTCGCCCCGCAGCCAGTCACGACTGGAAAGGCTGCTGAAAATGCTCGGGGCCGGTGGGACGCAGGCGCATGGCGGCCCTTCCGACGGTCTGGTCAGGGAACTCGAAGTGACGGTCAATGATGCGGAGGATCTGCGCCGGATGCTGCTCCAGATCGCAGAGGGGCATTACAGCGTGACGGTGTTCGATGCCTATGAACTGGATCAGAGCATCCGTCTCTCGATTGCCGGCACCAAGGATCTGCCCGGCATCCGTCTGAGAACGCGCGTGGTCAAGGTGGAAAAGTCACACACCAAAGGGTTTGAGTGGGCCGATCTCCATACCCTGACGCTGGAGTTCGAGCATCCGCGCAAATCGCTCAAGGCGCTGGCCTCGCTGCTGTTGGGCCAACTGCCCGAGACCCAGGACGATTCCTATCTGTGTTTCTCCGAGATTCCCAGTTGGGTTCGCACCGCCGCCCCGCCCCTCGGCAAGTCGTCCGGTGACAGTCAGCCGTGTCCAGTGTCCGGGAGCACGCAACGCTGCGTGCTTGAGACGGATTTTCCAGAGGCGCTCAATCACCTGACTGCCGGCTGGGGTGATCCGGATGCCTTTCATGAATTGTTTCAGTCTTTGGTGATGGGGGACCACGGTCAGCCTGGCGGCTGGCCCGAAAATGCCTGGGAAGAGATTGAATTCCTGCAGAATCTGCATGACAGGTCGTATGGCCTGCCCAGAGCACGGCAGAATCCGTTGAAAGGCGGCAGACTCGCCTGAGTGGCCGGCGAATGGTCTGGCTTGACCCCTGTTGACGATCCCTGTTAGGCTCAGTCCCTTTTCAACCTTTTCCATGATCTGATTCGGAGGTCACTGAAGGTGGCACTGACTGGGGCGGAAGCGGATGGGGCGGATGCGATGGCGGTCGAGGAACTGAGCGGGGGCGAGATCGTCGTCCAGGCGCTCCTTGATGAAGGGGTCGAACTCGTTTTCGGCTATCCCGGCGGCTCGGTCCTGCATATCTATGACGCGCTCTTCAAGCGCGGATCGGTCAGACATATCCTGGTCCGTCACGAGCAGGCTGCCGCCCATGCGGCGGACGGCTATGCGCGCGCGACCGGCAAATGCGGCGTCTGTCTCGTCACCTCGGGACCGGGCGCGACCAATGCCGTGACCGGCATCGCCACGGCCTATATGGATTCCATCCCGATGGTGGTGCTGACCGGACAGGTGCCGACGCCGGTGATCGGCAGCGATGCCTTTCAGGAAGTCGATACCGTCGGCATCACCCGGCCCTGCGTGAAGCACAACTTCCTGGTCAAGGATGTCCGCGATCTGGCGCTGACCATCCGCAAGGCGTTTTACATCGCGACCACAGGCCGGCCCGGCCCGGTGGTGGTGGACATCCCCAAGGATGTGACGGATCCCAACGTCAGGGTGCCCTATCACTACCCGCGCGAGATCCGGATGCGTTCCTACAATCCGGTTGAGAAGGGGCATCCGGGACAGATCAGGAAGGCGGTCGATCTTCTGCTCCAGGCCAAACGTCCGGTGTTCTATACCGGCGGCGGCGTGGTGCTCGGCGAGGGTTCGACGCAGCTCACCGAACTGGTGCGCGCGACCGGCTTTCCGATCACCAGCACGCTCATGGGGCTCGGCGCCTTCCCGACCACCGATGGCCAGTTCATCGGCATGCTCGGGATGCACGGCACCTATGAGGCCAACATGGCGATGCACGAAACCGACGTGCTGATCGCCATCGGTGCCCGCTTCGATGATCGCGTGACCGGCAAGATCGAGCATTTCTGTCCGCACGCCAAGGTCATTCATATCGATGTCGATCCGTCATCGATCTCGAAGAATGTCCGGGTGGATGTGCCCATCGTGGGTCAGGTGGCGAGCGTGCTGACCGATCTGCTGCGGCTCTATCGCGAGCGCCAGCCGCAGCCCGACGCGCAGCCGGTCGCCGACTGGTGGGCGAAGATCAACGAGTGGCGTCGGCTCGACTGTCTCCGGTATGACCGCGCCAGCGCCGCGATCAAGCCCCAGTTCGCCATCGAGACGCTCCACAAGGTCACCAGTGGCGAGCTCTATGTGACCTCGGATGTCGGTCAGCATCAGATGTTCGTGGCCCAGTTCCATCCTTTCGACAAGCCGCGCCGCTGGATCAACTCGGGCGGTCTCGGCACCATGGGCTTCGGTCTGCCGGCGGCGATGGGGGTGCAGCTCGCGCATCCTGAGGCCCAGGTGGCCTGTGTCTCGGGCGATGCCAGCATCCTCATGTGCATCCAGGAGCTGGCGACCTGTCAGCAGTATTCGCTGCCGATCAAGGTCATCCTGCTCAACAATGGCTACATGGGCATGGTGCGGCAGTGGCAGGAGCTCTTCTACGAGAGCCGCTACTCGCATTCCTATGTCGATGCCCTGCCGGATTTCGTCAAACTCGCCGAGAGTTTCGGGCATGTCGGGATGCGGGTCGAGCGGCCCGCCGACCTGGAAGGCGCGATGCGTGACGCCTTCGCGATGAAGGACCGTTTCGTGTTCCTGGATGTGGTGGTCGATCCGACCGAAAACGTCTATCCCATGATCGTGGCCGGCAAGGGACACCATGAAATGCAACTGTCCCCGAGCCTGACCGAGCGCGAACTGTCCTGACCGCCGTCCAGAATCGATCCGATACGAGAGTTTTCGACTATGAGACACATCATCGCCGTGCTGCTGGAGAACGAGGCCGGAGCGCTGTCGCGCGTCGCCGGACTCTTCTCGGCCCGTGGCTATAACATCGAATCGCTGACCGTCGCGCCGACCGACGATCCGACCCTCTCGCGCATGACCCTGGTCACGACGGGCAACGACGAGGTCGTCGAGCAGATCAAGAAACAGCTCAACAAGCTGATCGACACCGTGAAGCTGCTGGATCTGTCCGAAGGACCGCACATCGAGCGCGAGATGATGATGGTCAAGGTGCGTGCCGAGCGATCCGACCGCGAGGAACTCAAGCGTCTGACCGACATCTTCCGCGCCAAGATCATCGATGTCACCGACACCAGCTATGTCATCGAACTGACCGGTGCCTCGCGCAAGCTCGACGCCTTCATCGACGCGCTGCCCGAGGGACTGCTGATCGAGGTCGTCCGCTCCGGCCCGACCGGCATCGCCCGTGGCGAAAAGGGTCTGAACCTGTAGGATGGGTGGAGCGCAGCGCAACCCATCGTCCCCGCTACACCAAACAGATTGACCTCAACCAGCATGCATGTCGGGTTACGCCCTCCGGGCTGACCCGACCGACACATCGACACCAACCAGGACCGTTCGCATGACCATCAACGTGTATTACGACAAAGACGCCGACCTTTCCCTGATCCAGGCCAAGCAGGTCGCCATCATCGGCTATGGCTCGCAGGGCCATGCCCATGCCAACAATCTCAAGGACTCAGGCGTCTCGGTCACGGTCGGTCTGCGTCCGGGCTCCGATTCGGCGGCCAAGGCGGCGAACGCCGGTCTGACCGTCAAGTCCATTGAAGAGGCCGTGGCTGGCGCCGACGTGGTGATGATCCTTGCCCCCGACGAGCATCAGGGCGCGCTCTACCGCGAGCAGGTTGCCCCGCACATCAAGCAGGGCGCGGCCCTGGCCTTTGCCCACGGCTTCAATGTTCATTTCGGCCAGATCACCCCGCGTGAAGACCTGGATGTCATCATGATCGCCCCCAAGGGGCCGGGCCACCTGGTGCGCTCCACCTACACCCAGGGTGGCGGTGTGCCCTCGCTGATCGCCGTTCATCAGGACGCCAGCGGTCAGGCGCGCGAGATCGCGCTGGCCTATGCCTCGGCCAATGGCGGCGGTCGCGCCGGCATCATCGAGACCAATTTCCGCGAGGAGTGCGAGACCGACCTCTTTGGCGAACAGGCGGTGCTCTGCGGTGGTCTGACCTCGCTGATCAAGGCCGGCTTCGAGACCCTGGTCGAGGCCGGTTATGCGCCTGAAATGGCCTATTTCGAGTGTCTGCACGAGGTCAAGCTGATCGTCGATCTCATCTATGAGGGCGGCATCGCCAACATGCGTTACTCGATCTCCAACACCGCCGAATACGGCGACCTGACCCGTGGTCCGCGTGTCGTCAACGCCGAGACCAAGGCCGAGATGAAGCGCATCCTGACCGAGATTCAGACCGGCCAGTTCGCCAAGGAATTCATGCTGGAGAATCAGGCTGGCGCCGCTTCGATGAAGGCCATGCGTCGTCTGGGCGCCGAGCATGAGATCGAAGTGGTCGGCGAACGTCTGCGCGAAATGATGCCCTGGATCCGCGAGAAGAAGCTGGTCGACAAGTCGCGCAACTGATCCTGCTGCTTTAAATTGGACAGGATTAACAGGATTCACAACAGGATATTAAAATCCTGTCGATCCTGTCCAAAATGCCTGTCAAACGGCTTTCCGGGAAAATGCCCGATCACTGGCGGAATCTCGGGTTCAGTTGCGGATGAATGACATGAACTCGGCGCGGGTACTGGGGTTCGCATCGAAAGCTCCGCGCATGGCGCTGGAGACCGTGGTGCTGCGCTGCTTCTGCACGCCGCGCATCATCATGCAGGTGTGACTGGCCTCCATGACCACCGCCACGCCGTGGGCGCTGAGATGTTCCATCAGGGCGTCCGCGACCTGATTGGTCAAGCGTTCCTGAACCTGGAGCCGGCGGGCGAAGACATCGACCACCCGCGCCACCTTGCTCAGTCCGACGACCTGTCCGTTCGGCAGATAGCCGACATGGGCATGCCCGAAGAAGGGCAGCATGTGATGCTCGCACATGGAGTAGAACTCGATGTCGCGTACCACGACCATTTCTTTGACATCCTCCTTGAAAATGGCCCCTTTGAGGATTTCCTCCGCCGACAGGCTGTAGCCGCTGGTCAGAAAATCCATCGCCTTGGCGACCCGTAGCGGGGTGCGGCGCAGACCTTCGCGCTCGGGATCTTCGCCAATCTCGGTCAGCATGCTGCGCACGAGCGATTCTTTGCGTGGGTCATAGACCTCTTCGGCTGATTCAGCGTCGAAACTCGTGGCGTAACGCCCGTGAGTCAGAACCTGAGACAGTTTTGGTTTTTCTGACATGGAGTGGCCTCGTTGTTCGTTGCTCGTGAAGGGTTCAATCAAATCCGTTCCACAAGGTGGGGCTGGTTTTGGAAAAAGGAACGCCGCCGATGCTGGCACAGCGTCTGTATTGCAACCGGAAATTTCTGATATGAATGATTCGTTTCGGGACGCCATGTTTGAGGCGACCCAACTGACCCAGGCGGGCCGACTGGCCGATGCGACGGTCATCATCCAGCGCGCCCTTGGCAACCTGTCTGGCGTCGCCGAGGCGATCCCCGATGAGCGGGATGTCATTGAGGGCGATTTCCAGATGGCAGCAGAAGGATTGACGGGGGTTGAAAATCGCCCGGATGCCAGCGACGTCATGATGTCCGGGGGCGGCATGGAGTCTGACCCCCTGCTCAATGAGATGTCCGGCCCTGGTTTTTTCGGCGGCTCCTACGCCAATCAGGCCGGCAGCCGTGACTACCGGCTCTATCTGCCCGGCCAGCGCGCCGGGGTTCGGCAGGCGCGGCCCCTGATCGTCATGCTGCATGGCTGCGGACAGGATCCCGAAGACTTCGCCACCGGCACCCGCATGAATCAGCTCGCCGAGGAGCAGGGCTGGGTCGTGCTCTATCCGGCGCAGGCCGACTCGGCCAATCTGTCAGGTTGCTGGAACTGGTTCAACGAGACGGATCAGCAGCGCGATCAGGGCGAGCCGTCCATCATCGCCGATCTGACGCGACAGGTGATGGCTTCCCACAATATTGATCCGCAGCGCGTTTATGTCGCGGGTCTGTCGGCAGGTGGCGCGATGGCGGCGACCCTGGCGGCGACCTATCCCGACCTCTACGCCGCCGTTGGCGTCCATTCCGGTTTGCCGCATGGTGCTGCGCGTGACATGGTCTCCGCCGTCGGCGCCATGCGTCAGGGTGTGGTGCGCAGCGGCTGGATCTCGCCGCCGTTGCAGAATCGTCCGTTACCAGCCATCGTCTTTCATGGCGACTGCGATACGACCGTGCATCCCGCCAATGCGCTGCAAGTGATCGCGCAGGCCTGCGGCCATCCGGCCTGCATGGAGGTTGGTGTGCAGGTCAGACAGGGGCGTATTCCCGGCGGTTACGGTTTCACCCACACCCGCTATCAGGACGCGGAGGGTCGTGCCAGGGCCGAACTCTGGCTGGTTCACAGCGCCGGTCACGGCTGGATGGGTGGCGATGACCTCGGCACCTACGCCGAGCCGCACGGGCCGGACGCCTCACGCGAAATGCTGCGGTTTTTTGACGAGCATCCCCGGCGGGATCGCTGATCCGGCTGTCCGGGAATGCTGATTGACATTCGCGCCGCCCCAACCGAAGCGGGCTCAAGTATCATTCCATTCTCTCCACGCATCCGGAGCAATCGCCCATGCTGGTCCTTCGCGGCGCCCCCGCCATGTCCGAATTCCGTCTCCGCAAGCTCGCCGACCGTCTGCGCGAGCATATCGGGATGCCGATTCAACCCTACGCCGAGTTCATTCATTTCGCCCAGTTGTCCGGTGAGCTGAACGGGGACGGGCAGGCGGTTCTGGAGCGCCTGCTGCGTTATGGTCCGAGCCTGCCCGATCATGACCCGGCGGGCGCGCTGGTGCTGGTGGTGCCGCGTCCGGGGACCATCTCGCCCTGGTCCTCGAAGGCGACCGACATCGCACACAACTGTGGTCTGAGTGCGATCCGGCGGCTGGAACGCGGGGTCGCCTATTACCTGACCCCGGCATCCGGCGGGATCGACGAGCGCACGCTGCGGGAGGCATCGGCCATCCTGCACGACCGCATGACCGAGCTGGCGCTCTTCGATCTGGATGCGGCGCAGCGTCTGTTCGAGGCCGCCGAGCCGCGTCCGCTGCGGCGGATCGCGCTGCTGGCCGACGGACGTCCGGCGCTGGTCGCGGCCAATCTGGAACTGGGTCTGGCCCTGTCCGACGACGAGATCGACTATCTGGCCGGGAATTTCGCCGCGCTGGGACGCGACCCGACCGATGTCGAGCTGATGATGTTCGCGCAGGCCAACTCGGAGCACTGCCGGCACAAGATCTTCAACGCCGACTGGGTCATCGACGGCGAGCCGCAGACGCATTCGCTCTTCGGCATGATCCGCCAGACCACCCAGGCGTCGCCCGAGGGCGTGCTGTCGGCGTACAAGGACAATGCGGCGGTCATCGCCGGCTGGGAGGGTCGGCGCTTCATCCCCGACCCGGCAAGCGCCGTCTATGGCGAGCACGAGGAACCCATCCATATCCTGATGAAGGTGGAGACCCACAACCATCCGACCGCCATTGCCCCGCATCCGGGCGCGGCGACCGGCTCGGGTGGTGAGATCCGCGACGAGGGTGCGACCGGTCAGGGCGCCAGGCCCAAGGCGGGGCTCTGCGGGTTTTCGGTCTCCAATCTGCGTCTTCCCGGTTTCGTGCAGCCCTGGGAGTCCGATCACGGCAAGCCGGGACGCATCGTCTCGGCGCTCGACATCATGCTCGATGGCCCCATCGGTGCGGCGGCCTTCAACAACGAATTCGGGCGACCCAATCTCGCCGGCTATTTCCGCACCTATGAACAGTGGATTCCTGGCCCCGATGGTGAACCCGAACTGCGCGGTTATCACAAGCCGATCATGCTGGCCGGGGGCTTGGGCAACATCCGCGCCGAGCATGTCGCCAAGCAGCCGTTTCCGCCCGGTACACCCCTGATCGTGCTGGGCGGGCCGGCGATGCTGATCGGACTCGGCGGCGGCGCGGCCTCCAGCATGACCTCCGGCAGTTCGGCGGAGGATCTGGACTTTGCCTCGGTGCAGCGCGCCAATCCCGAGATGGAGCGCCGCTGTCAGGAGGTCATCGACCGCTGCTGGGCGCGCGGCGAGGAAAACCCCATTCTTTTTATCCATGACGTGGGCGCGGGCGGACTCTCCAACGCGCTGCCCGAGCTGGTGCATGACGGCGAGCGCGGCGGCCACTTCGAGCTGCGTGAGGTGCCGAACGACGACCCCAGCATGTCGCCGATGGAGATCTGGTGCAACGAGTCGCAGGAACGCTATGTCCTGGCCGTGGCGGCGGAGCGGCTTGATGCGTTCAAGGCGATCTGCGCGCGCGAGCGCTGTCCCTTCGCGGTGGTCGGCGAGGCGACCGAAGCGGAAGAACTCCGGCTCAGTGACCGGCAGTTCGGCGACTGGCCCATCGATATGCCGCTGCCGCTGCTCTTTGGCAAACCGCCCAAAATGCAGCGCGCGGTGCAGCGGATCGACCCGCCGCGAACGGCCATCGCGACTGCTGGCATTGATCTCGGCGAGGCCATTTTCCGCGTGCTGCGACTGCCGACGGTCGCGGACAAGAGCTTTCTCATCACCATCGGCGACCGCAGCATCACCGGGCTGGTCGCGCGCGAGCAGATGGTCGGACCCTGGCAGGTGCCGGTGGCCGACTGTGCCGTGACCCTCAGCGATTATCGCGGCTTCACCGGCGAGGCCATGGCTATCGGCGAGCGCACCCCGCTGGCGCTGCTCGATGCCCCCGCCTCGGGCCGGATGGCGGTCGGCGAGGCGCTGACCAATCTCGCCGCGACCTATATCCACGACATCGGCGACATCAAGCTCTCGGCCAACTGGATGGCGGCGGCGGGCCATGCGGGCGAGGATGCACGGCTCTATGACACGGTCGCGGCGGTGTCGCGTCTCTGTCAGTCGCTCGGCATCGCCATCCCGGTCGGCAAGGACTCGATGAGCATGAAGACCGTCTGGTCTGGCGAGGACGGCGCGCGTCGCGAGATGACCGCCCCGCTGTCGCTGATCGTCTCGGCCTTCATGCCGGTTGAGGATGTGCGTCAGACCCTCACCCCGGTGCTGCGCACCGACGAGGGCGATACCGATCTGATCCTGATCGATCTGGGGCGCGGCCGGAACCGGCTTGGCGGCTCCTGTCTGGCCCAGGTCTATGGCCAGCTCGGCGATCAGGGGCCGGATCTCGATCAGCCCGAGCTGCTGGTGCAGTTGATTGCGGCGCTCCGCGATCTGTTCGGCGAACTGATGCTGCTCGCCTATCATGACCGCTCCGACGGCGGACTGCTGGTCACGCTCGCCGAAATGGCCTTTGCCGGACATTGCGGGATCGATATCGATCTGGATGCCCTGGGGCCGGATCCGCTCGCCGCACTCTTCAGCGAGGAACTGGGCGCCGTGATCCAGGTACCCCACAGCGGGACCGACTGCGCGCTGAAGATCCTCCGCGATCAGGGGTTGGGCGCATGCAGCACCGTGATCGGGACACTCAATGACGACGACCGGATCCGCATCCGGCGGCACGGTCAGGTGCTGTTCGAGTCCGGTCGGGCCGAACTGCAACAGGTCTGGTCCGAGACCAGCTACCGCATGCAGTCGCTGCGCGATCATCCCGACTGCGCCGCCGAATCCTTCGCGCGCATCGTCATGGATGATCCCGGACTCCATGCCGAGCTGACCTTCGACCCGGACGATGACATCGCCGCACCCTATATCGAGCGTGGCGCTCGTCCAGCCATCGCCATTCTGCGCGAACAGGGCGTCAACGGTCAGGTCGAGATGGCGGCGGCCTTCCATGCGGCGGGCTTCGAGTGTGTCGATGTACATCTGTCCGACATCATCGCCGGGCGCGTCGATCTGGCGCGCTTCCGGGGTCTGGCGGCCTGCGGCGGCTTTTCCTATGGCGACGTGCTGGGAGCCGGGGAGGGCTGGGCCAAGACCATCCTCTTCAACAACCGGGCGCGGGATCAGTTCCAGACCTTTTTCGCGCGCTCGGATACCTTCGCGCTCGGCATCTGCAACGGCTGTCAGATGCTCTCCAATCTGCGCGAGCTCATTCCGGGTGCGGATCATTGGCCGCATTTCGTGCGCAACCGCTCGGAGCAGTTCGAGGCGCGCACCCTGATGCTGGCGGTCGCCGACACGCCTTCAGTGCTGCTGGCGGATATGGCCGGCTCGCGGATGCCGATCGCGGTCGCGCATGGCGAGGGCCGCGCCGAGTTCCGCGACGCCGCGCAGTTGGCCGCTGCACAACCCTTCGTGACCGTTCGTTACGTGGAGAACGATGGCCGCGTGGCCGAACGCTATCCGGCCAACCCCAACGGTTCGCCGGAGGGCATCGCCGGTCTGACCACGGCGGATGGACGGGTAACGATCATGATGCCGCATCCCGAGCGGGTCTTTCGCGGGGTGCAGAATGCCTGGAATCCCGAAGAGTGGGAGCAGGACGGCCCCTGGATGCGGCTGTTCAGAAATGCACGGGTCTGGGTGGACTGAGGGCGTCGATTCGCGGCAACCGCCACTCAGGCGATTGCCCGGAAAGGTGATGTCAGCGCCGATGTTAGACAGGATTAACAGGATTTCCCAGGATTGACAGGGCTTTCAACTAATTGTTTTTAATCCTGTTAATCCTGTCCAATAGCGATCAGGTGCGCAGCAGGAAAAACACCAGGCCAGCGGCGCCGATGCCGAGGATCGCCGCCACGGCGATCAGTCCATGAAGTCGGCCGATTGCCCCGCGCAAGGCCTGTTCGGTCGCCTGCAGCGATTGCTGGGTCGTGATGAGCGCCGATTCGACGGCCTCCTGCGCGGCGCGGCGGGCCATTGCCTCCGTCCTGGCGAGAAGCGCCTGATCGCTCTCCTCCCCCCGCTCATGCCGGGCTGCCGCGCCGCTGGCGGGCGCGGCGTCGCGCAGATGGGCCTTGACCGCTTCCATGAGATGTCCCCGTTCGGCCTCGATCCCGCGCCGGAGCAGATCGGGCAGGGTTTCGGTGGCCAGACGTGTCGAGATCGCCTGCAAATCCGCCATCGTGGGCGGCGGTGCCGCCGTGCGGCGTGCCGCCTGTTCCGCCGCGAGACGGTCGTCAAGGATCTGGCGGACGTCGTTCTGGAGACCTTCGGTCAGATGGCGACGCAGATCATCGAGCATGGGCGTCAGCAGATGGGTCAATCGTTCATCCACACGCGCATTGATGAGTCTGGTGATGGCGTCCTCCGACAGCCCTGACGCCGTGGCGCCCATCACCGGTTTGCTCACTGCTTCGACTGGCGCGGATGTGCCGGGCGCGGCGAGACTGGCATGCAGTTTGTCGAGAATGTCAGGGAGCAGATCGGCGGCGGCTGATTTTGGCAGGATGCCGAAGACCCCCTTTTTGTTGGCCGTGGCGACGAATTCAGGCTCTTCGTGCGAGGTGCACATGATCACCGGGATCTGAGCCGTGCGCGGATCTTCACGGATCACGTCCAATGCCTCGAAGCCATTCAGCCCCGGCATCATGTGGTCCATCAGAATGGCGTCCGGCAGTTGCGTCTTGAGGATCTCGAAGGCCGACTCAGCGGAATCCGCCGTCTCGACCTCGACATTGTGACGCTGGAGCTGGAGCCGCAGGGCATACCGCGCGGATTTGGAGTCATCGACCAGGAGTATCTTCATCGGGGGCATGTTTCCAATGATGGAGTGGATGGAAAGATCGCCTTGCGTGGCGACATTTTGACCCTGGCCAGGGATGTGGGCAAGCAGGAAGGTACGTCCGCCCATTTCGATCATCGCTCGGGCCAGACGTGCACGACCCTGGATGCGGCTTGGGCTGGAGGTCAGGCACGGCGGGAGGATGTTCGGTCGGCCCGGGCGACTGGACCCGGGCGTAACCGAATGAAAAGCACTGCATCACATCACATCGGACTCAACGACAAACCGTCTCTCCGCCATTCCATTCGCCGAGATCCTCCTGCACGCTTTCCCGTGCACGCCTGAAGGCGGGTGAGTCGGTCTGCGACCGGGAGGTTGACGCCGCCGGGATCGCCCGCAGGGCGTTCAGACGTTTGGCAAGTTGCGGCGAGGAGCCGCCGGGCGCTTGCGTCAGACAGCGCAGGACGGCTGCCATCGCCTGAGGATCGAAACCGGCAGCGGTGAGCAGATCGACTGCTTTGGCGTCCGCCTCCAGTTCCGTTTTCAGATCGAAATGCTGCGTGACGCCGCCAAGATCGATACGCTCGGCGCTGCGCGGTGCCTGGCGGCAGAAATGATCCAGTTGCTGATGAGCGATCTCATGCGCGAGGACGGCGGCGAGTTCTGACTCGCTGCGCACGAAGGCGACGAGTCCGTCGCTGACGACGAAACGCCCGCCGCCGAGGGCGAAGGCGCTGGGTTCGAGATTGCGCACGACCGCAAACTCCCAGCGGCGCTGTCTTTGCGGATCGACCGTCCGCGTCAGGCGGCGCCCCAGATCCTGCACGGCGACCGCGACCGGATCCAGCGATGGCCGCAGGGGCCATTGCTGCCGGATCTCCTGCATGGTGCGGTCGGCCTGGGCGTCGGAGACGCAGCCGACGTCCGCTCCGCCGCCCAGCAGACCGCCGAACAGCCAGGTTGACATCAAAAAGGCGTTCATCGGCAATCAGGAGCGAATGACAAAGCTCGACTCGTCCATGTCATAGCTTCCACCCGACTTGACTGAGTGTTCGATCACATAGGTTCCCGGTGGCACGTCCGGCGGAATGGTGATCTCGGCCTGGGCCTCCCAGCCGCCAGCACTCCGGCTGGTGGATTTTTCCGGGAGCTGGGTGACGACCTTGCCGTCTTTTTTGAGTGTCCAGCTTTCTGTCACCAGGGCTGTGCCGGCGCTCGATGGCAGCATGACCGAGTAGTCGGTGACGATGTTGACCGGTTGTCCGGCGCGCACTGATTTGGGCGAGTTGGAACCCCTGCGGATCTTGACCTGGGTGCTGCTGACCGGTTTGGTCAGGCCGTAGACCCGGTTGTCGGCGGAGCTGGAGCGCACCTGCCGCGCCTGATACTGGTTGATGGCGACCACGCCCCAGCCCAGTACCCCACCGATTGCTGCGCCGGTGGCGCAGCCCCGGGCGTCGCCCGAAACCAGCGCGCCCACGCCGCACCCGAGTGCCGCGCCGATACCGGCCCCCATCGCCTGCCCCTGGGTGTCGCCGGTGGTGACGCAGCCGGAGAGCGTCAGGGCGATGGCGACTGTCAGCGCCGTCATGCTGCTGCGATTCGAGATAGTCATGTCATCGATCCTCTTTATTGTTGTGGCGTGGATTGCGGCATGGTCGATGGCCTCTCACTTGACACCCCATCCGCCGTTGGCCAGAAGGGATTGCCATCGGGAAGCGCGGGGATTTTCTGGTTCAGTTGCTGAATGGCCTCCATGGTGGCGGGGAAGGGTGGCGGCTGAATGGCCTCGAAGGTCGCGTCATCATAGACATATTTTCCGCTGCCGCTGGGATATTCGATGCCGAGCTTGATGTTATGGCTGGCGCCATCGACCGGGACATAGGAGCGGAAGGTGACGACATAGTCGCTTTGCAGGATATTCTGGATCTGTTCCACGACGCGCTGCATCTGATAGTTCGTTTCGCCGATGTGATAATAGATGCCGAATGAATTCTTCGACAGGGCTTCCAGGTTCTTGAAATAACTGCTGTCGATCCGCGAATAGGCGAGCGAATAGAGCGGAATCGGGATGCGCATATTGGAAATGCGCGTCATGAGTTCCTCGCGGCTGACCGAACTGCCTTCGTCCTTGCCGTCCGACATGACGATGACGGAACAGGAGATGACATAACTGCCGCCTGCGATCGATCCCTGCGCGCTCATGCCACAGAGTTGCAGGGCCGCGCCGATGCTGTCATAGAGCCGTGTCTTCATGCCGTCGGCGCGAATGTCGGCGATACGGCGCGCCAGTGCGCGCTCGTCGCGCTCGAATTGCGAGACCAGATCGTAGCCGTCTTTGGTGTCACGAATGGCGAGCACCGCCACTTCATCCTGCGGGCGCTTGCTTTCGATAAAGCGGATCGCGGCGCGCAGGGTTTCCTCGAATGGCGCGCCCGCCATCGATTTGCTGGCGTCGATCACCAGCACCGAACGGGTGGCCTCGGCGCGATCACGAATGGACTGAATGCCGTACTGCATCTTGCGCGGATCATAGGGGCGGCCCTGAATCATCAGACCCAGATTGCGCTCATTGAGATTGATCAGTGGCTGCATGTCCGCATCGAATGATCGCAGATAGATCTGCACGAATGGATAAAGCGAATAATCGGTTCGATAGACCTTGAGTCCGTAACCGCCGGGTGCGGCAAAGCCATAGCCGGGCTGTGCAACAGCGGCAAGGCTGCATAACGCCCAGATACCCAGGGCGGAAATCGCTTGGAAAAGGGTTCGTTTTTGATGCACGGTCAGGTCTCCTTTGGCATGTTGCAGATGAACTGATCAGGGGTTGGATTTGGCAAGTTAAATCGAATGATCTGGAATGAATGAGTTGGAATGACTGGTTTGAGTCAAGTCTTTGAGTCAATTCTTTCAGTCAATCCTTTTTCTCGGCTCCCTTGTATTGAAAGCCCCAGGACGAGGCGCTGCTGGCCGAACTGGATTTTGCTTGCGTGCTGGGTTTCCTTGTTGTCGTAGCGGTCGTTTTGGGCTTGGCCGGCTTTGGCGTGGTTGTCGTGCGGCTGGTCGTTGCCGGTTTGGCGGGTCTGGGTTGCTCGACGGTCAGCGGTTTGGGCGGCGAAACGGGCATCGGCAGTGGAGCCGGTCTGTCGGGTGTCAGCGGTTGGGCTGTCACAGGCACGGGTTGGGCTGTCACAGGCACGGGTTGGGTTGAGTCCGGCGCCTGGGTGGCGCGCTGCTGCTCAAAGACATCCAGCAGCGAACCGCCGCCAGCCGGTCGCGCCGGTGTGCTGGAGGCCGGCTGTTCACTGGAGAAGATGGACGGCAGCGCAGCGGATGGCTGGAATGATGCCGTCGCTGGAGCCGTTTGTGGCGATGCGGGCGCAGCCGTTTCGCTCCTGGCATTCAGCGCGGCCTGCGCGGCGGCGGCCGTTGCGGCGGTGGCGGCGACGCCGGCTGCCGCCGTGGAGGCAGACGCTGGCGTCAGGTCGGTTGGCGCGTCCTCCACCGGTGGTGGGCGCGCATCGTCCCCGGCTGTGCGTTGTCCCGCCGTCTGGTCGGCGGGCGCATCCTGTTGCGGTGGCTGGGCCTCTTTGCTGACTGGCGGGGTCTCTGCGACCTGTGAGCTGACATCCTGCTGTTGCTGCCAGTACCAGAATCCAGCCACGGCGAGCAGTGTGGGGATACTGATCCCGGCCAGTATGGCGATCCAGGGTCGGTTGGATGGCTCCGGGCTGGCCAGCGGCTGGTCGAGACGCATGCTGGCTGCCGCAAGACCCGCTGACGAGCGACTGGATGGAATCTGCACGCTCGGCAGATGGACCGCCGCGCCCGGTTGAGAGGGTCTGAGGGTCTCCGTCATGCCGGCGACAAGGACAGTGGCCGTGTCTGCGCCACCCGACTGCACCAGATCCAGCGTCTGAGCCAGTTCGTGGATCGACTGCTGACGCAGATTGATGTTGAGTTCCAGCGCCTTCATGACCGCCGCGTCGAGCAGGGGTGGGATCTCGGGCAGGATCTGCGACAGAGGAACGATGGTCTTGCCGATGACACGCTCATGCGCGGCGGGCGGCATGGTGTTGGTCAGGAGATTGTAGAGAATGGCGCCGAGCGCATAGACATCGGAGCGCGCATCGGTGCCGGTGCCGAGCACCTGCTCGGGCGGGCTGAAGCCCTGCGAGGCCGCGCGTCCCAGCGTGCGGGTCGCCGTATCGGGCGTGGAGTCCTTGGCGATGCCGAAATCGATCAGCATGATCCGGCCATTTTCGTCGAGCAGGACGTTGTCTGGCTTGAGATCGCGATGGATGATCGGCGGAGTCTGCTCATGCAGATAGTGCAGGACGTCACAGAGCTGGCGCATCCAGGGCAGCAGCACGAAGAGCGGAATGCGCCCGCCGCGCTGCGCCTGTTCGATTCTCAGGGTGCGGTTGCCACCGAACTCCAGCACCAGATAGACCATTCCCTGCTCGCTGAAACGGTCAGTGATGTCCGGTATGGCGGGATGGCTCAGACGCCCGAGCAGACGGGTTTCGTGCTCGTCGAAGAGTGCCTCCGGGATCTCCTTGAGCGCCCGGCGCTTGTGGTGGAGCCGCAGATCGTTGACCAGATAGGTGACGCCAAAGCCGCCCTTGCCGAGTACGGAGTCGATCCGGTAGCGATCATTGACCAGGGTGTCCACGTCCAGCAGCCAGCCCGTGATGCCACGGATGGTGCCGTGGATCGTCAGGTCCAGATGAGCGAGTTCCAGGCCGCAGTCGCCGCAGCGATAATCGCGCAGGGGCAGCTCGGCGATCAGGTTGAGCGCCTGACATTTGGGACAGCGTTTCTGCGCGGTCGAGTCGGTCATGTGTGCGGCCCGGTTCATAGGGTCGAAATATCTGAATTCAGACAGGATTAACAGGATTTTTAAACCACTGTTTTAAATCCTGTAAATCCTGTCTAAATAAATTTTCTGATTCAGGTACAAGGTTTCCAGGAAATCTCATTAAATCCTGCGATCCTTGAGTTTCAGGCCAATCAGCGTCAGGAGCACAAAGGCGGCTGTCTGCGCCCCGAGAAAGGCGGCGTCGCTGGCCCATTCGCCGCTGACCCGAATCAGCGGCGAGCCGTCGGGATGATGCAGGGCCAGGATCTCCGGGGCTAGAGTCGCGCGCATGGCGTCGAGCCCCCAGTAGGCGATGACGGTGATGCGCGCGAAGACCTCGGTGCCGTCCGACAGCGCCACCACTGAATTGGAGAGGATGAACTGCGGGATCAGCAGCAGCGGCAGCGCGGCAATCGCCTTGTCGTTTGAATTGACGAAGGCGCTCACGGCCAGACCCATGCCGGTCGCGGCCAGACCGGCGAGAAAGAGGACGACGAGCCGGTCGCCGAAGGATCCCGGAAAGCCGAGCATCCAGGTGACGATGGCGAGAAAGCTGGCACATTGCAGCAGACACAGGAGCGCGAGCGGAATGAGCTTGCTGACCAGATAGGCGGGCAGCCTGACCGTGACTGACCGCTCGCGCAGATAGACGGGCAGTTCCTTGACGATCTCGCGGGCTGAGTTGATACAGCCGAACCAGATCGCCGACAGCACCAGCACGAAGCTGACCTGACTCTCGGCGGCGGCGCGCTCGGGCAGTGAGCCGCCGGTCTCGAAGACCGCGCCGACCGCCAGCGCGATCAGCGGCGCCTGGAGCAGCAGCACCAGCAGATTCAGGCGATCAGACAGCAGCAGATCCAGATAACGGCGGGTGAGGGTGAGGCTCTGCCGGAAATCGAACAGCGCACGCAGACGGCGCGTGCGCCGGGGACGGGTCGGCGGAGCGGCATCGGCAGGCGTCGGCGGTTCGGCATTGCTCGGCAGACGCCCGCGCACATAACGCGCGTAGTGCTCAGAGGCGAGAAAGCGGGCATGCCACTCATCCGCCTTGCTGGATTCCAGCCGCTCGTAGACATCCGACAGACGCGCGACACCGAAATGGGCCGCCGCCTGCTGGGGCGGGCCGTAATAGACCAGACAGCCGCGATGCAGCAGCGCGACCAGATGACAGTGGTCGATGTTTTCGAGCGTGTGGGTGACACAGACCACGGTCTTGCCATCGGCGGCCAGATCGGCGAAGAGACGCATCATCTTCTTGTCGGTGCCGGCGTCGAGTCCGCTGGTGGCCTCGTCGAGAAAGAGCACATTGGGATTGGCGACCAGCTCGACCGCCAGACTGACACGCTTGAGCTGTCCGCCGCTCAGTGGCTCGGGCGTATCCACCGCCAGATCGGCCTTGTCGGCCATGCCGACCCGCTCCAGCACCCGCTCGATGTTGGCGTCGATCTCGCGCGGCGTGGTGTCGGGCGGCAGTCTGAGCCGCGCCGTGTAGCGTAGCGCGTTGCGCATGCGGATCTTGCGGTGAACGATGTCCTGCTGGGGCACATAGCCGATGCCGGAGCGGAAGAGGTCGAACGAACGGTAGAGATCGACACCGTTGTAAGCGACCTGTCCCGACGAGGCTGGACGGCGTCCGTTGAGCGCATCCATCAGGGTCGATTTGCCCGAGCCGCTGGTGCCGAAGATGACGACGAACTCGCCCGGTTCGATGACCAGATCGATCTGATTGAGCAGATGGCGCGGCTGGCCGCTGGCCCGATCAATCACCGTTTTGGTCAGCCCGCGCGCCGCGATTCGCACCCGGTTGCCGGCCTCGGCGGGTTCCAGTGCGGTCCCGGAAAAGAGAAAGACGAAGCTGGCGAAGGAGACGCGGTCGCCGGGACGCAGCGGCACGGGTTTGGTCACACGCTGACCATTGATCCAGGTCCCGTTGATGCTTCCGAGATCTTCCAGCCAGACGCCGTCGTCAGCGAGGATGAGTCGGGCGTGCTCGCGCGAGATCAGCGGCGAGTCGATCGGCAGGCCGCAGCCAGGCAGACGGCCGACAATGATGTCGGCGGCTGAATGGGTCGCCGTGCTGGTCGATGGTGGGCGTGGGGTTGCGGCGGTTTGAACGGGTGGCGCGCCGTCGGGCAGCCGGATTTGGATCAGGGTCTCGCCGAATGCCAGCCAGTCGCCGTCTTTGACCGCCATCGCCTGCTCGACCGGCGTGCCATTCAGCAGCAGGGGCGCGGTGCCCAGCGGTTCGATCCAGACGATTTCATTGCGGCAGACGAAGCGGGCATGCTGCGGCAGGACCGCCGGGCCGGCAATGCACAGCGGGCCGGCGTGATCGCTGCCGACCATGAGTTCCTGGTTCTGCCCCAGACCGATGCGCCCGATTGATCGACGCGATGTCCTGAACTCAATCTGTTGCATCGTTCGCTCCAGTGTCCCGATTCCAAGCGCGTTTGCAGCGATGGATCGATCATAGCCGCGCGGGAGCGGTCGCGCTAGAAGTCTCAGGCGCGAATGACGCGAATCCGCAGCGTGAAACAGCTTCCCAGGCCAGGGGTGCTGGCGACCCCCAGGGTGCCGCCCATGGTCTCGGCCAGTCGCCGGCTGATGGCGAGTCCCAGTCCGGTGCCGCCATAGCTTCGCGAGTGCGAGCCATCGACCTGGACAAAGGCGTCGAAGATGCTCTCGTGCAGCGCACTGGGGATGCCGATCCCGGTATCCATGACCGTCACCACGAGCATCGCGTGCTCATGGTCTGAATTCGCCGGCTCGCTCCAGACACGGACGCTGATCCCGCCGTCATGGGTGAACTTGATGGCGTTGGAGACGAGGTTGGTGAGGATCTGCCGGAAGCGAACCGGATCGGCGACGATCATGCCCGGTGGCGGTTCGAGCGTCTCGGCGCGCAGCGTCAGCGACTTTTTGTCTGCGTGCGGCGCAAAAAGTGCGAGGACAACCTGGATGGTCTCGACCGGATCGAAAGGGCTGGGTTTGAGCGTGATGCCGTGCGCCTCGATGCGCGAATAATCGAGAATGTCGGCGAGGATCGTCAGCAGCGATTCGGCGGAGCTTTTGACGATGCCAATCTGGCGGCGTTGTTTGTCGTTCAGTTCCGAGCGCAGCAGGATGTCGGTCATCCCCAGGATGCCGTTCATGGGGGTGCGCAGCTCGTGGCTCATGGTGGCGAGGAAGGTCGTTTTGGCCAGCGCCGCCGCCTCGGCGCGTTCCTTGGCGGCCAGCAGTTCCGCTTCATAACGCTTGCGCTCGGTCATGTCCGAGGTGACGCCGACACAGTGCTGAATCCGGCCTGCGTCATCCCGCACGGCATTGATGGTCAGGAGCCCGGTGTAGAGGCTGCCGTCCTTGCGGCGGTCGATGATTTCACCCTGCCAGTGCCCGGTCTCGATGACCGCGTTCCAGAGCGCGCGGTAAAAGGCCGCGTCGTGCTGTCCCGAGGCGAGCAGACGCGGGTTCCGCCCCCGCACCTCGTCCCCGCTGTAGCCGGTCATGTGCTCGAAGGCCGGGTTGGTGGAGAGGATCTCGCCGCTCGGCGTGGTCAGCATGATGGCGTCGGAGCTGGCGTCGAAGACACTGGAGGTCAGTCGGCGCTGCCGTTCCAGCTCGGCGCGCTGCTGTTCGAGCCTTTGATGACGCCGCCAGAACAGCAGCGTGGCGACCGACAGCGCCGCCAGAATGGGGAGCACGATCATCGACAGCCCACGCACGTCAGCCAACCACTGACCAAGAATGTACTTCCGGTCGAGATGGACGGCGATCACGACGGGGAAGCGGCTGGAGGCGCGGTAGGCCGTCAGCGTCTGCGTGCCGTCCGACAGCCTTTGCTCAAAGTCCCCGAATTCCTGCTGCTCCAGCCGGTTCGGCACCTGACCCGCCTGATCACTGCGCCCCGGAATGTCGTCGGGATGCGATGACAGCAGCAGCATGCCGTCATAGCGCAGGAGCTGGACGCGCCCCTCATCGACCGGCAGCAACTCGCTGAAGTGATTGATGAAGTCGTCCGGATTGAGCGCCGCCAGCCACCAGCCGGGCTGGTCCTTGAGTTCGACCGGGCGCATGACCGGGATGAAGCCCGGCGCGCTGGGTGGCGCGGGCTCCCCGGCGCAGGGCCGGGCGTCGCCGAGATCGCGCCCATGCCAGGGCGTGCCGATGCGCAATTGCGGCCAGTCCAGACCGGCCTCCGGATAAAACCCGTGCAGATTGATCGGCAGGCCGACATTGCGAGGGTCTGAACTGGCGATCACCCGGCCATCCGGGTTCAGCAGCGACAGTGAGCGGAGAAAAGGCGATGGACGCAGCATGACCGCCAGAGACTGATTGAGCGTCCCGGTGCTGGCGTGTCCACCGTCGGGCGGCAGGCTGTCCGCGCCCAGTTCGATCACCTGTAGCGTTTTGGTCAGATGATCCTCGACATTGCGCGCGTGCATCCGGGCATCGGCAAAGCCGTCGTCCAGCGCCTTGTCGTGCAGACTCCAGAGCGTGACGCCAAAGACCGCCAGCCAGCCGATCACCACTAGGAGCATCAGCGCCGCCAGCAGCAGGCCGCGCCGATGTGGCTGGAGCGAATGGGCCATGGCGGTGTTCAGCACCGAACTAACGGGCGACGATGGGTTCGAGTCCGTGGCGTCTGGCGTAGTCGAGCAGCCGGCCATCCTGCCTGATGGCGGTCAGAAACTGCTCGACGCGGGCGTAAAAGGCGTCGTCGCCCGGCTGCATTGCCCAGGCATAGGGCGTGATGTGATAGGTCGCAGCGGGGGAAACGAGCCGCGCCCAGTCATGGTTGTTGAGCATGCGGCGGCTGTAGGGAAAATCGGTCATGAAGACATCCGCGCGTCCGGACTGGACCTCCTGCTCGCGCGCGTGCGGGGTATCAAGGATGCGCAGTTCGGCGTGTTGCAGCTTCTCTTTCATCACCGGTTCGTGCAGCGTTCCCCTGGCGACGGCGACCACGGTGCCGGGCTGGTCGATGTCCGCCCAGCTTTGAATGCGCTGGTTGGTGCGGGTGGTAATGGCGTAGATGTCGCTTGCCAGATGCGGCTGGGTGAAGCGCAGTTTTTCCTGTCGCGATGGCGTGATGCCGATGGCGAACATGGCGATGTCGCAGCGGTCGCTGGTGACATCCTCGATCAGGGTGGCGAATGAACTGTCAATGAACTGAACCTCGACGCCCAGATCGGCAGCCAGATCGCGCGCCAGATCGATATCGATTCCCGAGAGCTGCCGGTTTTTCGGGTTGCGGAATGAAATGCCGTAATAGTCAGGCCAGATACAGACGCGCAGCGTTTTCGCCGCCTCAATGCGCTGGAGACGACCTTCGGATGTGGCCCATGTCAACGGCGGAACCAGCGACAGCAGCAGAACGGCGGCCAAAAGTCGGCGAGCGATTGGCATGACAGGCTCTCAATTTAGACAGGATTAACAGGATTTTCCAGGATGGACAGGATTTTTCAAACGATTGTTTTTAATCTTGTTAATCTTGAGTCATCCTGTTAATCCTGTCCGTTTTTGACCTCAGAAATCCGGCAGTACCCGCAGAAAGAGCGTCTTGAGATAAGCCGTCTCGGGAATCGCCGGATGCACCGGATGATCCGGTCCCTGCTGACCGGTTTCCAGCAACTGGAGACTGCGACCGGCCCGTCGCGCGGCCTGCTGCACCGCGCGCAGAAAGGCGTCGCGGTTCATGTGGAAGGAACAGGACGAGGTGACGAGCAGACCGCCCGGCTCCAGTAGCTCGATGCCGAGCCGGTTGAGCCGCTGATAGGCTTGAGCGCCTTCTTTTTCGTCCTTGCGACGCTTGATGAAGGCGGGCGGGTCGAGCATGACGGTGTCGAAGGTCTTGCCCTGCGCGCGCAGATCGCGCAGGACCTCGAAGGCGTCGCCCCGTTTGGTCTGCACCCGTTGATCCAGCCGGTTGCGGGCGGCATTCGCAATGATCCGTTCCAGTGCCGGCTGGGCGCTATCGACGCACAGCACTTCATCGGCGCCCAGCGCCGCCGCGCGCAGACCCCAGGCGCCGATGTAACTACAGACATCCAGCACCCGGTTGCCGACACCGTAGCGGGCCAGCCGCGAGCGGTTTTCGGCCTGATCGAAGAACCAGCCGGTCTTCTGTCCGGTTAGCGGCGAAACCTCGAATTCAAGCTCATGCTCGATCAGCGTCAGACTGTCAGCGGGTTGTCCAAGCACGACTTCCACGCCCTGCTCCAACCCTTCCAGTTCGCGCACCGAGGTATCGTTGCGCAGCACGATGGCCTTGGGCCGGATCACCTGTTCCAGCGCAGCCAGGATCTCGCCGCGTACCCGCTCCATGCCCGCCGTGGTGATCTGCACGCAGAGCAGATCGTCGTAGCGGTCTACGATCAGGCCCGGCAGACCATCGCTCTCGCCGAACACCAGCCGATAGAAAGGGCGTTTGTAGAGCCGCTCGCGCAGGGTCAGTGCATCGTGGATGCGCTGCACCCAGAGCGCCGGACTGAGCGGATGGCTGCGGTCGCGGCTGACGATCCGGGCGCAGATCAGCGAGTGCGGATTGACATAGCCATGCCCGATCCAGCGTTCGTGGTCGCTCAGGATCTCGACCGGCTGTCCGGGCGCGAAACCTTTCAGCGGGGTGGCCTGGGTATCGATCTCGTTGCTGTAGATCCAGCAATGGCCGGCGAGCAGGCGACGTTCCTGGTCCTTGCGCAGGATGAGGGGTTGGGGCTTCATGATGGGGTATCCGGTCAGGCTGAAAGCGGGTGGAGAGCATTTAAAGGTGCAAGCCTACCAGAAGCTGGCGCGAAGAGTCCTGTGGTGAGTGTCGCTCGGAGATTCTCGCTGAATGGAGCGTTGATGTGGACGCCCGCTTGCGGGCGACCCGATGCTGATAGCAAGACGCTTTCTGGGCCTCGCCCGGCCAGCTCAGAGCGATCTGCCGCCAGAAGCGGGTTCAGATGTCAGCCTGCGAAGGCGCACGCCAAGCCAAAACAAGAAGGGCAGGGCAATACTTTTTCGAGCCATCTTTCCCAGAATGGATGCTGAACGCGGCGATGGAGTCATTCCATCGCCGCGTGGACAAACCGATGACCAACACTCCTCATGGGGTGGCTGCGGAGGGTGTCGTGATCCTGAACCCGTTTTCATCCGGATACTCGGCCATTCCAGCGGTATTGCTATCGCGCAGATAGAAGGTGCCTGTCGCCGGTTTGAACAGCCCGATGGTGTCCGTGTCATCGCCGTTCCAGTCGCCGCCCAACGGCCACCAGTCGTTATCAACCGGTCCATAGCGGAAGATCACATTGGCGACACCCGGGGTATTGGTCTGGCGCAGATACACCAGCCCGGCCAACCCGTCGTAGAGCCCGATGGTGGTGGTTCCATCGCCATTCCAGTCACCGACCAGCGGGATCCAGCCAGGATCCAGCGGGCCGTACCGGAAGTGCTGATCGGCGACGCCGGGGGTGTGGGTGTTGCGCAGGAAGAAGATACCGGTTCGTGGGTCATAGAGCCCGACGGTATCGATCCCGTCATGGTTCCAGTCGCCGGCCAGCGGGTACCAGCCGGCATTCTTGGGGCCATAGCGGAAGGTGACATCGGCGACGCCGGGGGTATGGGCGTTGCGCAGATAGAAGGTGCCGGACAGCGGGTCGTACAAGCCGACCGTGGTGACGCCATCGCCGTCCCAGTCGCCGGCCAGCGGCCACCAGCCGGCATTCATCGGGCCATAGCGGAAGACGCTGTCAGCCGGGCCGGTGCGGTTGGCGTTGCGCAGGGCGAAGCGTCCGCTGACAGGGTCATAAAGCCCGGCGGTGACGGTCCCGTCGCCGTCCCAGTCGCCGACCAGTCCCAGCCAGGTGGAGGTCACGGCAAAGCGGGCCGTGACCGTGCAGGCGGCGGTGACGGGGGCGGTGGTGTAGGTCGTCCCGCTGAGGCGACCGCCGCAGCCGCTGACCTGGTCGATGGCGTAACCGTCCGCCGGGGTCAGGGTGAAGCTGGCGGTGAGACCGTGGCTGACGCGGCGACTGGCAGGGGCGATGGTGCCGCCGGGACCGGCGCTGGCGGTGACGGTGTATTGGCGGGGGCTGAAGGTGGCACTGACGATGCAGGCGCCGGTGATGACGCCGGTGGTGTAGGTGGTGCCATGCAGGGTGCCGCCGCAGCCGCTGACGCTGCTGAGGGCATAACCGGTCGCCGGGGTCAGGGTGAAGGTGGCGGTGGCGCCCTGGTTCACGACCTGCGACGGCGGGTTGATGGTGCCGCCGGCACTGGCGCTGGTGGTCACGGTATAGGTGGTGGCGGTGGCGCGGTTGGCACGGCAACTGGCCGCGCTGCCGCCGTTGCTGCCGAGACAGCTCCAGGTCCAGGGGCCGCTGCCGCTGACGGCGCTGGCGGTGCCGCTGGCGCAGAGGGCGCCGGTCGGCAGGTCATAGAAGAGACCGTTGTGGGCGCTGCCGCAGGTGCCGTTGACGGGGCTGGGGCCGCCGCCGCCCGCAGCGGCGATGGTCACACTGTAGGGCTGGGTGACGGTGGTATTGCCGTTGCCGGTATCGACCAGTTGCACGCTGAAGGTGAAGATGCCGGCCAGGGTCGGGGTGCCGCTGAGGGCGCCGGTCACGGGGTTGAGCGTGACGCCCGGCGGCAGGCCGCCAGCGGCGAGGCTCCAGTTATAAGGACCGGTGCCGCTGGTGGCGCTCAACGCGGCACTGTAGGCGCTGCCCACCTGGCCATTGCCCGGAGCGCCGCCGATCCCGAGGACCGGGCCGCCGGGGCCGCCCGGATCGGTGATGCTGCCGTTGGCGCTGAGGTCGTCGTCACCGAGACCGCCGTCGGTGATGGTGAAGCTGACGGTGTTGCCTTCGATGACGGCGGTGGGCAGGACGTACCAGTGGTCAGCCGAATTGTCGGCGGTCTTGCCGTATTTCCAGTATCGGGTGCCAGCGGGCAGTGCCGCCGGGTAGACCAGACGCACGGTCAGTCTGGTCTGACCGGGGGTGCAGCCCTGCACGGTCAGTTTGAACAGGCCGTAGGGCAAGGTGGTGCCGGTGGGCGGAGCGGCGGGCGCCCCGCTGTCGCCCAGATTGAGGATCAGGGTTTGCTGGTCGTCAAGCATGCAGGTGTTGCCGCCCTGCTCCGGGGTGAGGTTGGCGGCAACCTCGCTGCCGTTTTTGGTTTCGACCACCGTCGGGGCCGTCGTGGTCAGGGTGAGCGCCTGATCGGCGGTGCGATTGGCGGCATCCGTGACCCGGATCGTGAAGGGGGCGCTGGCGCCTAAATCAGTCGGGGTGCCGCTGAGTTCGCCGGTCGCGGCATCCAGGGTCAGGCCCGCTGGCAGGCTGCCGCTGAAGAGGCTCCAGGCGTAGGGGGTCTGGCCGCCGACGGCTTCGAGGGTTTGCTCGTAGCGGGCATTGGCCAGGCCAGCGGGCAGGCTGGTGGTGGCGACCGTGAGCTGGTTGACCAGAGATAGCGGCAGCGTTTGCGGCGGGCTGGTCTGGTTGAGGGCGTCGGTCACGGTGATGACGACGCTGGAGGTCGCAGCCGTGTTCCCGGTGCCGGACAGCAGGCCGGTCGTGCTGAGGCTGAATCCCGCCGGCAGGCCGGTGGCATTGAAGCGGTAGGGCGTCGCCGTGGTGACATGACCGCCGCTGGCGACCAGTTGCATCGCATAGGGCACCCCGACCACGCCGCTGTTCAGGCTGGGCGTCGCCAGACTCGGGGCGTCGGCCACCAGGTGGTTGGTGCCAGACGAGGCGCTGTTTTGCTTCCCTGCCGTTCCCGTATAACTAGCGATCAGGGTCTTGGTGCCGGCGCTGTTGAAGGTCAGGGTACAGCTTCCGCCGCCCGCCGTTCCGCTACAAGTGGTGCCGTCCTGGGCGGTCACCGTCACCGAATCGCTGGCCGCTCCGGGAGTGCTGACGCTATAACTCACCGTCACCGGCTGCCCGATCTTGGATGGCGTGGGATTGACGCTGATGATGGTCGTGCTGGTATTGGTCGCGGTGAAGCTGGCCGTGACCGTGCAAGCGGCATTCACCGTTCCGGTGGTGTACAGGTTGCCGTTCAGGCTGCCGCCGCAGGTGTCGCTGCTGACCGTGCCGATGGCAAAACCGTTGTCCGGCGTCACAGTGAAACTGGTCACGCCGCCGTCGTTGACGGTGCGACTGGTGGGACTGATCGAACCGTCCGCGCCCGCAGTAGCCGTCACGGTATGGAAGGTCGTGGCGGCGCAGTTGGCAGGCGCGCCGCCGCCTGTGCCGGCGCAGGTCCAGGTCCAGGGACCGGTGCCGCTGACCCCCGAGGCGCTGCCGGTGGCGCACAGGTTGGTCGGGGTGCTGCTCAGCGCCTTGCCGTGGTCGCTGCCGCACACCCCCGCCACCGCGTTCTGGCTGAAGCTCGCGCTGACCGTGCAGGTATTGTCGGTGATCGGGCCGGTGGTGTAGAGACTCCCCGACAGACTGCCGCCACAGCCGCTGACGCTGGCGATCCCGTAGCCGGTGGCCGGCGTGACCGCAAAGCTCGCCCGCGCGTTGTGACTGACGCTCTGGCTGGCCGGACTGATCGAGCCCCCGGTGCCATTCACGCTCGCCGTCGCGGTCCAGGTGCGCAGCGGGGCGGCGCAACTGGCAGTCGTGCCGCCGGCCAGGCCCTGACAGCTCCAGGCCCAGGGGCCGCTGCCGCTAACCGGCGAGGCGCGACCGGCGGCGCAGAGATTGGTCGTCGGCGCGCTGATTGCCGGCTGGTTCGCGGTGCCGCAACTGCCGTTGATCGGGCTCGCTTCCTCATAGGCGCCGATGTCGCAGCTCGTGCCCTGCGGGCGGGCGATGCCGCGCTGGTCGGTCGTGGGACAGCCAGTGTTGGTGCCGGCATCGATGGCCGGACTGGCGGCCAAGAGCGGGAAGGTGCCGGTGGTCGTGTCGAACGTGCCCAATGACGGGTTCGTGCTGCTCAGGGAGCCGTTGGCCGAACCGAAAGCGCAACTGGTGCCGTCGTCGAGGTTATGACCGTCGTTGCCAACAGTGCCAGAGCAATTGGTGCCATTCGTCGCCGTATTGCCGGCTAACAGCGTGTTCTTCAGCGTCAGATTGCTGCTGGCATTGCTGCCATGGTTGAACAGAGCACCGCCGGCGGTGGTGGCCGTATTGCCCTGGAAGGTGCCATTGGTGACGGTGGCGGTCGCGTTTAGATTGTTGAATAACCCGCCGCCGTTGGTGTCGCTATGATTACTGGTGACGGTCGTATTGCGCAGGCTGAGAGTGCCGTCGTTGAACAGGGCGCCGCCGGAGGCGGTCGTCGAATTGCCGCGCACCAGACACTCGTTCAGGGTCGCGCTGCCGCCAGGGGCCTGGTAGAGCGCGCCACCATTCACACCTGTGGCGACGTTGTCGGCGAGGGAGACGCGGTTCAGGGTCAGACTGCCGGTGCCGTTGTCAATCCCGCCGCCGCCAGTGGCGGTGACACGGCCATTGACCACGCTCAGGTCGTTGAGGGTGAGATTGGCGCCATCATTGACATGGAACACCCGCACCGCGTTGTTGCCGCTGACGGTGACGTTGCGGGCAGTGCCGCCGTTGACCGTCACGTGTTTACCCACCGTCAGTTCGCTCGCGAGGGTGATGGTTTGCGGGGCGGCAAAGGTCGTGGCATCGAAGCCGATGGCGCCACCGCCACAGACCTCCACCAGCGCCTGGCGCAGACTGCCGGCGCCGCTGTCGGCGGAGCTGGTGACAGTCGCCGTTGCGGAAAGACACACCGGCCCGACGGCGCTGGAACAGACTTCGCTGCCGGGACTGGTGCCCGCGCTGGCGGCGGGTGTGACGCAGTAGAACAGGTACTGGCCGATATCCGCCGCTACCGGGACATAGGTGTCGCTGCCGGGGGCACCGCCGGTCGCGGTCGCGGTAACCGCGTCGGTGTTGTCGCCCGTCGTGGCGACGTCATTGTCTGCGGAGCGCACGAGACGGTAGCTGGAGCCGCCCCCGCCGGTGTTCTCGGCATCGCTGTTGGCGTCGGTAAAGGTGTAGGTTCCGGTCAGGGTCTGACCTGCCGCCGCCGTGCCGGTGAGGGTGACGGCGCTGGCGACCGGCGCAGCGTTGAGGGTCGGTACGGTAAAGACGACATCGCCGCTTGCCTGATTGCCCGCCTGATCCACCACATTGGCCGCCGTGAGCGTCAGGGTGTCGCCGACGGCCAGCGTCGGACCGGTCCCCAGGGTGAGGGTGAAGCTTGCCGCATGGCCAGTGTTTGGGGTGAGGCCGGCCCCTGTTCCCAGGCTATGGCCATTGCTCACCGTCAGATTGCCGACGATGACGTGGGTGGCGTCCACCGCCTCGGTGAAGGTCAGGGTCAGGGTTTCGCTGGCGTCGTAAGTGCCGTCGTTGTCGGTATCGCTGGCGGTGATCGGATTGACTGCCGCCTTGTCCGGGCGAACGCCATCCACCAGTACGCCGGTAGTGGTCGGCGGGGTGAAGGCGAAGTTGGTCATGGCGTTGCTGGCGGCATCGCGGATGGTCGCGCTGTTGGGGGTGATCGCCGTTGCCACGCCGATGCCGTTCAGATCCAGATTGCCAGCGATCACGGTGTGGCGGAAGGTGCCCGTCGTGCTATTGGTCACCGTGCCGTTCAGGTTGGCCTGGACCGTGCCGCCGGTATCCAGCGTCAGCGCGATGGAGGGCGTGCCGCTGATGGTGACTGCTTCGCTGAAAGTGACAATGAAATCCAGGGTGTCGCCGATCTTGTATGTGGCATTCGCCGGGGCAGCGACGGATTGGACGGTGGGCGCGGTAGTGTCTACCACAGTCAGCGTCAGATCGTTGCTGTCCGTGCCGCCGCTGGTACTGATTTCGTAGATCAGACCGCCGGTGGTGAAGCGGTTGCTGGTGACGGTCACGGGCGTTCCGCCGACCGTCACGGTCGAGAAGGCTCCGGTCATCGCGTCCGTGCTGTCGTTGTTGATCAGGATGAAGCTGTTGCCCGCCGCCGGGGTGAAGCCCAGGGTCAGGGCCAGGGTGGCGCCGCTGACGTTGACCGCGCCCGTGACGTTCATTTGGTCATAGCCGGTTCCGGCGGTGGTTCCGTTGATTTCGGCCGCCAGGGTGCCGCCCGCTGCGATGGTCAGCGCGCCGGTCGCCACGCTGCCCGTCGTCCCAACGCCGCCCGTTGCGCCCAGCCTGGTGCCGGCGGTCGCGGCGACGCTGCCCGCCAGGGAGCCCTGGATCAACAGCGTCCCAGCAGAGACTGTGGTCGCGCCGGTATAGGTGTTCGCGCCCGACAGAGTCAGTGTCCCCGCGCCGGTTTTGGTCAGACCCCCCGTGCCACTCATGATCCCGCTGTAGGTTCCGTCGGCGGCTTGGGCGAACTCAACCGTGGCGTTGTTGGTCATGGCCCCTTGCAGGCTGGTCGAGGTGCCGATGAGGGTGCCGGACGAGACCGTGGTGCCGCCGCTGTAGGTGTTGGCGCCGGCAAGGGTCAGATTGCCGGCGCCGGTCTTGGTCAGGATCCCCGACCCGGAGATCACCCCGGACAGGGTGACGGCGTCGCTGTTGGAAATGGTTGCGGCGCCACTGACCGTGATGTCGTTGGCGATGGTCCCGGCGTCGGTGAGCACGAGCATGCCGCCGCCCAGCGTCACCGACCCGTAGCCGAGACTTTCGACCGTCGATGTCGCGTTGACCGTGCCGTTGTTGATCGTCACGCCGCCGGCAAGGGCATCGTTGTTGCCGGACAAGGTCATGCTGCCGCCGCCGGTCTTGGTCAGCAGCCCATCGCCGGAGACCTGGTTGGAGAGGGTCAGATGTCCGCCGCCGGTCTGGTTGAAGAAGGCGCCGCCAGTATCGATCGCAAAAGTGTTGGTGGCGGTGAGCGTGTTGCCGGCGGTGGCGAAGGTAACGCCGCCGCTCAAGGTCACGCCGTCGGTGCCGAGATTGGTGGCGGCGCTGATCTGCAACCTCCCGGCGCTCGCCATGATGGTGTTCAGCCCGGTACTGGAGGTGTTGTTGGTGCCGCCCAGCACCAGGGTGCCCGCGCCGTTCTTGGTCAGCGCGGAGGTGTCGCTGCCGTTGTCGGCCAGATGGGAATTGATGGTGAGGGTATCGCCCGTGCCGTTGGTCACGCTGAAGGCGCCCGCCAACGACAGTGTCTGTCCGGTGATGGTCAGCGTACCGACCGTGTCGGCGTCGAAAGTGGTTCCCGCAGCGACGGCGTAGCCGCCGCCCAACGTGATCGTCTGCCCCGAGAGACCAGCGTCAAAGCCGATGGTCTTGCCGCCGCCGCCGGCCAGGGCCAGGGCTTCGCGCAGGTCGAGACCGCCGCCGTCGGCGAGATCGGCCGCGTAGCTGCCGGCGGGGGCGCTGGCATCGATGGCGGCGACGGTGACGATCAGCGTGTCGGTCACCGTGATCGTGAAGGCTTTTGCATAGGTCAGATGGCCGGCGCCACTATCGGTGCTGCGAATCCGCACGGAATAGCTGCCCGCTGTCAAGGCACTCGCATCGTTCGCACGTAAGCTGTCGCCGGAAATGTTGAACGAGGCGTTATGGGTATCGCCCGTGCCGCTCACCAGGGTGTAGGTGTGGGTGTCCCCGCCGTTGGCATCGGTGCTGGTGAGGGTGCCCACGGTGGCATTGCTGCCGTCGTAAACGCTGAGGGTGGCATTGCTCAGTGAAATGTCAGTGGGGGCGGCATTGGGGATGTCATCGTTGGTGATGGTGCCGGTGGCTGTGGCGTCGGAGATCGTCGCGTTGCTGGGGTTGGACAGGGTGACGGTGAAGGTCTCGTCCGCTTCGGTCGTTGTGTCGCCACCGATAAGGACGTCGAAGGTCTTGCTGGTTTCCCCGGCGGCAAAGCTGAGGGGAATGTCGCTGACGCCAGCATAGTCATCGCCTACGGTCGCGGTGCCGTCGGATGTGGCGTAGTTCACGGTCACGGTCTTGCCGGAGGCGGCGCTCAAGGTGACGGTGAAGGTCATGTACGTGTCGCTGTTACCCTCTGCCTGGCTGACATCGGCGATGGACAGGCTGGGCGTTGGATCGTCGTCGGTGATGGTGATGGTCTGCTGCTGCGACCCGCTCTCGGTCGCCCCGCCGCCGCCCGACACGCCGGTGATGTCGAGGATCACGGTCTCGTCGTCCTCGTCGAGCGCATCCTGCACGGCGCTCAGGGTCGCGGTGCCGGTGGTGTTTCCGGCGGTGATGGTGATGGTGGTCGAGGACAGCGTGTAGTCGGTGCCGCTGCCGGTCGCCGTGCCGGACGGGGTGAGCGTGATGGTGGTGTCAGTGCTGGCGGTGGCACTCAAGGTCGCGGTGATAGTGGAGGAGCCGGCGGCCTCGGCGACGGTGGCGTTGTTGATGGAGAGCGCGACGGTGGGGGCGACGGCGGTGGTCACCGTGATGGTGGCGGTGGCGCTGGCCGTGGCGTCATCGTCGACCGTGATGGTGACGGTGCGGGCGCCGGTTGTCGGGGTGCTATCGACATTCTTGTATTGAATGTTGCGCAGCACGGCCTGGAAGTCGGCCAGCGTATCACCGCCGATCAGGGTCAGGGTGGCGGTGTTATTGCCGGTCACCGCAATGCCCGATTGCTGGGCGGCCAGCAGATTGGCATCAGACAGGAACAGGGTTTCGTCGGCCCCGCTGGTGCCATCGACATTGCCGGTCAGCGCCGCGCTCATTTTCCAAATGCGGGTTTCGCTGTCGGATTGGGTGACGGTGGCGGCGGAATCGACCACGGTAATGCCGGTGGTATAGCCGCTGCTGGCCGGGTTGGTGTAATTGACGCCGCCGGTGCTGCCGTTGACGTCCACCGAAGGGGCCGCGCCGTTCAGCCATGATTCGTAAGCGCCGATATCGACGGCGCCGTTGCGGACGCGTTGCAGGCCACGGACATCAAGCGAGCCGGTGAGGTAATGGGCATCGCCCACGTTCAGGGCATTGCTGGCGGCGGCGGCAAGGCGGTAATCACCGCTGCCGGAATTGACAAAGTTGACCGAAGAATTCGTTGTCAGGCTGCTTTGTGAGTTGGTTGAACCCACAATATTCGCGGTCGTATTGTCAACGACGATAGAGTTTAAGATATTGACACTGATCGTGCCGCCAGCCGGATCCAGGTTCACCCCTACAACGTTGCCAGCGACTGAGCTGTTGCTGACGTTCATATAAATGCTGTTTCCAGCGCCAAGCGTATAGGCATCAATGGCAGCGGGTCCACTATTGTCATAGATCGCTGAACTTGTGACGTTAACAACCGCCGTTCCAGCGTTCATACTATTAACAGCAATGACACCTTTATTATTGCTCACATCATTATTCAGGAATCTTGAGTTCTGTATATCAACAAGAATTAGCGTATTGGCAGTATCCGCACTCACGGAAACCACGCCGCCCCCAATACCCCCCGTCGAATTATTGCCATAGAATGAGACATCTCGGATGGCAGCGCTCAGCGTGCCAGGCGCATTCAAGGAAAGAAATGCCGCTCCAGCGAAAAAATTATTATCATCGGAAAAATTCGTCAACTCAATGTCTTCTAGCACCATGCGCGAACCGGACTGTTCGCCCATGCTGAAGCCAGCGTAGGCGGCACCATCAATCTTGAAGCCGTTGCCTTTTATCAGCGTATAGCCCCGTATAAAGGGCAGATCAAAATTGGCGGCATTCAGGGTCACATTTGTTCGAAGCTCGATAAAGTCTGCGCCGCCGGTAAAATCGGCCCAGTGCATCGCCTCGCGCAGGGTGAGGCCACCATTGTCGGTGAGATCATTGGCAAGCGAACTGCCGATTGAATCGGAATCCGTGCCGACATTAACGACCAGGGTCGCGTTGCTGACATCGACCACGACGACCGTGGCGGCGATATTCAGGACGGCGCTATTGCTGCTGGCCCCGCTATCGGTGATGCCAGTCAGGGTCACCACACGGTTGCCCGCCGTAACACTGGCATCGCTGTTGAAATACTGAATGCCGTCGATCAGTCCGCCCATCTGGTCGTTGCTGGCGGTCATGCCGCTGAGGGTCACGGTGGCGGTGCCACCGGCCATCGACACGGCATAGCTGCCAACCCCGGTAATGGTGCCGCTGGTCGCATCGGTCAGCGCCACCTGGGTGCCGGCGATGATCAGATATTCCGTGGTGTCGGTAACGCCGGTAACGGTTAGCGTAGCGCCGGTGAATGTTTCGCTGCCATCACCCGTGTCGGCGGTAACGCCAGCAAACACATCAATCCCGCCGCCTTCACCCTCAATAAACGCCGTGCCGATGCCGGTGGCGGTCAGGGTGGGGGCGGTATTTACCGATGGAAAGAAATTATTGATCGTCAGATCCGTGTAAATCACGCCAGGAAGGAAAAAGTTATACCAATCACCATTGTTGCCAACCACATTGATGAATGTTCCATCAGTCCCGGTCGTTGCGGTTGTGGATGCATCTCCAGCTGATTCTTTGGCAGGTGTGACGATAACAACATTAGTTATATCCGGTGTTCTTTTTAAAATATTGTCGCTCGACAAAAAGGTGGGCTGCGCTTCAAAGGTGACGGTCCCTGGATCAAAGCTGGCAATTACAGAAGTAAAGTCAAATCTATCAGTGGCTGCCTGAAAATTGGTGATGATATTGTGGGTATGAATTTCATCCTCAATACCAACCCCTTTGTTGGAAGCCACCCCCCACGCGTATTCATACTGGTTGTCATTAATGATGGAAATAGAAAAGATATCGCTCCCAGATGTTCCATCCCAAGTAATAGGTGATGCGCTAGTGCCATGTGAAAGTAGATCAATGGTATCTAGCACCTGGTTGTAAGCCATTATGAAAATGGAGGGCGTTGAAACTTCACTACTCAAAGACAAGACGCTTTCAAGAATCCAATCCCCGCCCAGCCCGCTCGCACCCGTCAAATCATCCGAAGCCGCCACATCCGCTCCGGTGGCCTGCGCCAATTTCCTGACAAACTCCACCCCCGTCTGCCCTTCGGCCACCTCACAGCCATACACCAGAAAGTCACCATCTTCGGTCAGCGCACTGCCAATTCGGGTCAACGTGTCGCTGTGCTGTTGCAGGTTGTCGCTGCTCAGCGTCAGCGCCCCCAGCTTGATGACTCCGCTGTTGCCGTGGCTCAGCAGATGAATCGCGTCATAACCCGACCGTCCTTGCGCCCACGCCGCCATCTGCGCCAGACCATCGGCGCCCGCATCCAGCAGCACGACTTCGACACCCGGCTTCACGCCATCACGCAAGACCTGCCAATCTGCGAGACCGGTGTCGATAAAGGCCGCTTCGCGCACGGGTGGCGACGTGGAGAGGATGCTGGCCGTCACTGGTGCGCCGGTCAGAATCAGGCTCAACAGCCACAGGGCGGCCCCCGCCGCACGCCAGGTTCCCGGTGAACGCATCGATTTCAGGCTATTCATGGCGAGCATCGTCATCTCCGCTGAGGTTCCGGCGTGTTTCGTTTTCCACTCGGCCGTTGGTTCAGGCGGCGATCCGAGCCAGTTTTTCGGGAACCGAACCGGGCATACTTTAATTTAAGGGTGAAGAGCAAGCGCCCGCGATAGTAATACAGCTTGATGTATTTGCTCATCATTGTTTTGGCACCGGTTTTCCGCCGGACATCTGGCAGTCCCATGCCATGCTCGCCCCGCTCCGTGCCTCACCAAGATGCCGTCCATGCGCTTCTTCACCACGGTGCGTGCCGGGCCTGATCGCGTCGATCCGATCGAAGGGACCGCCAGCCCCCAGGGGCGGCGGTTCGTCGTAGTGCGCGTCTGACTTCGTTCCGGTGTCTGTCTTACTGGAAATGATGCACGAAACGCAGATTCATCCGCGTGCCTTCGGGACGATTCTCGGCCTCGGTTTCCCAATAAGCATTGAGGAACAGATGGTCATGCGGCGAGACATGGTAGACCAGCCCCGGCCCGATGGCGAAGACCTGCTCCCGGCTGTCCGCCACGTCGTGCCCATCGAGTTTGCTGTCGGTGAACTGCTTCAGGTAATAGCCATTGATGCCGAGCCGCAGCCGGTTTGGCAGGATTTCGTAGGCGCTGGCGAAATTGAGATGGATGGCCTGTCCGGCCTGTGAGTCATTGGCGCCGGTCGGTTTGAAGGGATCCTCGTTCTCGGCGTTCCACAGATAATGCAGACGCCAGGAGAGCGTCCATTGCGGCGTCAGGAAAGCGGTCGCCGCCCAATAGGGATTGAACGAAAAGAAGTTGCTGCCCGGATTGAGCGCATGGTCGTCATCATAGGAGCCGGTCGGCAGCAGCATCTGGAACTCGACCCGCTGCATGAAACGGGGTCCGTTCTCGCCCATGATCGGATCCCATTGCAGAAAAGGCCCGACCAGCAGATCGCCAAGATTGCCGCTGTTGGCGGAGAGCGCGAAATTATCCTCCGGCTCCAGATCGAAGCTGGCATAGGGCAGCATCAGATTCATGCCCCATTTGCCGCCAAACGCCAGTTCCTGATCGGACTGGAAGGTGAGCTGGGTGATGCCGATATTGGCGTCCACTTCGGCAGTCTCCAGGCCGCGTGCGGTCGGCACCCGCAGGTTGCTGCCATGGGCATCCTTGAGCTGGCCGTTGCGGTAGAACTGCACATATTGCTGGACATACCAGCCGGGACCAGACGGCGGGCCGCCATCCAGAAAACTGGTAAAACCGAGATTCACCGCCGGCAGGTCATAAGCAGATACTGTCTGCGCCGCCACCAGTCCCAGCGTCACAGCCAGGGTCTTCAAACCATCATGTCGCATCGTCACGCCCCCTCGTTGATGTCAAGGAAATCAAAACGGGCGCAACCTTACCACAAGGTTTATGCGTGAACCCATGTGCTGTTCGTCCCCTATTGCGGGATTCTCGCCTGCTCCCTAAAGTCTCCCCCTAACGCAAGCGGCCCTGGCCGAGACGGCCCCGCAATACAACCCGAGAAGGCAGAAAAACGATGACCACTGTAATCACCCGTCCCAGCCCGTCCGCGCCCGATTTTTGCGATGGCATCCTGCATTTCAGCGCGCCATCGGATGATTTTGCGCGCCTCGGTCAGACGCCCGCCATCTGCGACGGTCAGACCGGCATTCAGGAGATCGATGCGGCGGCCGTCTATCAGACCCGGTTGCTGGCCGATGCGCTGCGCTATCTGACCCTTCAGCTCTGTGCCGCGAAGGAGTCGGGGCATCCAGGCGGTTTCGCCAGCGCGGCGGACGCCTATGCGGCGCTGGCGATGCTGGGGCATACCAATATCGTGACCGAGGTCGGTCATCACGCACCCGGTTTCTACAGCGCCATGTTCCTGGATGGCTCGCTGGAGGCGATGGGCATCCGCACCATGACCGAGCTTCAGGCCCGCTTTCGCGAGCGCGACGGGCTGCTGGGGCATCTCTCGGGCGCGATTCCGGGTCTGCTGGCCCCGGCGGGTCCGCTCGGTCAGGGTCAGCACTTCGCCATGGCCGGGGCCTATCTGAATCGTGACAGGCTCTTTCCCTGCACCATCGGCGATGGCGGGCTGGGCGAACCCTATATCCTCTCGGCGATGAAGCATTTTCATACGGGGTATCCCGAGATCACCAACTTCCTGCCGGTGCTGATCTGGAATGGCTACAGTCAGGAGCATCATTCGATGGTGTCGCTGATGGACAACGACGCCATGATCGACTACTGGCGGGCGCACGATTTCGCACGCGTCATCCTGATCGATGCCAAGGCTTACGACGATGCCGGGCAGGAGGGCGCCTATGTGGACAGCACCCGCTTCAGCCCCGAGGCGCGTCTGGCCTTCAGCCGCGCCCTGCTGGAAGGGATGCGCGAGGCCGCCGACTCGGCGCTGGGCGGGACGTTGACGGCGGTCATCGTCAAGCAGCTCAAAGGGTCCGGCGTTCATGCCGCCGGGGCCAAGTCGCACAATCTCTATCCGGGCGACAGGGCGGACAAGCCCAACATCGCCGAGGCGCTGGAGCGCGGCGCGCTGTCGCCGGAGGCCTGGGCGCTGGTGCGGACCAATCTGCAACGCGCCGGTGGCGGACCTGCCGGCCAGACGGTAGTGACCGAGTTCGAGCGTCCGCTGACCGACATCGGCGCCCTGCCGACACAGGATTTCGCACCCGGCGAATCGGCGGTGCCGGCGAGCGCCTTCGCGGCGATGGTGGCCGAACTGGGCCGGCGCGATCCGCTGTTCGTGGTGACCAATGCCGACGGCAACGAGGCGTCGGCGATGAAGGCGATCAACGATGCGCTCAAGATCCGTCATCCGACCGTCGATCCGCTCTACAACCAGTCGCCGACCGGACAGGTCTATGAGCCGCTGAACGAAGACGCCTGCGCCGGCCTCGCGGCGGGTCTGGCGCTCTTCGGCGGGCGGTCGCTCTGGCTGTCTTACGAGAGCTTCGCCATCAACGGCTGGCCCATCGTGCAGACGGTCGGTCAGGCAATGGCCGAACTGCGGCGCAAGACTCCGGCGGTCGTTTCCATGTTCACCGCTGGTGCACTGGAGCAGGGTCGCAACGGCTGGACCCATCAGCGCCCCGAGATCGAGAACTACATCGGCGGGCAGATGCGCAATGGCAATGTCTATCTGCTCTATCCGGCTGACGCCAACCTGATCCAGGCCGCCTATGGCTGGGCGGTGGCGCAGTCCAACAAGTGCATCAGCATCGTCGCGTCCAAATCACCGCTGCCGGTGTATGTCACACCGGAGCAGGCGCGTGAGGCTATCGACTGCGGGGCGGTTTGTCTCTACGAGTCTGCCAGCGGAAGCGCCGGGACGGTCGTCTTCGCGGTGACCGGCGACATGGTTCTGCTGCCGGTCTTTGCCGCCAGGGAACGGCTGGAAGCGGCGGGCTATCGGGTGCGCATCGTCGCCGTGGTCAATCCGCGCCGGCTGTATCGCGCGCGGGATGTCGCCTGGTTGCACAGCGCCGAGCCCGATGACCTTTTCATGAGCGACACGGACTTCGACGCGCTGTTTCACGGCGAGGCGCTGATTGGTGTCAGCGGCGGCGGCACCGTCGCACTGGAGCCGGTGCTGCTGCGCTCGCGCGCCGCCGCACGCGATCTGTTCGGCTGGCAGCGCGGCGAGACGACGGCCAGTCCCGCCGAACTCATGGCCTTCAACGGCATCAGCGCCGAGACGCTGGAACAGCGCGCGCGTGAGCTGATGGGATGAATGCAGGAGCCCGCTTGTGGGCGAGAGTCGCCCGCAAGCGGGCTCCTACGTCAATCGACCAATGAGCACCAACACCATGCCCCTAACCCCGACGACCCGAATCATCGTCATCGACGACGATCCCACCGGCTCGCAGACCGTTCACGGCTGTCTGCTGCTGACGCGCTGGGATGTCGACACGCTCGCTGAGGCGCTGACCGACGACTCGCCGCTCTTTTTCGTTCTCAGCAACACGCGCGGCATGAGTGCCACCGAGGCCGCCGCCGTCACCCGCGAGATCTGCGTCAATCTGCGCGAAGCGCTGCGCCGGCTGGCGGATGCGGGTCAGGCGATCCGCCCGGTTGTGGTCAGCCGCTCCGATTCCACCCTGCGCGGCCATTATCCGGTGGAGACGGATGTGATCGCCGAGGAGCTTGGCCCCTTCGATGCCCATTTTCTGGTGCCGGCCTTTTTTGAAGGCGGGCGCATCACCCGCGACGGGGTGCATTATCTGCTGGTCGATGGTCAGCCGGTGCCGGTCAACGAGACCGAATTCGCCAGCGATTCGGTGTTCGGCTATCGCCATGCCTTTCTGCCCGACTATGTCGCGGAAAAGACCGCCGGGCGCATCACGGCGGATCAGGTCGAGCGTTTCGGCCTGACCGACATTCGCTCAGACATCGGCGGGCGGCTGCGTGCCCTGCACGGCAATGTCTGCTGTGTGGTCGATGCCGAGTGTCAGGCGGATCTCGACGGCTTCGCCCGTCAGGTGTTGGCGGCGGCGGGGGAGGGCAGGCGCTTTCTTTTCCGCAGTGCGGCCAGTCTGCTGACCGCCTTTGCCGGACTGCCGCCGCAGCCGGTGGCGCCGGACGCCATGTCCCGATTCGTGCGGAATGGACGTGCTGGCGTGGTGCTGGTCGGTTCGCATGTCGCGAAATCGACCCGGCAGTTGCAGACGCTCATCGATACCACGGATGTGCTTCCGATTGAAATCGATCTGGAGCGCCTGCTGGACGAGGAGGCGGCGCTGCGTCGTGATCTGCTGGAGCGGCTCGCCGCTGCGCAGGCCGAAAATCGCGGTGTGGTGCTTTATACCAGTCGGGGCGAGCGCCAGTTTCCGACCAAGGCCGAACGGCTGGCCTTCGGCGAGCGGGTGTCCGGTCTGCTGGTCGACATCGTGCGCGATCTGCCGCGCGAGATCGGCTTTCTCGTCAGCAAGGGCGGCATCACCTCCAACGACACCCTGAGCAAAGGACTGGCGCTGCGCACCGCCCGCGTGCTGGGTCAGATTCACCCCGGCTGCTCGGTGGTGCGTTGCCCGGACGATCACCCGCGTTTCCCCGGTCTGCCGACAGTCATCTTCCCCGGCAATGTGGGTGGCGACGGGGCGCTGGCGGATGTTTACCGGATTCTCGCCGGACCAGCGTAGGAGCCTGCTGGCGGGCGACTGTCGCCCGCCAGCGGGCTCCTACGGCTCTATCCCTTTGCACGATTCCATCCTTCCGTTATATTGCCGCGAACCTGCATAAACGGCGAGGTCGCTCGCCAACCGCCATTCCGGCCCCTGAACCGGCCGTTTCAGAGACAAACCGATGCTGCGTAAGATTCTGATCGCGAACCGTGGCGAGATTGCGGTGCGTGTGATCCGCGCCTGTGCCGAGATGGGGATCCGCTCGGCGGCCATCTATGCCGAGGCCGACCGCCATTCGCTTCATGTGAAGAAGGCCGATGAGGCTTACAGCCTGGGCAGTGATCCGCTGGCGGGCTATCTCAATATCCATAACATCGTCAATCTGGCCCTGGCGACCGGTTGCGATGCCGTCCATCCCGGCTACGGTTTTCTGTCCGAGAACCCGGAACTGGCACGCGCCTGCGTGCGGCGCGGACTGACTTTCATCGGCCCGACCGCCGAGGTCATCGCGCGCATGGGCGACAAGACCGAGGCGCGGCTGGCGATGCAGAAGGCCGGCGTGCCCGTGACACCGGGAAGCGCGGGCAATCTGGAAAACCTGGACGAAGCACTGCGGGTCGCCGATGAACTGGGCTACCCGGTCATGCTCAAGGCGACCTCTGGCGGTGGCGGACGCGGCATCCGGCGTTGCGACGATGCGAGCGCGCTGCGTCACAACTATGAGCGCGTCATCTCCGAGGCGACCAAGGCATTTGGTCGGGCCGAGGTGTTTCTGGAACGCTGCGTGGTCAACCCGCGCCACATCGAGGTGCAGGTGCTGGCGGATCAGCATGGCAACTGCGTGCATCTGTTCGAGCGCGACTGCTCGATCCAGCGACGCAATCAGAAGCTGATCGAGATCGCCCCCTCGCCGCAGCTCGACGAGGCCGAGCGTCAGTATCTGGGCGGTCTGGCGGTGCTGGCAGCACGCGCCGTCAATTACACCAACGCCGGTACGGTCGAGTTCCTGATGGACGCGCAGCGGCGCTTCTATTTCATGGAGATGAACACCCGCATCCAGGTCGAGCACACCATCACCGAGACCATCACCGGGGTCGATCTGGTCGAGGAACAGATCCGCATCGCCGCCGGTCTGCCGCTGCGCTTCAAGCAGCACGAGATCGGGCGGCGCGGCTTTGCGATGCAGTTCCGCGTCAACGCCGAGGATCCGAAGAACAACTTCCTGCCGAGCTTCGGGCGCATCTCGCGCTATTACGCCCCCGGCGGTCCCGGCGTGCGCACCGATGGGGCCATCTATACCGGTTACACGGTGCCGCCGCACTACGATTCCATGCTGGCCAAGGTCATCGTCTGGGCCTTGAGCTGGGACGATGTGGTCAATCGCGGCGAACGCGCGCTGCGCGACATCGGCGTCTATGGGGTCAAGACCACGCTTCCTTTCTATCAGGAAATCCTGCGTCATCCCGATTTCCGCTCCGGCAGCTTCGACACCGGCTTTCTGGAGACACACCCCGAACTGCTGGACTATTCCACCAAACGCCGCCGCGAGGACGTGGCCGCCGTGCTGGCGGCGGCCATCGCCGCACACGCCGGTTTATAGACCGCGCATCAATCGACCCACTCATAGATTTCGATACTGGCCGGATCGCATTGGCAGCACCCCCCGCCACAGGGGGTGTTGGCCGGCAGCCTGCGCACCCGGCCCTTGCGCTCCAGGGTGTCGAGCATCCCGCGCAGCGCCTCCGGGTCGGTATCAAAACGATGTGACAGATCGCGCAGCGCGGCGCGGCGGGTGTCGTGCAGATAGTGCGCAAGCTCGGTGACGATCATGTGTCCCCTCCGTTTGGTCTGACAATGCTTTTGAACCGCAAAGGCGCGAAGGACGCGAAGGATTTCAACAATTTTCTTTGCGTACTTTGCGCCTTTGCGGTTCCAGTCGCGACGGCCTTCAGGCTGCGTCCCGCGCCAGCGCGGGCGTGGCGGACGCACGTCGCGCCCAGAGCCGCATGCCGATGACGACGGCGATCAGCAGCGCCAGCATGCCACCGATCCAGGTCGACGAGCTGACCGGATCGCGGGCGAAGATCGCGGACTGGTAGAAAATCGTCGCGGTGACATAGCCCAGTCCCGTAGTCCAGAGGGTCGCGAAGACCGCCCAGCCGGCTGTGGTTTCACGCTGGATGGCGCCGATGGCGGCGACGCAGGGCGAATAGAGCAGGATGAAGAGCAGATAGGCAAAGGCGCCAGCCGTCCCATCGAAGCGTTCGGCCATGGCGCCGAAGGTGGCGGTGGTGACTTCCTGCTCCTCGGCGACGGCCTCGGGATCGCTCAGATCGCCGACGTCCAGACCCAGCGGATCGGACCAGGTGCCCAGCGCGTCGATGAGATTGGTCGGGATGGTCGCCACGGCTTCGCCCAGACCGGCCTGGAGACTGTAGGGCGCCGCTTCTTCCGTTTCCGCGTCCGGATCGGCAGGGGCGGTGCCGAGCGCGGAATAGGTGGCGTCCAGGGTGCCGACGACCGCCTCTTTTGCCAGGATGCCGGTAAAGATGCCGACCGTCGCCGGCCAGTTTTCCGCATTCAGACCCATGGGGCCGAAGGCCGGGGCGATGGTGCGTCCGATCTCGGCCAGTACCGAGCGTTCGCTGTCCTCGTTGCCGAAACTGCCGTCGGTGCCGGTGCTGTTGAGCACATTGATGACCAGCACCATGGGCACGATGATGGAACCGGCGCGCACCACGAAGCCTTTGGTGCGATCCCAGGTGCGCAGTAGCACGCCCTTGAGCGTCGGCAGGTGATAGGGCGGCAGTTCCATGACGAAGGGCATGGCCTGTCCCTCAAGCAGGGTGCGCTTGAGGATGAAGCCGGTCAGCATGGCGGCGGCGATGCCGATCAGATAGAGGGCGAAGACGATATTCTGTCCCCCGGTGGCGAAGAAGGCCGCCGCGAAGAGCACATAGACCGGCAGCCGCGCCCCGCAGGACATGAAGGGCGCCATGAGCACGGTGAGGATGCGGTCGCGCGGATTCTCCAGGGTGCGCGCCGCCATGATCGCCGGCACGTTGCAGCCGAAACCGACCAGCAGCGGGACGAACGACTTGCCGGGCAGACCTACGCTGCGCATGAAGCGGTCCATGACGAAGGCGGCCCGCGCCATGTAGCCCGAGTCTTCCAGCACCGACATGAAGAGATAAAGGAAGGCGATGATGGGGATGAAGGTGGCGACCACCTGAATACCGCCGCCGATGCCGTTGGCCAGACCGATGATGAGCCATTCCGGGGTGCCGATGGACGCCAGCACCTCGGCGGTTCCACCGACGAAGATCGTTCCGGCGGCGAGGTCGAAGAAATCGATGAAGGCGCCGCCGATGTTGATGGTGAACATGAACATCAGGTACATGACCACCAGAAAGATCGGGATGCCCAGCAGACGATTGAGCATGATCCGGTCGAGCCGGTCGGAGAGATTGCGCGCTACCTTGCCCGAATGCGTGACGCTGGCCTGGGTCACGGCATGTGCAAAGCCGTAACGCGCATCCGCGAAGAGAATATCGGCATCGTCGGCATCGGCCCCGAGCAGGTCGCGGATGTCGTGCGGGTCAATCCGGTCGCCAACCAGGGTGCGCGCCAGATCGTCGCCTTCGATCAGCCGCGCCGCCAGCCAGCGCGACGGATCGCCCGCTGCGGCGGCGATATCGGTCAGTCGCGGCTCCAGCGCCGCAATGGCGTCTTCCAGCTTTTCGCCATAGTCCAGGCGGATCGGCGCGATGGCCGGTTTGTCGGCGCTCGCCGCCCCGGTCTCCAGCAGGATCCGGCGCAGTTGATCCAGTCCTTCCCCGGACGCGGCGACGATGGGCACCACCGGACAGCCAAGCCGCGCCGCGAGCGCCGCGCAGTCGATCGTCAGTCCGCGCTCCCCGGCCACGTCCATCATATTGAGCGCCAGCACCAGCGGACGGCCCATTTCGATGAGCTGGGTGGTGAGATAGAGATTCCGCTCCAGGCTCGATGCATCCAGGATATTGAGAATGACATCCGCCTCACGGGCATGGACGAAATCGCGCGCGATGCGCTCGTCGAGCGAGACGGACTGATCGGTGACATCCAGTGAATAGGTGCCCGGCAGATCGATCAGGGTGACATCGGCATCCCCGAAGCGATAACGCCCGGTCTTGCGCTCGACCGTGACTCCGGACCAGTTGCCGACCTGCTGGCGCGAACCGGTCAGCGCATTGAAGAGTGTCGTCTTGCCGCAGTTGGGGTTGCCGACGACGCCGATGGTATAGGTCTGTTTCATCCCATGCGCTCCATGTTGATCGCCGCTGCCTCATCGCGCCGAAGACTGACCGAAGTGCCGCGCACCCGGACCTCGACCGGATCGCCGAGCGGTGCGACCCGGATCACCTCCAGCGCCACGCCCGGTGTCAGCCCCATCGACAGGAGCTTACGCCGATAGGCGCCACCGCCGGCCTGAAAGCCGAGCACACGCCCCTGTTCGCCCACCGCAAAATCTTTCAGGGTGTCAGTCATGGCGCCACCGCCGTGACCAGGATCTTGGCCGCCATGCCGCCGCCCAGCGCGATCCGCGTCTCGCCGCGCGCGACCACCAGACCGCAGCCCTGACGTTGCAGGATGCGTACTTCGGTACCCTGGTTCAGACCCAGCTCGGTCAGACGCATCACCAGCCCCTTCCCGCCCTGAAGCGATTGGATGCGCACCTGCTCGCCTTCCCTGGCCATGGTGAGTGGAAAGGGCTTGGCGTGATTGATCTCAGGTTGTGGCAGCGCGTCAGCGAGCGGCGCGGAAAGCAGGGCTTCAGTCATGCCAGGAGGCAGCGCGTGAAGCGTCATGGAGGAATTCATGAACAGATGGCCTCAACGGGAAACGAACAAGAATGATTCCCATATTATTCTGCGGTCCATTTTAATGCAAATCACTCTTAAACCGCGCCCGTTGCGGCATGCGAGGTTTCTGGATTGAGTCAGCCTTGGCGGAATCGACGACTGTCGGAGCTGGCGCGGTTTAAGATTTTAAATAATATGAGATTTTAAACCGCGTCCCCACTGAGTTCAGCGAAGACCCCGGAGCCAAACACAAGGTGAAAATGATGTTTGTCGTGCTGGACGCGGTTTAACGTGGATGACGCAGCAGGGCGATCACCGGTGCGGTATCCGGACGCACATCCCGCCACAGATGGAAGGATTCGGCAGCCTGTTCGACCAGCATGCCGAGACCGTCCAATGCCTGCGCGGCACCGTGATCCAGACCCCAGCGCTGGAAGGCGGTGGGGGCATCGCCATAGAGCATGTCGTAGATCCAGCCGCCAGCGATCAGGCAGTCGTCGGGAATCGGCGGCACGGCGTCCGCCAGACCCGCCGAAGTGGCATTGATGATCAGATCGAAGCGCTCGCCCGCCAGCTCATTCAGTCCACAACCGTTCACCGGCCCGCAGGTTACGCCGAGTGCGGCCAGCTCCTGCGCCTTGATCGCGGTGCGGTTGGCAATCACCAGCCGTTTCAGTCCGGCTTCGAGCAATGGCCGCAGCACACCGCGCGCCGCGCCGCCCGCGCCGAGCAGGAGCACCCGTGCATCCTCGAAATCAAAGCCGTGGTTGTCGGCCAGATCACGCACCAGACCCACGCCATCGGTGTTGTCGCCGCGCAATCGGCCATCGGCCAGCCGGATCAGGGTATTGACCGCACCCGCCAGCTCGGCCCTTGAGCTGCGCTCGTTTGCCAGCGCCCAGGCCTGTTCTTTGAACGGAACGGTGACATTGAGGCCCAGGCCGCCAGCCGCCATGAAGCGGCTGACCTCGCCCGCAAAATCGGCCGGGTCGCCGAGGATGCGGTCGTAGATCAGATCCTGCCTGGTCTGGCGCGCAAAGGCGGCATGGATCGCGGGCGATTTGCTGTGAGCGATGGGATTGCCGATGACGGCGTAGCGGTCGGACATGGATTCAGCCTGCGATGCCGCCTGTTTTCAGCCCAACCAGCGGGCCACGTCCTTGGCGTAATAAGTAAGGATGCCGTCGGCCCCGGCGCGCTTCATGGAGACCAGCGCCTCCAGCACCACTGCCTGTTCGTTGAGCCAGCCGTTCTGGCTCGCGGCCTTGAGCATGGCGTATTCGCCGCTGACCTGATAGACGAAGGTCGGCGCGCCGAACTGGTCCTTGATGCGCCGGACGATGTCCAGATAGGGCAGGCCGGGCTTGACCATCACCATGTCGGCACCCTCGGCCAGATCCAGCGCGACCTCATGGATGGCCTCGTTGGAATTGGCCGGATCCATCTGATAGGTGTATTTATTGCCCGCGCCCAGATTGGCAGCCGAACCGACCGCGTCGCGGAAGGGACCGTAATAGCTGGAGGCGTACTTGGCCGAATAGGCCATGATGCGGGTGTGGATGTGTCCGGCCCCCTCCAGTGCCGCGCGCACCGCGCCGATGCGCCCATCCATCATGTCCGATGGGGCGACGATGTCGGCCCCGGCCTCGGCATGCGAAACCGCCTGACGCACCAGTACCTCGACCGTCTCGTCATTGAGCACATAGCCCGCATCATCGATCAGACCGTCCTGACCGTGCGTGGTGAAGGGATCGAGCGCCACGTCGGTCATGACGCCCATTTCGGGTACGGCATTCTTGATGGCGCGCACCGCGCGTTGCGCCAGACCATCCGGATTGAAGGCCTCACGCGCATCGAGCGATTTGGCCGACATCGGCGTGACCGGAAAGAGCGCCATCGCCGGAATGCCAAGCTGCTGCGCCTCGCGCGCCGCTTCAACCAGCAGATCGATGCTCAGACGCTCCACCCCCGGCATTGAGGCCACCGCCTCGCGCTCGCCCTGGCCTTCCAGCACGAACACCGGCCAGATCAGGTCGTCAGGGGTCAGCGTGTTTTCGCGCATCATGCGGCGCGAAAAGTCGTCGCGGCGCATCCGGCGCATGCGGGTGATGGGATAGGCGGAACGGGGGGTGTCAAGATCGGCCATGAGTCAAAGAGCCTCGGGATGAGATCCGGCGCGTCCGGGACCATCCCGGCGCTTCAGGGTTGGATAACATAGCTCAGGAGCGGTGTCGGCTCCAGTCGCGGGAGCAAAATACAGACGGCAGGCCGTGGTCGAGCGGCTGCCGACCGTTCGGAAGCAGGTTCAACGAGCGGCGGATTGGGCAGGGCGGGCGCAATTCTGTAAACTCTCCGACCATCTCAGCAGATTGTCCCCCTCCGGTTCCGCAAACACATCTTCCATGATCCTGATCCCTGCCCATAACGAGGCCGCCACCGTTGGCACCATCGTCGCTCAGGTGCGCCAGTGCTGCGATCAGCCGGTGGTGGTCATCGATGATTGCAGCACCGACGAGACCGCCGAGGTCGCGCTTGCGGCGGGCGCCAGCGTGCTGCCGCTGCCGCTGCAACTCGGCGCCTGGGGGGCGATCCAGACCGGTCTGCGGTATGCGCTGGATCAGGGCTGTCATCTGGCCATCACGCTCGATGCCGATGGACAGCATGAACCGGCCTGGCTGGGCGATCTGCTTGAACCCATCGTGGCCGGTCGGGCGGATGTCGTCATTGGCGCCTTTCCGGCCCGCGCCAGCCGTGCCCGCCGCATCGCCTGGGGCTATTTCCGCTGGCTGACCGGACTGGGACTGGAGGACATCACCTCCGGCTTCCGCGCCTATAATCATCAGGCGATGATTCTGCTGGCCTCGCGCGAGGCCAGTCTGCTCGATTATCAGGATGTCGGCGTGCTCCTGATCCTGCATCGACACGGGCTGCACACACTGGAAGTGCCGGTGCCCATGCAGCCGCGCATGCAGGGTGCCTCGCGGGTGTTCGATTCCTGGTGGACGGTGGGCAAATACATGCTGCAAACCAGTCTGCTGTGTCTCGCCCGGGTCGGCTACGGTCGCGCGCCACCATCCATTGACGAAACCTCATCGAACCCATGACCTATCAAATGACCTCGATGGTGATCGGGCTTCTGCTCGCCATCATCATTCTCTGGCTGGTGCGTCGCGATCATCTGCACGGGCCTTATGCCGTCTGGTGGATCGGCGCAGCGGCGACGGTGGCGCTGCTCGGCTTTTTTCCCCGGCTGTTCGACGCCATCGCCGTCTATGTCGGCGTCAGCTATCCGCCCATGCTGGCGATGGTGCTCGGTTTTGCCCTGCTGCTGGTCAAGATCCTGACCATGGATCTGGAGCGTTCGCGCCAGGAGCGCCAGATCCGTCGGCTGGCCCAGCGTCTGGCGATGCTGGAGGCGCGGCGCCCAGCGTCGGGCACGCCGCCGGATACGGGCGAGTAAGCGCGATGCGCGTGCTGCATGTCGGCAAGTTTTATCCGCCCTTTGCCGGCGGGATCGAATATTTTCTCGCCGATCTGCTGCATGCCCTGCCGGCACAGGGCGTGACGGCGGCGGCGCTGGTGCATGACGAAGACTCGACTGGCGCGCGTCCGGCGCCGAATGATGCCATTGCGATCTATCGCGCACCCTGTCATGGCCGACTGCTCTACGCCCCCGTGAGTCCGGGCTTTCCGTTCTGGCTCAAGCGGGCGATCAACGAGTTCCGGCCCGACCTGCTCCATCTGCATCTGCCCAATACCTCAGCCTTCGCAGCCCTGATCCTGCCCGCCGCGCGTCGTCTGCCCTGGGTGATTCACTGGCACGCCGATGTGGTGGCCTCCACCATCGATCGGCGTCTGGCGCTGGCCTATCGGCTTTATCGGCCCTTTGAGCAGCGTCTGCTGGCAGCCAGCCGTGCGGTGATTGCGACATCGCCGGCCTATCTCCAATCCAGCCCCGCGCTGACGCCCTGGCGCGAGCGGTGCGAGGTGATTCCGCTGGGTCTGGATCCGGCCCGTCTCCCTGATCCTGAACCGGACGCGCTGGCACAGGCCGAGGCGCTCTGGGGTAAAGATGGCCTGCGGGTGCTGGCGATTGGTCGGCTGACCTATTACAAGGGTCACGACACCCTGATCCGCGCCGCTGCCGAGGTGCCTGATGCGCGCGTCCTGATCGTGGGTTCCGGCGAGCGGCGTGAGCCATTGCTGGGATTGATTCGGTCGCTGGGTCTGGAACAGCGGGTGAGCCTGCCCGGTTTTCAGCCCGATGCGATGCTCCATGCCCTGCTGGCGAGCTGCGATCTGCTCTGTCTGCCCTCGCTGGAACGCACCGAGGCCTTCGGTCTGGTACTGCTGGAGGCGATGCGCTTCGGCAGGCCGGTTGTGGCAAGCGACATTCCAGGCTCAGGCGCCGGCTGGGTCGTGCGTCAGGCCGGGCATGGCGTGCTGACGCCGCCGGGCGATCCGGCGCCGCTTGCGCAAACCCTGCGCAGGCTCCAGTCCGATCCTGCGTCTCGCCAGCGGATGGGGCAGGCGGGCAGGGTGGCGCTGCGCGAGCAGTTCGGCATGGAGCCGGTGGCTAAGGCGGTGACGGATTTATATCGGCGGATGGTGGAAAAGAATGGGCGGTCGGTTTGACCGCAGCGTCTCGTCCTGCCCACAACGTCAGCATCCAGAACACGAAGGCCGGAGCAAAGTGCAGCAGCAGCCGGTTGATGCTGGTGGACTGAGCGGCCCAGAGATGGGCATTGGTCAGGAAAAAGAGCACGAAGAGCGCCAGCAGACTGCCAAGAACGAATGTCAGCCCCGCCCGCTGCCAGGGCGCTGCGCCCTGGCGGACGGTCTCGATCAGGCTCCAGACGACGGCGGCAGTCAGCAGATAGGCGAAGAGGTGCCAGCTTCCATAAACGAACAGATTGCGTGCGACCGGTTCCCAAGTGTCGTGATAGGAGAACTCGAAGCGGCCCAATCCAGGCGCCTCGATCAGGTTCGGCGCCAGATGCAGCGCGCCGAGCACCGGAATCTCAACCGTCAGCCCGCCCCGCAGCCCGATGGCAAGCAGGATGACCGCTGCCGCCGAGACCAGCCACAGCAAACCGCGCCCGGACAGACGCGCGGCGAACAGCGCGGCAAGCAGGAGCAACAGCCAGACCAGCCCCTCCTGTTTGATGAGCGGACAGGCCAGCGCCAGCACCAGCGCCAGCAGTCCCTGACGCCAGTCGCCGTCGCGCGCCCAATGCAGCAGGGCAATCAGCGCCAGACCGAGCGTGGTCGCCAGCCAGAGATCGGCATAGCCGGCGAGCGCGACATGCGTGTTCAGCAGCGGCAGCGACAGCAGCAGCCAGAGCAAGACCAGACTTGTCAGCGGCGAGGCGCCCCACAGACGCGCCTGTCCGTAAAACCCAAGTCCCAGCGCCAGCGCACAACCCAGCCAGGGCAGGTTGGCGGCAGTCTCGTTCCAGCCGCCGTAGCCCAGGGTCGGCCAGAGCGCCAGCAGCGAGACAGTTTCGGGATAGCTCGAGGCGGCGATGGTGTAGGCGCTGGCGCCGGGATCAGCCAGCCAGTCCTGCGCCGACACGAAGGGCGCCAACTGCTGCAATTCGGACCAGACCCGTGCGCGCACCGCCCAGGTCGTCCAGGCGTCCCAGGGAAAGAGCGGCTCCCACCAGACCTCCAGCGCCAGTCCGAGCAGACGCGCGCCCAGCCAGAGCAGCAGGAGCGCGAAGAGGATCTGTTGCCAGACAGGCAGACGCCGGAAGACGCCCGGATTGTCGCCCGTCCCGATCCTCACACGCTGTCGCAAACGCTGAACGGCCATTGCCGCCAGGAGCGCGAACAGAAGCAGCGTTGCGAAGAGTGCGAACGGCAGGCCAGCCATCCCGAAACCGCGCAACAGAAGCGTCACCCCCAGCAGCGACAGCAGATAACCATAGCCCAGTGCCAGCGGCCAGACACCGGCCACCGGCTCGCGCCACAGCAGACGCAGCCAGAGCGCGCCCGCCAGCCAGGGCAATCCCAGGGCCAAAGCAACTCCGAACCAGCCCATGATCAGAATCCTCTCCGCAGGAGAAACAGGGCGCCGCGACCGGGCTCGGCATACACCAGATCCGCCGGCCATTGCACGGCCTTCAAACTGAGCAGATGACGCTCGCGGTCATAGTCCAAACCAGGAAGCGGTTCCAGAACCAGAACATAATCGCCGGGATGGGCCTGTTTGGCATCTGGCAGAACCGACAGGCCGGCATAGGCGTTATGCGGCAGCAGATGATAACGCGCCCGTCCGCTCACATAGCCGTTGGGATCCTCGCTGAGAATGAAGATGCGGGCCGGTTTTGCGGGCAGACGCTGGCGCACCTCGCGCACGAAGGGATAGAGACGACGATCCGGTCCGGCGAGCTGACGCGCCTCGTCGTCCAGCCCGGCGTAGAGCGCCTGGGTCTGGACGAGACGCTGCCCCAGCACCCACTGCCAGCGCAGATCCAGCGCCAGCCAGCCAATGACCAGGATGACGGCATAGGGCGCCAGCGACCTGTGGCCGCGCCAGGGCGGATTGAGCAGGGCATAGAGCAGACCGGCAAGGGCCGCCCACAGTGCAGTGATGACGACGGGTCGAAAACTGGCGTCGCGTGGTCCGCCATCATCGAAATTGATCGAGCGCCCGGTCCAGCCATCGGCCTCTGTCCAGCCAGATGTCAGTGCGTTCAGCAGCATGGTGAAGGTCGGAGGGGGGGATTGAAGCGTCAGACTGCGAACCAGAATCGGCTCCTGGAGCGCGCCCTTGATGACCAGCCCGATGGCGACGATCTGGCCTGTCCACTTTGGCTCATCGTGCAGATCCAGCCGACCCTCGCCGTCCTGATCGAAAGACAGCGCCTGTTCCCGGATCCGGCGCGGGTTATCGGCGGTTGACCAGATCAGACCGACCTGCTGATCCGGTTTCAGGCCATCCACTTGCCAGGACAGACGGCAATACTGTGCCGCCTCCAGCGGTCGCATGGCGCCCTGCACGATGGCGACCCCATTGGCTTCAGGCTGGCGGATCGACACACCCTCCGCTGTCTCCTCACCCGCACCAGCGGTGAGTTGCAGATCCGCACCGGTCAGCATCAGGTGCGGCGCGACCAGGGGGTCGCCGGAGCGATACAGCAGCCACAGCGTCAGCATCACCAATAGCGCCCCGCCAAAAACGGCGATGAGGAAGCTGGCGACCGGTCGCCACAGTCTGATCGATGATCGTATTTCCATTGTTGGCGTCCAAAGCATCTTCAAAGGTGACGGTGGGGCGGAGTCAGCTCGCTGAAAACGGCTTCATAATGCGCAGCCATCCGGGCGATGGAAAGCTGTCTGGCCCGCGCCTGCCCCAGTTCGGCCAGGGCGAGCCGCCGCGCCGGATGATCCAGCAGACTGGCGATGCCCGCCGTGAGGGCGTCGGCGTCATTGCCGGGCACCAGCAGCCCGAAACGGTTGTCCCCAATGACCTCGCGCGGTCCATAGGGGCAATCCGTGGCAATGACCGGCGTGCCGCAGGCCATGGCCTCCAGCATGGTATAGCCAAAGCCCTCGAACTGGCAGGTGTGCACATAGAGATCGGCGCGGCGCATGTAAGGATAGACATTCTGCTGATGGCCGACGAAGGCCACGCGCTCCTGCAACCCCCAGTCTGCAATCCGGCCCTCCAGTGCGCCCCGCTCGGGACCGTCGCCGACGACAGCCAGCGTGGCGGGATGAGTGGCTTGCAGCCGTCGAAACGCCTCCAGCAACAGACCCAGATCCTTTTCGATCGAGAGCCGCGCGGCCACGCACAGGAGTGGCAGGTTTTCGGGCAGTCGCTCCAGCCCCGGTGCGGGCGCGGTTGCCGCAAGGCTCACGCTGGCATTGTCGATGCCATTGGGGATCACGACCGTGCGCGCTTTCGATCCCAGAAAACGCCAGCGCAGCTCGCGTGCGGTGCCTTCCGAGGGCACGATCATCCGATCCGCCAGCCGCGCCGTGCCGCCGATGGCGGCGTGCAGAAAGACCCGGCGACGGATGCCATGCTCGTAGCGGCGGATATGTTCATAGGCCGGCCCGCGATAGCTGCCGACCGTTTTGATCGGCAGTCGCGCCAGCCGCGTGCCCAGGACGGCCAGCGCCGCCGGGTAATGCATCATTCCCAGCACGATATCCGGTTTGGCCTCGCGCAGGAGTTCGCTGCATGCCCGGGCGTCGGACAGCAGATCACGGGGCGAATTGAACCAGCCGTGGCGCAGGTGGGGAGCGGTATCGATGAAGGCGTCGCAGCGTGCGGGGAGCAGATCACGTAGCGCCTCGGGTGAGGCAAGGGTGACATGTCGCACGACATCCCGGTTGAGATGGGTCAGCAGGTTGCTGGTGGTGCGTTCAGCGCCGCCGAAGATCGTGGCGAGATGGAGGATCAGCAGCCGCATACTGTTATTCCAGGACGATGCCGCGAATTTTGATCGGGAATCCGCTTACGCCCTGTCACGGCGCAAGCGGATGCAATGGAGCGGGACTCAGTAACGGGTGAAGACGATATCACGCGACTCGATGGTGAATTCGCGGTACCAGTCACCATCAAGCCATAACCAGGTGCTCTTGACGATGACCGTCCGTTCGGGCTCGCTGATCATTTCGCCCGTGCTCGGTACCTTGAATGCCGGGACAGAGGCGGTGATTCTGGTTTTGACGTCTGCCCTGGGGCCATCGATGTGTACCTCAACCACTTCGGCCTGGGTATATTTGATGCGTCCCATGCTCCCCAGATAGTGATCGAGCGGATTGCGGGCGCGGAAGAACGGATCCTGATAGGCGTAGGTCTTGGTGTAATCTCCCGCCAGCATGGCCTCCCAGAATCCTTCCTCGCGTTTGCGCAGCGCCTGTTCCTGAGCTTGAGTGGCAGGCTGTTCAGTCGCCTGATTCGATTTTGCGTACTCCTCCAGTTGCGCAGAGGTCAAGCTGATCGGGGTCAGTTGCTTGGTCACGAAGGCGTCATCCGTTGCCTGCTCGGCAATAACCTGGAAATGATCGCCATCGGCATAAACAGCGTTCGGCTCATAACGCAGACTGAGATTTTTGCCCGGCATACCCGGCAATGGCACATTGCTCAGGGTCCAGGTCTGACCGTAATCGTTGGACAGGCTGGCGTAGAGTCCGGAGCGGATCTGACGCCAATCCTCCCACACCACCAGCACCTGCCCCGGCACCTGACCAAAGGCAAGTGACGGATTGCGGGCATTGAATCGTGCCAGCGAGGCGATCTCCCGGTCGCGTTGCTCGCCTTCCTGCGCCATCACATGGCGCAGCCGGGTCGGGCTCGACCAGGTGTCACCCCGGTCAGCGGAGCGGATGACGTAGATGTCCTGCTTGGTCTTGGCGTCATCATTCCGCGTGCGGCCAGCCAGAGCCAGCAGGATGTGTCCTGTCTGGTCAGTCGCGATTTGCAGGCTGGCGACATCGATGCCGCGCAGATCCTCGAAGGCAAATCGCTTCCAGGTCTTGCCCTGATCATCGGAATAGGCGCCTTCGAGCAGGAAATCCTTTTTATCTTCGCCATATTGGGCCAGCCACATCACGAAGGATCGTGATCCGCTCTGGAAGGCTTTGAAGATGGTGGACATTTCCGGGATGTCGGCGATTGCTACCGGTTCGCCAAAGCCACCAGCGCCGCCATTGGCATCCTGTTTGGCGGGCCGATAACGCGCCTCGATGCGTTGGGCCTTGTCCCCCATCAGCCAGCTATAGACCATGACCCCGCCGGCTGTGTCGGTTGCCATGACCGGATAGATTCCAGGCATCAGCAACTCGATTGGCGAGAGCGCCAGGGTTTTCCGGTTGAGTTGACGATAATAAAGGTTATGTTTCTCGCCGGTCGGCTCGCCAACTTTTTCGCCGTACCACAGCAGGTGCAGCAGATCGCCCGGACCGGGGATGGCCTGAAAGCGCGCCAGCGGCTCGGTATCGCCGCCGATTTCAAGCGGTTCCATATTGGCCTGGCTGGTATCCAGCAGGTACAGGCCCTTCGCGGGATGTTTGTCGCGCCACAACACGGCAACCCCCTGATCGAGCGCCGCCAGGGCAAGACCGGACGGTGCCTGACCACGCCCTTCCGGGACCAGCAGAACCTCTTTGCCATCCGGATGCCGCAGCCGCAACAGTCGGTTCTGGTCGTAATAGGCAAGCCAGAGCTTTCCTGCTGAATCGAGTCGATAATCCCAATCGCCGCGAAGATCCATGACAAAGTCAGTCAAAGGCTTCGTCGGTGCCGATTCGGGTGATTCAAGGGCAGGCTGGCTCTGCGCGGAGGACGCAGGCTCACAGCCGATTAGCGACATCCCCCCCATCAAGGATGCCAGCAAACACAGAAGACGCCCGAAGCGCCGCGATCCGACATTGAACAAATTCACTGATAGCACCACAGACTATTGAATATCGCGAGACGATACGTCAAAAGATGAATCAAGACAACGCTTGCAAAAAAGGCTGCCCGAAGGCAGCCTTTTTATACGTTTGGCGCGGGGTGTTCACCCCGGCCAAGGTCGATATTCCGGTTTAACGGACAGGAATCTGCCAGTCCGGCGAGATCAGGAGCGAGTTGTTGTAGGTGCCGCCAACGTTCTCCCCGTTGAAGGTGCCGCCAAGGTTGTACTCCAGCTTGATGACGACAGCGCCATCGTCGGAAGCAAATTTGCTCGGAGCGGGAGAAAGACCGATGCTGTTGGTGGTGTCGAACACCGCAGGAAGCCACTCTGAACCAGGCTTCACCAGACGGTAGTTCCAGAGTTTGCCCCAGCCGCCATCAACCAGACGCGCCAGGGTACCGTCGGTCAGCATGTCTTCCGCGTTGATGCGAGCCACGCAGACCACGTCCTGCACCACGGTGCCGGAGACCAGATTCTCGTCGCGGTCATAGAGATCGCCACGCTGAGTCGTGACCAGCTCGATCCGTGCCCTGTAGTTATTGGTGAAATCAGGCGCCTGATCGAAATCAACCGGGGTCACGAAGAACGCGGTGGTGATTTCATCGAAGGGCATGATGGAGACGTTTGCCGGGCTCTGCGAAGCGAACTCGGAGTAGTCGGAGCCACCGTTAGGGCCGGTGTGGGGCAGGCCATCACGGTTGTAGGCTTCATAGCCCCAAGCCGCGCCGCTGCCGAATTCGAACACAAAGGCTTCGCCAGTCAACGACTCGACGGCATCGCTGCCCTGATTATCGATGTAGAGATAGCCACGAGCTGGCGTGACATTGCGCCCTAAGGCATAGTCACGGCCAGACGCCTTCCACTTGTTATTGATGCTCGGGTCATTGAAGAGCACGCCAGCGGTGTCATCGCCGAAGTGACCGCTCAGATCGATCGTCTGAACGTCGTTCTGACTGGTCGGGAGATATTCGTCGTATTCTTCGCAAGTCGCCAGCTGGTCGCCAGCAGCTGCGCCGGACTTGTAATAGAAGCGGTAATGCAGATTGGTACCAGTGGCGGTGCCGCTCTGGTTCCAGTTGTCGGCGCTGGTGTTAACCACGCTGACGATGGTGGTGACCGTGTCGCTCAGAACGACCTGGGGGAAGAAGACGCTGTCTGCGTGGGCGATGCCGACCGCCGAAACGCCGAGTGCTGCCGCGACAGCGGATGCGAGTGTGGATTTTGCAAACATTGCTGGAGTTCTCCTGTGATTCACACGTTGTAACTGAACAGGTTTTTGAGTATTCCGGATCTCGTGGTCTACCCAAGGATGGACGAAAACGGAGGTGCCGCCCAATCCGAAACGCATGCCACGCTGGCTCGCGGCTCGGTCAGGAGTTTACACCACAAATTGTTGTTGTCAACCTACATCAAGCGTTTTGAGCAATGCTGACCGGCGACTCCGGCGCCTGCGAAAGTGATCTGGAAACAGCTTGAAATCCATGTTTCAAGAGGCTTTGAGCGCAATTCGTCAGCCATTTGTTGCATCCTGGCAACAGTTGACGAAAAAACCGATTGTCGGGTTCGGCAACTTGTCATACCCGCCGTACAATGCATTCCACGCGCGAGCTGAAACTGGGGTTTTGGCCTCTCGTCCACAAGTGCGCCTTATGCCATGAAGTAAACATATCAAAAAATGTCCACGTCGCCCATGGTGTAATAGAGCGACTGGCGCACAGTTTGAGTGTCGAGCGCGCTACGCCAGCACATGTTAGCCGTCACCACCGGTGTTTCGTGATGCGGGCCGTCGAGTGCCTCACGCCAGGACTCTGGCAGCCAGATGACCGTTGCCGCACTGGGCATCCCGCGCGAAAGTCGCATAACGGCTGCCTGAAGTGCCGGACGGATCGCGCGGCGCGGAATCAGCGCATCGACCAGCAATCGCCGCTCGCCCTGCTGGCGCCAAACGACCCAGCCTGAAAGTCGCCCCAGGAACGCAAGCCCGGTCAGTTGGTAGTCATGAACGGGATGCTCGGCATAGCGCCAGCGCAGATAGGCGCCATCCCGAATCAGACTCAGCGCATATTGATCGCCCAGACGCTGCCATAACCGATCAAGGCGCCGATTATCCCATGCCAGGGGAAGGGCGCGCCACAGGTTGAAGGAGCTGGAAGCCGGTGCAAGTTCAGTTTCAAGCGCGACCTCCAGACGCTCATAGACTCCCGCCCATTCGCCGAGCAGATAGGGGCGTTGACCGGGAAAGCCGTAGCGAAAGGCGCTCGGCAGACGGCGGGCCAGATGGTCGAGCAGCTCGCGCAGCAGCAGGGTGAAGAGATTGTTCCGTCCCAGACCGCCGCGATGTTCGGGATGAACCATCACATCACAGACTTGTACGATTGGGATCGGCCTGCCCTGGAACTGGCCGGGCAGGATCAATGCACCCGCATGCGCAACGATCTGACCCTGACCATCCATAGCGACGAGCGAGTCGGATGACATGGCGTTGCTGGACAGCGCGCGACTGGACACGAATTTCCAGTGCCACTCGGGGGATGATCGCACCTGGCCAAAAACCAGCGCGAACAGATCCAGCAGGGCTGGTTCGTCGTCCGGTTGGCAAAGGCGCAGGCTATAATCGCTCATCGGGCAATTATCAAGTGTCCGCTGGACGCCCCGCAAGGTATTTCGGCGCACAGGCTGCCGCGATGTCACGCCTGGATCGGGGCGAGCGGCGCAGGCGGCAGGCCCTGTGTGTGCCGATCCCAGATACGCTGGTAAAGCGCTTCGAGATTGCGCGTGAAGCGCGTGGTATCGAAGAAGGCCGCGCTGCCATGGGCGTCCGCCAGGCGTTGCTTGATGGCTGCAAGTTCCTGTGGCTGACTGGCCAGGCGCAGTGCGCGCGCCTGATAGTCGTCCAGATCGGTTGCGATCAGCTCCGGCAGTCCGACGGCGTTCAGCAGACTCGCGGCGACCCGTGCGGCAAAGGTTTCGCCAAGACAGGTCAGGACCGGAACGCCCATCCATAGTGCGTCCGATGCCGTGGTATGTGCATTGACCGGCTGCGTATCAAGGAACAGATCGGCGAGTGCCAGTCGGGCCAGATGCTCGGGTTGAGGTTTCTTGCGCGCAAAGATGAGTCGCGCGGATGCAACATCGCGGATTGCAGCCTCTCGCCTGAGGTTATCCATGACCTCGTCGCTTTTCGCATAGAGCCAGAGCACGGCGTGCGGCACCGCCTTGAGCAGCGCACACCAGCGGTCAAAGACCTCGGGTGTGATCTTGTAGGGGTCGTTGAAGCAGCAGAAGACGAAACCCGTTGCTGGCAAACCGGCCTCGGCTCGCGTCGGCGTGACGGCGATTTGGCGGTTGGCATCCACCGGGGCGTAGACATCCGGCAGATAGGCAATCGCTTCATCGTAATGGATCGCCTGTTCAGATGGCGCCACGACCGGGTCGGCAATCAGATAATCGATGAAGGGTGCGCCCAGGCCACCTGGAAAGCCCAGCCAGGTCACTTGCAGCGGGCTGGGGCGCAGGGCGAGGATCTCGATGCGGGCGTTCCGGGTGTAGCCTTTCAGATCGATGAGAATATCGATGCCATCATCGCGAATTCGCTGTGCGGCGGCGAGATGAGACAGCGAACGGATGTCGATGAAGTGATCGAATGCCTGTCGCAGACGCTGGCGCATGGGGCCGCCATCGTCGGGATCGCTGGAATAGGCGAAGATCTCGAACCGCTCGCGGTCATGGCGTTCGAACAGTCCGGCCGTCAGGTAAGCCGTGGCATGTTCCTGGAAGTCGGCGGACAGATAACCGATCCGCAGACGCGAATCCGGCGACTTGAGCGGCGCGGGGCGCAATTCACTGGCGCGATCCATCCAGATGCCATAGCTCGCGGCCTGCTGGCGCGCAACCCGGAGCAGGTCACCCGGCTTGAGACCCGGTATCGTCAGCGCGGAAAAGGGCGAAATGACCGCCTCCTGATTCATCTTGACTTGTCCGCTCAGGACAGACAGGCGCTCGGACCAGTGTCGCCAGTCGCACAGGTGGCGCTGATTCATCATCAGTTCGCCCAGCAGCATTGGCGGATGCTGGGCGAAACGCGCCAGGCTCTGCTCCAGAATATCGATGGCAGCCTGGTATTGACCGATCTGAGCCAGCAGCGGCGCAAGGGCGAGCGCCTGTTCCGGGCGCTCGATCCCGGTCTTAAGGGTCTTGATGGCGGACGTGAGCGCGCTGCCCCGGTCTGCCTGAATCGGTTCTGCCGAATCGTTCTCTGGCGCCAGTGCGTCCAGCCGGTAAGCCGCCTGGAGCAGACAGTAACTGGACTCGCGGAGGTCCGGCTTCAGCCTCACCGCCTGGAGCGCATACTGAAACGCCTCATCGAAGCGTCCCCGCGACAGCGCCGAATCGGCGGCGTTGTTCCAGGTTTCGGCGCGCAGTGGATTCAGCGACAGCGCCTGCTCGAAGGCGCGTCGCACGCCTTCGTCATCGCCGAGACGGACACAGGCAACCCCAAGATGGTCCCGGATCTCGGCACGGCCGGGCAGCAGCTCGCTTGCCCGCTGGAGGGATGCGACGGCCTGCTCGAAACGCTGAAGACCCATCAGGCCGAGTCCGCGCAGATGATGACCTTCCCCCCACTCGGGAAAATCGGTCAGCAGCGTCTCCAGATCATCGACCAGTTTCTGCAGGCGTCCTGCCTGGTAATCCTCTATGGCCTGCTCGAATGGCTGTTGCAGTCCGGGCTGCGCGGCGGAAGTCGTGGGCAGATCGGGCGCCTGATCGGGCAGTTCGTTCGTGGTGTCGGCCAGACCCGGCGAGGCGAGATTCAGCTCGGCGGGATTCCTGCCCGCTGCGCAGTTGGCGACCCAGTTCCGCCAGTAGTCAAGCGTCTCGGGCGGCAGACCCCGTTGCGTGCTGTCGTCGATGAGTTGTCTGGCCTGTTCCAGCCGTCCGGCGTGAATCAGGGCGAACAGCCGGGCATAGCGGAAGATGAGCGAGTCCGGACGCAGCAGGGTGGCGTGGATCAGAAATGGCAGCGAGGTCAGGCCCAGGCCGGCGTCAATGAGCGCGACGCCAAGGTTGTAGTGAGCGATGGCGCGAGTTGGCCGATTCCGCAGGGCTTGGACATAATGGCCCATGGCCTGATCGAGATCTCCCCGCCGGTGCGCCTGGATCCCTTCCTGCAAGGGGTCAAGCGGCTTGGGCGCCGCTGGCTGGACGCTCCCGGAGTTCCATGAAATCGAATAATTGATCAACGCACACACCTGCAAAGAACTAAATGAAATATTCGGAACACGACTTCATCCCCTACGCCGCCAATACGGCCATGCCGCGCGGTCGCACGCTGGTTCTGGCGCCTCACCCTGACGATGAGGTGCTGGGCTGTGGCGGGGCAATTATGCGTCATGTTGCGGCGGGGGATCCAATCCGGGTCATCATCGTCACGGATGGCGCGCTTGGTTTGCCGCCCGGAACCCCCGATGCAGCCCTGACGCGCCAGCGCGAGAGCCTCTGTGCGGCGGCGGTTCTGGGCTACGGCGAGCCGGTCTTCTGGGGGCTGCCGGATCGCGGGCTGGAGTATGGCGAGGCGCTGATTCAGCGCATTCTGGGCGAGATGGAAGATGCTGGCGCGGATCTGGTCTATGCCCCGTCCTGGTGGGAGATCCATCCCGACCATCTGACCCTGGCGCTGGCGACGGCTGAGGCGGTGCGCCGCTGTCCGCGTCCCGTTCAGATGGTGATGTACGAGGTTGGTGCGCCGCTGCATCCCAGCCACCTGCTGAACATCGGCGATCTGTGCGAACGCAAGCAGGCGGCGATGGACTGTTTCACGAGTCAACTGGCGCAACAGGCCTATGACCGCCATATCGCCGCGCTCAATGTTTTTCGTACCTATACCCTGCCGGCTGAGATCGCATCGGCAGAAGCCTATCGATTGATCGTGCGGGATGCGTTACGGGAGGATCCGCTGCGCCTGATGCAGCCCGGCCCCGGCCATCAGGAGCCGCAGGCGATAACCAGGATCGCCGCTCTGCCCCCATTGAGCTGTGTCGCCGCGTGTGGCATGGACATCGGACGGTTGCTGGATGCACTGAACCCGCAGCCGGTATCGGAATCCGAAATGGCGCGGCTTCAGACCGCGCTTGAGCAGGTCTCCGGTCAGCTCGAAGAACTCCGCCAGTCCACTTCCTGGCGGATCACCGCCCCCTTGCGGTGGCTGGTTTCGCATGCCAGAACAATGCTCCGCTCACAGGCATAGCGGGACGCAGCGGACAGTCGGCCGCCTGTCCGCCACGCTCCAGCCAGACCCTGTCGCAGGGCTGGCTTACTTGCGTGTATTGGCCCAGATGTTGCGCGCCCAGGCCAGTCCAGAAGGCCGGTTGCGCGCCAATTTGATGATCCCCAACGCCAGATGCGCCATCGCCAGATCCGTGTCATCGCGTTTCTCCCGGCGCACCGGGAGCCGACGAAGGCGATTCATCCAGACGACACGGGGAAGTCTCACTGAACATGCGTGACGGTCTGCGTCTGACGCACCGGTTGCGTCACGCCGCATGAAAGTGTTCGCGAATGGACGCTTGCGAGCCGGGAAGTTCGGCAGGGCACAACTATGTCGCGACCGGGGAGAGGATCTGCGCGAGACACTGCGCGAAGCCTTCCTGGACTTACGTGACTCCGCCGCATTGCGGGTCTTCCGTGCAGTGTCCCTCATCCCCGCTGTGGACGCGGATGTCGATCAGATGCGCAACTGAATGGAACGCATCCTCCAGGCCCGTATCCGCCCGTCGGTACAGGGTCAGGCCACGGCAACCGCTCCGACAGACGGGCGTCCTGCCCGCCAGACGGGCGAGACGCTCGTCTCCCGGCAACCGCTCCGCTCTGCCTGTCCCGCAAACCGGGGCACTGCCCGTTCTCGTCCGTCCCCCAGAGTCGAGGCATCGCGATTCACTGTGCCTTCGCGTCAACCCTCTGAGTCGAAACATGTTATCAATGCATTTCGTACCGATGCATTGCTTGCCAGACGGTGTTAGGGTCTTGCCCTGAACCTTGCCACCCTTGCAACAACGAAGCACTTCAAACTCTGATCATGAATGCTGAATTAGACTTCACCAACTGCGATCGCGAACAGATCCAGTACGCTGGCGCCATCCAGCCGCATGGCGCACTCCTGGTCCTGCAGGAACCGGGGCTGCGCATCCTGCAGGCGAGCGCCAATACGGACGATTATCTGGGGCTTGCACCCGACAGGCTTCTGGGACAGGGCATTGAAGTGGTGCTGGGTGAGGCCGCCACCGCCGGCCTGCGGGAGCGGTTGTCGATGCAACGCCTCAATGGTGTGCTGCTGCGCCTCATGGCGGTCCAGCCGCTGGCGTGCGACAAACCCTGTCATCTCTTCGGCAACCGCACCGACGATGGCCTGCTGCTGCTGGAGTTCGAGCGTCTCGACGAGGCGGCACGTGTGGGGGCGCCCGATCTCTACCAGGAGGTGCATACCACGCTCCAGCGGTTGCAGGCGACACCCACACTGCACGCCTTCTTCGATCTGGCGGTGGCTGAGATCCGTGCCATCACCGGCTTCGACCGGGTCATGGCCTATCGCTTCGACGTGGACGGCAGCGGTGAGGTGATCGCCGAGTCGGTTCAGGAGGGTCTGGAAACCTATCTCGGGCTGCATTATCCGGCGGCCGACATCCCTGAGCCCGCGCGGCGTCTGTTCCGCCTCACCTGGCTGCGTCATCTGCCGGATGTCGATTACCAGCCGGTGCCGCTGCTTGCCGGACCCGATCACCCGGGCGCGGTGCCGGTCGATCTGAGTTACTCCTTCCTGCGCAGCGTTTCGGTGATGTACACGGGCTACCTCCAGAACATGGGGGTGAAGGCGACCCTGGTCACCACTCTGTTGAAAGACGGCAAATTGTGGGGACTGATCTCATGCATGCATCACGCCGCCCCGAAATATCTGCCCTACGAGACCCGTGTGGCGGTGGAATGTCTGGCCCACATGGTCTCCCTGCTGATGAGCGGCAAGGACGCCGAGGAACACTATGGCTACCGGCTCAGACTGGGGGCGGCGCGCGAGCAGCTGCTCGACGCCCTCTTCCGGAACAATGCGCTGCATCAAACCCTGATCCAGATCCGGCCCGACGTCCTGACCATGCTGGATGCCGACGGCGTGGCCCTGTTCAGCGATGGCCGGCTGAGCCTGCTGGGCAGGACGCCATCCGCGCCGGAGATCCTGGCCCTGGCCGACTGGTTGGCGACCCGCAGCGAACTCTCGTTCGCCAGCCACCATTTGCCGCTGGACTATCCGCCCGCTGCCGCCTTCCAGTCCGTGGCAAGCGGTCTGCTGGCCGTGCGCTGGTCGCACGCCGCGCCGGACGGGCTCATGTGGTTCCGCGCCGAATGGCAGCAGGTGGTGGACTGGGCGGGCGATCCGCACAAGCCGGTCGAGATCGACGACACGGCCGGCGAGATCCGTCTTCTGCCCCGCACCTCCTTCGCGCTCTGGAAGGAGACGGTCGCCGGCCAGTCGCGTCGCTGGCTGGACTGCGAGATCGAGCATGCGCTCGAGCTGCGCCGGGAGATTCTCGACTTCATCGTCCGCCATACCGAACATTTGCGACGCATCAATCTGGAACTGGCCGAGAGCAATCTGGAACTCGATGCCTTCGCCTACGCGGTCTCCCACGACCTCAAGGAGCCGCTGCGCGGTATCCACACCTCGGTCGAGTTTCTCCAGGAGGACGACGGAGCGGATCTCTCGGCAGCGGGGCAGGAGCGGCTGGCGACCATTCTGCGGCTCACCAGGCGGATGGATGAGCTGATCGAATCGCTGCTCCAGTATTCGCGGGTGGGGCGGATCGATCTGCAGCTGCAAAGGGTCGATCTCAACGGACTGGTGGCAAAAATTCTCGAAACCTTCCAGCCTCAGCAGGTGCCGGGGGCGAGGATTCGTGTGCTGGGTCGCCTGCCGGAGATCCAGTGTGACCGGGTCCGCGTTGCCGAGATCTTCAGCAATCTGATCTCGAACGCGCTCAAGTACAATGATCAGGATGAAAAGCGGGTCGAGATCGGTTGCGACACCAGCCTTGATCCGCCAGTCTTTTTCGTCCGCGACAACGGTATCGGTATTGCCCCGAAACATTTCGTGCGGATCTTCCAGGTCTTCCGGCGTCTGCACGGGCGCGACGACTATGGCGGCGGAACGGGGGCAGGGCTCACCATCACCAAGAAGGCCATCGAGCGGCACGGCGGGCGCATCTGGGTGGAATCGTCGCCGGGGCAGGGTTCGACCTTCCATTTCACGCTCGCGGCGCCACAGTAATCGCCCGTGGAACCTGTGGACTCCAGAGCGCTGTTGATCGTCGAGGACTCCAACGAGGACTATGCGCTGACCTTGTGGGCGCTGCAGCGGGCCGGTTTCAGCCGTCCGGTGCGGCGGGCGACAGGGGTTGCGGAGGCGCTTGCACTCCTGGCCCCTGATCACCCGGATGCGGTGGCCGGTTCGCTGTCGTTTGCGGTCCTGCTGCTGGATCTCAATCTGCCCGACGGGACCGGACTGGATCTCCTGGCGGCCTTGCGTGCCGAGTGCGATGGGGTGCTGCCGTTACCCACCGTGATTCTCACGAGCTCGAACAATCCGCGCGAGATCGATGGCCTCTATCGTCTCGGGGTTGCCGGGTACATCATCAAACCACTGGAGCGCAACCGTTTTGCCGACCAGATCCGGGCCTTCGTCGATTACTGGTTCGACGCCGTGACGCTCCCGCCGCTTGTCGGCGGCGGAGGGCCGGTGTGAAGATGAAGATCCCGCAGGGAACCGCGCGTTAACCGTGAGGAGATCCGTCCATGCGCGAAGACCAGCCGACTCTGCTGATCATTGATGACAACCCCGAGGATCGCGAACTGATCCGGCGCATCTTGCGCGACGGCTATGAGATCGTCGAGGCCGATCAGGGCGAACGCGGGATGGCCCTGGCGGCTGAGATCCGTCCGGCCTGTGTGCTGCTCGACTATTACCTGCCCGACATGGACGGGCTGGACTTCTTCACCGAGCGGGGTCCGGGGCATGACAACGACTACGCCCTCATCGTCCTGACCGGGAGCGATGACGCCAGTGTCGCCGTGGCCTGCATGAAGCAGGGTGCCCACGACTTTCTGACCAAAGGGCGTTTCAGCCCGCAGGAACTGCGTCGCGCGGTCGCCAACAGTCTCGACAAGATGGCCCTGCGTCGGCAGCTCCAGACCCAGCAGTTTGCGCTACAGGCGAGCGAGACACGTCTCGGTCTCCTCATCGAGCATGCCCCCGCCGCGCTGGCGATGTTCGACCGCGACATGCGCTATCTGGCCGTCAGCCGCCGCTGGCGGGAGGACTATGGCCTTGGCGACCAGACGCTGATCGGTCGTTCGCACTATGAGATCTTTCCCGAGATCCCCGAACGCTGGAAGGACGTGCACCGACGCGGACTGGCGGGCGAGGTGCTCCACGCCGATGAGGATCGCTTCGAGCGGATGGACAGACGTATCCAATGGCTGCACTGGGAGATCCGGCCCTGGTGCGAGGCTGACGGCGGCATCGGCGGCATCGTCATCTTCACCGAAGACATCACCGCCCGTAAGCAGGCCGAGCTGGCACTGAATGAGAGTCGGCAGCGCTTCCAGGACATCGTCGATGCCTCCGCCGACTGGATATGGGAGGTCGATGCCCAGGGTCGCTACACCTACGCCTCCGAGGGGGTGCAGGCCGTGCTCGGGTACAGCCCCGAGGAGATCCTCGGTCGCACCCCCTTCGAGTTCATGCCCCCGGACGAGGCGCAACGGGTGGCGGACGCCTTCGCCGCCACTCTCGTCCGGCGCACCGCCTTCCGCGACCTGGAGAACGTCAATCGGCACAAGGATGGCCACCCGGTCCATATTCAGACCACGGGCGTGCCCATCCTGGATGCGTCTGGCGAGTTGCTGGGCTACCGCGGTCTGGACCGTGACGTCACGGAGAAGCGGCTGGCCGAGCTTGCGCTGCAGGAGAACCGTGAGTTTCTGCGGACGTTGATCCGCACCATTCCCGATCTGGTCTGGCTCAAGGATCTGCAGGGGCAATACCTCACCTGCAATGCACGTTTCGAGACCCTGTACGGCGCACCGGAGGCGGAGATCGTCGGCAAAACCGACTACGACTTCGTGGATCCACAGCTTGCCGATTTCTTTCGTGCCAACGATCTGGCTGCCATCGCTGCTGGCGGACCGCGGCTCAACGAGGAAGAAATCACCTTCGCCAGCGACGGGCATCAGGAGCTGGTGCAGGTCATCAAGACCCCCCTCTACGCCCCGGATGGTGCGGCGATCGGTGTGCTCGGCATCGCACGCGACATCACCGAGATCAAAGGCACCGAACAGGAACTCGAACGTCATCGCCACCATCTGGAAGAACTGGTGGCCGCGCGCACCGATGAGCTGATCCAGGCCCGCGCCCGCGCCGAACGTCTGGCGCAGAGCAAGAGCGAATTCCTGGCCAACATGAGCCATGAGATCCGCACCCCCATGAACGCCATCCTGGGACTGACCCACCTGCTGCGTCGCGCGGGTCCGGACGCTTTTCAGGACATGCGTCTGCGCAAGATCGACGCCGCCGCCCGCCATCTGCTGAGCATCATCAACGACATCCTGGACATCTCCAAGGCCGAGGCTGGCAAGCTGCGGCTCGAACCGCAGGATTTCCGTCTCGACGGGCTGATGGATGAGGTGCGGGTGCTGATCCAGGACAGCATCGAAGCCAAAGGGCTCGCGCTTGAGGTGGACTGCCCCGATGCCTCCCAATGGCTGCGCGGCGATGCGACCCGACTGCGTCAGGCGCTGCTCAATTATGCGGGCAATGCGGTCAAGTTCACCGAGCGGGGGCGGATCGCCATTCGCACGCGAATGCTGGAGGACAGCGACAGGGGTCTGCTGATGCGCTTCGAGGTCGAGGATACCGGCATCGGCATCCCCGACACGACGCTCGCCGGGCTTTTCCAGGCCTTCGAACAGGCCGATGCCTCGACCACGCGCCGGTTTGGCGGAACGGGTCTGGGCCTCACGATCACCCGCCAGATCGCCAGGCTGATGGGCGGCGAAGCGGGCGCCGAGAGCACCCCTGGACAGGGCAGTCGCTTCTGGCTGACCGCCTGGCTCACGCGCGGCGAGGCGCCGCCCGTGACGGCGGACCGCCCCGTCGCGGAAGCCGAGGCCGCCCTGCGTGCGCGCCATGCCAGCACATCCATCCTCTTGGTCGAGGACAATCCGATCAACTGTGAAGTGGCGCTGGAACTGCTGCGCCCGTTCTGTCTGAGGGTCGAGGTCGCCGAGGATGGCCGCATGGCAATCGAGAAGGCGCGCACGGGCGACTATGCCCTCATCCTCATGGACGTACAGATGCCGGGGCTCGACGGTCTCGGGGCGACCCGTGCCATCCGCACCCTGCCGGGCTGGGCATCCAAACCCATCCTGGCCATGACCGCCAACGTCTTCGCCGACGACCGCCAGGCCTGTCTCGATGCCGGCATGAACGATTTCGTGGCGAAACCGGTCGAGCCGCAGGCGCTCTTTGCCACCCTGCTGCGCTGGTTGCCCGAAGCGGCGTCGCCGTCAACGGCGACGGTCTCATCCGCGCACACGCCCCCGTCAGGTCTGCCGGCGCTGCCGGGTGTCGATCTGGAGTGGGGACTGAGCCTGCTGCGGGGCAATCAAGAGAAGTATCTGGAACTGCTTGAAAAGTTTGTGACTGCCCATCGTCAGGACACGGCGCGTTTGGCGGACTGCCTGGCCGACGGCGACTGGGCAGCGGCACGCGAGATCACGCATAGCCTCAAGGGCGCCGCCGGCACTCTCGGTGCGCAGGCCATCGCCGCCACGGCCGCGGAACTGGATGACGCCCTGCGCGCATCCGCCGAACATGAGAAAACCGAGCTGACTGCACGGCTCGCCGTCCTCGATCAAGCCTTCGCGCCGCTGATCCAGGCGCTCGACGCACGCTTGCTCGACCGAGCCGCTATCGGTGCAGAAGCGCGTTAGGGCGCCGAGTCGAGGATCTGTTTGAGCGGGCGAACGTCCTGATGAAGGAGCGCGCGGCGCGGGTGGCGACCGAGCGCTCCGCTCGCGTCCGCGTAAGCTGGCCCGGCTGACGGAGACGCAGACCGCGCCAGCTCTGGCGGTCGTCGATGCTGCCTGATCCAGCCCAAAGACATCGCATATCGCACTGGGCGCGGTTTAATGGCGATTCTTCAGGTCCGTTTTGACCGATTTGATGTATCGACCGAAATCCCGATCCTTCTTTCTTTTTTCGGCATGGGACAGTTGGTGGAAGTCGGACTCTCCGCTGAGTTTCAGGTAGCTTTCGACCTGTTCACGGCTGATGCTGCCGGCATTCACCGCCCCGAGAACGGCGCAACCCGGCTCGCCGATGGGTGCAGTCGCTCCCAGACGCATCTTTAACCCAAATCTGGAGGCGGCGATGGGTGTCGCGTATTACCTTGCGCTCGATGTCGAAGCCCCGGACTTCAATGCCATGCTTGACGGCAAAACCATTGCGTCGTCAGCGGTGCGGCTGAACGCACTCAGACCTTGCTGGAAACACGGGAGAAAACGCGATGCCTGAGCCCATCGTTGGCCAGTGCTGGCACTGCGGACAGGAATTGAGCAAGCTGGACTATGGACGGGAGTCAGTCTGTCTCGTCTGCCATAAACCAACGCATTGCTGCCGGAATTGTCGTCACCATGCGCCGGGCCGACCAAACGAATGCATGGAACCCCTGGTGGATCGCGTCCTGGACAAGACGCGGTCGAATTTCTGCGACTTCTTCGAGCCGGTGCGACAGGCGAAGGCGGCAGGATCGGGTGCGCCCGATCCTGATGTGTTGCGCCAGACAGCGGAGGATCTGTTCAAGTGAGCATCCAGATCGAAGTGTCCCACCGTCTCGACAGCCAGCCGAAAAGTCCCCTGTCCGGTTCCTGTGGTTTGTCGTCTGGTCAGGGTTGATCTGTCGTCCGGGCACAGGCTTTGCCACGGCGCCATCGGCTCTCGGCGGTGTTGGCAATCAGTACCGCTGCAATGGCGAGTCGGCAATCCTCGCTTTCGTGCGATGGCGCCGCTGGATCGGCCCAGGCGATCTCCAGATCGCGGGATGGCTGGGTTCGCGGAGACGGTGATGACATCACTGCCGATGTAGTGAGCAATGGCAACCTTGATGCTGGCGTCGTAACGCTCGCAGCGGCTGGCAGCCTCCCATGCATCGGCTCGACATCGAATGAAAACGGCTGATGGAACAGCCAGAGCGCCAGCGCCGCAGTCCCGGCCAGACCAAACCAAACCAACGCTTTAACCACCTGAGGATCCCGCCCGTAGCGCTGTCGTAAACCACGCCGATGCGCGCGCCTGGAGGCGTGATCCCGGCGCGCCTGGCTCAATAACTGTCCCCAGGCGGTTCGCAAGGCAGCCGAAATCCTGCCGCGCCGACAGGCCTCCAGATCCTGAGCGATCGTCGCCAGACGCGAAACGCCAGCGGGCAAGCCATCGGGAAAGTGCGCCGTATTGGTGAAAACGACGTGCTCCAGGATCGGCACCCCCAGCCCCAGCGCCTGGATGGCCTTCACATGTGCATAGTTCTGGCGACGTGGATTCTGAAACTCATGGCGCCGCCGACCAATCCGTTGGATCCAGTGTGGATCCTCGGTTTGCCCGGTGATCATCCCCCGGTAGTGTTTCGTCTCGACGACCAGGAAGCCCTTTGGGGTCAGGGCGACGTGATCGATTTGGGTCAGATCGCCCCGCCCGTTGGGGAGTATCAGATCATGCGCAACAGCCGGGAACAGCCGTTCCAAGGCGCGGCCCACTTGCGCTTCCCCTTCCCGACCACGCTGCCTGGCCGATAACCGGCGTTGGAGCAGCGACAGGCCAGGAAGCATCAGCAGGAACGGGAGCAGCCAGCTCCCCGCATTCATGAATGAGTCAGCAAAAATCCGCAAGTCACCGGGGTCGATCATCGATTTCGTGTCTCGGCAGCCGGGGCTTGCTTTCGCTCACCCCGGCCTTGGCTGTTGGCTGAAAACCGCTACCAGGTCAGTGTGACTTCAGCCCGCACGAAGAACGAATCGTTCTGCCGATTATCGGCATAGTAATCGCCCGGCGCCAGATACTCGGCGACCAGATGCCCCGAGACATGCTTGTTGAGCTTGGTCTTGAGCCAGCCGGTGAAGAGATGACCGCGAAAATCGCCGTCGCCGCTGATGTTCACCATCTGCGCGGCGGTGCGCGTGCTCATCTGATCCGCCCAGAGCGCGTGATAATCGACCAGTAACTGCGTGGTCGGATGGATCTGGGCGATCCAGCCGGCGTTCAGACGCATCAGATTGGTGGCCTCGCCGACCCGGCTTTCCAGCGGCCACTGGTAGATCATCAGCTCGCTCCACTGCGGCCAGCGGCCCCACAGCGGATCGAATGCCTGGTCGCCCCGGCTGTCGGGGTCGTCGCCCGAGAGGAACTCGAAGTCGCCGTGGAGCTGATTCTTGAGCTTGTCGTTGAAGCTGAAGGTCAGGCGGCTGTTGAGACCGAAGGCGCTCAGATCGCGCTGGTTGCGGGTGCCCCATTCATAGACGCCCTCGCCGCGCACGGCCCATTGCGGGCTCAGTTTGGCGTCGGCGCGCAGACCGGCGGCGTAGATGTCGCCGGAGTCGGTCCCGGAAACGAATGGTGCGCCGTTGTTGACGCGCAGGTTGACCGGCGGCCCGGGGGTGACGTTCGGGCGGTTGTGCTTGTAGATGAAATAGCCGTCGAGATCGGTGTCCTTGAGCAGCGATTTGTTGCGCGCATAGAGGATGGCGCCGGTCTCATTCTGCTCGGTCTGGTCCTCGACCTCGCCATTGAGAGCCTGCGGGAAGCGGCCCGTATCCGCGCTTTGATCGATGTAGATGAGATCCAGCGTGGTGGCGAGCGATTCCAGGCTGTAGGTCGCGCGTGCGGCGTCGAAATAGATCGACCGCGAGCCATCAATGGGTGAGCCGTCGAGCACCAGCCAGCCGTTGCCCAGCACGATGTCCTGACGCCCGAGCTTGGCCGAGAGCGGCAGTCCGACGATGTGCTTGCCCTCAATGGTGAGCTGATCGAAGAGGATGCCGCCGCTGTACCACTTCTCGAAACCGGGGGCAGGCCAGTTGTCGGCGTTGGGATCCTGATAATGGCGTCCTTCCCACATCAGTCGGGCGCTGACCGTCAGGTCTTCGTTCGGCGCATAGGAAGCCCAGGCGCGCGTGCGATACCGCTGAAAGGTGCGGTCGCCACTCGGGCTGTCGGCGTTCAGGCCCACGTTGTCGATGAAGACCTGACGCAGACGCAGATCCGCACCCCAGGTAAAGGGCGAGGCGGCTTCCTGAGCCTGCACCGTCGGACAGGCAAGGACGACGGTCAGACCTGCCGCCAGCCGCATGTTGTGCGAGAGATTAGAGTTCATCTTCCACCTTCTTTTCGTCGAGCGCCCACTGGCGGTCTTCCGGCGTGACCTCGTCACGCGCGGCGTTGCGGCGCACCAGCCCGTAGACCAGGCTCAGGGCTGCCAGTGTGACGATGCCGAGATAGGCCGTCAGGACGAATGGATCATCGATACCAAGCATTGAGTCGTTACCTCGTTAAGTAAGCCGTCAGCGTTCAGCCTCCAGCGACCAGCTTCTGCATGCAGCGACTCAGGCTGAAGGCCGCGCGCTGGTGGCTGGAAGCTGATCGCTGAAAGCGGTCTAATTCCGCTCCGGGAAACAGTGACGCAGATGTTCCGCATCCGGCGGACGGGTGACGGCGCTGACCAGAATCAGGGTCAGCAATGCCGCCGGCAGGGCGACGATGATCGGGTCCACCGAGGGCCAGTTGGGATAGTCGGCGAGGATGCTGGTCTTGCCGCCCGTGACCCATTGCACCAGACCGATGGCGCTGGCCTCCTTGGCCTTGACCAGCAGCAGCCAGAAGAGTGAGATCGCAAGCCCGACGATCATGGAGGCGAAGGCGCCAGTCCTGGTGACGCGCCGCGAGAAAAGTCCGCCAACGTAGGCCGGCAGGAAGGTGGCGGCGCACAGACCGAAGAAAATGGCGGTGAAGCGGGCGATGATGTATTCCTGACGCACCATGTAGCTGATGGTCACGGCGATCAGCAGACCCACCACGATCGCGAGCCGCATGACCAGGATGCTCGGCTCGCGAGACCGCCCCTTGTCACCGATCCGCTCGTAGAGGTCACGCCCGGCTGAGGTGCCCATGGTATGGAACTGGCTCGACAGAGTGCTCATGGCCGCCGCCAGCAGGGCGAGAAAGAAGACTACGCCGAACCAGTGCGGCAGAGCCGCCGAGATGAAGGCCGGAATGATTTTGTCGGCATCGCCCTTGACATAGGTCACGGCCGAGGAGCGTCCGCCGGCCAGCTCGAAGCTCGCTCCAGTCGTGTCCTGAGCCGCTTTGCGCTCGCTGACGATCAGTGCCGCCGTGGCTGGTTTGTTGGTCTTGGGGTTGATGACTGCCGTCCAGGCACCGGAGTCGTCCTGCTTCATCAGCTCGACCAGGGCGCGTCCTTTCTCGGCGTCGATTTCCTGGATCACCTTGCCGTTGAGGATCGGGCCGTGTTGGGCGAACCAGGCATTCGACAGACTGCCGACCAGGAAGGGCGCGCCGGTCATCAGCATGATGAAGACCGCGCCGATCGGCACCGCGCGATCCAGTTCGCGGCGGCTGCGCACGGTCATGAAGCGCACGATCAACTGCGGCTGCGCCAGTACGCCGATGCCTACGCCGAGAATGATGGCCGTCACCACGGTCCACCAGAGGTCATAGGTGGGCGCGCCCCAGCCGAAGGCCGGCATCGCGGTCCAGCCCTGATGACCCATCTGCACCAGCGGCGCCGGCACCATGTCGGTCATGTCGGTCAGGTAGCGATGGGCCTCGGTCACGCCACCCAGACTGGAATAGGTGAACCACAGCAAAAACAGCATGGCGATGACCATCACGAACCCCTGGAAGGTATCGGTGTACATCACGGCCTTGAGCCCGCCGGGGATCACATAGGCGGCGGTGACGAGTGCGAAGATGAGCAGCGCGACCTCGAAGTCGATGCCGAACTGGGTCGCGGCGAAGACGCTGCCGCCGGTCATGACCGCTGCGGCATAGAGCGGCATGAAGGCAAAGACGATGGCGCCGGTAAAGATCTGGATACCCCGGCTCTGATAGCGCAGCCCTAAGAGTTCGGGAAAGGTATGGGCGCCGAGATGATGGCCGAGCCGGCGTGTGGGCTCGCCGAGCACGATGAAGGCGATCAGGATGCCGACCCCGATATTGAGGAAGGTGAGCCACAGCAGGCTCATCCCGAACAGCCCGGCGACCCCACCGAAGCCGACGATGGCGGCGGTGGAAATAAAGGTGGCGCCATAGGAGACGGCCATGATGATCGGGTGCGCCGAGCGCCCACCGACCAGAAAGTCCGCCGCCGAGCGGGTGCCGCGATAGCCGAGCCAGCCGAGATAGCCGGTGGCGAGCAGGTAGGCCAGAATGACGACAATGTCAAGCCAGCCGACCGAAGATGATCCGGTCATGATTCCCCCTGTCAAAATTGGTTTGAGATGCGCCCTCGGGGCGCGGGGCGCAAAATACCCTGACTGTTGTTGCAGTTGTATAGATCCAGCGCAGCTAAATGACCATTTTTTGACTGTTTTGTCATAAAAGAGACAGATTGATGGAAAATTACAAGGTCGTGAGACCCGGCCATCTGAACCACTACGGCCATCTGTTTGGCGGTTATCTGCTGCAATGGGTGGACGAAATCGCCTGGATCGCCGCCAGCCGTGACCATCCGGGCTGTCGTTTCGTGACCGTCGCCATGGATCGGGTCGAGTTCCATCGCGGCGCGCGCGAAGGAATGGTGCTGCGCTTCGATGTCGCCGAGAGCTGTCGCGGACGGACCTCAGTCACCTATGGCGTCAAGGTCTACGCCGACGACCTGGAGACCGGCGCAGAGGAGTCGGTCTTTTCCACCTGCATCACCTTTGTCCGTCTCGATGAGAACGGACAGAAGATTCCGGTCTGATATGTGCGGCATCGCCGGTTTCATTCTGCGCGACGGTCAGCGCCCGGATCCCGAACAGCTCGCGCGCATGGCGGCGCGGCTCGCCCATCGCGGGCCGGACGATCAGGGGATTCATTGCAATGGCCCGGTCGGGCTGGCGCAGACCCGGCTCTCCATCATCGGTCTCGCGACCGGCCATCAGCCGATGGTCTCAGCGGACGGTCGCCTCGCGCTGGCGGCGAATGGCGAGGTCTATAACTACATCGAGCTGAACGCCGAACTGCGCGCGCGCGGACTGACGCCGCGCACCGATTCGGACTCCGAGACCATCCTGCTGTCCTACGCCGCGCACGGGCTCGACTTCCTGTACCGGTTGCGCGGCATGTACGCCTTCGCCCTCCACGATGCCCGAACCGGGCGGCTGATCCTCGGCCGCGACCGGCTCGGCATCAAACCGCTCTTCTATGTGTGTCTGCCGGACCGCATCGCCTTTGCCTCCGAGATCAAGGCGCTGCTGCCGATCCTGCCCGAGCGGCCCCAGGTCGCGCCCGGTGCGCTGCGTCAGTTCCTGCAGAATCAGTTTGCCAGCGGCGAGGAGACACTGATCGCCGGCATCAAGCGGGTCTTGCCGGGCGAGGCGCTCGTCATCGACGCCGATCTGCGCATCGAGCGTCATCGCTACTGGTCCGCGCTGGATGTCACACCGCGCGCCATCGGTTTCGACGAGGCCTGCGACGAGCTCGACGGGCTCATGGACGCGGCGATGCGCGAACACATGCGCTCCGATGTCCCTTTTGGACTTTTTCTTTCGGGGGGGGTCGATTCGGCGGTGCTGGCAGCCATGCTGGACGCCCACGGCGCCGGTCGCATCAAGAGCTTCTCGGTCGGCTACCGGGGCACCGTGATGGCGCATGAGCTGGACGAGGCGGCGCGGGTTGCGGCGCATTTCGGGCTCGATCATCGCCCGCTGGAGCTGGAGTTGACTCAGGTCTTCGGGCGCATCCCCCACAGCATCTGGTGCGCCGATGAACTCATGCGCGACTACGCCTGTCTGCCGACCTCGATTCTGGCCGAGACCGCCGGGGCCGAACTCAAGGTGGTCTTCTCTGGAGAGGGCGGGGATGAGGTCTTTGCCGGCTACGGACGCTATCACCCGCGCTTTGCCGAACGCTGGTTCAAGGCCATGCGCTATCCCGGCAGCGGCGGTTTCCGCACCCGTGGTCAATGGGCGGGGCGCTGGTCACGACGCCTCTTCGGTCCCGCGTTGCGCGATGCGCCAGGTGCTGATCGCGCGCCCTTTCTGCGCGCCTGGGGCGAGACCCCCGCGTCCTGGTCAGACATGCAGCGGCGCCAATACACCGATCTGGTCACGGCCCTGCCGGACAATCTGCTGGTCAAGACCGACCGCCTGCTGATGGGCTTCGGGGTCGAAGGGCGGGTGCCCTTTCTCGATCACCGGCTGGTCGAGTTCGGCCTCGCGCTGCCGGACGATCTCAAGGTGCATCGCCATCGCGGCAAATGGCTGCTCAAACGCTGGGCCGGACCGCTGCTGCCGCCCGGCCATCTGGAACGGCCCAAGCGCGGTTTCCATGTCCCGGTCGGCGACTGGCTGTGCGGCGAGGTGGCTGAAGCCGTCGGTCAGCGTCTGATCGGAAATCGGGGCATCCGCGACTGGTTTCGGGTCGAGTCCATCCCGGCACTGGTTGCCGCGCGCCAGAGAGTGCAAGGCGGCGGTCGCGAGCTGTTCGGGCTGATGCAGTTCGCTATCTGGCACCGGCTGTTCATCGAGGAACCGGGGCTCAAGCCTGCGCCGGATGAGGATCCGCTGGAGTGGATCGGATAGAATGTCCCTCTCCAACCGCTCACACAGGTCCACGATGGAAAATTTTCGCGGCACGACAATCCTTTCGGTTCGGCGCTCTGGCCGCGTCGTGATCGGCGGCGACGGTCAGGTCTCGCTGGGATCGACGGTCATGAAGGGCAATGCGCGCAAGGTGCGTCGGCTCTACAAGGGTCAGGTGCTGGCGGGCTTTGCCGGCGCGACGGCGGACGCCTTTACGCTCTTCGAGCGCTTCGAGGGCAAGCTGGAAAAGCATCAGGGTCATCTGACCCGTGCGGCGGTGGAACTCGCCAAAGACTGGCGCACGGATCGGATGCTGCGTCGGCTGGAGGCGCTCTTGTGCATCGCCGACGCGAAGAGCTCGCTCATGATCTCGGGCACTGGCGACGTGATCGAGCCGGAGCAGGACATCATGGCCATCGGCTCGGGCGGCTCTTTCGCCCTCTCGGCGGCGCGGGCGCTGTTCGAGAATACCGAACTGGGCGCGCGCGAGATCGTCGAGAAGGGTTTGCATATTGCCGCCGACATCTGCATCTACACCAATCACAACCTCGTGATCGAAGAGCTGGACGCGGAAAATCAGTTGGCAGTTGACGGCCACTGACCACTTTCAAGGCGCCGCCCGTTCTGGACGGCTCAATCGACGGGCAGGTCCCATGTCTGAAATCACCCCTCAACGTATCGTCGCGGAACTCGACAAACATATCGTCGGCCAGGATGAGGCCAAGCGCGCGGTGGCGATTGCCCTGCGCAACCGCTGGCGTCGCTCGCAGATCGACGAGCCGATGCGCTCGGAGATCACGCCGAAGAATATCCTGATGATCGGCCCGACCGGGGTTGGCAAGACTGAGATTGCGCGGCGTCTGGCGAAGCTGGCGAACGCGCCCTTCATCAAGGTGGAGGCGACCAAGTTCACCGAGGTGGGCTATGTCGGGCGCGACGTCGAATCCATCATCCGCGATCTGGCCGACATCGGCGTGAAGATGGCGCGCGAGCAGGAGATGGCCAAGCTGGCCGATCAGGCCGAGGCGGCGGCGGAGGAGCGGATCCTGGATGTGCTGCTGCCCCAGCCGGGCGGCTTCGAGGAAGAGACCCGCACGACCGCCAGCCATAAAACCCGCGATAAATTCCGCGACAAACTGCGCGCCGGCGAGCTCGACGACCGTGAGATCGAAATCCAGGTTTCGGCCACGCCGCTCGGGGTGGAGATCATGGCTCCGCCCGGCATGGAGGAGATGTCGAGCCAGCTCCAGGGGTTGTTCCAGAATCTGGGACAGGGGCGGACGAAGCGCCGCAAGCTGCGTATTCGCGATGCCCGTCAGCTCCTGAAAGACGAGGAGGCGGCCAAACGGGTCAATGACGAGGATCTCAAACTGCGCGCCATCGAAAACGTGGAGCAGAACGGCATCGTCTTCATCGACGAGCTGGATAAAGTGACCAAGCGCGGCGAGGGCATGGCCGGGGCCGATGTCTCGCGCGAAGGGGTGCAGCGCGATCTGCTGCCCATCGTCGAAGGCAGTACGGTATCGACCAAGCATGGCGCGGTGCGCACCGATCACATCCTCTTCATTGCCTCAGGCGCCTTTCATCTGTCCAAGCCGTCGGACCTGATCCCGGAACTTCAGGGGCGTCTGCCGATCCGGGTCGAACTCAAGGCGCTGACCAGCGAGGACTTCGTGCGCATCCTCACCGAACCGGACGCCTCGCTGACCGATCAGTATCGCGCCCTGCTCGGGACCGAAGGGGTCAATCTGGAATTCACCGAGGACGGCATCCGGCGTCTGGCCGAGATCGCCTGGCAGGTCAACGAGCGAACCGAGAATATCGGCGCGCGGCGCCTGCATACCGTCATGGAGCGGCTGCTGGAAGATGTCTCCTACAACGCCTCCGAACTCGACCGCGTGACCGTGACCGTGACCGCCGCCTATGTGGACCAGAATCTGGCCGGTCTGGCGGCAGACGATGATCTGTCCCGGTACATCCTTTGATCATTCACATGAACGACTGAAATCATGCCCGTACCAACCGAACTGAATCTGCATCGCCAGTCCCGCGTGCTGGAAATCGCCTACGAGGACGGCACCCGCTTTCATCTGCCGTGCGAGTATCTGCGCGTCTATTCGCCTTCAGCCGAGGTCCAGGGCCATGCGCCGGATCAGCGCGTGATCCAGGCCGGCAAGGAGGGGGTCGGGATCGACCGCATCGAGCCGGTCGGCAACTACGCAGTCTGTCTGCATTTCGACGATGAGCACAACACCGGCATCTATTCCTGGGAGTATCTCTACCGGCTGGGCGTCGAACAGGAACAGCTCTGGCGCGAGTACCTGGACGAACTCGAACAGACCGGCTACCAGCGCAAGGTCAGGCCGTCCTGACGCTTTGAGTTAAACTAAGTTCCTTTTGCCCCCTTCGAGATCAGGTCACAGCATGTCCGACAAGCAAACCACCCACTTCGGCTACCAGCAGGTTCCGGTCGAGGAAAAGGCGAAGCGCGTGCGCGCCGTCTTCGATTCGGTCGCCTCGCGTTACGATCTGATGAACGATCTGATGTCGCTCGGCATCCATCGGCTCTGGAAGCGTCACGCCATCGAACTGGCCGGCGTGCGGCGCGGACAGCGGGTGCTGGATCTGGCCTCGGGAACCGGCGATCTGGCGGATCGCTTCGCCGGCATCGTCGGCGCCGATGGTCTGGTGGTGATGTCGGACATCAACGCCTCCATGTTGACCGAAGGGCGCGAGCGCATGCTTGAACGCGGTCGGGTCGGCAATCTGCACTATTCGCTCATCAATGCCGAAAAGATCCCCTTTGGTGATGATCACTTCGACTGTGTCACCATCAGTTTCGGTCTGCGCAATGTCACCGACAAACAGGCTGCGCTCAACGAGATGTATCGGGTGCTGCGTCCGGGCGGGCGGGCGCTGATCCTGGAGTTCTCGCACCCGGTCAGCCAGTCGCTGAGCAAGGTCTACGATCTCTATTCCTTCACCGTGCTGCCGACCCTGGGCCGGCTGGTGGTCAACGATCCGGGCAGTTATCGCTATCTGGCCGAGTCCATCCGCATGCACCCGGATCAGGAGACGCTGCGCTCGATGATGGAAACCGCCGGATTCGAACGCTGCGAATATTTCAATCACAGCGGCGGCATCGTCGCCATCCATCGGGGGTACAGGCTGTGAGCGAGGGCATCCAGATTCCTGACGCGCTGCTGGCCGTTCTGGAGCAGACGATCAACCGCTATATCGCGCTCGATCCCGAAGGCGCCGCCGCGTTCGACGCACTCACCGGGCGCATCATCGGCATCGAGGTCAAGGGCTTCGGCACCCGCATCACCATCGTCCCCGGTGTGCGCGGGCTCCAGCTTTTCGGCGATTACGATGCCGAGCCCGACTGTCTCATTCGCGGCACCCCGCTGGGGCTCGCCCGCATGGGCATGGCCGAGCGCAAGGAAACGCAGCTTCTGTCCGGCGAGGTCGAGATCACGGGCGATACCGCGCTCGGGCAGGCTCTGAGCGCGGCCTTCGCGCGGCTGGAGGTCGATTGGGAAGAACAACTGGCGCGTCTGATCGGCGATCCCTTCGCCCATCAGGTCGGCAACCAGTTCCGCGCCGCCAGTCAATGGGGCCAGCGTACCTCTGATTCGCTAACTGCCAATCTCAAGGAATTACTCCAGGAAGAACGCCGGCTGGTGCCGACCCGCTACGAGGTCGATGCCTTTCTGGCTCAGGTCGATACCCTGCGCGACGATGTCGAGCGTCTCGCCGCCCGGGTCGAACGACTCGCCCGGCACGCCACGGAGTCCGGCCTTCACTCATGATTGGTTTCCGTCAGGCACTGCGTCTCTTCCGCATCAATTCGGTTCTGATCCGCCACGGTCTCGACGAGGTCGTCCTCGCCACCCATCTGTTTCGACCGCTGCGCTGGATCCTCTATCTGCTGCCCTGGCACTGGGTCAAGCGCGATCTGCCGGCTTATCCGGCACGGATCCGCATGGCGCTGGAAGACCTGGGACCGATCTTCGTCAAGTTCGGCCAGATCCTCTCCACCCGGCGCGATCTGCTGCCGGATGATCTGGCCGTCGAACTGGCCAAGCTCCAGGATCGGGTGCCGCCTTTCGACGGGGCCGAGGCGCGTGCACTGATCGAAAAGGCCTGGGGCTGTTCGGTCGATGCGGTGCTGGATCAGTTCGATCCGATTCCGCTGGCCTCCGCCTCCATCGCTCAGGTCCATACCGGACGCCTCAAAGACGGCACCGAGGTCGTGGTCAAGGTACTGCGTCCCGGCATCGAGCACACCATCCGCCAGGATCTGGCGCTCATGTATACCGTCGCCCAGCTTGCCGAACGCTACTGGAAGGAAGGCCGGCGACTGCGCCCCATCGAAGTGGTGCGCGAATACGAGAAAACCATCTACGACGAACTGGACCTCCAGCGCGAGGCGGCCAACGCCTCGCAGATCCGGCGTAACTGGCTCAACAGCGAGATGCTTTATATCCCCGAGGTCTATTGGGACTGGACCCGACCCAATGTGATGGTGATGGAGCGCGTCTATGGCACCCCGGTGAGCGATGTCGTCAGTCTCAAGGCCCAGGGCGTGAGCATGAAACAGCTCGGCGAGCGCGGGGTGGAGATCTTCTTCACCCAGGTCTTCCGCGACAACTTTTTTCATGCCGACATGCACCCCGGCAACATCTTCGTCGAACCCTCCGGGCGCTATATCTCCATCGATTTCGGCATCGTCGGCACCCTGACGACCGAAGACCAGCGTTATCTGGCCGAAAATCTGCTCGCCTTCTTCGAGCGCGACTATCGGCGCGTGGCCGAATTGCATGTCGAGTCCGGCTGGGTACCGCCCGGCACCCGCGTCGATGAGTTCGAGTCGGCCATCCGCACCGTCAGCGAACCCATCTTCGAGAAACCGCTGGCCGAGATTTCATTCGGACATTTCCTGGTGCGGCTCTTTCAGACCGCGCGCCGCTTCGATATGGAGATCCAGCCGCAGTTGGTGCTCCTGGAGAAGACCCTGCTCAATATCGAAGGTCTGGGCCGTCAGCTCTATCCCGAACTGGATCTCTGGACCACCGCCAAGCCGTACATGGAACGCTGGATGAAGAATCAGGTGGGGCTCAAGGGGCTGTTTGATCGCACCAAGCGCAATCTTTATTCAGTCGCCGATCAGGCGCCCGAGCTGCCGCTCATTGCTTACCGGATGCTGATGGCCTACGACAAGCAGTTGCGGGGTGCCACCTTCGATCAGGCCCAGGTCCGCGAGCATCAGGCCACGGCGTCCGGGGCCATGCTCAAATCCATCGGCGGCGCGACGCTGTTCGTCTGCGCGACCCTGATGCTGCTGCTCGGTCCAGGCCACTGGCTGCCCGAACAGGCGGCGGCCGGACTCATCGCGGCGGCTTATCTGGCCGGGGTCTGGCTGTTCTTCTCGGCGGCGCGGGCGGGGTGATCGCGATAGGATTCGCGGTGCGCGACCCGTTTTCCGTGGGTCAGACCGTTGGCACCATGACCTTCGGCTCCGTCGACATGGTGATGCTCTGTATCTCTTACTCTGTAAGAGGGTGAATCTAGGATGGGGTAAAGATTGGAGTCAAGGCGGTCTTCCCGATACTCGGTCAGGGTACTGGCGTTGGAAATGGGCGTGCGGCGCATGGAGCGCCAGGACGGCCCGCAATAAATGGGATTGGCAGTTGCTTCGCTGCCGTGCCCGCATCTTGTTATCATCTCCACCTGCCGATTCGCAGCCATCGCTCCAGTCGATGGCGGCGGGCTGTTCGCCGTCTGAATGATTGGAGACATGCTATGCGCTTGCTGGTAGGTGACATCGGTGGAACGAAAACCGCGCTGGGCGTCGCGGAGACGGATGGCGAGAGCGTGACACTTGTGGAGCCACGGCGATATCCGAGCGCCGCATTCGAGTCATTCGATCAGATCGTGCGGCGTTATTGCGCCGAAACCGGTCTGATCTGTCGTTTCGCGGCCTTCGCCGTCGCCGGTCCGGTGCAGGATCGCTGCTGCGCGGCCACGAATCTTCCCTGGATCCTGGAGGCCGATGTACTGGAGGAATCATTCGGCTTCGCGGGCGTCGAGCTGCTGAACGATCTGGCGGCGGTCGCCTGGGGCGTGCCGGCCCTGGGCCCTGACGACCTGGCTGAGCTGCATCCTGGCGATGGCAGTGATCGCGGCAATGCCTGCGTGGTCTCTGCCGGGACCGGGCTCGGCGAGGCCGGGCTCTATTGGGATGGCTTTCGTCATCATCCATTCGCCACCGAAGGCGGACATACCGACTTCGCCCCCGCTGACGACCTCGAATTCGCGCTGCTCAGTCATCTCAAGACACGCTTCGGGCGGGTGAGCTGGGAGCGCGTGGTCTCCGGCATGGGCATTGCCAATCTCTACGACTTCCTGCTGACCCGGCATGGCGGCCAGACCCCCGACTGGCTGCGCAAGGTCATCGATGAGGGCGGCGACACCCCGGCCGCCGTCGCACAGGCGGCGGCTGAAGGCCGTTGCCCCATCTGTGTCGAGACCATGGAACTCTTTCTGCGACTCTATGGACGCGAGGCGGGCAACATGGCCCTGCAGCAGATGGCGCTTGGCGGTGTCTTTCTGGCGGGCGGCATCGCCCTGAAAAATCTACCCGCACTGCGCCGGGGCGGCTTTCTCGAAGGCTTTTTTGACAAGGGCCGCATGGGCGCCCTGATGCGCCGGATGCCGGTGCGGGTCATCCTGCAACCCCACACGCCCCTGATGGGCGCGGCGCGTTTCATGGCGTCGCAGTGAAAGCGCTCGACGCATGACACGACTGATGATCCGGGCTCCAGCCAACTGAGAGGACACATAATGACAATTGACATCAAGATTTCGGGCATGAGCTGCCAGCATTGCGTCCGCGCCGTGACCCAGGCCATCGAGTCCGTTGCGGGCGTCGAGAGCGTCGCGGTCGATCTGGCCCTGGGACAGGCGCGGGTGACGGGGCCGGTCGATGCGGATGCGCTGATTGCAGCCGTGACCGCTGCCGGCTATGAGGCGGAGCCGGCCTGAATCCAGCCAGTCTCAGTATTTAATGCTCTTGCATCCGAAATATTGGCCAAGCTGGGTCGCCGTCGGTCTGGTGTGGGCATTGGGGCGGCTGCCCTTCCCGCTGATCTGGGCGCTTGGCAGTCTGCTGGGGCGTCTCGGCTATCTGGTCGCTGGCTCGCGCCGGTCGGTCGGTCGCCGCAATCTTGCGATCTGTCTGCCTGACTTGAGCGCACGCGAGCGCGAGCGTCTCCTGCGCGCCCACTTCGGCTGGCTCGGGGTCGCGGCGCTGGGCCAGGGCGTCGGCTGGGGGATCTCGCGTCAGCGGCTGGCGCGGCTGGTCAAAATCCGCAACCGCGAATTCATCGATGCCTGCATGGCCGAGGGTCGTCCGGTCATCGTGCTGGTGCCGCATTTCGTGGGGCTGGAATTGGGCGGCGCGGCCTTTACCGGGCTGGTGCATGCGGGCGTCTATATGTACCAGAAGATCCGCAATCCGGTGGTGGATCGTCAGGTCCGGCGTGCGCGCCGGCAGTACGGCAGCGTCTCCATTGAGCGTCAGGATGGTCTGCGCGGCCTGATCCGGGAGATGAAACGAGGCACGCCCTTTTTCTATCTGCCGGACCAGGACGCCGGGCGGCGCGGCATCTTCGTTCCCTTCTGCGGCGTACCGGCCTCGACCGTGCCCATGCTCGGGCGCTTCGCCGCCATGACCGGGGCCGTCGTCATTCCGACCTTCGCCCGCTTTCTGCCCTGGGGGCGCGGGCTGGAATTGATCTTCGATCCGCCGCTTGCGGATTTTCCGAGTGGGGATACGGTGGCGGATACGACGCGGATGAATGCGGTCATCGCGGCCCGCATCCACACCATGCCCGAACAGTATTTCTGGGTGCATCGCCGGTTCAAGACCCGCCCGCCGGGCGAGCCCCCTGTCTATGCACCCAGGCGGAAATGACTTCAGGTCGCGTGCGGCCATGCGTCTCGGGAGATGACCATGAAGTATGTTGAAATTATCGCCGATGCGAAGAGTGTGGACACGCTTGCGGCCTTGGCCGAACAGGTCAAGGCCTTCGATTTCAGACCCGGTGTCGTCGGCAGCGATGGCATGCAGCAATCGCGGATGCTGGTCCGCGATGAGCAGGTCCAGCGCGTGCTGGATGGCCTGCAAAGCGTCCTGGGGGCGCAGCCGACCGCCCGGATTCTTGTGCTGTCGGTCGAGACGGCGCTGCCCAAGCCCGACGAGAATGAGAAGGGCAGGAAGGATTCGGCGTCCATCGCGCGCGAGTCGCTGTATGACGACATTGCGAAGGGTGCGCGGCTGGATTTCAATTACCTTGTCCTCGTCATGCTCTCGACGATTGTCGCGGCGATCGGTCTGGTGGAAAACGATGTGGCTGTCGTCATCGGCGCCATGGTGATTGCACCGCTGCTCGGCCCGAATCTCGCGCTGAGTCTCGGCACCGCGCTGGGCGATAGGGTACTGATGCGGAAAGCGGTCCTCACACTCGTTGCGGGCATCCTGCTGGCCGTTGGTCTGTCGCTGCTCTTCGGGATGTTATGGCCGGCGGCGTTCGACAGCGACGAGTTGCTGTCGCGCACGCATGCAGATCTTGGCGCAATCGCCCTCTCGCTGGCCTCGGGGGCGGCGGCGACGCTGTCCCTGACCACCGGATTATCGGGTGTGATGGTCGGGGTGATGGTTGCCGTTGCTTTGCTGCCGCCCGCCGTCACGCTCGGGATGATGCTCGGCAACGGACATCCGGAACTGGCGCTGGGCGCAGGCCTGTTGCTTGCCATCAACATCGTCTGCGTCAACCTGTCGAGCAAGATCGTGTTTTTTCTCAAGGGCGTCCGTCCGCGCACCTGGCTGGAAAAAGAGAAAGCCAAACAGGCGATGATGCTGTATGTCGTCGGCTGGGTGGTGACGCTGGCGATACTGCTCGTCGTGATCTATTTGCGTAATCTATAAAAGACCGGTTGCGTTGTTCGCTTGCGCCGTCTGGCGTGGGGATGTGTTCACACCGCCATCTGTCCGGCGCTCCATACCCGAAAGCAACGATTGTCAATGTCTGATCATTAAATTGGTGCTGACACTGGAGATGAAAGCATGATTGATCTGAATCGCATTACCATGGATCCGCAGGTGTGTGGCGGGCGGCCCTGTCTGCGTGGAATGCGGATCCGGGTTACGGATGTCCTTGATCTGCTCGCAGCGGGAGCGTCGCGCGAAGAGATCCTGGCCGATTATCCCTATCTCGACGATGCGGACATTTCCGCCGCCCTGGCCTATGCGGCAAAACAAGCGAATCACCTCGTCCTGCGGGTGGCCTGACGATGCGTTTTCTGGTGGATGCGCAGTTGCCCCCAGCCTTGGCGCGCTGGCTGACAGAACGGGGGCATGATGCCGCGCACGTTCTCGATTTGGGATTGCTGGAGGCCAGTGACCAAGTGATTTGGGCGCGTGCTGGCGAAACCGGGGCTGCACTCGTGACCAAGGATCAGGATTTTGTCACGCTCCTGTCGATCACTCCCAATGGCGCCTCAGTGGTTTGGGTGCGGCTTGGCAATACAACGCGGCGCGAGCTGCTGATGTGGTTCGATAAGTTGCTGCCTGTTATCGAGCAGGCTCTGGCATCTGGCGAACGCTTGATCGAGCTGACCTGATGGCAGTCAACATGCCTGAGAATCCGGATACTGCCAGCCGCCCGCGCTTCGGTCGTCTCCGCGATTGGGCGATAGGCGGATCGCTGCTGGCGGGGCTGGTCGTCGCCGTCCAGTTCACTGTCGGCTGGGGACCGCTGCTCGCGCCCTGGCGCGATCTCTCGCCCTGGCTGCTGGCGTGGCTCTTTCTGCTGACGGCCCTGAGCTATGCCCTGCGCGCGGTGCGGGTCAGCGACTATTTCAGCCCGCGTTTCGCCGGCCAGTTTCCGGTCATGCTGCGTCTGACCATTCTTCACAACACGGCCAACAATCTGCTGCCGATGCGGACCGGCGAGCTGGTCTTTCCCTGGCTGATGCGCCGTTATTTCGGGCATGGTCTGCTGGATGCGGCGGCGTCGCTGGTCTGGATCCGGCTGCTGGATCTGCATTTTCTGGCTCTGATCGCGATTCTGATCCTCAATCTGAGCCATCCGTCCGGATGGTGGTGGATGCTTGCTGCGCTCTGGCTGGCCGGGCTGGCGATCCTGGCCGTCATCGCCGGTCTGGGGAACGCATCCATCCTGGTCGGGGAGGGCAGGGTGCGCACCATCGTGCGCGGTGTGCTGCTGGCGGCACCCCGCAATCCCTGGCTGATCGCGCGGGTCTATTTCTGGACGGCCTGGATCTGGGGGCTCAAGTTCGCCGCCTTCACCAGTCTGCTCAAGTTCTTTCTGCCGATTGATGTCTGGCGTCTGCTGGCCGGGGTCATGGGGGCCGAGCTCTCCAGCGTGCTGCCTTTCCACGGTATCGCCGGCAGTGGCAGTTACGAACTGGCAGCGGTCGCGGCGCTGGTGCCACTGGGGGTCGATCCCAAACTGGCGCTGGCCGGGGCGGTCAATCTCCATCTGTTTCTGCTGGGATCAACCCTGATTCTCGGCGGTCTGGCGTTTCTGCTGCCGAAGACGGCGAACGCGGCTGACAATGGTTTTTCACATGATGTTCGATAAAAGCATTGATGAAAGACAGAAAAAAGCTATATGCTGCCGCGCTGCACAAAAGGCCCGGTTTGCTCCCGGCCCATGACCGGTGTGGATGGTTGCCACGCCGTTGCGCAAAACTTGTGGGATCGCTCCAGCGTTATCCAGGGATGATCCGTCACCCCGACTGCGCGCCGATGGCGTCACCCGCCTCATCAAAGGTCCAAGCATGCACACAATCAGACCCGTTTTCCTGAATTTACGGCACATCAAGCTGCCGCTTTCAGGGCTTGTTTCCATTCTCCACCGTGTCAGCGGGATCCTCATGGTCCTGACCATCCCGATCATCGCCATCCTCTTCCATCAGGCATTGTCCAGCCCTGAGGGCTTTGCCGCGACAGCGGCTTTTTTGAGCACCTGGCCGGTCAGGCTGGTCGTGATCGGGCTGCTCTGGGCGCTGTTTCATCATCTGCTGGCCGGAATCCGTCATCTCTTCCTGGACTATGGCGTCGGACTGGATCGACCGGTTGCGCGCCAAACCGCCCGCATCACCCTCTATGCCGCGCCGGTCCTGCTGGTGCTGTCCATCATCCTGACACTTCTGATGGGAGGCTGACACATGAGTCGTCAAGCATCCGGACTCATGGCCTGGCTGTTACAGCGCACCACGGCCATTTATCTCTCTTTTCTCGCGCTCTACCTGCTGCTCAAATTCATTTTCGACGCCCCCGCCGATCACGCCGAACTGGTGGACTGGGTGGCGCATCCGCTGGTCGCCATGGCCCTGATGCTTGGCGTGCCGCTGGTGCTGGCCCATGCCTGGGTCGGTATCCGCGACGTGCTGATCGATTATGTGCGTATCACCAATCTGCGGGTCGGTCTCATGACCTGGTTCGTGTTCATCATCGTCGCCTCCGGACTCTGGTTCGTGAAGGCGATCATCACCGCTGGCACCGGGGGTTAAGTCCTGTATGAGTCTTCCAACACGTCATTTCGACGCACTCATCATCGGTGCTGGCGGCGCGGGTCTGAATGCGGCACTGCAACTCGCCAGCGCGGATCTGCGCGTGGCCGTGGTCTCCAAGGTCTTCCCGACCCGCTCGCATACCGTGGCGGCGCAGGGCGGGGTGAACGCCGCGCTCGCCAATGTGCTGCCGGACTCCTGGCACTGGCACATGTTCGACACCGTCAAGGGTTCGGACTATCTGGGCGATCAGGACGCCATCGAGTTCATGTGTCGCGAGGCCATCCCGACCGTTTATGAACTCGAACATGCGGGCGTGCCCTTTTCGCGTCTCGACAACGGCAAGATCTATCAGCGCGCCTTCGGCGGCCAGAGCCAGAACTTCGGCGGCGATCAGGCCGCGCGCACCTGCGCGGCGGCGGATCGCACGGGTCACGCGATCCTGCACACGCTCTATCAGCAGAACATCCGCGCCCGCACCCATTTCTTCGACGAATTCTTCGCGCTCGATCTGGTGCGCGATGCCGAAGGCGTCATCTGCGGTGCGCTGGTGCTGGAGATCGAGACCGGCGAACCGCTGCTGATCGAATCCAAGGCCACCCTGCTCGCCACCGGCGGCTGCGGTCAGGTCTTCCGCACCACGTCCAATGCCCACATCAATACCGGCGACGGTGCCGCGATGGCGCTGCGTGCCGGCATCCCGCTGATGGACATGGAATTCTTCCAGTTCCATCCGACCGGTATCGCTGGCAAAGGCATGCTCATCACCGAGGGCACGCGCGGCGAGGGCGGCTATCTCATCAACAAGGACGGCGAGCGTTTCATGGAACGCTATGCCCCGCGCGCCAAGGATCTGGCGAGCCGCGACGTGGTGTCGCGCGCCATCGTCACCGAGGTCAAGGAAGGTCGCGGCTGCGGCGAGCACGCCGACCATGTGCTGCTCAAGCTCGATCATCTGGGCGAGTCGATCATCTCCAAGCGTCTGCCCGGCATCCGCGAGTCGAGCAAGATCTTCGCTGGCGTCGATCCCATCGTCGAGCCGATCCCGGTCTTCCCGACTGCGCACTACGCCATGGGTGGCATCCCCACCGACCGTTTCGGACGGGTCGCCATGCCGGCCGGTCAGGGCGCGGAAGAAGTGGTTGCCGGACTCTATGCCGCTGGCGAATGCGCCTGCGCCTCGGTCCACGGCGCCAATCGTCTTGGCGGCAACTCGCTGCTGGACATCCTGGTCTTTGGGCGTCTGGCGGGCAAGGACATCATCGACTATGTCCGCGAGAACCCCTATCAGCGTGCGGTCGATGCGGCGAGCCTGGAACAGGCGATGGCGCGTCTCACGCGCTGGGATCAAAAGGGCAAAGGCATTCCGGTGTCGCAACTGCGCGCTGACTTCCGCAAGTGCATGGAAGACCACGCCGGCGTCTTCCGCACCGAAGAGGTCATGGCCGAGGGCTATGAACGGCTCTGCGAACTGCGCGAGCGGCTCCCCGAGGCGCGTCTCAGCGACCAGTCCAAGGTCTTCAACACCGCGCGCATCGAGGCGCTGGAGCTGGAGAACATGATGGACGTGGGCATGTCGATTGCCGTCTCCGCCCTGCATCGTCAGGAAAGCCGTGGCGCCCATTCGCGTCCCGACCATCCCGACCGCGACGATCAGACCTGGCTCAAGCACAGTCTTTACTACAAGGACGGCGACCGCATGGATTACAAACCGGTGCGCACCAAGCCACTCACCGTCGAATCCTTCCCGCCGAAAGAGCGGGTGTATTAAACCGCGCCCGGTGCGGTATGCGCTGTTTGGGGATTGGGTCGATCCTGGCAGGATCGACGACTGTTGGAGCGGGCGCGGTTTAAGGTTTGCTGAAAGTCACCCAGATGACCGGAGTGATCACCATGTCCCAAGCCATGTATGACCAGGATCTCTATCGGTGGGCGACGGAAACCGCCGGTCTGGTTCGTGACCGGCGGTTTTCTGAGATCGATGCCCTGCATCTCGCCGAGGAGCTGGAATCAATGGGCAAAAGTGAGCGCCGGGCGCTGGAGAGCCGACTCGTGGTGCTGCTGGTTCATCTGCTCAAATGGCGCCATCAGCCTGAACGATGTTCCAAAAGCTGGCGGCGGACCCTGATCGAACAGCGTAAGCAGATCGCCAAACTGCTACATGACAGCCCGAGCCTGAACGCGCAACTTTCTGAACTGACGGTCGATGCCTACGACAGTGCCGTGCGCTGGGCGGCGGACGAAACCGGCATGGACGAGAGCGATTTTCCGCCGACGTGCGAGTACAGCGTCAGGCAACTGCTGGATGCCGAGTATTATCCAGCCGCCTCGACCAGCGGATCATCGACCTCCGGTTAAACAAATCAGTGCGGTACGCGAGGCGTATCGACGAGGTATGAACAGATGAGAATCAGCGTCTATCGCTACAATCCGGACACCGATAAAAAGCCCCGGATGCAGGATTACGAGGTCAAAACCTTCCAGGGCATGATGCTGCGTGACGCCCTGCTGGAGGTCAAAAAGCAGGACGAGTCATTCAGCTTCCGTCATTCCTGCGGCGAAGGCGTCTGTGGCTCCGATGGCGTCAATGCCAATGGGCTCAATGTGCTGGCCTGCGTCACGCCGATTGAAGAACTCAAGCAGCCGATCTCGGTGCGTCCGCTGCCGGGTCGTCCGGTCATCCGCGATCTGGTGGTCGATATGACCCAGTTCTACGAACAATACCGGGCGGTCAAACCCTATCTGGTGCGCAAGGATCCGCTGCCCGAGCAGGAGCTGCTGCAATCCCCGGCGGATCGCGACAAGCTGGACGGACTCTACGAGTGCATCCTCTGCGGCTGCTGTTCCACCGCCTGTCCGTCCTTCTGGTGGAACCCCGACAAGTTCCACGGCCCCGCCGCACTGCTCCAGTCCTGGCGCTTCCTCGCCGACAGCCGCGATCAGGCCAGCGAAGAACGGCTCGATGCGCTGGATGGGCCGTACAAGCTCTTCCGCTGCCACAGCATCATGAACTGCGTCGAGGTCTGTCCCAAGGGCTTGAACCCCACTCGCGCCATCGGCCATATCAAGGAACTGATGCTGGAGAAGGGGCTTTAGGCGGTTTCCGGGACAGTTCGTGCCCGCGATCAATCTTTTCGACAGGATTAAACCGCGTCCAGAGCGAAAGACCGAGTTTCGAGTGAGTTCGATGTTTGACGCGTCCCCGGCCCTTAGCGGGGACGCGGTTTAACAGGATTTTTAAACGGCGATCTGGTCCTGTCCGCCTACGACCGGCGCTGTTCGGTTTCCGGCTTGCCCATCGCGCAACTACTGCAAACCCCCCAGATCATTCCTGACCGCGAAGAGCGCGGACAGCCGGATATCACCAACGGCATCTGTCTCTCGATCCTGCACCACACCACACCGCTTACGACCGACGTCTGTTGAGCATCGCTCCAGACGGACGGATCATCGTCGCCGACTATCTGCTCGGGCAGCATGATGGGCCGACGTTGGAGACTGCGATCAAAGCATTGCACGCTAGACTAACCGTCTTTCTCGCCATGACGGGGATTGGCCGAATCGGGACTATCTGGCTGAACGGTTCGAGGCGTTTCGGCGGGTGGTGAGTGTATAGAAGAGACCGCTCAGTCGGTCATGAGCTGTCGGTACCGAAGGGACTGGGTGCGACTGAAACACGCGGTGAGCGGAAAGCCGGGCAGTGATCTGCGCTGTCGAAAGCCGCCGATAGCGGACGGCTGGGATGCCAACGATCAAGTTCAAGCGGTGCCGCCTTTGCAGGTTCGTAGGGCGCAATAGCGTAGCGTATTGCGCCGAAAGGACATTGGCACAGGTCTATCAGATTTGTGGCACAAAGACGCCATTCGACGTGCAAGGGACATGCAGCGTTTGTTGTGTCTTGGGGTGAGCAGCCTGCCAACCATGCGGCGTAATACGCTATCGCTATTACGCCCTACGCGGGCTGATCGAGGACGCAGCTCGCGAGCCGTTCGCTGGTATCGGCAAGCCGCAGCCGCTGCGCGGCACCTCTCTGGCTACTGGTCGAGACGTATCGACGGCATCCATCGGCTGGTCTATCGTGCGATAGACACGGAGCTTGTCGTCACGGTCTGGTCTTGAAGAACAGGCTCACGCACCGTCGAATTTCTGCGGCATGGCTCAGCGACTGATGAGATCCCCTCCATGACTAGCCCCATCGCCACCGGCGGCGCCGGTATCCATCTGGAAAGCTGGATCGCAGCCGACTATCTGGCCGCGACCCTGACCGGCAGCGCAGTCCGCGGCCTGCCAGCCGGTGCGGTCGCGACCGGCGTCAAGCTGCAACGGGCCTTCGAGGGTGCCCCGCTGGACGACGTGATCGTCTCGGCAACGACCGCTTCCGGTACTGCGACCCTCTCGCTCCAGGCCAAGCGCACGCTGTCCTTCGGTGGCAATGCGCTGTTCCGGGAGGTCATGACCCAGTGCTGGGAGACCTTCAGCGGCACCGGCTTTCAGCCCGGCCGCGACCGCTTCGGGGTCGCTATGGGTACGCCCGATGCGCGCTTCGAGTCGGCTGGACGCAACTGCCTGACTTGGGCACGGCAGAGCAGCGATGCCAGCGACTTCCTCCGGCGCATCGCCGCCAAGGACGTCGCCAGCGATCCGATGCGCGCCTTCGTTGCGACCGTTCGCGGGGTCTTGACTGGGGCTGCCACCGGCCCGGTGGACGACGACGCACTCTGGCGCTTTCTCAAACATTTGGTCGTAGTCACGGACGACTTCGAGCAGGCCGACGAGTCGGCCAATCGGCTCTCGGCAATCGAGCGGCTGCGCCTTGCCCTACCGCCTGAGGACGACGCCCGAGCGCCGGACCTCTGGCGTGCGTTGGTGGACATCGCCGATCGCGCCAAACCCGCCGCCGGCAGTCTGGACCGGGCGGCTCTGGTCGAGTGGCTCCAAAGCGAGTTCCACCTTGGCCCGCTGCGCCCCGTTCAGCCCGACCTGGAGCGGATTCGAACGGTCTCGGAGCGAGCGCTGGCTGACATCCGCGCCGACCTCGGCGGTGTGCGTCTGACCCGATCCGCGCTGGCCGAGGACCTCGATTCGAAGCTGACCGAGGCCCGCGTCGTCGAGGTGGTCGGCGAGGCCGGCTCCGGCAAGTCGGCGCTCTTGAAGGCCCTGGCGCAACCGTTCCTGGACGAAGGGCCGGTGCTGTTTCTGTCTGCCCGACGACTGCCGACCGGTGCGCCCGGCTGGGAAGGTCTCGCCGCCCACTGGCACCTGACAACCCCGTTGCCCGCCCTGCTGGTGGAGCTGGCGACCGTAACGACACCCTGTCTTTTCATTGACGGCATCGAGCGCCTCGAAGACCCCGGCGCCTGGCTTGCGGTGAACGACCTGCTGCGGGCGATCCGCCAGGCGCCATCCGCCGCCCGCTGGCGCGTCGTGCTCAGCGCGCGGGCCAACGCGCTGCGTTATCGCCTCCAGTTGGACCTGGATGACTGGGAGCGCGGCATGGCTCGCGTCATCGTCGGCGATCTCGATGCCGATGAGGTCACCGAGATTGGTGCCGCGCATCCGAAGCTCGCCCCACTGATCGCTCCCGGTGGACGGGCCGCCGCACTGGCGGCCCGTCCATACCTGTTGGATCGGCTGATCCGACTCGGCACCGCCGGGCTGATCGGCGATAGCCCCATTTCCGAGATCGACCTGATGCTCGAAATGTGGAAAGGAAGCCTCGGGGCCGCGCCGCTCGTTGAGGCCGAAATCCTGGCGCGGCAGGACGCACTGCTGGCGCTGGGCCGCCAGCGGCTCGCCGCACCGGCGCGGCCCCTGACCTCGGTCGGGATTGAGCGGGAGGCACTGCTCGGTCTGGTGCGGGACGACCTGTTGCGCCATGACAGCGCGACTCGCACCCCCGCCTTTGCCCACGACATCCTAGAGGACTGGACCCTCTGCCAAGCCCTGCACCACGACGGGCGCCCGCTCGCCGAGATCGTCGAGTCCCTGGGACAACCGCTCTGGCTGCTGGACGCAGTAGCCCTGCTCGCCCAATGGCGGCTGGAGCAGGCATCCAACCCGGACGAGTGGTTTACCCTGCTCGGGGCGCTCAGTCGCCCGCCGCTGCAACCGCGCTGGCGCCGTGCCGTGCTCTGCGCACCGCTGCTATCGACCCGGGCCGGCGCGCTGCTCGTCAAGGTGTCCGAGACCCTGTGGGCCGACGACGCAGTGCTGCTCGGCGAGTTGATGCTGTCCATGCGAACCATCGAGGTCGAGCCCGACCCCTTGGCCCTGGACGCGACCCTGTTCCCGGACTGCGATGATGTGACCCGAATGCAACTGGCCCATATCCGGGCAGTCCCGCGTCCGCGATCCTGGCGGTACTTCTTCCCCTGGCTGATTCGGCGGTTGGATCGGATACCAGTAAGGCATGTCGATGAGGCGACCCGCGTCCTCGAATCCTGGGCGCAATCTTGGCGCTGGTTTCCTGCGTGGGCAGCAGATCCCATTGCGACCTGGTCGCGCGGGTGGTTGGCAAGAATCGAGCGACAACGTGGATGGGAGAGCTACGAAGATGTCCGCGCTTTGCTCGGTCAGATGGGCGTAGGGCACGACGATGAAGCGGCCCTGCGAGAGCGTTTGCAGCTACAGATCCTGACCGCTGCCCACGGCGCGCTGGATCAGGTCGCGGCTCACTTGCAGGAAATTCGTTCCCGCTCGCACCACGAAGGCGCGGAGTTCTTCATCAGATATGCCAACTGGCTGGTCGAACCGATGCCCGCAGAGCTGGTGGATTTTCTGCTGGCGGTCATGTGCCGCGACTTCAACAGCGACGACTCGCGGCGCTGGCCCTACGGCGATCTGAATGAGCTCGGCATCGCATTTGAAGGTGAGTTCTCTCCCGCGTCCCATCTACGTCCGCCCTTTCTGTTTCTGTTAAGGCAGCATCCCGATCAGGGACTGAGACTGATCAATGGTCTATGCAACCATGCAATGGCTGTATGGCGCGTGACACTTGAAGATGAGCGCAGCGCCACCCCACTGCCCGTCCGCATTCGCTTTTCTTGGGGGGAGCGCCTGTTCTGGGGACATGCACGGGAGTACACCTGGTTTCGTGGAACCGGCCCCGGTCCCTATCCGGTCGAATCCGCACTGATGGCTCTGGAGGTCTGGTTAGAAGAACAGGTCGCTACGGGTGTGGACATGGAGGCACTGTTCCACCGCGTCCTGGACGACAACCAGTGTGTCGGTGTGCTGGGCGCATGTATATCCGTCGCCCTTGCCAATCCTGAGCGGGCACTGAAGGCCGTTCTGCCTTTGGCCGCATCGCCGCAACTTTGGCACTGGGATATGCAACGACGAATGCAGGAGCACGGTGACAGCATGTCGAACGTGATTGGGCTTCCGAGGGACCGGATATTTCTGCGCGAGGTAGCCAAGCGCAATCGGCTACCCCATCGCCAGCGAATGCTGCGTGAGTTGGCCTTTTACTATGTGCTTGATCGCGACCAATCGTTGCGCGCGGATCTACTTCAACGGCTTAGCGATTTGAAGGGCGACGATCTTCCTTTCGATTTCGCGGAGCAGCCGCAGGACCCGGCGTTGAGCGACGAGCTAAGAGAGTGCATTCGCCGCATGCGTGCCGAACTGTCATCCGAGAACTACAGCGCCCACCACGACGAGGCCGAGCAACGCCTCTTGATACAATACACTGCCCCTGCGGAGCTGACCCCGCCGCTAGCTCAAACGGAGCAGCATGAAATTCTCACCAGGGCGATGAAGGTCGCACTCTGGGCAGAGCGATCAATGGAAGCGAACGCGGTTCAGACGGATCTGTCGCTCGCGGACGCGATTGAGATTGCCAGATCGCTGGACTCGGCAGACCTCTTCGATCACCCGCCCGATGTGACCGATTTTCCGACGACCAATCGGATCGGTGCAGTGGCCGGCGCTGCTGCTATAGCGTTGAAATTCGGCGAACTCGCGGGCGATTTGCTTGGTTGGGGCCGGGATGTGATTTACCGGGCGGCTGGTACGCCTTTGGATGCCGGACCTATGACATTCGCCCAGTCGGCGGTCATGTTCCATCCGGTGGTATTCAGTGCGCGCGGGCTCACTGCATTGGTCGAGCGCGGGCGCGCGACCGATGACGAGCGTCAGGCGATCCTGGAGTTGGTGTGTCATCCGCTGCATAAGGTTATGGAGGCCGTCTACCGTGGGCTCGCCATGTGCTGGGAGCAGGATCCCCTGCTCTGCTGGCAGGCATTCGCGCTCGGCATGCGCCTATCCGTTGAGCCCTGGGCTGCGCTCGATCAACGGCGTGAATACGGCTTGGCACGACCCGAAGAAGAGATGCAGTGGATGCTCGGGGTGCTTGCGGAGATCGTCGCCGACTGGCAAGCCGGTCAATACTCGGCTCTACCAGTTATTCCGCTGCCTTGGGTGCCAGATGAGGGTGCGGATCCCGACCATCGTCCTCGCGGATGTCACGACGACTCGCCATATCGACGTTCAGAAATAGCTTTCCTGTGGCATATTGCCCCCGTCGTCTTAACAGCGCAGCCCCTCGTCTCGCTGCTTGGGACTTCTGAGCGACGGCATTCAGTGATCCGACTCGCTTCCGATTTGCTGGCCTGGACCATCATGGACGCCTGTCCACCGTTCGAACGGCAACACGGCGGCCGGGCCTATGAATGGGGATCCACATTCTTGGAATGGTGCGCTCGACTGACCGAGCACCTAACCGTAGCAGAGACCAGCGCGATCATCCTCGACCCGATTCGAGCGGTTGAGAATAGTCGAGATGCTGGGTACTTGCTGGAAACTCTGATGTTCGGCTTTGTTCGGCATCGGTTCGGTCAGGACCAGCCGCCGGACGCATCGACTATCGCTGTTTGGGGTCTGCTCTGCGACATGCTATTCGCCCAAACCAAGACGTGCAGACGACGATCAAACGATTGGTGGGGTGATGGCTACGATAAGTGTGTGCCGTTGGTCGTCTTTGTTTACGGCGGGTTTTGCCTTTTCGATCATCCCTGGCCGGCCCTCGATGCCGTGCGGTCGACGGTCGAAACCTGGGTGGAGCGATTCTCAGAGTCTGCGCAGGGCTATGCTTATCTTCTCGTCTTTCTGACCTACGCCGGCCGAGGACTATTGCCAGACCCAGCACTCGGCTGGTTGGAACGGGTGGTCGAGGCCCGAGGTCAGGACGTGCAGTTCTGGCGTACTAGCGATAACGGCTCCAGAACTGCGGCACTGCTTGAGCAGATGCTTGACGAGCATGGCGGTGAACTCAAACGTTGCGCAGGTTCGACGCAACGACTCATCACGATGACCGATCTCTTGATTTCCGTCGGTGTGCGGCAGGCGGCGCGTTTGCAGCAGCGGTTAGCAAGAACAACGGAGAACCCTGGCGGGAGATAGGGGCGGGGATCAAGTAACCGCGTCGAAATCATTTTCGGCCTGATGCAGTTGCGAGGACACTATGCACACAATCCAGTCATCAAAGCGGCTGGATGTCTGACGGATCAACAAGAAGGGGTATCGCTTGGGACCGTACAGATCGATGCGCCGCGCAACGATTGAGTCCTTAAGGCTTCAGCGCGCCAGCTCCGCAAACCGCCGACAGTTCTCGACCAGATCCGCGCCCTGCGCATGCAGATCGCCGCCGATCAGCAAAATGCTGTCGCGGCCATAGAAATCGCAGAGATCGGCGACCCGGTCCAGTCGCATGCCGCCCGCTGGCACCGGAAAGATGGGGCGGATCCGGCCCATGTCGCGGGTCGCGCCAAAGACCAGATCGCGGCATTCCGTCTGGGTGAATGAAAAGCGTCCGCCCCAGTTGGGGAAGATGGTCGCGTCAGCGCCGGCGAGCCGGTTGAGCTGACCATAGAGCACGCCATGCGCCAGCCCCGAGTCCGGGTGCAGGCAATAAGCGCCCTGAAAGGCGGGATGACTCAGAATGGGCAGCGCCAGATCGTCATCGTCGGCGAGTGCGCGCATGGCGTCCAGACCGACGAGTCCGGGACAGACGAGCAGGCCGCCGGCCCCCCATTCCCTGGCGAGCTGCGCGCGTCGCATCATCTCGCCTGCCGGGGCGGTGACGTTCGGTACGTAGAGACACTGTTGCCCGGTCTCGCGATTGGCCTGCGCGACCGCCTCGGTGCAGCGCCGGACCCGCTCATCAAAGGGACAGAAATCCTGATTGCCGAGCCCGTGATCGTCCTTGATCAGATGGATGCCGCCGAGCGCCAGCCGGTAGGCGAGATCGGCCAGCGCCTGTGGCGAGAGCCCCATCGGTTTGATGGCGGTGCAGAGCAGGGGGCGATCCCACACGTCGAGCAGTTCACGCAGGCCGCTCTGCCCGAAGCGCGGGCCGCGATACTGGCCGGCCAGCGATGCCGGTAACTCGATGCCGACCAGCCGCACGCCGGGCTTGAGGCTGATGTTGCCGAAGAGGACGTTGACGAGCTGCGTCAGCTCCGATCCGGCGGCTTCGACCGGATAGGCGATGCGTGTCTCGAAGCGATCCCCGCCAAGCGGTTCCAGCGTATCGATCCGCCCGACGATCCCGTCGCGGATCGCGGCATTGGGGATGAGCGTCTCGGGAAACTCCACGGTCTGTTCCAGACAGATGTCGTGCGCGCGGGCAGCGGCTTCATCCGGCGGACATTGGAGATGGTAAACGGCGGTGAAGCGTTCACCGCTCAGTGAGAGTGCGGGCTCGTTGTGCATCGGGTGGCTCGATAAACTGTGAACGGCAGGTTACAGCGCCACCGCGCAGGCTTCAAGGCGTCGGGCGCGTGCTATCCTGATTCAGTCTGACGACCGGCACACTGACTATCCCTCAAGCATTAGAGAGACTGCATCGCCATGCCATTGCCGTCCGAAGCCCTCCAACAGTCCTTCCTGGCGCTGGATCGGATGCGCGCCAGCGAGTTAGTGGCTGTCGCGGCGACCGAGCTGCCGCCGTTGCAGGTGATCGAGACCATGGTGCGACCGGCGCTGGAGGCGATCGGTCAGCTCTGGGAGCAGGGCGACTGCGCGCTCTCGCAGGTCTATATGAGCGGCCGTATCTGCGAGGAGCTGATCGATGGGTTGCTGGTCGGCTCCGCCTCGGATGCCAGTCGGATCCTGACGCCGCAGGTTGCTGCGCCCCGGCTGGCGATCGCTGTGCTGGAGGATTATCACCTGCTTGGCAGGCAGATCGTGCGCACTGTGTTGCGGGCCGGCGGGTACGAAGTGCTTGATTATGGACGCCAGGATGTCGAGGAACTGCTGGACCGGGTCTGCGCGGATCGCATCGAGATTCTGCTGGTCTCGACCCTGATGCTGCCATCGGCGCTGCGCACGCGGATGCTGATTGACGGTCTGCGCCGGGTCTCGCCGCAAACGCGGGTGGTGGTCGGCGGCGCGCCCTATCGCTTCGACGATCAGCTCTGGCAGGAAGTCGGTGCCGACGCGGTAGGACTCCATGCCGGCGAGGCGCTGACGATTGTCAATCGGTTGACGGGAGAGGCACCATGAGCGGGACACAGGGACTGCAAGCTGGCCTGACGTCCATGCAGCGGGTGCTGACCGCGCTCGGTCATCAGGAGCCGGATCGGGTGCCGCTCTTTCTCCTGGCCGTGATGCAGGGCGCGCGCGAACTGGGCCTGTCCATCGAGGACTATTTCGCTCGCCCCGAACAGGTGGCCGAGGGCCAGTTACGGCTGCGCGCCAAATACCGCAGCGACTGTTTCTATACCTTCTATTACGCCTCCATCGAAACCGAGGCCTGGGGCGGCGGGACCATTTTCCGCAAGGATGGCCCACCGAATGCGGCGGCCCCGGTGATCCATGAGATCGCAGACATCGCGCGTCTGACGCCGCCGCGCATCGAAGATTCGCCGGGGCTGCTGCGCGTGCTGGAAACCACGCGCCTGCTGGCGCAGGAGTCGCGTGGCGAGGTGCCCATCGTCGGCGTGGTCATGTCACCCTTCTCGCTACCGGTGATGCAGTTGGGATTCGAGCGTTATCTGATCCTGATGCACGAGCATCGCGAGCTTTTTGCACGGCTGATGCAGCTCAACGAAGCGTTCTGCGTCGCCTGGGCCAACGCGCAGGTTGCCGCCGGAGCCAACGCCATCTGCTATTTCGATCCCATCTCATCCAGCAGCATGGTGCCGCGCGCGCTGTTTCTGGAGACGGGATTTCAGGTCGCCCGCCGCACCCTGGCACGGCTTCAGGCGCCGGCGGCGATGCATTTTGCATCGGGTCGCGTGCTGCCCATCGTCGATGACCTCGCAGCGACCGGCGCGGCAGCGGTCGGCGTCAGCAGTCACGAGGATCTGGGCACGCTGAAAGCGGCCTGTCGCGGCAAAATCTCGCTGCTCGGCAATCTCAACGGCATCGCCATGCGCCGCTGGACCCCGGCGCAGGCCGAGGCGGCGGTCAAGGCAGCCATTGCCGCCGCCGGTTCGGGCGGCGGCTTCGTGCTGTCCGACAATCATGGTGAGATCCCGTGGCAGGTGCCGGATACCGTACTGCTCGCCATTGCGGACGCGGTTGAACGCTGGGGACGCTACCCGCTGGACTGGTGTCAAACTGCATGATGGCGTTTGCCTGACGAACCGAATCCTTGTCCAGTCCGTCCGCCAATCCTGTATGGCCGTCCGGCACCGAGCCCGAAACGCCGGTCCATCTCTTCGTTTGTCTGCGCTTTCTGGATGAGGCCCGCGCCGCGCTGGATGGCGAGGTGGAACTGGCGCATCTGCGGCTGCATCCTTTTCCGGCGCGTTGCGGGGCACCGCCGATTGCCGCGAGCGAAATCAGCCGCGCCATCGCCGCCATTCCTGCCGACCAACCCCAGGTCTGGATCGGCGGTTGCTGTCTGGCGCCACTGTGCCGGCAATTCGATGACGAGACGGCGCGCCAGCAGGCATGCGGGCGGTCGCTCGATATCCATTGGCTCCCGCAATGCTTCCATTTGCTGGCTGATCGCGATTGGGTCGATGAGCAGCTCCGTCGGGGCGCCTATCTCTGCACGCCAGGCTGGCTCGCTGGCTGGCGCGGACATCTGAAACAGCTCGGACTGAGCGATCCCGGGCTGGCCCGCGAGCTGTTCGGCGAGAGTGTCCAGCGCATCCTGCTGCTGGATACCGGGCGCGACCCGGCCACCCCGGCGCGCCTGACCGCGCTGGCGCGCCATCTCGACCGCCCCAGTGCGCGCCGTTTCGTCGGGCTGGGTTATCTGCGGCTGAATCTGGAGCGGATTGCGCTACGGGCACAGCGTCGCACCGAACACCGAGTGGCAGCGGCCCGGGTCGCCGCCGCTCAGAGGCAGGTCGCCGAGACCGCCATGGCCATGGATCTTCTGGGCCAGCTTTCCAGTGCGCGCGGCGAGCGTGAGGTCATCGCACAGATGCTCGACATCTTCACCGCGCTCTTCGCCCCGGCCAGTCTCCTGTATCTGCCCTGTCGGGAAGGCGGGTTGAGCGGTCCCATTGGGCAGCCGCTGCCGACTGCTGAGGCGCTGGCTGAGACGGTCGCTTTCGGCCAGGGCCATGCCGCGACCCTGGAGACGGCTTCGCGCACCGGTTTTCTGCTGCGTCTCCAGCACCAGCGCGAGACGCTCGGTGTGTTCCGGCTCGACGGCTTCGCGCTGGATCTGTATCGCCAGCAATACCAGAATCTCGCCTTGCAAATGTCTGGATTGTGCGCGCTGGCGATCCAGCGCGCCCAGGCGAGCGAACAGCTCGGTCAGAGCGAGGCACGTTTCCGCAGCCTCTTCACCGCCATGCAGGAAGGCTTTGCGCTGCATGAAATCATCTGCGACATCGAGGGGCGTCCGATCGACTATCGCTTTCTGGATATCAATCCAGCCTTCGAGCAGCTCACCCGGCAGCGGCGCGAGGATCTGATCGGATATACCGCGCGCGAGGCCACGCCGCTGATCGATGACATCTGGATCGCGCGTTATGGTGCGGTCGCCTTGACTGGCGAGCCGGCGCGCTTCGAGCAATATGTCGCCACCATCGACCGCCATTTCAGCATCTATGCCTATCGTCCCCTGCCGGGCTGTTTCGCTGTCATCTTTGCGGACATCACCGAGCGCAAACGGACGGAACGCGAGCTGGAACAGCACCGGCATCATCTCGATCAGCTGGTGGAGCGTCGCACTGCCGAACTGGCGCTGGCGAAAGAGGAAGCGGAACGCGCGAATCGGGTCAAGAGCGCCTTTCTCGCCAACATGAGCCACGAGATCCGCACCCCCATGAATGCAATTCTGGGCTTTACTTATCTGCTGAATCGCGAGATTGACGACCCCGCGCAGCGCGACCGGCTGCAAAAGATTCACACCGCCGCCGATCATCTGCTGGCGGTGATCAACGATATTCTGGACATCTCCAAGATCGAGGCCGGCAGACTGACGCTGGATGCCGTCGCTTTTGCGCCGCAGACATTGTTCGAGCAGGTTCGCGCCCTGATCGCTGAGCATGTGCAGTCCAAGGGGCTCATTTTCGAAATCGATGCCGGCCAGCTTCCCCCGGTCCTGCATGGCGACGTCACCCGTTTACGCCAGGCGCTGCTCAATTATCTGAGCAACGCGGTCAAATTCACCGATCAAGGCAGGATTCGCTTGAGCGCCGGTCTGGTCGAGGAAACCGCCGAGACCCTGTTGGTTCGCTTTGAGGTCATGGATACCGGCATCGGCATTGCGGACGAGCATCAGGCCCGGCTCTTCAATGTCTTTGAACAGGCCGACAACTCGACCACCCGTCGTTATGGCGGAACCGGCCTGGGTCTGACCATCACCCGTCATATCGCCGAATTAATGGGCGGCGAGGCGGGCGTCGAAAGCACGCCCGATGCGGGCAGCCGTTTCTGGTTCACGGTGCAGCTGGGCAAGCATTCAAACCCGCTGTTGCTGCACCGGGATGAGCCGTCCGGATCCGATTCCCAGGCGATGCTGGCGCGCGATTATCGGGGTTGCCGCGTGCTCGTCGCCGAGGACAACCCGATCAATCAGGAAGTGATTCTGGAATTGCTCGCTCAGGTCGGTCTGGCGGCGGATCTGGCCGAGAATGGAAGGCGGGCGGTCGAGCTGGCCGGACGCGGTGCCTATCGACTGGTGTTGATGGACATCCAGATGCCCGAACTGGACGGCTTGGAGGCGACCCGTTTGCTCCGACAGATTCCGGGCCAGGGCGATCTCCCCATCCTCGCCATGACTGCCAATGTTTTCGACGAAGACCGCCGGCGCTGCCTCAATGCCGGCATGAACGATCATATCGCCAAGCCGGTTGATCCCAAGGCATTGTATGACGTCCTGCTGCACTGGCTTTCGCATACCGGCCCCGCTGTCCCGGAATCTGTGGCGCGCATGCCGGTCGTGACCGGGCTGATCACGGCGACGCATGACCCGCTGAACGACGTGCCCGGATTGGATATTGCCTTCGGACTCAAGTGCGTGGGCGGCAAGGTGGATTGCTATGGGCGTCTGCTCAAGCGGTTCATCGACGATCATCGCGCCGATATCCCCGATCTGCGCGCCCGTCTCGCCGCCGATGATCGCCAGGAGGCGCACCGTTTGGCCCATTCGCTCAAGGGCGTGGCAGCCACCCTGGGTGCGACCCGGATCCGGCACACGGCAGCCGCGTTGGCGGCCGCCATTCTGGCAGAACAGCCAGCGACCGAGATCGAGCATCTGGCCTCTTTGGTCGGGGAGGCGCAGCGCCAGTTGGCGGAGGCGTTGGACGACCGTCTCAGTCGGTCCCGGACGGCGGCTTCATTCGGCGAGGATCCGCCCGCGCCAGACGACATCCTGGATCGACTTGAGCAATTGCTCGCCGAGGCCAATACGCAGGCGGTTAAACTCATGCGAGAGACCGCGCCCATTCTGAGCCGTGCCATGGGCGAGCGATTCGCTTTACTGCACAGTCAGACGACTGGCTTCGACTTCGATGCCGCGTTGCACACGCTGCGTCTGATTCGCTCCATTCAGGCCGGCGCGGACGATGCCGCAAAATCGTGACGGCAAGCCGCTTAACTTTCACCTCGGGTTTCGCGTAGACTGCAAAGACCGCCAAGCTTAACGAAAGCCGTGACAGTTGAAACGGCCTGTATTAGATCAGAATTCTGCGTGGATTCCGGATTGACTGGCGGAACCGCATCGGTAATCCAGAAATCCAAAAAATCAATTTGGCTTGCTCTCGGCTGGAGGACTTCTTGCCATGGTCGCTTTCGCGCAATTACACGCACAGAATCACAAGATCACCGAGCTGTCGAACGTCTTTCTCTATCTGGTTCGCGAGCGACCCATGTGCGATACCGATGTCGCCTGCAATGTTTTTTTCGACCTGACGCATCTGATCAGGGAGCACATGGAACTGGTTGATCGGGAGCTCTGCGGCAGGCTGATTTCGCATCCGGATCAGTTGGTCAGGAACACGGCTGACCGGTTTCTCTCCGGTTCGACCGAGATCAAGCGCATTTTTGCGGCCTATGTCAAAGAATGGTGCTCGCCGCAGCGTCATGCCCTGACCATCGGCAATCATGACGCTTTCGTTCAGGAGACCGAACAGATGTTCGGTCTGGTCATGGATCGGATCCAGCGTGAAACCGAGCATCTGTATCCGCTGATCCGCAGGCTGGAAGGCGAGGATCTGCAGGTGGCCTGAGGTGGCCGGGGCATGGCGGCTTCAGAGGTCGCCATCGTCCAGCCAGCGGCGGATCCGCGCCAGGTGCCGGCGGCTGATCGGCAGCCGTGTGTCACAGTCGCGCAGTTGCGCCAGCACCACACCTCCTTCGGTCGTTTCCAGACCCAGCAGACGGTCGCGCGCCACCAGGGCGTTGCGATGAATGCGCAGGAAGAGATCGGCAAAGGTCCGCTCGAAGAAGCGCAGCGATTCGTCCGCCAGCAACTCGCCGCCAGGATGGCGGACGGTCACATATTTCTGATCCGCCAGCAGATAGATGACATCGCGGAGTGGCACGGCGCGAATCTCGCCGCGATAGGTCGCGCTGACCTGCCGACGGCGGCCCGGATAGGGGTCGGTCGGGATCTGGCGGCGCGTTCGGGTGCGAATCGATTGGGGCGGGCGGTTGTTCATGCCGTGCATCGGCATTTGCCAGTCGTCTGATGCGGGCTGGTTTGAGCCATTCGCAAGCTGATGCTCGGTACGCAGAGTCGGTTGCTCGTCGGTTGTCATCAGTGTTGTCCATCCAGGATTTGAACTCATCCCAAGAATAGCGCAAGACGTGACAGGGCAGGGCGTTTCGCGGGTCGCGCGCATCCCGCACCCGGCGCCGGTCAGCGTGTAGAATCGCACCCTTTGCCTCTTGCCGGACACCGCCGATGTCAGACACCAATCCATCCGCCAAACCCTGGGCCGGACGCTTCAACGCCCCGACCGACGCCTTTGTCGAGGCCTTCACGGCCTCGGTCGATTTCGACCGGCGGCTCTATCGCTACGACATCCAGGGCTCCATCGCCCATGCCACCATGCTCGCCCGTCAGGGCATCCTGACCGATGCCGAACGCGACGCCATCGTCGCGGGTCTTGAGACGGTGCGTGCGCGCATCGACGCCGGTGAGTTCAACTGGTCGATCCCGCTCGAAGATGTCCACATGAACATCGAGACCGCACTCACGGCGGACATCGGCGACGCCGGCAAAAAGCTCCACACCGGACGCTCGCGCAACGATCAGGTGGCGACCGACGTGCGACTCTGGCTGCGCGACGAGATCGATGCCATTCGTGCCGAAATCCTGCGGCTGCAACGGGCGCTCCTCGATCTGGCCGAGCGCGAGGCCGACACCATCCTGCCCGGCTTTACGCACTTGCAGGTCGCCCAGCCCATCACCTTCGGCCATCACATGCTGGCCTGGTTCGAGATGCTGGAGCGCGACCGCGACCGGCTGGCCGACTGTCGTCGCCGGATGAATGTTCTGCCGCTCGGCGCTGCCGCGCTGGCCGGGACGACCTATCCCATCGACCGCCATTACACCGCCGAACTGCTCGGCTTCGACCGCCCGGCCGAGAACTCGCTGGATGCCGTCTCGGATCGCGACTTCGCCATCGAATTCACGGCGGCCGCCGCCATCCTCATGATGCATCTGTCGCGCTTCTCGGAGGAACTCATCCTCTGGTCATCCGCGCAGTTCGGCTTCATCGATCTCTCCGACAGCTTCTGCACCGGCTCATCCATCATGCCGCAGAAGAAAAACCCGGACGTGCCCGAGCTGGTGCGCGGCAAGAGCGGGCGCATCTTCGGTCATCTGATGGGTCTTCTGACCCTGATGAAATCGCAGCCACTGGCCTACAACAAGGACAATCAGGAAGACAAGGAGCCGCTCTTTGACACCGTCGATAACCTCAAGGGCTCGCTCAAGGTCTATGCCGACATGATGGGTCATGTCACCTGTCGCCACGAACGCATGCGCGCGTCGGCCAGACAGGGTTTCAGCACTGCCACCGATCTGGCCGATTATCTGGTGCGCCGGGGCATCCCGTTCCGCGACGCCCATGAGATCGTCGGCAAGGCGGTCGCGCTCGGCGTGCGTGAAGGGCGCGATCTGTCCGAGCTGACGCTGGATGAACTGCGCCAGTTCTCGCCGGCCATCGATGCGGATGTCTTTGCCGTGCTGACGCTGGAAGGGTCGGTCGCCGCGCGGGATCACATCGGCGGCACCGCGCCGGCTCAGGTGCGCGCAGCCATCCAGCGCGGGCGGCAGCGTTTATGTGATATTTGAGGATTGAGCCGGCCTTGGCAGAATCGACGCCCGTTCGCGCGGGCGCGGTTTAAAGTATTAAAAAATATAAAATTTAAACCGCGTCCCCACTGAGGTCGGTGGCCTCTCCAAAGCCGAATACAAACTGAAAATGACGCCTATCGCTCTGGACGCGGTTTAGTTCAATAGATCCAGGGGAAGAACTTGCGTACCTGCCGCTGATAGTCGGCGTATTCCGGGTGACGCTCGGTCAGCCAGATTTCCTCCCGGCGTGCCTTGTAGTCGAAAAAGAAGAAACCGAGTACGAGGATGAGCAGATGGCTCAGGCTCAGGGTGAAGAGCGTCCAGCCGAGTGCGGCAAGGAGCTGGCTACTGTAGAGCGGATGGCGCACCCAGGCATAGACGCCGTGCCGGACCAGTTGGCTGTGATCGACCGGGTAGGGCAGGGGGGTGAGATAGTCGCGGATATGGAAGGAGCCCAGCACCCCGAACAGGAGCGCGATGACGCCGAGTCCGGCGAGCGCGATCCAGCGTGGCAGCGCCAGTGTGGCGAGCAGATCATCCGTCGCCAGCGGGTTCCAGGCTGGCGTGAAGATGAAGGCGAAGAAAAAGACGAATTGCAGCACGACGAGATATTCGCCGCGCCGACCGTCGAGGAATGTGGGAAGCGGCATGGACTGGCTCCGTTTAAACCGCGCCCAGCGCGGTATGCGATGTTTTTGGATCGGATCGGCCCCGGCAGACTCAAGGATTGTCGGAGTCGGCGCGGTTTAAGAAGGCAGACAGAACTGCCGGATCAGCGCCCGCAGCAGATCCAGCGTTGGCGGGATGCGATCAAGGGCGAGGAACTCGTCCGGCTGATGGGCCTGGGCGATGTCGCCCGGACCCAGGATGACCGTGTCCATGCCGAGCTGATTCAGAAAGGGCGCCTCGGTGCCGAAGTTGACCGCCTCGGCCTGATGCCCGGTCAGGGTCTCGCAGGCGCGCACGATCTCGGCATCGGCGGGGGTTTCTGCTGGCGGAATCGACTCGAAGAGCGGGCTGACCGACCATTGCAGACCGCGCCGTGCGCCGACCTCGGCGACCCGCTGCGACAGCTCGGCGCGCAGATCGGCGGGATCGAGTCCGGGCAGGACGCGCAGATCCAGATGCAGCTCGCAGTCGCCGCAGATGCGGTTGGGGTTGTCGCCGCCGTGGATGTGGCCCAGATTGAGGGTCGGATAGGGGATCCTGAAGGCGGGGTGGCGGTGCGTGCGCTGCAAGTCGTCGCGCCAGGCCAGGAGTGCGGTCATGACCTCGTGCATGCCTTCCAGCGCATTGTTGCCCAGGCTGGGGTCGCTGGCATGACCGCTGCGTCCGATCAATCTCACTGACTCACCCATCACGCCCTTATGCAGCCGCACCGGGCGCAATCCGGTGGGTTCGCCGATCACCGCATGGCGCCCGAGCGGACGCCCGGCGGCGACCAGTGCGCGGGCGCCATACATCGCCGATTCCTCGTCGGCGGTGGCGAGAATCATGAGCGGGCGGTCGAAGTCACGCGCCTCGAAGGCTCGCGCCGCTTCCAGCGCGAGCGCAAAGAATGACTTCATGTCCGCGATGCCGAGCCCGTAATAGCGCCCGTCGGCCTCGGTCAGCCGTAGCGGATCATGGTTCCAGAGTGGCGCGTCAAAGGGGACGGTATCAGTATGGCCCGACAGCACCAGACCGCCGGGGCCGCTGCCGAGCGTCCCCAGCAGGTTGAACTTCCCTGCATGACCGGGAACCGGCAGGATCTCGACCCGGAAGCCGGCGCTTTCCAGCCAGCCGGCGAGCAGATCAATGAGCGGACGGTTACTGTGATCGAAGGCGGGTGTGACGCTGCTGACCGACAGGGTGCCGATCAGGTCGGCGAGCATCTGTCTGAGCGATGGGGTCTGACTGATCATGGTCGCGGCTGTCCTCACAGACTCTTCACATCGGTCGAATCGCCAAAGGTCTCGATCCCCAACTGTCTGGCGACCTTCTCGGCGCGGGCATCGATCATTGGCGAGATCACGATCAGCCGGTTGGCCTGCCGTCCATGCCGCCGCTCATAGAAACGGGCCTTGCGCTCGAAGCTGTACATTCCGGCCTTGTCGATTGAGGATTTGAGTTCGCAGATCAACAGCAGGCCGTTCTTGATGATGACATCCAGCTCGATCTGATCGGGCCGCCCGAAGACCTCGCCCTCATCGTCGAATTCGTTGACGTTGATGACCTGGACGCCGAAGCTTTCCTCCAGAATCCCCGCCAGCGCATCGCGGAACGCCTTTTCCGAGCGCATCCCCCAGCGTGCGCCCAGGGCGCCGATGGAGCGATCAAACTTTTTGGCCTGCGCCATGATTTCCTCATGGACCCGCCTGAATTCCTCGCGTGTCTCGGCTCGATACTCCTGCTGCTCCTGCTTTGCCTCAAGCCAGCGACGGTTGTTTTCCTCCCAGTTACGTGCCTGCTCTTCCTTGTATTCTTTCCAGCGGAGGTTGTTTTCCTCCCATTTACTGTTATTTTCCTCCCACTTACGCGCCTGTTCCTCCTTTTCCTCCGCCCATTTGCGGTTCTGCTCTTCGCGCAGCAACCGCTGTTCTTCCTTGTATTCCTGCCATTCCTGAGTACGTTTCTCGCGTTCGCGGCGCAGCTCGCCCAGGAGTTCGTAGAACCGATCCTGGGTCTCGGCTTTGTCCGCAAACTGACCGCGCGCCAGATCCAGGATATAGGCTCTGAATTCCGGGTCGCTGCGCAGAATGTCAGGCAGCTCGCGCCGGATGGCGTCTTTCAGTGATTCAGCGCTCATATCCGTCTCGTCCAAAAACATTGCATATCGCACTGGGCGCGGTTTAGATTGATGCAGCTTATCCCGCCGGATCCATCCTCGCCAGCCTCAACCCCGTGGTCAACGAATCCCCCCGTATCCGACCCGCCATCCTGAGCGATCTCGGCGCCCTGCTGCGGCTGGAGAACGTCTGCTTCGACAGCGACCGCATCAGCCGGCGTCAGTTCCGTTATCTGCTGACCCGTGGACGCGCCAGCACCCTGGTGGCTGAACGCGACGGCGACCTGCTCGGCTATGTGCTGGTGCTCTTCAGCCGCGCCACCTCGGTTGCCCGGCTCTATTCGATTGCCGTGACCGCTCAGGCGCGTGGTCAGGGGCTGGGACAGACCCTGGTGAAAGCGGCGGAGGACGCCGCCTGGGAGCAGGAGCGGGCCTATCTGCGTCTGGAGATCCGGCGCGACAACCTGGCCTCGCAGACCCTCTTCGAGCAGGCCGGCTACCGGCGCTTCGGTGTGCTCTCCGATTACTACGAAGACCACATGGAGGCGCTGCGCTACGAAAAAACACTCTCGCCCGGTCTCAAGCCCGAGCTGAAGCGGGTGCCCTTCTACGAACAGACCCTGGATTTCACCTGCGGTCCCTCTTCGCTGATGATGGCGATGCAGTCGCTGCGTCCCGAGCTGGAACTCTCGCGTACTCTGGAACTGCGTATCTGGCGTGAATCGACCACCATTTTCATGACCTCCGGTCATGGCGGCTGCGGCCCGCTCGGACTGGCGCTGGCGGCGCACCGGCGTGGCTTTGCGGTCGAGGTCTTCGTCAGCGATACCGGCGTGCTGCTGGTCGCCTCGGTGCGCAGCCCGGAGAAAAAAGAGGTGATGCGTCTGGTCCATGAGGACATGCTTGCCGAGGCCGGCCAGCTTGGCATCCCAATCCGTTACGAAACCCTGAGCGTCGATGGTATCCAGCGGTGCTGGGATACCGGGGCCGTGCCGCTGGTGCTCATCAGCTCCTATCGCATCTATCAGGAAAAATTCCCGCACTGGGTCGTGATCACCGGTTTCGACGAGCATTTCGTCTATGTCCACGATCCATATATCGACTATGCCAACGGCGAAACCCGGCTGGATTCGCTCGACATGCCGATCCAGCGCGACGAATTCACCCGCATGGCCCGCTATGGGCGGGTTGGGTTGCAGGCGGTGGTGCTGATATCACGATCCAAACACGAAGGGATGGAGCATTGAGCGCCTGCTGCCCGACTTCAGGGCCGGCCCGCGTTCAACTTTCGGACGCAGCGGATTCAATCTGTCTCCGGCTTCATCTCCCGCGCGGCTGAAATCATGGTGCGCGAACCGGACAGACTGCGAGCAGCCCACAACCGAACGCAGTGCCCGGCGGCATGGCGACTGGCGTGTCTGTTCTGGTGCGGACTGCTTCTGTTCCGTCCGGGCGACACGCTTGCCGGGCCGGCCACGCGGGAAGCGGCGGCACCTGACCTTGAGCGCGTTTCGCTGCAACTGCCCTGGAAGCATCAGTTCGAGTTCGCCGGTTTTTATGCCGCCATCGAACAGGGGTTTTACCGGGACCGGGGGCTGGCGGTCGAGCTGCGCGAGTACGAATCGGATCTTGATGTGCGTGAAGAGGTCTTGTCCGGACGCGCGAACTATGGTCTCGCCAACGGCAGCCTCATCGGCTGGCGGCTCGCGGGTCAGCCCGTCGTCCTCCTGGCCAATTACTTCAAGAAGCCGCCGCTGGTGCTGCTCGGTCAGCCGGGCATACGGAATCTGAACGACCTCAGGGGGCGGTGTCTGATGGCCGCCGACTCCGATCTGCAATCGCCCCTGCTGCGTATCGCCCTGCGCGAGGTCGGGCTGGTCGCTGGCGACAACCTGACCCTCGTGCCCCACAGCTTCGATACCGGACCCTTCATCCGTGGCGAAGTGGATGCCATGACGGCCTTTCTGAGCAATCAGCCGTCTGAACTGGAACAGAAGGGCGTTCCTTTTCAGATCATTGAGTTGAGCGCCTATCTGCCGGGCCTGGGCGACGATTATCTCTTTACCTCGGAGAGCGAGTCCGCCGCGTATCCGGAACGCACCCGCGCCTTTGTCGAAGCGAGCAATGCCGGCTGGCGTTATGCCCTGAAGCACCCGGATGACATGGTCGAACTGATTTTAAACCGCTATTCCCAGCCCAAGAGCCGCGAGGCGCTTCGTTATGAGGCGGATAAAACGCGACAACTGATGTTGCCGGGCTCCCATCCGGTCGGCGCCGTTTCCGTCGCGCGTCTGCAAATGGCCGCCAGTGCCCTGCTGGAATCCGGTCAGCCCGGCGATGCGTCACAGTTACAGGGATTTGTGTTCGAGTCCGCCGTTTCATTGCCCATTGCGGTTCCGCCGGGCGAACAGGAGACGGCGGTGCGGCAGGCGCCCGAATCCTCTGAGCCGTCGGCGTCCGGTATGGTCTTGACACCCGATGAGCGCGTCTGGCTCGCCGCGCATCCGGTCATCCGCTATGGCCTGAGTCCGGATTGGGCGCCCATTCAATCCCTTGGTCGGGATGGGCAGCCGAACGGGATCGGGCCGGACTATCTGGAACGTATCGCGGCGCTGATCGGCGTGCGCTTCGCGCCGGTGACACTGCCCAACTGGTCAGACGGGCTGCAATGGTTGGAGCGCGGCGAGATCGATCTGCTGCCGAATATCGCCCAAGCCCCGGAACGATCACGGCGTTTGCGTCTGACCACGCCCTATCTCAGCTTTCCGGTGACGATCTTCGCCCGCGTGGATGCCCCCTTCTTCAGTCATCTGGAGGCGCTGGCCGGCAGGCGGGTGGCGGTGGTCTCCGGTCATGCCATCGAGACCTGGCTGCGCCAGGACCATCCCCGGGTCGTGCTGCGGTCCTTTCCCGACACGCCGACAGCCTTGCGCGCGGTAGCCGCGCGCGAGGTTGATGCCTTCGTCGATAGCCTGGTGACCACCAGTCAGGCGATTGGTCGCAGCGGGCTGACGCAGATCCGCATGGCCGGCACCACGCCCTACGACATGGCGTTCGGCATGGCGATCCGCCACGATTGGCCGCAACTGGTCCGCATTCTGGAGCGGGCCATCGCCGCCATTCCCGCCAGCGAGCGTGACCGTATTCAAAGTCGCTGGATGCAGGCTCCATTGCTGGCGCAGGTGGATTACATCCTGCTGTGGCAACTGCTGGGGCTGACCGCATTGATCCTGGCAATCATCCTCTATTGGAATCGGAGACTGACACGGGAAATCAGGAGACGTCAGCATGCCGAGCAGATCCTGACCCACAGCGAAACCCTGTTGCGCACCACGCTGGATGCAACCGACGATGGCATTCTGGTGGTGAACGCGGATGGCAGCATTCTGACGACCAATCGCCGCTTCCAGGCACTCTGGCGCATTCCGGATAAACTGATCCATCTCCGGCAGGACAAGCAGCTGCTCGCCTACGTTCTCGATCAACTGTCTGAGCCAGACGTCTTTATCCGCGGTGTCGAGCAGGTCTACGCAACTGATCGGGAACAGCGTGATCTGCTGCATTTCAAGGATGGCTCCATTGTCGAGCGTTACACTCGGCCCATGTCACTCGATAATTGTCTGGCCCGTCTCTGGTCGTTTCGCGACATCACGGAACGCGAGAAGATGCTGGAGGCGCTGGCGCAGGCGAAAGACGCAGCGGAACAGGCCAATCGCGCCAAGAGCGACTTTCTCGCCAATATGAGCCACGAGATCCGCACGCCGATGAATGCCATCCTGGGCATGCTCTATCTGTGCCTGGAAACGGATCTTAGCGACCGGCAGCGCGGTTATCTGGAGAATGCCCGGACGGCCTCTCAGTCTTTATTGGATCTGCTCAACGATATTCTGGATTTTTCCAAGATCGAGGCCGGGTGTCTGCCCCTGGAGACGACCCCTTTCGATTTGCAGGCGGTCGTCGCCCATGTCGTCGCGGTGATCGGGCACGCAGCCGAAACCAAAGGATTGGTTCTGCGGCTTGCGCTCGCGCCCGAGGCGCCACGCGCACTGATCGGCGATCCGTTGCGTCTGGGACAGATCCTCATGAATCTGGGTACCAACGCCGTCAAGTTCACCGCACAGGGCGAGATTGAGATCGCCCTGCGCTGGCTGTCCAGCAGGGAGGAGGGACGAGCACATCTGGAGTTTCGCGTGCGTGATACAGGCATCGGGCTGAGTTCTGAACAGAGCAGACACCTGTTTCAGCGGTTCACCCAGGCCGACAGTTCGATCTCGCGCCGCTACGGCGGGACCGGACTGGGACTGTCGATCTGCGCGCGACTGGTCGAAATGATGGGCGGTCAGATCGGCATCGACAGTCAACCGGGTCAGGGCAGCACCTTTTATTTCGATGCCTGGTTCGATCTGGCCGCAGCGGGGGATCTGCCGGCGTCCGCCGCGCCGGAGATGCTGGTGCTGAATGACAACGCACAGCCTGTGCCGCTGTCGATTGCGCCGGTTGTCGATGCCGGTCTCCGGGCGCTCTTGAGCGAACTGCGCGCCCGCGCCCTCAGCCACGATCCCACCGCCGAAGATCTGCTGCTCGAACACCGGCAGCGCCTGACTGCCGGTCTGTTGGCGGGCGTCCTCGTCACGCTGACGGATCATCTCGAACATTACCGTTTTGCCTCAGCCGTTACGATCCTTGACGCACTTCTCGCTGACACGGGAGCCTGACCATGACCGGATCGAATCAGCAAGCGCTACTGATCGTCGATGATCAGGTCGAAAATCTCAGGGTTCTGTCCGGGCTGCTCAAGCGGCACTATCGGATCCAGGCCGCCACGAGCGGCGAGGAAGCGCTGAAACTGGTGCTGGTTGCACCGCTTCCCGATCTGATCCTGCTGGATGTGATGATGCCCGATCTCGACGGGTATCAGGTCTGCGAACGACTCAAGGCTGAGCCGCAGACGCGCGACATCCCGATCATTTTTCTGACCGCGCGCACGCATCCCGAGGACGAGGCGCGGGGGTTTGCAGCAGGTGCGGCGGACTATGTGGCGAAGCCGATTCATCCCCCGCTGCTGCTGGCACGGGTGCGGGCGCAACTCGCACTGGCCGAGCCGCTTCATAAGGCCCGTCGCGAGCTGGATGTCAGCGAGTTCGAGCGTCGGCGCCTCTGGGATCGTCAGCAGGCGCTGCTGGCGATTTCACGCACGGCCTTGCGCGAACTGACGCTGCCCCAGTATCTCAACGAGATTCTGGACATTCTTGCCGCCATTCCGTGGTTTGCCATCGAACGCTGCGGGATGCTGTTTCTCGTCAATCGTCGTCAGGAGCCCATTCTGGTGGCCCAGCGGGGGATGGAGGATGTGCAATGCTGTCAGTGCGTCCGGGTCCGGCCCGGATCGGGCGTCGGCGCCTGCGGACAGGTTCTGGTGCAGCGGCGTGCGCTTTTCTGTCCATCCCAGCGCGCACTCGAAGACCGGTGCTCGACCCGAAGCGACGAGACCGGCTGTTATCACCTGCCCTTGATGGAGGGCGAACAGGTTTATGGCGTTCTGGCTCTGCGGGCGCCGCTCGGTCGTGAACCCGGCGCCGATGAGATGGCGTTCATGGCCGATGTCGCCTATACCCTGGCCAGCCTCATCCGTCGCCGTCTGGCAGAGGAAACGCTGCGGGTCAGTCAGGTCGAAACCCAGATGGCGCGCAACGAGGCGATCCGTCGGCTGGGCGTCGCCGCTGAGTTTCGCGACACCGAGACCGGCTTTCATGTGCTGCGCATGAGTCGCTATGCCCGTGTGCTGGCGCAGGCGCTCGGTTGTGACGAGACCTTCTGCGAACTCCTGGAGCTCGCAGCACCCATGCATGATGTGGGCAAGATCGGGATCGATGACGCCATCCTCAAAAAGCCCGGCAAGCTGACCGACGATGAATTCACGATCATGAAAACCCACACCACGCTGGGCGGGCTCATCCTGGAAGGGGGCGACGATCCGCTGATTCGTCTGGCGCGCGAAATCGCCCTGACGCATCATGAAAAGTGGAATGGTCAGGGTTATCCTCAAGGATTGGCGGGCGTGGCGATTCCGCTGTCGGGGCGGATCTGTGCGGTTGCCGATGTGTTCGATGCGCTGACCATGGAGCGTCCCTATAAAAGACCCTGGCCGGTCGAGAAGGCCGTGGCACTGATCGAGGCAGGCGGCGGTACGGACTTCGATGCCGAGATCGTGGCGGCGTTTCGTGAGCGGCTGCCGGAGCTGGTGGCGATCAAGGCCCGCTACCGTGACGATGTCATCGACCCTCGGGAAATCCTGCTGATGACGCGCAGCGAGGCGGACGGCGATGTCTGGCTGCCCTGGCGACCGGAGTATTCGATCGGCATCACGGTGATCGACGAACATCATCGTTATCTGCTCGGCTGGATCAACCGGATTTACGACATCATCAACGACAATGCCGGAACGGCTCAGATCGCCAGCGCGCTCTTTGCGCTTGAGCAGTACGCGCGCATTCATTTCCAGGCGGAGGAACGCCTGATGGCCGCGCACCAGTCTGCCGGGCTGGAACGGCATCGTATTGAGCACCGCTCCTTCGAGACCGAACTGCGCGAATGGCGCGCCGAACTCGCACACAACCCCTTTATTGCCGGAATGGAAATGCTCGACTATCTGCGAACCTGGCTGCTCAATCATATTCTGATGGAAGACAAGCGTATTTTGGAAACACTCTCTCACACGACACTGATCGTGCCGGACGCGGTTTGAATGGCCGAGCATCTGTTGCTGGTCGAACAGCAGGGCGACTGGAAGCCCGGTTTTCCGCATCTGCCGGTGGTCACCGCGCGCGATTATCTGGCCGGCGGCGAGCTGGCGCTGAAACGCGATCTGCGCGTCATCAACCTGTGCCGCAGCTACCGCTATCTTTCGGTGGGCTATTACTGTTCGCTGCTGGCGGAAGCACGCGGGCACAAGGTCATCCCGTCGGTGCGCACCATCCAGGAACTCTCCAGCCGCGAGCTTTACAGCCTGGAGACCGAGGAACTCGACGGTCTGGTGCAGCGTCTGCTGGCGCGGCGCAAGACCTCCGCCCTGACGCCGACCGCCTACGAGCTGACCATCTGCTTCGGTCAGTGCAATCTCAAGGAACTGCAACCGCTGGCGCGGCTCATCTTCGAGACCTTCCGCTGTCCCATCCTCAAGGTCGAATTCAGACTGCACGGCACCTGGCGCATCGGCGCCATCAAGGCGCTGCCGCTGACGGCGGTGACGGCTGAGGGCGAGGCTTCGCTTTTCTCCGCCCTCGAAGGCTATCTGTCGCAACGCTGGCGTCAGCCGCGCGCACGGCTCGCCTCGCGCTACGATCTGGCGGTGCTGCACGATCCGTCCGAAGAGATGCCGCCATCCGATCCCAAGGCGCTCGCCCGCTTCATCAAGGCTGGCAAGGCGCTGGGGGTCAATGTCGAACTCATCCAGCGCAAGGACTACAGCCGGCTGGCCGAATATGACGCGCTCTTCATCCGCGAGACCACGCGCATCGGGCACCATACTTTCCGCTTTGCCAAGAAGGCCGACAGCGAAGGCATGGTGGTGATCGACGACCCCGACTCCATTATGCGCTGCACCAACAAGGTCTATCTCGCCGAGCTGCTCGCCGCGCACCGCATCCCCCGACCCAAAACGCTGGTGCTGCGCAAAGAGAATCTGATGGAGGCCGAGGAGCAGATCGGCTATCCCATCGTGCTCAAGATCCCGGAAGGCTCCTTCTCGCGCGGGGTGTTCAAGGCCGAGGATCGCGCCGGGCTGACGCGGATCGCTGGCAAGCTCTTCAAGGAGTCGGATCTCATTCTGGCGCAGGAATATCTTTACACACCCTTCGACTGGCGCATCGGCATCCTGGGACGCAAACCCTTCTACGCCTGCAAGTATCTGATGAGTCGCGATCACTGGCAGATCGTCAAGCATGGCGTCGATGGCGGTCACGAAGAAGGCGGTTTCGAGACCCTGCCGGTCGAGCAGGTGCCGCCAGCCGTCATCCGCACCGCGCTCAAGGCCGCCGATCTGATCGGCGACGGGCTCTATGGCGTGGATCTCAAGGAGACCGCCGCCGGCCCGGTGGTGATTGAGGTCAACGATAACCCGAGTCTGGATGCGGGCATTGAAGATCAGGTGCTGGGGGACCAACTTTATGCACGCCTGATCGCCGAGTTCGTCGCGCGCCTCGACCGGCGACGGGACGGCAACGGGAAGCGTGACAAGAGCCTGTAGGGGCGAATTCATTCGCCCCGACATCCGCACAACCAACGTGGCGAATGAATTCGCCCCTACTCAATGCGGGAATATGCGATGACACAACGAATCAAAATTTCTTTGCTGGCACCACTGTGCGCGATCTCGATCAGCGGTGCTCCCGCGCTGGCACAGATGACCCCGGCGCCGGTGGTTGAACCGGCCCGCGCAGAATGGGCCATCGCACCTCAAAGCGCGCCTCAGGAAGCGCCAGCGCCGGCATCCACCGGCATGGTGCTGGAGAGCGAGACCGTCCTCTCGGCTGAAACCGTTCTGCCGGGCGGCATCGTGCTGCCGGCCGGGACGGTCCTGCCTGCCGGATCCATGCTGCCGGCCGGGACGGTGCTGCCGATTCAGACTCCCACGGCGATGCCAGCACCAATCCAGACCCCGGCACCAGCGATGCAGACCCCACCAGCGCTGCCTGCTGAAACGGTCGCTGCGCCCGCTCCGCCGAGCATTCCCAACCAGCCCGTTATCCCTCAGCCCACGCCCAGTGCGCCGGAGGCGACAGGTGGCATCCCCTATGTCAGCGGCGGCATCGGCTTCTCCGAGCGCGAGGAACTGGCGCAGGTCAAGTCGCAATACAATCTGCGGCTGCTGTTCGCGGTCAAGGGCTCGGGCTCCTATCTGTCCGACGTCAAGGTGCGGATCGATGACGCGACCGGCCCGACACTCCTGACCGCCGTCTCCAAAGGCCCGCTGTTTTATGTCGCCCTGCCGCCCGGTCTCTATAACCTGATCCTCGACAATGCCGGTCAGGTCCAGACCATGCAGGTCGCCATCCCCGACAGCGGCGCCATCGAGCGATCCTTTTACTGGGTATCGGATTAAACCGCGCCCCGTGCGGTATGCGATATTTTTGGTTTGGGTCGATCTTGGCGGCATCGACGACCCTGTGTGCTGGCGCGGTTCAAGATCCTTCGTGTTCTTTGCGTCCTTTGCGGTTCAACTGCTTTTTTAGGCTTATTGCTGGAATCTCCGATATGTCTCGATCCATGCAGATCCACGAAGCACTGCAAGCCTTCGGCCTGAGCACCGATGATCACGATATCCTGGGCGTGAGCACCCTGGAGCAGGCCGGGCCGCATGATCTCTGTTTCGCTGAAGAGGCAGGACAGGCGGCGGCGGTCGCCCGGAGTCAGGCGGCGCTGATCCTGGTCGGCGAGGATTTTCCCGAGGTTCCGGGCACGACCCTGCTGCGGGTTGCGGATCCGCGTGATCGCTTTTTCGAGATCGCGGCACTCTTCATCCCCGCGCCTGAGACCGAAGGCATTCACCCGAGTGCAGCGATTCACCCGGAGGCCGACATCGGTGCAGATGTGGCCATCGGCGCCTGTGCGGTCATCTCAGCCGGTGTGACGGTCGGCAGTGGCTCGCACATCGGCCCCGGCACCTATCTGGGGCCGGGCGTGCGGATTGGCAGCGACTGTCTGATCGGTCCCAACGTCAGCATCCTGCGCGACTGCGAGATCGGCGACCGCTGCATCCTGCATCCGGGCGCGACCATCGGTGGCGACGGCTTCGGTTTTCGCTGGGATGGGAGCGGGCATCGCAAGGTGCCTCAGCTCGGGCGCGCGGTCATTGGGGACGATGTCGAAATCGGCTGCAATAGCTGTGTGGATCGCGCCACGCTCGGCATCACCCGGATCGGACAGGGCGTCAAGATCGACAATCTGGTTCAGGTCGCGCACAACGTCACCGTCGGTCGGCATACCATCCTGGTCAGCCAGTCCGGTATTGCCGGCAGTTCCGCGCTGGGAGACGGGGTGGTGGTCGCCGGTCAGGTCGCCATCTCGGATCATGTGCAGGTGGGCGATGGCGCCCGGATCGGCGGTCAGGCCGGAGTCGTCAAGGATGTGCCGCCGCAAGCCGCCATGTTCGGCACCCCGGCGCGTCCCGTGAAGCAGGCGCTGCGCGAACACGCGGCGCTGGCCAGACTGCCGGATCTCCTGAAGCAGATCAAGCACCAGCAGGAGACCATCGAGCGATTGGAATCGCGGCTGAGCCGGCTTGAAGCCGGTCAGTCCGACGCCTGAAGGCGCGTGTCAGGTGATCAGCGCACGCAGCGTGACCCGCAGCAGGGGCAGCAGTGCCTCCTTGTCCAGGCCAGGGTTGGTGATTGCGCGCGCCGTCAGCCCATCGAACAGCGCCCTGGTGATCTCGGTAACGGCCGGATCGACCTCGCCGCTCAGACCACAGGCCAGACGCGCCCGCTGAAGCAGCTTCCGTACCTGCTCGTGCATCGCGACATCGGCGGCCTGCACCATCGCGGCAACCTGCGGATTGCGCGTCGCCTCGGCCAGGATCTCGATCTCCAGCGCCGCGTGGTCCGGATCGGTTTTCTGGTTCACCCCGAGATCGACCCGGTCGAGCATGGATTGAAACGCATCCTCCGCATCGTCGAAATGGCGCATCAGCGCCAGCGACTCTTCCAGCTTGCGCTCGACCAGGGCGGCGATGATGGCCTCCTTGTTCGCGAAGAAGTGATAGATATGTCCGGGGCTCATGCCCGCCATCTTTGAAATCGTGGCGATACTGGTGCCGTGAAAGCCATGACGAACGAAGCCAGCGGCGGCGGCATCGAGGATCTGCTGCCGTCTGGTCTGCGTCCGGGTCTGGTCCGGCTCGGTTTCTGGCATGCTTCTGTCTGCTCCTCTTGTGGTCGCGCAGCCAAACGATTGCGCCCTGGTTCTCAAAAAGTCAAAAAGCCGCTGCTGATACCACCGATCATCCCTTGACCCGAACGGCCTGCGCATCTACAGTTCTGCCATAGACTAGAATGAATGTTCATTCTAATCCACTCCTGAACGGCGATCCGCTCAAGATCGTCGCCTTCCCACGCCGAGGTCATCCATGGGATCCGCCCGCCGCCACTCAGGCATCCTTGATGTCTGCGCCATCCTCATCCTCTCCCTGCTCGCCGGCTGCAATCAGGCACAACCGCCAGGCACAGGCGCCACGGCCGCTGCGCCGCCGCCCCCGGAAGTCGGCGTCGTCACCCTGTCCGCACAATCGATCAACCTGAGCACCGAGCTTGCCGGTCGCACCGTGCCCTACCGGATCGCCGAGGTGCGTCCGCGGGTCAGCGGGATCATTCAGGAGCGGCTCTTTACCGAAGGCGGGGAGATCACCGCCGGCCAGGAACTCTATCGGATCGACCGGGCCATCTATCAGGCGGCTTACGACAGTGCCAGGGCCGCGCTGGCGCGTTCGCAGGCCACCCTGGACCGGGCGCGTCTCAAATCGGATCGCTATGCCCGGCTGGCCGCGTCCAAATCGGTGAGCCAGGAAGACAACGACGACACCCAGGCCGCGCTCAAGGAGGCCATCGCCAGCGTGGCGGTGGATGAAGCCGCTCTGGAGCGCGCGCGGATCGATCTGGCCTATACCCGGGTCGATTCGCCCATCGCCGGACGCATCGGGCGCTCGACGGTGACACAGGGCGCATTGGTCACGGCCAATCAGGCCGAGGCGCTGGCGACCGTGCAGCAGCTCGATCCCATTTATATCGACCTGACCCAGTCCAGCAGCCAACTGCTCCAACTGCGGCGCGCCCTCGCCGACGGTCGGCTGCAACGTCCCGAGGGCGCTGCCGCCAGGGTGACGCTGATCCTGGAAGACGGCCGTACCTATGCACACAGCGGGCATCTGGAATCGTCTGAAGTGACCGTGGATCAGGCCACCGGGACCGTGACCCTGCGCGCGATCATGCCGAATCCGGATCGTGAGCTGCTGCCGGGGATGTTCGTCCGGGCACGGCTGGAGGAGGGCGTGCGCGAAGGGGCCATCCTGGTGCCGCAGCAGGGCGTGCAACACGACCGGCGCGGCAACCCCATGGCCCTGATCGTGAACGCCGGGGGGCAGGTCGAGGAACGCAAGATCGAGACTGAGCGCGCCATCGGCGACCACTGGCTGGTCGATTCAGGATTGCAGGCGGGTGATCGGGTGATCGTCGAAGGCACCCAGAAGGCGCGGCCCGGCGCCCCGGTGCGGGTCACGGATCTCAGCGACCGACCCGGCTTCGCGGTCAAGGCTGCGATTCTGCCAGCCGACGGGTGATTGCTGGCGCCTCATTGCGCCCCCTGCCGCCTCTCACTCCCGAATCGAGGATTTCTCATCCATGGCCCGTTTCTTCATCGATCGCCCCGTCTTTGCCTGGGTCATCGCCATCGTCATCATGCTGGCAGGGACGCTGTCGATCCTCAATCTCCCGATCTCGCAATATCCCGCCATCGCGCCGCCAGCAATCAGCATTACCGCGACCTATCCCGGCGCCTCAGCGCAGACGGTCGAGGACTCGGTCACTCAGGTCATCGAGCAGCAGATGAACGGGCTCGATGGTCTGCGTTACATGTCCTCGACCAGTGAGTCCAACGGTCTCTCGACCATCACCCTGACCTTCAACAATGGCGTCGATCCCGACATCGCCCAGATGCAGGTGCAGAACAAGCTGCAACTGGCCAACGCCCTGCTGCCCGACGCCGTGGTGCGTCAGGGCATCCAGGTCGCCAAGTCGGTGCGCAATTTCCTCATGGTGGTGGCCTTCGTCTCGCGTGACGGGCGCCTGAACAATGCCGATCTGGGCGACTATGCCGCCAGTCTGGTCAAGGATCCCATCAGCCGTGTTCCCGGAGTCGGCGAGATCACACTCTTCGAGTCGCAGTACGCCATGCGGATCTGGCTCGATCCCAACAGGCTCAACCAGTATGGTCTGACCCCGCCCGACGTGGTGACGGCCATCGAGGCCGAGAACGCCCAGATCTCGGCCGGTCAGTTGGGCGCCATTCCGTCACCGGCGGGTCAGCAGCTCAACGTCACCGTCAATGTCCAGGGCCGGCTCACCACGCCCGACGAGTTCGGCGAGATCCGGCTGCGCACTCAGGCCGACGGTTCGACCGTGCATCTGCGCGATGTCGCCCGTATCGAGCTGGGCAGCGAGAGCTACGGCAAGATGGCGCGTCACAACGGCAGTCCCGCCGCCGGCATGGCGATCCGGCTCGCCACCGGCGCCAATGCGCTGGAGACGGCGGATGCGGTCAAGCGCAAGGTCGAGGAACTCTCGGCCTTCTTCCCGTCGGGGATGGAGGCGGTCTTCCCCTACGACACCACGCCCTTCGTGCGCATCTCCATCGGCGAGGTGGTCAAGACCATCTTCGAGGCGGTGATCCTGGTGTTCCTGGTGATGTATCTCTTTCTCCAGAACTTCCGCGCCACCCTGATCCCGACCATTGCCGTGCCGGTGGTGCTGCTCGGCACCTTCGGGGTGCTCGCCGCCTTCGGCTTCACCATCAACACCCTGACCCTCTTTGCCATGGTGCTGGCCATCGGTCTGCTGGTCGATGACGCCATCGTGGTGGTCGAGAACGTCGAGCGGGTGATGGACGAGGACGGTCTGCCGCCCAAGGAGGCGACGCGCAAATCCATGGATCAGATCACCAGCGCCCTGATCGGCATCGCCCTGGTGCTCTCGGCGGTGTTCGTGCCCATGGCCTTCTTCGGCGGCTCGACCGGGGTCATCTATCGTCAGTTCTCCATCACCATCGTCTCGGCCATGCTGCTGTCGGTGGTGGTGGCGCTCACCCTGAGCCCGGCCCTGGCCGCCTCGCTGCTCAAGCCAATGCCGCACGGACCCCGGCGCGGCTTCTTCGGCTGGTTCAATCGCAGTTTCGAGCGCAGCGTCGATCTCTACGGCAAGAGCGTCGCCGGCATCACCCATCGGCGCTGGCTGTTCCTGGGGGTCTATCTGGTGCTGGTCGGCGCCCTGGTGGTGCTGCATGAGCGGATGACGACCTCCTTCCTGCCTGATGAGGATCAGGGCATTCTCATCATGCAGGCGATCCTGCCCTCGGGCGCGACCCTTGAGCGCACGCAGGAGGTGCTCAAGCAGGTCGAGCGCCACTTCCTCGAAAATGAAAAGGAAGCGGTCAAGGAGCTCATCACGGTCTCGGGCTTCAGCTTTGCCGGTCAGGGCCAGAACATGGCGATCGGCTTCGTCAGACTCAGGGACTGGTCGGAGCGCCAACGACCCGATCTCCAGGTCAAGGCGGTGGCCGGGCGCGCCATGATGGCCTTCTCGCAGATCCGCGATGCGCGTGTCTTCGCCTTCCCGCCGCCAGCGGTCATCGAACTGGGCACCGCCTCAGGCTGGGACGTGCAGTTGCAGGACAAGGGCGGCGTCGGACGCGAGGCGCTGTCCGCCGCGCGCGGCCAGTTCCTGGGGATGGCGATGCAGGATCCGCGTTTCATGGCCGTGCGGCCCAATGGGCGCGAGGATGAGGCGCAGTATCGGGTGGAGGTTGATCGCACCAAGGCCGGCGCCTTCGGGCTGTCGCTCGCCGAGATCAACCGCACGCTCTCGATGGCCTGGGGCAGCGCCTATATCGACGATTTCGTCCACGCGGGGCGGGTGAAGAAGGTCTATGTCCAGGCCGATGCCCCCTATCGCATGCTGCCGGAGGATCTGAATGCCTGGTATGTGCGCAACGACAAGGACGACATGGTGCCCTTCTCGGCCTTCGCTACAGGCGAATGGAGCTTCGGCTCGCCGCGTCTGGAGCGCTACAACGGTCTGCCCTCAGCCGAGATCCTGGGTCAGGCCGCCCCCGGTCTGAGCACGGGCGCGGCGATGGCGGCGGTCGAAGAGCTGGTTGGCAAACTGCCGCCCGGTGTCGGTCTGGAATGGACCGGTCTGTCGTTCGAGGAACGCGCCGCCGGTGCCCAGGCTCCCGCGCTCTATGCCCTCTCGGCGCTGGTGGTGTTCCTGGCGCTCGCCGCGCTCTACGAGAGCTGGTCAGTCCCCTTTGCGGTCATGCTGGTGGTGCCGATCGGCGTGCTGGGGGCCGTGACGGCCGCGTTCGGGCGCGGCCTGCCGAGCGACATCTATTTCCAGGTGGGATTGCTCGCCACCATCGGACTCTCGGCCAAGAACGCCATCCTCATCGTCGAGTTCGCCAAGACCCTTCAGGAAGAAGGGCGCGATGCAGTGAGCGCGGCGCTGGAGGCGGCGCGGATGCGTATCCGCCCCATCGTCATGACCTCGCTCGCCTTCGGCTTCGGCGTGCTGCCGCTGGCCTTGAGCACTGGCGCGGGCTCAGGCGGCCAGAACGCCATCGGTACGGGCGTACTCGGCGGCGTGGTCGCGGCGACGATGCTCGGGGTGCTGTTCGTGCCGCTGTTCTTCGTCGTGATTCGGGGACGTTTGAGCAAGGTTGAGGGGCATTCGGACAAATAAGGGGTGGAGTGTTCTCACGCGGAGCTTAACGTTTTCATCATCAATCACGGTGCGGATGTGACTGGCGACGGGGCTGGTGAGTTCTGATAAAGTCGAAGCTCAGCTTACTTATGCCGCATTTTGCGCATTTTTTCTGCGCTGGCTGTCGTTAAACTGCCTTTTCTATCAGGCTGAGCCCGCCATGCTCATTGAATTTCGTGTCGAGAACCACCGCTCCATTCGGGAAGAGCAGGCATTAACCATGCGTGCGGGCAGGCAGGATGATTCAGCCGATCCGCGTCCCCGCCGCGTCCAGGGCTGCTCTGATCCACTGCTGCCAGCGGCCGCACTCTACGGCGCGAACGCCAGTGGGAAAAGCAATGTTCTTTCCGCCATGGGATTTATGCGCAGTGCGGTTCTTCACTCCCATCGAGCCTGGCCGCCAGACGGAGGTGTTCCAAGGGATCCCTTTGCCTGGGGCGAAAAGGCTGCACAGCCTTCACTCTTCGAAATTACGCTGCTGGTGTCGGGTATCCGCTATCAATACGGATTTGTTGCGGACGATGAGCAGTTTCTCGAAGAGTGGCTATTCGCCTGGCCTGGAAAGCGAAAGCAGGTCTGGTTCGAACGTGAACTGGGGAAGTACAAGTTCAGCGAGTACCTGCATGGTGAAAATCGACTGATTGAGCAGATTACGCGGCCAAACGCGCTTTTTTTGTCTGCTGCGGTTCAGCTTCGCCATGAGCAGCTCGGCTCCCTTTACAGTTGGTTCCGAAATCTCAACGGGGTCAATATTCCCGGTCGCCGGCCTTCCGCTCTCCCCTTCGCCACCGGTCAATTACTCGCGCGGGGGATAGAGTCCTGGTTCAGCCAGAATCCACAGCGATCTCTTTTCGAAGAAGACGGGGTGCAAAACCACAGCATTGAGCTTTTTCGCGACCTGCTGCGCGCAGCGGATGTGGGCATCCTGGACATCAAACTGGATAACGATTCCGGTGAACCCACAGATCCTAAAGATCCCCCTTGGTCTCCTCGTCGTGGGCGGATACTGGTGCGTCACAGCAGCAGCGTTGAGGACGCCTGGCTGCCGCTGGAAGAGGAGTCACAGGGAACACTGACCCTGTTTCGCGTTGGGCCGGTCATTCTCGACGCGCTTCGGCTCGGAACCGTCGTCATGATTGATGAGCTTGAGGCCAGCCTCCATCCGCTGCTGGCCATTCAGATACTGCGTCAGTTCAACGATCCGGAGCGTAACCCGCGAAATGCTCAGATCTTATTCACGACTCACGATACCAGCCTGCTCGGGACCATTGCTGGAGAGCCATCGATGCGTCGCGATCAGATTTGGCTGACGGAGAAAGACCCGGAGGGTGCGACCTGTTTATACCCCTTAACCGACTTTCGACCCAGGAAGGGCGAGAATATCGAGCGCGGCTATCTGCAAGGGCGCTATGGCGCTATTCCGTTTCTCGGTGATCTTCCACAGGTTGGGGGAGAATAGGTCGGTGGGCGGGAGTCGTCGCAAGAGGGTGCGCCAACCGGCTCGCGGGGCTGCCCGCAGGAGCCCGAGGCGGCGTCTGCTGCTTGTCTGCGAGGGGCAGGTGTCGGAGCCCGAATATTTCAAGCAACTCAAGGCCTGGGTACGCAACAACTTAGTCGAGATTAAGATTGCCAGCGAGCACGGTGTCCCCCTAACCCTTGTGCGGCAAGCCGAGTGGCTTAAGTTGGACGCAGAATCTGAGGCGCGGAGCGGGGCCGATTCGTTTTTGGCTTACGATGAGGTGTGGTGCGTGTTCGACGTGGACGAGCACCCGAAAATCAACGAAGCCCGTCAACTGGCACACGCCAGAGGTATTGAGCTTGCGGTATCTAATCCGTGCTTCGAGCTTTGGCTTTTGCTGCATTTTCGCGAAAGCCCGGGAGCCCGTCACCGGCACGATGTGCAGCGCATGATGCGTGAGCACATCCCCTCCTACGACAAGCACCTCGACTTCAAGCGCCTGTCCACTGGTATTGCCGATGCCGCCCGACGCGCCCGGCGCCTCGACGATGAGGCCAATGAAGAGGGGGAGTCTGGCCGCAATCCAACGACGGGCGTCTATCGACTGACCGAGTCCATAGAGCGACGCGATTCCATCTGATCCAAGCCTTCAAAAGCCGCAAACACTACCCGCGCGCGTCAGTCTCCGCTTCGAAATTGGCCTGCAGGCGTCGCCGTTGCAGTGCATGCACATGATGAATGATGGCCTCGCGATCGGCTTCGCGCAGATAGACGAATTCGAGCGCCGTGACCATGCCGATCTCTTCCGCGTCGCATTTGACGACGCGCGCGAGCGCCTTGACCCGACTGTGATCGGGAAAGAGCGCCAGACTGACATCGACCAGCGAGCCCATGGCAAAGCCTTCGTCTGATGCCAGACTCATCCCCTGCGCGCTGAGATTGACCGTATGACTGGGTTTGCCGGGAAAATCATCCCGATCGTCGATGGCGAAAGCAAGGATTTCGATCTGCCGCTCCAGCACCTCGATATAGCTGGCAACGGTGGGAAAACGGTTCTCCAGACTCCGGCGTTCCGGCAGATGCCGCTCACGCACGGCCCGCAATTCGTTGACCAGCCCGGCACGGGCGCTGGCGTCGTCAAAATTCGCAATCGCCGCCGCCTCGTCTGCGGCGGCGATGCCGACCAGCTTCAGGCCGACCTGATCGTCGATACGAAAATAGCGTCGTCTTTCCTGTTCCAGCATGGGGGGTGATCCTTGAATCATTGAACTGGACTGGTGCCTGCCGGTTCAGCGGCATCATTTAACGCGGCGTTGGCACCACGGTCGCCGAGCACGATGATCTCGACGCGCCGGTTTTTGGCCCGGCCCTCGGGCGTATCGTTCGGTTCCAGCGGACGATTGTCGGCATAGGCGCGAATCTCGACCCGCTCGTGCGCCACGCTGCCGCGCTCGGTCAGGGTGTCGGCGACCGCCGCCGCGCGCGCGCCCGAGAGGATCCAGTTGGAGGCAAACTCACGGGTCTGGATCGGGATATTGTCGGTGTGACCGGCGACCAGAATGCGTCCTTCCACCTGATTGAGCGCGTCGCTGATCTTCGTCAGCACCGCCATAAAGGCCTCATCGACCTTGGACGAGGCCGACGGAAAAGAGCCCTTCTCGCGGATGCGCACGATCACCTGATCGTCGATGGTGCTGACTTCCAGCAGCCCCTCTTTGATCTCCGTTTTCAGCGCCTCCTGGAGTTCCTCAGCCTTGTTTTCGGCGTCTTCGACCGCTGGATCCTTGATGTCGAGATATTGCTTGGAAGTGTCTGTCGTCTGCTGCTGAACCTGATTGAGCGGTGTGGGATCCGGCTGGGCCGACGAAAACTCCTGGGCGATGATGCTGGTGCCCATCGGAACCGCCATCGCGCTCTTGTCTTCACGCTGCACGCCGAAAGCGACCTGCATCGAGCCGGCGATCTGCTTGAATTTCAGCACATCCATTTCGGAAAAAGACAGCAGCAGCACGAAGAAGCACATCATCAGCGACATGAGGTCGGCGAAGGTCATGACCCATTCGGGGATGCCGGCGGGGCATTCGGGGCATTCGGTTTCTTCGTCCATCGTTGACCTCGTCTTGCGGTGTGGGTGCGCTCAGGTCTTGCTCGTGCTTTGCCGCTGGCTTTCGGGCAGATAGGCCATCAGCAGTTGCTCCAGCACGCGCGGATTCAGACCTTCCTGAATGCCCGAAATGGACTCAAGAATCAGCGTTTTAGCCAGCTTTTCCTCGTTGCTGCGCAGCTTGACCTTTTCGGCGATGGGCGTGGCGAACACATTGGCGATGGCCGCGCCATAGAGTGTGGTCAGGAGCGCCACGGCCATGGCGGGACCGATGGCCTTGGGGTCGGACATATTCGACAGCATCTGCACCAAGCCGATGAGCGTACCGATCATGCCCATGGCCGGCGCGACTTCGGCGGTCGCCTTGAAAACGCCGTAACCGGCCTCCTGCCGCTGAATCGTCAGATTGATGTCCTTCGACAGCACCTTGCGCACCACGTCCGGTTCGTGACCATCGACGCACATGCTGATGCCCACCTTGAGGAAGGGATGCGAGATCTCCTTTCCCTCCAGCGCCAGCAGCCCCTCTTTGCGGGCCACCGAGGCCAGATTCACGGCCTCTTCGATGAGCTTCTGCGGATCCGTGCTCTTAAACAGAAAGGCACCCATCGCGACCTTGAAGCTGCCGAGGAACTGGCCCATGGTGGTGCGGAACAGCACCACAAAGGCGGTGCCGCCAACGACGATGACGATTGAGGGGATATCGACGAATCCCATGACATCGCCGCCCAGCACAATGGCGCCGACCATGACGCCCATCGCGCCAACCAATCCCAACAGTGTCGCCAAATCCACGTCGTATCCTCGTTTGTCACCGCCGCGCGGCCAGTCGGACCACGGGGCACATCGCAAAAGCCGGGTTCATGTTCGGTGCTGACACCAGACCAGGCCAGCCAGCAAGGGCGCATTCTCGAACATCCCGTCGCACAGGTCCAGCCATCGTCATGGGTTTACAATAAAGCCTTCACACACGCCCGGCAGACGCCTTGATGACATCCGTACCCGATCTTTTTTCCTATCGCAAACACTGGGCCCACAAATTCGGCACCGCGCCCGAGCTGCCGATGTCGCGCGCCGAGATGGACCTGCTGGGTTGGGACAGTTGCGATGTCATCATCGTCACCGGCGACGCCTATATCGATCACCCTTCCTTCGGCATGGCCATCATCGGGCGTCTGCTGGAGGCGCAGGGCTTTCGGGTCGGGCTCATCGTCCAGCCGGACTGGACCTCGGTGGCCGATTTCCAGCATCTGGGGCGGCCCAATCTCTTTTTCGGCATCACCGCCGGCAACATGGATTCGATGGTCAACCGTTACACCGCCGACCGGCGCGCGCGCTCCGATGACGCCTACACCCCGGACGCCGCCCCCGGTCGCCGCCCGGATCGCTCGGTGACGGTTTATGCCCAGCGTGCCCGCGAAGCCTTCAAAGGGGTGCCCATCGTCATCGGTGGCATCGAGGCTAGTCTGCGCCGCATCGCCCATTTCGATTACTGGTCCGAGACCGTGCGCCGTTCGGTGCTGGTCGATGCCAAGGCTGATCTGCTGCTCTTCGGCAACGCCGAGCGTGCGCTGGTCGAACTGGCGCACCGGCTGGCGCGCGGTGAACCCATCGGCGAGATCCGCGACCTGCGCGGCACCGCCTTCATGCGCCGCGACCAGCCCGAAGGCTGGACCCTGATCGACTCGACCCAGCTCGACACGCCGGGACCGCTCAAGATCCACAACGATCCCTACGAAGACGACCCGCGCTGCGATGACCGCGCCGTCGGGGTGCCGGTCGTCGCGCCCGTGCCGCGCGCCACGCGTGACAAAACCGTGATCCGGCTGCCGTCTTACGAGCAGGTGCGCGACGATCCGGTGCTCTATGCCCATGCCTCGCGCGTCTTCCATCTGGAGACCAATCCGGGCAACGCGCGCGCCCTGGTCCAGGCCCACGGCGAGCGCGAGGTCTGGCTCAACCCGCCGCCGATCCCGCTCACCAGCTCCGAACTCGACCGGCTGCATGAACTGCCCTTCACCCGCCGCCCGCATTCGAGCTATGGCGAGGCGCGTCTGCCGGCCTGGGAGATGATCCGGCACTCGGTCATCATCCTGCGCGGCTGTTTCGGCGGCTGCACCTTCTGCTCCATTACCGAGCATGAGGGGCGCATCATCCAGAACCGCTCCGAGGACTCCATCCTGCGCGAGATCGGCGAGGTCCGCGACCGCGCGCCCGGCTTCACCGGCACCATCTCGGATCTGGGCGGGCCTTCGGCCAACATGTGGCGTCTCGGCTGCCGCGACCCGCGCATCGAAGCGGCCTGCCGCAAACTCTCCTGTGTCTATCCCGACATCTGTCGCAACCTCAACACCGACCACGGCCCGTTAATTCAGCTCTACCGCAAGGCGCGCGCCGTGCCTGGCATCAAGCGCGTACTCATCGCCTCGGGTCTGCGCTACGATCTCGCCATGCGCTCGCCGGCCTATATCCGCGAGCTGGTTACGCACCATGTCGGCGGTTATCTCAAGATCGCCCCCGAACACACCGAGCCGGGCCCGCTCGGCAAGATGATGAAGCCCGGCATCGGCATCTTCGACCGCTTCAAGGAACTCTTCGACCGCTATTCGCGCGAGGCCGGCAAGGAGCAGTATCTGATCCCCTATTTCATCGCCGGTCATCCGGGGACGACCGACGTTGATATGCTCAATCTCGCCGTCTGGCTCAAGCGGCACAAGCTGCGGCTCGATCAGGTCCAGTCCTTCCTGCCCACGCCGCTGGCCATCGCCACCGCCATGTATTACACCGGGCGCAATCCGCTGCAACGGGTGACGCGCCAGTCCGAAGCGGTGCCTGTGGTGCGTGGGATGCGGCAGCGTCGCCTGCAGAAGGCCTTTCTGCGCTATCACGACCCCGAGAACTGGCCGCTGTTGCGTCAGGCGCTCAAGGACATGGGCCGCGCCGATCTCATCGGCAACGGCAAACGCCATCTGGTGCCGGGGTTTCAGCCTGTCGGCACGGGCGGTGTGTCGGAGGGACAGCGGCGAGCCGCGCCAAAAAATACCGGCCTCAAGCGCCGTCGGTAATCACCATTGAAAAAAGGATCCATCATGCCAAGCATCGCCGCCATTTCACGCGAACGTCATGCCGACAAAGTATGGAAACGTTTCGTTTCCTACGACTTCGCCCGCCCGTCCTCCCTTGCGCCGCTGGTCGCCGCCGAGATTCCCAAGGCCGCGATGAGCATGCCGCTGGCCTTCATCCGTCAGGGCGAAGGTTATGTGCCGGTGGCGCTCATGGGGCTGGAGCCGGGCAAAAATCTGCTGGTTGCCCCGGATGGCCGCTGGCTGGGACGCTATGTGCCATCGGCGCTGCGCGGCTATCCCTTCAGTCTGGCCAGAACGGAAGGGGAGACGCTGGTGCTCTGCATTGACGAAGACAGCGGTCTGGTGAGCGACGGTGCCGAAGGCGAACCCTTTTTTGACGCCGAGGGCCAGCCCGCTGCCGGCCTGAGTCAGGTGATGGACTTTCTGCAGCAGATCGAGCGCAATCGCGGTGCGACCGCCATCGCCTGTGCGGCGCTTGCCGAGCAGGATCTCATTCGCCCCTGGCCCATCACACTCAAAGGCGAAGCGGGCGAACGTCAGATTGAAGGTATCTTGCAGATCGACGAGGCCGCGCTCAATCAACTGCCTGACGATGCCTTTCCGAGCCTGCGTCGCGCGGGGGCGCTGCCGCTCGCCTATTGTCAGTTGCTCTCGATGCAGCATTTGGCCATGCTGGGTGAACTGGCCAGCGCCCATGCCCGTCCGCCGCAGCCGCAGCCGCAGCCGCAGCCGGCTCGTCCGTTCAGCGGTTTTGCCTTGCCGGAAGATGGCCTGTTGCAGTTTGACTGGAACCAATCCAGCGCCGGATGAGTCCATTCAGGCGCCATTCTGCGCTATACTCAGCCCCCTGCAATTAAGACGCGACGAGTCATGGTCGCGTCTTCATCCTCTCGCCACCAATCGGTTCACTATTCGTGAAAGCCATCGACCGTCCTCAAGACGAATTGCGTGCCGCGCTTCAGGCCAGCCGCAACTCCTTTCTCTTCGCCGGATTGTTCAGCCTCTTCATCAATCTGCTGATGTTGGTGCCCTCTCTCTACATGCTCCAGGTCTACGACCGGGTGCTGGCAAGCAGCAGCGCCTCGACGCTGGTGATGCTGACCATCCTGGTGGTCGGTCTGTTCGCAGTCATGGGCGTGCTGGAGCTGCTGCGTGCGCGGATTCTGGTGCGGGTCAGCGCACGTCTGGACATGCTGCTGAACGGACGTCTGTTCACCGCCATGTTCGACGCCAAACTGCGCGACGGTCGCGGCACCGGTTCGCAGCCGATCGACGATCTCACCAATCTGCGCCAGTTCCTGACCGGCAACGGACTCTTCGCCTTCTTCGACGTGCCCTGGATGCCGATCTATATCGCCGTGCTCTTCCTCATGCATCCCTGGTTCGGCTGGTTTGCGATCGGCGGTGCCCTGCTGCTCTTCGCCCTCGCCACCGCCAACGAGATCACAACCCGTCAGCCGCTCGGCAAGGCCAACGCCATTGCCATCGGCGCGCGCAATTATCTCGGCGGCAACCTGCGCAACGCCGAGGCCATGGAGGCCATGGGCATGCTCGGGCGCGTCCATCAGCGCTGGTTCGCCCGTCATCGCGAGGTGCTCAAACTCCAGGCGCTGGCCAGTGATCGCGCCGGTCTGCTGTCGAACGCCAGCAAGGTTCTGCGCGTCACGCTCCAGTCGCTGACCCTGGGGCTGGGCGCCTATCTGGTGATCACCCATGTCTCGACGCCGGGGATCATGATCGCCTCATCAATCCTCCTCGGTCGCGCCATGGCTCCGGTCGATATGCTGATCGGCGGCTGGAAAGGCTTTCTGTCCGCGCGCTCGGCCTATAAACGTCTGCATGATCTGCTGCTCGCGATTCCCGAGCGCCCGCGCTTCATGAGCCTGCCGGCCCCGGATGGTTCGCTCACAGTCGATGGCGTGCTGGCCGCTCCGCCTGGCTCCAACGTGCCCGTGCTGCGCGGCGTCCGCTTCGATATCGCCGCTGGTGAGATCGTCGGCGTCATCGGCCCGAGCGCTGCCGGCAAATCGAGCCTGGCGCGCGTGGTGCTTGGCGTCTGGCCCATCGCCGCCGGCAAGGTGCGACTGAGCGGCGCGGACATCAGCCACTGGAATCGCGAGGAACTCGGCCCCTACATCGGCTATCTGCCGCAGGACATTGAGCTGTTCGACGGCACGGTCGGCGAAAACATCGCCCGCTTCGGCGAGGTCGATCCCGAGCAGGTGGTCGCCGCCGCCCAACGCGCCCAGGTCCATGACATGATCCTGCATCTGCCCAAGGGCTACGACACCCCCATCGGCGAGGGCGGCGCCGTGCTCTCCGGCGGTCAGCGTCAGCGCATCGGTCTCGCCCGCGCCATGTATGGCAAGCCGGTGCTGGTCGTGCTCGACGAGCCCAATTCAAATCTGGACGATCAGGGCGAGGCCGCGCTGGTCAAGGCCATCGCCCAGCTCAAGGCGGACGGCGCCACCGTGCTCATCATCACCCACCGGCCCAGCGTGCTGAACTCGGTCGATAAGATCCTGGTGCTGCGCGAAGGTCAGGTTGAAGTTTTCGGCCCCCGCGATCAGGTGCTGGCCCAGTTCGCCCGTCCGACGGCGGTTGCGCGTCCCGCCACGCTGACCGCCCAGGCCGCCATGTAGGATGGGTAGAGCGCAGCGAAACCCATCGCCCCGCCGATCAGACAGGATTAACAGGATTAAAAACAATAATTTGAAAAATCCTTTCAATCCTCGAAAATCCTGTTAATCCTGTCAAAATTGATCGATTGCAGCGAAATCCATCACCCCAAATCCAATCAGGCATCTGAATCAACGAACGATGGACATCACAGTCATTCCCCGTCGCGTCGATGAAACCGACGACGCGCCCGTCCCGACCAGCGACCGACCCGAGCGCATCGCCGGGCTGCTCGTGCTGCTTGTGGCCTTCGGCGGCTTCGGTCTCTGGGCCGCCTTTGCTCCTCTCGATGGTGCCGCTGTCGCTCCCGGTGTGGTTGCGGTTGAATCCGCCCGCAAGACCATCCAGCATCTCGATGGCGGCACCGTCAGCGAGATCCTGGTGCGCGAAGGCGACCGAGTCGCCGCTGGCGACATCATCATCCGTCTCGACGACACCCAGGCCAGCGCCCAGCTCGAAATCGCCCGCGGTCAGTATCTCTCGCTGCGCACTCAGGAAGCACGGCTGGTGGCTGAACGTGACGACCTGCCTGACATCGCGTTTCCGGACGAGCTGCTCACCGCCAAAGACGACCCGCGTATCCGCGAGGCCATCACCGGCGAAGAGCGCGTCTTCGATGCCCGCCGCAAATCGTTGATTGGCGAGCAGGCGGTGCTCAAGCAGCGCAGCGAACAGCTTCAGGAGCAGATTCGCGGGCTGACCGCACTCGCCGACAGCAAGACCAAGCGCATCAATCTCTATCAGGAAGAAATCGAAGGTCTGCACAAACTCTTCGAGAAAGGACTCGGCGACAAAAGCCGTCTGCGCGAATGGGAACGTCTGTCGGCTGAATTGCAGGGCGAGCGCGGCGAGCATCAGTCAGCCATCGCCAGCGCCCAGGTTCAGATCGGCGAGACCGAGATTCAGGCCGCCCAGTTGAAGCGGCGTTTCACCAGCGAGGTCGTCACCGAATTGCGCGACGTGGAAACCAAGCTCGCCGATCTGCGCGAACGTATACGCGCCCTGCAACAGACACTTGAACGCACGGTGGTCAAGGCACCCGTTGCCGGCGCCGTCGTCGGCACCAGCGTCCATACCATTGGCGGTGTCATCCGTCCCGGCGAAAAAATCCTCGACATCGTGCCCGAAAACGAGTCCTTCATCGTCGAAGCCCAGGTCCAGCCTGTTGACATTGACCGCGTGTCGCCCGGACTGGAAGCCGATCTGCACATGAGCGCCTTCAACACCCGCACCACACCCGTCATCCCCGGCAAGGTGCTGACCGTCTCGGCGGATCGTCTGGTCGATCAGGCCACCAACCGACCCTATTATCTCGCCCGCATTCAGGTCACACCCGAAGGCATGGATAAACTCAAGGGACGCACACTCCAGGCCGGCATGCCCGTTGATGCCATGATCAAGACCGGCGAACGCACCTTCTTCGACTATCTCATCCGTCCCATCACGGATCGGCTGGCGCATGCGTTCAGGGAGGAGTGATGGGGCCAGGCGAGGGCGCGCGGATACATGATCGCGGTCATCGTCATCAATTATCGCCAGACAGCCGTGACTCTGGCCTGTCTACAATCGCTTGATGCCCATGCCGAGACGGACTTTCATCTGTTCCTGGTGGACAACGCGGCGGATGACCGCTCGCACGCCGCGCTGACTGACTGGATCGCCTCGCGCACGGGCGATCCGTCAGGGATCACGCTGTTGAGCAACGCCGACAACCTCGGTTTTGCCGGGGGCTGCAATCAGGCGCTCGACATCATCCTGGCGGACGAGCGATTCAACGCCATCGCCCTGCTCAATAATGACACTCTGATCGAACCCGGCTGGCTGCTGAACCTGTCAGCGCCTCTCGATCCGTCTCGCCGCATCGGCATGGTGGCCGGGCGCATGATGGATCTCGCGCACCCCGAGCGCATCGACAGTCTCGGCATCGTGTTCTACCGTTCCGGCATCGCCTCCAATCGCAAGGACATGCGCACCCCGCTGCTTGGTCCCTGTGGCGGCGCGGCCCTCTATAGCGCCGACCTGCTGCGGGCCGTGCGCGCCATCGATGGTGCGGTCTTCGACCCAGCCTTTTTCTGTTATGCCGAGGACACCGACCTCGCCCTGCGCGCCCGCGCACTGGGTTATACCTGCGCCTTCGCCGATGACGCCGTGCTACGACACCACGGCAGTCTCTCATCGGGCGGCGGCTTCAACGAATTCGTCGCCTATCAGGGGCTGCGCAATTCGCTCTTCGCGTTGCTCAAATCGCTTCCGGCGGGATTCCTCTGGCGCAATCTCGGCTGGATCCTGCTGATGCAGTGCGCCGTCACGGTGAAATATCTCATCAAAGGCAAACCCGGTCTGGTGTGGCGGATCTATCGTGACCTGATCCGGGGGCTGCCGCGCGTGCTGCGCCAGCGTCGGCGGATTCAGGCCGCCATGATCGCTCCGCGCGATGACTGGCAGCGCTGGACCTGCCTCCGCTTTTATGATCGCGCCTATGTGCGGCATGGGCTTCGCACCCTGCACCGGCGCGATATACTGGCGGCGCATCCCGTATCAGGAGAGGCTGACCAGCGAAGCGATGCACATCAGGATTGGCAGGCGCCGTCTTCCGGCGCTGGACGGTAATTTTTGCAGGGGTGATCGAAGATGGGATTGTTTGTCATGGTGGCCGGTCTCGCCGACCAGGAAATCGAACGCGAACTGCCCATGCTGGAGATGCTGCTGCATTTTCAATACGACATCCGTTCGGTGCATCGGCTGCGCCCTGGCCTCTGTCTCCTGCACTATGCCAAGGACAATTACTTTTATACCGCCGGGGATCAGGAGTTCGTCAGAACCGATGATTCAGGCGCGATCCGCTCGATCACCCTGCTGCAGGGCTATGCCTGGCGCAACGACAGCCGGACCGGCAGCCGCCCCCTGAGCGCAGCGCAGATCGCCGACCTGATCGCCGAGGCCGATCAGGATGCCGCAGCGGTGCGCGCCCGTCTCAACGGTGAGTACGCCATCCTGCATCTCCAGGCTGATGGTTCCTGTCTGGCCTTCAACGATCTGCTCGGTATCGAGCATATCTATGTCTGCCAGCGGCGGGGGTTGACGATCCTCGCCAATCGGGTCGCGCTGGCTGCCCATCTGGCCGGGGATCATGACTGGGACATCCCGAATCTGCTCTGGCTCCCGCTCGTCGGTTACCGGATCGGCGAGGGCACCCGTTCGCCCCAGGTGCGCATGATGCCGCAGGGCGCTCACATCAGGATCCGGGACGGTCAACTGGCGATCCGCGAGGATCCCTGCTTCATGGTCCGCGACTTTCCTGATCGCGCAACCCTGCGCAACGACGACGATCTGTTCGAGCGTATCGTCGCGCGTGGTATCGATGCCTCGCTGGCCAGCCTGACCGCCACCTTTGATCACGACGGCCCCATCGTCCTGCCGATCACTGGCGGCAAGGACTCGCGCCTGGGGCTGGCCTTTGCGCTCCAGGTCTTTCCGGTTGAGCGGCTGCGTCTCTTCACCAACGGCAGCGACGATCATCCCGACGTGATCGTCGGTCGGATGGTTGCCGAGCGCCTGGGACTCCCGCATGAAACACGTCAGCCGGCACCAGTGCGCGACACCACGCAGGATGCAAACGACCTGTTGCGGCGTCTGGCGATTCATGCCTTTCAAAACGATGGGATGTTTGGCGCCTGGGATCTCAAGGCCCATCCACGCGCGGGCAATGGTGTCATCTCGGCCGGATTCGTCGGCGGCGTCTTCAAGGGCTATCTGCCCAGGCCCTTTCACTTCGATGCCTTGCCAGATCCCGCTCAGTTCATCGCCTCGCATGGCCCCTACGATCCGCTCAAGCTGTTTCGGCCCGGCGCGCGTGAGCCATTCGATCAGACACTGCGTGAGCGTTTCGCGAATTATTGCGTCTGCACGAACGACTACAACGACATCCCTGACCTGCTGCACCTCAAAGAGCGCCTTCCCAACTGGTTTGGCGGCGCCCGGCGACTCGACGCCTACAGTAACCAGGTCGTCAATATTCTCAATAACGAATATCTGATCAAGCTGGCCTTTGCGCTCGACTATCGTGAACGTCAGCAGCATGTCATTCATTTCCGTTTGCTGCGTCAACTGGCGCCACAGTTGCTTGATGTCCCCTTCGCCGCTCAGTCCTGGAATCCCGAACTGAAGCGCCACGGTGCCGACCCTCGAATATTCAGAGAGCCGGTCACCGCCCCACCGACCACGCCGCTCCACGGCAGTTGGCAATATACGATCAACCGGAACCCGGATTTTCGCTTGCAGTTGCGCGAGTTGTTTGGCGCCTTCCCCAACTCGCCAATCTGGGATTATCTGGATCGGGATGCGTTGCTCGCAAAACTGACGCAAACCGATTTCAGCATGCAGCCACTCATCAGCCTCTACGGACTCTGCACCGTTTTCATGGCCGTCCACGCGTATTGGCTACCGCTCAAGATGGCAGCCCAGGATGGACGTCCGGATCCGAATATCGTCCGAGTCCGCAATCCATTGACAAAAGACACCTACCGACTGCGTGGCGAGCAACTGGAAATCTGCCAGGATGTGCCGGATCAGCCGGCCATCCATTCCATCTGTACGCACCTCATGACCGGCAGCGCTCCGACTAAACCGGCTGCCGCCGCTCCGCCAATCGACAACAAGGTTGCGCCAGCCGACGAGGGTTACGTTGATCGCGTTCAGGGCAATATCGTCACCGGCTGGGCCTGGCATCCAGCCAATCCCGACGCGCGCGTGCAGATCGATGTCATCGACCCCGCTACAGGTCAATGGCTCGACGACTTCGTCGCCGACACCTTCCGTGGCGATCTGTTACGGGCGGGCAAAGGCGACGGACGTTATGCCTTTCGTTACGATCTGCAACGGATTCGCGAACGGCTGACCGGTTCCGTGGTTGCTTTTCGTATCAAAGACAGCGGATTCGAACTCAAGCGTTCACCGGTCACGCTTGCATAACCACCCGAGCGCGCGAACGACTGGCCGAATTGCCTTCACCAGGGAATGGCGCGCTCCGCATCCAGCGCACGCGTGACCTCCAGGATCGTCTGTGCCCGATGGTCGAAGGTGTGTCCGGCGAGGATCCGGGCGCGCGCCTCCTCGCGTCGCGCGGCGAGACGTCCCGGGTCGGCCAGCAGCTCGCCAACCCGCGCCTTGAGTCCCGCCGGCGTATCGTCATAGGTCGCGACCGCCTCCCCGAAGACATCCCCGAGCCCTTCGACTGTATCCGAAAGCACCGCCGCCCCGCAGGCGGCGGCGTCGAACAGACGGTTGGAGAGAAAACCCTGTTCGCGCATACCCGGCCAGTGGTCATTGAGCAGCACCTGACAACGGCTGTAATAGGTGCGCAGGCGCTCGTTGGGGACATGCTCGCCGCGCAGCGCAGCGCCTGGAATCAGCTTTTCCCAGCGTGTGCCATAGACGCTCAGCGGCAGACCGGCCTTTAACGCATCGCGCACGATAGGGCGGAACTGCCTGCGCGAATTGCCGACGAACAAGACCTCGTGCGCCGGAACGGTCTCATCCGGATCAGGATAGAAGATGGTCGGATCGGTGCATTGCAGCAGCGCCGTCACCGGCACACGCAGACGCGCGCTCAACTGCCCGGCCCAGCGCTGCGAGGCGACGAAGACATGGTCGTAGCCCTCGTATTCGGCATCCGTCACCTTGTCGGGATGGCTGATGTTCCACATCAGATTGATGTGGTCGGGGCGCGGCTCATAGACGCTCAGACCCCGCAGCACCAGCACCACATCATCGCCGAAGCCCTCGTCACGATACCATTCGGGCAGGATGTCGATCCTCACCCCGTAACCCGCGCGCACCAGCGCCCGTTGCAGGGCGCGCGCGAAATGATAGTCGCCCCATTCTTGAACCGTGTCCCAGGCGGGGGCGGGCACCTTGATGGCAAACCGCAGACGCTCGCGGCTCCAGTTCGCGAGCAGATCGCGCAACTCGCGGGCGCGATTGGCATAGGTGTGATGCGCCAGCACCTGTTCGCGCAACTGGCGGGTGAGCGCGATCCGCTGCTCGGGATGGTCGAGATAGGTGCGCAACTGCTGTTCGAGTTCAGCCCGGTCGCGATAGGTCGGCAGCAACCCGCCGAATACCTCTTCGGCCCCCGCGACGCCGTTGGTGATGGTCAGGACGCCGCTGGCAAGCGCATCGAAGACCCGGCTGTTGACCGAGGCCCAGGGTTTGGTGACATGGTTGGCGTCGTCCACCAGCAGACGGGTCTGACGGTAGACCGCCGGCAGTTCGTGATAGGGCAGAAAACCCTTCCAATAGGGTTTGAACTGCGGATGTTTGTCCCAGCCCTGCCCATAGAGGGCGAAGGTCCAGGGCAACTGACGCGGATCGAGCGCCTCAATCTCGCGTTCGGCATTCCAGTGACTGCCGGTGAAGCAGTAATCGATTTCTTTGCGCGCATCGGCGAGCGTGATCGCATCGGCGGCTGTCTCGCCACTGTCCAGCGGACTGAAACGGGCCGGATTACAGGCGATCCGCAGCACCTGTGCATCCTTGCCGTTGACCTCGCGGATGTAGTCGGCAGCCTTGCGCGAGGAACAGAGAAAGAGATCGTAATCATCGAACCAGGGGCGGTCGGCCCAGCGCTCGAACCAGTTGCGCATCCAGGCGATACGGATCAGACCCGGTTTGCGGTCATGAGTCGTGCGCAGATCATATTGATCGACCATCACGATCAGGATGTCGATTCCGCTCAGATCGTAGCAATCCTGCGCCCGATCACGCAGCGCCAGAAAGCGGCACTCCCAGCCACATTCCGAAGCCAGCGCCCCGGCCAGCTCCAGGGCCGTGAAATAATCCCCGGCGGCGGTCTCGGCATGGGCCTCGGTCACGATGAATCCGACCGTTGGCGGGGCATCGTTCCAGGCCGGATCGGGATCGAAACGATCGATGCGTATCCGCCGCTTGAGCGCATAGCCGAAACGCTGCCTGAAGGTTGCGATATTGCCCAGACGACGCTTGCGCACCGCCTGCGAGCGATCACGCTGCTGGGTCGCGCTTTCGTTATGGATGGCGCTGACCCGTCCCAGCAGGATGCACTCGCGACCCTGCCGCCGATATGTCAGGCAGAGGTCCACATCCTCGTAGCCATACTGATAGGCCTCATGGAAACCACCCAGCGCCAAAAATTCATCACGTCGGCACAGGAGCGCCGCCGCCGTCACCGCCGACATGCGCCAGGCCTCGCCGCCCCGCTCGATTTCACCCCGGAGGTTGTGAGGGCGGTAGAAGGCGAATTGACGATCCTCATGAAAACGGATCCCGGCATGCTGGATTTCGCCCGGAAACTGCGCATGGTCATCTGGATAGAGCAGCTTGAATCCGACCACGCCGATCAGCGGATCCTGCAGGGCGCGCAGACCGGTTTCGATGATCTCGGCGCTGGTCAGGACGATGTCGTTGTTCAACAGCAGCAGGGTCGGATAGCGCGCCTCGCGAGCGGCAAAATTATTGGATTCGGCATAGCTGCGGTTTTCCTTCAGGGCAAAGATCCGCAGCGGCAGAATCCGCGCCCAGGTCTCCAGCACGCGCGCGCTGTGATCGGTTGAGGCATGATCGACGATGAGGATTTCGTGCGGCACGCTCGTCAGATGCTGCTTCAGCGAGGCGCATAACGCCTCCAGCAGGGCCGCGCCGTTGCGGTTCAGAATGATGATCGACACACCGCTCTGACGGATCGCATCCGGTAAATCCGCCGGCAACGGATAGGTCAGATCCCGCTGCGGCGCACGCTCAGGCCCATTGAGCGTCTCCGCTGCGCGCGGCAACGACACCAGGGTCAGATCGCGGCGTCCCTGTTGCCATTGCCGCGCCTGAGTGAAAATGGATTGCAGATGATCGACCGCCAGCGGGCCGCGCCGACGCCATAACAGAACCTCGACCGCCCGTACCAGCCGATCACCGATCCGCCAGCGCCAGGAAGCCAGGGTTGCCCGCAGATCCAGTTCGGCGGCGTTCATCCAGTCCTGCAGCCGGGCAAGATCACGTGCCTGACGCTGCAACTGTTGCTCGGCCTGAGCGAGCATCTGTGTCAGACGCACGATACGATCATCCGGCGGATCGATCAGGGTCGTCTCCGTTTGGTGCAGTGGCGCTGTTGAAGTCGCCCTCGCAACCTGCCCCGCTTCCCAACGCACGCGCTCCTGTTCATTCTGACGTGCCTGCGCCGCGAAGGCATCCCAAGCCTTTTCGGCCTCTGTCAGTTGATTGGCCAGCGCCGCGCGGTCCATTTCGCCCTGACGTGCCTGCGCCGCCAGCGCATTCCGAAACCGTTCGGCCTCTGCCAGTTGACCAGCCAGCGCCGCGCGGGCCATCTCGCCTTGATGAGCCTGAACAGCCAGATCGTTCAATCTCTGCTCGGCGGCCCGCAGTTGTTCAGTCAACGACGCCCGTTGAGCCTCGCCGTTTGCGATCTGCGCGTGCGCCGCAGCCAGCAGTGACTCGCGTTCATCGACCTCCTGCCGCAGACGGAGGGTTTGCCAGACTGCCTGCCAATGCGCGGCGTCCAGCGTCTCGATCCAATGTCGCTGAGTCAATGAGAGCCGCAGCTCGGCAATCAGACGGCCAAAATCACGCTCCTGTTCGCGGTGGACAGGGTACAGAAGCCCCATTCCTCCCCAGCCAGGCCATGTCAGCATCGCTAATGACGACTGCGCGGACTGCGCAAGAAAATCCTCCACCGCCGTCAGCACGCCATTCAGCACACCGCCTTCGACGCTGGCGTGGCAGCGATCTGCGTACAGCCCGACCTCTGGCGCAAGCTCGGGCGCACCCGGCATCAGACCCAGACGCTGCCAGGGTTGCCTGAACCCTTCGGGAATCAGCTCCGGTTCGACATAGCCATCGCGGCGTCCGTAGGGCCAGCCGATTCCAGACAGAAACACCAGCGGAAAGGCGCGCCCGGCGCCAGCGGCGGTCTTGCCGATCAGGGTCAGGGTGTGGAAGACGCTGTACCAGTTGGGGTCGCCGTCAAGGATGACGGCGTCCAGATCGTCAAGACGCCACAGCACATTCAGGCCCGGATCGGGATGGAGACGCACGCCCTCCCGATCCCGATTCCCGCACACCGGGTGCCGGTCTGTACCGATCAGATCCAGCCGCCCGCCTGCCCCGCGACAATAATCAATCAGTTCATCAATGATCGTCGATGCGCCAATGACCGCCACCCGCCGCGCGTTGACCGCATGCAGCGCTGGTGCAATCGCCACCCGCCACCAGCCGTCTTCCGTCTTCTGTCCAGTCGAAAGACCGGTGGGCTCGTTCAGACCAAACATGGGGTCATCCTGATCGGGTTGCGTATTCGTCATGGGGCGATGACGCTCAACATGAAAGTCTCAGTTTTTTATCCAGACGAAGGATGGCGCGAGCCATTTCAGCGCATAGACGATCCATTTTTTCATCCGTTGCCGGAATCGGCTGCCAGGGCGCGACAGCTTTGTCACGATAACATCCGGCGTCCCACCATCCTGGATCGGATTGCAACGCCTTCAAGGATTCACGGTCCAGATGCCTGTCCAGTTTTCTGTTGCTTTCACTGCACTCACGAATGATGTGGTCTGCATGCTGAGGCGTAATGACCCAGGGTGTTTCGCCGCTCAGACCAAGATGTCTCGATAAAACAAAATCCATGACGGATGCGCTTGGAGAAGCGCGCAGATCGCGATGACGCTGATATAAACGAAGGATTTCCGATGGCAGACCTTTGTTGACCTTATCCTGAGAGTCGCGATTGAAAACAATGCCGGCATGCTCAAAAAAATCGGACACAACATCTTTCCCGAGCAGCTTCACTTTGACCTGCGAAACACCCGGAACCTGTTTCCATCGGTCAATGAAGCGGTCCCAGCGGATCGATGGCAGGCGATATTCAATGTATTCGTCCAGGCTTTTTCCGGTCCATGCACCCCATTGCCACCAGGCAGAGTTCATGAATTGAACCTGTGGCCTGATATAGGCAATGACCTCCACCTGAATCCCAAGTCTCTCGAAGAAAGCGATATCCCTGAAGCCAAGCCCAACATTGAACCAGCCTTCGCTTGAAAAGATCAGACCGTCATGGTCAGCCAGAGCGGTCGCCAGCTTTTTTCTCGTTTTCGCATACCATTCATCATCAAATGTCTTGATTTCCTTCAAATCTGGCGAAGGGATATATCCGCGCGCATACCGATTCAGCCGTGCTTTCAGCTCTGACCCAAAACAAACGCCCTCGACTGAATCAAAGACCGCATAGGCATCACGTCGTCCATCCGGCGACAACAGATCCCTGCCCTTTGAGAGTTCTGTTTGCAAGGCGCTGCTTCCGCATTTGCTGGCGCCGATATGGAAAATGATGCGTTGTGACATGGACTGATCTTCCCGGCAGGTTCTGTGATCTCGATAGCGATTTATCTCGGGTGATGATGGATGAGATGAAAGCAGAAACCGCTTACCTTGACCGTACTGACCTGGTCTGTTTCCGCCGCCGCGCCAGTTCGTCGCGATACGTTGCCGTCACCTCATCGACCGGACCGACCGCGCGGGTGACTCCCTCTTCGATCCAGACCGCGCGATCACAGAGTTCACGAATCGTTCCGGCGTTATGCGAAACCAGCACGATGGTCTTGTCCGAACGAATCCGCGCATGCATGGCCTCGGTCGATTTGGTCCTGAATGATTCGTCACCGACCCCCAGCATCTCATCGATCAGAAGGATATCCGGCTCGACCTGATAAGCCACCGCAAACCCCAGACGTGCGCGCATCCCCGATGAATAGGTGCTCAGAGGTGCATCGATGAAATCGCCCAGTTCCGAGAACTCGATGATGGCCTGCATCTGTGCCTCGACTTCACGCCGTCTCAAACCCAGCAGGATGCCGCTGAGGATGGCGTTCTGGCGTCCGGTCAGATAGGGCACGAACCCGGTCTGGAGCGACAGGAGCGCGGCCGTGTAGCCATGATTGACGAAGTTTCCGCGATCATGCTTGATGATTCCCGCCAGCAGACGCATCAGCGTGCTCTTGCCGGCGGCGTTGCGTCCGATCACGCCCAGTGTCTCGCCGTGATGCAGCGTAAAACTCACATCCTTCAACACCCAGAACGGCGGCTGCGGGCGCAGCGAGAGCCCCCCCGAACGAAATGCCAGACCCACCTGATCCAGCGACAGCAGCGGTTGCATCCTGTCTGCATTCATGCTTGACGCACCAGTCGCGGGTAAACCTGATCCAGACGCTGGATCAGAATCGTTGCCAGCGTCAGCACCAGCAGCGACAGCAGCGCGATGACCGTCAGTCGCCCCCAGTGCGGCCAGCCCCCCTTCAGCAGAATGACGTGATAATCATGGATCAGACTCGCCATCGGGTTGAGAAAAAACCAGAAGCGGTAAGGCTCGGGAATGTCGTTGGCTGAATAAAAAACACCGGACAGGAAAAACTGGAGATGGAGCAGATGACCGACCAGCAGTTTCAGATCAGGGAGATAAGGGACGATGGCCGCCAGCACCAGTCCCAGCGCCATGCACAGCAGCAGTTGCGTCAGCAGCACCAGCGGCAGAGCCAGCCAAGACGCGCTCGGGCTGTACCCGGAAATCAATAGAAACAGCAGGAGCACGCACAGCACCACTGCAAACTTGGTGAGGTCTGTCAGGAAGGTCACCAGCGGAAACACCAGCTTGGGCACATAGACCTGATTGATCAGTCCCTTGCCATTCAGAATGGTGCTGCCGGCATGCGACAGCGTCTGATTGTACCAGGTCCAGGCCACGAGTCCGGTGAGGAGGAAGGGGACATAGCCTTCGCCCCCGCGATGGAAGATAAACCCGAACACCACATAAAACACCAGCATCGAGAGGATCGGGTCAAGCACCCACCACAGATAGTTGACGTAAGTCTTGGCCGCCTCCGCGCGCAGATCGGCGTAGGTCTTATAGAGCACCAGATCGATCATGCGCGGATCGATCCAGCGCCCCCCCCCTCCAATTCCACGGTGACTCATCTGCATTGGCAAAACGATTTCAGACCTTAAAAAGTCGCGCATTATAGCGCCTGAGCCTGGATCGGCGATGCCGATTTTGCAAAAGGAACCCGCTCGCAGGCGACTGGCGGATCCTCAGCGACCTCTGCGAGCCATTGGAATTGGCGCCTGCGAACGGCTCCAGGGGCCATCATGAAATGTGCCCGCCCATGCTATGATCGCGCCCCAAGATTGCCGACGAGGATCACAGGAAAACATCATGCACCGTTTTTGGGACACCATCATCGAACCGCTCCTGCGCGCACTCGATGCGCGCCGGATCCTTGAGATTGGCTCGGATGCAGGCGACAACACGCGCCATCTGCTCGATTACTGCCAGGAAGTCGATGGCTTCCTGGAGGTGGTCGATCCCCTGCCTCAGTACGATTCCGAGACCTGGTTCGAGCCCTGGCCTGGACGTGTCAGCTTTCATCGCGATCTCAGCCTTAACATCCTGCCGCAGATCGCGCCGGTCGATGTCGCGCTCATCGACGGCGACCACAACTGGTACACCGTTTACCATGAGCTGAAACTCATCGACAAAGCCGCCCGTCAGGCGGGGCAACCCTTTCCGCTGGTGCTGCTGCACGACATCGAATGGCCCTATGGTCGCCGCGATCTCTATTACGACCCGGACACCATCCCGGTTGGACACCGCAAACCCTATCGCACCCAGGGTCTGCGCTATGGCGAGTCCAGACTGGCTGAAACCGGCGGGCTCAACCAGGGGCTGTGCAATTCCATCTATGAGCACAACCATCAGAACGGCGTTCTGACCGCAGTCGAGGACTTTCTGGCCGAGATCGGCGACGCGCTGCGGTTCGAGCGGCTGCCCGGCATTCATGGCCTGGGCATCCTCTATCCGGCGGCCCTCGAAGATCACGACGCCTTTTCGCAGTTCATGCTGGAGATTCGCCCAACCCTGCGTCAGCGCCACTTCATGGAAATGATCGAAGCGCAACGGCTCATCCTGCAGGTGCGCGACGCCGAACAGCAGGCTGAATTGCGGGATCTGCACCAGTTGCATGCGCAGCGAATGGCGCAGATCCGGCAAAGCGAACAGGAACAGGCCGCGCTGACCGAACGGCTCAGCGCCACGGAGCAGGAGCGCGACGTCTCGGCACACGAGCGCGAGACCCTCGCCGAGCGTTTGCAGACCGCCGAAGCCGAACGCATCGCGCTGGCGGATCGCTGCGTGCATTCCGAGCAGACACGCCATGTCCTGAGTCAGCAACTGGAGCAGGCCGAGACCGAGCGTGCCGCGCTGACTCAGAAACTCAACAAGGCCGAGACCGAGCGCGCCGCGCTCACACAGAAACTCACCAAGGCCGAGACCGAGCGCGCCAATCTCGCTCAGAAGCTCGCCAGCCTGACGACAACCCGCGCCCAGTCCGATAAACGTCTGGCCGAGCAGGAACAGCGTCTGGCAGCCCAGTCGCGTCGCACGAGCGAGCTGGAAGCCGTCCTGCAACGCTATCGTGGCGGGATCGAGCGGCTCGAAAAGGACTACCAGGCCGTCAAATCATCCGCCCGCTGGAGAGTCGGCTGCCGTGTGGTGCGCCTGCTGGAGATCCTGCTCCTGCGCGGCAAGCCGCCGCTGGTCATGGATCGCATGGCGGACACCTTCGCCGCCGCCCGCAACTGGGGTCCGCGCCCACCGGCAAAGCCCTGATCCGCTGCGCGCACCAGATGATCAATGGCCGTTTTTGGCTGGAACCCATTCACCTTCACCGCAACGGCCATCCGTCCCGTCAAGCCCATGTTTAACGATCCGGTTGACTTTCCCCTCAAGCTCATCGTCTATTCCGACGGCCCCGGCCCCGAGCTGCGTCTCACCCTCGAAGCCCTGGCCGGCGCGAACGACGGTGCCGGTGACATCCATGTCGTACTCGACTGGGATCCCGCCGAGCCCGACCCGGCGGATCTGACCTTCGGCGCGTCCTGCGCCACCCCGCCGTGTCTGCATCGTCACCCTGAACAGCACGGCTTCTATCCCGCTGTGCATGCCGCGATCAACGCCATCGGCCCGGCGCACATCGGTCTGATCCGCCAGGGCAGCATCTTGTCGCCAGCGGCCCTTGCCAGTCTGGTACGCGGCATCACCCAGCAGGGTTATGCCGCCGTCAGTCCGGTGACCAATCGTCTCGCCGGCCTGGCCATTCCGCTCGCCCCCGGCGACACCCCGCTGACCCTCAGCGCCCGGCTGGCGCTCGGTTTTGGCGAGGGCGCCATTGTCCCGGCCCCGCTGCTCGATCTCGATGTCCTGCTGCTGGCGCAGACGACCCTGCAGGTCGTGCCCTTTCCGCACTTTCACAACGACCCGACCGACCAGTCGCTGGTCAACTTCATGCTCGCGCTCAGCGCGCGCAGGCTGCCGCTCGGCGTCTGTCTTGACGCCTATGCCTACAGCCTGCCGCGTCCCGGTGCCTCGCCCGTTATGTCTGCTGACACCGATGCGGATACCGCCGCCATCGCCCGTCTCGCCGCCCTAGTGCATCCCGAGTCGGAACGTGCCGATCTGACCGCCCGTTTCACCGACTTCGCCACCGCCCAGGCCGCGCGTCGCGCACAGATCCTGGCGCAGCGCCCCATCCTCACCGCGCCCGCCACCCTCTGTGTGCTGATGTCCAGTCTCCAGCTCTACGGCGGCGTCATCGTCCTGGTCAACTGGATCAATCAGCTCATTCTCAAGGGGCTGGATGTCCGTCTCTATGTCCAGAATCCGGGGCAGGGTCCGCATCCAGGGCTGCATCTGCTATGTCAGCCCAAACCCTTCGCCGCCTACGACGCCATGGCCCGCGAACTGCCGGTCGGTACCCGCGTCGTTGCCACCTTCTGGACCACCGCCGAAGCCGCCTGCGAACTGGTGTGGCGCATCCCGCGCGCGCGCGGCTACTATTTCATCCAGGATGCTGAACAGCGTTTCTATCGCGATGAAGGCCGCGAGGCCGAACACCACCGCCGCGCCGCCGCCAGTTATCGCCTGCCGCTGACCCAGATCGTCACCTCGCGCTGGATCGCCGGGCAGATCGCCGAGAGCAACCCCGACGCCATCACCCGCATCCCGGTCGGCATTGATCACAGCCTCTTTCCGCCCACGCCGCCTGCACCCGCCGCCCCGGATCGTCGGTTCGCCCCGGTACTGGTCGCCATGGCGCGTCCCGAAACACCCCGTCGCGGCTACGATCTGCTCATCGCCACCCTGGCTCTGGTCTATCGTCGTCATCCGCTGATCCACATCCGTCTGTTCGGCTCCAAGACCCTGGGCGATGCCGACCTGCCTTTTCCCTGCGAGCGGCTGGGCGTGGTCGATCCTCCCGCCCTGCGTGCCATCTATCGCGATGCCGATCTCTTTATCGACACCTCCGACTTCCAGGGCTTCGGACTCGCCCCGCTCGAAGCCATGGCGCTCGGCTGCGCCTGCGTCCTCACCGACAGCGGCGGCATCGCCGAATATGCGCAGCACGGCGTCAATGCCCTGATCGCGCCGCACGACCCCACCGCACTCGCCACCGCGCTCTGCGAGCTCATCGAGCACCCCAGCCAGCGCGCCCGACTGGCCGCTGCCGCCGTCGAGACCGCGCGACGCTTCGACTGCGCCCGCACCACGGCGGGCTGGCTGAGCGTCTTTCAGGAAGAAGATCGCCGCGCCGACGAGATCCACGCCGCCCGCCTGCCGCCGCGCGGTCTGGTCGTCATCGTACCGATTTACAATCAACTGGAGGTCGTGCGCTCCTGCATCGACAGCGTCCTGCCAACCCTCGGCGACAGCCATCATCTGCTCTTGGTCGATGACGGCTCCGCCCCGGACACAGCCGCCGCCCTGGACGCTTATGCGCAGGGCCATCCGCGCGTTACCTGTCTGCACAACGCCGTCAATCTCGGCTTCGTCGGCGCCGCCAATCGCGGCATGGCCTGGGCCGGCGAGCGCGGACACGACATGATCCTGCTCAACTCGGATACCGTCGTCGTCCCCGGCTGGCTCGACCGTCTGGAGACCGCCGCCGTCCTCAACCCCGAGGTCGGCATCCTCTCGCCGCTTGGCACCGCCAGCTCGCATCTCTCACTGCGTCTGCTCCCCGGTCACAGCGTCATCGATGCGGATCGCTGGCTCCAGCGCGAGATCACGCCCGTCTATCCCACCGTCATCACCCCCGAAGGCTGGTGCTTCTACATCCGCCACGCAGTCTGGCGGCGTCTGGGCGGTTTTGACCCCATCTTCGGGCGCGGCTACTGCGAAGAATCCGACTATTGCCTGCGTGCGCTGGCCATCGGCTGGCGCCTCGCCGTCTGCGACAACCTGCTGATCCACCACCAGGGTCAGGCCACCTTTGGCGGCCAGCGCGACGACCGCTACCGTGCCAACCGTCGGATCTTCGATCAGCGCTGGGACATGATCTACCAGCGCCACTACCGCGACTTTCTTGCCGCCGACCCGCTCGGCCCGCTGCGTGCCCGTTATCAGGCAAGCGGCGGGCAGACTCTCTGCCTCCTGGCGGGAGAGGGTAGGGGAGATGGGGCCGGCCTGCCGCCACGCTGCAACCTCTGCGGCAGCACCGACTTCCGCCCCCATGGCGAACGTCCCGAATGGATCTGCGCCCAGTGCGGCTCGCATGACCGCACCCGGCTCATGGGACTCTATCTCAGCCGGCTCGACCTGCCCGCCGATGCCCGCATCCTGCACCTCGCCCCTGAGCGCGGCATCTATCAGGCGCTGGTCGCACGCTTCGGTCTGGACCGCTACGAGACTGCCGACATCGACCCCTCGCGCTACGCCTTCGCGCGCAACATCCGGCGTCTCGACCTCTGCCAGCTCGACGATCTCCCGTCCAACCATTACGATCTCATCCTGCACAGCCATGTGCTGGAACACACCCCCTGCGATATCGCCTATACGCTCGGACACCTGCATCGCGCCCTTGCCCCGACCGGCATCCATCTCTGCATCATCCCCTTCATGGGCGGCGTCTATGACGAGTCCTTCGAGGACATCGGCGACGACGAGCGCACGCGCCGCTTCGGCCAGTTCGACCATGTCCGCCGCTTCGGTCGCGACGACGTCGATCGCCACCTTGGCGCGCTACTGGACTTCAATCCCCACTTCGACGCCACCGCCGATTTTCCTCCGGCCCTGCTGCGCCAGTGCAACATCGCTGAAGCCATCTGGCACGGACTCAGCACCAAAACCGTGCTGGTTCTGCCCAAGCAGGCGTATAAAGGGATTCTTGGGTAAAGTGCCTGCGCGTGGCCCGTAGCCCTCCCACGCTCCAGCGAAATGGGAGCCAGAATTACGGAATAGGCCCGAGACAGACGACCGGATTGGTTTTGTTGAGATACCGAACACGATCACGATTCACGACCTGACGCCAATAATCGGCGCCGGGAAAATTCTCCTCCTCCGGAATCAGCACCGTCTTGAAAAACCGCCGCAGCAGGTTGTGCAGATCGCGATAACTGTATTCGATCTTGTGATGCTCCCAGGCGGGATTCAGCAGGGTCTGCTCATGCCCGCAGGGCGTACTGAACAGCAGCAGACCATTAGGCGACAACTGACTGACGATCCGCAGCAGCGCGATCTCGCGATGCAGCAGATGCTCCAGGGTATCGAACGACACAATCGCATCAAAGACCCCGAGCGAACCCACCGGACCCGGCGCCCCCGCCTCCCAGGTCACCAGATTCCCCTGCGTATAGGTCAGATTCGGGCGCGCATAGGTTGCCGCTGCGAGCGCCACACCGCGTGGATCGTAATCCGCCCCCAGAATCTGTGCGTCCGGCATCTGCCCGGCGAGAATGAAAGAGCCGTAACCGGATCCGCAGGCGATATCCAGCACCCGCCGGGGCCGAAACATGGCAAGCACCTGCTTCGCCCAGTGATAACGGGCCAGGTGATGCAAACCCTGCATGTCGTCGCCGGCCAGATAGGGTTCGATTTCAAGCCCCAGTCTGGGTTGGAAGAACTCGGGCGTTTCATGCAGATTCTTATCCACGACCGGATTCCCCGCGATGAGTTGGAATTCGCACGGAAGGGGTTCGATTCTGGTATTCCAGACAGAGATTCATGCGGGATGACTCCAGGGCAGCGGTAACGTGAGCCAGCATAACACGCCGTGCGCCAACTCGAAGACAGCGTGGTAGCCAGAGAAAAATGCCCCTCTTGGACCTCGCCAGCCTGTTGTAACATGCTGACTTCTCTGCCATCCGGAGCCTGCCGCCATGCCCGCCTCCCCCCGGCTACTCTGGCACCGCCTGTTCGGCATCGCGCTGGTTGAGCAGTTTGTCGGCACCCCGTGGCGGGTCGAGCTGGAACTGGAACTGGCCTTGCGCAGCCAGCGGCTCGACATCGTGCTGAACGCACGCCCGGCGCGGCGACCGGCGCGGCGCCGAGCCTGCCTGACGGACTCGACGACCTGCGCGCACATAATCTGCTCACCTACTAAATCGGTTCGCGAATCCCTCACCGCCTGGAGTTTCCCGACATGGCCTACACGATGCAGGACTTCATTCGCGACACGAATCGGCTGTTTATCGAAAATCTGACCCCGGAACAGCGCCGGGAGGTCGCATCACACCTCACCCCCGAAGAGCGCCTGCGCGGTCTGCCACCCGAGGACCGTTTGCTCGGCCTGCCACCCGCAGAGCTGCAACGTCTCCGCGAGCTGCTCAATCGCCTGAATTGACCGGGCGCTGTGCCGGCGTCATCACGCAGGCTCCATGCTCCCGGCATGGGAGCCAGAACCAGAACGCGCCAGCGTCACCTCACATCCAGCCACAGCGCCCGTCACCTCCACGGAACTTTCCGCCCCCCACATTGCCCACGCTGAGACCAGGAAAACGCGATATGCTGTCACACACGGTTCAATCAGCCGAACCGCAAATGCCCAGACCAACCCTTTACCCCCGGAGTCCCCGTGAGCGTCAATCCACTCGTCGTCCAACAGATCGCCGCCGAACTCTTCATGCCCGCCCTGCAGCAGGCCGTCATCCAGGCCAAAGAGCAGGGCTGCGCCAAGGAAGACGTGCTCTATGCCCTGGGCAATGCCTATCTCACCCTGATCACCCGCTTCATCGGCGACCAGACCAACACTGAAACCTTTTTGCAACGACAGCTCGATTACCTGCGCGCGCAGTCAGACGCCCCCGCGCCGCAGCCGATTTCCGGCTGAACCGGGCCATCTGTTGCGCATCTGCCGACCCTGTCGCATTCATGTCAAGGAGCTTGAAAAATCGCTGTAAACCTGCAACACTCGCCATCGCGTGACATCCAGGCGATGGCGGATGACAGTCGCGCCACGCTCAACGCCTGACGCGAGCGCCAGACGACCAAGTCGATGCGGATTCAGCTTCGGTTGTGACGGCTTGCAAGCCTCGCACAAGGCAAAGTAACATGGGGGCGTGATGCCTCGGTCCTTATAAGGTGGGCCGTCCCGATCCAAAAGATCAAATACCCCCGTTCCATCGTCTACCTAAACGTCCTGCAATTCATTTGACCTCATCATCAGGAGAGATCCATGGCTGACCGTATCGGCTTGTACAATACCACTGGCAGTTCCTTCTTCCTCCGCAACGACCTCGCCAGCGGCATTGCGGACACCACCTTCGGCTTCGGTGCGGCGCCTTCGACCTCCACCGCGCTGACTGGCGACTGGGACGGCGTGGGCGCTGACGGCGTGGGTCTCTATAATCCCGCCACCGGCACCTTCTTCCTCAGCAATGGTCTGACCCAGGCCACCGTCAATACCGGCGTGACCACCCTCCAGTTCGGCCCCGCCACGTCCGACATCATCCCGCTGGTCGGCGACTGGGACGGCAACGGCACCGATACCGTCGGTCTCTACCGGGTCAGCGACGGCGTCTTCTTCCTGAGCAACGGCACCGATCAGGCCACGGTCAATACCGGCGTGAGCACCATCCAGTTCGGCCCCGCTGGCACCGACATCATCCCGCTGGTCGGTGACTGGGACAACAACGGTACTGACACCGTTGGTCTCTACCGCGTCAGCGATGGTGCCTTCTTCCTCAGCAACGGCACCACCCAGGCCACCGTCAACACCGGCGTGACCAGCTTCTTCTTCGGCGCCCCCGGCGCTGGCACCAAGCCTCTGGTCGGCGACTGGGACGGCAATGGCAGCGACACCGTTGGCATTTACAACTCCAGCAACGGCGCCTTCTTTGTCACCAATGGTAACACCCAGGCCACCGTCAACACCGGCGTGGAGAGCTTCTTCTTCGGCCCCGGCGGTACTGACTGGAATCCGCTGGTTGGCGAGTGGGTGGCTCCGGCCCCGACCTTCACGCTCACCGCTGCGTCCACCACGGTCAACGAAGGCAGTGCGCTGACCTTCACCGTCACCCTGGCCGCCGCACAGGCAACCGCCACCACCGTTACCTTCCAGCTCAAGCCGGGCGATGCGGCGGCGGCGAACTTCGGCACCACCAACACCAATCTCGCTGATTTTGCGGGCGGCGCCTTCAATCCCGTCACCGTGACCATTCCGGCCGGTTCCACCACCGCGACCTTCCTCACCGCGCCCCTGAATGACAACCTCACCGAGTTCGCCGAGGCCTTTTCGGTCGAGGCGACGGTAGGCGGCGTGACCAAAAGCTTGGGCGCGACGGTGCTGGATGGTGCCAGCGGCGGCGGGCAGGTCTTCACGCTCACGGTCGATGAGGACAGTGGTGCCGCGTTCCTTGGCAGTGCGGGAAATGATACCTATAACGGTGCCGCAATCAACATCAATGGTTACCTGCACAATACCTTGCAAAGCGTCGATTCACTGGATGGCGCCGGCGGCGTCAACACCCTGGACGTGACTGAGGTGGAAGGCGCGAGCATCGCTGCCACTCTGAAGAACATCCAGAATGTGAATGTGCGGTTTACGTCTGATAGCTCGGCGACTGCTACGCGGACGGTTACTGACACTGTGTCGTCTACCGAAACGGCTACCGAAACGGCTACCGAAACGGCTACTGAATCGGCTACTACTTTAACGGCATCGACGGCAACCCTCACTGGCACGGCTACCGTTACCGCCACTACAACACCGATTACTAACACTATCACGGAAACCGATACAGTAACACTTACCGTTACCGGATCAACTGGTACTGCTACTACTGCTACTGCTACATTTACGGCAACAGGCACAGAAACGAGTACGGCAACCCAAACCGCTACCGCGACTGTCACCTCCACCGCTACAGCGACGTTGACTGCAACCGCAACCGCAACCACAATCACCGAAAACACGGTCACCGAGACGGTCACCGAGACGGTCACCAATACGGTTTATACCGTAACGGGAACCGTAACCGAGACCATCACAAATTACGACGCCGATCTCAGTCTGACCAACGCCACTGGCGTCGAAAATGTGACGGTTGCCGGCAGCGCCTACGAAGGCTCGGTCACGCATCTGGGCGCAGTGGCGAATCTGGCGATCAAAAACCAGAAGGCCGATGTCAACTTCGATGGCTCCACCGCCACGACCCTGAATCTGACGCTGGACACCGTTGGCACCGTCAGCCAGACCGCTCCGGTGACGACCTGGGTGGAACTGGGCGAAACGACGGCCTCCAAGGCCACCACGCTGAACGTCGTGGCGAACAATTCGAATGTGGCGGTGAATGATTCCACGGCGAATCAAATCATCAAAACTCTGACGGTCGATGCCACCGGCGCGAATGTCCTGGCGCTTTACGAAGCGGTCAAGGCGACCACCGTCACCGTGACCGGCACCGGTTCCGTGGATCTGCTCGCTGCACCCTTTACCGGTGCGCTCACCAAATTCGACGCCTCGACCAATACCGGCGGCGTCAAGGCCGATATCCAGAGTACGGCGACTGTTGTTGTGACGACCGGCGACGGCGCCGATTGGATCGACATGGATACCACGGTGCAGGCGGGTAGCTCGGTGGATCTGGGCAAGGGGAATGACACCCTGCTGGTCGGCGCGAATCTGGCGCTGTTCAACCCGGGAGTGAAGGGTGGCGACGGAACCGATACGATCAACATCACCAACGGGGCCACGCTGACATCGCAGAACAGCAAGTTCATCACCGGTTTCGAGGTGCTGGATGTCTCCGGCGGCACGGGCAGCTACGATGTCTCGCTCAACAGCTTCTCCACGGTGCAGATCGATGAGACCGTGAATGATGCGCTGGCGGGCCCGGTGACCTTCACCAAGGCCCCGGACGCCTTCACCCTGACGGTGGCGAGCGAGGCGCTCGATAGTGATTTTGCGGTTGGTCAGGCCATTGACGTGGTCTTGAACGACGCGGCCGGCACCACCGCGACGGGTAATGCCGAGACCTTCACCCTGATCGGCAACATGCGTGATGGCAACAAGAATAATGTTGCCGATGGTCACATCGACGCGAATGTCATTACCGTGGCAGGTGTCGAGAATCTGGTGGTGCAGTCCAATGTGACGACGCTGGATGGCGGCACCAAGGCGCTGTCGGCGGCGAATCATACGCTGACCGCTTCGTTGATCGCGGCACAGGCGGAGACCCTCACCGTTCAGGGCGCCGGGAGTGTGGATCTCAGTGGCGTTAGCGCGATCGGCGTACTGACCACCGTCAATGCGGCGGGCTCCACCGGTAATGTCAAGCTCGATTTGAGCGCCCACACCAAGAGTGTCGGTTACACCGGTTCCGATGGCATCGATACCTATATCGCGTCTGCCGCCGGCGGCAACATTTACACCGGCAAGGGCGCGGATATCGTGACGCTGGAGGTTGCCGACGCTGTTCGCGATACCTTTGTCCTGAAAGCCGCCACCGATTCGCAACTGGCGGACAACAATGGCGACGGGAAGGTGACCATTGCGGCTGACATGGTCAAAGCTGGCGTGCAGATGATCGATCAGATCGTCAACTTTAATACGGGTGGTGGCGTCACCGATGATCGCCTGGATGTGACGAACTTCAGCTTCGCCGGTGCGCAACGTGGCATCGTGGATGTGAGTTCGTTGGTTAGTGTGACCACCGATCTGACCAGCGTGGCTGACCTGTTCAACTCGGTGGCGGGAGATCGCGGGCTGGCCTACTCCAATATTGGGCTTGACAGCTACGTGTTCGTCGATGTCAACAAGGATGGCAACTTCACGGCGGCGAATGACCTGATCATTCAGTTGACGGGTGTCGCGTCGCTGTCCGAGACCGACATCAACTTCTAATCGCCCTGACGAGGTTCGTCAGGTCCGCCTGACGTTCCCGAAGTGATGACCGAACCCCGCCTCCTGCAAAGGGGGTGGGGTTTTTTCTAAATGCAGTTCTGGAGTGTGTTTAGAAAAAACTGGGGCGTTATTCAGATATTATCTTTTGACTCATACGTCGATTCCTCTGATTTTCACTACTGATATTCATCCCTTATGCCTTCTCTTTCCTCGCCGCTGGCGGATCTGCTGCGTCAGGCCGTCGCCCATCATCAAGCCGGTCAGTTGGCGAAAGCCGAATCGGCGTATCGCGCCGTTCTGGACGCGGCGTCGGAACAGCCCGACGCCAATCATAATTTAGGCGTCTTACTGGCCCAGCGGGAGCAATATGCCGAGGCGATCCCTCATCTGAAGCGCGCGCTCGAAACCAACCCTGCGCATGGTCAATACTGGCTGAGTTATGCCGAAACCCTGTTGAAATTTGGCGACAGCGAGCAGGCGCAACGGGTTGTTGAGGAAGGGCGGCAACGCGGTCTGGCCGGGACGCAGGTCGATTGGCTGACGGAAGAGATTCAAAAAGTCTTGGTGAATCAGCCAGACTGGCCCGCGCTGCGGGCACTGGAGGAACAGGGTCAATACGCAGCCCTGGAGGCTGAGATCAGGCGTGAGATTGAGCGTTGCGGACGGCGTCCACGGCTGATGCAACTGTTGGGCGTTGCCCTGCTGCATCAACGCAAGGATCTGCTGGCGCGTAATTGTCTCAATCTCGCGGCTGTCGTCATGCCCGATAACGTGGATTTGCTCAACCAGCGCGCGCTGGCGCTGAACCATCTGGGGAGCTATGACGAGGCGCATAAACTGTATCTTCAGGCACTCGCGCTGGCGCCTCGCAACGTCGATTTACTGGCCAACATTGGCGACAATCTAAACGATGCCGAGCGCTATGAAGCGGCGCTGCCCTGGCTGAAACAGGCGTTGGCGATCGATCCCAAATCGGTGTCGGCCCGCGCCAATCTTGCCAATGCGCTGCTTGGGCTCAAGCGGCACCAGGAGTCCTGGGAGCTGGTGCGCGCGCTTATGGCCGAGGAGCAGTACGTCACCCAGATCTTGCTGGTGTGCGCGAGACTCTTGATCGAAACCAACGAGTACGCCCACGCCGAGGCGGCACTGCGTCAGGCACTGATACAAAAACCTAACGATGTCACGTTATTGAGCAACTTGACGGTGGCACTGGGTAAATCGGGTTTGGCTGAGGAGACGATGCGGATTCATCGACGCATCCTGGAGCTGACTCCCGAGAATGACAACACGCAAAGTAATTTATTGTTTTCGATGAATTACAGCGGTAACTATACTGCCGAAGAGCGTGTCGCTGAAGCCCGCCGCTATGGCGATCTGGTGCGTCAGCGGATGCATCGCGCTGGCGGGAAAGCCTATAGTCGCTGGATGTGTGATCGTCATCCCCGGCGCCTTCGTGTTGGGATCGTTTCTGGCGATTTGCATCAGCATCCCGTTGGCTACTTCTTGCTTGGTCTGATTCCGCAGCTTGACCGTAGTCGTATCGAATTGGTCGCTTACTCCACCTGGCCACATCCGGATGATGGCGTAACAGCTCGTTTGCGGCCGCATTTCGACCGCTGGATCTCCCTGGTGGGCGTGGAAGATCGTGACGCGGCCGAACGTATCCACGGGGATGGCGTGCATGTCCTCATTGATTTGGCCGGGCACACGGCACACCATCGGCTTTCCATGTTTGCGTGGAAACCCGCTCCAGTCCAAGTGAGCTGGCTGGGTTACTTTGCTTCGACAGGGGTCGCTGAAATCGATTGGCTGATTGCCGATGAAACAGGTGTTCCCGCTGCTCATCGGAGCCAGTTCACCGAAAAAATCTGGTATGTACCGGATACACGGCTTTGTTTCAGTCCACCCGACCATGCGCCAGCGGTGAGTCCGCTGCCGGCCTTGCACAATGGCTATGTCACGCTTGGCTGTTTTCAGAATCTGTCCAAGGTGAGCGATGACGTTTTGGGTCTTTGGGCCAAGGTCATTGCGCGTTTGCCGGGTGCGCGTCTGCGTTTGCAGACGGCTGCGTTTTACGAAGAGGCAGGCCGTGAACGGATGCTGAAACGCTTACGGAATGCGGGTATCGATCCCGACATGGTCTCGCTGCATCCATCGACCGGTCGTGGTGAATATTTGGTAGCGCATGCCGAGGTAGACCTGCTTCTCGATACCTTCCCTTATCCAGGTGGCACTACGACCTGCGAGGCGTTGTGGATGGGGGTGCCGACGGTGACCTTGGCGGGCGATTCGCTGATTGCCCGCCAGGGAGCCAGTCTGCTGACAGCCGGCGGTTTGACTGATTGGGTAGCTCACTCGCCAGATGAGTTTGTCGAGAAGGCCGTGGCATTCGCCAATGATCTCGACAGTTTGGCTGATCTCCGTAGCCGCTTGCGCGAGCAAGTCGCTATTTCACCCTTATTTGACGGTACAAAATTCGCGGAAAATTTAAAGCAGGCACTTTGGGGAATGTGGCGAGTATTTTCTGACGAAAATGTGAAGGGAGCCGCACACGGTAAGGGCAAGAAAGGAACTGTACTCGTCAAAAGGAAAGCGTCTCCAGCCATCAAAGAGCCAAAGCAAAAAGAGATGGAGGGATTCGAGGCATTATATGGTTCCGGCCGCTATCCGGATGCAGAACAGCGCGCGCGCGCGCTGCTTGCCAAGTACCCACAGCATCCATTTGGATGGCAGGCATTGGCTCGCATCTTTCGTGCTCAAGGGAAGTTACAGGAAGCACTGGCAGTGATGCGTAAGTCAACCGGGCTGGCGCCGGATAATCCCGATGTCCGCACCGATCTTGCGCATACGTTATATGAGGTGGGGCGTTTTCTTGATGCTGTTGCCGAGTACAAAAAATCGCTCGAAATAGCGCCGGATTTCGCGCCGGCACATTTCGGCTTGGGGCTGGCTTTTAAAGCGATGAATCAATGGACAGCGGCGAGTCAAGCGTTCGATCGAGCCGTGCAACTCAGACCTGACGACGCTGATGCGTGCGGCAATCTTGGGGTGATGTACGCTAGGATGGGGCGCTATGATGAAGCGCAAATTCATTTACGTCACGCTCTTGAAATTAAACCTGATGCCTTCTGTTTCTATAGCCATTTGTTGATGTGTTTGAATGAGCAGGGTCTGGTGACGGCATCGGGGTATTTAAATGAAGCAAAGAAATATGGCGAACGGGTCTCTCGGAATGTGTCTCCTTTTACCACCTGGCCAGCTAGCATCGATCCGGAATCCACGAAGTTGCGGATTGGTTTTGTGTCAGGTGAATTTCTCGATCATCCTGTTGGCCATGTGCTCGAAAGTGTGTTGCGGCACTTAAGTCGAGATCGCTTGGAGCTCTTTGCTTATGCAACGCAGCCGCTTGAAGATGTCATGACTGCGGGCTTAAAGCTGCAATTCAATGCTTGGCGAACACTGGACTCTGAAACGGACGATGCATTCGCTGAACGTATTCGAGCAGACGGAATCCATATTCTAATCGATCTTTCGGGTCATACTGAACATAATCGTTTGGGTGTTTTTGCCCGGAAACCCGCCCCGGTACAGGTGAGCTGGTTGGGGCATTGTGCAACGACCGGGGTTAAAGAGATTGATTGGTTGTTTGCCGATGAAATTGCTATTCCGCCTTCTGACCAGCGATGGTTCACCGAGGAGGTCTGGTATTTACCAGAAACGCGGGCCTGTTTTACTATTCCAGACGATGCCTCAGAAATCGGCCCCTTGCCAGCATTGGAAAATGGTTTTGTCACTTTTGCTTGTTTCCAAGATCCTGCCCGAATATCCGATGGAATAATTACCCTTTGGGCCAGGATTTTTGAACGTCTTCCATCGGCTCGTCTGTGTGTACAGAATAAGCAATTGAGCGATTCGGCACTAAGGGAAGAATTTTTGCGCCGTCTTCGTCAACAAAACTGCACTCCAGAACAACTGATTTTGGTTGATCCAAGCAACCAAGTGCCTTCCTTATCAGCATATGCTGAAATCGACCTGATTTTGGACGCATTCCCTCAATGTCATGGTTTGATCACCTCTGAGGCCCTTTGGATGGGGGTGCCTTCCCTGATACTGGCTGGTGATTCGATTTTGGCTCGTCAGAGGCTTAGCCTGCTTTCCGCTGCCAAGCTGACAGATTGGGTGGCGAATAGTGACGATGACTATGTCGAAAAAGCTGTAGAGTTCGCGAGCGATTTAAAAAACATGGAGTTATTACGGCTGAGGCTACGGGAACATCTTCGACAATCTCCGCTGTTCGATGGAAAGCGTTTTGCGAAACGCTTTGAAGAGGCATTATGGAATGTATGGAAACGTAGAATGTAGATACCGTCTTTCCCGTCAAGCCTGCGGGGCATAATCCGCTTGATAAGATTGACGGGTTTTGAAAACGCCAAAACACAGATGGACGTGAGGTTCCCCCGAAAATTAGTCTTCCAAGGGCGACGTAAACTGTCAGCCGGGTAGGGTACGCATCGCGTACCTTACACCCTCTCAATCGGCACGGACGCTGATTGATTGGTCCAATGCTTGATTCAACCGCCGCGCTTCTTCCGGGAGCGCGGCGGTTTTTTTGTGCCTCGATGGAACTACATTGAATCGCCGCGCTTTTTCGGAAACGCGGCGGTTTTTTACGGCTTGGCGGAATGGTACGCGATGCGTACCCTACGGTTTTTCCGACGATGGAATGTGCGGCCAATGTCTCACTATCGCCGTTGTTATCTGCCGGGTGGGTCGTTTTTTCTGACGACGGTCACCGAACGTCGGCGTCCGATCCTGTGCACCGATCTGGCGCGGGCCTGTCTGCGCGCGGCGATCCTCGACTGTCAACGTCAACATCCGTTTCGCCTGGATGCCATCGTGCTCATGCCCGATCATTTTCATGCCATCTTCACCCTGCCGCCGGACGATACGCACTATCCGAAACGCATGGGGCTGATCAAAAAACGCTTCACCCAATGCTGGCTGGCGGCGGGCGGTGCGGAACAATCCCGCTCCGCCTCGCGTCAGCGCTACCGTCGGCGTGGCGTCTGGCAACGCCGGTTTATGGAACACACCCTGCGCGATCAACGCGACTACACCAACCACCTGAATTATCCGCATTTCAACCCGGTGAAACACGGTCACGCCGCCTGCCCCCGCGACTGGCCCTATTCCTCCTTTCACCGCTGGGTCAACTGCGGCGCCTACACCCCCGACTGGGGCTGCGGCGCCGTCCCCGACATCGACATCGACGACCTCTCCCGCGCGCTGGGCGAATAAAGGATACGCATCGCGTACCTTAACCTGAACGACTGATTTCGTTGATTGTTTGTCACCTTTTGGGGTGGTACGATCAAACCAATGAACAAAGAGCAACTCAAACATATTGCCGCTGCGTTGCATGCGATTGCCTTGGCGCAGTTTGCGGTCTTTGGTTATACCGCGCTGATCGCTCAACCCGTTGCCTGGGTGCAACTGACGCTGTCAATCATCGGTTTCTTCAACATCGAATTTGTGGCTGTTTGGGTGTTGTCTTACGTTCGTGATTCGGGGAATCCGCCATGACGAGTTCAGTGCTTTCTCTCTTGATGCTGTTGGTGATTGTCAATGTGATCGGCGGTGCATTGATCTGGTATCTCAAACATCACCCGCCTGGTTATTGATTAGCCAGCAAGGTAGCAAGGTAGGATGGGTAGAGTGACCGTGGTACGACTTTGAAGATTGGGCACGGACGCCTGTCGGTCACGAAACCCATCGTTTACTGCACCAACGCTTGAACTTGAACGCCCTCGGGAAACCGGGGGTGTCTTTAATTGGAGATATGAACAATGGGGCATCTGTTTGCCGACATCCAATTAAGCAATCCGCGTCGGTCAGACTTAAAACCATTGATGGTGCAGGCATTGGTGGATACTGGCGCCTTGATGCTGTGCATCCCGGAACACATAGCCGTGCAATTGGATTTGCCTACCGAATCGATGCGTGAAGTAACGGTGGCTGACGGACGGGCGCTGAAAATTCCGTATGTCGGTCCGACCAAAGTCATGTTTGAAAATCGGCTGTGTTTCGTCGGTGCGCTCGTCATGGGCGATGAAGTGTTGCTCGGTGCGGTCCCGATGGAAGACATGGATTTGTTGTTATCGCCCAGTCGGCAAAGTGTGGTGGTCAATCCGGCCAGTCCGAATGTCCCGCATGCACGGGTCAAATAGCAAGGTAGGATGGGTAGAGTGACCACGGCATGACGCCGATGATTGGCACGGATGCCAATTGGTCACGAAACCCATCGAACCCATGCACCAACGTCTGATCTTTGAACGCCATCGGGAAACCGGGGGCGTTTTTGTTGGACCGCGCATCGGGTTTGCTAAAATCACCGGGTCGCACCAACGCGCGGAGCACGACACATGCCTACGATCAGTATGTTTTACGGTACCGGATGGAAATATGCTGGAGGGTGATCTTCCAGCTAAGAAACTCTGAAACCGGTTGTGCTGGTGGATCTGTCGGGCCATACCGCCGGTTCACGGTTGACGGCGTTCGCGCACCGCCCGGCGCCGGTACAGGTGTCGTGGATGGGCTATTTCGCCACGATCGGGCTGGCGTGTCTGGATGGGGTGCTGCTCAATGTCTGGCACGCGCCACCAGGCGCCGAGCACGCCTTTGTCGAGCCGATCCTCCGTCTGCCCGGCGGGCGCTTCTGTTACCAGCCAGTGCCCTGGATGCCGACAGAGCTCGCACCACCACCAGCGCTGGTGCGCGGGTTTGTGACCTTCGCCCGCTTCAACAATACCGCCAAGCTCAACGTCGGGGTGATCGATCTCTGGGCGCGTATCCTGGCGGCGGTGCCCGCGTGCTCAAGTGGCGCACCCTGCTCGATCCGGACTTGTGCGCTTCGGTGAGTGCCGCCTTCGCGGCGCGGGGGATCGCGCCCGAGCGGCTGGAACTGCGGGGGCCGAGTTTCCATGCCGATCTGCTCCAAGAATACGCCGACCTCGACCTTGCGCTCGATCCCTTTCCCTTCACCCGCGGGCTGACCAGTTGCGAAGCGCTGTGGATGGGTGTGCCGGTCGTGACCTGGCAGCAGGCTCGGGCGGTCAGCGGTAACTGGCGAATGACCTTTGTGTTTGAAGACGAAGATGCCACCCTGATCGATTACCAGGATGACCACTGAAAAGGTTTCAATTTGCGCCCAACCAAAAGCGCCCCCGGTTGGCCGATGGCGTTCAAGTTTAAACCGTGGTTACTCTATCCGTCCTATCTCGCTCAACGATGAATCGCTGCTTCACGAGACGGCAGGTTTCGAGCTTGGATCGATTTGAGCACTCCGCCTCGAATTCGTGAAGCGGAGCTTCGTCACCAGATCCAGGGAGGATGAATCAACGGCGCCAACAGTCGCTGACCGTGCCGTCGGACCCTTTCAGCCCTGTCTGCGTGATGGTCAGGGTGCCGCAGGTGTCGCTGGCCTGGGAGCCAACAGGTACGGCTTGCAGGGTGAAAGCGGTGGCGGTTGGATTGGCGGCAAATGAAAAGCCGTAGTGAGCAGCCATATCGGCCTCGGTCGTGCAGCCGCTGGGAGGCAGGGCGTTGCCGACGTAACTTGAACTGCCGGTAAAGCGCCGTTCCATCCTCTGCGCCAGTTCCATCAGACAGGACGCCCCATTTGCCCGCCAGGATTTGCGCACCGAATCCTGATAGGAGGGATAGGCAATCGCGGCCAGAATGCCGACGATGGCGACCGTGATCATGAGTTCGATGAGGGTAAAACCGGCGATCTGTGAACGAGTGGTTTGCATAAATTAAGAGCCTGTTCCGGCATGTCGTTTCATGAAGTCGCAAAATCAGTCACGCTGCATCCTCTGGCTCCCAAACCCCGGCGCGGGAGCCACTCAGGACGCTCCGTCGTCGCGTGACCGACAGTGGTGCAATGGCATTCCCACGCCAGAGAACGTGGGAATGAGCCAACGAGCCAGACAGTCAGCGCAGTTGCCGCCAACCTTGTCGGCCAATCGCACTGCCATCCACTCTGCCCGATTCTTTAGCTTCCTCGCCGTTGGAGCCAGCCGTCACCAGGGTGTAATCGTCGCCATCCAGCAGGGCGCGGGGGGAATCAATGATCTGATCCAACCTGAAACCGCTCAGTGGCACGACGACTTCCTTGCCATCAATGGTCACTGTCCTGGTGTCGTTTTCATCAAATTTCTTGTCACCATTCACGTCGAAGGTCGGTCCTTCCGAGCGTGCGCCGGTAAACATATCGACAGCAAGTATCCAGCTTTCTCCGCCGCCAGTCTGACATGGATCGGTCGATGTCACGGGAACCAGAGTGGTGAACAATACCAGCCCGGATCCGGAAAGAATCTGCGGGCGGCTGATGATTCGCTCGCCCTGCTTGATGCGCGCACCAGCCGTGTTAGGATCGGGAGAGGTTAAATCGATATACCAACCGCGTTTAACCGGGCTCGCACGAGTTCCCCAGTCGATTGAATTTTTCGAGATGACTCGCCAGTTTTCCTTTTCGCTTGCAATCTTCAGCTCGAAAATGATTTCCTGTTTCTGCAATGCCGAACGGCCTGCCGTAATTGCACTGCCGTCTTTCCAGACTGTCTTGGTTGTCTCGGTCGTGTCTTTCCCCAGGATCGCGTTATCCCAGATTCCATAAGCGGTCTGGACTGTTTTATCGGCAGGGTCGGTCGCGCGCATATATTGGCCCGTGCCGAAAAAGACGAGATAGCCGCCTGATGGGTGTATGCCGACATCCAATGGATCGGTAATGGGTTGAGCCACGCCATCGCCATTAACGGCCTGGAATAGTGGTGCGCCATAGGCGATACCCCAGTCGTCGGCTGACGTCCCGGTAAGGTCGAATTTCCAGAGATTGCCCTTGAGATCGCCGGCATAGGCGCCGGCGATGGTTTGTTGGCCATCGCGGATCAAGGCGACGGCAGAGAGTCCGTTCATATTGTCATTCGAAACCTGGATCTTTTTAATCAGGCTGCCATCATCCAGATCGACAATGTAAAGCGATGCCCCGGTGCCCGTGTCGGAGCCATTGCCGAAATAACCGCTGCCGAAAATGGCGGCCCATTTGCCGTTCTGCAGGCGACCGATAACGGGTGAGGAGGTCATCTGGCCGACCATATAACCAAGGTCGGTGTCGGTAAACTCCCAGAGCACGTTCGATTCGTCGAAGTTATCCGGGTCCGTCACATCCAGTGCAAAGACGGTACGCCCGCCAGCGCCCAGCGTGCCGACCAGAACTGAACGCCAAGCACAATCGTCATCACCAACATTGACACAGGCATCGCCAACAGAGGGCGAGCCATCGACGAAGTACCGGTGTTGATAGGTTTTGCTGGCGAGATTGGCCAGATTGGGCAACACCGCATTTGGCGCATAGGCAAATTTTTCGACGCCCGTTTCCGCATCGAAGGCATGCAGCATGCCGTCATTCGCGCCGACATAAATCATCGGGCTGCGATCTTTATAGGTATCGATAAACCCGCCTGCGCCAAGATAAGTATCCTGTCCGGGTGTTCCTGTCGGCAGCTTCGCGTACCCAAGATTGGTCGGTTTACCGACATAAAGCGGATCGGAGTTAATGATGTCGCCAAGAATTTTGGTGCGGTGGCGAAAGCCGGCTCCATTTTCGCTCGCAGATTCCTGACTATGGTCGCCATAGACCCAGTTCAGCAAAGCCTTCTGTGAAGTTTCATTTGCAGCCAGCATGTTCTTCTGTGGCGCGTTGAGGTCATCCCAAGTAAGCGGAATGCCCAGTGTCTCATCTGTATCCGTGTCCCACGACCAGCTATAGATTTTTCGTTTATTCCAATTTGGAAGCTTTTTCTCAGCGCTCCAGATTGGTGTCTTGGAAGCGTCCTTGCCAAATATTTTCAAGGCGATTAAGTCGCCGCTCCAGTCATTGCTGTCGAAACTGGCTTGATAGATTATCGCATCGTTAGTGGCGCGACTCGAACTTGCCGCAATGGATGCGGCAGTCGATTTTGACAGCAGGATGATTCGGGTAAAGGCGTCTTCCAACTGCTTCTGTAAGTTGCCGGCATTGGTGACGAGGAAATAATTGAGTGAAGGTTGGCCTTTCTTAAGGCCGCTATTCCCTTCTGAGCCATATTTGGCGGCATACCAGAGTGGATTTTCCAAGACGGTCGCCACATCAGCCGAATTACTGGCGGTGAAGGTGCGACTGGCCTGAAGCGGGAGTGGTTTGCACGTACTGGGTGGAGTAGCGACGTCGCAGGCTCCGGGCACGAGTCCGGCAGGTGTGTTGAGGAAATAAGCAGGATCCTCGTTCTCGCTGGTGTCTTTATCGCGGACTTCCAGGTAAACGCCATCATTTGTGGTTCCCGAAACCACATATCCGATGTGTTGCATAATGCCACCAGCGGCGTAGCTCGAATCGAGTGAAATCGTCAAGGTCTTGTCTGCATTCACTTTGAGGTCATACAGGACGATCGCGTCCATATCGTGATCGGCGCCTTGCTCGACGTCTTCATAATTGATGCGAAATTTAATTGAAGGGCGTCCTTCATTGATGTTTGCATTGGCATCGGAACCCTTTGGATCGGTATTTGCAAATTCCTCAATGAAGAAATCAACGATGGTATTCGTCGGCTGGAATTTGCTTTTTTCGGCATTGATGCTGGAGCCGCCTACCGATTTGGCGAATGGCACGACAGTGACCAGTTTGCCATCTACCGGAATCACGATTTTAGGCAGCGGAGAGGCCAGTGCGACAGAGAAAGTATTGATATCCTGTTTGTCGGTCAGATTGGTGCGAAGGTCATTGAGAAAGCCATAACGGGCAATGCCAGCGGAATAATAGCCGCCCTGCTTGGTTGGCTCTGCAGGCGACAGGCCGCGGATATTACCTAATCCGCTGACGCTTTTAGCCGTCGGTGCGCCATCATAGTTATCGCCCACCTGTCCGATGAAATGCATGCTTGAACCGCTGCCATATTCGGCGGTCCAGATGGCGTCCGCCTCATTTTTCACATTGAGGCCGCTGATGTCGCCACTGAAACTACCCCAAGCGCTGCCAGGAACATACTCGGTATCGAATGATGGATTCACATCGCTGATGAGCAATTGAGCCGCAGGTGAACAATAGAGTGTATCTTTTTTCAGGTAAGGGTCCTGCCATGATGGCATGGGGAGGTCCATCGTCGAACTGCCTGAATAATCGCGCAGAGTCACGCGCTCCTTGCCATCGGTCGGTGTTGGCGTGAAGTCTGCTGTGGCAGTTGTTTTTCCGGAAAAATAACGCAGGGTTTCATACATCATTTCAGCCAGCGGATTGCCCCAGTCCGGAAATTTGCTATTCGATTTGGACATTGACTCGGTTGTCAGCCAACCGTCGTTATATTGATAACTCTGGTCCATATTAAAATCGACGATGCGGAATTTATTGATGGTTTGCACGATGCCATCAACATTTTCTTTGAAAATTCCGGTTTTCAGGTCGATTTCGTTGGTAAAGCTTTCGATGTTTTTGCGCAGAACGCCGCCGCGCATGTTATAGGGGTGGGTAAATGATCCAGACATCAGGCCAAACATCATCTTATCGGTATTTCCATACTTTTGAAGCAGGCCGTCCGGTTTATACGTGGTGGTATTTGGCGTGGCTGTCGTATCCGTATAGGTTTTACAGCTTTTGTCTAAAAGATCGGAAGATTTGCAGACCTGCACGCGCACCACATAATCTGCGATTTTCGAGGCTGGAAGGTCTCGTTTCAGCTTGTAGGTTGTAATGGTTGGCGCCACATTCGGTTCATCTGCTGATTTGCGAAAGCTTGTCGCCGGCACGATAGCCCAGACTCCATTCGCTGGTTTCCAGAGCAGTTCCCAGTTGTCGTCGCCGGTCATTTCTTCATGGCGAAATTCAATGTCATGCCAGCCGGCGGTTAATGTTTTGGTCACAACTGAGCCGGTATTGTTTGCACGGGTCTCAATATTTGAGTCGCCTCTTCTGCCATGTCCGCCATACCAGCCAGTGATGACCTGATTGTCAATCAACACCTCGACTGCATCGTCGCCATTCGTCGCAAACAGATAGTTACCCTCTGTCGGCGCATAAATCTGGCCGCGAATGACAGTCATGTAATAGTCGTGAGCACAGCCATTTGAACCACTGAACGGATTTTTATTTGATCCGGAGTTGCTGATATTGCCGCCAGTGATGGCGCCGCTGCCGCATTTTTGATCATCGTTTCCCCAGGCATCGACGAGCGCCTGGAATTCAGACGAGTTGTTTGGATGGCTCGCAGTCTGTGTCGTCGAGCTTGTCTCGCAATCGCCTGAAACGCATTTCGTGCCGGCGACCGGTCGCTCGATCGCCACCCACTCCCAGATCCTGAATTTTGAGTTGGGCAGAACCCGCATTAAAGGTTCTTTGCTTCCTGTTTTCAGCAGGGTGGTATTGGCAATCAGATGACGTGTCCCGGTCGTGGGGAGAGATAGCGGGGTGTAATCGCGAATGTCATAGCCATCGCGGGCGATGCTGTGATATTCCTTGCCCCAACTGTGGGCGTCTTGCGGGATATAAGCGCGCTCCAAGACGGTTTCAGTGGTGGTATCGACGATACGGTGGCCGCCATACAGCACCTTGCGCAGGGCGTCAATGCGGGTCGTAGTGATGTAGTTGAGAAAATCGCCGCTCCATTTTCCAGGGCATTTTTTGTTGGTGGTCGTGGAGTCAGGGGTAAAACGATTGTCGCTATAGGTGTAGCAAAGATAAGAATCGAAATAGCCAAAATAATCAAAGCCAGCGTTTGGCTTGTAGCCGACATCCAATACATTGTCACCGTTAAGATCGGACGCATCGTTATAGGCTTCATAATAAAGCGTGTGGTCGCGACCCATGACCAGCATGGTCAATGGTGGCGCGTCAATTCCCCCGCCCATAAAAAGCGGCGTTTGAGCAATGGCTGGTGGCAGGGATGCATCGTCAGAATACGTAAAGGCTGCGGGAAAAATGAGCAAGGCGCCAAGTAAAAGTGGGAATAATGGTTGCTTGAGCATGAAACGGCGGCCACGGTTACGCATGATGTGTCTCCAGTGTAGGAATTTCTTGGCCTGGCATTGCGCCTTGCAATCTTTACTTCATTCAGCAATCAATCAGGATTGCCGCGTCCAATGGTCGTTTGCAGAACAACAACAGCCGTTGCGGTAGATCCTTGCCCGCGTGAGGTGACGCGATAAAGGCCGCTAACATCTTTAAATTCCAATGCGCTGCTTAAATCTGCTAATTTTTCAATGACATAGGTCGGTTTGTTGATGATATCCTGAATCGTGCCAGTGTAAGTTTGATAGTTGTCCCACGCAGTGTCTTGCTGTGGATCCGGTTTAACCTCGGTCAGTTTTGGCAGTAAATCCGGTGTGGATGTTTTTGTGACATTTTGTTCGGCTTCACGCAGTGCCGCTTCTGCGGCTTGGAAAGCGAGATTGCGATCTCGCGCATTGCCCGCCATGCGTTCATCGAGACTGGTGGTTTGAATGGCCGTCACACCAATCAGTGTCATGAGCAGAAGCAAAATCAGCCCGATGACCAGGACAGTGCCGTGTTGTCGGTGGCGGAGTGATTGCTGCATCATGGTTGTTCGCTTCCTTAGGGCAGTCTGTTGCGCAGGGCAATGGTGGTGGTGAACATTTGATAGATGCGCCGGTCTGGAAATGGATTGGCTGAGTCGTAAAAACTGCCATCGTTTTTCATGAAGGGAAGCGACATCGGCGTTTCCACCAGATTGTCGTCATCGCTGTAGACTAAAAGATTGATTCTGACAGCGATCACCTTTTCCCAATTCGTGTCCGTCCAGGCCGAATCTGCCTCGACGTAGTTAGTGCCCGAGTCGGTTAGATAGGTTATCTGCATGTCGAAAACATTTGGCATTAACTCAATGTCTTCATAAGAAGAGCCTTTGTCGAATCGCCGCTCCCATAAATTGCGCCGTTCATTTGCGTCTTGAGCAATAAAATAAATCCGGCTTTGAAGAAGAAGAATTTCCATGTTTTCTTCATAGTCGTGGCTGAATTTATTGCTTGCGGCATCCTTGTTTCCTGGTCCGGGAGTTGCGGTGCTGCTGGCGCGTGAAAGCGTTGACGCAGTATTAATGGAACGATTCTGAAAGACATCGCAGCCATACGGGTCAGTGATGACGAAAATGGAATTCAGATTTTCATTTGGGTCTTCCAGAGCGATTGTTGTGGAAGCGGAAGATGTATCGCTTGCCGCCTCTAGGCCGGAAAGTGTTGCAGCATGTTTGAACATGATGACATCGGTTCCGGCAACATAATCATTCATCGCTCCGGTGTTGGCGCTTGGGTCGTCTCCCTTTGCTCCATTCCAGCCCTTGATGGGTTTTTTTAGATCGAAGCGATCAGCCGTATAGCCTTTTGCTGAATCTTCAAGAAGCAGGTTGTTGGGCGATTTGATGCAGGAGCCCTTGAACCCGGCCTGACGGATTTCGCGGGATAGATAGTCGAGTACAAACCGCCCGTCTTCCTGTAGTCGCGACAAGGATTCAGTTGTTCGGTAACTTTGTTTGCTGCCAATGAAAAGTGAGATAATGCCCGCGGTCAGGAACAAACCAACGGTCATGGCGACCATTAGCTCGACCAGCGTAAAACCGCTATTTTTTAGTCTACTCATAACTGAGTCTCGAAACTGAACGAAATGGTCCCATCAATGCCTAAGTCAGTGCAAACCGGATCGCTCTCACTTTCTTCAGACTCGCTGCGCGAATCATTCCAGCAAATCGTAACGGTGATTTGATTACCCGATGCTGAAATATTTCCTTGTCCTTCTGGCAGCAGGCAAGCAAGACGATTTGCCCATTCGTTAAAGTCATCTTCAGCGATATTGGAACCTGTTCGTGTGAAATCGCCTTCGCATTCTTCGGCTTCGGCATTTCCTTTATAGGCGGCTACCTTGTCCCGATTCGCCCGCATGGCATCGGTAATTTCATACGCCAGATTCGTAGCCTGGGTGCGCAGATAAGACCCTTGGTTCAACTTGAGTGAGACACTCTGCAATCCAGCTAGACCAAGCAGTCCAACAGAAAGAACAAGGGCTGCAATCAGGACTTCAATGAGCGTAAAACCGCGCTGCCGAAAGACGGCGCAGGGCGCAAAATCTGCTGAACGCTTCATGTCGACTCGCTCATCCATCAGGGGCATGTTGCCTTGCTTGAGGTCGCCCGGCCAACAGCGCTGACGGCGATGGTTCGCCGTTGATCGCCGGAGCAGCCGGTTGGCGTATAGGTAAAAGTAATCGCTGCCGCCGCCTGTCCGGTGCCGCGAAAAGTGACCTGTCCGGTGCTTGCGGTAAAGGTGGCGGTTCCGCTGAGGGCAGGCCAGACCCGCAGGATCTCCAATGGGCTGGAACCGGTGACGTACAGAATCCAGCCATCCGCCCAATTAGTCGTATTGGCGGTGCGGCATGCCGTGGAGTTGGTGGACGAACAGACTGAAACAGAGGCGCCGCGTTTGACCGCCTCGCTGCGTGCCAGATTCAAGGCGGTCAGAAATTCGTTGACCTGGGTGGCGGTGCGATTGGTGCGCATCAGATCCTGAAAGCTCGGTACGGCAATGGTCATCAGGATGGCGGCAATCGAGAGGGTGATGACCAGCTCAACGAGCGTGACGCCAGCCATGTGTTGCGCCTGCCACGGTCGTGCAGGCGGTTGCATGGCGCGGATGGCGGGAACCTTCCTGGTTTGATGGATACGGCTGGCGGTCATCGGCTTTCTTCTTCGCTCGTCTCGGGTCTGTGGGCGTCGCCACTGGTGGACGACTGACGGTTGACGCTGAGGGTCGCTGATGGGTCGTCCCTGGTCAAGTGATCGCGCTGCTCCGCTGTCGGGCGCCCGCAAACGGATTTGGCGTCAACGCGCGAGTATCAAAACATGAGATCGATCCGGGCGGCGAGACCGTCATGATCGGTTCGGGTGGCGAGCACGGCGGGATGACGGTGAATCCGTGGGGCTAATCTTAGTCCATGTTTTGAGTGAAAAGCGGGAGGTATCGCACAGTTCTTAACTGTCGCCTGGTGTGCGGGCGCCTCCGGTGGCTGGGCTGCCGCGTGCGTTCAAAGTGTGGACGGAACGCATGCCCCATCCGCTTCATCCTGGGGGCGTCAGTGGGTGAGCAGTTCGTCAAGGGATTGGATGTCGAGCACAGCGTCGAGCCAGGCGTCCAGTTGCGGGATGTCGGCGCTATCAATGCGCGTGCTGACTCCGGCTGGCAACGGGCCAAAGCGGCGGGTGAGCAGACGCTTGAGGCTGTCGGCTTTTCCTTCGGCCTTGCCTTCGGCTTTGCCCTTGGCTTCGCCCTTGACGAAGATGGATTGATAAGCGCGGGTTTCTTCGCGCGGGGTGAAGATGTTCAACATCGTCGCGATCTCCTCGTCCGTAAGCGACCGGAAACGATCGATGGGTCGGTTTTCATGCAGTTCTCGGGCGGGTCAGTGCGTTCTCAGTGTAGACGAAGCGCACGCCGTTTCGTCAAATGAGGGTGGGGCTTCATTGTTTGTGAGCCTGTTGTACCATGCTGCCTCCCCCGCCATCCGGCATAGAATAAAATCAGAACAGCAACGCCGCATGCCGCGCCGGACGTGGCTGAACACCTGGACTGTAAAAGATGTTTCGTATCCTTGAGCAATCCCTGCGCACCGGCGTTGTCACCGAGACGCCGCCCGACTGCGGGGACGCTGAACTCGAACGGCTGGGCATTGAGCTGCGCCGGCTGATCGATGTGCGCTTCGGGCGCAGTCTCGCCATCCGTCAGGTCGATGCCGGCTCCTGCAATGGCTGCGAGCTGGAGATCCACGCGCTCAACAATCCTTATCATGATGTCGAGCGTTTTGGCGTCCATTTCGTTGCCTCACCGCGTCATGCCGATGCACTGCTTGTGACGGGGCCGGTCTCGCGGCACATGGAAACCGCGCTGCGTCGCACCTGGCGCGCGACGCCTGCGCCGAAATTCGTCATCGCGGCGGGGGAGTGCGCCTGTACCGGGGGTGAGTTCGGTGTTTCTTATGCAAGCTGCGGTGCGGTGGAGAACGTCATCCCGGTGGATGTGAAGATTCCCGGCTGTCCGCCCGCGCCGCTGGACCTGCTCAAAGGACTGCTTGGGTTCATCGCGTCAGTCCGCGTCTGAGCGACGGCCCGATCAGCAATGCGTCCCCCACCGCTTTCCATTCTGATGTATCACCAGGTCGGCGACTTTGCGCCGATGCGGGCGCATCGGGCGAATTACTGCGACCGTCGCCGCTTTGCCGCGCAGATGGCCTTTCTTGACCGCTTCGGGTACCGCGTGCTGAGTCTGGATCAGGCGCTGCGCGGGCTGCGCGGCGAGGAGGTCATCCCGCCGCGCGCCGTGGTGCTGACCTTCGACGACGCCTATGACAACTTCGCCGATCGCGCCCTGCCGGTGCTGCAACAGCATGGCTTTCCGGCGACGATCTATGCCATCAGCGGCTGGCTCGGGCGGCGTGCCGACTGGTTCGCCAAGGATCCGGGACGCCCGATTCCCACGCTGATGAGCGGCGAGCGGCTGCGCGCCGTGCATGCCGCTGGCGTCACCATCGGCTCGCATACGGCCAGTCATGTCAAGCTGGCAGAGGTCGATCCGCCAACCCGACGCGCCGAACTCAGCCGGAGCCGGGCGGATCTCGAAGATGTGTTGGGCGCGCCGGTAACGCACCTCTGTTATCCCTTCGGCAGTTTCGATCTGGACACGGTGCAGGCCGCCGCCGAAGCCGGCTATGTCAGCGCCACCACCTGTCTGCGCGGCGCGGCGACGCCGCTGGATCATCCGCTGGTGCTGCCGCGCAAGGCGATTTCCTATGGGGACAATCTGCTTGGCTACTGGTGGAAGCTCGCTGTCAAACAGGCGCCGAAACCGGCGCTGGTGGAGTGGCGGAGGCTGGGTGAATCGGCTCAGTGGTAGTGATAACGCACCTGCGCAATCAGCAGATCCTCGCCATGAAGCTTGTAGACGATTCGATGCTCAGCGTTGATCCGCCGCGACCAGTAGCCGGAGAGCGCGTGCTTCAAGAGTTCGGGTTTGCCGGTGCCGGCAAAGGGCGTGCGCTGGATTTCGCGGATCAGACGATTGATCCGTGCCAAGATCTTGCGATCCTCTGTTTGCCAGTCCAGGTATTCCTCCCAGACCCGTTCGGAAAAGACGATCCTCACTCGATCAATCCCCGCTCGGCTCCGCCGCCGGCTTCAAGCTCGGCGATGGATTCCAGCAACCGCCGGGCGTTGGCTGGACTGCGCAATAGATAGGCCGTTTCCTGAAGCGCGTTGTAGTCTTCCAGCGAGAGCATGACGACCGCCTGATCGGTCTTGCGGGTGATGATGATCGGCTCATGATCGTCACAGACCCGGTTCATGGTCTGGGCCAGATTGGCACGGGCGGCGGTGTAGGTGATCGCATCCATCGAGTTTTTCTGCGAGCGGATATGTACCGTATATTGTACATGCTCGACATTTGAGACGATCGATATTCCGCAAACCAAATTGACGATGATGACTCGGTGGCGACTTTGAATCCGACCCGTCCTTCCGTTTTTCCCGACTTCACCCAGGCCCGCGTGCTGGTGGCCGGCGATCTGATGCTCGACCGCTACTGGACTGGAGCGACGCGGCGCATCTCGCCCGAAGCACCGGTGCCGGTGGTGCATGTCGCCGGGGTCGAGGATCGGCCCGGCGGGGCGGCCAATGTCGCGCTCAATCTGGCGGCGCTCGGGGTGCAAACCGCGCTGGTCGGGGTCACGGGTACGGACGAGGCGGCGGACATTCTGGCCGCCCGACTGGCCGGGCAGGGCATCGCGGCGGGGCTGCATCGGCGCGCCGATGTGCCAACCATCACCAAGCTGCGGGTTCTGAGCCAGCATCAGCAGTTGATCCGGCTCGATTTCGAGCAGTCGCTGGCGCCCGAGGGCGAGGATCCGCTGCCGGCGCTGGTCGCGGAGCGGCTCGACGGGGCCGATCTGCTGCTGCTTTCAGATTATGCCAAGGGCACGCTTGCCAATCCGCAGCCGCTCATTGCGGCGGCTCGCGCCCAGGGCAGGCCGGTGCTGATCGATCCCAAGGGGCGCGATTTCAGCCGTTATCGTGGCGCGACCCTGCTGACACCGAATCGCGGCGAGCTGGAAATGATCGTCGGGGTCTGTCTCGATGACGCCATGTTGGTCGAAAAGGGCCAGCATCTGCGTGCCGAACTGGAACTGGATGCCCTGCTGGTGACACTGGGTGAGCGCGGTCTGCTGCTGTTGCGGGCGGACGCGCCCGCGCTGCATCTGCCGACCCAGGCGCGCGAGGTGTTCGACGTGACCGGCGCGGGCGACACCGTGATTGCCACCCTGGCGGCGGCGCTGGGTGCGGGCGTGGCGCTGGAAGATGCCTGCGCCCTGGCGAATTGCGCGGCGGGGCTGGCGGTGGGTAAGCTGGGCACGGCGACTGTCGGCGCGCCCGAACTGGAGCGGGCCTATCGTGGCGTCGAATGGCACAGCGTGTTGGATCAGGAGGCGCTGATCGCGGCGGTCGCAACCGCCCGCGCGCGCGGCGAGCGGGTGGTGATGACCAACGGTTGTTTCGACATCCTGCATGAAGGCCATGTCGCCTACCTCCAACAGGCACGGCGGCTGGGCGACCGGCTGGTGGTGGCGGTCAACGACGATGCGTCGGTGCATCGGCTCAAGGGGCAGGGCCGTCCCATCAATGGGGTCGCGCAGCGCATGGTGGTGCTGGCCGGGCTGGCCTCGGTGGACTGGGTCTGCCCCTTCAGCGAAGACACCCCGGAATCGCTCATTTGCCGCGTCAAGCCGGACCTGTTGGTCAAGGGCGGCGACTATCGGCCTGACGACATTGCTGGCGCCGATTGCGTGCGCGCCAATGGTGGCGAGGTGCGGGTGCTCGATTTTCTGCCGGGGCGTTCGAGCAGTCGGATCATTGAGGCGATTGGCAGATTGTATGACTGACGTGAATATGACCCTCGGCCTCTACACCTTCATCCTGCGCCTGCTACTGCCTGTCGCGCTGCTGCGGCTGATCTGGCGCAGCCTCAAATCACCGGACTATCGTCAGCGGATCGGCGAGCGGCTGGCCTGGGGGCGGCCCGCACCGTCGGCTGACCTCTGGATCCATGCCGTCTCGGTCGGTGAGGTTCAGGCCGCCGAGCTGCTGATCCGTCAGCTTCTGGCCCGCGAACCGTCCAGACGCATTCTGGTCACGACCACGACGCCGACCGGTGCGGCCCGGCTGCGTGAGCTGTGCGGCGAGAGCGTCGCCCATCGCTATACGCCTTACGATCTGCCGGGAATCCTGCATCGCTTTCTCGATCAGGTGCGGCCCGCGCTGGTGATCGTGATGGAAACCGAGATCTGGCCCAATACCCTGGCGGCCTGCGAGCGACGGGGCATGCCGGTGATTCTGGCGAACGCCCGGCTGTCGGCGCGCTCGGCACGCGGCTACGCCCGGCTTACCAGTCTGACCCGCACGACCCTGGCGCGTTTTGCCTGCATTGCCGCTCAGAGCGAAGCCGATGCGCGGCGGTTTATCGCACTCGGCGCGGATCCGGAGCGGGTGCGGGTGACGGGCAGCATCAAATTCGATCTGCGTCAGCCGGCCAGTCTGCTCGATCAGGCGGAATCGATGCGGCGCGCCTGGGGAGTCGGGCGTCCGGTCTGGATCGCGGCCAGCACCCATGAGGGCGAGGACGGGCCGTTGCTGATGGCCCATCGGCAGGTGCGGGTACGGATTCCCAACGCGCTGCTGGTGCTGGTGCCGCGTCATCCCGAACGCTTCGAGCGGGTTGCCGCGCTCGTCATGCGTCAGGGTCTGACGCTGGTCCGGCGTAGTCGTCAGGATGTCTGTCGCGACGATACGGCGGTGCTGTTGGGCGATACCATGGGCGATCTGCCGGTCTTTCTCGCGGCCGGAGACGCTGCCTTCATCGGCGGCAGTCTGGTGCCGACTGGTGGTCACAATCTGCTGGAGGCGGCGGCGGCCGGGGTGCCGGTGGCCATTGGTCCGCATACCTTCAATTTTGCGACAATCACTGAGTTGATGGTGGAGGAGGGTGCGGCAGTCCGCGTCGTGGATGCCGATGAGCTGGCGGCGCTGATGACCGACTGGCTCGGCAACACGCCCCTGCGCGCCCGGATCGGCGAGCAGGGGCGGGGCGTGGTCGAGCGCAATCGGGGGGCGCTGGAGCGGCTGATCGCTTTGATTGATGAATGCCGGTCAGTCTGAATAGAGTGCGTCGGCGATCCAGGCGCCGAAGACACCCGAGGTCACGACGAAGATCCGGCTGGCGGCGGCGGCGGCGGGCGAGATGATGGGCGCTGCGGTTTCGATGCTGACCGCCAGCGGCAGGGTTCCCAAACCATAGGTCAGGACGTTCACGGCGGCGATCCCAACCAGGGCGCCGGTCGCCAGCACCAGCGGATAGAGGGGATCGGGTTGAGCGGGCGGGGTCGGGTTCGGGATCTGAGTGGTTGGTGCGTCTGCGGTCTGGACGTACAGATAATGAGCCGCCAGGGCGCTGCCGCCAGCCGCCAGGGCCGCCAGCAGACGACTGCCCAGGGCGATATCCACCGGCGTGCCGGCCAGGACGCCAGTCACGAAAGGGACCGAACTCAGCGGGTAGGTCAGCATGTTGAACGTCACAGCACCCACGATGGCACCAGCGCCGACCGCAAGCAGCCGGTGATCGCTGGCGGGCGCTGGCGCCGGGGTGGTCGTCGGGGTTGCGGTCGAAGCCGGGGGCGATGTCGGTGCTGACACCGGCGGTTCGGCATGGCAGGTTTTCAGCGGCAGCCATCCGCCGAACATCAGGATGGCGATCAGAACCGGCGTCTTGATTCCACGCATGTGATACCTCGCTGTGGCGCCTTCAGGGCTCTTGGTGCAACGCAGTTTGCAATTTCATATCTTCGAATATCTTAAACCGCGCCAGCCCTGACAATCATCGAATCTGTCGGGATTGACCAAAACCAAAAAGCACTGCATACCGCGCCGGTCGCGGTTTAATGATCATAAATCCAGTTGGCGATCCAGGCGCCTGTCACGGCGCTGGTGACGGCATAGATCCGACTGATGCCGACTGACACCTCTGCCGCGATCACCGTTTCCGATGCGACTGAGCCTGCCAGGAATGGAAAGCCGGCGGCTCCGAACAGCAGCCCCTGGGTGACCACCACGCCGGCAATGGCGCCGAGACCGATGACATAGGGGTAGACGGTTCCGGACAGCGGCGGCGGCTGTTCCGCCGCTTGCGCCTGGACCGCTGGCGGCAGACAGACCAGAAGCATCATGAGAATCGGCAGGGTTCGGCGCATGGGATCACTCCAGCGTGATGCAGCAGAGAAGGTTACTTGAAAAGCGACCAGACCTCGCGGAACTGTTCATCCGACGAATCGCCGATCCACTCGAAGCCGACCGATTCGGTACAGACGACCTGGATTCCACCCTGACGCATGCGTTGCAGCACATTCTCCTGATAGAAGGCGGTGCGCGAGAGGATGGCGTCGGCGGGCACGAATACCTGATAGCCCCAGCGTTGCAGGCCGGAGACGGTTTGTGCAATACAGATATGGGCCTCCATGCCAACCACGATCAGTTGGCGACGCTCCGGGTGGGCCGAGATGTGGCGCTCGAAACCGGGGGCGGTGCAGCAGGAAAAGGCGGTTTTTTCGGTGGGGTCGGTGTCATCAGGCAGATTGGCCTGAATGGCCTGGATGATGGGGCCAAGCCCTTTCGAGTAATGCTGGGTGGCGATGATCGGGATCCCCAGGATGTTGGCCGCCGTCATCAATCGGTTGATGTTGGCGACGACCCGCTCCACCTCGTCAGACGGCATGGCGGCGGCGAGGCGTTCCTGAGCGTCGATGATGAGGAGCTGCGAAGCCGTCCGCTGACACAGCGGCATCTGGGTCGGATGGGTGCTCATGCTGGATGTCCTCCGTTAAACCGCGCCGACTGCGGTATGCGATGTTTTTGATTGGATCGATCTTGGCAGCATCGACGATGGTCGGAGCTGGCGCGATTTAAGATATTAGAATATTTTGAAACGCGCCGACGAAAAAGCTTGTGAGTTCACGCAAGGTTAAACCAGTCCACGCACTAGGCCGATCGCCTCAGGCACGTTTCAATCGAGATCCGGTGTCTGTCCGCAGGCGACATAAACGGTTCGTTCTGCGATATTGGTCGCGCGGTCGGCGACCCGCTCATAGTTGTGTACGATCCACAGCAGATAGGTGCCCGTGGCGGCAAATCCGGAATCCGCGCGCATGCGCTCGAACACCTGTTCGATGATGCTGTCCTCATCGCGATCAACCTGCTCTTCACTGGCGACCGAGGCGCGCGCGGTCTGTTCGTCGCTGTTCGAGGTGAAGGCGGCGAGCGCCTCGGCGAGCATCTCGATGGCCACATCCGCCACGGCGATGATCGATGCCACCGATTCGGGCGGAAAAGGGGTCTCGCCATGTTTGAACATGATCCGCGCCACGTCGGCGGCATAGTCGCCGATGCGTTCCAGTTCCGAGACCAGCTCCATGCAGGCGCCGACCGCGCGCAGATCCGCGCCCGCTGGCTTGTAGGCGGCGAGGGTCACCAGACATTCCTGTTCGAGCAGGCGGCGCTGTTGATTGATGCGGGCGTCGTCTTCGATGATGCGTGCCGCCAGGGCCAGATCATGCCCCGCGAGGCAGGTCACGGATTGACGCAGTGCGGCGATGACCATTGATCCCATGCTGTTCACGGCGGCTTGCAGTTGGGTGCGTCTTTTCTGAACCAGATTCTCGGTCATCTTGGTTTCCTCGTCTCGCTCAGGGGGCTCGGGTTGATAGAGAGCAGGCGTCAGCATCCAGCAGGGATCCGGCACGTTTTACCGACTCACCTGATGGAGATGAAAACGGCTGCGCAGGAATTCCTGGACGTTTTTGACCTCTTCCAGAGCCAGTCGCAGACGCCCTTCCTCAATGCGGTTCAGATGATTGAGTGGCAGATAATTGCTTGGTTCCCGGCCCTGTTCGAGTGACAGCAACTGGGCGCGCAGGCGCAGGGTCACAAGGAAATCGAACGCGGCGATCAGGTTGTCGCCCTGACGTGATGTGAGAATACCGGCCTGCTGGAGTCCGCTGACGCGATCGCGGGTGCGGCCATCCGTGATGCCGGCCTGGAGCGCCATGGCCTTGACGCCTTCGGTGATGGCGAAGATGCCGGCTTTCTTGAGTTCGATGCTGCCACGGTGCGGGAGACGCCGCTCTGCCTTGATCCCGCCGAAAAAGTTGAGCGGCGGCTTGAAATTCACGGCATTGGAGGCGCTGTGGATGAGAAAGAGATTGTTCCGGCGCAGCAACCCGATGATGTGCTGCTTGAGCGACTGCTCGAAGGATTCATCGCCATAAAGGGTGCGCAGGTCGAAGAACATGCTGCCGGCGAGGATGTGGTCGGGCGTGGGCGTGTGCAGCCATTTTCCGAGCACCTGCATCCAGTCACCGAGCGAGCGCCGCCAATCCGCATTTTTGGCCATGATGCCACCGCTACAGGCGGGCATGCCGATGCCGATCAGATTGTCGATGAGATCAATGCTGAAATCCCGCAGCCGATCCAGCTCGTCGGGCGTCAGATCGTCGGCATAGACGATGGCATTGTCCTGGTCGGTTGCCAGTGTCTGCTCGCGACGTCCCTCGCTGCCCAGTACCAGAAAGGCGAAACGTCCGGTGAGGTCGGGATAGCGGGCGGCGCGCACCAGTTCGATCAGGCGCACCAGGAGCCGATCATTCAGCAGCGCCACGGTCTGCACCAGATCCCTGGTCGCAACACCCGTGCCCATCAGATGGATCACCAGTTGTTCCATCCGCAGACGCAGCATTTTCAGATCCTGCGTGCTTTCGGCCTCCTCGATTTCTTTCATGAGCTGCTGCGGCGAGCGGCTTTGCAGACGCAGCGCGTCCGAATCAGTGACAATGCCGCAGAGCGATCCGGCGTCATCGACCACGCACAGTCGGTGGATGCCCCGCCGACTCATGAGGTGGAGCGCCTCGAACAGATAGTCGTTTTCGCGGATCGTCACCAGCGGGCTGTTCATGATGTCCCGCGCACGGAGTTCGAGCGGACTCAATCCCTGTGCCACCACCTTGTTGCGCAGATCGCGATCCGTCACCATGCCGACCGGCTTCTGACTGGCGCAGACGACGACGCTGGAGATGTTATGCGCACGCATCATGTCGGCGACCTCGACCAGGGCTTGATCCTGTTCGCAGGTGACGACATCACGATGGCAGAGTTGACTGACGGGGGTAAAAAAAACGTTTTCAACGGACATGTGCGCCTCGAAGCCGGTTAGGTTGGAACCCCGGTCGATACGGGCGACGCGATCAGGCGGGTTCTCCTAAGCCCACTTTATCTCAGCGGACGATTTGACGCGAGATTTGAACGCTGGCACCTGAGTCGGCTGTTTGGCATCCACCATCAGCAACAGCCCGTTGGCGATGTTTTGGTCACATTACACCGATGCGGTCGTTGTCGTAATCGTCGTCGGCTTGCGAATCTTCGATGACGACAACGACAACGATCAGAAAGGGTCTCGGAACCTCTGCGCGGCTGTGCAAGACAGCCACTCGCGGCAGCCCATTACCCCCTTTGGGGTTAACCCAAAGCCCCCGCTTTGCGGGTGGATTTTTACTCGTCCCGATCACGCCGCTCGACGGTTTCCGGGTCGGCGGTGATGGGGCGGTAGATCTCGACCCGGTTGCCGTCGCTCAGTTTGGCATCCAGCGTGGTCAGCTTGCCGAAGATGCCGACCTTGTTCTGACTCAGATCGATCTCCGGAAACTGCCCGAGCAGACCGGATCGCTCAATCGCCTCGCGCACCGTGCTGCCGTCCGGCATGTCCAGCTTGAGCCAGGTCTGTTTGAATTTGTCTGCGTAGGCGACGCCGATGTGCATAGTTTTAGCCTCTAAAAAATCGGTTGAACCGCAAAGGCGCAAAGGACGCAAAGTTTTTCAGTGAGTCGATACCATCGTTGACCGGCGATGTCTTTTGCGCGTTGCTTGACAAGTCATGGCTTTGCTTTGCGCTCTTCGCGCCTTTGCGGTTCAAGATGACCGACGTTTGCTCCAGTCTCCGTTATTTGCGCATCGCGCGCCGATCGATCAGCCGCTTGCCAGCGAGCAGGAAGCCGAGGGCGACGAAACCTCCGGGCGGGAGGATGGCGAGCAGGAAGCCGCGATAGTCGGGGATCAGGGTCAGTTCGAGAAAGGACATCGCCTGACCGAGCAGCAGTGCGGCGCCGGAAAAGAGCGTGCCGCTGCCGATGATCTCGCGCACACCACCCAACACCATCAACACGATCGTGAAACCCAGTCCCATCATCAGACCATCCAGCGCCGCCGCGCCGACGCCGTTCTTCGAGGCGAAGGATTCGGCGCGACCGAGAATGGCGCAGTTGACCACGATCAGGGCGATGAAGAGCCCCAGCACCTTATGCAACTCATGGGCGTAGGCGTTAAGCCCCAGGTCCACCAGTGTGACCAGGGTGGCGATCACGACGATATAGACCGGGATGCGAACCTCCGGGGTCACGACATTGCGGATCAGCGACACCAGGATATTGGAGACGATCAGCACCGCCGTGGTTGCCAGTCCCATGCCCAGGCCATTGGTCGCCGTGCCGGTGACCGCCAGCGTCGGACAGAGCGCCAGGGTCTGACTGAGGATCACGTTGTTCGACCAGAGTCCGTCGCGGGTGATACGGCCCCATTGGATACCCTTTGGTGTTTTGAGTGCTGTCGTCATAGTGGCCGCCGGTTAATCAGTTGGCAGTTGGCAGTCAGGATAGGAAAAATGATTTTAAAACCCTGTCCATCCTGTTAATTCTGTCTATTTCCTGGCGATGCCGTGAGTACCGCGCGATTGGTCGCGAAGAACTCCAGCCCGCCTTTCAGCGCGCGCACCACGGCGCGCGGGGTGATGGTGGCCCCGCTGAACTGGTCGAAATCGCCGCCGTCTTTTTTGACGGCCCAGCGTGCGGGCGGCGGGTCGCCCAGCGACCGGCCGTCGAAGGCCAGGATCCAGTCGCCTTTGGCAACCTCGATCTTGTCGCCGAGTCCGGGCGTTTCCTTGTGCGCGAGCACCCGCGCGCCCAAGACCTTGCCGTCGGCGGCGAGCCCCAGGATGACGTCGATGTCGCCGGCATAGCCTTTGCCCGTGACCTGGAAGGCGACCGCCGTGACCCGATCCCCGGCGAGCGCCCGGTAGATCTGAACCGGTGTGCCGTTGGCGTCGTTCAGGGTGACGGTGTTGGCGAGCAGATCGTTGTCATGCAGCGCCGGGGGGATGACCTGGGCCAGTGAGGCATTCATATCCTCGGCATGACGCTGGGCGATGGGCTCGCGTGTCACCCGGTCGGCGACGACCAGCAGCGTGGCGGCCATGGTCACGGTCACGCCGAGCAAGAGCCCCTGATAGCCGATGCCTTGGCGGAATTCGCTCCAGGTAGTCGCGTTCATCGGCTGATCTCCGCCTCGTCGGCATATTCAAGTGGCTCGCCTTGACGGTCGCGTCCGTAGACGCGGGGGCGGACATAATGGTCGATCAACGGGGTGCAGGCATTCATCAGCAGCACCGCGAAGGCGACGCCCTCGGGATAACCGGTCCAGGTGCGGATGACATAGACCAGCAGACCGCAGCCAGCGCCGAAGAGGATCTGTCCGCGTGCAGTGACCGGCGACGTGACCAGATCGGTGGCGATGAAGAAGGCGCCGAGCAGGCTCGCGCCGGAGACCAGATGATAGAGCGGCCCGGTGTAATGCGCGGGATCGATCAGGTGCATCAGGGTCGCCGCCAGGGCCAGCGTGCCGAGCATGGCGAGCGGGATCTGCCAGGTGATGACGCGCTTGTAGAGCAGCAAGAGTCCGCCGAGCAGGATCAGCAGCGCGGAACCTTCGCCCAGACTGCCGGCGAGCGTGCCCACGGAATCCGCGACCGGCGAATAGAGATTCGGCAGGATGTCCGAGAGCAGATGCCCCTGACCCAGCTCGGTCCGCACATGACCGAGCAGGGTGGCGCCGGAGAAGGCGTCGGGAAACTGTCCGCCGAAGGTGATGGCGAGTCCCTGCTGCCAGTCCGGGCTGCCTGCCGCGAACAGCGGGGCCGGATTGACGAAGCGGGTCAGCTCCAGCGGAAAGGCGATCAGCAGCGCGACCCGACCGACCATCGCCGGGTTGAAGAGGTTCTGACCGATGCCGCCGAAGACATGCTTGGCGATGACGATGGCGATGAATCCGCCGACTACCCCGGTCCACCAGGGCGCCCAGGGTGGCAGCGTCATCGCCAGCAGCCAGCCGGTCAGGACTGCCGAGCCATCGAAGAGAAAGGGCCGGATCGGCTTGCCGGCGATCCGCAGACAGGCCGCCTCGGCCACCAGCACCGTCGCCACAGTGACCAGAAAGAGATAGATCGCCGGCCAGCCGAATTGCCAGAGGCTGAACAGGGTCGCCGGCAACAGGGCCAGCATCACCAGCCCCATGGTGCGCGAAATGCTGACGCGCTCGTGGGCGAAGGGGCCGGCGCTGGGCGCTGGGGTTTCGATACTCATCTCAGACCTCCGTCTCGGCTGTTGCAGCCTGTGTCGTTGCCGCCGCCTTCTTCTTGGCGTCGGCCTCGCGCTTGCGCGCCGCCATCGCCTCGCGCTTGGCCTGCTGGATCGCCTCGATCCGCGCCGCGCGCTGCTCGATCAACCGTTTGGTCTCGGCCTGTTTCTGCTTGGCGCGTCCGCGCGCGGCCATCTCGCCCTTGGCATAGTTGAAGAACTGCACCAGCGGGAGATTGGCCTGACAGACATAGGCGCAGGAGCCGCAGCCGATGCAGTCCATCAGACCCAGACGCACCGCGCCCTCCAGATCGGCGGCGCGGATCCGCGCCGCAAGCTCCAGCGGCAGCAGACCGCAGGGGCACGCCTGCACGCAACTGGCGCAGCGGATGCAGGGCATGGGCTGGCTCAGACTGGTTTCGGCGGCGGTCAGCGCCAGCACGCCGTTGCTGCCCTTGACCATGGGGACACGGGCGCTCGGCAGTGGCTGGCCCATCATGGGGCCACCGCTGACCAGACGCGCCGGTTCCTCGCGGAAGCCGCCGCAGTGATCGAGCAGATTCTGCACCCGCGTTCCCAGCAGGACACGCAGGTTGCGCGGCTGGGCGATGGCCCCGCCGCTGACGGTGACGACCCGCGAGACCAGCGGATAGCCGAAGCGCAGCGCCTCGTGCACCGCGAAGGCGGTCGCCGGGTTATGGACGACCACCCCGATGTCGGCGGTCAGGCCGCGCGCTGGGGTCTCGCGTCCGGTCAGGGTTTGCACCAGGTGTTTCTCCGACCCCATCGGATAACGGGCCGGCAGGCGCGCGAGGCGGATGGTCGGATCGATGGATGCAGCCACGGCCATCGCCGCCTGGGCCTCGGGCTTGTTGTTCTCGATACCGATGATGATCTGCTTCACGCCAAGCGCGTGGGCCACGATGCGGATGCCATCGACGATGGCGTCGGCCTGTTCGCGCATCAGACGATCATCGCAGGTGAGATAGGGTTCGCACTCGGCCCCATTGATGACGAGCGTGTGCAGCCGGTATTTCTTACGCAGATTGAGCTTGACCGCCGCCGGGAAGGTCGCACCGCCCAGGCCGACGATGCCGGCGGCGCCCACGCGCGCGGCGATCTCATCGGGATCAAGCGCGAAGGGATCGGCGACACCCTGGATCTGGTCGCCCCAGCGATCCTCGCCGTCGGGCTGGAGCGTGACGGTGGGGACGGAGAGACCGGAGGCGTGATGGGCGGGATAACTGCCGACACCCATGATGCGTCCCGAGGTGGGTGCATGTACCGGGGCCGAGATCACACCCTGGCCCTGGGCGATCAGATCGCCCTTGGCCACCCGCTGACCGCGCCGCACCGCCGGGCTGGCAGGCGCGCCGATATGCTGCTGGAGCGGGATATGCAGCAGGGCCGGCAGCGGCAGGTCTTCAATGGCCTGCCCGGCGGCGAGCTGCTTGCGGTCGTCCGGGTGGATACCGCCACGGATCCTGAAGAGTTTCATGGTCTTTATCCCTCCAGGATCGGTTTGGGCCAGAACCAGGTCTGTAGCGTCGCGGTCAGCGGGCGCATCTCGATGCATTCGGTCGGGCAGACATCGAAACACATCTCGCAACCGGTGCAGGCATCGGCGAAGACGCTATGAATCATATTATTGGCGCCCATGATGGCGTCGGTCGGGCAGCGCTTGAAACACTTGGTGCAGCCGACGCAGAGGTTTTCGTTGATGTGCGCGATCATTGGTGGTTTATCGGCCACCCCGGAGAGATCCGCTGTGACCCCCAGCAGGGCCGCCAGTTCCTCCGCCAGCGCCCGACCGCCGGGCGGACAGAGCGTGATGGGCGCCGCGCCCGAGGCGATGGCCTCTGCCGCCGGCCCGCATCCCGGATAACCGCATTGACCGCATTGCGAGCCGGGCATCAGTGCCGTGACCTGTTCGGCCAGCGGATTGCCCTCGACCTTGAGATAGCGCGCCGCGACCCCGAGCAGCCCGCCCAGCGCCAAGCCGAGAATGGCGAGACTGATGATTGGAATAAGCATCAGGCCAACCCCGCGAAACCCATGAAGGCGAGCGACAACAGCCCGGCGACAATGAAGGCGATGGGCGTGCCGGCAAAGGCGGCGGGCACCTGCACCAGCGCCAGACGCTCGCGCAGGCCCGCGAACATCACCATGACGAGTGTGAAACCAAGCGCCGAGCCGAATCCATAAAGCGTGCTTTCCAGAAAGCCATGCCCCTCCTGCGCATTCATGAGCGCCACGCCCAGCACCGCGCAGTTGGTCGTGATCAGCGGCAGATAGATGCCGAGCACCTGGTAGAGCGAGGGGGAGATCCGGCGCACCGCCATCTCGGTGAACTGCACCACCGAGGCGATGACCACGATGAAGGTCAGGATGCGCAGGAAGCCGATGTCCAGCGGTTCCAGGATGAGATGCTCCAGCAGCCAGCCGGCCACCGAGGCCAGAGTCAGGACGAAGGTCGTCGCCAGCCCCATGCCGAGCGCCGAATCGAGTTTGCTGGAGACCCCCATGAAGGGGCACAGCCCGAGAAACTTGACCAGCACCACGTTGTTCACCAATGCGGTGCTGAGGATCAGCATGAGATAGTCGCCCATCTGTCAATCGCCCTTGCGTGTCGAACCTGATATGCAGAATTTAAAGCAATAAAAATGCCATTTGCGACGAAAGTCGCCCGCCCCTGATCGTGGCATGCGTTATTCGCACGCCAGGCAACCGCAATACGGCGCCAAGTGAGGATTTGTAAACAATGACTTGGCTTGGGTCGGCGGATGCCTCAGGGACTGTCGCCAACCCGGTGCGATGCCGAAGAACCTGGATTGACGCCAACCGGGGCCATCGCCGTGACCGGGCGATCCGGCTTGTGCCGCAGCGAAAATGTTAGAAAATCGACAATGCTTGGTTTATGGCATGTAAGCTAATGAGGCATGATGTCGGTTCGAGGCGCAATGACCCCCGTTAGCCAATTCGCAAACGCCGCCTGCGCCTGATCGACGTACTGACCACTGACCAAAGGAGAACGCCGTGCCGGTCCGACAGCCCCCGGAGTCTGCCCAACAGGCCGCGATCAATGCACTGGGCGAATTCATCGCCTCGCCGCCCACTGGAACGCCGCCGGATCTGGTCGAGGCGCTTGCCCTCATGAGCGGCAATGCGTCGGACCCGCTGCCGCCGCGACTCTTTTTCGAGGCGGTCGAGCAGTCGCCGATTGCGATCTCGATCACTGACGCCAGGGCGACCATTCTGTACGCCAACCGCGCCTTCGAGACCCTCACCGGCTACAGCCGTGAGGAGGTTCTGGGACAGAATGAAGCCATTCTGTCCAATAACGCGACCCCGGCCAGCGTCTACCAGCATCTGTGGCGGACCATTCAGCACAAGCAGACCTGGAGCGGCACCCTGGTCAACCGCTCCAAGCAGGGCAGCGATTATCTGGCCGAGCTGACCATTTCGCCGGTGCTGGATCGGAATGGCGATCTCCAGTACTTCCTGGGCATGCACCGCGACGTGACCAAGGTTCACGAGCTGGAAGGCGCGCTGCGTCAGCAGAAGGCGCGGATCGAGACCGTCCTGGATGCCGCGCCCGTCATCATCGTGCTGCTCGACAGCAAGGGTCGCGTCATTCTTGACAACCAGGATTACAAGAAGCTGCTCGACGATCTTCACGGGCGGGAGCCGGTCGAGGTCTTGCGCACGGCCATCAGCGAGCAGCTTGGCGTCGATGCCCTGGCGTCCTGTCTCGCTGGTCAGGGCTTCAAAAACATTGAGATCAGCATCGATATCCCCGGTCATCCGGGGCCGCGCTGGTTCGCCTGTTCCGGCACCCCGGTCGATGAGTCCGATCCGACGGCACGGAGCTATTTCGGCCATCAGGGCGCCGGAGACCGTCGTCTACTGCTCCTGGCCAACGAGATCACCGGGCGTCGGCGCGAGATCGAGCGGGCGCATCTTGAGCATCTGCGCGCCCGTCTCGCCGAGCAGCAGTTGATGCATGGCATGCGCGAGGCGCTGGCCGCCGCCATCTATCAGATCCAGGGGCCGCTGAATGTCATCAACGCCGCCGCCGGCATGCTGCGCAGCGGCGCGGGGAATGTCGAGGCGCTGGCCGGGATGCTCGATCAGATCAGCGGCTCGGGTGCGAAGGCGCTGGCGACCCTCAACGCGGCGCTGCCCGAAGGGCCGCGCGAGGCCGGGGTCATGGTCAACGTCAATAAACTGCTGCGTCAGGTGCTCGAACTGGAGACCCGGCGTCTGCTGGCCGCCGGCATCGTCGTCGACTGGCGACCCGCGACCGTGCTGCCCGAACTGACCGGTCACAAGAATCAACTGCGCGCCATGTTCAAGCATCTGCTGGACAACGCCATTCAGGCGCTGAACGAGTCCGGCAAGTCGCAGCGCGAGCTGCGCCTGACCACGCGCCAGATCGATCATGGGGTGGAAATCGAGATCCAGGACAATGGATCCGGCATCGCCCCCGAAGATCGCTACCGCGTCTTCGAGCCTTTCCATATTGGCTGGCGCAATCGTCGCGGCCGGGCCGGAATGGGACTGGCGCTCGCTCAGGAGATCGTCAACGCCCACGGCGGATCGATTGAAATCGATGCCGGGCAGACCGAAGGTTGCCTGATTCGTTTGTCCCTTACTGCCGTTCCGCCGGATGACTGACTGGCCTGACTCCATGAATTCCACTGTCAATGACTTCGGCATGCCCGAAGAAAACCCGCGTCTGGCTCTGCTGGAATCCCAGCTTGCTGCGCTGTTCGAGGTAAGCAGCGTCCTCAGCCGTTCGCTCGATCTGCGTCAGACCCTGCGCGAGGTGCTCGGCGTGCTGCACGAACGTGTGCGTATGCGTCACGGACTCGTCTGTCTGCTTGATGAGGAGCGCGGCGAGCTGCTGGTCAGCGCGCTGCACGCCAGGGACGCCGCGCCCTTTGCCAAGATCAGCTATCAGCCGGGCGAGGGCGTCATGGGGCGCATCCTCTCCACCAACGAACCCTGGATCCTGCCCCGTGTCGCCGACGAGCCGCGTTTTCTCGACCGGTTGCACCTTTATGATCCCGAACTGCCGTTTATTGGCGTGCCGATCCGGGTCGGCGAAGAACAGGCGATCGGCGTCTTTGCCGCCCAGCCGCCGGCGGGCGACGAACTTCTTGCCGACCGTGCGCGCTTTCTCGAAATGGTCGCCAACCTCATCGGTCAGGCGGTGCGGCTCGCGCGCAGCGTCGAGGCCGAGCGCCAGGCGCTGCGCGAGGAACGCGACACCCTGCGGCGCGAGGTCAAGGGCACGCACGGCTTCGACAGCATCATCGGGCGCGCCGATGCGATGCGGCTGGTCTTCGAGCAGGTGCGTCAGGTCGCCAAATGGAACACCACGGTGCTGATTCGTGGCGAATCAGGCACCGGCAAGGAACTCATCGCCAACGCCATCCATTACAACTCGCCGCGCGCCCGTGCGCCCTTCGTCAAGCTCAACTGCGCGGCGCTGCCGGACAATCTGCTGGAATCCGAACTCTTCGGCCATGAGAAAGGCGCCTTCACCGGCGCCATCACCCAGCGCAAGGGTCGCTTCGAGCAGGCCGACAGCGGCACGCTCTTTCTCGACGAGATCGGGGAGATCACCCCGGCCTTTCAGGCGAAATTGCTGCGGGTGCTGCAGGAGGGCGAGTTTGAGCGGGTCGGTGGCGGGCGCACGCTCAAGGTCGATGTGCGCGTCATCGCCGCCACCAATCGCGATCTGGAGGCCGAGGTGCGTGCCGGGGAGTTTCGCGAGGATCTCTACTATCGTCTGAACGTGATGCCGATCCGCATGCCCGCACTGCGCGAGCGCATTGAGGATGTCCCGGATCTGGCGCGTTTCCTGGTCAACAAGGTCGCGCGCATGCAGGGTCGTGAACTCTCGATCACCGACAGCGCGCTGCGTGTCCTCATGCGTTACGACTGGCCGGGCAATGTGCGCGAGCTGGAAAACTGCATGGAACGGGCCGCCGTCATGAGCGAGCAGGGTGTCATTGATCGGGATGTCATCCAGCTCACCGGGATCGATGCGAATGCCGCCGGAGCGGATTGCGCCCCGTCAGCCGCCCCGGTCAGCAGTCAGATCGATTTCAATGATCCCGATCTGGGCGAGCGCGAGCGGGTCATCGCCGCGCTGGAGCAGGCCGGCTGGGTCCAGGCCAAGGCCGCGCGTCTGCTCAACATGACCCCGCGCCAGATCGCTTACCGGATCCAGACGCTCAATATCAGGATGCGCCAGTTCTGAAAAATTTTGACCATGGACGCCGGTTTTTATTATTCCGCAGTCTTGAATTGAGGTAATTGAAATCATGAACGATCTTGAAGCAAAACAGCGACAGGCTCTGGTACAGATTGCCGAGATCAAGCGGGTCTTGTGCGCGATTGAACATGCCCTGGAAAACAGGAGCCCGACCGCCGTGCTGATTACCAGCGCCTCGCATGGAGAAGGGAAGACCCTGTTTGCCTCGTCGCTTGCGGCAACCGCCGCCGGTATGGGCAGGCATCGGGTTGCCGTCCTTGATTTGAATTGGTACCGGCCTTCCATGCACCGCTTTTTCGGGCTCGAACTGATGCATCCCGTGCGGGCCATTGTCAATTCGAATCTAACGGACCTTGTTTTTTCGTCCGGCTCGAACGCCCCGGATGTCCTCTGCGCGCCAATCGACTATAACGACCATTCCGGCATGGATGGCGATATCTTCAATGTCGGCCTCAGCTTGATCGAACAGGCAAAAAATGCCTACGATCTGGTCATCGTCGACAGCGCCGCCATCTTTCCGACGAATCGGATGATGATGGATCCCGTGATGCTGTCGGGAATGGTTGATGGAGTGGCGATGGTGGTTCTGACCGGCGTGACTCCCAGACAGAAGATCAAAAAGGCGCACACCATTATGGAGATCGCCGGGGCGAATGTCCTTGGCGTGGTGACGAATCAATGGAAGATGAAGGATGGCCAATCATCAGGTTGAGGTGTCAGGCGCATCAGATCGGGCGCCGTATTCTTCGGCCCGTACTTCGGGCAGTGCGGGCCGGGTGCGACAGGATCAGGCTGGTCATCCGCTCTTACTGTGACCCGGCAATTCTTTCGATGAATGAGGCTAAAAATGATTTTTTATCTAAAACGGTATTTCGCAGCATTATGGTTGCGCCGGAAATGGATGGTGCTGGTATTCGCGCCGCTGTTCATTTATCTTGTTTTTGCCGCGCTGCGTGACGACAGTTTTATCATCACGCAGGATTTTTCTTATGCGGGAGAGGTTGCGGTCTCGGCGTCCAATAATCCGGCCGCAACCATCACGCTCGACGCCCTGGTGTCGGATCAGGATCTGCTTTTTCTCGACGCTTTTGCTCTGGCGCAATTACAAAAAAGACTGGAATTGATGAAGGAAGGGGCTGGCATTCCAGCAGAAAGCGAACTGCGCCGGCTGGTCCATTCGGTTCTGAGCCTGACGCGCGAGTCCGACTCAATCATTCGTTTGAGCTATCATGGTCAGAATGCTGAACTGGGTGGCGCGCTGGTTGCCTTCTATACTGAAAGGCTGTTGAAGAGAGTCGATGATGGCCGGGTGCGTGTCCGGTCTGATACGGGTTCGTCCGCATCGACACTCAATACATCCGGTGGGATGGTGATGAATGGAATGAATGCCTTATGGAATCCGGATCGATTAGTGCCGGCCTCGGTTGTTTTTTTCATTGCATTGCTGGGTCTCATGCTGCTTGTTGGCCTGTTTGAGCTGCTGGATCCGTCTTTCAAATCCGAGCGACAAATTGCCAGGTATCTCGGTTTGCCTGTTCTGGGGGCGATCCCCAATGCTGAACCATTGATGCGGAATCTCAAGTAGCAGACATTGCGCGCATCCCGAGCATTATTCCGGACCCTTGAATCCCCCGGCATGACAGGGGTGGTTCGAGGGACCGGTTCCCGCTGATCAGCCGCCCGTCCACCGCCCGATCTGTGTCGATTCGGACAAACCGCTGTCCTTTCTTCTGTCGCGATTCTCACAAGACGCTTTGTTCCTGGCTGAAAAAGGCTTTTCAGTCAGCCGATTAAGCTTGATTTAAAATTAGGCACGACCTTTGCATTTCCTGTCACCAGACTGATCGATTCACCGGGGCGGCGCCCCCGATTTTCTGGAGGCAGTGTGATGGCATTGACGATCGTGAGCCAGAGCGGAGGAGCGGCGGGCGGCTGCGCGTCGAGCGGTTGCGGAAGCAGCACCGACCGGCTGGCCCATCTTCCGGAAGCGATTCGCGCGAAGGTCAACAACCACCCCTGCTTTTCGGAAGACGCGCACCATCATTATGCGCGGATGCATGTGGCGGTGGCACCGGCCTGCAACATCCAGTGTCATTACTGCAACCGCAAATACGACTGTTCCAACGAGTCGCGTCCTGGCGTGGTGTCCGAGGTGCTGACCCCGGATCAGGCAGTCAAGAAAGTCATGGCGGTCGCCGCGACCATCCCGCAGATGACGGTGCTCGGCATCGCCGGCCCCGGCGATCCGCTGGCCAATCCGGAACGCACGCTGGAGACCTTCCGTCAGCTCTCCGCCAAGGCGCCCGACATCAAGCTCTGTGTCTCGACCAACGGGCTCGCCCTGCCAGCCGTGGTCGATGAGCTGTGCCAGCACAACATTGAGCACGTCACCATCACCATCAACTGCGTCGATCCCGACGTGGGCGCCAAGATTTATCCCTGGATCTTTTGGAACAACCGCCGCATCAAGGGCCGCAAAGCCGCCGAAATCCTGATCGAACAGCAGCAGAAAGGGCTGGAGATGCTGGTCGCGCGCGGGGTGTTGGTCAAGGTCAATTCGGTGCTGATTCCGGGCGTGAACGATGAACATCTGAAGGAAGTCAGCCGCGTCGTCAAGGCGAAGGGCGCGTTCCTGCATAACGTCATGCCGCTGATCGCCGAGGCCGAGCACGGCACCTTTTACGGGATCATGGGCCAGCGCGGCCCGACGACCGACGAACTCCAGCGGCTTCAGGATGCCTGTGCCGGGGACATGGCGATGATGCGTCACTGTCGCCAGTGCCGGGCCGACGCGGTTGGCATGCTGGGCGAGGATCGCGGACATGAGTTCACGCTCGACAGGATCGAGCATCTGGAGATCGATTACGCCGCCGCCATGGCGCGTCGCGCCGAGGTCCACGCGGCCATTGAGGCCAACCGCGCGGCGCAGCGTCGGCAGAGTGGCGAAGCCTTTGTCTCGCTAGCCTCGCTCACGCGCAGGCTTCCTGCAAAGCCTGAATCCCGTCCGGTGCTGATGGCGGTCGCGAGCACAGGCGGCGGTGTCGTCAATCAGCATTTCGGGCATGCCCGCGAGTTCCTGATCTATGAGGCCACTGCGCAGGATGTGCGTTTCATTGGGGCGCGCAAGGTGGATCTCTATTGCACGGGAGATGAGACTTGCGGCGAGGCCGAAACCAGTCTCCAGAAAACCATCCGCACCCTTGCGGGTTGTGAAGTGGTGCTCTGCGCCCGGATCGGCTATGAGCCCTGGGGTCAGTTGGAAGCAGCCGGCATCCTGCCGAATGGCGAGCATGCGCTGGAGCCGATCGAAGAGGCCGTCACCGCCGTCTATCGTGAGATGCAGGAATCCGGCCGGCTGGACCAGTCAGCGCCTGCACAGCAGCGTCTATCGGCCTGAGGTGATTGCCGGGAATCGCATTAGACAGGATGAACAGGATTTCTCAAGATTGACAGGAAAACAAGGCATTCATCAATCCTGTCCATCCTGAATCATCCTGTTAATCCTGTCCATTCAGAGTCATCCAGTGGAGCCAAGCCAATGGCATTCAAGATCATCGAGGGTTGTGTCAATTGCTGGGCCTGCGAGCCGCTCTGTCCGAGCCAGGCCATCACCGCCGGCACGCCGCATTTTGTGATTGATGCGAAAAAATGCACCGAATGTGATGGTGCCTTCGCCGAGCCGCAGTGCGCCAGTATCTGTCCGGTCGAAGGGGTTATTCTCGACGGTCTGGGCGTGCCGGTGAATCCGCCCGGCTCATTGACCGGTATTCCGCCTGAACGCATGGCAGCGGCCATGGCGGAGATTCGGGCACGGTAATGGACAGGATTAACAGGATTTCTCAAGATGAACAGATCGGTGATCTTCTACGAAAAGCCAGGCTGCATCTCCAACGGCAGGCAGAAGGCGCTGCTACGCTCGCTTGGCCATGATCTGAGTGTGCGCAACCTGCTCGTCGAGAGCTGGACGACCGAGCGTCTGCGTCCCTTCTTCGGCGATCTGCCGGTACGCGACTGGTTCAATCCGACCGCGCCCCGGATCAAGCAGGGTGAGGTGAGGCCGGATGCCCTGGACGAGTCAACCGCGCTGGCCCTGATGATGAGCGATCCGCTCCTGATCCGACGTCCCTTGATCGAATCCGAATTCGGGTGCGGCTGCGGTTTCGCGTCCGGCCCGCTGCTCGATGCGCTCGGCGTGCGGTTGACGCCGGATCAGGATCTCCAGTCCTGCTCCCAGACGGGCAGCGATCCGACATGCGATCTCCCTGCCGAGCCGGTCTCGACATGAACGCCGCCGTTGCAGCCGATTCCACCTCTGAACTCGTCAGACCGGGCGAGGCATTGGAGGTCGCGCCCGGCGTGCACTGGATCGGCGCGCTGGATCCGACCCTGCGCACCTTCGACATCATCCTGCGCACCGCCAACGGCACGACCTATAACGCCTATCTGGTGCGTGGCACGGAGGGCGTTGCGGTCATCGACACGGTCAAGGCCGGATTCGCCGATGATTTCTTTGCGCGGCTGGAGTCGGTCGCCCGGTATGACGAGATCCGCGTCATCGTCCTCAATCATCTGGAGCCGGATCACAGTGGCGCGCTGCCCGAGCTGATGCGCCGCGCGCCTCAGGCCCGGCTCTACATTTCGACCCGCGCGACCTCCATGCTGAAGGCGCTGCTGAAGCCGAACGAGGACGAGCGCCCCTTTGAATACCAGACGGTCGGCACCGGCGATGCGGTCTCGCTCGGCGACCGCACCCTACGTTTTCTGCACACGCCCTTTCTGCACTGGCCGGATACGCAATGCACCTATCTGGTCGAGGAAGGCGTGCTCTTCTCCGGCGATGTCTTCGGCTGCCATCACTGCGACAGCCGGCTGTTCAACGACCGCTGCGGCGATTTCCGCTTCGCCTTCGATTACTACTACGCCCACATCATGCGGCCTTTCAAGACGCATGTGATGAAGGCGCTGAGTCTGATCGAACCGCTGCCGCTCAAGCTGGTTGCGCCGACCCACGGTCCCATCCTGCGTGATCGCCCGCGCCGTTACCTGACCCGCTACCGCGAACTCTCCAGCGCCAGTTTCACCGAGCGGCTCGACGACACGCACAAGACCCTGCTCATCTTCTACATGAGCTCCTACGGCAACACCGCGCGCATGGCCGAGGCGATCCGCGATGGGGCTGAGGAGACCGCCGGGGTGCGGGTCTCGCTCTACGATCTGGAGGGCGGCGAGCTGGCGCCCTTCGTGGATCTGATCGAGTCCGCCGATGCGCTGGCGCTGGGCTCGCCCACGATCAATGGGGATGCGGTCAAGCCGATCTGGGATCTGCTGTCGTCACTGGCGGTGATCGACCTCAAGGGCAAGCTGGGCGCCGCCTTCGGCTCCTACGGCTGGACCGGCGAGGCGGTGCGCATGATCGAGGACCGGATGCGCGGGCTCAAGATGCGTGTGCCGGTCGCGGGTCTGCGCATCAAACTCATCCCGACCGAGGCGGAACTCGACGACTGCCGGGCCTTCGGGCGTGCCTTGGCGGCGGCCATGACCGGCGCAGACGCGGGCCAGACGACGGAGCTTGCGGATCTGGCCTGAGGATTTGAATTCAGACAGGATTAACAGGATTCGCAGGATTAAAAATCCGTAAAACAACGATTTAAAAAATCCTGTTAATCCTGTCAAAAAACAGGCTCATCGGAGAAGCACTGTTTTTGGCGTCCTTTGCGCCGTTGCGGTTCAAAGCGATTTTTTAACTGATCGACAACTGATCGATAAACCAGTGAACTTAGGAGTCTGACACCATGGCGAAAGCCAAAATTACCTTTACAGATATCGACCAGACGGTCAACGTCCCGGCCGGGACGCGGGTCATCGAGGTTTCCGAGAAGATCGGTGCGGGCATCATCTACGGTTGCCGCGAGGGCGACTGCGGCACCTGCATGATGCATGTCGAGGAAGGCTGGAACAATCTGACCGAACCCTCCGTGTTGGAGGAAAAAGTGCTGCGCGAAAACATGGCCAGCCGTCACGACCGGCTCGCCTGTCAGGCGCAGATCCTCGGCGACTGTCGCGTCAAGCCGGCTTAAGGGGAAAGAGAACATGGCACTCGTGACCTTTTCAAACCCTGAATACAAGGACAAGACCGTTTACGCCGTGGCTGGAAGCCATACTGAAACCCTGCTCAAGCTCGCCAAGGAGCACAAGGTCCCGGTCCATCATGACTGTCAGGACGGTGAGTGCGGCAACTGCGTGGTGCGCGTGACCAGCGTCGATAACAAGCCGAGCATGGGCTATCACCTGACCGACAAGGAAATCACCGTGCTGCGTCATCTGGGCAAGCTAACCAAGGACGATATCGATCGGCTGGCGGTCGATGACATGCCGAGCGAATGGCGTCTGGCCTGTCAGATGATCGTGCGCGACGAAGACATCCTCGTGGAGTACTGATGCCATGTCCGCCCTGGCTCTTGACCTGAGACACGAAGCTGAACATGTCTTCGCCCGGTTGATGGTTCGCGCAGCCGGGGCGGGCAATGACCGTGCCTTCGCGAGCATGATCGCGACCCGCGCCACCGGAGGCGGTGCGCTGCCAGCCTGGCTCGGACTGACGGTCGCCGATTTTCATGGCCTCATGGCCCATCATTTTCCCGGCGTCTCACCGGACGTGCTCTCCGCCATCGATGGTGGGACGCCGCTTACCCTCGCCCGTCTTGATGAGCGCGAAGAGCTGGTCGCGCTGATGCTGACGCATCGTGCCGGCGAGTCGCCTTCCGAGATCTGGATGGCCCACACGGTCGCTGCCGGCTGCATGGCGAACGATCATCTGTGGCACGATCTGGGACTCTGGAGCCGCAGCGAACTGACGGCGCTCATGGGACGCAATTTCCCGTCTCTGGCGGCCCGGAATACGTTTGACATGAAGTGGAAACGCTTTCTCTACAAGCAGTTGTGCGAAATTGAAGGGATTCACGCCTGTCGCGCGCCATCCTGCGAGGTCTGTGTTGATTACCATGTTTGTTTTGGATCCGAGGACTGAATTCACGGCGGTCGAGACGGTGGCGGAAACGCTTTTGACTCGCGCGACCGGTGCCTATCTGGGACTCGCCGTCGGCGACGCGCTGGGGGCGACGGTCGAGTTCATGACGCCGCGCGAGATCCGCGAACAGTACGGCGAACATCGTGACATCCTCGGCGGCGGCTGGCTGCGGCTGCGCAGGGGTCGCGTCACCGACGATACCGAAATGGCCCTGGCGCTCGGGCGCAGCATCCTGACTGCCGGGCGGGTCGAGGCTGGCGCGGTCGCGGAAGCCTTCAGCGAGTGGATGCGCAGCAAGCCAGTCGATATCGGCCACACCGTTCGGCGCGGGATCAGTCTCTATCGGCACACTGGCGTCACCGAGATGCCGGAGAACGACTACGATGCCGGCAACGGTGCCTGTATGCGCGCTCTGCCCATCGCCCTCCATACCCTGGGCGCCGATCCATCCACTGTGGACGCCGCCAACCGGATCCAGGCGCATGTCACGCATCATTCTTCGCTATCCGACGCTGGCACCCTGACCGTCATCCGCATGGTGCAAACGGCGTTGCTCGGCGGCAGCCGTGACCATCTGCGTGAACTGACCGAGAGGCTGGTCAGCGAAGAGGGTCGCTATCGCTATGACGGACGGCGCATGGAAAATCCCAGCGCTTATCTGGTCGAGACCCTGCATGCCGTGTTTCAGGCGCTCTTCGCGACCGACAGCTTCGAGACGGCATTAATCGATGTGGTCAATCGTGGCGGTGACGCTGATACCACGGGGGCCATTCTCGGCATGATCGCTGGCGCTTTTTATGGCGTGGAGGCGATACCCAAACGCTGGCTGAACGCACTGGATAAAGACGCTGCCAGCGCCTGCCGGATGCAGGCAAGCGAATTACTGCGGACCGCGCCCGGTGTGATCTGAGTCCAGGCGCGCCTGCTTGAAGACCGGGCACCTGTGATCCGGCGAGTCAGTGTTGTGGTAGGCAAACGATGAGATTTTGTGGTCACGACCATTTCCGCGCGATGCCTCGTCCGAATTCGCGCGCGGGTTTTTCGATCAGATGATGGGCAAGGGCCGACAACACCAGAACGGCGCTCGCGCAAAGCAGATAAGCGACTGGTCCTGGTATCGAGATGCCTGTGCTTTCATGGATTCTGAGAATCAGCGTATGAAAGAGATAGACGCCATAACTCAGATTACCAAGTAAGGCGGCAGCGAGAATAAAAAGGGCGTTTTGCCCGCGAATGAGCGTCAGCAAGCCAAAAAGAATGAGTCCGTAGCTGACTGCGCACAGAAAGCTGAAATAAGCCCGCAGCCAGAGATTCTTATTGATGCCCTGGTCGCCTTGATCAATGAAAAAAAGACCGAGCCCTGTCCAGAGCAGCAGTCCGCCAGCCAGCACGGCAAGTGACCAATGCCGGCTCGCGGTCAGTCCGAATCGTTGATATGACCAATAAATCACCACTCCGACCAGGAATTCGATCAGAATGCCGGGGATATGAATTTTCAGGATGCCAAGGAAATTTGGCTCAGGTATCGAGAAAGGGGTTGCGCCGGCGATGATGGTGAAGCGAATGATGAGAAAAAGAGCCAGGATCCACCAGAGCCCCGCCACGTATCGCACCACAATCCAGGCCAGGATTGGCAGCAGCAGATAATATTCGATTTCGACTGGCAGACTCCAATAGGCAGGGTTGAAGAAAAAGGCTTCCTGCGCAGAACTGGTTGTGCCTAGAAACAGCAAATGTTTGACGAAATAAAGCGGTTTGTCGGGATGATCCGGCGTGATCAGAAAATAGAGTAGCAACGAAAAAAGGTAGAGCGGGTAAATACGAAACAGTCGTTTGATCAAATAGGGCTTGATCGGAAAGGATCCGGCGAAGATGGCCGGGCCAAAGACAAATCCGCTGATTACAAAAAAGAGATCGACCCCTGTCCACAGAAACTGCAACAGGGATGGGCTGGGTGTCATGAGGTGAGAATAGTGAGACGTTAAAACCATCCAGGCGGCGATGCCGCGCATCAACTCGATGATGGGGTTCAGAGTCTATCTCTCCCGGATCATGGTTTGCCTGGCGCCATTATGGCCCTAAAGCGTCAGCCATGTCAGCCGCAGCGAGCAGGTCCGGGATGTCCGCTTCGATGATCTCAATCCCTTTTTTCCGGCAGAAACGGCGCTCCTTGTCGGTCGGCTCGGGGATCAGTGCCCAGCCTGTCGGCGAGCCGGCGCCGAAGACGATGTCCGACATCACCATGCGTTCGGTGTCGCGGCGCAGACTGAGGCCGAGAAAGAGATAGCGTTTGCCCGGACGATAGGTCTTGAGGAATGACGGAATCGCGAAACCGCCCATGAGTTCGGTGATGTAGTCCACATAATCGGCATCGGAGGCGATATAGGTGGCATCCGGACGTGGGCTGCCCATCGGCTTGAACAGGACCGGAAGGCTTGGATCCACTTCTTCCTGATTCACCTCGTGATAGGCGGTCCCGTCGTAGGCATGAATCCGAAACCGGTAATCCGTACCGCCGGTGCGGGCGATGCCGCGCACCAGGGTGTGCGGGATGTCGGCGTAGGAATCCTGAAGCTGGGTGTCGCGGTTGATATCGATCACATAGGCCGGTCGGAGCGCTTTGAGCCAGTCGTGAAGGGATGAGCGGGTCCAGACGCGCTGGCCGTAGGTCGTCTCCAGAAAACGGTGGACCGCGTTGCGTCCGCGCTTGAGTTCCACATTCATGGCGGCGCGCGGAAACTCCCACATCAGTCGTTTCGACATGGGTTTGCCGCCATTCATGGCGAGGATGAGACTGTCGCTGTCGGCGGGGATGGCTTCGCCATTGACCGGATCGATGACACCGGCGAGCGCGCCGGGGCCGAGATAGGGAACCAGCGCCCCACGGGCGAGGTCGGCGGCGAGCGTTGTGAGTTGGACTGACATCTTTGTTTTATCTCTGAGCGAATCGTTCGTCAGGAATAATCAGCAAAGATCAAGCCAAGGCGTGCCGGGGCGGATGACGACTCGTTCGATCCATCATCCTGATATTCAAAGAGTGCTTGAACCGCAAAGGCGCGAAGAACGCAAAGCTCTGTTTTTTCTTTGAGTCCTTTGCGCCTTTGCGGTTCAGATACTGGAACCTGCTGCCAGTCCATCGCCCCCGGTCTGTCGCAAAGGCGACAAGCCGGGTGGATGGCGTCACTCAATCGCGCGGTTTGCGACTGGGTCCGCGATCATTGCGGAAACCCTTGACATCCTTGCTCGGCGGACCACGACGCGGGCCTGATCCATCCCCGATCTGGCGGCGCACGCCTGCTGGGCGCGCTGGCTTATCCTGTCCGGATGCCTGGTTGAATCTCGGCGCAGGCGCGTCCCGGCGCGGCTCCCAGGCCGATCGCGGGGCGCCATCGGCGGGCGAGAGACGCAGCGCCTGACCGCGCACGAAAACGCGCTTGAGATGATTGACGATCTCCGGGGGCATACCCTTGGGCAGATCGACGATGGAATGATCGTCCTGGATGTCGATGCGACCGATATAACGGCCTTCGAGCCCGGCTTCGTTGGCGATGGCGCCGACGATCTCGCGCGGGGTCGCGCCATGCCGGTGACCGACCTCGATCCGGTAGCTGGCCAGATCGCCCTGATCGCGGCCCGGACCACGCTCCTGACGCGGGCGGCTCTCGTCACGTTCCGGACGTGGCCGACTCTCGCCGCGATCCCGCTCACGACTGCGGCTGTCGTTGCGCGGCGGGCGCTCGGCAGACCATTCGCGCCGGGGCGGGGGCGGCGGATCGGCCTTGACGTTCAGCGGCCGTTCACGCTGATTCAGATAGGCGAGCGCAGCAGCGATGTCCATCATCTCGATCTCCTGCTCCTGACCGATGCGGGCCAGCAGACGATAGAAGAAATCGAGATCCTGTTCGCTCATCGTCTTGCGGATTTCCGCAATAAAGCGGTCGATGCGCGATTCGCTCAGGGCGGCGGCGGAGGGCGGTTCCATCGCCGGGACATCGCGGCGGATGGTGCGCTCAATGGCGCGCAGCAGACCGCGCTCGCGCGGTTCGACCAGCAGAATGGCGCGTCCGGCACGCCCCGCGCGTCCGGTGCGCCCGATGCGATGCACATAAGCGGAGGGGTCGGTCGGGATGTCGTAGTTGACGACATGGCTGAGACGCTCGACATCCAGCCCGCGCGCAGCCACGTCGGTGGCGACCAGGATGTCCAACTGGCCCTGCTTGAGACGCTCGACGGTGCGCTCGCGCATTTCCTGATTCATGTCGCCGTTCAGCGGCTCGGCGGCAAAGCCGTGGGCCTTGAGCTTGTCCGCGAGTTCGGTGGTGGCGTTCTTGGTGCGCACGAAGATCAGCATGCCGTCGAACGGCTCCAGTTCCAGGATGCGCGTGAGGATGTCGAGCTTGTGGAAGCGGGTGACGATGCAATGATGCTGGTCAATGGTATCGACGGTCTCGGAATTCGAGACGATGCGGATCTCGACCGGATCGACCAGACGATCCTGGGCGACACGACGGATGGCCGGCGGCATGGTGGCCGAGAAGAGTGCGACCTGGCGTTCTTTCGGGGCCTGGTCGAAGATCCAGTCGATATCTTCCGCGAAGCCCATGTTGAGCATCTCGTCGGCTTCGTCGAGAACCAGCGCCTTGATGCCGTCGAGCGCCAGGGTGCCGCGCCGGATGTGGTCCATCACCCGCCCCGGCGTGCCGACGATCACCTGCGGATTGCGCTTGAGCTGACTGAGCTGAAGTCCGTAGCCCTGTCCGCCATAGATGGGCAGGATGTGGAATCCGGGGATATTTTTGGCGTAGCCCTGAAAGGCCTCGGCGACCTGGAGCGCCAGTTCGCGGGTCGGGGTCAGCACCAGAATCTGGGGCTGTCTGAGCTCGGGATCGATGCGGCTGAGGAGCGGCAGGGCAAAGGCGGCGGTCTTGCCGGTGCCGGTCTGTGCCTGACCCAAAAGGTCGCGGCCGGCAATCAGGTGCGGGATGCACTGGCTTTGAATCGCGGTCGGGGTTTCATAACCGAGATCGATGACGGTTTGCGCAATCACGGGCGCAAGACCGAGTTCGCTGAAACCGATACTCGTGTCGGGGGTGTCCATAGTGGGGCCTCACAGAGAGAAGGGCGCGCCTGGGGGCGGCCAGTGGGCCATCCCAGGTGAAGACTCGCAGAAGTAACCGAGTATTATGGACTCAGCGACCACTAACAGCAATCGTGGATTTTAACAAGCCCTCATCCGCCTCTGATCCATGAGCCTTTATCCGCCGCCGGGCTTGCCTTTCTGCATGGTCATCGCCATCTGCGTCGCTCATTTCGTGGTTCATTTTCCGCCCGCCCCGACAGCGATCACTCAGGACGCCACCCCATGTCAAAATCCACCCCACCCAAAGGAATCGCCGTGCCCAGCGGGCGGTTGAACCGTCTCTGGCATCTGGGGCGCGCGACCGGCGATCTGGCGGCGGGAATCGGTTTCAAGGGACTCGTCGAGATGGTCCGCCAGCGCGGTGGCGCAGAGTCTGCTCGCATCCAGCTTTCGCCCGAGCAGACGCGCCGCTTCGCCGACCGGCTGGCGCGGATGCGCGGCGCGGTGATGAAGATGGGGCAGCTCATGTCGATGGACGGCTCCGACATCTTCACCCCGGAAGCCGCCGAGATCATGAGCGGGCTGCGCGACCGCGCCGCGCCCATGCCGATGAGCCAGCTTGCACAGGTGCTGGAGAACGAATATGGCGCCGACTGGGATCGCGCCTTCCGGCGCTTCGAGTTCAGCCCCATCGCCTCGGCCTCCATCGGTCAGGTGCATCGGGCCGAGACCCGCGACGGACGGCGGCTTGCGCTCAAGATCCAGTTTCCGGGGGTGCGCGAGAGCATCGACAGCGATCTCTATAATCTGTCGCTGCTGATCCGCACCCTGGGCATGGCGCCGGCGGGGGTGGACATCGCGCCCTTTCTCGGCGAGGCCCGTCGTCAGCTCCACCGCGAGGCGGACTATGGGGCTGAGGCCGAGGCGCTGGACGCCTATCGCGTCTGGGTCGGGGATGATCCCGATTTCTTCATTCCGGGCGTCCACCGCGATCTGTCCACCCGCAATATCCTCGCCATGGATTTCGCGGATGGAGTGCCGGTGGACCGGCTGGCCGAACCCGACTACCGGCGCGCCGAGCGGGATCGCGCGGCGACCCTGCTGATGCGACTGACGCTGCGCGAGCTGTTCGAGTTCGCCCTGGTCCAGACCGATCCGAATTTCGCCAATTATCTCTATGACGCCGCGAGCGGGCGTATCGTGCTGCTGGACTTCGGAGCGACCCGCTCAGTCTCCCCGGGGCTGGTCGGGCAGTACCGGCAACTGGCTCAGGCCGCCATCGCCAGTGATCGCGCGGGTCTGCGCGCGGCGTCGATCGCCATTGGCTACATGGGCGCAGACGACCCGACCGAGCAGGTCGAGGCCATGCTCGATCTGCTGCAACTCTCCGCCGAACCGCTGCGCACACCCGGTCATTACGATTTCGCCGTCTCGGACCTCTTCGAGCGGGTCTATCGCCAGGGTCGCGCGCTCTTCCATTCCGGTGCCTTCAGCACCGCGCCGGCTGCCGAGACGCTTTTCCTGCACCGTAAATTCATGGGCTCTTTCATGCTCTCCCGCCGGCTGCGCGCGCGGGTCGATCTGGCGACCATGGCGCAGTCCTGTCTGGCCTAGCGCGTCCGGCGTTCTGCCGGTGGCGAAGTTTGGTAAAGTTCCGCGCCATGGAACTCAACAGCTTCGTTTTTTCAGCCATCATCCTGCTCACGGCGGCGGCCATCTCCGTGGCGCTGTTCAAGCATCTGGGGCTGGGTTCCATCCTCGGTCTGCTGGTGGCCGGCATCGCCGTCGGCCCCCATTCGCCGGGGCCTTATGTCACCACCCATGTCGAGGATGTGCGTGATTTCACCGAGCTGGGCGTGGTGCTGCTGCTTTTTCTGATCGGTCTGGAGATGCAGCCCAAACGGCTGTGGGCGCTGCGGCGCGAGGTCTTCGGTCTGGGCAGCGCGCAGATCCTGCTCTGCGGCGGGGCCATTGCGGCCTATATCCATTTTTATCAATCATCCTGGCAGGCGTCTCTGCTCATCGGTCTGACGCTGGCGCTCTCGTCCACTGCGCTGGTGATGCAGTTGCTGCACGAGCGTGGCGACATCGCCACCCGTCATGGCAATGCCACCTTTGCCATTCTCCTGATGCAGGATCTGGCCGTGGTGCCGCTGCTGGCCGTGGTGCCGCTCCTGTCCAAGCTGGGGCCGCAATCCGCAATGGTTCCGCTTGGTCAACAGACCCTGATCGTGTTCGGCATGGTGGGTCTGGTCGTGCTGTCCGGGCGCTATGTGGTTCCTTTTGCGCTGGAGCGTCTGCTGCGCCAGAACAACCGCGAGGCCTTCGCCCTGGTTGTTCTGCTCGCCGTCTTTCTCGCTGCCGGGGCCATGCACAAGGCCGGTCTGTCGATGGCTCTGGGCGGCTTTCTGATGGGCATGCTGCTCTCGACCTCGCGTTTCAGCTTTCAGATCCAGGCCCATATCGAACCCTTCAAAGGGCTCTTGATGAGCCTCTTTTTCGTTGCGGTCGGCATGTCCATCGATCTCCCGGCCATCGCCGCACAGCCCCTGCTGCTGGCCCAGCATGTGGCGGTGATTCTCACCATCAAACTGGTGCTGTTGTTTCTCATCGCGCTGGTTTTCGGCCTGCCGCGCGGGGTCGCCACCCGGGTCGCCTTTCTGCTCGCTCAGAATGGCGAATTCGGCTTCGTCCTCTTCGGCTCGGCCAAACTCATGGGGGTGATCGATGAGGCCACCTTCGTGATTGCCGTCAGCGTGATTTCGGTCAGCATGCTGCTGACGCCCCTGCTGGTTCGTGCTGGCGATGCCTTGGCGCGCCGGATCGAGCGACGGGCGACGACGCCCATGTCATTCGACTATGAAGCGACCGGCATCCCGCCCAAAGGCAGGGTCGTGGTCGCCGGTTACGGACGGGTGGGACACACCATCGCCACCCTACTCGAAGTCAACCAGATCCCGTACATCGCCTTCGACACCAATCCGGCGCATGTCGAGCGCGGCGAACGCGACGGGCGGGCGGTCTATTACGGCGACATCGGCGATCTGGAACTCATCGCCGCCGCACAGGTCGGCAGCGCCGCGCTCGTCATTCTCACCATCGATCATGGATCGACCGCGCTACGTGCCGTCTCGCACATCCGCGCCGCCTATCCGCATGTCCCGGTCATTGCCCGCGCCCGCGATCTGGAAGCCTGCGGCAGTCTGATCCGCGCCGGTGCGACCCGCGCCTATCCGGAGGCTATCGAGAGCAGTCTGCGTCTGGGCGCCGAGGCGCTCCAGATGCTCGGCGTGCCCACTGACGACGTCGATTCGCTGTTGCAGGGCGTGCGCAGCCGGGGTTACATGCAGGTGGCGGAGTAGATGGACGCTTCACATCAAACTGAAGAATTGCCGTCTGAACCCAAACTCAGTAGGCTTCTTGACTGCCAAAAATAAAAGACCAATCGGGGGACACCGCCAAGATGGAAAGCAGCATTGATTGCGCACGCTTCAACATGGTTCAGCAGCAGATTCGTCCGTGGGACATGCTGGATGACCGCGTTCTGGACATCATGGCCGACATTCCGCGTGAAGCCTTCGTGCCTGACGCCTATCGCGGGCTGGCCTATGCCGACATTGAGATCCCGCTCAACGCGACGGTCTGCATGCTCGCGCCCAAAATCGTCGGTCGGCTGTTGCAGGCGCTCGACGTGCGGCCTGGCGACCGGATTCTGGAGATCGGCACCGGTTCCGGCTATGTCACCGCCTGTCTGAGCCGGCTCGGCGCCCGGATCATCAGCATCGAGATCGATACGGATCTGGCGGATGAGGCCCGCGCCCGCTTTGCGGCGTTCAAGCTCGAATGGATCGAGGTCCGCGACGGCGACGGTCTGACCGGCCCGGTCCAGGGCGGCCCCTTCGACGCCATCCTGCTCACCGGCTCCATGCCGACCGACGCCGCGCTGCCCATGCTCCAGGAGCAACTGACCACCGGCGGTCGTCTGGTCTGTGTGCTTGGTGAAGCGCCCGCCATGAGCGCCGTCCGTGTCAACCGTCTGGCTGGCGACCGGTTCCACCGTGAAGCGCTGTTCGAGACCTGTGTGCCGCCGCTTGAGAAGGCGCAGGAGCCTGAGCGGTTTGTGTTTTAAAGTTGTCATCCGGCATCGCCCATACACCGCATAACGGAAAACATCATGACTGACTGGACCGCCGGCTATGTGGCCGACATCGGTTATACCTATGGCTATTACACCGAGCTGAATCCGCTCCGGCTGAAACTGGCTTTTCTCAATGCCGGACTGATTTTTCCAGGTGTTGGCACCGCCTGTGAACTCGGTTTCGGACAAGGCATGAGCGTGAATCTGCATGCGGCGGGCAGCGCGGTGAGCTGGTATGGCACCGATTTCAATCCCGCGCAGGCCGGCTTTGCGCAGGAACTGGCCCGAGTGACTAACGCTGGTGCACAGCTTTTCGATCAGTCTTTTGCCGAATTCTGTGTGCGCGAGGAGTTGCCCGAGTTCGATTTCATCGGGCTGCATGGCATCTGGAGCTGGATTTCGGACGAGAACCGCGCGGTTATCGTCGATTTCGTGCGGCGCAAACTGAAAGTGGGTGGCGTCTTCTATATCAGCTACAACACCCAGCCGGGCTGGGCGGCGATGGTGCCGATGCGCGACCTGCTCACCGAGCACGCCCGCGTACTGGGGGCCGAAGGTCAGGGCATCGTCAGCCGGATCGATGCCGCCATCGACTTCGCCGAACGCCTGCTGGCGACCAACGCAGGCTATGGCCGCGCCAACCCGCAGGTAGCCGAGCGAATCAAAAAGATCAAGGAACAGAACCGCAACTATCTGGCCCATGAGTATTTCAACCGCGACTGGGAGCCGATGGCCTTCGCCAGAATGGCTGACTGGCTGGCCCCGGCGAAGCTCGGCTTTGCCTGTTCGGCGCACTATCTCGATCAGATCGATGCCGTCAATCTGACCGCCGAGCAACAGGCGCTGCTGAAAGACATCCCGGATGCAATGTTCCGTCAGACCGCGCGCGACTTCATGGTCAATCAACAGTTCCGCCGCGATTACTGGGTCAAGGGCGCGCGCCAGATGAATCCGCTGGAGCAGGCCGAGGCACTGCGCGCGCTGCGGCTGGTGCTTGTGCAACCGCGCGCTGACGTGGCGCTGAAGGTCACCGGCAGCCTGGGCGAGGCGAATCTGCAGGAGGCGGTTTACAAACCTATCCTCGACACTTTGAGTGACCACAAGGTCAGGACACTGGGCCAGATCGAACAGGTGGTGCGGGAGCAGGGAATCAATTTTGTCCAGTTGGTGCAGGCGGTCGTGGTGCTGGCCGGCGCTGGCGCACTGTCCGGCGCGCAGGATGAGCATCTGATCGGCCCGGCCCGCAAGCAGACTGACCGCCTCAACCAGCATCTGATGAACAAATCGCGTGGCAGCAATGAGTTGAGCTATCTGGTCAGTCCGGTGACCGGTGGCGGCATCGCCGTCCCGCGCTTTCAGCAGCTCTATCTGCTCGCCCGCACGCAGGGTCACAAACAGCCAGCCGACTGGGCGCAATTCGTCTGGCAGATCCTCGCCACGCAGGGGCAGCGGATCATCAAGGACGGCAGCACACTGGAGCGCCCCGAAGACAATCTGGCTGAATTGACCGCACAGGCCAGCGACTTCGCCGAGAAGCAGTTACCACTCTTCAGGGCGCTGCAAATCGAGCCTCAAACCCGATAGAAATCGCGATACCACGCGACGAACCGCGCCACGCCCTCGGCCACGGGGGTAGCGGGCCGATAGCCGGTATCCCGCGTCAGGTCGCTGACATCGGCGAAGGTGTCGGGCACATCGCCGGGTTGCAGCGGCAGCAGGGTCATCTCGGCCTTTTTGCCCAGACACTGTTCCAGCACGCCGATGTATTCCATCAGCTCGACCGGGTTGTTGTTGCCGATGTTGTAGAGCTTGTAGGGCGCGAGACTGGTCGCGGCGTCGGGCGCGGCGCCTGACCAGTGCGGATTGCCTGCGGGCACCTGATCCAGCACCCGGATGATACCTTCGACGATGTCATCGATATAGGTGAAGTCGCGCCGGTGTTTGCCGTAATTGAAGACCTCGATGGGTTCGCCCGCGAGGATGGCGCGGGTGAACTTGAAGAGCGCCATGTCCGGGCGTCCCCAGGGGCCATAGACAGTGAAGAAACGCAGCCCGGTGGTCGGCAGCCGGTAGAGATGGCTGTAGGTGTGCGCCATCAGCTCGTTGGCCTTTTTGCTCGCGGCATAGAGGCTGACCGGGTGATCGACATTGTGATGGACCGAAAAGGGCATCTCGGTATTGGCGCCATAGACCGAGCTGCTGGAGGCGTAGACCAGATTCCCGACCCCGTGATGCCGGCAGGCCTCCAGGATATTGGCGAAGCCGACCAGATTGGTCCGCACATAGGCCATCGGATTCTCGATGGAGTAACGCACCCCGGCCTGCGCCGCGAGATTGACCACCCGCTCGGGACGATGTTCAGCGAAGACCGCATGCAGCCGTTCGGTATCCTCGATATCGACCCGCAGATCCAGATAGCGCGGATGCTCTACCGTGCGGGCAAGCCGCGCCTGTTTGAGGCTGACATCGTAATAATCGTTGAGATTATCGATCCCGATCACCGTATCGCCCCGTTCCAGGAGACGCAGCGACAGGGCCGAGCCGATGAAACCGGCGCTGCCGGTGACGAGGACTTTCATGAGATCTCCGGTGAGGTAAAACGGAAATTTTGAACCGCAAAGGCGCAAGGATTACGCAGGATGTGGAGGTTTAATTATCCCATTATTATCCAGCCGCGAATGCAGCGAAAATGTTAACGCTTGCGGGTCTTTGCATCCTTCGCGCCTTTGCGGTTCAAAATGCCGGATCAGATCAAGGCTGAATGCTGGGATCAAACGATGACCCCCATCGCCCGCGCAGCGGCAAACAGCCCCATGCTGGCGGTGACGGTGATCACTGAGCCGAAGCCGGCGCAGTTGAGTCCGGCAGGTCCGGGCCGTGGCAGGTCGCAGATGGTAGCGGCTGGCGGGACGCACAGCGGCTCGATGGAAAACACTGCCTCAATGCCGAACCGCTTTTTGGGGTCGCGGGTAAAGCCGTGGCTCTTGCGGAGCTGGTTGCGCACGCGCGCCAGCAGCGGATCCTGGATCGTGCGTGACAGGTCGTCGATGCGGATCCGGGTCGGGTCGCGCTGTCCGCCCGCTGCGCCGCAGGTCACAACCGGTATGCCGGTTTGGTGACAGAAGGCGATCATCGCCACCTTGGCGCGCACTGAATCGATGGCATCGATCACGGCGTCGAACCCCGCGTTGAGCCGTTCGGCGACGTTCTCCGGCGTGACGAAATCGTCGATTACCGTCACCATGCAGGCGGGATGGTAGCTGGCGATACGCTCGCGCATGGCCTCCACCTTGGCCTGCCCGAGCGTCGCGTCGGTGGCCTGAATCTGGCGGTTGATATTGGATTCGGCGACATGGTCCAGGTCGATCAGGGTCAGATGTCCGACGCCGCTGCGCGCCAGTCCTTCCGCCGCCCAGGAGCCGACGCCGCCGATCCCGACGATACAGACATGCGCCGCCGCCAGCCGGGCGCGACCGTCCTCGCCATGGAGTCGGGCGATGCCGCCGAAACGGCGGCGATCATCGGGGTTGTGTTGGGTTTCGGCGCGGATGGTTGGCATGGAGCGGAAAGACGATTGAGCGGGAGATGAGGGCAGCCAAAAAGGGCTGCCATGTCGATGGGGTCCGTCGGGCGTCGTCACGACGCCCGGTCGGTTGGCTTCTCAGCGATAAAAGATGTCCCGGTAAGCCAGATAGACGGCAATGGTCAGGAGCGGCATGACGACGAGCAGGCCGAGCATCAGGGGCAGCGCGCCGACCAAGATCATCACCAGGGCAATGAGCCCGAAGACCAGGAAGGGCAGGAGATTCTTCAGACAGGCCATGAAGCTGAGTTTGAAGGATTGCAGCACGGGCACGTCGTTGAGTGCGACCAGCAGCGGGGCGAAGAACATGGCCATCGCCAGGGGGATGCTCAACAGCATGGCGACCAGGACGGGCAGGGCGAAGGCCGGGCCCATCATGGCGAAGGAGTCGATGGTCTCCGGGTCAAGGGTGTTCCGATCCAGCATGGCCGCGTCCATCGCCATGCCGCCGGACGCCAGCATCGCCATGAAGAGACCGAAGATGACCAGTCCGATGCCGATGGCAAAGAGCAGATAGGCCAGACCCACCAGGGCCAGCGGGCCGGGGCGGGTGGCGAAGCCGGCAAAGAGATGGCTGACCGCGAAACCCTCGCCGCGAAACTGGAGATGCGCGCCGATCATGAGCCCGGCAGTGAGCATGGGGCCGATGACGGTGGTCGCGAGTCCGCCGATCAGGGGCACCAGACTCAGCACGATCAGGATCAGATAGCACAGCAGTACCATGCCGATCCAGGCGCCGGGACGGTCTTTGAACAGGGGCCAGGCCTCGGCGATCCAGCCCCAGCCGCGCCCGGCGGGAACGGAGCGGGGCGGGTGCAGGGTGTCTTCCGCATCGAGGGCGGGGCGTACCGGATCCGCTGGCGCGTGCGCGTTGCGATTACCGGCGGGCTGTGAGCCGGTTGTTGCGGCACCGCCGCGATTTGCCAGATAGCGTTCGACCACGATCCCGCATGCCTGGCAGACCCCGGTGAGTTCGGAGACCTCGGCGGCGCCGCATTTTGGACAGCGGGTCCAGCCGCTGCCGGGGGCCAGGTGGGGCGGTTCGGCGGAGGCGTCTTGACGCCGCGAAGGTGTGGCCGGAAGGGGGCTGGACAAGGCGGAATGGGGGCCGAGCAGTGACTCTGACTCCCGCGTACCGGAGGCGTCCTGGGGTTCGATGGCTGCCACCAGGCCGACCGCCGTCAGCGCCGCCTGATAGCGTTCGGCAGCGGCGGCGTCGAGGTTCTGCTTGAGGATGCGACCGCCACCCTGCTGGATCAGCTCGTGGGCGGTTTTCTCCGGCATGCGGAATTTTTCGGTCAGGCGGCGCGCGACGGTCTGCGGTTCCTGACCCGGAATCAGCGTGCCGGAGAAGCGGATGCGATATAGCGAATCCATGAAGCGGCCCTCTTTGCGGATGGAACTGTAGGGGCGATTTAAATCGCCCCTACAAGACTTTCGGCTTTGGATGCGGTTCAGTTTCAGGCGCTGAAGCGTTTCAGCCAGGCCAGAATGCCTGGCTCGGATTCCCAGACATCGCGCATGGCCTCGCGATACAGCCAGGCCTGATCGTCGCCGCCGGGCGTCATGCCGAGCGGACTCAGACGGGGTTGCTTGATGCGCTTGCGGGTCAGATAGTGGGGGATGCGCGGCAGACGGTGAACGGCGGTGTTCAGCACCAGACGCGCCCGCTCCTCCCGGCCCAGTCGGTAGAGCGCCAGCACCTCGCCATAGGCCAGATCGGCGAGCAGATCGTCCGGGAAGCGGCGCGCCAGCGCCAGCGCCTTTTCATCCTCGCCGTCGCGCAGATAGTGGTTCATGAGCTCGGCCCGCGCGCCGTGGTTGTCCTGCGGGTTGAGACGCAGCAGGGTTTCCAGGGTCTGAACGGCGCCTTTGGGCTGACCTTCCTGGACCTGGCACAGATAGCGGCGGAACAGCAGACGCAGGACCGGGCGGTTGGTCGCGGCTGACCAGGGGAGATAATGATCTGCGTCTGGCGGCAGTGTCTGATGCAGGATCGACCAGGCACGTTCCAGGATGGGCCGCAGCAGGGCATGCGCGATCCAGGGCAGGGCGCTTTCGGGATGTTCGTAGAGTGCGGTGGCCAGATCGTCGAGCACCTCCAGGCTGTCGGCAACCTCCGGGTGTTCAAGCAGATAATCCAGCCAGTCGGGCTCGCTCCAGACATCCGCACCATCGGCCAGGGTGAGATGGGTCGAATGTGGCTTGGCGGCTGGATACAGGGTCTGCCAGAGCGATTCGATCCGCCGGATGGCTGTCGGCAGACGCAATTCGGCGGGGATGCCATGAACCAGACCGCCGCTGAGCGCGCCTGTCGGCGCCTGAACACCTGCGTGCCTGCGTCCGCCAGCCGTTGCATCGGGACGATGCGTCTCGGCTGTCTGGCGGTGTCGCGCGACATCCCGCAGCGGGTTGACGCCATAAGCCGGCAGCGGGCGGGAGGCGATGACGGCCATCCAGTCGTGCAGATCCACCAGAACCGGATCCAGCGCATCGACGTTGCTGTTGACCATCGCGCTCTGGGGATCGACGATGGCGCTCTCCAGAAACTCCATGAAGCCTTCTTCCCGGAACCCCAGACGGCGGAAACGATGCAGCCAGAAGCGTGCCCGCTCGCGGGCCAGTGCATCCTTGTGCTGGGCCGCCAGCAGGGTGATTTCCAGCAGGGCGGTGCTCGGATTGTCGGGGTCGCTGCGCAGGGCGGCGGTGAAGGCGGCCTCGGCCTGAACGAAATCGCCCTCATCGATATGAATGGTGCTGCGCCGCTGCCAGGCGGCGGCTTGCAGTGCGCGGCTGCCTTCGGTGCAGACGCGATCAAGAAAGACGAGTTTTTTGCGCCAGTGGTCGAGCCGGTCGTAGGCGTCGCAGAGGATGTCGAGGGCGGGTTCGAAGCGTTCGTCCAGGGTCTCCAGCGCCCCGGCAAAGAGCGGCTCCAGCAGGGCGACCGCGCGTCCGGGTCGATCCGCGTCCATCCAGCGGTCGGCGATTTTCGCCAGCAGCGGGCCGGGGATGACGTTCAGCGTCAGCGCCTCGCGCAGGCTCGGCTCGGGGATCTCGTCGAGCAGCACCTCCCAGATGAGTTCGCTGGAGAGTTCGGGCATGTCGTCGAGATTGGCGCAGCAGTCGCGGTGACGCAGACCTGAACCACAGGGACAGAGCGCGGTGGGCGCGGGCGGCGCGATGGGCAGCGGCTGGAAGGCGTTGCCCGGCTGAGGCGTGGCGTTCCAGATGACGGTGCCGAGCAGGGTGGCGAGCCGCTGGATTTCGAACTCGTCGAGATAGGCGTCGGACAGTCCCAGGAGATCCGGGATCGTGGCCCGCGCCCAGTCCAGGAATTGCACCGGATCGGGCGCGGCCAGGATCTGTCTCACCGATTGCAGGATGACCTGCTCGAAATGCTCGGTGTCGGTGGTGTCGTGTTGCGGCATGGCGGGTTTCTCCGCGCGAATGAGACATGGCCGGGAAACCGTCAGTCTCCATCGGATCCAGGGTCAGCGATGACCCTTTGCAGAACTCATCGTGGCGGCTGCGATCCGAAGGATCAAGCGATTCAGCTCCGACCTTGCAAACATTGGCATTGTACCCGGTCGCCTTGATCTTGTGTCGTTTGGCTTGACGACTTGCGAACCGGGCGCGTCCCGGCCAACCTGATCCACTTTAATTTATGACCGCCGAATCCGACCATGACTGAGCCCAAAGTTCGCATCTTCGTTTCCTCTCCCGCCGATGTCGAGCATGAGCGTGCGCTGGTCAGGGACATCGTTGAGACGCTGGCGCAGGAATACCGACCCTATTTCAAGGTTCAGGCGGTGCTCTGGGAGGAGGAGGCGCTGACGGCCGCACGCAGTTTCCAGGCCGGGCTGCTGCGTCCGTCCGAGTGCGAGATCGTGCTGGTCATGCTCTGGAGCCGGCTCGGGACGCCACTCGCCGACGATCCCTATGGCGGCATGACCGGGACCGAATGGGAATTCGTCGATGCGGTCGAGGCCTCGGCGCGGCACGACACGCCCGAGGTGCTGGTGTACAAAAAGATCGCGCCGCGTCTGGTCGATATCACTAATGCGGAGGCGATCAGCGCGGCGGTGGCCGACCGCGACCGGCTCGAAACCTTTTTCCGCACCCATTTTTTCAATCCGGATGGCAGCTTTCGCCGCGCCTTCCGCCAGTTCGACAACGACAACGCCTTTCGCGATCTGGTCGAGACCCAGTTGCGCAAGCTGCTGAACCGGCGCATCAGCGCCGAGCGCCGCTTTGCCGCCGGGGTCGAGTCCTGGCGCGGGAGTCCCTTTCGCGCCGCATCGCCGTTCGATATTGGCGATGAGCGTGTCTTCACCGGACGCGAGACCGAAACCCGCGAACTGGTCGCCTGTCTCGACGCCCAGTCGGGGTCAGGGCTGTTCCTGCTGACCGGATCCAGCGGTGTCGGCAAGACCTCGCTGATCCGCGCCGGTCTGCTGCCGCATCTGGTGCGGCCCTTTCTGTTCACCGATGTGGCAGCCTGCCGCTGGTGTCTGATCGAGCCTGACCCGGTCGATCCGCTCGTCTCGCTCGCCGCCGCGCTGGCGGGTCAGCCCATGCTGGGCACCTCGCTGATGGGTTTCGGGCTGGATGCCGAACGTCTGGCGCGGCTGTTCAGGAGCGAGCCGCAGGTTGGCGCGGAGCAGATTCAGGCCGCGCGCCTCCAGGCGATGCAGGACGATCTGCGCCAGAGCGGGGCGCGTGCCGGACGTCTGCAACTGGTCGTGATCCTGGATCCGCTCGACGCGCTCTTCGACGCTGCCGTGCTGGATGCGCCCCACACCCAGGCCTTCGCCGCCGCACTCGCCGCGCTGGCCGCCCAAGAGGGGATCTGGATCCTGATCGCGCTGCGCAGCGAGCATCTCCCGGATCTGCCGCGACTGCCGGCGCTGGCCGGGCTGCTCGACGAGCACCACTGGATCCGGCTGGAGCCGCCGCCCCCGGCGCGCATCCGTCAGGTCATCGAGATCCCGGCGCGTGTCGCCGGTATCGAATACGAGGAACTGGGGCGAGGCGGCGAACGCGGACTGATCGAGTCGCTGGAGCTGGAGGCGAGCGCCTTGCCGCACTGGCCGCCGCTCCTGCAACAGACCCTGGAGGATCTCTATCGGCAGGCGCGTGACGCGACCGTGTCGGAGAGGGCTGCCGGCTGCCGGCTGACGGTGCATGACTACCGGCAGATCGGCGGACTCGCCGGCTCGCTGCTCAGGCGCGCTGATGCCTGCTGGGAAACCCTTGATGCGGATGCTCGCGCCGGCCTGCCGATACTGTGCCGGGCGCTGGTCGCCTGGGAGGGCGGCAGTGCGTCGCGGGCGAGCGCGCGTGATGGCGATCTGCGCACCCTGCTGCGTGATGACTGCGGCGCGGCGCTGGTGCGCGCCCTGATCGATGCCCGGCTCGTCGTCGCCGAGGCCGTCCCGGATCCGGTGAGCCGCGCGGTCTGCGCGCCGGCTCGTCTGACGCTCGGGGTCTCACTGCGGCGTGCGCTCGTCCAGATCGGTGAGGAATGGCGCGCACGGCTCCAGATCGGACGCGCGACCGTCGCGCTTGAGACGCTGCTCGACACACCCGATACCGATCCGCCAGCCGGGACTGATCCCGCGCTCGACTGGCAGGCCTATCGGGCCATCGTCAGCTTCGCCCATCCGGTGCTGTTCGAGCGTTGGGGGCCGGTGCGGAGCTGGCTGACGGATCCTGACAATCGGCGCGATCTGAGTCTGCGTCATCAGATCTCGCGTCAGGCGCGTCTGTGGAAACGCACCGACTGCAATCGCGACTATCTGCTGGGAGAAGCCGCACACGCCGCCGCGCAGGTCTTCGCTCAGACACACCCCAATGAAATCGAACCGCTGGAACAGGATTTTCTCGACCAGTCCTGGTCGCAGCTCCGCCTTCAGCGTCGGCGCAATCGCCTGACCGTCGGGGCCACGCTGGCGGTGCTGCTGATGCTTGCCGGCATTGCGCTTTTTTCGGCCTGGGACGCCTCGCATCAGGTCCGGCTCAATCAGCAAAGCGCGCTGCTGCGTGAAGCCGATATCGCCATCGCGCGTGGCAACACGCCTGAGGCGGTGCATCTGGCCCTGATGGCCGGTCCCGATCTGCCCGAGCCGGCAACCGATGCGCTGGCGCGTGCGCTCTCGACCAATCGTCTGCTCGCCATGCTCCAGCATCCGGGCGATGGCGCGGATCGCGTCCGGGCGCCCGCCTTCCGTGACGATGGCGAACAGGTGGCGACCCTGTCGAGTGTCCAGGGTGCTGCGCTGTGGGTGCGCCGGGGCAGTCGCTTCGAGCGCGATGCGCCGCTGTCCGACCCCGCGATCCCCATCCACAGCATCCGTTTCGTTGGTCAGGGCGACCAGCGCGCCATCATCGGCATTGGCGCCACTGGCGTCTGGCGGTTGCCGACCCAGCCCGGTCAGGCGCCGGACTGGACCTGCGGCGGAGATGAAAACGCGGCCATCGCAGCAGATCAACAGGGACGCTTTCTCGCCATCTCGCGTCCGGCGTCCCCGGATGGATTCGGCGTCTGTCTGCTGGATCTGAACCGTCCCGGTGTACCGCTCTGGGATCGCCCGCAACACCAGGGCGCGATCCGGAGTCTGGATTTTGCGCCGGATGGCAAACGTCTGGTCAGCGCCTCGCGCGACGGGCTGGCGCGCGTCATCGAGACGCTGACCGGCGATTCGCTGTACCTCCTGCCGCGTGAAGGCGCGTCCGGACGGCCTGCAATCCGCGCGGTCTTCAGTCCCGATGGCCGACTGGTCGCCGTCGCCTCGCTGGATGAGCTGGTGCGGGTCTATGGCCCCGATGGTGCGCTGATCGTCGAATTCGGCTCGATGCAGCGCGGCAAGCGCAGCATCCAGATCCATCAGTCCTCGATCCGTGATCTGGCCTTCTCGCCGGATGGTCAGTCCCTGGTCGCTGGCGACGGCGCGGGTCAGGTGGTGCGCTGGGATCTGCGCGACAAACGGGGTGAGGTGCTGGGGCAGCACGATCTGGGCATCGAACAGGTCAGCGTCTCCCCCGACATCGATCCGGCGCTGGGCGAGCTCCTGGTGCTGAGTCTCTCGCAGGATCGCACCGCACGGCTCTGGACCCTTGAAACCGGCAGGCCGGTGGCGGTCTTCAGCCATGCGGTCGCCATCTCGGACGCTCGCTTCAGCCGTGACGGTCAGCGCATCCTGACGGCAGCGCGCCAGGACGGCTCGGCGCGTCTCTGGTCGGCAGCCGCCGCGAATCCGCTCGCCGTGCGTCTCGACGAACAGGATCATGTCCAGCATCTCGCCATGGCCGAGACACCGCCAGACCCCGAGGATGGCCGCCGCGCGCTGCTGATGGCAACCGGTGCCTTCGATGGACGGGTGACGGTCTGGCGGCATGACCGCCAGGGCGATGTCATCACCCCGGTCAAACTGCTATCGGCGGTCGGTCATCGCGGACGGGTGCGCCGGGTCGCCTTTTCGCCATCGGTCCAGTGGCTCGCCAGCGCCGGTTCGGACGGCACCGCCAAGGTCTGGACGCTCGCCAGCGGTGACGCCTGCCGTCTGCGCATCGCCAGCCAGAGCAAGGTCTGTCGCACCGATGGCGCCGCCGACTGCCCGAATGTCCATCAGGTGCTGTTCGCGCCGGATGAACGCTGGCTGTTGACCGCCTCCAGCGATCCCGTGCAGCCGGTGCGTTTCTGGGATCCGGGCGCCTGCACGGCCTTGCCGCTGCCCGATGTCTTTGCGCAGGACAAATCGCGTGTCCAGGCGGCAGCCGTGACCACGGCTGAAGACGGGGCGACGCTGGTTGCAACCGGCAGCGACGAGGGTATGGTGCGGCTGCTGCGGCAGGCGCCAGCCGGGGACTGGACTCAGCTCTGTCAGTTGAACGCACATCAGGCGACCATCACCGAGATCACCTTTGCACGCGATGGCCGGTGGCTCGCCGCCGCCAGCCGCGATGGTCGTGCCGTGCTCTATCCGCTCGCCACCGGGCCGAACGACGGCGTGGCAGTGGCGCCCTGTGGCGAGCAGATCTATCTGGACGGACAGGCCGGCAGTCTCTATGACATCCAGTTCGCCCCCGACGGCAAGGCGCTCGTCACCGCCGCACTTGAAGCCAAGGCCCATGTCTGGTCGCTCGACGGTACATTGCTGGCCGAGCTGGCCGGACATCGCAACCGGGTGTCATCCGCCCAGTTCAGCCCCGATGGCAGATGGGTGCTCACCGCCTCGCGCGACGGCGCGGTGCGGATCTGGAAGCGCCCGCTGCGTGCGCAGGCCCAGCCGCTGGAGCCTTATCTGACCCTGAATGCCGGTCTCGGCAGTGCCGCGCAGGCCCGCTTCAGCCCGGACGGTGCGCTCATCGGCGCCGGTTATTGGGATAATGCGGCCTTGCTGTGGCGTCTGTGGAGTGCCGATCCGACCCCGGATCCGGGTCTGCAAAAGGACTGGGGCCGCGACCGCGCCCGGCTGGAGGTCATCCGTGAGGCGATCCGCTTTCAGAAGGCGACGGATCAGGCCGATGAAGCGAAGATTCCGGAGTCCGAATTGTCAACGCATGCAGAGCAAAAAACACCATGAATGCTATCTCATTAGACACCCTGGACTATGCCACCAAACTCAAGGCTGGCGGGTTCAGCGAACAGCAGGCCGAAACGCAGGCCCGTGCCCTGGCTGAGGTGCTGGAAAAACAGATAGCCACCAGGGAAGAGGTGACACAGCATGAGAATCTTCTGCGCCGCGACATTGAGGGTTTGCGGGTTGAACTGAAACACGATCTGGAAGTGCTGCGCATCGAGGCCAAGCGCGATCTGCGTGAAACCGAATTGCGGCTGGAGGCGCGTCTTGCCGAAACGAACACCCGCATTGCCGAAACCAAGGCAGACCTGACCCGCTGGGTCATTGGCGTGGGCATCCTGCAAACCACGGTCATCATCGCCGTGCTGATGAAGATCGCGAAGCTGATTTAAACTGCGTCCAGAGCGAGACGTTGAGTTTCTGGTGAATTCGACGTTTGCCGCATCCACGGCTATTGGCTGTGACACGGTTTAAAATTTTATACTTTTTAATATCTTAAATCGCGCCAGGTCCAGCGGTCATTGATGCAGCCAAGGTTTGTTCAAGCCAAAAACATTGCATACTGCACTGGGCGCGATTTAAAACTGGAGCGCCGCCATGCCGATCCATCAAGTCATCACCGAAGGCGAGAAGCCGGTCAAGGTCTGGACCGACGAGCTGGACCCGCGCTCGCGCGAGCAACTGGTCAATCTCTCCAGACTGCCCTTCATCCATCATCATGTCGCCGCCATGCCCGATGTCCATGCCGGCATCGGCGCCACCATCGGCAGCGTCATCGCCACCCATCAGGCGATCATCCCCGCTGCGGTCGGGGTCGATATCGGCTGCGGCATGGCCGCCGCGCGCACCTCGCTCACCGCCGAACAGATCGACGAACGCACGCTGAAAAAGATCTTCGACCAGATCAGCCGTGATGTCCCGGTCGGACGCGACCAGCACCGCGACGAGCGCGCCCTGAGCGAGGCCGCCGCGCCTTTCGCCGCGCCGCTGGCGGCCATGACCGACAAACACCCGCAACTGCTCAAGGCATTCGGGCGTTTCTCGAACTGGGTCAACCAGATGGGCACCCTCGGCGGAGGCAATCACTTCATCGAGGTCTGTCTGGATGAAGCCGGTCAGGTGTGGGTGATGCTGCACTCGGGCAGCCGGGGCATCGGCAACGCCATCGGCAACTATTTCATCGAGCTGGCGCGGCGTGACATGGAACGCTGGTTCATCCAGGTGCCCGACCGCGATCTGGCCTATTTTCCCGAAGGCAGCGAGCATTTCGACGACTATGTCACCGCCGTTTCCTGGGCGCAGTCCTATGCCCGCGAGAATCGCGACCAGATGATGACCCTGGTGCTGGCTGCGCTCGCCCGTCATCTGCCGCCGTTCACCGTCACCGGCGAAGTGGTCAACTGTCATCACAACTATGTCGAGCGCGAACACCATTTCCGCGCCGATGTCTGGGTCACGCGCAAAGGGGCGATCCGGGCGCGCGAGGGCGATCTCGGCATCATCCCCGGCAGCATGGGCGCACGCAGCTACATCGTGCGCGGACGCGGCAACCCCGAGAGCTTCTGTTCCTGCGCCCACGGTGCCGGGCGGCGCATGAGCCGCACCGCCGCTGAAAAGCGGTTCACTCCCGCTGATCTCGCCGTGCAGACCGAAGGGGTCATCTGCCGCAAGGACAAAGGCGTGCTGGATGAGATCCCCGGCGCTTACAAAGACATCGATCAGGTCATGGCCAACCAGTCCGATCTGGTCGAGGTGGTCCATACTCTGAAGCAGGTAGTGTGCGTGAAGGGGTAGGGCGCGGAGTCGCACCGCTCTCGTGCAGCAGTGCGGATGTTCCGAAACCGTCTCGGATCGTTGTCGTTGTCGCTGTCAAGATCCTGTAAAGTCGGTCATGTCCAGCCTCGTCGAGCGCCCGAGATGAACAGCGAAGAACAGCCATTCTCCGAGATCTGCCGCCGCCTTGTGGATGCGTATCATCCGAAGCGTTTGATTCTGTTTGGCTCACAGGTCTGGGGCACACCGGATCAGGACAGCGATCTCGACATTCTGGTCGAGGTGGACGAGACGGACGAACCGGTCTGGAAGCGCCCGCGCAAGGGCTATAAAGCCTTGTTTGGGATTGGGTTTCCATGCGACATCCTGGTTCGTACCAGTGAGGAGATCGAGCGCGAGGGCGCGGTACCCGCGACCTTGATGCATAAGATCATTGCAGACGGTCAAGTGATCCATGGCGAGTAGCCATCGAGAACTGGTTCGCTCATGGCTCGAAACAGCCCGGTGTGTGATCGAACACGAACCGCCCATTACGGATACCGCCGTTTATCACTGCCAACAGGCGGCCGAGAAGGCGCTGAAAGCCGTGATGATCCATCACGGTCAACCTGTGTTCAAAACACACGACTTGATGGCACTGACCACGCATTGCGCCAAAATCGATCCCGATTTCAAAGGCTGGGTCGATGCGGCTGCCATTTTGACGCCTTACGCCACGCATTATCGTTATCCCTGCAACGAACCCGACTCCAGCCGGACGGGGTATTCGCCTCGTCCGAAACATTTTGATCAGGACCGATCTGCCGTCGAAAACGTGCGGGACGGGTTGAATACCCCGTCCCGCTTGAGGTAGGGCGCGGAGTCGCACCGCTCTCGTGCAGCAGTGCGGATGTTCCGAAACCATCTCTGATCGTTGTCGTTGTCGTAATCGGCCTGCGAATCTTCGATTACGACAACGATTAGCCTCGGGATTTCCAAGGTGCCGCGCTAGCGGTGCGTATCGGTGACGCGACGCCAGAGGACGCTTGAACCGCTTGTCAGGCGTACATTAGTTTTCCGCGTGGTTCCGGAATACGACGGTTTAAATCTTGCGCAGTTTCAATCCATTCCTGAATTATTATTTCAGCATTTTGAAGGGCTTTTTGATAGCTTTCCCCGTCAGCCATACAACCAGGCAGTTCTGGTACTTCAGCGAGGTAAGCGTTATCCTCTTTGCTCCAGTAAATGATGATCTCGTATTTAGCTGCCATGGAAGTTACCGAGTTTATACTTGAGGATAACAGTACGCACCTGTTTGACTTGATAAGCTTTCGCTAACGCGCCGATTGGCTGAATATTCAAAATCTCTTCAATCTGCGGCTTTGTGTAGATGAAATGATCTCCTCGCACCCTTTCTGTGAAACCAAGTGTTTTGAGCAGTTTGCACAGATCCTTGAATGATATGTTTGCGTCAGACGTGCCGCGCAAGACTGAATCCAGGGTCTTTTCTATTTTTCCCATTAGTTAACTCGGCGCTGATCCCTTTCGCCAGATAGGCTCTAAGTAGACAGGATGAATAGAATTTCAAGAACCTGCAATTTAGTTAAAAATAACCTGATTACCCTCGAAGCTCCGTCAAATAGAACAGCCGCTGTGGCATGGCAGTGTGGGCCAGACGCGGAATCCGTCCTTGATCCTTATCTGGATGCTCGCTCTTCGAGAAAGCGCTGCAAAATGGCGGCGGAAGGATAGCTAGACATTGAGGCGATGCCGTTGGCTAGCTCTACTGGATACAAAGCGCCTTCGAATTTGTGGCTCACCAACGAAGGCAAGGTAGCAAGAATCCTTTTCAGGCCGATCAAATTATCAGTAGATGGCCAATCGCTTTCAGGCTTGTATTCCCCGGTTGGTACATTGAGCACCATAAACGCTCCGGGATCGACTTTGACGTACATCTTCTCGCCCCAGTTGGTCTTGAGGCCGTAAGGGTTTGCAACGTCTGGTGATCTGTAGACCTCTCTATGCACATAGGAATGCGTCAATGGGGAAAAAGTCAAAGGCTCACCACGATTTTGAGGTGCCGCGAATCGAACAATGGATGTCAGGTGATCAAAGAAAAATCCACTTTTTTCTTGTCCAATGATGTGGACGGGACGAAGAGAAGTCTTAGCATGCTCCAGAAACTCACGGATATTAGGAACCATCTTCGAATACTGACTGCGTAAAGTGAGCGGTCCGTCCTTTATGAATAAGGTGTCGGTGACTAATGAACGATCACTGTGATGCCACATGAGCCGCACTGCGGTGAACAACATCAGATGCTCCATCACGAGCATGTAGGAAGACGCCAACGACTCTGGCGCACTGTCTTCGCCCATTTCCATATGGAAGCCCCAAAGGTCAGACAGGTAAACCTCAACACCGCAATGCGGACACAGCCCGGCATCCGCGCCGTTCGCCAAACCATCACTAATATCCTTCCGGCAATGCGGGCATTGAAAGGCTGGCGAGCGCGCCGTAGAATTTGGCACCCAATTTTTATAGGCCAACCACTTCATCGTCTCATGAAACGCACCGCCTTGGTCGATGAGAATGGAGTCACGGACAATATTGCGCACGGCTTCGAAATTCGTCCCTATACTGGTACGGACGTTCTTCAAGGGGAAAACGGTTGCATGCTGAACCCCCGTGTCCTTAAGTGCGTCTCGAAGCAGCAGCGGATGAGGCAGGTCTTTGTCGATGGCTTCGAGCTTGGCCTTGTCAAGCATCAGGAGCGCAGTCTTGACGAATGCAACCTCACGGGGAGGTTTCTGCTCTGAGCGCACAGGTACAAATGAGCCGTCAACGGCCCAGATGCTGCGCAGCGGATCAATTCCTGATGGGTCAAACTCTTGCCAGACTGTGTTCGATGGGTCGCCATCGACTGCTGGAGCGCTCTCGAAGTCCTCGACGAGCGACTTAACCCACGGACTCTCGATGACCGCTAGATGCCCCAACTTCGAAGCGGCTTCGCCCGGCAGCCGCGTACCTTTTCCGTATGGCATGAGTCCTCCCCCTTTAGCTAGCAGGCAGTGTCGGCTGGCGGGCCTAGAAGCGAAACGCTTGTGTCGGCACCACGAAGCGATGTGACATCGTCAGCATGCGCATATAGCCCGGCGTCTTGGCGCGCAAGATGTCATCCTCGACACCATCGAAGGCAATCTGAAGTCGAGACAGCGCCCTGGTCTCATCCTGGCTCGACAAATGTCCAACAAAGAAATTCTCGGTCTGAGCAAGCAGTTCCTTATTGATGGTCGATGGAGATTGAGTGGAGTACACCATCCCGATGTGGAATTTGGCGCCTTCCTTGGCGAATCGCGCATAAACCCCTGTGAGATCCTTGCTGTCGGGTGGGAAAAGGTTGTGCGCCTCCTCAAAGTAAAGCTGAACGTAGCGATTACAAAGTGTATTCGATACGAATTTCGTCTCCTGTGCGCGAAATACGGCTATCGACAGGAGATTTGAAAAGTATCGTCGGATGCTATCAGTGGCATTGCCTAAGTCTAAGATGACAGTGCCCCCTTGATCCAGCAGGTCCAGGATCTCTGTTTGAAAATTGCTAGCGTCAGCAGCATGGTAGCCAATGTAGCTGCGAAGCACAGCCGGACCGGTTCCTGTAGCTGGATTCAAAAAATCCAAGAGAGCCACCATGTCCGGATCAAATACCGGCCGAGCACCACTCATTAGGTGAGGGCTGTTCGGAGCCTCACGCCTAAACTTCGCTATGACCTCCAACTCGGCCCTCAATTCATCCAGGTTTGTCGGCGCTGGCGGAGGTTGATCCTCAACACTTGCAGCATAGGCAGCCGTTCGCAAGGCGGCGTTGAAATGACAATCGAAGTGGCGTACGTACTGGGTGGCAACCACGCGTAGCGCACGCAACCGAGCCTCGTCGGCAGGGAATCCCGCTTTGTTTAAGGATGCCCAATACATCTGAATCTTCCGAACTGCGCGTGTTCGGTCTGACTCACTCATGCCAGGCAGCTCAGCGAGAGTTGGGAGGCTGACACTTGCGAAACTGCGGATGTAGTTGGAGCGCTGATTATCTTGATCCAAAAGCGACGCAATCACTTCAAGGCAAGCTGCTGGTTGCTCGTAGAAGTTCAATCGAAGCGGCCGTGATGGCGTATTCGGTCGGGTTGTCAAAGCATAGACCTGACATCGACTCTCATTAGCCGACCGCAAGGAGCGATTTCCATCCTGCGGATTGTCGTTGGCATACTCACCGTTGACATCAAAGATGAGCTGTCCCACAGAGTTATCGTTTGCCGTTGCATCAAGCATTGCTTGGGCAAGCAGCTTGACGACATTTGACTTACCCAGCCGGGTCTTGCCGAACATTGCGGTGCGGCAGCCTTTGAAATCTTTCATCGAGATCTCGACCGGAATGTCGGTTACTGTGCCGCTGCTGAAGAGCCCGCATTCCATGGTTCGCAGCATCCCAATAGTCGCTCGTTCCTCGGGCTTAACCATTCCATTAACTATGAGTCTGAGCAATGCCTCGTCAGGCGCGAATACTTTGTAGCGATGTGCGCTGACGACATTATTGACGTCCCCTGAGAATTGCAATTCCCGCATGTTTTGCGGGTTGGCGTAAAACATGCCGAGCACGTTGCAGTCTAATGCACCCCATTGCAGTTCGCTTTGAGTCCAGACGTCAAGCTCAGGCATGGATTTCTTGTGCAACTCGAAATAGGTCTGTTGAACCTGGTTGGATAGTGGCGTGGGCGATACGCCTGTCACGCGCAGCAGAGTGAAGTGGGGTGGCGTATTGCCAGCATTCACCGGAGTCATGATAAGGAAAGAACCGCGCGGAATGCCGCCAACGGAAAGCTTATAGGGATCACTCGTTATGATCTTGGCAGAATCGAAACCAAGTTCGAGAACATAGCCAACGAAGCGCATATCGGTGGTTCGTCGCGCCTGCTCCATTTGGTCTTCGCGTTGTAGGAACGTCCGCAGCACGTCAATTGGATTGCCTTGCGTGGCGGCTGTGTTGACCAGGTTGCCAAGTTCACCCATTGACTGTCCTCTCCCTAGATGTTTGCCTGAATGATAAGCTCTTCAAAGTACCGTCTGCTCGCGTTGTCAGCTGATATGCGCGAATAACGCGAGACAATCTGCTGCTTGAACTCGGGGCTGCTGTAAAGGTCGCGCACAGATTGATGGTTGGCATTCGTGCAAAGGATCTTGGCGCCGCGTCTGGCAGCCCTTAACAACGCAGAGGCAAGTCGTTCTTGGTCGGCCCAAGAAAATAGCACCTCATTATACTTGCGGAAACCATTATAGTTATGACGTACCGTATAAGGCGGATCGCAAAATAGAAAATCGTCCTTATCAGCGCGATCAACCAGCACCTCGAAGTCATCAACCATCAACTCGGCACCGGCCAGTAGTTTAGAAATAGCGCTAAAATTGTCCGTCTCAATGATCACCTTATCTTTAGTGCCTCGCGGGACATTGAACTGACCTCGACGATTGACCCGGTAAATGCCATTGAAGCAGGTTCTGTTAAGGTAGATAAGCCGTGATGCCCGCTGAGAAGGCTGAGGGGGTGTGCGGGCGCGCAGCCAGTAGTAATATTTATCAGCATCCTCGCGATGACGACGCTGGCGGTACTTCAGGCTACTCTCAAGTGCCTGCCAATCATCCTTGATGACCTGGTATGCATTCATTAATTCAGGATTGATATCGCCGAGCAGCGCGCGTTTTGGCTGGATATGAAAATAGACCGCGCCAGCTCCCAAGAAAGGCTCAATGTAGGTGCCATAATGACGAGGCAACAGTTCTGCATAGTTGCAGATGAACCATCGCTTACCGCCTGGCCACTTCAAGAATGGGGTGAAAAATCTGCAAGACTCTGGTTCATCGCTTTGGGCTTTCTCACTTCCATCACTAATTTGGTGGCGCGCCGATTTGTCAGATGAAGGCATTTTAGTATTTTTGCTCATTGGAAGCGAGGCATCACAATAATAACTCAAAAACCCTGCCCTCAGATGGTGGCTGTTGAGCCATATAGCGCGCAGCTAACGATTAACTCGGTGGCGCAAATGCTGGCAGATTCCGCTGGAGCGCATCATTGGGCTTCTGCACTTTCTCTTTTTGCATGCAGATCGCTTGCCAGTTCCGTGTAACGTGCTTTAGATAGGCGGGCATCTAATTGCGGGGCTGCTTTCAACTTCAGTCGCTTGCTTAGTGCGCGCAAATTAAAGCTATCTAATGTCAATGCAGCTTGTTCGGTAAGGCGTGGGACTTTGCCTAGTTGGTCATTCTGCTGATTGGCATAAGTAGTCATATCGTCAATAAATGTAAGTCTCGGCATCATTAACGACTAGGTGGTTAGATCGGATTGCCGTGACAGTTGTATTGCGCCAACGCTTCTCAAGTTCTCAACCTCTATTTCGAATATCTCTGTCAAACGCCGCCTGCTCCACCAATATAAATGCAGCCCGCTAGTCCACTTGCCATTCCTTGAAATACAGTTATTGACATATCCTCGCCCAAGACTAAGAATTGCCAATTCCGCTCTCGCCCCCGGCATTGCCTTAAGCTGGGCCAATGATTCTATAGTTGAACCCAGCTCCCCATAGTCGGCAACAACATCTGCCGCGGAATCTTTTCTCAGGTGAGCTATATCTTTTTCAGCATCGGATACATCGCTCTCGTGGTGTTTGCCATCACCGATGCACTAACATAATCGGCAGAGTAATGTTTTCCCGGCTCAGCGTTCCGTGTTGTTTTACCGGACATTAAGCGATGGCGCAAAACCCGTCAACCTGCGAGGAAAAAGTCCGCTCCTTCTGGGATCGCGATGTGCAAAACCTTCATGAATCAAGCATCCAGCCGCCTTCTGACCGCTGGATGGTGATTCGCGCGGAGCACGACATCGCGGCCTATCCCGACCGCAAACTGCCGGATTTCGGTTCAAACATCAGCGCCCAAACCACAGTGAGATGGCGGCGATTGCCTGTGTCGCCAGTGTCACCGGTACGCCGATCCGCGCATGATCGCGCCAGTCGATGCGGATCCCCCGGCGTTCGGCGGCCTGGACGACGATGATGTTGGCGATACTGCCGACGATGAGCAGATTGCCCGCCAGGGTGCTGGACAGCGCCAGCAGCGGCCCACTGAGCGGGTCGGTCGCCACCGGCAGCAGGAGCATGACCGCTGGCACGTTGGAGACCAGATTACTGAGCAGAAAACTGGTGACGAAGAGTGGTGCCGGGGCGTGCAGATCAAACCCGCTGGCACCGAGCGCGGCGACGGCCTGAGTCGGCAGTCCGGTTTGCTGCAAGGCGTGATTGACGATGAAGAGCCCGATAAAGAGAACCAGCAGTTGCCAGTCAATCAGCCCCAGCATGCGATACGAATGGAGACGGCGACTGGTCAGCAGGAGCGCCGCCCCCGCCAGCGCCATGAGCGCACGCGGCCAGTGGACGAAGAGAAACCCGGCAAAGAGCGCGGTCGCAACGGTCAGCCCTTTGGCGGTTTGCCAGCGGTCGAGCTGGGGCCAGTTTTCATCGGTGCGTGTCTGCTCCAGCGGTTTGGGCGATGAATCGGAACGCTGCCAGCGGCCACGGGTGAGCGCGGCGATGATGCCCCAGGTGACGAGCAGGCCCAACCCGACCGGTATGGACGCCATCAGCAGATAATCGGCGAAAGAAAGCCGGAGCATCTCGCCAAGCAGCATGTTCTGCGGATTGCCGATGAGGGTTGCGGCTGAACCGATATTGGCTGCGCAGGCCAGCGCCAGCAGATAGGGCAGTGGATCAAGCTGGCGCGCGAAGCAGACCTCGATCAGCACCGGGGCCATCGCCAGACAGATGATGTCGTTGCTGAAGACCGCCGCCAGCCCTGCCGCAATGGCGATCAGCGCGCCCAGTAGCATCGGTGGGGACAGATCCAATTCGCCCAGCCGTCCGACCGCCCAGCCATAGAAGCCACCCAGACGCAGTTGCGCCGAGATCACCATGAAGGCAAACAACAGGGCCAGTGTGGGGAGATGAATCGCCTGCCAGACCTGTTCCAGCGGCAGCGCCTCGGTCGCGGTCAACGCGATCACCCCCAGCAGCACCACCCCGGTACGATCCAGTTGCAGAAACGGCAGTCCGCCGAGCAGCATGCCCAGATAGACCAGCACGAAAACAGTGACGATGAATGGGGTCATTCTAACGTCGTCAGTCTGCCGACTGTGCGAATGCATTCGCACCTGCGAACAGCCAACGATTATCCCTCCGCCACTCCGCCAATCACCCGATGCCGATCCGGCGACAGCAGCAGATAGAAGGCCGGCACCACGAAGAGGGTGAAGAGCGTGCCGATGCCGAGTCCGGTGACGATCACCAGTCCGATGTCGAAACGGCTGACCGCGCCGGGACCGCTGGCGGTCAGCAGCGGGATCATGGCGACCAGCATGGCAACCGTCGTCATCAAAATCGGCCGCAGCCGGATGGCCGATGCCTGCTCGATGGCCTCGTGCTTGGACAGCCCCTCGCGCTCGCGTAACTGATTGGCGAACTCGACGATGAGGATGCCGTTCTTGGTGATCAGCCCGATCAGGGTGATGAGTCCCACCTGGGTATAGATATTGACGCTCGCGAAGCCGAGAAAGAGAAAGGCCATGGCCCCGGCGATGGATAAGGGCACCGACATGAGAATGACGAAGGGATCGCGCCAGCTCTCGAACTGGGCGGCGAGCACCAGATAGATGACGATGAGCGACAGGAAGAAGGTGACTTCGAGTGCCGCGCCTTCGGTCTTGTACTGGCGCGATTCGCCCTTGAAATCGACGCGCACCCCGCGCGGGAAGAGTGTTTTCGCTTCCTGTTCCAGATAATCCAGCGCATCGCCGAGCGTCACGCCGGGGGTCATGACGCCGGTGAGCGTCACCGCGTTCAACTGTTGGAACTGGGTGCGCTTGGAGGGCTCCACGGTCTGGCGCAGGGTCGCCAGCGCGCTGACCGGCACCAGCTCGCCGCCAGCGGTGCGGACCTGAAAGTCCAGGATCCCGCCCGCATCGTTGCGGTCGCGCTGATCGACCTGGGGGATGACCTTGTAACTGCGGCCCTCCAGACTGAACCAGTTCACATAGTCCTCGTTGAGCATGACCGAGAGGCTCTGTCCCAGATCCCGCATGCTGACCCCGAGATTGCCCGCCAGATCGCGGTCGATCTCCAGGATGGTGCGGGGCCGCTCCAGCTTCGCGTCCTTCATCAGGAACATGAACTTGCCGCTGGCCATCGCCTGACCGAGCAACTGATCGGTCAGACCGGCAAGTTCCTCGATCCCCCGGTCGGAGAGGACCACGAACTCGACCGGGATCCCGCTGCCGGGGGTCGGCAGACTGGGCAGCGGGAAGGCGACCGTGTCCAGTCCGGCGATCTGCGACAGCGCGCCCTGAAGCTGGGGCTGGATCTCCATCTGCGAGCGTTCGCGCCGGTTCGGCGGGGGCATCTTGAAGCCGCCGAAGGTGGTGGTGGCATCGCCGAAACCGACCAGGATGAAGCTGTCCTCATATTCCGGGAATGACTCAAAAATGGGCGACATCTCGGCGACATAGCGCTCGCTGAAATCGATGGTGGCGGTCTGGGGCGCGGTCGCCATGAAAAAGAGGATGCTCTGATCCTCGGTCGGGGCCAGCTCTTTCTGCGTCATGCTGTACATGGCATAAATCGATGCCAGCACCATCACGGCCACCAGCAGGGTCGCGCTCGGATAACGCAGCCAGCCGTGCAGCAGGCGTCGATAACCGCTCGCGAGCCCCGCGAAAAAATGCTCGACCAGACGCTCGAAGCGCCCTGGCTGACCGCCCTCGCGCAGCACGGCGGCGGAGAGCATGGGCGAGAGCGTGAGCGCGACGATGCCGGATACCAGCACCGCGCCGGCCAGGGTAAAGGCGAACTCGGTGAAGAGCGAACCCACCAGCCCGCCCATGAAACCGATGGGGGCATAGACGGCGACGAGGGTCGTGGTCATGGCGATGATCGGCAGCGCCAGTTCGCGGGCGGCGTCCACGGCGGCCTGGATGCGCGGCTTGCCCATTTCCAGATGACGGTGGACGTTTTCCACCACCACGATGGCGTCATCGACCACCAGACCGATCGCCAGCACCATCGCCAGCAGGGTCAGCAGGTTGACCGAAAAGCCCATGAGCAGCATGAGGAACCCGGCCCCGACGATGGACAGCGGCACCGCCACCGACGGGACGAGCGCGGCGCGCAGCGAACCGAGCGAGAGAAAGATCACCAGCAGCACGATCAGCACCGCCTCGGCGAGTGTCTTGAAGACCTCCTTGATGGATTCCTCGATGAATTCGCTGGCGTCATAGGGGACGGCGGCGTTCAGTCCCTCGGGGAAATCGACCTTGAGGCTGGGCATCAGGTCGCGGACACGCTGGGCCACGTCGAGCGGATTGGATCCCGGCGCGGGCTCGATGCCGATGAAGATGGCGGGGATGCCTTTGTAGAGCGTGGTGGAGTTGTTGTCCGCCGCGCCCAGTTCGATCTCGGCGATGTCCTCCAGCCGGATCAGGGTGTCCGACTCCGCGCGCACCACCAGGCGTCGGAAGTCCTCGACGCTGCCGACATCCGTGGTCGCGGAGAGATCCACCTGGACCAGATCGCCCTGTGCGCGCCCGATGCCCGCGAGGTAATTGTTGGACTGCAAGACCTGCGTCACCTCGTCGCCGCTGACCTTGAGCGCAGCCATGCGGGCGGGATCGAGCCAGATCCGCATGGCGAAGGTCTTGTTGCCGAAGAGTTCGGCCTTGGCGACGCCCTGGAGCGCCTGGAGCTGGGGCTGTACGACCCGCAGCAGATAATCCGTGATCTGCGACAGATCCATCTCCTGGCTGTAAAAGGCCAGATACATGAGCGCGGTGCCGTCGCCCGTGGTGGAGTCGATCACCGGGTTCTGGGCGGACTCCGGCAGCACGTTGAGCTGACTGGCGACCTTGGCCTGAATCTCGGCCACCGCCGCGTTGGGGTCATAGTTGAGCCGCATGTGGGCCTCGATGACCGAGACCCCGGCGGAGCTGGTGGAGGACAGGAAATCGATCCCGTTGGCCTCGGCCATCGCCTGCTGGAGCGGCTGGGTGATGAAACCCTGGACCAGATCGCTGCTCGCGCCCGGATAGGCGGTCGTGACCGTGACCACGGTGTTCTGGGTCTTGGGATACTGGCGCAGTTCCAGGTCGATGAAGGCGCGGATCCCGAGGATGAAGATCAGCAGGCTCACCACGGTCGCGAGCACGGGCCGGTGGACGAAGATGTCGGTGAATTTCATTCGGGTCGCGCCTGGTCCGCTGCCGTCTGGTCGGGCTGGTCTTTGGCTGGCTGGATGCTGATTTCCTGTCCGTTGGTCAGTTTCACCTGACCGGCCACGACCACCCGATCCCCGGCGGTCAGTCCATCCAGCACCGCGACCTCGTCGCCACGCACCGCACCGGTGCGGATCTGACGGCGCTGCACCTGGGTCTTGCCGTCCCGCTCTTCGATCAGGAACACCGAATCGCCATAGGTGTTGAAGGCGATGGCCTCGCGGGGGAGCGTGAGCACGGCGTCCTGAGCGGGCAGCCGGGTCGCGACACGGGCGAACATGCCGGGCCGCAGCGCCAGATCGCGATTCTCGAAGCGGGCGCGGATCGGCACATTGCGGGTGCCCTGATCGATACCCGGCCCGATGGCCTGAATGCTGCCCGCGAAGAGGCGGTCAGGATAGGCCGCCACCCGTGCCTGCACGGTCTGGCCGACGCGCAGTTGCGCCAGATCGCGCTCGGGCAGCGCATAGTCGATGAAGACCGGATCCAGCGCCTGGAGCGGGACGATGGCCGACCCCTCGGCCAGATATTGACCCAGATTCACCTGACGGATGCCCAACTGACCGGCAAAGGGCGCGCGGATCGCCTTTTTGCGGATGGTGGCCTCCTTGGCCTTGACCAGTGCGCGGGCCTGATCGAGCTGGGCGAGTGTCTCATCGACATCGCCCTGCGCCACGGCGCGGTCCTTGAGCAGTGCCCGGTTGCGGTCGAGTTTGATCTGGGCCAGCCGTTCCGCCGCGCGCAGACCTTCGAGATCGGCCTGATCCACATCGTCCTCCAGTTGCAACAGGATCTGCCCCTGTTTCACCAGGGTGCCGGACTCGAAGAGGATGTCACGAACCTGCCCCGCGACCTCGTTATTGAGATCCACGCCCTCGACCGCCCGTACCGTCCCGATCGCTGCGAGCGTCGGCTCCCAGGTACGCGCCGTCACGACCGCCGCCGCGACCGTCGGTGGCGGCATGGGCTGGGAGAAGATCGCGATGTCCCGCTGAATCTGGCTGTATTTGGTGTAAGCGAGTGCGGCGACGAGCGCGGCGAGCACGGTGAAGACGATCAGCAGACGGACGAACATGGGTGGTCAGGGCCTCTTGAGGGAAGGCTGGGGCAGGGTGCCGGGGCAGCAGGGGCCAGATTATACGGAATTCTGTCTGGTCTAAACCATGTCGAGTATGGTTTGCATTGCTTTTGCCCTGCCACAGTGTCTGTTCCAATGTTTTTTGATGATCCGCTGTGCTTGGCGCGAAGGGAGACGTGGCGCATGGATCCACATCGCCGCCGCCCCATGTTGCATATACTTGATGACAATTCGTCATGAGTCTGACCCACTGCGTTCAGGATGCGGCTTCCCCCGGTCACACGATGCAGATCTCCCGCTCACTGATTCCCCAGTCGTATCCGCTGCCATTGGAGCTGCAATGGGAGGAACGGACGGGTCAGGCTGTGCCCTTCGTGCCGCCAGGCGACTCGGGCGCGGTGCTCCTGACCCGACGTCCAGTGGTGAATATTGAGCAGGCCGAACAGCTTTATCTACGTCATCGCTATCCCGAGACCACGCGCCTGCCGTCGGACGATCTCCGCTCCCGGCGCGCCCTGGCGGCCTATGAATCCGTGCAGTTGGGGTCGCAGCGAGAAAACCTGCGTTCGCTGCTGGGCGTGGATGAGTACGCTTAAAACGCGCCGGGCGCGGTTTAATGCCGCACTCGGGCCCGCCAGCGCAGTGTTGCGCTGCCATCCGCCGGAACCTGCACCTGCCAGGAGGCCAGATTGAACGCCTCTTTGGTGTGCGGCTGGCTCTCCTTGACGATCTCCCAGTCGCCTGGCAGCGTTTCCAGCACCTTGACCGTTACCGGCTCAGGCTTGGCATTCTTGAGTTCCATCTCGAAGGCGCTTTCATAGGCATAATCGTAGGCCGTTGAGCCACCAAGTTTTTTGAAGGAGGTCTGTTTGCGGCGCGCGGTCACATCGAAGCTCTCGCCGAGTTTCAGGGTGACGGTCTCGTTTTTGGGGGTGTGATCGATGCTGTCCTCGCCGACAAACTGGGCATTGCCCCGGCTGTCTTTCGCATAGACCCGCACCACACCCCTGGGCAGCGGGATCCCCAGACTACCGTCCCGATTGACGAAGCTCAGGGTCGCCGCCACCGGCAGTTTGGTCCAGCCATCGCTGGACTGCGCCTGATAGGCATAGGCATCGCCCTTCACGAGCAATTCCCTGGTGATCGGCGCCTTGGGTGCGGACAGCAGCGCCACCTGTTTGGTTTGCAGGTTGAGGATGTCGGTCGGGCGGGGCAGGGTGTAGAGATGGTATTCGGCCAGACTCTCTTCCGCTGGCATGGTCGCTGGCGCCGCCATCGCCATGCGGGGCGCCATCATGGGCATCGGCATGGCGTCCTGGACCTGATTGACCTCGCCCGCCACCAGTTGCACCTGCGCCTGACGGTAGGCGATGCCGCTGGCGTTGGTCAGCGTCACCCAGCCGTTGAGATCCATGCTCTGGCTGTCGGACGCGAGATCGGCCACATAGTCGGCCTTCCAGGACAGTCCACCGGTCAGATAGGAGAGTTCGAGTCTGCCCTCACCAGCGCGGGAGGCGTTGAGATGCAGCACCAGGGTCGGCTGATCACGCAGATCCTCGGGCACATCGGGAAAGGCGAGATGACCGACCAGCGCGGTCTCGATGCGGTCGTCATAGCTCAGGATCACGCCCTCATTGACGGCCAGCACCGTGGCCGATTCAGTCGTTCGCTCGCCGGCATCGTTGGTGCGGATGACCTGCACCGTGCGACCCAGATATTTTTTCAGCAGACTCGTCGGCGTCAGCAGGTCGAAGTCGAAATTCTGTTCGAGCAGGGTCAGATCGAGCTGTTGCGAGACATCGTTGAGCAGGGCCGTCTCGGGGCGGATCTGCACCGAGACATTGCGCCAGGCCAGCCGGTTTTCGCCCGCCTCCAGCGTCACCTGCCGCTGATCCCGGATGAGCGCGAGATTGTCGTTATAGATGGTCACGGCCAGCGCCTTCTGGGCCGTGTCGTCAATGCGCTGTTCCTGATCCATGGCGGTCCCCGTGGCTGAAAAGAGGGTGAGACTCAGGGCGAGGCTGGCAAACCCGCTCGTGGCAAGCGGTTGCGGCTGGCGGGATGAAGTCGTAAGGGCGTTGGTGTGCATGAGTTTCTCGCATAGAAAATGACCCCTGAGGGTATAACATAGGAGATGCCAATGCGAAAAACAGGGTCACCCAACTCGACTGGCGAGATGCGATTGAAATGATTTTTAACCTTCAAGACATCAACCGCATGAGCCGCCACGCACTGACCGCTGTCGCGACCCGGATCAGACGTCTGGCGTCTGTGCTCGACCGTCTGGCCGATTCCCTGGGGCCGCCTGAAGCCGCCATGTGGCGGCAGGCCGAAGCGCGCGCGCGGCGGGAGGTCGAGGAGGCGCTCAGGATCAGCGAACAGCGTTTTCGCGGTCTCTTCGACAACTCGCTGAGTGGCGTGGCGCTGCATGAAATCATGCTGGATGCCGGCGGACAGCCTTGTGATTATCGCTTTCTGATGGCGAATCGGGCCTTCGAGACCCATACCGGGCTCCGGGTCGCCGAGATCATCGGACGGACTGTCACCGAGGTGCTGCCGGGCATCGAACAGAGCGGCCTGATCGGGATCTATGGCAAGGTCGCCCTGACCGGCGAGCCCGTCTCGTTCGAGATGTTCCTCGAATTAAATCGGCACCATTATGGCATCACCGCCTTCCAGGTCGGTCAGGGCCAGTTCGCGACGGTCTTCGAGAATATCACCGAGCGCAAGGCGGCTGAAAAGGAGATCCGCGATCTGGCCTTTTTCGATCCGCTGACCGGGCTGCCCAACCGTCGCCTGCTGCTGGACCGCTTGCAGCGGGCGCTGGCGAACCGACAGCGTTGCGCCCAGGAATGCGCCCTGCTGTTCATCGACCTGGACGACTTCAAGACACTCAACGACACCCTCGGTCACGAGCAGGGGGATCTGCTGCTGCGACAGGCGGCCGCGCGTCTGTCCGCCTGTCTGCGCGAGAGCGACACCCTGTCGCGTTTCGGCGGCGACGAATTCGTGGTGATGCTTGAAAATCTGAGCGGCTGTCCCGACGAGTCGGCCATGCAGGTTGAGCATCTGGGCCGCAAACTGCTGGCCGTTCTCGACCAGCCCTATGATCTGAACGGCTGCGAACATCACTCCACGGCCAGTATCGGGATCACCCTGTTCGGCCATCAGCCGATCGGCGTTGATGATCTGATGCGGCAGGCCGATCTTGCCATGTATCGGGCGAAGGCGATGGGCCGCAACGCGCTGCGCTTTTTCGACCCCGAGATGCAGGCTGAAATCAGCGCCCGCGCCGCGCTGGAGGGCCATTTGCGTCAGGCGCTTCAGCAGGATCAGTTCCGGCTGGTCTATCAGGCGCAGGTCGATCAGGGTGGACGCCTGATCGGCGCCGAGGCGCTGCTGCGCTGGGACAGTCCGCAGCTCGGCGCCGTCTCGCCCGCGACCTTCATTCCGCAGGCCGAAAAGATGGGACTCATCGTACCCCTGGGCCAGTGGGTGCTGGATACGGCGTGCAGACAACTGGCGTTGTGGGGCGAAGGCGAGGACACGGCTCATCTGATGCTGGCCGTAAACATCAGCATGCGTCAGTTCCATCAGCCTGATTTTGTCGAACAGGTGCTGATGGCCATCGCCCGGGCCGGCGCCAATCCGGCGCGGCTCAAGCTGGAGATCACCGAAAGTCTGCTGCTGGACAATACGGAGAATGTCATCGCCAAAATGACCATGCTCCATGCGCTGGGATTGGGATTCTCGCTGGATGACTTCGGTACCGGTTATTCGTCACTGAGCTATCTCAAACGTCTGCCGCTCGATCAGCTCAAAATCGACCGCTCATTCGTGCAGGATGTGCTGACCGATGCCAACAATGCGGCCATTGCCCGCACCATCATTGCCCTGGCCCACAGCCTGGAGCTGGAGGTGATCGCCGAGGGCGTGGAAACCGGGGAGCAGCGCGACTGGCTGGCCGCGCACGGCTGCCACGCCTATCAGGGTTACTGGTTCGGACGGCCCGTGCCGGCAGAGGAGCTGATCGCGAGTTTTTGACAGGATTAACAGGATTTACAGGATTCTTTAATATGTTGTTTTAAATCCTGTAAATTCTGCAAATCCTGTCTAAAATCAAATCTTTAAACCATTCACTGCGCGCACCGCGAGGACAGGCACATGAGCGATCAAGAAATCGTCGATTTTTCAGGCAACGAGATTGATGTCCGCTGGGACGGGCGACTCTGCATTCATATCGGCGAATGCGGCCAGGCCGAGGGCGATCTCTTCGTCGGCGGGCGCAAGCCCTGGTGCATGCCGGACAAGGTCACCAGAGCGGAGGTGCGCGAGATCGTCGAACGCTGTCCGAGCGGTGCCCTGAGCTATACCGACAAAGACGGCATGCCCGAGACGGCCCCGGCGGCCAACATCGCGATGGTGGTCTACAACGGCCCGCTCTATCTCACCGGCGAGCTTCAGATCGAGGGCGCGGGCGAGGACATGCCGGGCGTCCGCCGTCGCGCCGCGCTCTGTCGCTGCGGGGCGTCCAAAAACAAACCCTTCTGCGATAACAGCCATCTGGAGGTTAAGTTCGAGGACTTCGGCGCCGTCGGCGAAAAGGGACCGGGGCTCACCGCGACCGGTGGTCCACTGAGCGTCAAACCGCTGAAAAACGGCCCGCTGCGGCTCGACGGCAACCTCAGCATCCGCGCCGCCACCGGGCGCGACGCCTGGCAGGGTGATAACGCCTTCCTCTGTCGCTGCGGGGCATCCAGCAACAAACCCTTCTGCGATGGCAGCCATCGCGCCGCCGGTTTTAAAAGCGAGTAGCCAGGCGGCATCAAAATGGACAGGATGAACAGGATTTTCCAAGATTCACAGGATTGAAAAAACCTCACAACATCCTGTCCATTCTGCCAACTGACCACTGATGCGTGGGAGAACGTCATGTATGTGAGTGCCTTTCTATTGGGTTTGCTGGCTTTTATCGTCTACAAGGTCTTCTTCCGTGCCTTCTACACCGTCAAGCCGGATGAGCGGGCGGTTCTCACCTCATTCGGACGCGCCCAGCGTCTGGGTCGTCTGATGGTCGAGGACGACTCGCTCAATGACGAGGAAAAAGAGCGTTACCGGGTGCCGCGTCTGGTCACCGTCGGCCCCGGCGGGCCGTATTTCAAATGGCCCTGGCAGGAGGCGCACAAGGTGCGGGTGGTCACGCAGGCCATCGATCTGACCTGGGATCCGACCAAGACCCAGCACACCATCGAGGCGGTCACCAAGGACAATCTCACCACCGGGGTGGGCGGGCAGATCCGCTTCCGCGCCTCGGAGAACAATCTCTATGCCTACTGCTTCGGCGTCGATAGCCCGCTGGAGCACGTCATGGGCTATTTCATCTCGGTGCTGCGCGAGCGCATCGCCAATTTCGTCGATCCCAAGGGTCCGAGTCTGGTCGGCGAGACCGGGATCGCCGGCAGCGGCGGCTCGCCCGAACTCTCGGAAGGGGTCTCGATCAACGATCTGCGCAAAAACCTGCCGCTGCTGAACGACTACATGGAACAGCAGTGCCGCTCCACCGGCGCGCGTTACGGCATCGAGCTGGACGCCGCGCTCATCACCCAGATCGACCCGCCGCCCGAGGTCGACCGCGCGCTCTCGGCGATCAACACCACCCGCAATCAGGTCGCCGCCGACATCAGCACCGCCCGCGCCGATGCCGAGCAGCAGATCACCATGAGCAAGCGCGCCGTGGATATCGCCCGCAACAACGCCCAGGCCGAGGTCGCCCCGCTCAAGGAGCTGGCCGATACCCTCGTCAAGATCAAGGCCAGCGGCGGCTCCACGGCGCTGTACGCCTATATCCGTAACCTGCGCGTGCCCCTGCTGGGACGGGCGACGCGGATCATTCAGACCACCAGCCAAAGTGGCTGACTGACTGGAGTTGGCGTATGACAGACACCGAGCCTGAGCGCGACGTTGTTCTGGCGTGGCTTGGTCGCGAAGATGCTGTCCATTACCAGGATGGACGCGGTCAACCGCCGAAAGATCTCGACAACCTTTCCGAGCAGGAGCGTCAGGCCGTTTTGGCCTGGTTGGAGCTTGAAGATGGCCGTCCTCCACCGACGCTTCCTGACATGGAAGAGGTGTTCATGACTCACCTGAGCGATGAACACGACAAAGCCGCCACAGTCGCGTGGCTGATGCAGTCCCGTGTGATCATGGCCAGCAATCGTCTTTCGATTGGGCAGAAATTAGCCAGATTGGCAGCAAATGTGCCTTCAGAGAAAACAGTGGCGGTCTTGAAAACGGTCGGTGGAACGGCCTTGAGCGGTTATCGAAACCTGCCTTTGGCCCTGCGTGTCGCCCTGCCGGCGACTGTACTGGCAACGCCCTTATTAGGTGGCGCCGGTGTCGGTATCGCGGCGTTTGGCGGAGCAGTTGGCGTTCCGGCGCTGCTGGTCTTTTTCCTTGGCGTTTCCGGGATCACCGCCGTCATCGAATCCCTGCTGAATACCAGGGACGGTGAAGGGCTCTTTGTTCAGGGTATTCTTGCCGTCATCGCGACGGATGCGGCGCTGATACGCATGAACAAAGGGGCGCGGGAAGCCATCGTCAAAGACATTGCTCCACCCGGCAGACAATCGCTGTCGAAAGATCGCAACGTGTTACAGGCGGAGCTGCTCGCCATGAATCCGCTGGCATTCGAGCGGCATGTCATGGGCTTTTTCGCCGAAGCTGGCATGACCGCCTGGGCCACTCCAGCCGGTTGCGATGCCGGTATCGACGGGGTGGCAAAAGATGGCAGTCGATTGATTCTGGTGCAATGCAAACGCTATGGGCTCGATAACTCGGTGGGCCGGCCAGCGATTCAGCAATTCAAAGGGGTTCTGGAGGAGAATCAGGCCGATCTTGGCGTATTCGTGACCACCAGTTCGTTCACGACTCAGGCACGGGACAGCGCCAATCGAAGCAACAAGCTGATGCTGGTCGATCTGGACCGATTGATCGGCTGGCATCTCGATGGATTTGTGCTGGATAACCGGGAGACAACGGTTCCTTGAGTCACGCCCGAACACTTTACGCACCACATTTGCTCGCGGAGGTCTTATGATATTTGACATCGATAGCTCAGTCGGTCTGGTGGTCGCCTTTGTCGTCGGCTTCCTCTATATCCCGATCCTGCTCGCCATCGCCCGCAAGCTGGGGCTCTATGCCATCGTCAACGAGCGCGAGGCGCAGGTCTATACGCTCTTCGGCAAGGTCATCGGCACGCTGGACGAGCCCGGCATCCGCTTTCCGCTCGGCTATTTCGGCCCCAAGGCGCTGCTGGTGCCCTTCTTCGGCAAGCTCTACCGGGTCTCGACCACGCTGCGTCAGCATTATCTGCGCGATCAGATGGTCAACTCGGAGGAGGGCACCCCAATGGGGGTCGGCATCTGGTACGAGATGCAGGTCAGCGATCCGGTCGCCTATCTCTTCCGCAATGCCAACCCGGACGCCTCGCTCCAGGCCAATGTCGCCAGTTCGACCATTTCGACCCTGAGTAATCTGGAGATGGACAAGATGCTGGAAGACCGGCATCAACTCAGCCGGCGGGTGCGTGCGGCGGTGTCGCCGCTCTCGGAGCAATGGGGTTACAAGCTCGGCTCGGTCTATATGCGCAAGGTTGCCTTCACCGACCGCCAGATGGTCGATAACATCACCGAGAAGGTCGTCAAGCGTCTGGTGCAGGTCACCAGCGCCATGAAGCAGGACGGCGAGAACCGGGTCGGACTCATCAAGAGTCAGACCGCCTACAAGGTCTCGCAACAGATGGCCGAGGCCGCCGCGACCCGCCCGGCTATCGTCGGTGAGGCGCTCAACGCCATCGCCCAGCAGGATCCCGAGGTGCTGGATGCGGTGATGGAGGTGATGGAGACCGAACAGCTCATCCAGTCCGGGGCGACGGTCGAGGTGCTGCCGCGCGACTCCGAGATTATGGTGCAGGTGAGTTAAACCGCGTCCAGTGCGACATGCGTAATTTTCAGTTTGTGTTTAGCTTTGGGGATGTCACCGACATCAGTGGGAACGTGGTTTAAAATTTCATATAGACAGGATTAACAGGATTTTCCAGGATGGACAGGATTTTTAGATCATTGTTTTTAAACCTGTTAATCCTGTCCATTGACGGCGCTTCGGGCGGGTACGAACTTTCCCGGAAATCGCCTAAGGCGCGCCCCGTGCGTCAGTCACCGTAATGGGTTCGGGCGCGCAGTACCATGATGACCAGTTCATCGTCATGGATACTGTAGACGATGCGATCTTGGTAACTCAGCCGCATCGAGTAATACCCTTTGAGCGAACCGACCAGCGGCTTTCCTGAGTAGGGATCGACCGCCAGCCGGTGACGAACGATGTCCTTGAGCCGGGCACGCAGTTTCGGGGTCAGCTTGTCGATGTCTTTTTCGGCCTGCCGGGTGAAGCGGACCCGATAGCTCACTGCGGTTCCCCGAAGATCTCCTCGAAAGCGCGCGTCTCGCCACTGTCGGCCTCTTGGCGCGCCTGCTCGAAGGCATCCTTGAAACCGGGCGCGGACAGCAGATCCAGGGTTTCGATGAGGCTTTCGTATTCGCTCTCCGACATCAGCACCGCGTCGCCCTGCCGATGTCGGATGTGGTAGATCTCATGGCGCTCGTTGGCCCCACGCAGGAGATCGAACAGGCTTTTGCGGGCATCGGTCGCGGTGAGAGTGGTCATGTTGTTAGAATCTGTACAGGTTTTGGTACCGAAAGGCTAGGTAGCCTAACCATCTGTGTCAAGCACCCCGATTCGTCCGAGCAGATCCTGAGCGACGATTATTATCCGCCAATGGAATAACCCATGATCCCAGAGAAGCCGGAGCCGCTCGCGGCACCCACCGAGACCAGCGAGGCCGCATCCTCGCCCAATCTGATGCCCGAATTCGCCGCCCTGCGCGAACAGATCAGCCGCACCATCCTCGGCCAGCGCACCCTGGTTGATCGTCTGCTGATCGCCCTGCTGGCCGACGGGCATCTGCTGGTCGAAGGCGCGCCCGGACTGGCCAAGACCACGGCCATCAAGGAACTTGCCGCCGGGCTGGAAGGCGATTTCCACCGGATCCAGTTCACGCCCGATCTGCTGCCGGCTGATCTGACCGGGACCGAGATCTATCGTCCGCACGATGGCAGTTTCCGCTTCGATCGCGGTCCCATCTTTCACAACCTGCTGCTGGCCGACGAGGTCAACCGCGCGCCGGCCAAGGTGCAGTCGGCGCTGCTGGAGGCGATGGGCGAGCGTCAGGTCACGGTCGGGCGCGAGACCTATCCTTTGCCCGGGCTGTTTCTGGTCATGGCGACCCAGAATCCCATCGAACAGGAAGGCACCTATCCCTTGCCGGAGGCCCAGCTCGACCGTTTTCTGATGCATGTGCGGGTCGATTATCCGGATCTTGACACCGAGCGCGCCATCCTGCGGCTCAATCGCGACGAGGCGCAGCGGGGGAGGGCGGTCAGCCCTGCCGTGGTGCTCAAGCAGGCCGATGTCTTCGCGGCGCGTCAGGCGATTTTCAGGCTCTACATGGCGCCCGAGGTCGAAAACTATCTGGTGCATCTGGTGATGGCGACGCGCAACCCCGGCGCCTATGCGTCAGATCTGGCCGGCTGGTTGCGTTTCGGCGCCAGTCCGCGCGCGACCATTGCGCTCGACCGCTGCTCGCGGGCGCTGGCCTGGCTCAATGGGCGCGATTATGTCTCGCCGGAAGATGTCCAGGCGGTTGCGCCCGATATTCTGCGTCATCGGGTGCTCCTGTCTTACGAATCGGAGGCGGAAGGGCGACGGCCCGATGATTTCATCGCCGCGCTGTTGGCGCGGGTGCCGGCGCCTTAGGTGATTGACGGAAAAGGACATGCCACCCTGTAGGGGCGATTTAAATCGCCCCTACACATTGCCTGGAAGACGAGACATGACTGAACTCAGCACACTCTATCAAACCGATTATTCAGCCTGGGCGGCACAGAACGCCGAACTGCTGCGTGCCGGACGCTACGACGAACTGGATATTGAGCACCTTCTGGAAGAACTGAGCGACATGGGCAAAAGCGAGCAGCGCGCACTGGAAAACCGGCTGACGATTCTGATCGCTCATTTACTGAAATGGGAATATCAACTGCAAACGCTATCCGATCGCTGGCGCGAATTCGATGGTCGCAGTTGGCGCGCCACCATTGTCGAACAGCGCGGCCGTCTGGCCCGGCTGTTCAAACAGGCGCCCGGTCTCAAATCGCTGCTGGCCGAGACCATCATTGATGCCTATGCCGACGCCAGACAACTGGCGAGCGATGAAAGCGGTCTGCCGCTGGAGGCGTTCCCGGCGCAGTGCCCCTATACGGCCGAGCAACTGCTCGACAAGCTCTATTATCCCGCACCGCACGCATGATCTCGCCGCAGCAGACGCCGGCTACCGCTGGCATCCAGCCCAATCTCAAAGACCTGATCGCCCTGCGCGGTCAGGCGCGGCGGCTCGATCTCGCGCCGCGCGGGCGGGTGCTGGCGACCCGCAGCGGCGGTCATCTGTCGCGCTTTCGCGGGCGCGGCATGGAGTTCGACGAGTCGCGGGTCTATCAGCCGGGCGATGATCCGCGCAACATGGACTGGCGTGTGACCGCGCGTGCCGGCACCCCGCATGTGAAGCTCTTCCGCGAGGAGCGCGAGCGTCCGGTGTGGCTGCTGGTCGATCAGGGACCGTCGATGCGCTTCGGCACGCGGGTCGCCTTCAAGTCGGTCGTGGCAGCACAGGCGGCGGCGCTGATCGGCTGGGCGGCGGTTGATCGGGGTGATCGGGTCGGCGGGCTGGTGTTCGATGAGAGTCATCATCTGGAGCGTCGGCCTGCCGCGCGCGGGGCGGGGTTACTGCCGCTGCTCGACCGTCTGAGCGCGGTGCCGAAGGATGCGAACGGCGGTCATGCCGCCATCGCCGAGGCCGCTACGCATCTGGTCACTCAGGTGCGCCCCGGCAGTCTGGTGGCCATCATCAGCGATTTCGCCGGCATTCAGCCGGAGCGCAGCGGCTGGCTGGCGCAACTGGCAGCCGGCAGCGAATTGCTGCTGATCCTGATCCATGACCCGCTGGAAAGCGAGACGCCGCCGCCCGGACGTTATCCGGTGACGGATGGCGTGCAAAACGCTCTTTCGGCGGTGCTGAGGACGGGCATTCTGGATCTGACCAGCGCCCGTGTCCGCCAGGTCTATCAGGGGCATTTTCAGCAGCGTCTTGACAGCCTGCAACGACTCGCCCGACGCGACCGCGCCCATCTGCTGCAACTGGCGACCTTTAATCCGGTGGGGCCGGCGCTGGCGCGCGGTCTGGGTGCGCGTCTCGGTGCCCGGGCAACGGGGATGGCGCGATGAATCCCGATCCGCTGTCCGGGCTGCGCGACTGGCATCTGCCGGATCCGGTCTCCTGGTGGCCGCCCGCGCCCGGCTGGTGGCTGCTGGCCGGTCTGCTCCTGGCTGGCGTCTGGTTTGCCATCCGTTGGTGGCGGCGCTGGCGTCGGCAGGGTGCCGGCACGCGACTGGCGCTGCGCGAACTGGCCGGACTCAATGCCGCCCTGACGACCGATGGCGATGCACGCCGTTTTGTCGCGGGTGTCTCGCAGCTTTTGCGGCGTCTGGCGCTGGTTCGTTTTCCCCGCGAACAGGTCGCCGGGCTCAGCGGTTCCGACTGGCTGACCTTTCTCGACGCCACCGGCGGTGGTACCGGCTTCACGCAAGGTCCAGGTCGCATCCTGGTCGAGTCCGCCTATCGCCCTGAGTTCGCGCACGAGTCTGGTTTCGATCCCCAGCCATTGAGCCGTCTCGCCGCGCGCTGGATCCAGACTAAACCGCGTCCGGAGCGAAATGCGTAATGCTCATTCTGTGTCTGACTTTGGAGATTTCTTCGGTCGCGGTGAAGAGGCGGTTTAGAAATTCTTATTTTTAGTGTCTTAAACCGCGCCAGCTCCGGCAGTCATGGATTCGGCGACACCGATCCAATCCAAGAACACCGCATACCGCGCTGGGCGCGGTTTAATGAGGGAAGACGCGCCAATGATCGAAATGGACTGGTTCAGGCTGGACTGGCCCTGGGTGCTGCTTGCACTGCCGCTGCCTGTGCTCGCGCGTCTGCTGCCGCGCGCCCGCGAAAACCAGGGCGCGGCCCTGGGTCTGCCCTTTTATCGCGAACTGGAGTCGGTGACGGTCACGGGAAGGGGACGACCTTCCAGATGGCGTCTGCTGCTGGCGACACTCGCCTGGATACTGCTTGTGCTGGCCGCCGCGCGTCCGCAGTGGATCGGCGAGCCCATCGGTCTGCCGGTCGCCGGGCGCGATCTGATGCTGGCGCTGGACATCTCCGGGAGCATGGAACAGGAGGATTACGAACTTGGCGGGCGTGCCGTCTCGCGGCTGATGGCGGTGCAGGCGGTGGCGATGCGCTTCATCGAACGGCGCGACCGCGACCGGCTCGGGCTCATCCTCTTCGGCACCCAGGCTTATCTTCAGACGCCTCTGACCTTCGACGGGGCCACGGTCGCCACCATGCTGCGCGAGGCGGTCATCGGTCTGGCCGGACGCGAGACCGCCATCGGCGACGCCATCGGGCTGGCGGTCAAGCGGCTGCGCGAACAGCCGGACGGTGAGCGGGTGCTGATCCTGCTCACCGACGGTGCGAACACTGCCGGCATGCTCGATCCGCTGGATGCCGCCCGGCTCGCGGCTCAGGCCGGGGTGCGCATCCACACCATCGGCATCGGCGGCGGTGAGGTCGGCATCCGCACGCCCTTCGGCATGCGTCTGCTGCGTCAGGGTTCGGATTTCGATCCGGCGACACTCAAGCAGATCGCCGAGATCACCGGCGGACACTTCTTTTCCGCGACCAACCGCGACCAACTGGAAGCCGTCTATGCCGAACTCGACCGTCTCGAACCGACCGAACGCGATGAGCGCACCTACCGCCCTCAGCGCGCCCTCTTCATGTGGCCCGCCTCGGCTGCGCTGCTGCTGACGGTGTGGCTGGCGCTTGGATATTTGAAGAGGCCGGGGTAGCGCCGCCGGGAAATCGCCTTATGCCAGCAACTGCGAGACGAACTGCGAAGAAATGCGGCTGGCCTGACTGATCATGGCGATGTTCGCCTCATTGCGTAGCTGGTTCCGGGCCTGTGCCGCCGCCTCAAGGGCGTAATCGGTATCCTGGATACGGCTTTGCGCGGCGGCGGTGTTGAGGTTGCTCTGCGTCAGATTTTGGATGCCGGCGTCAAAGCGGTTCTGGGTGGCGCCAAACTCTCCCTGTATCCCGCTGAGATAGTCGCTGCTCTGGTCGAGCACCTTGAGTGCGCTGGCCGCGCCAGCGGAGGTGGAGAGGTCGATGCTGTCGAATCCAAAGGCGTTCAGTTGACCCTGAACGTCATGGGTGTTGACGGACAGGCTGTCGCCCGCCTTCGCGCCGGCCTGGATCGCCAGTTCACCGTTCTTTCCGAGCAACTGGGTGCCGTTGAACGCGGTGCCTTCAATGGTCTGGGTGATCTGATCTTGCAGTGCGCCGGTCTCGGTCTGAAGCGCGGCGCGATCCGAATCGGAGAGGGTGCCACTGGAGCTCTGGACGGCCAGATCGCGGATCCGCTGCACGGCCTCGCTGACCTGACTGACCCCGGCCTCCGCCGTCTGCACCATCGAGATGCCGTCACTGAGATTGCGCCCCCCCTGCGCGTTTCCGGTGATCTGGGCGGCGAACTGGTTGATGAGTGCAAGCCCGGCGGCATCGTCGGCGGCGCGGTTGACCCGCTGCCCCGAGGTCAGGCGCTCCTGAGTGGTTTCCAATGCGCCCTGACTGCGATTGAGTGCGTTCTGTGCGCCACCCAGTGCAACGACGTTATTGTTGTTGATTAACATGGCTGCCAATCCTCCATCATGTGGTTGATGGTCATGATCGATTCAATTTTATCAGCAAAATTCATTGTCACACGCAGACCGGGACAGCCGCACTCAACCCACTCGCCGCAGTAATAAAAGCGCCCCGGACACGAACAGCAGCGGTGGCGCGATGGCGGCGACGAATGGATTCAGGCCGAACAGCAGCGCCAGATAGGCGAAGGTGCGGCTGATCAGATAATAGAGGATTCCCACCAGCACCCCGCCAAAGAGACGCCGCCCCATGCCGGTGCTGCGGGTCGAGCCCAGCAGCAGCGGGATCGCGACCAGGATCATTGAGAGGGTCAGGACCGGGTGCAAGATCTTGGCCCAGAAGACGACCTCATAGGGACCGGCATCCTGTTTGTTGGTCCACATGAACTGAATATAGTGATAAAGCCCCCACACCGGCAGCACACGGGGGTCTGCGACCACCACCTTGAGCAGATCGGGATCAAGCATCGAGTCCCAGCCCGCGCGCTCGATCCGCTCGACCTCCACCCCGGCGGCGCTGACCCGGCTGCGCGAAATCCCCTCCAGTTCCCACTGGCCGTTCCGATAGCTCGCGCCCTCGGCATGGGTCGCGATCAAAGTTCCCTTTGCCGAGTCGATCTCATAGATGGAAATGTTGCGCAGACTGGCGCCGGAACGGATCTCGCGGATGTTCACATAAGACCCGTCTTCCATCGCCCAGAAGCCATCCGGCGTGCGCTGGGTCACGCCGCTTGAGAGCGCCTGCCGTCGCAGCTCGACGCCGTGCTGCTCAGTCAGTGGGGCGATGACCTCGCCAATCAACACGGCCAGCGCCGCCAGCAGCAGTCCGCCCAGCAGCGCCGAGCGGACGATCTGTGACACCGACACCCCGGCGGCGCGCATGGCGACCAGTTCCGAACGGCTGGCGAGTGCGCCGAGACCGATCAGTGCGCCGATCAGGGTTGCGATGGGAAAGAGCTGATAGGCATAGCGTGGCAGGCTCAGGAGCATGAACAGCGAGGCTTCCGCCAGACCGTAACGCTCGACGCCGATTGAGTCCGCCTCGTCGGCAAGGATGAAGACGCCAATGAGCGGCAGCAGCACGCCGAGGGTCAGCAGCGTGCCGCCAATCACCGCCCAGGCGAGATAGCGATCCAGGATTCTCACTTCGACCAAGACCCGTCATTCGGTAGACTTGAAGTCCGTCATCCTATCATCAGATCGGATCGGCCCATTCGCCCCCGAACCGCACCAGGAGCCTCGTGATGGAATTCACCACCAAAACCGGCGATCTCGCCAAACAGAAAACACCCTGTCTCGTGCTCGGGGTCTTCGAGAAGCGCAAGCTGGCCGCTCCAGCCGAGGCCATCGACGCCGCCAGCGGCGGCCGGCTGGCCGGGCTGCTGAAGAAGGGCGATCTGGACGGCGAGGCCGGGCGCACCCTGATGCTCTACGACCTGCCGGGCGTCGCTGCCGAGCGGGTGCTGCTGGTCGGCTGCGGCAAGAAAAAGGCGTTCACTCGCGCCAATCATCGCAAGGCGGTGGCGGCGGCGGTGGCCTTGCTTCAGACGACCCATGCCGGCGAGGCCATGCTGGCGCTCGCCGATCCGCTGCCCGAGGAGCTGGATCGCTACGCGGCCACCCGTGATGCCGTGCTCGCGGCGGCGGACCGGGTCTATCGCTACAGCCGAACCAAAGACGACAAGCAGGCGCCCAAGATCCCGCTCAAACGTCTGACGCTCTGGGCGCCGGACAAAGCGGATCTGGCGGTTGCCGAGCTGGCCGTCCGTCACGGCGAGGCGATGGCGGCGGGGATCGATCTTGCCAAAGAGCTGGGCAACCTGCCGGGCAATCTCTGCACCCCGACCTATCTGGCCGAACAGGCGCTTGCACTCGGCGGGCGTTTCGACACCCTCAAGGTCGAGGTACTCGACGAGGATGAGATGGCGAAGCTCGGCATGGGCGCTCTGCTGTCCGTGTCGCGTGGCAGCCGTCAGCCGGCCAAACTGATCGTCATGGAATATTGCGGCGGCAAACAGGAGGTCCGTCCGATCGTGCTGGTCGGCAAGGGTCTGACCTTCGATGCCGGCGGCATCTCGATCAAGCCCGCCGCCGAGATGGACGAGATGAAGTACGACATGTGCGGCGGCGCCAGCGTCTTCGGCGCCATGCTCGCCGCCTGCGAACTGGGTCTGCCCATCAATCTGGTGGGCGTGGTGCCTGCCTCCGAGAATCTGCCGGACGGCGACGCCAACAAGCCTGGCGACATCGTCACCAGCCTTTCCGGCCAGACCATCGAGATCCTCAACACCGACGCCGAGGGCCGTCTGATCCTCTGTGATGCGCTGACCTACTGCAAACGCTTCAATCCCGCCGTCGTCATCGATCTGGCGACCCTCACCGGCGCCTGCGTGATCGCGCTGGGCAAGCACCCGGCCGGACTCTTCACGCCGGACGACAAACTGGCCGATGAGATCCTCAAGGCGGGCGAGACCGCTGGCGACCGTGCCTGGCGCATGCCGCTGTGGGACGACTATCAGACCCAGCTCGACAGCAATTTCGCCGACATGGCCAACGTCGGCGGGCGCGAGGGCGGGGCCATCACCGCCGCCTGTTTCCTCTCGCGCTTCACCAAGGATTACCGCTGGGCGCATCTGGACATCGCCGGCATCGCCTGGAATGGCGGCAAGGAAAAAGGCGGCACCGGGCGACCGGTCGCGCTGCTCACGCAACTGCTGCTGGAGCGGAGTGGGGTGTTGCGGCAGGCGGATTGAGCGTTATTCAAGCGCCAGATTGAGCACGTTCGGAGCGGCTATATTCAGATCCGCAGCGGATTGCGCACCGTCAAGCCGTCGATGATCTGCCCTTCCTGCAAATCCTCGGTATAAAGCGTGGCGCAACCCGCCTCCAGCGCGGCGGCAACGATCTGGCTGTCCCAGATGGAGAAGCCGTAGCGTTTACGCACGGCAAGCGCACGGTGCACGACAGCCAGATTCAGCGGCTGCATTTTGCATGCCCGCAACATGCGGGCGGCATTTCGCTGAATCCGGTCTTCATCCTGTTCGTGACGCAGCATGACGTTGTAATACTCGGCGATCACTTGCGAGCTGATGATGGGCTTGGTCAGCGAATTGATGAAGTCCCACGCCCGCAAAGAACGTGGCTCGTTGGGATCGTCCAGATGTGCGTATACCCAGATATTGGTATCGACGAAACAATCACCTTGCATTGCGTTCTTCCCGCGAAGGAATGACAATTTTTTCCACGCTGGTTCTTTCGTAACCAATAAACGCGGTGCGTGCCGCAACCGTTTCATCGTCCAGGGGCCACAGAATCAACTCGACCCGGCGATGCCGCAGTTCCTGCGGCACTGGGATCATATCGGGTGCATCGTCGTAAATCTGGCGGATGGGCTGCATGACTGATCTCCAGATGCGTCGGGCTTAAACCGTGCCCGGTGCGGTATGTGATAGTTGAGGATTGAGTCGGCCTTGGCAGAATCGACGACCGTTCGAGCGGGCGCGGTTTAAGATATTAAAAAATATAAAATTTTAAACCGCGTCTCCACTGATGCCGATGACATCTCCAAAGCTAAACACAAACTGAAAATGACGCATATCGCGCTGGACGCGGTTTAAAACACCCAGGCAATCAATAGCGTGAGGACGAGAAAGAACGAGAAAAACGAACCGAGCATGAATTGCAGCTCGCCAAGCAGTCCGTCGCCGGCAACCGTAGCAAGCAGCACGAAAAGCCCGACCGTCAGACCGAACCCCCAGGGAACGGCCGCTTTCAGACCCATCCCCTCATTCAGCGCCGCAACCGCTGGCGCTGCTGCGGGCAGGAAGAAGACGATCAATGCGCCAAGCAGCAGCGCCACGACCAGCAGCGCGACCGCCAGGAGCTTGAGATCGCCGCGATTGTCGCCCGCCATCCTCAGCCCGCTCCGCCGGGCGCCGGTGCCTTGACCAGATCGCGGATCCGGGCGGGGTCGGGCAGGCCGCGCACCATGAGTTCGGGATTGTCCCCGGCGGTGAAGACCTGGATATCGCCAGCATTCATGATGCGCTGCAACAGGCTCTGACTCACCCGCACCGTGCGCACCGAGGCCATGTTGATCTCGGTGTACTGCTTGTTGAGCAGGCCATGGGTCCAGATCAGCTCGTCTTCGGTGATGACGAGTCGATCCGAGCGGGTCGAGACCCACCAGATCAGCAATTGCAGGGTCGCGGCTGCAAACACCGCGATGCCGATCATCTTGACGATTCGATCATCGATCTGCGGAAGCATTAGTGGCGGCAGCAACTGCGCCCCCAGCACGGCGACCAGGATTCCGCCGCACAGCAGCAGAATCAGCAACAGGGTGGCAAAAGGGCGCATCCGCAACAGGGATGGATGGGCGTCATAGCGGTTCCCGGACATGCGGCAGTTCCTCGGCAGGCGCAGTGAATCGCGCTTAAGAAATTGATAAAAATAATAAAATAATCGCACAACCACACGGCTGTGCGCTCCGGGATACTATCAGCAAGCCGCATGGTTAGAAAGCGGGCGATCCTCGCCGATCCCGTTATAATCCGCCGCCATGACTCCACTCTCGCTCTTTCGACTCTCATCCGGCCCGATCCGCTCGCGGCTGTTGCGCGATCTGATGCTGCTGGTCGCCTCCTCGGTCGGTCTGCTGATGGCGATCAACCTGCTGCTGATCAATGACATCAAACATGATCTCGCGGGGGACCGCATCGAGGCGGCGACGACGCTGGTCCGCGACGAGGTTCTGGGGCTCCTGTTGCCGGTGCGGCAGCAGTTGCTGATCGTCCGCGATGGACTGCAAAGCGCGGGCATCGCCCCGGCGGACGAGCAGGCATTGAATCAGCGTCTGATTCCGACCCTGGCGCACATTCCCCAGATTGCCGGCGCCATTGATGCCACCGCCGATGGTCGCGAGTATTTTCTGCGCCGTGAGGGCGACGGCTGGCTGACCCGGCAGCGCGTGGCGGAGCATCCGACACAGGCCAGCGTCACGCTCTGGGACGCCATGCTGAACCAGAGGGAGAGCCGCGAGGAGTCTTCGCCCACTTTGCCCGGTAGCCGTCCCTGGTTCCGCGAAGCGGCGGAGACTCCAGGGGAAGTGGTCTGGAGTCCGCCCTATGTCTTCGCCTCGCTCGGCGTGCCGGGCGTCACGGCGTCCATCGCCTGGCCCGGATCCGATCCGCTGCGGGTCACGGCACTGGATGTGACGCTCCAGAGCATCGTCGATGCCATCAGGAGACTGGATATTGGCGTAGATGGTCGGGCCTTTCTCTTCAGCGGCGAGGGCGGCGTCTTCGTGCCGCCGGAGTCATCCGAGACCGCTTCTGGCGAACATCATGCCGACGGGTTTTTCTCGGCCCAGACGCGCCTTGGTGGTCCGCTTCCATTCGATGCGATCGCGGCCTGGAAGACGGCTGGCGAGCCGCACGACGATCTGATTCGTTTTCACAGCGTGGGCGAGGACTGGTGGGGCGGTTTCCGGCCCCTGCTGACGGACGACCCGGATGGCGCCTGGATCGGCGTGGTGCTGCCGGTCTCCGAAACCCTGACGATCCTCCAGAGCCGCTGGCATCTCATCGCGCTTACGGCGCTCCTGATCCTGGTAGCCAGTCTGAGTCTGGCCCTGCTGGTGGTGCGCAAATACAGCCGCCAACTGCGCGATCTGCCGAAACTCAGCATTGACCGTCGCCGACTGGAAGCGGATCTGCGCGAGCTGATTGCCGCTGGCGAAGGTCCGCATCTGGAATTCAAATCCACCATGCGGATGAATCTGCGCACCCAGACCAAAGGCAAAGAGATCGAACTGGCCTGGCTCAAGGGGGTGGCGGCCTTTTTGAACACCGAGGGCGGGATCCTGCTGATCGGCATCGCCGACGACGGCACCACGCTGGGGCTGGAGGCCGATCAGTTCGAGAATGAAGACAAGTGCCATCTCCACTTCAAGAATCTGCTGAACCAGCATCTCGGCCCCGAGTATGCGCGCTGCGTGCGTTTTTACCTGCACGATCTGGATGGCCTGCGCATCGGTGCCGTCGAGTGCGAACGCGCCGATGCCCCCGCTTTTCTGCGTGACGACAAGCAGCGCGAGCTGTTCATCATCCGCAACGGGCCATCCAACATTGAGCTGTCCATCAGCCGGGCGCTCAAGTACATCCGCAGCCGCTTTTAAACCGCGCCCGGTGCGGTATGTGATCGTTGAGGATTGAGTCGGCCTTGGCAGAATCGACGACTGTTAGAGGGGGCGCGGTTTAAGATATTAAAAAATTTAAACTTTTAAACCGCGTCTCCACTGAGGTCGATGGCATCTCCAAAGCCAAACACAAACTGAAAATGACGCCTATCGCGCTGGACGCGGTTTAAACCGGCCCGCACCGACCGTCATCGATTCCGCTAGGGCTGACCCAAAAGGTGCTGGGTCAGATTGGCAACCGCAGACACAGCCGCGCCCCGCCCAGTGGACTGCTGGCGACCCGTACCTCGCCGCCATAAGCCGTGCAGATCTCGCGCACCACGGCAAGACCGATTCCATGTCCGGGCGTCGTCTCGTCCGCCCGTGCGCCCCGTTCGAGTAAATGGATCGCCTGAGCGGACGGGATGCCGGGACCGTCGTCATCAATCACCAGCTTCAGGGCGTTCCGGGTGCCTTCGCCGCTGAGACGGACCCGCCGCCCGCACCACTTGAAGGCGTTGTCCAGCAGATTCCCCAGCATCTCCAGCAGATCGCCCTCGATACCGCGAAAGACGATGGCGTGATCAAGCTCAAGATCGACCTGTACGCGCTTGTCCCGATAAACCTTATGCAGTGACGCGATCAGCCGTTCCGCCGCCTGTCGCACGGGAACCGGCGGCGCCAGGGTCGCGGCCTGTCGCCCGCCTGCACGCGCACGCTGCAACTGATACTCGACGAGATGCCCCATGCGCGTCAGTTGCTCCAGCAGCAGCGCCCTGACCGGATCGGCGGGCTCTCCGTCATCGATGGCGCCGCGCATCACCGCAAGCGGAGTCTTGAGACTGTGGGCCAGATCGCCGAGGGTGTTGTCAAGCCGCCGCTGGCGTGCCCGCTCATGGGCCAGCAGTGCATTGAGATTGCCGGTCAGGACACGGATCTCAGCCGGATAGCGTCCCTGAATCTGGGGCTGCTGGCCGGACTCGACAGCGGCGACCTCCGCCGCGACCTGACGCAGAGGCGTCAGACCCCAGCGCAGAATCAGGACCAGCGCCACCAGCATCAACAGCGCCATGCCGCCCAGCCAGCCGGCGAGACTGGCGCGGAATTGAGTGATCTCCGCCTCGAAGGCGGACGAATCCTCGGCCACGACGAAGGTATAGTCCTGCGGCGTCGGCCCGGTGGCCCAGGAGACACCGAAAGCGAGCACGAGATAATCCATGCCGTCGTGTCCATGCCCATGCTCGAAGCGGCGTTGTCCGGGGGCGAGCGGCACGGGCGTGGGAAGCTCCGTGCCGACCGCCGACGGCGACTGCCAGAGCGGATCCCCCAGTGCATTCAGCACCTGAGCGTAGAGACCGGAGCCGGGCAGCGTCAGGCGCGACTCAGCCAGCGCATTGGGAAACACCAGTCCGGCTGACTCCTCCTCACCTGCCGCCATCAGCAGAAAGATCTGCGCCTGCAAACGCTCTTCGCGCGCGGATGCGACGGTTTCACGCATCGCCCGCTCCAGCGCCAGACTGGTCAGGAGAATGAAGAGCGTCAGCACGGCAGCGGCGGACAGCACGACGCGCGTGCGGAGTGACAGCATCTGGCTGACATCCAGCCGAGGCGTCCGCAGTGTGGCGTCTTCCTGCTCGCGGGCCTCAGTGGACCGCATCAGGGCAGGATGCGGATCGGCGTTCCGTCCGGAACCAGCTTCCAGATTTCATCAATTTCATGGTTCTGCACGGCAATGCAGCCCTGGGTCCAATCGCGATTGAGGTATTGGCGGCGCATGCTTTCCGACTGGATATAGTTGGGCATGCCATGGACCATGATATTGCCGCCCGGATTGTAGCCGAGCAGTTTGCTGCTCAGACGATCCTGTTTGTTGGGATAGGAGATATGGATGGCCTTGTAAAAATTGCTCTTGGGGTTGCGCCAGTTGAGGACGTATTCGCCGACCGGCGTGCGCCCGTCGCCCTCGCGGTATTTGTGGCCGACAGGCGAGCCGCCAAGGGCGACGCGGTATTCCCGGACAGGTCGGCCCTGGCTGTGGAGTTCCAGCTTGCGTTCCGATTTTTTGACTACGACCAGGTCGACGGGGCCGGTGAATTTCTGCTCAATGGCCGGTTTGCTGCTGCTGCACCCCCCCAGCCCGAGCAGTCCCGCGAGCGCGAGCACAAAGAAGACGGATCGGCTGCGCATCCGGGGTGTCGGTTCGCGCCGCGTTGGGATGGGGTCGATGTTCAGGGTTGGATGGGTGTCGAGGTACATGGGTCGGAATCCTGAGCGGTCATGCCGTTTCGGCTGCTAAACCGCGTCCAGAGCTAAGTGGGCGTCGTTTTGAGTGGAAGCAGACTGGTCTGAATCCACAATCGTTCCGTTGGCGCGAATCCTTAAACCGCGCCCGCTCCGACGCTGCTTAGTTGCGACGACGCCATGCCGATACAGAAAACAGCGCATGTCACGCCGGGCGCGGTTTAAGTTCACAATCAACCCAAGAAAGTTTATGTAACCTCATGACTAAAATCTATTCCCACATCACATTTTCGCCATCGCGGGCAGCGGCTGTGAGCAGATTGATCAGGGGCAGGGCGCGATGGGCCAGACTGACGTGCTGATTTTCACCGTTATCCGGTGCGGCGTGGTTCGACGCGGGATCCAGAGGCTCGCTGGCATGCTCCCCGACAGCCGTTTTCAGCCGTTCCAGTGCGACCGGAATATCCGCCGCCAGTAGCGCACCCGGCACGCTGCCGCTATGCCCCATCAGCTTGATGAGCGTCACGGCCACCTCGCCAAACATGGTGATGTTTGCGTAAGCCTTGGTTTGAAAGGTGATCAGCATGGGATTCTCCGGTCTGGTTTTGTTCGGTGGACGTTACTGGTTTAGACAACGATTGAAGACTGTTTTGGAGCCTCTGCACTGCCGCACTGGACAGCAACGGGAAAGCACCTTATTCCCAGACGCCAGCGGAATCGAGGATCCGCTCGGCGGCCGTCGGATCCCCGGCCTGCAAAACGGTCCGGGCCAGATAGACCAGGGTGTCGGTGCGCTCGACAGGGTCTGTCAGGGCGTTGGCCTGCGCGATGGCGGTGACGAAATCGGTCTGCGCCTGAGCCGTCTGGCTCTGTTGTGCGCGACTGAGCGCCAGGGCGGCGAGCGCCTTGGCGCTGACAGGGGAGGGTGCCCCGGCGCTGGTCAGCATGGTCGATGCCGCTTCAGTATCGCCGGCCTCGGCCAGACGCTGCGCCAGGACCGATCTGGCAACCGTCTGGCTGGATCCGCCCTGAATTCTGCTCAGGGCGGTCGTCGCCTGCTCCGCGAATGTGGCCGACTGTTCGCGCTGCCCCGCAAGCGCCATGTCGCGGGCGAGCGTGCCCAGGAGATCAATCCGCTCCACTGGATTGCCGGCGGACTGCGCGGCCGTCGCGGCCGCCAGACTGAGATAGTCTTTTTTGGCGGGCAGCGTTGCGTCCTCGTGGGCCGCAAGGGCCAGACGTCCATAGGCCATGGCGCGGAAGCTGGGGGTGATAATCGAATCGGCGAGGAGATTGGCCCGTCGCCATTGCGACTGGGCACTGTCCGCCTCAAGCCGCTGGGCATGCCGGGCGGCGAGACCGGCGCGCAACGCGACCGCATCGCGCAGCAGCGCATCCATCGGGATACGCGACGCCGCGTTCGGATTTTCGTTGAAGCGCGCCAGCGCGCGGTCGAGCAGATTGGCGGCAAGACCCAAATCACCGGCGTCGAGCCGGTAGAACGCCAGATCAGCCAGAATGCGCGGATCGCTGGCAACGGTATTGGTGGTTTGGTCGTTGAGGCTGGATGCCGGGGCGGGGATGAGTGCGTCGGGGATATCGACCCTGGGCGCGCCGCCGTTCGATTCGGCACCACTCATTCCGGCAGCGGCGAGGCCGTCCGGCGTGGTCGTCGATGAGGTTGCGCCAGCGCCTGCCATCTCCGCCGACACGCCTTGACCGGAGGCGGCAAGCTCTGGATCGACGCCGGGATCGGCCCCGACCGTGACTGACAGACCGGGCGGAGGCGTGATGACAATCTGCATCCCGCCGGGCTGGCCGGTCGGCGCGCCGGCCTCATCCAACCCGGTTTCGTTGCGATGCTGATCCCAGACAAAGAAGCCGACGCCACCGCCAGCCAGAATCAGGACCGCCAGGATCGGCAGCGAAATGCTGGGCGCCAGGAAGGGTTTCAGCTTGCTGTAAAACGTGATGCCCAGCTCTTTTTCGACCCTGCGGCGGGCGATCTTGCGTAATTTTTCGGCCTGTTTGCGCTCGGCATCGCGGCTCTGCTGCTCGTTCACGACCGCCGTTTGCGTGGCGAGTGTCCGACGCTCCAATTCAATCGCCTGCTGCAAGTCGAATGCCTGGCGATTGGATTGCTTGCCCTTGTACTGATCGACCACGATCTGACATCGCTCACAGATATCCGGCGTGCCATCGGTCGTGTGGAGCTGCTCATGCCCACAGGCAGGGCAGCGATAGGATTTGGCCTCCAGGGCCAGAGACATGGGGTCGATCCGGCACAGCAGACCGATGGCCGTCAATCTTTCATGCATCTTGCGCGCCGCCGCGTCAGGAATGTTTTTCGCCAGAATGACGGTCTGATTGACGAGAATACGCTGGAATTTGGGCTCGAAAGCGGCCGGGTCGCCTTTCAGCAGACTGGCCAGCCCCGCGCGCACGGTCTGCTCCGGATAACCGGGAGCGAGCCCCAGGGCCGAAACTTTATAGGTGTCTTCCATCGGAAACGATCCCCTCGACTGAGCTTGTATTGTGATGTGACGCACAGACAGCCCCGGCTTTGTACGTGAGTGACCGACTCCAAATCAAGCCTTGCGTATCAACGCTTCTTTCAATCCCCGCATGAGACGCTAGAATGCAGCGTTCAGCGATTTCCCAACCATTCGAGACACCATGACCGACGCCGCCGAGCCGCCACGCACCCATTTCATCCGCCAGATCGTCGAAGCGGATCTGGCCTCCGGCAAACATGACCGGATCCTCACCCGCTTCCCGCCCGAGCCGAACGGCTATCTGCATATCGGACACGCCAAGTCCATCACGCTCAACTTCGGGCTGGCCGAAGCGGTCGGCGGTGCCTGCAATCTGCGCTTCGACGACACCAATCCGCTCAAGGAGGATGTCGAATTCGTCGATTCCATCCAGGAGGACGTGCGCTGGCTCGGGTTCGACTGGGGCGACCGGCTCTATTTCGCCTCGGATTATTTCGAGCAGCTTTATGGTTTCGCGGTCGAGCTGATCGAAAAGGGTCTGGCCTATGTCTGCGACCTCAGCGCCGAAGAGACGCGGCTCTATCGCGGCACCCTCACCGAGCCGGGCCGTGACAGCCCCAACCGGAATCGCCCGGTGGCCGAGAATCTCGATCTCTTCACCCGCATGCGTGCCGGCGAGTTCCCGGACGGTGCGCGCACCCTGCGCGCCAAGATCGACATGGCCTCGCCCAACATCAACCTGCGCGACCCGGTGCTCTATCGCATCAAGCACGGCGTGGTCCACCATCAGACCGGCACCGCCTGGTGTCTCTACCCGACCTACGACTACACCCACCCGCTCTCCGACGCCCTGGAAGGCATCACCCACTCGCTCTGCACCCTGGAGTTCGAGGACCATCGACCGCTCTACGACTGGTGCATCAACAACGTCTCGGTGCCCTGCAAACCGCGTCAGATCGAGTTCAGCCGGCTCAATCTCGAATACACGGTCATGAGCAAGCGCCGTCTGACCGATCTGGTCGGCGAGGGCCATGTCCAGGGCTGGGACGATCCGCGCATGCCGACCCTGGCCGGTCTGCGCCGACGCGGTTACACCCCGGCGGCGGTTCGCGATTTCTGCGAGCGCATCGGCATCACCAAATCCGACAATCTGGTCGAAATGGCCCTGCTGGAAAGCGCCATCCGCGACGACCTGGACGCCACCGCACCACGCCGCATGGCCGTCCTGCGTCCGCTCAGGGTGGTGCTGACCAATTATCCCGCAGACCGCACCGAGTCGATGGAATCCAGAAACCATCCCAAGGACGAGACGCAGGGCACCCGCGCCATCCCCTTCGGGCGCGAGATTTATATCGACCGCAACGACTTCACCGAGAACCCGCCCAAAGACTTCAAGCGGCTCATCCCCGGCGGCGAGGTCCGTCTGCGCAATGCCTACGTCATCCGCTGCGACGAGGTCATCAAGGACGCGCACGGTGAGGTCGTGGAACTGCGGGCAAGCGTCGATCTCGACACCCTGGGCCGGAACCCCGAGGGACGCAAAGTCAAGGGCGTCATCCATTGGGTGTCGGCGGCCCAGGCCGTCCCGGCGGAGATCCGGCTCTATGACCGTCTGTTCAGCGTCCCGACGCCGGGCGCGGGCGGGACCGATTACCGCACCGAGATCAATCCCGACTCGCTGCGGGTGCTGTCCGGCTGTCTGCTGGAGTCGTCGCTGCGCGCGGTGCAGCCCGGCGAGCGTTTCCAGTTCGAGCGCGAGGGTTATTTTGTCGCCGACCCGGACTCGACCCCTGAGCGCCCGGTGTTCAATCTCACGGTTGGATTGCGCGATACCTGGGGGAGGAGTCAGGCGTGACCCTTGGCTTGGCGAGATCGGTGCGGGGGCGCGCAGATCATGCCTGATCTCGTCAGGTTCCAGCACCGACGGGGATGTCGGTTTCAATGCATGCAAAAGGCTTCAACCCGCTGGACAGAGCGGCGTTGAAGCTGTTCCGGGAGACCGCGCAGACGGAGCGGATCGGGATAATGCTTTCGGTTTGAAGGAGAGCCGTTTGCGCGACGTGCACGTTGCGGATTGACAGGCGTTATTTGAAGGCTACTCTTGCGCTAGACTGCATTCAGTCTAGAACAAGAAAAGCAGACTGCAATCTAGAACACGTTGGGCAATCTAAAAAAGCCGGGCTATGGCGATGCCAATAAATCAAATTTGCAAGGAAAATTATGCTTAAAGAAAAAACATGTTTTGTCGTAATGGCTATTGGAGACCAGGAATACAATGGCAAAGCAATCACAGCGCAAGATCTCAAATCTAAATACGACGACCTAATTAAAGAAGCAATATTGAAGGCGAGCCCTGAAATATCTGTGGTTCGCGCTGACGACATATCACTACCTGGCTCTATTAGTAGCGATATACTTACCCACTTAATGCATGCGGATTATGTCATTGCTGATGTAACTTACCCCAATCCAAATGTGTACTATGAGCTTGGATTGCGACATGCCAGTCGGCCAGGAACCATAATAATCCGAGACTCAAGCGGCCCCAAGGTGCCTTTCGATATTTCTCACTTAAGGCACTTCGAGTACGAGAACACTGCAACCGGCCTGAAATCTCTAGCAAGTAACTTAAAAGCGTATTTTGATCTTTCAGTCAAAAATCCAGGGAGGCCCGACAACCAGTTCTTAGAACTCGCAAAGCTAACAAAATACGAATTCCCGAATTACATAGATGAGCCGGAAGAAGATCCTGTAATCACTGCGATAATGTCATTAATTACAAATCCAGATACGGCGGGTTTGTTGGTTAAAGCCGGAAGCGGGCAAGAGGTCAACCAAGCAGAAATGTTATCAGCAATTTTTCAGAATCCCACTGTCGGACAGAATTTGCTTAAAGCGATGCTTGCAACCGGACATTTAGATCAAGGAGAAATCTTTGGTAAGCAGTCACAGAAAGGCTTACCTAGCAGAAATCGGCCAAGCACAAGTCAGAAGCGACGTCGTTGAAATGCCCAACAACAGGCTCAAAGCGAGCCGCGAAGACATGCCGTAGCTGTGAATCTGCGGCCGTGTACCGTGCGGCCGCTTTAGCCTTACCGTTAGCGCACTACATGCATATCCTCTGGCTCCCACGCTCCGGAGATTGGGCAAGCCATGTAGATACAAGGGTACGCATCGCGTACTTTTTCCTCTGATTGCGGCGCTACCTCGGTTTGAAGGAGAGTCGTCATCTAGCTCCCACGCTCCGGCGTGGGAGTACGTCGCGACGCTCTGGCGTCGCGTCTCGATACGCACCGCTAGAGCGGTGCGACGGCATTCCTACGCGGGAGAGATTGGGCAAGAATTCGCAAATTGCCAATCAAGCGCGACATCTCGACCACATCCCGTAGGTCGGGTTAGGCGTGCGTAGTGCGGTTTATTTTTACCACTCAATGCTTTGGTGCACGCCGCAACCCGACACCAGTCCACGGATCGTCGGGTTATGCTGCACTAACTCGACCTGCGCAGGAATACTTTCACGGTCTCGGGAGCGTGGGAACGACGCCAGAACATGTTAGACAGACAGTCATCTATGGGATTCACACTCGAAAAAGTTGTGCCGTGGGGGCGTTCTTATGAAGAATACGTCAACATGTTTGGGCTTTCAGAGGTCGATCTTGGACTTCGCATTCTTGGCTGTGGTGATGGCCCAGCGGCGTTCAATGCAGTACTGACCAAACAAGGTGGGAATATTGTCTCGGTAGATCCAATCTACGTTTTTGAGGCAGAACAGATAAGGAGCCGCATCTCCGAAACGTATGAAAGCGTTATGGCACAAATGTGTAAAAACCAAAGCGGCTACGTCTGGGAAGCCATTCCGTCGGTAGAGCAACTTGGGAGTCTTCGCATGTCTGCGATGGAAATATTCCTCACAGACTTTGATGCGGGAAAAAAGGAAGGCCGATACATCCCAGGGGAATTACCGTCGCTGCCTTTTAAAAATGGAAATTTCGACATCGCCTTGTCGTCTCATTTCTTGTTTTTGTACAGCGCCCATCTGTCGGCAGAGTTTCATCTTCATGCGCTTCAAGAAATGTTGCGTGTTGCTCGCGAAGTGCGTGTATTTCCAATGCTTACGCTCGATGGTGCCTCATCACCACACCTCCATTTCGTGACCGAATATCTCGCAAATCATGGCTTCGCTGTTGAAGTTAAACGTGTGCCTTACGAGTTTCAGCGAGGTGGAAATGAAATGCTGTTGGTCAAACCCGTGTAGGCTGGGGTGAGTTTACGAACCCCAACAATTCTCAGGTGTGATGTTTCGCTCTCGCTCATCCCAACCAGCGGCTCTGCACCAGGAGACCATATGAAAGCCATCGAATTATCGACATGCTTTATTACAAAAGATGTAGATGCCTGCCGCGAATTCTATCAGTGCCATTTATCGGCGCAGGCCGTTTTTGATTGTGGCTGGTATGTCAATTTGCGCATTAGTGGTCATGGGCCATCCATTCAGTTCATGCAGCCGCAAGGCGAAATGCCAGCCTTTAATGGCGCAGGAATCATGCTCAATTTCAAAGTTGATGATGTTGATTCGGAACATGCAAGACTGATGGGGGAGGGTCTGCAAACTGCAATGCCATTGGATGATCACCCGTGGGGAGATCGGGGATTTTCTGTTATCGACCCAATTGGAAATTCAGTTTACATCTATTCAGATCGTGAGCCGTCAGATGAATTCAAATAATACTACAAGGGCTGACAGACCGGGTTGAGGTGAGTTTGCGAACCCTGACAATTCTCAGGTGTGATGTTGGGGTTCGCTCTCGCTCATCCCAGCCTGCGGTCCTGCGTTTAGTCTGGGGCATTAAAACCAGACTGCAATCTGGATCATGTTGGGTGGACGCCTTCGGCGCGAATCAAGAGTAGGAAATGTGCTATGGGAAATGATGGAAACAAATCAATTGTTAGCCTTAGAGTTGCATATGAATCTGAGCTTGAAAGGTTCAAGGCTGATTTGCAAGAAGCTTTTAGAGTATCGGCAGAAAGAGAATTCGGTCATACACTAGATAAGCCAATTCCTTCTGATGAAGATGTCGAGGAGTCGTTTAGAGCTGATGGCGCTATTGTATATCAGATTCTTGTTGATGAAAAAATTGCTGGTGGCGCTATTGTATTGATTGACGAAGTAACTCAATGCAATAAACTATCATTATTTTTTATTTTAAATGGAAAGCATGATCGCGGTGTTGGGTATAAGGCTTGGAAGGCAATTGAGGAAAGGCATCCAAAAACAAAGATATGGGAAACTTTTACTCCATATTTTGAAAAAAGAAACATTCATTTTTATGTAAATAAGTGCGGCTTTAAAATCGTCGGGTTTTATAATAAGCATCACCCTGATCCAGATCACAGGCATGATGGTGATGCTGGTGAAAAAGATGAAATGTTCAAATTTGAAAAGCAAATGGAATGGGCGGAATCAGCCGAACCAGCAGCAGTCTCTTCAAACAGGCGGGCTGGACATGAAGTGATGCGCTTTCGATGAAAATTTCCGGAACCATCACTAATATCGAAACCATCGCCGAAGGCAATGGTATCCGGGAGCTTGGTGTTCTCAGGCGATGTTATGGGGGTGGAAATTGGAAGAAAAAGAAAGGCATTGCGATGGTGGAGTTGGACTCAGGGCATGTCGCCGAAGCCGAAGTTCACTGGTATGAGGCTCATGGCATCGGCAAGGTAAAGCTGAAGAAATGGCTATAAAATTTGTCGTCTGCCTCGAAAAAAAAGACCTTGGAGACTTTTCCAGCGAGGATGTCACCTTGGGTCGCCTTTATGAGCTTGTGGAAGAAGATGCTGGCAATGGCATGATCCGGATTATTGACGAATCCGGTGAAGATTATCTTTATCCATCGGCGTGGTTTGAGCCGATAGCTCTGCGCGATTCAATCGCCCTTCGTCTTCATGATGCATTAACAAGACTTGCAGCTTGAGGATCACGGGCAAGCGGGCGCGCAGCAGGTTGGCGTGAACGAGAGCCGGGTAGTACCTCGATTAGCTCCCTACCGGAATTCAAGCAATGGACATCCCACGGATATTCAACATCACTGAAAGCGCGCACCGCATCCATAACCCGTTCACACCCGATAAGTTCGCCACTCTCGGTGCGGCGTTACGTCTGGAGCCGGGGGCGCGCGTGCTCGACCTCGGCAGTGGTTCGGGTGAGATGCTGTGCACCTGGGCGCGCGATCACGGCATCCTTGGCACCGGTATCGACATGAGCCAGTTGTTTACCGAGCAGGCGAAACGCCGTGCCGAAGAGCTTGGTGTCGCCCAGCAGGTCAAGTTCATTCATGGCGATGCAGCAGGTTACGTCGCTGATGAGAAGACGGATGTGGCCGCCTGCATCGGCGCGACCTGGATCGCCGGGGGCGTCGCCGGCACGGTCGAGCTTCTGATGCGGAGCCTGCGTGCCGGAGGGATCATCCTCATCGGCGAGCCCTACTGGCGTCAGTTACCGCCGACGGAAGACATTGCCAGGGGGTGTTTTGCCAACTCCATCTCCGACTTTCTGGTGCTTCCAGAACTGATCGCGTCTTTCGGCCACCTCGGCTACGACCTAGTGGAGATGGTTCTGGCTGACCAGGACGGTTGGGACAGGTATGAAGCGGCAAAATGGCTCACCATGCGCCGATGGCTTGAAGCGAATCCTGACGATGATCTGGTGGAGGAGGTCCGTTCCAAGCTGACCTCGGAACCCGAGCGCCACGCCGCTTACACACGCGAATACCTGGGCTGGGGAGTCTTCGCGCTGATGCCGCGACTCGGCCTCAAAAAAGCCTGAGCATTCATTCAAGCCGACGCGCCTCACGGCGCGGCTTCACTCCAGCGATTGCCAATGATGCCGACTGGCCGTGAAACCCATCATTCACTGCCGATCGATGCCGCAGGAATTGCGCATGGATCGATCCATTCGCCATGATTCAGTTGCGCACTTCCACCGCGATGGACACATGATCAAACCCCAAGATGTACCGACGAAGAGCGGACTGGAAACACGCCAGGCCGCGCTGATCAATCTGCACACCAATCTGGAAGCCTGCCGCCGCTGTACGGGCATGCAGGGACCGCCCGTGCATGGCCCCGCCGTGCTCTCGCCGGTGATGCTGATCGGGCAGGCACCCGGCACACGCGAGATCGAGCAGGGGCGTCCCTTCTGCTGGACCGCCGGCAAGACCCTGTTCGGCTGGTTCGCGCCCCTTGGTCTGGATGAGGCGGCCTTCCGCGAGCGTGTCCTGATCAGCGCGGTCTGTCGCTGCTTTCCGGGCAAGAATCCCAAGGGTGGCGATCGCGTCCCGGATCGTCAGGAGGTCGAGTCCTGTCGCAACTGGTGGGGGGGCGAACTGGATCTGCTGCGTCCGCGTCTCATCATCCCGGTCGGCAAGCTCGCCATCGCCCAGGTCATGGATTTCCGGCTGCTGAACGAGGTGATCGGACGGCAGTGGTCTTACCGCTCGCCGGATGGCTGGGAGTCTGACATTATCCCGCTGCCGCATCCCTCCGGCGCTTCGACCTGGTTCAAGATGGAGCCGGGGCGGACCCTGCTCCGGCAGGCGCTTGAACTCATTGCCATGCATCCAACCTGGCGCGCCTGGATGGATCAACGAGGACCGTAGAATGAATGCCCTGCTGCATCTCTCGACACTCATCGATACGCTCAACCGTCGCCTTGGACGCGCCGCCATCTGGCTGATCCTGGCCGCCGTGCTCCTGAGCGCGCTCACCGCCACCCTGCGCTATCTGCTGGACTGGGGATCGAACGCCATGATCGAGGCCCAGTGGTTCCTGTTCGGACTGGTGTTTCTGCTGTGCGCGCCCTGGACGCTCCAGGAGCAGGGCCATGTGCGGGTGGACCTGATCTATGGCCGGCTGCCGCCGCGCTGGCGGGTGATGGTTGACATCTTCGGCGGGCTGCTCTTTCTGCTGCCGGTCTGTCTGCTGATCGCCATCGACTCCTGGGGCTATTTCCTGCTCTCCTGGCAGCAGAACGAGTCGTCCATGAACCCTGGCGGGCTCATCTGGTGGCCGATGAAGCTCGCCATCCCGGTCGCCTTCGGGCTGCTTGCCGCGCAGGGTCTCTCCGAGATCATCAAGGGGTTTGCGGCGCTCACCGGGCATCGACCCCTGCCTGACATCGCGAAGGGAGTGCACTGAGTTGGAAGCCTGGTTTGCCGCCAATCTGGCGCCGATCATGTTCGCGGCGCTGATCCTCTTTCTGCTGATCGGCTATCCGGTCGCCTTCTCGCTTGCCGCCGTCGGCATGCTGTTCGGCTGGATCGGCATCGAGCTGGGGATGCTCACCCCGGCGCTGTTGCAGGCGCTGCCGGATCGCGTCTTCGGCATCATGCGCAACGAGATCCTGCTCGCCATCCCGTTCTTCACCTTCATGGGGTTGATCCTGGAGCGCAGCGGCATGGCCGAGGAGCTGCTGGACACCGTCGGCCAGATCTTCGGCGGCATTCGCGGCGGACTGGCCTACGCGGTCATCTTCGTCGGCGCGCTGCTGGCGGCGACCACCGGCGTCGTCGCGGCATCGGTGATTGCGATGGGTCTGATCTCGCTGCCGATCATGCTGCGCTACGGCTATCACAAACCCCTGGCGACCGGAGTCATCGCCGCCAGCGGCACCCTGGCGCAGATCATTCCGCCCTCGCTGGTGCTGATCGTCATGGCCGACGTGCTCGGGCGCTCGGTCGGCGACATGTACAAGGGCGCGCTGCTGCCCGGACTGGTGCTGACCGGGCTCTATGCGCTCTATGTCTTCGGCATCACCCTGATCCGACCCGATTACGCCCCGCCGCTGCCCGCCGAGGCGCGGACGCTGCATGGCCGCGCCCTGGTCATGCGGGTGATCATCGCCCTGATACCCCCGCTGGCGCTCATCTTTCTGGTGCTCGGTACCATCTTCATCGGCTGGGCCACGCCGACCGAGGGCGGCGCCATGGGTGCGGTCGGCGCCCTGCTGCTGGCCGTCGCCAAGGGGCGGCTCAACCTGGACATGCTGCGCCAGTCGATGACGACCACTGCCAAAATCACCAGCTTCGTGGTCTTCATCCTGATCGGCTCCAGCATCTTCAGCCTGACCTTCCGGGGCGTCGATGGCGATCTCTGGGTGGAGCACCTGCTCACCTCGCTCCCCGGCGGGGCGCTGGGGTTTCTGATTTTCGTCAATCTGCTGGTCTTTCTACTCGCCTTTTTCCTCGATTTCTTCGAGATCGCCTTCATCATCCTGCCGCTGCTGGCGCCGGTCGCGGCGGCGCTCGGCATCGATCTGGTCTGGTTCGGGGTGCTGATGGGGGTCAACATGCAGACCAGCTTCATGCATCCGCCATTCGGCTTCGCGCTCTTCTATCTGCGCTCGGTCGCCCCGCCTCAGGTCCGTACCACCGACATCTATTGGGGTGCCGTGCCCTTTCTCGGGATTCAGATCCTGATGGTCATCCTCATCATCGCCTTCCCCGGACTGGTGAGCTGGGGGCTGGATGCGCCGCTGTCGGATCACACCCCGACCGAGATCACGGTTCCGGATCAGGGCGGATCCAGTCTGCTCGACAGCGACGATTTTGGCGGCATGTTCGAGGCCGCGCCTGAGACCGGCGACCCGAAAAATTGAGACAGGATGTCGCCATGTCTCGCCTGATCCTTTTCAACAAACCCTATGGGGTGCTGACCCAGTTCTCCGGCACTGAGTCGGAACGCACGCTCAAGGACTATATCCCCATCCCTGGCGTCTATGCCGCTGGCCGTCTGGACAAAGACAGCGAAGGACTGCTGCTGCTGACCGATGACGGACGGCTCCAACACCGCATCAGCCATCCCCGATACAAAGAATGGAAGACCTACTGGGTGCAGGTCGAGGGCACGCCCGACGCCAGCCAACTGGCCCAGCTTCGCAACGGCGTTCTACTCAACGATGGCCCGACCCGTCCCGCCCAGGTCCACGCCCTGCCCGAGCCGGATCTCTGGCTGCGCGAGCCGCCGATCCGCGTGCGCAAACAGATCCCGACCGCCTGGATCGAGATCGCCATTCGCGAGGGCCGCAACCGTCAGGTGCGCCGCATGACCGCCGCTGTCGGGCTGCCGACCCTGCGCCTCGTCCGCATTGCCGTGGGCGACTGGCGACTGGATGGGCTGCTGCCGGGGCAGTATCGGGAGTTGACTCCAGCGTGACACTGAGACGCGCCGGATTTGCATCGAAACGGTTGACGGGACGCCGTGCAAAGTGTAAATTGCCGCCTCTTCGATTCCGGATCGTGATTCATCCGGCCCGTACGAAAACGGGGTATAGCGCAGTCTGGTAGCGCGCCTGCTTTGGGAGCAGGATGTCGGGGGTTCGAATCCCTCTACCCCGACCAAATCGCGGCCCAAAAGGCTCAGGCACATCGAACAGAATTCGACACTGCGCCCGTAGCTCAGTTGGATAGAGCAACGGCCTTCTAAGCCGTAGGTCGCAGGTTCGAGCCCTGCCGGGCGTGCCAAACAATCGAATTGCGTCAGGGATGATGGAAAGGTTTGTAATGGTGGACGTAGCTCAGTCGGTAGAGCGCAGGATTGTGATTCCTGTGGTCGTGGGTTCGATCCCCATCGTCCACCCCATTTAGTTTAAATGATTGGTTTAAAAGTCGTTTTCAGGCATTTAAATCATGATGCAGGTCAGAACGGGTCGTTAGCTCAGTTGGTAGAGCAGTGGACTCTTAATCCATCGGTCGTAGGTTCGAATCCTACACGACCCACCAATCAAAAGAAGTCAAAACAAGCGGTTACAGTCATGTAACCGCTTTTTTTGTGCCTGTTGATCGGGCTTTCTGGTCTGCTTTTTCTGCCTAACTTCTCGCGATCCCGCTCCAATGTTGGTTTGGCTGGCATCCCGTCGGCTTGACTTGATGATCATGCTCGCTTAGTGATGGTGTTGTGGCACCTGCTACAGGAACAGTTTCCAGCGGCGGATCTGTCGTACCTGCGGGTGGATCAGAATGAACGTTTTTAACCGGTACAGGCTCCAATTTTCTCCGTGCGACATCCCGTCGATTGACGTTTAGACTTTCCAGCATGGCGCATCACGATCCCTCGTATAAACTGCTCTTTTCGCATCGCGAGATGGTCACCGACCTGATTCGCGGCTTTGTTCATGAGGACTGGGTAGCAGAATTGGATTTCAACACCCTGGAACGGGTGAGCGAATCGGCGGTCAGCCATGATCTGCGCGAGCGCGAAGATGACATGATCTGGCGGCTGCGCTGGGGCGAGCGATGGCTTTACGTCTATCTGTTGCTGGAGTTCCAGTCCAGCGTTGACCGCTTCATGGCGGTGCGGTTGCTGACCTATATCGGACTGCTCTACCAGGATCTGGCCGCAGCGGGCGAGATTCCGCCCGGTGGTCGGTTGCCGCCGGTGGTGCCGATCGTGCTCTATAACGGTGAGAAGGCGTGGTGGGCCAAGACCAGTCTGGACGACTTGATCGAGCCGAACTTACCGGAACAACTGCAACGCTGGCAGCCGCAGATCCGCTATCTGCTGCTCGACGAACACCGCTATGCCGAGGCCGAGCTGGCCGGACAGCGGAATCTGGCCGCCGCCCTGTTTCGCCTGGAGAACAGTCGCCAGCCCGAAGACATTGAGCGGGTGTTAGCCAGTCTGATCGACTGGTTGACCGCTCCGGAACAAGATGAACTGCGCCGCGCCTTCGTGGTCTGGCTCAAGCGGGTGTTGCTGCCGGCACGGGTGCCCGGCGCTGAGATTCCCCCTGTCAACGACTTACAGGAGATGCATGCCATGTTAGCCGAACGGGTGAAGACCTGGACTGAGGAGTGGAAGCAACAAGGGCTTGATCAAGGCCGGTTAGAAGGCGAGACGAAAGTGGTACGCCGTTTATTAATCCGCCGCTTTGGCGCGTTGCCTGCTTGGGTCGATCAACGCCTGGAGCGCGCCAGCGAAGCGGATTTAGACGCTTGGACTGAACGGTTGCTGGACGGTCAGACGCTCGAAGCCGTCTTCAACGACCTGAACTGAAGCCTTCAAGATGGAAACATCGACAGATCGTCGTCATGCTCACGCCGGTTTTCCGGTCTTACTCCGGTTTGGCGGAGGCTATCTGGTCGCTTTCTGGTGCTGATTTGGCCGCTCAGGTGCCTTGGCAATGCCAGCGATGCCTTTTTCTTTCAAACAGTTAAGGGTCGCTTGGCCGGGATGTTCGTGGGGCTCTTAATCCATCGGTCGTAGGTTCGAATCCTACACGACCCACCAATATAAAAAATTTAAAACAAGCGGTTACAGTGATGTAACCGCTTTTTTTGTGCCCGTGATCCGGGCTTTCTGATCTGCTTTTCTGCCCAGCTTTCCTCAACAACTGCAACGCTGGCAGCCGCAGATTCGGTATCTGCTGCTCGACGAACACCGTTATGCCGAGGCCGAACTGGCCGGACAGCGGAATCTGGCGGCGGCGCTTTTTCGCCTGGAGAACAGTCGCCAGCCCGAAGACATCAAGCGGGTGTTGCTCCCGGCGCGCGTGCCCGGCGCAGACCTTCCCCCTGTCAACGGCTTGCAGAGGAGATGCACGCCATGTTAGCCGAACGGGTGAAGACCTGGACTGAAGAGTGGAAACAGCAAGGGTGCGAATCTACACGACCCGCCAAGCAAATAAGCCGGTTGCGTCGCAAGACGAACCGGCTTTTTGTTGTCTCCTGGCAATACTCCTGACAATATCGCGCCTGATTTGGTCTCTATTCGTGTCTGGTGGCGGGTGCGGGTGCATGGACTGAGCGGTCTGTCAGGAAGCAGGTAAAGCCGAATTGAGACGACAGATTTGGTGAGATGGGCCAGTGTCAACGAATCTCTCCACCGGGAAAAGAGAAGTTCACGGATATGGAATACCTGGCAGATTATTTTCGCTATTGGGGCAAGGCTGATCCGGCGGTTGAGACGGGGGTTTCGTGGCATCCGCTGGTTTATCACTGCCTGGATGTGGCAGCCTGCGGGCAGGTGCTTCTGCGATGTCAGCCGGCCTGGCTGGACAAAATGGCCGTCCTGTCCGGACTCGATCCTGTCGTCCTGTCACCGTGGCTGGCGTTTCTCCTCGCCATCCATGACATCGGCAAATTTGGGGATGGTTTTCAGGCGCTGCGGCCTCTGGGCATTGCGCAGCAATTCGGAATCCAAGAATCAAGTCAAGGATTTAGATGTGATGCGCTTCAGTCATCTTCCTGCCTCTGCAAGAACAATCTGGGCGAAAAGCGGTGATTCTGGCGGTCATAGCCTGCTCGCCCACATGCTGGACGTGGCAGCCGTCGCTGAGACGATTCTGAGCCGCGAATCGGCACAGACTCAGAATTGGGCGGCCTGCTCATTCCATCTCCCGCAGCCAACTGCAAGCCGCTGGTTTGCCGCCATCGCCGGACTCCACGATTTCGGCAAGGCAATCCCCGGTTTTCAGTTCAAATGGCCGGAAGGTCAGCGGGCCGATGAAGCCGTTGGGCTGGCTTTCAAGACGGGTTCGCTCGATGTTCACCGTCACGATCTGGCAGGAGCCGCCCTGCTGCATCGGCAGCTTCCCGCCCGGTTTCCTGGCGCAGAGTGGATTCGAGGCGTGTGTCAGGCGCTTGGTGCCCATCACGGCTATATGCCCAATCCGATGGAGATCAGGGACTCGATGCCGCGCTATGAAGGCGCCGCCTGGGCCGATGTGCGGACCGAAATCCTGGATGCCTATCTGCAAACCCTGGCGCCGGGAGACGGCCCCGCGCTGGAAGATCTGCCGCTGCCAGCGGTCGCCTGGCTGGCCGGACTGACCAGCGTCGCGGACTGGATCGGCTCAAACCTGGAGTGGTTTCCGGCTGGCGAACGAGCGGACACACTCGCCGGTCATTTTGACAAGGCCCGTGAGCTTGCCGAGGCCGCCCTGGACGCCATCGGCTGGCCCGCCTATCAACCGCTGCTCGACACGGCGGCGGATACCGATCACCTCGTCTGGCGCATCCTTGGTCAGCCGGACAAAACAGTCGCAGCGCGTCCGCTCCAACAGGCCGCTGACCGACTGCTGACCCAGGCCACTGGCCCCACCCTGTGCATCGTTGAAGCCCCCATGGGCGAGGGCAAAACCGAGCTGGCGTTGCTCGCCCATCTCCGGCTACAAGCCGCCAACGGGCATCGTGGGCTGTACCTTGCTCTTCCCACTCAGGCGACCGGCAATGCCATGTTTGATCGCGCCCTGGCTTTCCTGCGCGGCTTTTCACCGGATTTGCGACTGGACATCCAGTTGATCCACGGCGGCGCCATGCTGGATGAACGCATCCACCGGCTGCGCGGGGTGGATGACTCGCAAGCCGAGTCAATCAGCTCATCCGTCTGGTTTTCCCAGCGCAAACGTCCCCTGCTCTCTCCCTATGGCGTCGGGACCGTCGATCAGGCGCTGTTCGCCACCTTGAACGTCAAACACCATTTCGTGCGTCTCTGGGGCTTGACCAACCGGGTGGTCGTGCTCGACGAGATCCATGCCTACGACACCTATACCAGCGGGCTGATCGAGGCGTTGCTGCGCTGGCTCAAACCACTGGGCTGTTCGGTGATTCTGATGAGCGCGACCCTGCCGGCCAAGCGCCGTGCCGCGCTGCTCGACGCCTGGGGCGCCACGGATCGGCCCGAGATCGCCTATCCGCGCATCCTGATGGCGCGGAACGGCGAAACGCTCGGGGAAACCGTTGCCTGCCGTTCCCTGGCGCCCATCCAGATCAGCGGCATCGCGGAAGATCTGGCTACCCTGGCGGACGCAGCGCTTGCCTGTCTCGCTGAAGGAGGTTGCGGTCTGGTCGTCGTCAACACCGTGCAGCGGGCCCAGGATCTTTACCTCCTGCTGCGCGAACGGCTGGACGAGCCGAGCGAACTCCTGCTGTTCCACGCCCGCTTCCCCGCTGATGAGCGTGCAGCACGCGAGCGCGATGTGTTGACACATTTCGGGCCAACGCCAACGGCTCGGCGTCCGACGCGCTGTCTGCTGATCGCCACTCAGGTTGCGGAACAAAGCCTGGATCTGGACTTCGATTTCATGTTCTCCGATCTGGCTCCGGTGGATCTCCTGCTGCAACGGTCTGGCCGACTGCACCGGCACGAGCGTGAACGGCCGCCCGCACATCGGCAACCGCATCTGCGGATCGCCGGACTCCTCAATGAACGCCCGCCCGAACTGACCGAGACCGCTTGGGGCTTCGTTTACGATCCCTATGTTCTTTACTGCACCTGGGTCGTGGCACTCCGCGAGCCGTTATGGCGACTGCCCGAAGACATTGATCGACTGGTGCAAGCCGTCTATTCCGGCGATCCCTTCGAGGAAGAGGATCGACCCGACTTCCTGGCCACCCTGGACAAAGCCTTGGGTGAGCACTACGCCAAGATACAAACCCAGCGGCAACAGGCGATCAACGCCGCCATCGACGCTGACGCCGAGCCGCAGAACGCCTACAACCAGAAGCCGCGTGCAAATGAGGAACGGGACGGTGGAGGCACGCCTGTCGTCACCCGCCTGGGAGACGATAGCCTGACGGTCATCCCCGTTCTGGTGGCGGATGACGGCTGGCGCTTGTTACCGAACGACCCACCGTTTAACCCGGAAATGGTTCCTGATGACGCACTGGCCCGGCGCATCTTCGGGCGTCAGGTCCGCATCTCCCGCAAGGGCGTTCTCCACGCCTTGCTTGCTCTGCCGCTCCCGAAAGGTTTTGACGAACACCCGCTGCTGCGACACCTGCGACCGCTTCCTCTACACGATGGTGTCGCTGACATCGGCGGAATTCGCGTTATCCTCGACCCCGAGCTTGGAATCGTCTACAAACCACTCTCACCCGACACGGAGGCGGCATGAGTCAAGAAAACCAACCGGCTTTCAACCTGCTGGACGAGCCCTGGATACCGATACGAACCCTGGCCGGCGACGTCCGCGATGTCAGTCTGACTCAGGTGCTCTTGAACGCCGATCAGTTCTCCGCACTGGCCGAAACCTCGCCCCCCAATCTGGTCGCGCTGCACCGTATTTTGCTTGCCGTCCTGCACCGGGCACTGACCACCCATCATGGCCCCTGGAAGGATGCCGACCGCGCCCGCTGGTATCGCGAGGGGCTGCCTGAGGCGCCAATTCGCACTTACCTGGAGCAATGGCGAGAACGGTTTTGGCTGTTCCATCCGGAGCAGCCGTTTATGCAGGTGGCCGCGTTGGCGGATGCGCCGGAGACCCAGGACAAGCTGAAACCCTGGACCCAGATTTGTCTTGAAGGCGCCAGTGGCAATGCTCCGGTGGTCTTCGATCACGCTCTGGATGACCGGCCTTCCGAGATACCCCCTGCGCTGGCGTGTCGAAATCTGCTCGGGGCGCTTCAATTTACTCCGGGCGGATTGGTTAAAACCCTGCGCGATTCCGATAAGGCGGGACCACTTGCCAACACGGCGGCGGTGATCCCGACCGGACGAACGCTTGCCGAAACCTTGCTGGCTGGACTGCATCCATCCAGCGCCAAGGGGATTGATGACCTGCCATCCTGGGAACGGTCCCCACCGGGCATTCCTGCGCTGCTGGCAGCCGCCCGGCCGGCAAGTGGCCCCAATGATCGCTATACACGCCTGACTCGCGCTGTCTTGCTGGTTCCTCAAGGCGATGAAAGACACGTTCGGCATCTTCGTTTTGCCGCTGGCATTGCCTTGGAAGAAGATCCGAATGCGCCGGATCCGATGGCCTGTTATCGGGTGACAAAGGAAGGGAAAGCCATTCGCGTATCCTTTTCCGAAGGCCGATCCTTCTGGCGTGAGCTACCGGCTCTGGTTCCCGATCCCAGCGGCAAGTTCAATCAGCCCGCAACCATCTTGATGTGGGCGACGAATCTGCATGAGCGGCTGGGGCAACTGGAGACCAACGTCCCGCTGGTCGTGGCGGGCCTAGCGAGCGATCAGGCCAAATTATTGCGCTGGCGGAGCGAACGCTTCGATCTGCCGCTGACCATGCTCGCGGATCCGGATGCCGCCGCCGAGCTTCGCGCGCAAATCCGTGAAGTGGAAGCGGTCTTTTTCCGCTTGCGCGCCATCTGCGCCGAGATGATCGCCGAGTCAATGCCCGACCCGAATCACAAAGACACCAAGGCGCGCGCCAAGGCGATCCTGGATCGCGGGCCGACCGCCGCCGTCTTTTTCTCCGCCGCCGAACGGGCATTGCCGAACCTGATGCAGCGCATCGCCGCCGGGGATATCGAAGGCGCGCATCAGCACTGGCGGGAAACCTTGAAGACTGCCGCTCAACGCGCCTGGACGGCGACATACCGCGTACTTGGCGACTCCCCGCGCGCCTTGCGCGCTGAGGCCCGCGCCCATGCCGATTTCCGCCGTCTGCTGCGCTCGCTTGAGCAACCAGACACCGCAACGATTCCCGAGGAGGCCAATGCATGAGCGATCACGCTCAATCCTTTGTCGCCCATCTCTCCGAGCTTGCCGAGCATGATCGGGGAGCCCTGGCGCATCTACGTCGCAGCCTGGGATTCGCGCCCGGCGCCTTTCCCCGCGCCTATCCCTACGTGGAGCGATTCGTTGGTGCCGACCGACACGCCAGCGATCCCTGGCGCAAGGCGCTGTATCTTGCCGCCGGGCTGTTCGCCCTGCATCCCGAGCATCGCGAGGGCGAGACCCTGGCGTCGGCTCTGGGTGCTCTGGCCCGCGCCCGCGAGAGCGCGAGCATCGAGCAGCGTTTCATTGCCCTGCTAGGCGCCGAACCGGAAAGCCTGCCCAATCTGCTGCGTCAGGCCGTCTCGCTTCTGGCCGCCGACGGTCACGCTTGCGACTATGCCCGCCTGCTCGATGACCTGGGCATCTGGCTGCGCCCCTTCGATGGCGAAGGCCGGGATCGGATCCGCCAGCGTTGGGCGCGCGACTTCTACCGCGCTTATGACGCCAAAGCCGATCAAGATCCGTCTGATCTCGACACTATCCAACCCGCTGACTGACACGGAGCGCACCATGAGTCTCTTCATCGAGTTTCATCTGATCCAGAATTTTGCCCCCTCCAATCTGAACCGCGACGATACCGGCGCGCCCAAGGACGCCATCTTCGGCGGTCAGCGGCGGGCGCGGGTCAGCAGTCAGTGTTTCAAACGGGCGATCCGGCTCAAAGCCGCAGAATCAGGCGACATTCCAGCCGAATTTGGTTCGGTGCGAACCAAAAAACTCAAGGAATTGCTGGCGCTCCGACTGGTCGATCTCGGCCACACGGAAGCCGGCGCGCAAATCGATATCGCTCTGTCCGCAGCCGGTCTTAAGGTCAAGGACGACGGCAAGACCGAGTATCTGTTGTTCCTGGGGCAGGGCGAGATCGAACGGTTCGCAGACCTGATCCACAGGCATTGGGATGTCCTCGGCGCCGCTCCCGCAGGAGATGCAAAGAAGACGAAGAAGGAGGCCAAGGCCAGCGCACCGCCAGAAGTCGTCAAGGAGGCCAAAAACCTGCTGGACGGACCAAAGGCGGTAGACGTAGCCATGTTCGGTCGTATGCTGGCGGATCTCCCCGGCGTCAACCAACACGCCGCCTGTCAGGTCGCCCACGCCATCAGCACCCATCGCGTCGAACGGGAATTCGACTACTTCACCGCCGTGGATGACAAAAGCGACATTGATGAGACCGGCGCTGGCATGATCGGGCAAGTCGAATTCAATTCAGCCACCTTCTACCGCTATGCCGTCATCGATCCACGCAAGCTGTGCCAGAATCTGCAAGGCGATACGGATCTGGCCCTCAAGGGCATCGGCGCCTTTGCCCAAGCCATGGCGCGCGCGATCCCGACGGGTAAGCAGAACACCTTCGCCGCCCACAACCCGCCGAGCTTCATCGGCGTGGTCTTCCGTCATACGAGTCCCTTCAATCTTGCCAACGCCTTCGAGAAACCCATCTGGCCGCGACAGGACAAGGAACTGACCAGCCTTTCCGTCGAGAAACTCGCGGAGCATGAAACCACGGTGGCGAGCGCCTTCGGTGATGGTCGGGATGTCTGGGCCTATCTGGATCTCACCGGCGTCTGGCCCGCAACGCAGGGCGCTCGGCATCAGGATCTGCAATCCCTGACCGATTGGATCGTCGAAAACGCCCGCGTCGAATTGGAGAGCTGATCATGCCCACGCTGCTGCTGCGGCTGGTGGGTCCGATGCAGTCCTGGGGCACCACCAGCCGGTTCGATGAGCGCGATAGCCAACTGGAACCGTCCAAATCCGGCGTGCTGGGTCTGATCTGCGCGGCCCTGGGACGTGATCGCGCCGAATCGGTAGAGGACTTGGCGCGGCTGCGCATGGGGGTGCGGGTTGACCGCGAAGGATTGCTCATGCGTGACTATCAAACAGCGACCGGCGTCATGACCGCTGCGGGAAAGGCCGACCCGAAGCGTACCGTGGTCAGCCCGAGGTACTACCTTGCCGACGCCGCCTTTCTCGTCGGGCTCGAAGGGGATGATCGGCAGCTCCTCGAATCCATTGATGCCGCCCTGCGCGATCCGGTCTGGCCCCTGGCGCTCGGTCGTAAGTCATTTCCGCCCGCTGTGCCGATCTGGCTCGAACCGGGACTGTTCGATCTGGGATTGCGGGACAGTCTGGTGTCCGCCGCGCTGCTCACACCCTCGCGCCCGCATGATGGCGATGTCCCGCTGCGACTGATCCTTGAGCACGAGACGATCGGGGCTGTGCGCTTCGATCAACCCGTCGCACCCTTCGCCGAGCGCCGTTTCGGCCCGCGCTACATCGCAGCGGAGGTCATCCGTGTATCTGTCTAAATTGACCCTCGACCCACGACACCCCCAGGCACGCTGCGATCTGAGCAACCGTTACGACATGCACCGCACTCTCGTCCGCGCCTTTGCCCCGGACGAGCACAGCCAGCCAGCGCGATTTCTCTGGCGATTGGAGCCCATGCTGTCTTTCGCTTCGCGCCCCGTCGTGCTGGTGCAATCCGGATCTCCTGCTCAATGGTCGGCGCTCGATGCCTTTCCCGGTTATGCCCAGGAAATCCTCGGCAACAAGCCGGTGGATCTGGAACAACTGATTCAGGCTGGAACACGCTACCGATTCCGATTGCATGCAAATCCGACAGTGACTCGCGAGGGAAAGCGGCTGGGTCTGTGTCAGGAGGCCGATCAACTGGCCTGGTTGAATCGTCAGGCAGAGACACGGGGTTTCAATCTGATCGCCTGTTTACGAAGTGGCAACGAGCGAATCCATGCGCGCCAGAGCAAGAGCGGGCAGCGGATCACCGTTCAGTCAGTCTTGTTTGAAGGCATGCTGGAAACAAATGAACCGGATGGGCTGCGTCTGGCTGTCCGCAATGGCCTTGGGCACGGCAAGGCATGGGGGCTTGGACTACTTTCTCTTGCACGAATGGCTTGATGAGCAAACCAGGCCGATCGTCACGCGGTCGCTGGAGAACGGCATCGGCCCCGCCAAAGCCTTCGGCTGCGGTCTGCTGCTGGTGCGTCGGCTGGCGGACGATTGAAAACAAACCATGCGGGCATTTGGTTTGATCCGCTGGAATTTACCGAACCATTGCGAGTTAAAATCATGCAAGCGATTGAATTTGAAGCTGTCGTGCAAGCGCAAGCCATTCCGCTACCGAATTCCGCCGTGCTCTCCCCCGGACAACCTGTGCGGGTCGTGGTGATGTATGAATTAACACCTGCTGTGGATCAGCCGGAACCCGATGACGATGCGATCCTGAGGCTTGCTCGACACCCATTGGTGATGGCGGGTTTTAATCCGCTCTCACGAGAAGATGCCCATGCACGATAACGTCTTTGTGGACTCGAATCTTTGGCTCTATGCCTTCGTTCTGCGTCCGGGCGAAGAGGTTAAACATGCCCGTGCCTTGGCGTTGCTGGAAGCACGGAACCGCTACACCATCAGCACTCAGGTGGTTTCCGAGGTTTCGGTCAACCTGCTGAGAAAGGCGGGAATGGACGAAAAGGGTCTGCTCGAAATCGTCGAGGGATTTTATCGCCGGTGTCGGGTCGTGAAAACGGATCTTGAGTGCCACCGCACCGCCAGCCGACTGAGAAGCACGCATCAGTTCAGTTTTTGGGATAGCTTGATTGTCGCTGCTGCACTGGAGGCCGACTGCCCGTTGCTTTACTCGGAAGACATGCAGCACGGCCAGATGATTGACCAAAAACTCACGATTCTGAATCCATTGCTCGAAGCGGCGACTTCAGCAGGATAGCCTGGACCTAATCTCACCCAACAGGGACGTACCTCATGCTCCCCCCACTCAAACCCATCGCCATGAAAGAACGCATCAGCCTGATGTTCATCGAGTACGGCGAGATCGATGTGCTGGATGGTGCCTTCGTCGTCATCGACAAGACCGGCGTGCGCACGCATATCCCCATCGGCAGCATCGCCTGCATCATGCTCGAACCCGGCACCCGCGTTTCGCACCGGGCGGCGGCACTGGCGGCGCGGGTCGGCACCCTGCTGGTCTGGGTCGGCGAGGCCGGCGTGCGGCTCTATGCCTCCGGTCAGCCGGGCGGCGCGCGCTCGGATCGGCTGCTGTATCAGGCCAGACTCGCCCTGGACGATCAGGCGCGGCTCAAAGTGGTGCGCAAAATGTACGAGCTGCGCTTTGGCGAGAAACCGCCAGAGCGGCGTAGCGTCGAACAACTGCGCGGGATCGAAGGTGCGCGGGTGAAAAAGACCTACGAGAATCTCGCCAAGCGTCATGGCGTCCAGTGGCGCGGTCGGCGCTACGATCCATCCGAATGGGACACCAGCGATGTCCCCAATACCTGCCTGTCGGCGGCGACCGCCTGCCTCTATGGCATCACCGAGGCCGCGATCCTCGCCGCCGGCTACGCCCCGGCGGTCGGCTTCATCCATACCGGCAAGCCGCAGTCGTTCGTCTACGACATCGCCGACATCGTCAAATTCGAGACCGTGGTGCCGGTTGCTTTTCAGATCGCGGGCAAGAATCCGCCCCAGTCGCAGGCTGAACGTCTGGTGCGGCTGGCCTGCCGCGATGTGTTTCGAGAAAGCAAACTGCTCGGCAAGATCATCCCGATGATCGAAGAGGTGCTGGCCGCCGGCGAGATCGAGCCACCCAAGCCAGCGCCGGAAGCGGTCGCCCCGGCCATCGACGACGGGAAGCCCCTGGGCGATGCTGGTCATCGTCACTGAAAACGTCCCGCCGCGTCTGCGCGGACGGCTGGCGGTCTGGCTCCTGGAGATCCGCGCCGGGGTCTATGTCGGCAACCCGTCCAAGCGGTTGCGCGAGTTCATCTGGAATCAGGTGCTGGAAGGCGTCGAGGACGGCAACGCCGTGATGGCCTGGAACACCAATACCGAATCCGGCTACGACTTTCTCACCGTCGGCAAAAACCGGCGCATCCCGGTCGATTTCGACGGCCTCCGATTAGTCAGTTTTCTACCGCCAGATGAACCTGAAAAAGCTCTTTAGCAATCTAAAGCGAACCCCTTTGAAACGGGCCATTTTGCTGGTAGATTTGTCCGCGCCTGATTTTCTTTTGCAGATCAGGTAAATACGGGAAGTGTGTTCCCCGCGCTCGCGGGGATGAACCAGTCGGGTCGCTGATCGCGCGCATCAATGCGTCGTGTTCCCCGCGCTCGCGGGGATGAACCGGTGGATCGCGCGAATGTCATAGAACGCTAAAAGTGTTCCCCGCGCTCGCGGGGATGAACCGTAGTCCTGAGCAAGATAATTCGCCCACTCTGGGTGTTCCCCGCGCTCGCGGGGATGAACCGGCTCCCTCTTCGCGCCGCAGCAAGAGGCCATGGTGTTCCCCGCGCTCGCGGGGATGAACCGCCCAGCACCACCCCGCCATCGTCATAAAGCCGGTGTTCCCCGCGCTCGCGGGGATGAACCGCCCCGGTGGATCAGACCGGGGCTTTGGCTGGAGTGTTCCCCGCGCTCGCGGGGATGAACCGTTCCGCTGCGACATGAGCACCGCTCTGTTGCGGTGTTCCCCGCGCTCGCGGGGATGAACCGTCTGTTTCCGCCCGCGACTGGCGTGGAGTCGCGTGTTCCCCGCGCTCGCGGGGATGAACCGCTCAGGGGCCAGACGTGGCACATCGACAAAATCGTGTTCCCCGCGCTCGCGGGGATGAACCGCTCAACCAGTTCTTCGAGCGAGCGAGCGGACGGTGTTCCCCGCGCTCGCGGGGATGAACCGCCCACTATCCGCGCTATTCGTGACGCTTTGGGGTGTTCCCCGCGCTCGCGGGGATGAACCGGCGTTCGCCCGTGGGATCGGTATAGAGATACCGTGTTCCCCGCGCTCGCGGGGATGAACCGATTTCCAGTTTCTTGCCGCATTTGAAGAATAGGTGTTCCCCGCGCTCGCGGGGATGAACCTATTTTCAGGAAAAAACTTCCTGACCTGGATGTGTGTTCCCCGCGCTCGCGGGGATGAACCGTAGAAAATAAGGCCCATTATTACCTGAGAAAAGTGTTCCCCGCGCTCGCGGGGATGAACCGTTTGCCGAATAAACGATCAAACTAGTTTGTACGTGTTCCCCGCGCTCGCGGGGATGAACCGCCTAACGATGATGTCTATCTCTTAGGCGATGTGTGTTCCCCGCGCTCGCGGGGATGAACCAAGACCGCTGAACTCCTACTCATGGCTGCAATCGTGTTCCCCGCGCTCGCGGGGATGAACCGAATAGCTCCCACTTCAACCCATTTCCACTTATGTGTTCCCCGCGCTCGCGGGGATGAACCGACTACTACACGATAAAAGTCCCGCACCACATCGTGTTCCCCGCGCTCGCGGGGATGAACCGGCACGGCGACGGATCGCGTCAGCGGAAAAGAGGTGTTCCCCGCGCTCGCGGGGATGAACCGGGCGAACAGCAATGATCTTCACTTCTTGATAGGTGTTCCCCGCGCTCGCGGGGATGAACCGTTGTATCAATTGTGGGATGCGTCAATCGTGACGTGTTCCCCGCGCTCGCGGGGATGAACCGGTTTTTGAAGGTTTCTGCGTTCGAGACGATATGTGTTCCCCGCGCTCGCGGGGATGAACCGCAACCGTCACCCAAAGCTGGATTGATGAAGCCGTGTTCCCCGCGCTCGCGGGGATGAACCGGCGGCGCCGGTTTCGCCGGGGCGGGCTTGGGGGTGTTCCCCGCGCTCGCGGGGATGAACCGGTGGCGCCTTCGGTGACGATGGGATCCGAGCCGTGTTCCCCGCGCTCGCGGGGATGAACCGACGACCGGAGCAGGACCAGAGCCTAGATGAGTGTGTTCCCCGCGCTCGCGGGGATGAACCGTTCTGGCCGCCGACGAACCCGAGCCAATACGTGTGTTCCCCGCGCTCGCGGGGATGAACCGGAATGGATAGCCGGATTTATCTGCTGCATATGGTGTTCCCCGCGCTCGCGGGGATGAACCGCCCCTGCGCGCGCCATCTCCAGCGCCCGTTCCGTGTTCCCCGCGCTCGCGGGGATGAACCGCTGTCAACACGAGGATTTTTCATGCGCCCGACGTGTTCCCCGCGCTCGCGGGGATGAACCGCGACGCGAGTATGTTGGCGCGCTGCGCCTGGCGTGTTCCCCGCGCTCGCGGGGATGAACCGGTCGGCGCGCTCTTCGCTGAGATGGGCACCGGGTGTTCCCCGCGCTCGCGGGGATGAACCGTCTCGGCAAATTACGACGTCAATCACCAGCAAGTGTTCCCCGCGCTCGCGGGGATGAACCGGATGACGGGTCGCGCGCGATCCTGGCCGTAAAGTGTTCCCCGCGCTCGCGGGGATGAACCGCCACCGGCCTGCCGGTCGCCGTCGCCTTCGCCGTGTTCCCCGCGCTCGCGGGGATGAACCGCTGGACGACAAAGACCGGCGTTTCCTCGTCATGTGTTCCCCGCGCTCGCGGGGATGAACCGATGGGGGGTTATGCAGGCAACAGGAAATATGTGTGTTCCCCGCGCTCGCGGGGATGAACCGCAGCTTGAATCAGCCATTGCTCACGACATCCGGTGTTCCCCGCGCTCGCGGGGATGAACCGTGCTGATTGTATCCAACACTAACGACTCCGGAGTGTTCCCCGCGCTCGCGGGGATGAACCGATTGAGGGCGCCGAGTGCCTGCGCGCGAAAATGTGTTCCCCGCGCTCGCGGGGATGAACCGGCCGAATCTCCGCCAAAGACCTGCGCCGCGCGGTGTTCCCCGCGCTCGCGGGGATGAACCCGGCGCCTCCATCCGTCGCGTGGTGATGAAACGGTGTTCCCCGCGCTCGCGGGGATGAACCGATTTAAATCGCCGCTGCCGTCTGGAATTTCCAGTGTTCCCCGCGCTCGCGGGGATGAACCGGCTCGTCGCTGTCATCCTCCTACATCAGCTCCGTGTTCCCCGCGCTCGCGGGGATGAACCGGCGACGATCTGGACATCGGCCCGCCGCCGGCGGTGTTCCCCGCGCTCGCGGGGATGAACCGTCGAGTCGTTGACAGCGGCACGGCAACTACACGTGTTCCCCGCGCTCGCGGGGATGAACCGGTTGATCGCTGCGAGATTTACATCGAAGACGGGTGTTCCCCGCGCTCGCGGGGATGAACCGTAGGTCCGTCCTTTGTACTGGACAGGCTGCATGTGTTCCCCGCGCTCGCGGGGATGAACCGCTTGGCGACACGCCGGAGCAGCGGGCGATGCGGTGTTCCCCGCGCTCGCGGGGATGAACCGCCTTCCTGCATTGAAGACGCTGCCGGAACGTCGTGTTCCCCGCGCTCGCGGGGATGAACCGGTACCGAATCGCCTGCGTCACGGTATCGGTCAGTGTTCCCCGCGCTCGCGGGGATGAACCGGCATGGGACGTAGAGCGCGCCCGTTACGACCTGTGTTCCCCGCGCTCGCGGGGATGAACCGGCGCAAAGCTCGCCCCAGTCGTCGATGAAATCGTGTTCCCCGCGCTCGCGGGGATGAACCGTCAGAAATGCGTCAGCCGCCTACCCTTCCGGCGTGTTCCCCGCGCTCGCGGGGATGAACCGCTCCTAGTTCATGCATTTTGTCGTTCTCACTGGTGTTCCCCGCGCTCGCGGGGATGAACCGCGAGGGCGTCAATCCAACTTACGCCGGCTCAAGTGTTCCCCGCGCTCGCGGGGATGAACCGACCCCGTTTGCAACGCAGATTGGCATAAATCCGTGTTCCCCGCGCTCGCGGGGATGAACCGGCGCATAGCCGCCACGGCATGACGCGGTTCGGGTGTTCCCCGCGCTCGCGGGGATGAACCGCTGGGGCGGGTGGGGGCGGTGGTGCGCGGGCTGTGTTCCCCGCGCTCGCGGGGATGAACCGGGCACACGTTTGATGGACTGCGGCTGACGCAGGTGTTCCCCGCGCTCGCGGGGATGAACCGAAGTGGCAGCCCGCGCCAACGGGTTGCCGGAGGTGTTCCCCGCGCTCGCGGGGATGAACCGCTGCACCGGCGCGTCAACGAGGTGGAGCAGCGGTGTTCCCCGCGCTCGCGGGGATGAACCGGCCGGGCGGACGATCAAAGTGCGGCAACTCCAGTGTTCCCCGCGCTCGCGGGGATGAACCGCAGCATAAGAACGTGCTCAAGCTGATCGCGCAGTGTTCCCCGCGCTCGCGGGGATGAACCGCCAAGCGCGACGGCAACCAGGAAGCCATCGCCGTGTTCCCCGCGCTCGCGGGGATGAACCGCAAATCCTCGACGCCTTCGTGACCGACCAGCGGTGTTCCCCGCGCTCGCGGGGATGAACCGACGAAATCACCCGGCGCCTGCTGGGTCCGACCGTGTTCCCCGCGCTCGCGGGGATGAACCGTTGGCTTGCGTTGGCCATGACAGGCTCCCAGGGTGTTCCCCGCGCTCGCGGGGATGAACCGGCGGCGACCAGGCCCTGCACGACGCTGGCGGTGTGTTCCCCGCGCTCGCGGGGATGAACCGAAATATGCCGGAGGTGCGCAATGACCGCGCTCGTGTTCCCCGCGCTCGCGGGGATGAACCGTCGCTCCAGCCGAGCCCGCGCATCGGCGCCGTGTGTTCCCCGCGCTCGCGGGGATGAACCGGTCATCCGCCTCGCGGTAGTTCCAGTCGAAATGTGTTCCCCGCGCTCGCGGGGATGAACCGGCGTCGAGGATTTGCTTACGGCTCGCCGAATCGTGTTCCCCGCGCTCGCGGGGATGAACCGTCTTTGGCGAGCAGCTCATAGGGGACGTGCAGGTGTTCCCCGCGCTCGCGGGGATGAACCGTCAGTACACCGGGTGCAGCGGGCGACGGGCGGGTGTTCCCCGCGCTCGCGGGGATGAACCGATCGGCGGGGCAGGGCTAGGCTGGGCAGGGCTGTGTTCCCCGCGCTCGCGGGGATGAACCGCGTCCAGCTACTCGGGCACGGCGACAACGAATGTGTTCCCCGCGCTCGCGGGGATGAACCGGCAACCTGGAATTTACCCTGGCTGATCTACCGGTGTTCCCCGCGCTCGCGGGGATGAACCGGCATGGGTCGCCTCATGAAGGTCGCTATCGGTGTGTTCCCCGCGCTCGCGGGGATGAACTGCGGGATGAGAGCAGCGCCGAACAACAGCCCCGGTGTTCCCCGCGCGCGCGAATAAAACGCGACGGGAAGAGTGAGGTTGATAAACAGTTACAAATAAGCTAACATAAGCTCACTTTCTACAACATACGCTCTTTTCGTCTTCATGGCCTACGTCCCCTTGCGGAAGGCGGTCGCCGAACTTGGACTGCACCCCAATACGCTGCGTAAATACGCCGATGACGGACTTATCCCCAGCATCCGCAATCCCGCCGGGCAGCGCCTCTTCGACGTGGACGCCTACCTGCGGCGCGCGACCGATGCCGTCACCATCCTTTACGCCCGCGTCAGCAGCGCCAAGCTTTGCTCCGACCTCGTGCGACAAATCGAGCGTTTGCGGCGCGTCTACCCCGACGCGGAAGTCGTCCAGGACATCGCCAGCGGACTCAACTTCAAGCGCAAAGGATTGCGCGCCTTACTGGAACGACTCCTGCGCGGCGATAAGCTCCGGGTTGTGGTTGCCCATCGTGACCGACTCGCCCGCTTCGGCTTCGACCTCATCGCCTTCCTGGTCGAACGCAACGGCGGCGAGATCGTGGTTCTCGATCAGCCAGTCGATCAATCCCAAGAAACCGAACTCACCGCCGATCTACTCGCCATCCTCCATCACTTCGCGTGTCGAATGCACGGGCGGCGAAGTCATCAAGGCCAGGCGGATTCGCGTGTATCCGACGACGGCACAGAAGAGCCTGTTTCGGCAGTGGCTCGGAACCTCAAGATACGTCTACAACGAGACCGTCAAGCATCTCAATCTGCCGCCCGGCGAGCGGGCGGGACATTGGATGGGAGCGGCGAAGATCGTCCTGCCGAGCCTGCCGGAGTGGGCCGGACCGATCCCCTATCAGATCAAGAAGATCGCCGTTGAGGACGCCTACAAGGCGTTCTCGAATGGCGTGCGCAAATGGCGGCAGACCGGCGAGCCGTTCGATCTGAGCTTCCGCTCGCGCAAGAACCCGAAGCAATCCTGCTTCATCCCGTCGTCCGCCCTCAAGGACGCGGGCATTTACCCGAAGATTGCCGGGAGCCTCAAGCGCGCCGAGGACTTCCCCGACAACGCAAGGGATTCGCGCCTGGTCTGCGAGCATGGCCGATGGTTCGTGATCGTCCCCTTTCGTGTGCCCGTCACCCAGACCGAAAATCAAGGTCGCGTGGTGGCGCTCGATCCGGGCATCCGCACCTTTCTGACCGGCTTTGCCGAAGACCAGGCGTTCAAGATCGGTCAGGGCGATTTCGCCCGCATTGCCCGTCTCTGCTATCACCTGGATCGCCTGCTGGCGAAGATCGCCAAGGCCAAATGTCGGCAGAAAGCCCGGCTCCGCAAGGCCGCGCACCGCTTGCGCTGGAAGATCCGTGATCTGGTGGACGAGTTGCACTTTCAGGCGATTCGCTTCCTGCTCGACCGCTTCGACCTGATCCTGCTGCCGACCTTTGAGACCCAAGCGATGTCGGCGAAATCCAGGCGCAGGATCCGGGCGAAATCCGTCCGGGCGATGCTCGGTTACGCCTTCTTCCGCTTCGGACAGCGCCTGGAGGCGGCAGCCAAACGGGTTGGCAAGGTCGTGATTCGCGTCAACGAAGCCTACACCTCGAAAACGGCCAGTTGGACCGGCGAGATCAAACAGATCGGCGGTGCGAAAACCATCACCAGCGGCGGCCTGACCGTGGATCGTGACATCAATGGCGCACGCGGGATCTTCCTGCGTGCTTTGGGAGATACCCCCTCGCTCAGAAATGAGCGTGCATGTGTTGGCGCTTGTGAGTCAGCGTTAGCATAAAAGTATCGGACAGGTGTTTTACAGAAGGCGTTTCGATAGCATCTCCGGTCGTTCCGACAGGCGCGAGGCTCGCTTGCATTGCGAAAAGTTGATCCGGCGGTCGTCGATTCGCCTTGCCTGGGCGTCGCTGATAGTATTCAGCTCATCTGTGTCTGACAGGTTCGGCTCTTCCTGGAAACGGCTATTGCAGCCGTGCAGATGTTCCGAAACCGTCTCTGGTCGTTGTCGTTGTCGAAGATTCGCAAACCGACAACCAACGGCCCCGGAATTTCTAAGGCGCTGCATATCCTGCCGAGCTGCCTTCACCTGAACCTGTCAATGAACACCGATGCTTCCCAACGCTCGCTGTCAGGAACACTGATTCCCCCAGGAGATCATGGACACCAGAACCGTTATTGAGTCCGGTCTGGCCGTTTCGCTGGCGGTGAATCTGGCCATGGCCGTTGTCTTCTGGACACGCCACACTTATCCGGGCTTTGGCTACTGGCTGACCGGAACCCTGTGCCGAACGGCCGCACTGACACTGCTGCTGCTTCCGCGCGATCAGTTTCCGCCTTGGCTCACGATCATTCTGCCGAATTACGCCATGCTCCTCGAACTGATGCTCTATGTTCGGGGAACCCATCTGTTTCGCGGTGTCCCGCTCCGTTTCGGCTGGGAGATCATCGTCTCGCTGTCTTTCATCGGTCTGATCCTCTATTTCTCGTATCACGTCCCCAGCCTCAGTATCCGCTTCCTGATCCTGTCGATTTATTGGGGGTTTCTGGAGTGTTGGCTGGCCTGGCTGCTGCTGACCCGACGACCTGCTTATTTCGGTTCCGGGGATTGGTTGCAGGCCGCTGTCTGGATCGTTTTGATCGTGTCGAATGTTGTCCGCGTCGGATTGGTCTGGACCTCGGCAGAGACACTGACGGCGGGCATCGCGACGCTTCCACTGTCTCAAAACCTGTTGTTTCTGCTCATCATCATGAGCTTCATTCTGATCGCCTTGAGCCAGAAGGTGATGAATGCGCAGCGCCTGGAATACGACTATCGCGTGGCGCAGGAACAACTGGAGCAGGTCGCTTACCACGATGCCCTGACCGGGCTGCCCAATCGGCGCTTGCTGCATGACCGGCTCACGCTGGCTCTGACCAGCAGCAAGCGGAGCGGTCTTGGTGGTGCGCTGATGCTGCTTGATCTCGACAACTTCAAGCCGCTCAACGATGAGCATGGGCATGCGGTGGGCGATCTGCTGCTCATCGAAGTCGCTCGCCGACTCAGCACGACCGTGCGCGAGGTCGATACGGTCGCGCGTCTCGGCGGCGATGAATTCGTGGTTGTGCTCAATGGTCTCAGTGCGGACGAAGCGGTCGCCGGGGGGCAGGCGAGGATGATCGCCGAAAAGATTCGTTTCGCACTGGCTCGCCCTTATATTCTGACGGTGACGCACGATGGCGAAGCCGATGCCATCGTTGAGCATCGCTGCACGGCAAGCATCGGCGGCGCCCTGTTCGACCGGGGCGCTGATCAGGAGGCGATCCTCAAGCGTGCCGACAAGGCGATGTATCAGGCGAAGGATGTCGGACGCGATGCGGTCGTCTTCGTGGCCAGCAGTTCGCAGCCGGCCGACCTGGCTGTCTCGGCCAATTTCGTCCACCTGCACTGGCACTCCGCCTACGAGTGCGGACACCCGCTGATCGACGCCCACCATCGCGGATTGTTTGAGATCGCCAACCGGCTCCTGACCGCCATCCTCTCCGATCATTCAAAGGATGAGGTGGCGATGCTGATCGATCTCCTGGTGCGTGACGTTTCCCAGCATTTCCAGGACGAGGAGACGATCATTGAGGCCGCCGGTTTCCCCGGTGCATCTGAACATGCCGTCATCCATCGTCAGCTTGTCGAGACGGCTGTCGATCTGGTCGCTCGCTTTCATGACGGCATGCTTGGCATCGGCGAACTCTTTCAGTTTCTGGCCCAGGACGTGGTCGCCCGGCACATCCTCAGCGAAGACCGAAAATTTTTCTCCTACCTTGATGAGCGGGGTTGAGGAGCCGACAATCCAAATCTCCGGGGCTGGAATCTTGAAGCCCCGCCCTCAAAATGCCGGGGGCATGCCTGTTGAGGTCGCGAGCCGGACGGATGGTCGTTCGTCCGGCATGCGCAGCGCCATTGATCTGATTCGACCGGTGTTTTTCATTGCTGTTTTAGCGTTGGATGTCCCTGCATTCAGGAGTCGGCCATGCTCAATCGACTTTCCATGACACGTAAACTGCTGTTTACGCTTGTTCCCATGTCAGTGCTGGTGTTGTTGGGGACGACGCTTTTCGCGCGCGGGATGGTGCGGGAGGCGACCACGCAGGAAGCAATTTCGGCCACCCGCCAGTTGGCGCGTGCGCAGGGTGAGCAGATCGTGGGAGATCTGTTGCAGGATCTGGCGAGCGTCCGCGCGCTGGCGACTGTGCTCCACACCCGCAACCGGATTCAGCCCGATCAGCGCCGGGATTTCATCAATCAGGTTTTCGCCCGTTATCTGGCCGACCATACCGAAATCCTCGGTGTCTGGACGGTTTGGGAGCCGAATGCCTTCGACGGCCTGGACGCGCAGTTCGTCAACGCCGCCGGCCATGACGCCACCGGGCGCTTCATTCCATATTGGTATCGGGATGGCGGTAAGACGGCCTCGGAGCCATTGAAGGACTACGACACCCCCGGCGCCGGCGATTACTATCTGCTGGCGAAGACCAGCCGTCGCCCGGTGATCCTGGAGCCTTACAAATATGCGGTGGGCGGGGTGGAGAAACTGCTCACCTCGCTGGTGATCCCGATCATTGAGGATGACCGGAGCGTCGGCGTGGTTGGCGTGGATCTGCTGGTGTCAGACCTCCAGGAACAGATCGCCAAGATACGACCCTTTGAAGGCGTTTCCGCACTGTTCGGGCAGCAGGGGGGCGTCATCGCCCACCCGGATCCGGCCCGGCTGGGTCTGAATCTGCGCGATACCGAATCCGATACCTTCGGCGAGGATCTGCCCCGGTTCACGGATGCCGTGCTCCAGGGACAGGCATTCATGACCCGGCGAGAGATCGCTCGCCATGCCGGACAGACCCTCATCGTCAGTGAGGCCATCCCTCTCGGCGATGCGCCCGGCGCCTGGTCTCTGGTCATGATGCTGCCGTTGGAGAACGTCCTCGCAAACACCGATACGCTGATCCAGCGGGTCATTTTCATCAATCTGGTTGGTCTTGCCCTGCTGGTGGCGCTGATTCTGGTCTTGAGCCGGAGTCTGGCCACCCCGCTGCGTGGAGCGGTGGCAGCCCTCGAAGACATCGCCAGCGGGCAGGGCGATCTGACGCGCCGCCTGCCGGTCGAGGGTCGCGACGAAATGGCCCATATCGCCGCCGCCTTCAATACCTTCGTGAGCAAGATCCAGGATCTGGTTGGCCAGTTGACGGGAGTGGCCGCGCAACTGGCGGCCGCTGCGGAAGAATTGTTCGCGACCAGTGAGAGCAGCGACGGTCAGATGCAGCGGCAACGGGCGGAAACCGAACAGGTGGCAACGGCCATGCATGAGATGACCGCCACCGTGCAGGAGGTGGCGCGCCATGCCAACGACGCCGCCCGTGCGGCGGAAATCGCCAACCAGGAGTCTGCCAGTGGCAGCGATGTGGTTCAGCAAACCATCAGCGCCATTGAGTCGCTGGTGCGCGAGATCGAGGAAGCGGGCGAGATCATCCACCGGCTCGAAACCGACAGCGGGGCGATTGGCAAAGTCCTGGATGTGATTCGGGGGATTGCCGAGCAGACGAATCTGCTGGCGTTGAATGCCGCCATCGAAGCCGCCCGTGCTGGCGAGCAGGGACGGGGGTTTGCAGTGGTGGCCGATGAGGTTCGCGTCCTGGCGTCCCGAACGGAAGCCTCCACGAAAGAGATTCAGCAGATGATCGAACGGTTGCAGGCGGGAGCGGACAATGCGGTGGGCGCGATGGCCCTCAGCCGTTCGCGATCCACCGAGACCGTCACCCAGGCGGCGCACGCCGGAACCTCGTTGAAGGCGATCAGTGGGGCCATTGCCCGCATCAATGAGATGAACATCCAGATCGCCAGTGCCGCTGAGGAACAGAGTGCGGTCGCCGAAGAGATCAACCGCAACGTCGCCAATATCAGCCAGTCGGTGGACAGCAGCTCATACGGTTCCCGTCAGATTGCCGAGGCAAGCGAACAGTTGGCTCGCCTGGCGGCTGAGCTCCAGACGCAGCTTGGGCAATTCAAGGTTTGAACGGCGCTTGCCAGTCCGTTTAAGTTGCCATGTTGGCTGCGCCTGATCGATGTGGGCTTGCCGGAGTGAGGGGGGTTGAAGTTTGCAGGGCAGCTCAAGCATGGCGGCTACAGAGTCTAAGGGACATCACAGTCGGAAACATGCCAGACGCTGTCAGATTGTGATCCCGAGCGTTACCCGGAAGGCACTCAGGCAAGAAAAAGGGTTAGCCGGTAAGGCTAACCCTTTACTTTCTTTATGATTGGAGCTGGCGGTCGGATTCGAACCGACGACCTGCTGATTACAAATCAGCTGCTCTGCCAACTGAGCTACGCCAGCCTGTGAAGGGGCGACCCGCAGTCATGATGCGGCGTCGGGGGGTGCATTCTACAGCGAAGTGGTCTGCCTGCTCAACGCGGCGTTGGATCTGGCAGTTGCACCTGCTAACTGGTCATCATCGCGGCCAGTTGCTCGGTGCGGTATTCGGCCAGCAGGGGTTCGATGACCTGGTCGAGCTGGCCGGCCATGATCTCGTCGAGCTTGTAGAGGGTGAGATTGATGCGGTGATCGGTGAGCCGGTTCTGCGGGAAGTTGTAGGTGCGGATGCGTTCCGAACGATCGCCGCTGCCGACCTGTAATTTGCGCGACTCGGATTGCTCGGACGCCTGTGTTTCGCGGGCGCCGGAGAGCAGTTTGGCGTGCAGCAGCGACATGGCGCGGGCGCGGTTTTTGTGCTGCGAACGCTCTTCCTGACATTCGACCACGATCCCGGAGGGGAGATGGGTGATGCGGATGGCCGAGTCGGTCTTGTTGACATGCTGTCCGCCAGCACCGGATGAACGGTAGGTGTCGATGCGCAGGTCGTTCGGGTTGATGTCGATGGCATCGATTGAATCGGCCTCGGGGAGCACGGCGACCGTGCAGGCCGAGGTGTGGACGCGCCCTTGCGATTCGGTTTCGGGCACGCGCTGGACGCGATGCGCGCCCGGCTCGAATTTCAGCCGGGAGAAGACGCCGCTGCCGCTGATGCGTACCACGACCTCTTTATAGCCGCCCAGTTCGCCCTCGCTGGCTGAGACCTGTTCGGTGCGCCAGCCCAGCAGTTCGGCATAACGGACATACATGCGCAGCAGGTCGCCAGCGAAGAGCGCGGCCTCGGCACCGCCGGTGCCGGCGCGAACCTCCAGAAAGATGTTGCGCTGGTCGTTGGGATCCGGCGGTACCAGCAGACGTTGCAGTTCCGGCTCCAGCGCGGCGCGGCGCGCCTGGGCCGCGGCGAGTTCGTCTTTCGCCAGCGCGGCCATTTCCGGGTCGCCGAGCATCTCCTCGGCGGCTGCCATGTCGCGCTCGACCGCCAGATACTGCTCATAGCAGCGTATGAGCGGTTCGAGCTGGGCGTACTCTCGCCCCAGATCGCGAAAGCGGTTCTGATCGGCCTGGATCTCGGCCTCGGCCAGCAGTGCCATGATCTCGCTGAAGCGCTCAGTGATGCGTTCCAGCTTGCCCCGGATGGATGGATTCATCAGTCGATCTGGGCGCGGGTCGGGTCGAGCTGGAACAATTCGTTCGCGGCTTCCAGGATCTCGGCCTCGCCCTCGCGCGCGGCCTGACGCAGACGTGAGCTGGGGGCGTGCAGCAGTTTGTTGGTCAGGGTGTGGGCGAGGAAATTCAGCACTTCGGCTGGCGATTTGCCGGCTTCGAGCTGACGCTGCGCGCGGGCGAGCACCTCATCGCGCAGTTCTTCGCCCCGGCGGCGGTAATCCTGGATCAGCCCTGCCGCATCGAGCGAGCGCAGCCAGGCCATGAATTCGCTGGCGTGGAAGTCGATGATCTCTTCGGCCTGCGCGGCGGCGGCCTGACGCGAGCGCAGACCCTCGTCGATGACCCCTTGCAGATCGTCGATGGTGTAGAGATAGACATCGGCGAGTTCGCCCACCTCGGGCTCGATGTCGCGCGGGACGGCGATATCGACCATGAAGATGGGGCGATGCTTGCGCTTTTTGAGCGCGCGTTCCACGGTGCCCTTGCCGAGTACCGGCAGCGGGCTGGCGGTGGAGGCGATGACGATGTCGGCCTCGGGCAGATGATTGGCGATTTCGGTGAGCGAGATGGCGAAGCCGTCGAACTGGGCGGCGAGGTCATGGGCGCGCTCGACGGTGCGGTTGGCGACGATGATGCGTCCGACGCCGTTGTGGTGCAGATGGCGGGCGGCCAGTTCGATGGTCTCGCCGGCGCCGATCAGGAGCGCGGTCTGTTCGGAGAGGTCGCTGAAGATCTGGCGCGCCAGATTGACGGCGGCGAAGGCGACCGAGACCGGGCTGGAGCCGATGGCGGTCTCGGTGCGAACGGTCTTGGCGACCGAGAAGGCGTGCTGGAAGAGCCGACCCAGGAGCTTGCCGGTCGCGGTGCAGTCGGTCGCGGTCTGATAGGCGGTCTTGACCTGACCGAGAATCTGCGGCTCGCCGAGCACCAGCGAATCCAGGCCGCTGGCGACGCGCAGCAGATGAATGACGGCGTCGCGGTCGGCATGGGCATAGAGAAAGGGATTGACGCGCTCGTGCTCGATGCCATGAAAGCCGCTGAGCCAGCGGCGAATGATCTCTTCCGCACCTTCCTGGACCGCGCAATAGAGTTCGGTCCGGTTGCAGGTGGAAACGACCACGCCCTCGCAAACGCCTTGACAGCCGGTCAGGTCGCGCAGCGCGCCGGCGATGATGTCAGGACCGAAAGCGATGCGTTCGCGGATGTCGATCGGGGCGGTCTTGTGGTTGAGTCCAAGTGCAAGCAGCTTCATATGGTTGGTTTCAGCGGTTGTGTTGGCCGACATTGGCTGATTGGACGGTGTCCGCGTGGGTCGCGGTGCGCGGTCGCGTGGTGTCGGAGACAAACCACATGACGATTGAGTCGCGCATTCTGCCGATACAAAACGGCACAATGGTAACAATTTTTTCGCGGAACCGCTTCGCCGGACTGAACGCTCAGGCTGAAGGCCGTTGCCGAAGGGTCTTTAGCGGGGTTCGCACTCACGGCATGTCTCTGCTCCTGCCTGTCTGCGGCGGGTCTCGGCGCCGAGCAGGCATGTGCGATTAGAATTTCAGGCCGAAACTGAGCTCAAGCTCCCATTGATCCATCGCGATATTGATGGACTCCGGTCCGCCCGAGAAGGGGAGTGAGCAACCGCAATCAAGATCCTTCTGCGGCGCATACATGGCCGCGACACTGATCTCGCTGCGTTGATTCAGCGCCTTGGTGAGTCCCATCGTGAAATGATGCTCGATCAGGGCTGGCGCGATGACATTGAAGAGAACGCCTTCTGCTGGGATTGGCTGCTTGCCGTAGCTGTAGCCCGCGCGCAGGGTCCAGTCTGGTCGCATCTCCCATTGCGCGCCGAATTTATAGACAGTCATGTCGCGCCAGCCGAAGCCGACGCCTTTACTTCCACCCAGGCAGTAGGCGGTTTGGCCTTGCATGCACAACTGAAGGCTGGTGGTCATGCTGTTGCCGAGTGCATCGACATCGCTATACCAGATGTGCTGCACATCGACTGCCAAGGTGAGTGTTGGCGTGGCCTTGAAGGCCAGGCCCAGATTGGCGAACGCGGGCGCGTCGAGATCGCCGCCCTCGGCGAAGAGATCGGAATAACGGTCAAACCGATCGAAGTCCACCTGACTCTGATAGGCGGCACCGAGCGAAAGTTGATCACTGATCCGCCAGAGTGCGCCGATCTGGAGTCCCCAGCCGAACACGCCATCAGTTCCCCGATTAGAGAGGTTGTCCGGGTTGCCGTCAGCCGCCAGCATGCCAAATGATGCCAGGCCCTCGGCCTCGAACATCTGGTAGGCCAGGAGGAGACCCGCACCCACTGAGAAATCGCTGTTGAGTTTGCGCGAATAATTGAGATTCAGGGCCAGTTGCGCCAGATCCACCCCCGTGGTGCCGGCGCCGTAGGTGCCCATCTCGAAGGCGGTATCGCGACGATGGTAGCTGGTGTTCATGCCGCCATTCCCATACAGGGCGACGCCGACCGCGCTGATGTCGTCGAGCGGGTGGTTATAGCCAAAATGCGGGATAAGAAATAAATCGTTTTCGCTTTCGACCGTCCCGGTGAAGTCCGAGCGGCTGCCGAACGGCATCGCTGGGCCAGAGTTCATCAGATTGGTCGTTTCATTTTGTGTGTATTCGCGGCTGGGTGCGAAGAGCGAGACACCAAGATCCATGCGTTGCTCCAGCCAGACCATACCCGCGACGTTTGAGCTGGAGATCATGGCGTCCTGAGGTAGCGCGGCGCCGGCTCCGGCCATGCTTTTGCTTTTGGTGCCATAACCGTGTGACAGGTAGCCATTGGTCGCTTGCGCGGCTGGCGACAGGGCCAGGACCAGGACCAGGACCAGGGTAACGCCGATGGAAATGGCGGGTCTGTTGATGCGCATGAGATGTGTCCCCCTGATTATTTTTCTGTTTGGTTATTTGGCTGATGCAATGATCAGCATTGAGAATTTACCATGAGGCCGCCTAGACGCGGTGGTGGCGGATTGATATTTGTCAATCGATGCGCGAAAAGCGCCTCGTGGTAGCGGTCTGGATGGTTCGTAAGTTGGAAGAGTCGGCCCAAGAGCTTGCCGGTCGCCGTGCAGTCGGTTGCGGCCTGACAGGCGGTCTTGATCTGGTCGGAGGATCTGGGGTTCGCCGAGTGCCAGCAAATCCAGGCCGCTGATGATGGCGTCGCGGGAAGGGATTGACGCTGGACGGTGTTCACGTGGGTCTCAGGCGCGTGGTGCCGGGTCGAACCACGCGATTTAGTCGCGCATTCTGCCGATACAAAACGGCATAATGGCAGCAATTTTTCACGGAACCGCTTCACTGGACTGGAATCTCAGATTGAAGGCTGGCTCCGAAGGATTTTTAGCGGGATTCACACTCATGACATGTCTCACCTCGCGCCTGTTTTCGGCGGGGCTCGCCGCCATTCTGCTGCTGCCTCGTCCTGATCCGGCGCTGGCGCTCGCCGATCCGGCACCGCCCGCATCAATGCCTGTAGCGATGGCCGATGCCGCCGCCAGCGATGTAGCGGCTGTCACAGGTCTCGACGCCGATCAGGTCTACGCGATTCTGGTCGCCGAGATCGCCGGTCGGCGGGGTGATATGGCCACCGCCTTCGTCAACTATCTCCAGGCCGCCCGGCTCACCCGCTCACCGCTGATGGCCGAGCTGGCGCTGCGCGCTGCGGTGAGCAGCAATGACGATCAGGCCGCCGCAGAGGGTGTGAATTTCTGGCTGGAACTCGCGCCCGACGCGCCGTCAGCCCATCAGGTGGCGGCCTTTCTGCGCATCAAGGCGGAGGATCGGGAGGGGGCGCTGACGCATCTGGCGCGTCTGGTGGAACTCTCGGCGGGCGCGGCGGAATCGGTCTATGCACAGTCTGCTGCCATCGTCGCGCGGGTGCCGAACCCGGATCAGCGGGTGGCGCTCATGCAGGCTCTGATCAGTCGCTTTCCCGAGAGCGCCGATGCGCAGCAGTCGCTGGCGCTGGTGGCGGCGAGCGCCGCGCGGCTGGAAATCGCCGAGCGGGCGGCGAGGCGTGCGCTGGAGCTGCGCCCGGACTGGAATCAGCCGCGTCTCTTTCTGGTGAAGCTGCTGCTGTCAGAAAACAAACGGGCTGAGGCGCGGGCGTTGCTCGAAGCGTTCGTCAGTCAGAGTCCGGGCGATCAGAGTCTGCATATGCTCTACGGTCAGTTTCTGGTCGATGAACAGGAGTTCACTACCGCACGCGAGGTCTTCGGGCGACTGCTGTTGAATCATCCAAATGACCCGGATGCACTCTTCGCGGTTGGCCTCCTGTCGCTTCAGCTCAATGACCTGGATGGTGCGCGGACGGCTTTCACACGGCTCTATGACAGCGGTGAGCGTCGGGGCGATGCGGCCTTCTATCTCGCTCAGACAGCGGAGCGCGCGGAGAATGTCCAGGATGCGATCGACTGGTACGGCAAGGTCGATGGCGCCAATGCAGCCGATGCCCAGATCCGTCTCGCGCTGCTGCGCGCCAGGTCCGGTGAGATCGCACAGGCGCGCGAGATCATCCAGAGGCTGCGCGACGATGTGCCCGACAATGCCATTGCGCTCTATCTGGTGGAGGCCGAGATCCTCGATGAGGTCGGGCGGGCGGACGAGTCGATGGCGGTCTACGATGCGGCGCTGGCGGCCTATCCGGATGATCTGAATCTGCTCTATGCGCGTGCGCTTCACGCGGTCAAACGCGATCAGATCCAACTCGCCGAACGTGATTTCCGGCGCATCCTCAAGGCCGAGCCGGAACATGCCGATGCCTTGAACGCCCTCGGTTATACGCTGGCTGATCGGACCAACCGTTATCATGAGGCGCGCGGTTATATCGAGAAGGCTTACGCGCTCAAGCCGGACGAGCCAGCGATCCTCGACAGCATGGGTTGGGTCTATTACCGGTTGGGAGATTATGAGAAGGCGCACGATTATCTGCGGCGCGCCCTGGATAAACTGGACGATGGCGAAATCGCCGCCCATCTGGGTGAAGTCCTGTGGGCGATGGAGCGGCGGACGGAAGCCTGGTCGGTCTGGGATGCGGCGATGAAGGCGCACCCCGAGAATGACTATCTCCAGGCGGTGATCGGGCGCTATCGGCTCTCGAAGACCGATGTCGATCCCAATGCAGCCGGTCAGCAGGCAAAACCGAAGGATGGCGTGAAATGACGAGTGAACCGAGCATGATGGATGCAGGGCTGGCCTGGCCGGCGCCGGCCAAGCTCAATCTGACGCTGCGTGTCGTCGGTCGCCGTGCCGATGGCTACCATCTGTTGCAGACGGTCTTTCAGTTCATTGATCGCTGTGACCGTCTCTGGTTCGACCTGCGCGAGGATGGCCGGATCCGGCGTCTCAACGCGGTCGCCGGGGTCGCCGAGGACGAGGATCTGACGGTGCGTGCGGCCCGTGCGCTTCAGCAGGCGACCGGCTGCACGCTCGGCGCCGACATCCGCTGCGAAAAAAGACTGCCGATGGGCGGCGGGCTGGGCGGTGGCAGCTCCGATGCCGCGACCACCCTGGTGGCGCTGAATCAACTCTGGGGGACCGGGCTCGATGAAGACGCGCTGTCCGCGATTGCGCTGCCGCTCGGCGCCGATGTCCCGGTCTTTGTGCGTGGTCGCGCCGCCTGGGGCGAGGGCGTGGGCGAGCGGCTGACGCCGGTCGAGCTGCCGCAGCCCTGGTATCTGGTGCTGACACCGCCCTGTGCGGTGCCGACCCGGGCGGTTTTTACGCATCCGCAATTGACACGGGATTCCGAACTCATCACACTAGCCGACTTTCTGGGCGGGGATGTCCGCAATGACTGTCTCCCCGTGGTGCGTCGTGACTATCCTGAGGTTGCCGCCGCGCTCGATTGTCTCTCCGCATGGGGAGGCGGTCGTTTGACCGGGACCGGGGCCTGTGTCTTTGCGGTCTTCGCTGACCGCGACAGTGCACTGGCGGCCTGTCGGCAGATTCCTGCGCAGATGCGCGGATTCGTTGCGCAGGGGCTGAACCGCTCGCCTGTGCTTGATCGTCTCGATCAGGCTGTTGCGACGGGTTAAAGACCCCGACATCGTCATGACGCCATGACGCATCCAGAATTAAGATCAGCACCCACTCTTTAATGGGGCGTAGCCAAGCGGTAAGGCACCGGGTTTTGATCCCGGCATCCCCAGGTTCGAATCCTGGCGCCCCAGCCAACTTCTATGATGACCTCGCGACCGACCCCGTGATCGCGCAGACAGGAAAACGCCCGTGCCTGCCAGCCAATTGATGGTCTTTTCCGGCAATGCCAACCCGGATCTCTCAACGGAAATCGCCGGCCACCTGAATGTTCCGCTCGGCAAGGCCGTTGTCGGTCAGTTCAGCGATGGCGAAGTCATGGCCGAGATCCAGGAGAACGTGCGTGGCCGCGATGTCTTCGTGGTCCAGCCCACTGGCGCGCCCACCAACGACAACCTGATGGAACTCCTGGTGATGATCGATGCCCTGCGCTGGGCCTCGGCCAAGCGGATCACTGCCGTCGTCCCCTATTACGGCTATGCCCGACAGGATCGCCGTCCGCGCTCGGCGCGGGTGCCCATCACGGCCCGGCTGGTTGCGAAGATGATCGGGCAGTCGGGGGCTGATCGCATGCTGACCGTCGATCTGCATGCCGACCAGATCCAGGGCTTCTTTGACATCCCGGTCGATAACGTCTATGCCTCGCCGATCCTGCTGGGGGATGTCTGGCGACGCAAGTATGACGATCTGATGGTGGTCTCGCCCGATGTGGGCGGCGTGGTGCGTGCCCGGGCGCTGGCCAAGCTGCTCGACGATGCGGATCTCGCCATCATCGACAAGCGCCGTCCCCGGGCCAACGAAGCCAAGGTGATGAACATCATCGGCGATGTGCGCGGGCGTTCCTGCGTCCTCGTTGATGACCTGGTCGATACCGCCGGTACGCTCTGCCGCGCCGCCGAGGCGCTGAAAGAGCATGGCGCGCGGATGGTGGTCGCCTATTGCACCCATCCGGTGCTGTCCGGGCCGGCGGTCGCTAACATCGCCGCCTCGCAACTCGACGAACTGGTCGTCACCAACACCATTCCTCTGCGTCCGGAGGCGAAGGCCTGCGGCAAGATCCGTCAGTTGAGCATCGGCGAGCTCCTGGCCGAAACCATGCGGCGCATCTCGAACGAAGAGTCGGTCAGCTCGCTGTTCGTGGAGTAGGTGTCATCGCTTAAATCGGCGCGCCTGTGCGCGTCACTGTGCGGGCGTCGGGATCCTGGTCGCGGGATTTCGGCGCTTTTCGTTTCATTAGACTGGAGAACGACATGAGTGTGAATTTCGACGTGATTGCGCAGCCGCGCGCGACGACAGGAAAGGGTGCGAGCCGCCGCCTGCGTCGCACGGGTCTGGTGCCGGCTATCGTGTATGGCGCCCATCGTGAACCTGAAATGCTGACCGTCTCTCACAATGAGCTGCTCAAGCATCTGGAGCACGAAGCCTTCTATTCGCATGTGCTCAATCTCAAGATTGGCGACGAGACCACGACCGTCGTTCTGAAGGACATGCAGCGGCATCCGGCCAAGCCCTTCGTGCTGCATGTCGATTTCATGCGGGTCTCGCAGGATGAGAAGCTGCGGATGGTGGTGCCCCTGCACTTCGTCAATGAGACGACCTGCAAAGGCGTGAAGCTTGGCGGTCAGCTCTCGCATCACATTACTGAAATCGAGATCACCTGTCTGCCGAAGGATCTGCCTGAGTTCATCGCGGTCGAAATGGCGGCCATGGAGATTGGCGACAGTATTCATCTGTCCGAGATTCAACTGCCGGCTGGCGTTGAGTTCGCTCATGCCCCCGACGCCGACCTGCCCATCGTCACCGTCCATGCGGCGCGCGGCGGCAGCGACGAGGCGGAAGAGGGCGCAACGGCCTAACTCGCCAGTTTGGAGCGTGAGGCTGCGCGGGCATCTGGTGCAGCACCTTAAGAAATCCCGAGCCCTTCGTTGTCGTTGTCGTTGGCTTGCGAATCTTCGATTACGACAACGACAACGATAATGATCAGACGGTCTCGGAACATCTGCACGGCTGCACCAGTCTGCTCCCATTCCGCCATGATGGGTCTTTTACGATGAGCGATGCCGGTATCCGCCTGGTCGTCGGCTTGGGAAACCCGGGGGCGCAATACGAAGCGACCCGTCACAATGTCGGTTTCTGGTTCGTCGATGCCATCGCCAGTGCCTGCCGCGAATCCTTTCGCGCCGAGCCGAAGTTTCACGGCGAACTCTGCCGCGTCTCCTTGGCCGGGGCCGATCTGCGCCTGCTCAAGCCTTCCACTTACATGAATCGTAGCGGCCAGTCCGTGGCGGCTGTGATGCGCTATTTCGCCATTTCCCCTGAACAGATTCTGGTTGCGCATGACGAACTGGATCTGCCGGTCGGTACCCTGCGTCTGAAGCAGGGTGGCGGGCATGCCGGCCACAATGGTCTGCGTGACACCATTGCCATGCTGGGGACGCGCGATTTCTGGCGTCTGCGGATCGGCATCGACCATCCGGGTGATCGCACCCAGGTCACGGGTTACGTGCTGGGCCGCCCCTCACGTGAGGAGGACACGCAGATCCGCGACCTTCTGACCGACGCCGAATCCGTTCTGCCTGATCTCGTCGCGGCGAAGTTTCAAGTGGCGATGAATCGTTTGCATCGCCAGCGATAGAGAGTCCTGTCAGTCCCGCCGCAGGACTTGATCGCTGGCCCGGGATTGCCGGCAGGTCAGAATCGACGCGCCCTTATGCCGCAATCGCCTGCGCTTCATGCGACAGACAGTTCTTGGGACAGACGCGCGAGCAGGCCTGACAGCCGATGCAGTCGAGCAGATCCTTGAGATTCATGACCATGCCGGGCGCTTCGTCGAAATCGTCATCGCCGCTTTCCATGTCGTCGAGATCGAGATCGTCACGATCAATCAACTCGAAAACATCGCGCGGACAGACCTTGTAACAGCGCCCGCAGCCGATGCAGACGTTCTGGTTGAGCGCGACGACAAAGGCGGGCGTCCATTCGACGCCGCCCCGGGTGATGCCGGTGATGACGGACATGATTCGGTCTCCGAAAATTTGAGTGGTGAGTGGTGAGTGGTGAGTGGTCAGGGCGTTTTCCAGGAAAATCTCTGCCTGCCTGAAATGTCGTCAATGGACAGGATTAACAGGATTGAAAACAAATAGTTGAAAATCCTGTTAATCCTGCCTGTTCGAGGCGAATATCAGGCATGGATTTTTCAGGAAATCACCCAAGTGCAGCCTGCGCTTCCCTGAGCCGGGCGCTGGCCTCGGCCCAGGCCACACAGGCGTCATAGGTCGCCTGGGCGATACCGGGGATTTCTTCATAGGCGGCGGGCAGGCGATCTTCGACCAGATCGTGCAGTTCGCTGGCCCTTTCGCTCGCGATCCGCTTGGCCTTGCTGACCGCCTTTTCGAGTGTCTTGAGTTCGTCGTCGGTCATTGGCTCAGAGTCCCGCCACTTTGGAATGGGTGCCGATGAGTTCCAGGGCGACGGAGAGGATCTTGTCGGCCTCGTCCTTCATCTTGGACAGACTCGGAAAGCCGAAACGATGGACATCGCGCAGGGTGCGGTCCATGACCACCAGCTTGCCGACGGTGATGATCGCCCGGCCAAAGCCTTCGTGGGTCAAGTTGACCAGAGGCACGGCCATCAGCCCGCATTCGGCCTCGATCATGGCGGAAATGGCGTTATAGAAGACCTTGACCCGCGCGATGACGAGTTCGTCCGGGTCGCCGATGATGGGGATCTCGCGCTTCTTCTCCTTGGTCAGAACGAAAGGCTCCAGGATCTCGGTCGTGGAGAGCGAGTCGTAGGCGCCATAGGGATCGATGGCGCGCATCTGGCGCACCATTTCGATCACGAAATCGCTTTTTAGCAAGCCTTCGTTTTCAATGATCGGTTCGAGTGTTTCAGACATGGTCATGACCTCTTTAAAAATAGACAGGATTAACAGGATTGACAGGATTAAAACTTCGAAAAACAAGCGTTTAAAAATCCTGTTAAACCGCGCCCAGTGCGGTATGTGACCGTTGGGGATTGAGTCGGCTTTGGCAGAATCGACGACCGTTCGCGCGGGCGCGGTTTAAGATATTAAAAATATAAATTTTAAACCGCGTCTCCACTGAGATCGACGACATCGCCAAAGCTAAACACAAAATGAAAATGACGCATGTCGCACTGGACGCGGTTTAATCCTGTCGAAAAGACTTGATCAGCTCATTCGTCCCATCCTTCGGCTTCCATCGCATCGAAACGGCTTGCGCGTCCGGCCTGTCGATTCTCAATGGCGCGGGCGAGCCAGGCGTTCGGGCCTTCGCGCAGTTCGGTTTGCAGTGCGCGAATCGTTTGAGTGATGGATGTGTCCGCTGCGACTTTGATGGGCTGAATCCACCGCGCACGCAGCTGGTTGACCGCTGAGGCACCGATAGCCTGGCAGTAAACGGCGACACAACCCTCCAGCGCATCGATCTTGGCCGTCAGCTTGCTCTCGTTGCCGTCCATGTCGAGCGGCCCGAACTGGACGACCTCGATCAGACTGGCCGTATTCCGGTCAATGGCATAGATGGCGAAGGATTCCGCCGCGCCAAAATGCTGGTCGATCACTTTGCGATCAGAGGTGGCAAAGGCCACGTTGACGGCGGTGTCCATCTGTTTTGTCTCGCTGCAACAGTTCAGGATTCTCAGGCGTCGTTCCACGGTCATAAGTGATTACTCGTCCTGATGATGGGTTTCGCTGCGCTCTACCCATCCTACGCCGCGTGTTTGATATCCCCGGTGCGCTCGTTGGCCGGCCACTGTTTGAGCGGCGACCGATAGGGATGGATCTCGCCCTTTTCCTGGGTCAGGATAAGGTTAGCCAGATCGAACAGGGTCGCTCGCGTCCCCTGGTAGCCGATCCAGGTGCGCTGATAGCCGCCGACCAGATCGTATTGCGGAAAGCCGGCGCGCAGCAGCGGAATGCCGAGTCGCTGGCTGGTCTGGGCGCCGTGCGAGTTGGTGATGAGCACCTCGGCGCCCCTGGCACGGGCGGCGAGTTCCAGGTCTTCCAGATCGCCGATCTTGACCTCTTCGCAGACGGCCTGCGCCAGCACGGGCGCGTTGATCGGGCTGACAGCAGCAACGGTTTCGGCACCGAGTCCGGCCAGCATTTGCGTCAGACCGACCAGCAGATCGGGATCGGCGGCGATGGCAAAACGCGACATTCCCAGCATGAAGTGACAATCCACCATGGCGTCCTGAAGCTGGGCGCGCTGGCGTTCGATCTTGGCCGGTACCGGGACGGCGGCGATGTCGGCCAGGGTTGCGATCAGGCGATCGACCGCATCCAGGCCCATCAAATGATTGAAGCGATGATCGGGCACGCCGGTACGCGACTTGAGCGCATCAGCCGGGGCGTCCATTGAGGCACCGATCACCAGCGTCGCCAGTGCATCGCCGAGCGTCGCCAGTTCGCTGACCAGTGCGCCGCCGATGGTCAGCGGGCTGTAATCGGTCTCGGGCAAATGTCCGTCGAGCGAATCGGAGAGGTCGGGCAGAACCACCGGGCGAAGGCCGAAGAGTTCGATCAGGTCTTTCAGATGCTCCAGATCGCCGGGCGTCAGGAACGAACCGGCCAGCACATTGACCTGCCGACGACGGCGACCAGGCTGCGTGCCCGCCTCTTGGGCAGTCGGTACCAGGGCTTCGATGATGGCGCGGGTCGCTTCGGCGTAACCTGACTCCATGGATCCGGTGAAATCCGGGGTCGAGACGGCGACCACCGGGATGGCGTCGAACTGCGGGCAGGTCTGGCGAAAGGCCCGCACCGCCATTTGGATGTCGGCGCCCTGCGTTTCCGTCAGACCCGTGGTCGGTACGCCGATCAGATCGGGCGCGTTCTTCTCACAGATCGTCTTCAGACCTTCGACCACCATTTCCTGGCTGCCCATGATGGCGCTGACCTGATCGATGGCTGTGGTCTGGAGCGGAATGGGTTCGCGAAAGTGGCGGACGAAGAGGATCTTGCCGAAGGCGCTGCATCCCTGCGAGCCGTGCAGCATGGGAATGGCGCGGTTGAAGCCGAGAAAGGCAAGTGCCGCACCCACGGTCGAACTGGCCTTGAGCGGACTGACCGAGAGGGCCTTTTTGCGCTTGACGATCTCAGGCATGACGGGTCTCCACGGCAATCGGTCTATTGCTTTTGACAGGATTAACAGGATTGACAGGATTTTTTAGCCGCTTGTTTTTAATCCTGTTCATCCTGTTAATCCTGTCTGATGAATGGCTTTCATTTCATTGGGGACAGAAATCGGTCTGACCCAGGGTGCCGGACGGCGCACCGCTTCCCAGATCGGATTCTCGATGGTCAGACAGAGCTGGCGTGCCAGTTCTTCCATGCCGGCATAGCCGGCATAGCCGAATTCGCGCTCCTGATTGATGTCGAGAAAGGGGATTCGCGCCTTGAGTGCCGTGTAGAGATTGCGTCCCCCGGCGATCAGCACATCGACCCCATTGTCGCGAACCATGTCGATCAGGGTGCGCGGGTTGCCCTCGTTCAGCATGATGGCGTCCTCGCCCATGAGTTCGCGGATGCGCGCCTTGTCTTCCTCGGTCGATTTGCGGGTGCCGGTGGCGACCACGGTCATGCCCAGATCCTGAAGCGCCGACACGATGGACCAGGATTTGACCCCGCCGGTATAGAGCAGCACCTTGCGTCCGCGCAGACGCTCGCGCCACGGCTCCAGCGCGGCGTGACTCCTGGCCTCCTCGCGGGCGATCAGCGCCTCGGTGCGCACGGTCAGGTCCGGGTCGTCAATGATCCGGGCGAAGTCGCGCAGCGCCTGGGAGACATCCGCGACCCCATAGAAACTGCCCTCGAACCAGGGCGTGCCGAACGCTTCCTTGAGCTTGCGGGCGACATTGATCATGGCCTTGGAGCAGACCATCATGTTGATCTCCGAGCGGTGCATGGTCTGCACCTCGCGGAAGCGGGCATCGCCCGAGAGGGTGCAGAGTACGCGCAGACCCAGCTCGTCGAAGAGTGGCAGCACGCGCCAGAGTTCACCGGCGATGTTGTACTCGCCGACCAGACAGATGTCGTGGACCTTGAAGCCGTCCCTTTCGATGCCGTCGGGAATAGGATCGGGCTCGCGACCGCCGCAGACATACTTGACCATCGACTCGCCTGCGATGCGGTTGCCGAGGTTCTTGGTGCCATAGAATCCGGCGGCATCGACCGGCACCACCGGTGTGCCCCAGCGCTGCTGCGCTTCTTTGCAGACCGCGCCGATGTCGTCGCCGGTCAGTGCGGGGACGCAGGTGTTGTAGACGAAGACCGCCGCCGGCTGATAGCTGTCGATGGCCTGCTTGATCGAATGGAAGAGCCGCTTTTCGCCGCGCCCCATGATGATGTCCTGCTCGGTCAGATCGGTCGTCATGCCGATCTTATAGAGCGTCGGGCCGGTGGAGCGGGTGCCCCGGTTGTCCCAGGAGTTACCGGCGCAGGCGATGGAGCCGTGGACGATATGAGCGACATCGGCAATCGGCAGCAGCGCGATCTGCGCCCCATCGAAGGCACAACCGCCCGCCGTCGCCCCCGGTTTGGGTTTGGCGCAACCGGATTTGGCCTTTTGATTGTGCGCGCAGGCCGGCTCGTCGAGCAGGGCGGAGATGTCTTTCTGTTTCATGGAAACTCTCGGGGCGGTCGCTATGGGGTTTTTAAGCAGAGGGCATGCCAGTTTATGGTCGTCAGTTGGCAGTCGTCAGATGGCGGTCGGTGGTGTGGCGTAAGCCGTTGTTTTAGTAATTTACTTGCGATGCTGTCGGTTCGATGAGGATGAGTCGAGACCACGTTTGGTTTGGGAGGTTTGTCTGCGTGTGGCAGGGGTTGCCGGGTTGGCTGTCGGATTCGCGACAATCAACCTGAAAAAGCAGTTGAACCGCAAAGGGCGCAAAGAACGCAAAGGCGTTCAGAATCTGATCCTGGCGGAGAAGGGTAGCCGACGGGTGACGCACAACGGAACAGCCACATCCCGTTTGTCTTTGCGTCCCTGGCGCCTTTGCGGCTCAAAATGCTGCGCAGCCTGTCAGCCGCGCGGATGCGGATCGCTGACATAACGCCGTGCATCCGCCAGGATCAGTTTGTTCTTGAACAGGATCTGCCAGCGGTTGCCGCCGATCTGACGCCACAGCATGGCGGCGCGGACACCGGCGAGCAGTAGGGCACGGATGCGGTTCTGGTTGTCCGGATTGCGCAGATGCAGCGATTCGCCCTGAACGAGGATGCGTGGTTCCAGTTTGCTCAAGGTCTCGCTGTAGAGGTCGGCGAAGTGAGCCAGGATGTTGGGGTGCAGCAGGGCGAAGTGTTCGCGCTTGGTCAGCGCGGCATCAATGCCTGCGCCGATGCGCGCCAGCAGGTCGGGGCGCTTGGCGAGGCTGCGCTCCAGCCGCATCAGCAGCACCACATAGCGCGTCAGTTCCAGGTTGCGTTCGGGCTGACCGGTCAGTTGGGCGATGATCTGACGGGCGCCGCTGGCGACCGCGCCCGGTTCGCCGAAGACGGCATCGACAGTCTCCGCATCGACCTGAAAGAGGCTGTGGATGCAGGGTTCCATCTTGTCGGTGTCGGCGCTGCCGTGGCGGGCGATCTGCATCACGCAGTTGGCGGCCTGATAGATGCCGGCAAGGGCGATGACGCGGTCAAGATTGTCGTGGGGCATCGGACTGGGGTCTCTGGATGATTGGCAAGGCGACATTTGAACCCGAAGGCGCGGCGAGCGCAAAGACTCAGGTTGGCCATCCCCGCTCAATGACCGCGCCGCCCAGGCATTCGTCCCCATGATAAAAAACGATGGATTGTCCCGGCGTCACGGCGCGCTGCGGTTCGCTAAAGCGCACCCGGCAGCCGCTCGGGTCGGCGCTCAGGATCTCGCAATCCTGTAAGGGCTGACGATGGCGCAAGCGACACTGGCAGCGGAAAGGTGGTGCGCCGGGCGCCTGTCCGGCGATCCAGTGCGGGGTCAGGGTGTCCAGTCCCGGCGACATCAGCAGCGGATGCTGGCTGTCCTGCACCAGAATCAACGCATTGCGCGCGGTGTCCTTGGCAGCGACATACCAGGGTGATTCACGTCCGCCCGCCACGCCGCCCACGCCCAGACCCTGACGCTGGCCGAGGGTGTAATAGGCCAGCCCCTGATGTTCGCCGAGCCGCACCCCGTCCGGGGTTTCGATAGGGCCGGATTCGCGCGGCAGGTATTGGGCGAGAAAGTCGCGGAAGCGTCGTTCGCCGATGAAGCAGATGCCGGTGCTGTCCTTTTTCGCGGCATTGCTGAGTCCCAATTCGCGAGCGATGGCGCGGACCTGGGGCTTGGTGAGATCGTGTAGCGGAAAGACCGCGCGGGCCAGTTGCGACTGATTGAGCAGATGCAGGAAATAGGTCTGGTCCTTGTCTTCATCGGCGCAGCGGCACAGATGATAGCCCCGGTCGTCGTGTTCGATGCGTGCGTAATGTCCGGTGGCGATGCCATCCGCGCCCAGACCGAGCGCGTGATCGAGAAAGGCAGCGAACTTGATTTCCTTGTTGCACAGCACATCCGGATTGGGTGTGCGCAGCGCCCGGTATTCGCTGAGAAAGGTCTCGAAGACGTGATCCCAATACTCGGTGGCGAAGTTGACGGTATGCAGCCGGATGCCAAGCCGCTCGGCGACCGCTTTGGCATCGGCCAGATCTTCAGCCGCCGCACAGTAGCCGGCGCGGTCGTCCTCCTCCCAGTTCTTCATGAACAGCGCCTCGACCGCATGGCCCTGTTCGAGCAGACGGTGGGCGGCGACGGCTGAATCGACACCGCCGGAGAGGCCGACGATGATGCGTTTGGGCGAGGCAAAGGATGGTTCGGGATTCATGTTTTGAGTCGTCAGTCGTCAGTCGTCAGATTGAGCTTGCCACGATGGAATGGGATCGCATAATTTTTTCTGCCAACTGCCAACTGCCAACTGCCAACTGCCAACTGCCAACTGCCAACTGCCAACTGCCAACTGCCAACTGCCAACTGCCAACTGCCAGGCCTGTTGTAAACCGCGAATTCGTGGAGTAGCGTTACAGCGTTTCGTTCATATATATAAGCATGTGCCCCCATTCGCACCCGCAGCAGGAGACACCGCATGGCCCTCGTGAAAAAATCCCTGACCACGGCTGGTGCAGGCGCAGCCGAAAGCAAGACCTCCGCTGTGGCGGCGCGTGAGGCCGAGGCCCAGCGCAAGCGCGCACGCACCCTGGCCAAGCAGCAGCAGGCGGCCGAACGCATCGCCGCAGCCACCGGCCAGTTGTCCTCCGGGATCAACGAGGCGGCCTCCGCTGCCGAGGAACTCAAGCGCGCCTCCGATCAGATCGCGACCGGCGCCGAGGAGGCGTCCGGTGCGGCGCAGGAGTCGCTGTCGGCCTTCAAAATGGTCGAGGCAGCCATCGTGCGCCAGTTGCACAGCGCGGAGGCCAGCCAGGCCAAGACCGAGGCCACTCAGGCGCTGGTCGTCAGGACGGGCGTCGAGATCTCCGGACTGGTGGCGAATGTCGGGGTCGCGGCGCAACGCCAGACGGCCTCGGTGGAACGGGTGGCCGAGCTGGAAAAGCAGGCGGCCAGCATCGGCGATATCGTCAAGGCCGTGGCGCGCATCGCCGACCAGACCAATCTGCTGGCGCTCAATGCCGCCATTGAGGCGGCGCGCGCCGGCAAACATGGCAAAGGTTTCGCTGTCGTCGCTGACGAGGTGCGTACCCTGGCCGAGACCTCCGAGAAGAGCGCCAAACAGATCCAGGATCTGGTCGGACAGATTCAGGGCGAGGTGAAGGTCATCGCCGAGGGCATCGGCAGTTCGGCCAAAACCGTCGAGGAGGAGGCGGAAAAGGGCAAGACCATCACCGTCCAATTGGAACAGATCCGGCTCGACTCCGCCGAGATCGCCAAAGGCGTGCAGGAAATTGCCAGCGGTGCCCAGCAGTCCAGTACCGCTGCCGCGCAGGCGCTGAAGGGATCGGAAAACATTGCCGCTGCCGCCGAGGAACAGTCCGCCGCCGCTGAAGAGGCCGCCAAGACCGTCGCCGAACAGGCGCAGGCGCTGGCCGAATGCGAACAGGCGGCGCAGGCGCTGTCCGAACTGGCGGAAGATCTCAAGACCTCCACCGATGTTGCCAAGAGTGCGGAAGAGGTTGCATCCGCCGCCGAGCAGTTGTCCTCCGCCGTGTCGGAGATCAATCGCTCCGGCACCCAGATCATGATCGCCATCGACCAGATCCGCAAAGGCGCCGAGGTGCAGTCTGCCGGCACTGAGGAATCGGCCGCCGCCATCACCCAGATCGAGAAGGGGCTGGAACTGGCTCAGGCCCGCGCGGCTGTCGGCGCCGAAAAGGTGGCGGCGATCAAGGCGCTGCTGGGCGTCAACAAGACCACGGTCGAGACGCTGGTGGCGGGGATTTCGGCCGCCGCCGATGCCTCCCGCTCCAGCATCAGACAGATCAAGGATCTGGAGCTGGTGTCACGGCGTATCGACAAGATCGTCGATGCCATTACCACGGTCTCCATTCAGACCAATATGCTGGCGGTCAACGGTTCCATCGAAGCGGCGCGGGCCGGCGAGTTCGGCAAGGGTTTTGTGGTGGTGGCCACCGACATCCGTAACCTTGCCCACGACTCGGCTGAAAATGCTGACAACATCAAAGACCTGGTGAAGGCGGTGCAGGATCAGATCGGCGTGGTGGGGCGTGATCTGGAAGAGATCGTAGCCAGTGCGCTGAGTGAGGTGGAGCGCGCCAAGACCACCACGACCAGTCTGGCCGTCATCGACTCGGATATCCTGGTCGTCGAAACCAGCACCCAGGAGATCCTGACCGCCGCCAATGAAATCGCCGCCGCCATCGCGCAGGTGAAGACCGGGGTCGAGCAGATTTCTGCCGCCGCCCAGGAGGCTGACAAGGCGGCGACCGAGGCCGCCGCCGCCGCCAAACAGCAATCGCAGGGGGCCGAAGAGCTGGCCGCTGCGGTCGAGGAAATCGCTTCGCTTGCCGACGAACTGCAAAGCGCCTGAGCCGGGAGGCGACCATGACCTCAGACATCTCAGCCGAGACGCTGGCGCGACCAGCCACAGGATCGCATCCCGCAGACGGGGATTTCGACGAACAGACCTCCGATATCCGGCAATTCGTCACCTTCCTGGCGGGCGATGAGGTCTTTGCCGTCGATATGCATCCGGTACAGGAGATCATCCGTGTGCCCGATGTGGTCAGGGTGCCGCTGGCCCCGCCCAGCCTGGAAGGGCTGGCCAATCTGCGCGGCAAGGTGCTGCCGATCATTTCGCTGCGTCATCTCTTCGGTTTTGCCGAGCGCGCGCATGACGACACGACCCGCGCCCTGGTGATCGATCTCGGTCAGCCCCTGGGTTTCGTGGTGGATCGGGTTGCCAGCGTGGTCGGCGTCGAGCCGGGCCGGATCGAGCCGGTCGGATCGATCAGCGGCACGGTGGACACCGAGCTGCTGTCCGGTCTCATCAAGGATGTCGATGGCCACGCCATGATCATGGTGCTGGATTTCGCCAAACTGATCGGGCGGGAATTTGCGGAGATCGCCCATACGACCCTCGGCACTGCCGTGACCGCTGGTCTCATGGGTCAGACCGGGGGCGACGATGAGGTCAGCAGCGATGAACTGCAACTGGTGAGTTTCGAGGTCGCCGGTCAGGAATACGCCATCGCCATCGAAAACGTGCAGGAAATCGTGCAGGTTCCCGAACAGATCATTCATGTTCCCGGTTCGGCGGCGCATGTGCTTGGCGTCATGAGTCTGCGCAACCGTTTACTGCCATTGGTGAGCCTGCGCCGGATGTTCGCCCTGCCGTCGCGCGACGCCGACGAACAGAGCCGCATCGTCGTGGTCGCGCTGGGTGCGGCCTCGGTTGGCGTGGTGATGGATCGGGTCAATGAAGTGCTGCGGGTCGCACGGTCTGACGTGGAGCCGATGCCCGGTCTGCTGGCGCGCGAGGGCGATCTGGCCGACATCTCCGACATCTGCCGGCTGGATGGCGGCAAGCGTCTGGTATCGATCATTTCAACCGACAATCTGTTCCGTCATTCGGTGATTCAGGAGGCATTGACGACCGTGGAGACCTTGCATGACGACGAGCGGGCCATCGACGACGAGCGTGAGGATGAGAGTGCGGACGACGACGAGCAGGTCGTGGTCTTCCGTCTCGACAAAGAGGAATTCGGGGTGCCGATCGGGAGCGTGCAGGAAATCGTGCGGGTTCCGGACGAGTTGACCCATGTGCCCAGGGCGCCCGCCTTCGTCGAAGGCGTCATCAATCTGCGCGGCACGGTGCTGCCGGTGATCGATCTGCGTCGTCGCCTCGGCCTGCCCGAAGCGGAGCGTTCGGATCGGCAGCGCGTGATGGTGTTTCTGATCGAGGGTGCGCGTACCGGCTTTATCGTCGATTCGGTGGCGGAAGTGCTCAAGATCCCCAAGACCGCCATCGAACCCGCGCCGCAACTCTCCGGTGAGCAGTCCAAGCTGCTGGCGCGCATGGCGAATCTGGAAAAACAGCGGCGTCTGGTGCAGTTGATCGAGCCGACCCAACTGATTCAGAGCGGCGAGCTGGCGGGTTTGGCGGGTTTGGCGGCATGAGCGAGCCGCGCCCCGGACAGGGGAGACCCAAGGCAGCATGATCAAACTGCTGATCGTCGATGACTCGGCGCTGATGCGTCGTCAGTTGACCAATGTGTTTCAGGCGGAAGGCGACTTTGAGATCCGTCAGGCGCGCAACGGACGGGAGGCAGTGGAGGAAAACCGCGCCTTTCAGCCGGATGTGGTGACGCTCGACATCAATATGCCGGAGATGGACGGCATCACCGCGCTCTCGCTGCTGATGGCAGAACGCCCGGTGCCGGTGGTGATGGTCTCGTCACTGACCGAGCAGGGCGCGCTGGCGACCTTCGAGGCGCTCAATCTCGGCGCGGTGGATTATCTGGCCAAGCCTGGCGGGACCATTTCGCTCTCCATCGACGAGATCAGCGTCGAACTGGTCTCCAAGGTGCGCGCGGCGGCGCGTGCGCGACTCAAGGTCAAGAGCGGCGGACTGGCCCAGCGCCTGCGGGAGGAGCGGGCCAGGCCGGCCCTGCGCGCCCAGGGCGCAGCGCCGGACAGACCGCTTGCCGTGCGGCGTGGCATCGCGGGCGAGGGACTGGTGGTGATCGGCGTCTCGACCGGGGGGCCGCGCACCCTGGAGGATATTCTGCCCCGCTGGCCGGCGGACTTTCCCTGGCCGGTGCTGGTGGCGCAGCACATGCCGGGTTCATTCACCCGTCCCTTCGCCGACCGTATGAACAGCCTGTGCCCGCTCAGGGTGATTGAAGTCGCGCATCCTCAGCCGGTCGAGCCCGGCACCATCTATATCGGCAAGGGTGGGGCGGACATGGTCGTGGGACAGCGTGGCGGCAAACTCACCGTGCTCGCCAAACCGGAGAGTCGCGATTTTCTCTGGCATCCCTCAGTGGAGCTGCTGGGTCGTTCGGTGCTGGAGTACTGCGATCCGGCGCGGGTCGTCGCCATCATGCTGACCGGCATGGGTTATGACGGCGCGGATGCCTTCGCCGAGATCAAAAAACGCGGCGGGCGCACCATCGCCGAATCCGAGCAGTCCGCTGTGGTCTTCGGCATGCCGGCGGAGCTGATTGCACGTGGCGGCGCCAGTCTGGTGCTGCACGCTGACAAGATCGCCGGGCAGGTCAATAGCTGGGCGGGTGTTTAAAGTTGGCAGTTGGCAACCGGTTATATCGAAAAAGAACGAGGTCGCCTCTAGCTTGCTGAAACGAGAGAAATTTCCGCCATGCTGATCGGCTTGCGCGTCAATTTTACTGCCAACTGCCAACTGCCAACTGACGACTGAAAAATGGCCCTCATCAAAACACAACCAACGCCCGAGTCCGTCACTGAGGAAGTGCGCAGACATCCGCGCGACTGCGCGGGTCTGCTCGCTCAATTGACCGATCCCGACCCGACGGTGCGACGCTGGGCGGCCCGTGATCTGGCGGATTGTCCGGATATTTCCCCTGTCCTGGTGGAGCGTTTGCATCAGGAGGCGGATGTCTCGGTGCGCGAAGTGATCGTCACCACCCTGACCGGCCTGGGCGATGCGGCAGCGGTAGCGGGGCTGGTGGAGTGTTTACGCAGCGAGGACGCGGCGCTGCGCAACGAGGCCATTGAGGCAATGCGGCAACTGCCCGATGCGGTGGCTCCCATCATGCGCGGGCTGCTCGCCGATCCGGACCCCGATGTCCGCATCTTTGCGGTGAATATCCTCGAATCCTTCTGCTATCCCGAAGTGGAGGCCTGGCTGATCGCCGTCATCGATCACGATCCGCATGTGAATGTCTGCGCCACAGCGGTGGATCTGCTGGGCGAGATCGGCACGCTGGCCGCCCGCGAAAGCCTGCTGCGTCTCAAGGCGCGCTTCGCCAATGAACCCTATATCCGGTTTGCCGCCGATCTGGCTCTGGAGCGTTTGTGTGAATCCTGATCCGGAGACGGTCGATCCGATCATCACTGAAAGCGATTTCCAGAAATTTCGCGAGTTCTTTTATCGCAAAACCGGCATTCAGTTTGATTCGTCCAAGCGTTATTTCGTCGATAAGCGTCTGGTCGAGCGCATCGCGGCCACCGGCACCGGTTCCTTTCGCGGCTATTTCATGCTGCTGCGCTTTCAGGTCAATGGGGATGAGTTGCAGGCATTGACCAATCTGATGACGGTCAATGAAACCTATTTTTTCCGCGAGGAGTATCAGTTTCAGTGCCTGGTCGGTTCGCTCCTGCCGGAAATCGTCGCCCGCAAGACCGACCGCCGCCCGATCCGCATCTGGGTGATGCCGTCCTCTTCCGGTGAGGAACCCTATTCCATCGCCATTTATCTGTTGGAACGCTGGGTCGGCATCCATCACTGGGATGTGGAAATCATCGCCTCCGACATTGACACCCGCATTCTCGCCCAGGCACGTCAGGGACTCTATTCGCAGCGATCGGTTCAGTATCTGCCGCCAGACTATCTCAAACGCTATTTCAAGCGTCGCGCCGAGGGTTATCAGATCAGCGATGATCTGCGTCAGTCGGTGGAATTCACCCGCGTCAATCTGTCGGAACGCGCGGATACCCGGAACTACCGTGATTTCGACGTGATTTTCTGCCGCAATCTGCTGATCTATTTCGACGATGTCTCGCGCAAGACCGCGACCGAAACCTTCTACGACGCCCTGTTGCCTGGCGGTTTCATCTGTCTTGGTCATTCAGAGTCCATGAGTCGCAGTTCATCACTCTATAAAGTGCGCAAGTTCACCAATGCCATCGTCTATCAACGCCCCCTGGAGACACCATGAAACGCATCCTGATTGTCGATGACGCGGCAACGGTGCGTCTCTATCACCGCGAAATCCTCGAAGCGGCGAATTTCACGGTGGAAGAGGCGATGAACGGGATCGAGGGGCTGGAAAAAACGCTCCGCTCGCCATTCGATCTCTATCTGGTGGATATCAACATGCCTAAACTGGATGGTTACGGCTTTTTGCGCGAGCTGCGCGGCCTGGATCTGCCCCAGGCACCGGCCATCATGATCTCGACCGAGGCCGAGGCCAGCGACGCGCGGCTGGCTTATGCAGCCGGCGCCAATCTCTATCTGATCAAGCCGGTCAGACCGAACCAGCTCCTGATCCAGGTGCGGCTGCTGTTGGGCGAGGTTTGTCCATGAATTCATTGCTCGAACAGTTCCTGTCTGAGGCGCGGGATGTGTTGCAGGGCATCGGCGACAAGCTGATGCAACTGGAAAACGCGCCGGACGATGCCGGACTCATGACCGAGCTGTTCCGGCTGGTGCATACCCTCAAGGGCAACAGCGGTCTGTTCGATTTTCCCGAGATGACGCGCGTGCTACATGCGGGCGAAGACCTCATGGATGCGGTGCGCAACGGTCGGGTCGCCTATTCGCGCATCCTTGCCGACCGGTTGCTGGAGGCGATGGATTTCGTCGGTCTGCTCTGCGAGGAAATCGAGGCCGGGCAGGGGGAGACGGCGCGCCATGCCGCCGCTTCGGTGCATCTGGTGAAAGGGCTGCGCGAGCTGATCGCGTCCGATGAGCCGGCTGAATCGTCACCGCCGGCTGCCGCAGCGAGCGTCGCAGAGCTGGCGGAAGATTTTCCCGATCTGGCGCTCGACAGGCTTCCGGAAGCCGCGCGCATGGACGCCTATCGTCGCGCCTGCGCGGGCGCATCGCTGCATTGGCTCGTCTATCGCCCGTCCGAACAGTGTTTCTATCAGGGCGACGATCCCTTTTTCCAGGTGCGTCAGACACCCGATCTGCTGTGGGGTGGCATCGAGGCCCGCGATCCCTGGCCGCCGCTGGCCGAACTGGACGCCTACTGCTGTCTGCTGGATTTCTGTCTGCTGACAGCCGCCCCCCGCGCCGCACTGGAAGAACAGTATCGCTATGTCGCGGATCAGGTGACGTTCACGCCGGTGTCCCGATTTGCGCTGGTGCTGCCCCAGGGCGACACGAACGGCGGGCCGGTTTACGACGACTTTGCGACCGACGCCCGGAACCTGCTTGCCGCTGGCGATCTGGCCGGTCTGGCCCGTAATGCCGGCACCATGCTGGAACTCTCCAGCCCTGATCTCTGGATCGCCTCGGCCCTGCGCTGGCTGCGACTGGTGCTGGAAAGCGAGCCCGACAACCGCGCCGTGCTCGGCGCGCTGGTCGAATCCCTGAACAGCCTGACCACGCCTGACTGGCGTGCTGCAGGATGGGTAGAGCGCGGCGAAACCCATCATGCTGACGCTGCTATTGCCCACAGCCCCAGCCAGGTGGCGACAGCATCCAGCAAACCAGCTCAGCCGGATCAGGCCTCGGCGGCTGCGGACCAACCGTCGGCGGATGATGGGTTTCGCTCCGCTCTACCCATCCTGCCGTCTGACGCAGCGGCGGCGCTGACGGCCATCGTTGCCACGCAACGCGAGATTCTGGCGTTGTCCGATCAGCCGGTCTGGCTGTCGGGCCGGATCAGTGCCGCTGCCGCTGCGCTGTCTGGCTGTCTGCGGGCGGCTGGCGCGGCGGATGCGCTGCCTGAACTGGATGCGGCTGTCGCGCGCGCCCTGGCGGAGGAACGTGGTGACGCGCTCCTGGCCTGGCTCGATGACTGGTTTCCGCTGGACGGGCTGGCGGATGCCGGACTCAAGGCGAATATTCCGGTGCAGCCGGCAATGCCGGTGACGCCGACCGACACCCAGCCGGCGCCAGCCCCGGCCACTCAACCCGAGCCGGACAGCGAGCTCAAATTCGGGCGCCGTGCCGAGGACGCCATTGCCGGTCCCAAAAGTCTCAAGGTCGATCAGGCCAAGATTGATCGCCTGATGAATCTGATCGGCGAAATGGTGGTCGCCAAGAACGCGCTGCCCTATCTGGCCGGACGCGCCGAGGCGGTATTCGGGGTACGCGAACTCTCGCGTGACATCAAGGGCCATTACGCCGTCATCAACCGCATCGCCGAGGAGATGCAGGACGCCATCATGCAGGTGCGCATGATGCCGGTATCCTTTGTCTTTCAGCGTTTCCCGCGTCTGGTGCGCGACATCTCGCGCAAGCTCGGCAAGGAGGTCAATCTGGTTCTCGAAGGCGAGGACACCGAGGCCGACAAGAACATCATCGAGGCGCTCGCCGATCCGCTGATGCACATCGTCCGCAACAGCCTGGACCACGGGATCGAGTCGCCCGAGGTCCGCCGCGCCGCTGGCAAACCGGCGACCGGCACCCTGACCATCAGCGCCGCGCAGGAATCCGACCGGGTGCTGATCGAGATTCGCGACGATGGCAAGGGCATCGATCCCGGTGTCATCAAACGCAAGGCCTACGCCAAGGGGCTGATCGACGAGACGCTCCTGGAGCGTATCAGCGATCAGGAGGCCGTCAATCTGGTCTTCGCCGCCGGTTTTTCGACCGCCGAGCAGGTGTCCGATCTCTCGGGTCGGGGGGTCGGCATGGACGTGGTCCGCAATGCGGTGGAAAAGGTCAACGGCACGGTTTCGCTGACCAGCGAGTGCGGGCGGGGCACCCGGTTGCGTCTGTCGCTGCCCTTGTCCATGGCCGTGACCAACGTCATGATCGTGGTTTCGGATGGTCAGCGTTTTGGTGTGCCCATGGATAGCGTGGTGGAGACGGTAAGGGTGCGCCGCGCCGCGATCCGCACCATCAAGCGCAGCCTGACCACGGTGCTGCGCGGGCGGATCGTGCCGCTCAAGTCCATCAATGACCTGCTCGGCCTCGACGCCGCCCCTCAGGTCAACGGTGACGATGAACTGGCCGTGCTGGTGGTGCGTCTGGGCGATGAGTCGGTCGGTCTGCTGGTCGATGATTTCCGCGAGACGCAGGATATTATCCTCAAGCCCATGACTGGCGTGCTGGGCGGGCTGTCGGCTTACGCCGGTTCCGCCCTGATGGGCGATGGCTCGGTGCTGATGGTGTTGAATGTCAAGGAGATGCTGTCATGACCATTGAGTTCAAACGCAATCTGGCCGTGCTGCGTGACATGGTGACCGTCGAGGAGGCGGAAGGTCTGCTGGAATGGCTGCAAAAAAAGCCGACGGCCAAGGTGGATCTGGGGGCATGTGTCCATCTGCATGCGGCGAATCTGCAAGTGCTGATGGCGGCGAAGCCGGTGATTCAGGTCTGGCCTGCAGATGCGGCGCTGCGCCTCTGGCTGGAGTCCGCGCTGACGATCTGAAATGAAACCGCGTTCGCAGCCGGCGAACAAGACTATTCAGACAGGATTAACAGGATTTTCCAGGATGGACAGTGTCTTTCAAGCCATTGTTTTTAAAATTTTTTAATCTTGAATCATCCTGTTGATCCTGCTCCATTGACTATATTTCGGGCGGGCAGGAGTTTTCCGGGAAATCGCCCGAGGAGAAAAACCATGTCGAAAACCATCATGATCGTGGATGATTCCAGCACCATGGTCTGGAGTCTCAAAACCACCCTGGAGATGAACGGTTTCGTGGTCGAGACTGCCAGCGATGGCGTGCAGGCGCTGACCAGGCTCAAGGGCGGGGTGAAGCCGGATCTCATCATCACCGATATCAATATGCCCAACATGGGCGGTCTGGAACTCATCAAAAACGTGCGCGCACTGCCGGGCTTCCGTTTTACGCCGATCCTCACCCTCACCACTGAGAGTCAGGCCGAAAAGCGCGACGAGGGCAAGAAACTGGGCGCGACCGGCTGGCTGGTGAAGCCGATCCTGGGGCCGGATCTGGTCAAGGTCATCAAACAAGTGCTGCCGGGCGCCTAGCCCGTATCGCGGCATGGATCACACGGATTCGCAACCACTGGCGTCTGGCGCACTGCTTCGCCTGCTGGCGGCGGTGCTGGTGGCCCTGGCTGTCAATGTGCTGATCGCCTGGTTCTTCTCGCCCTGGCTGCGCGCAATGTTCATCGCCCCGACGGGCATCGGCTATGCGACTGAAATTGCCCTGACCACCCTGCTGTCCACGCTCTCCGTTCTGGTATCCACGGGGCTGCTGATGTGGTTTTTTCTGAAGCAGGACGTGCGTCAATGGCGTGTCCTGCTGCGCGATGAACGCTTTCGGCTGACCGGCATGGCGGCGCAACAGGCGGTCGTCAAGGACGAGATCCGCCATGTCTCGCCTTATCTCGACATCATGGGCAGTCAGATGCAGGGCACCGTCGCGGAGACCGAGCGAGGCGTGATGGCAGTTATCGAGCAGATCGGTCAGGTTCACACACTCTCGCAGATGCAGGTGGAACGGATCGGCCATTCCATGCGCAATGGCATGGCGCTGGCGGATGTCATGCAGCAGCAGACGGTCAACAATCAGGAGGTGATTGCTGTTCTGACCCAGCATCTGGACGAGCAGACGGCGGAACTGACCCGCAATCTGGAGCGGATCGAGCGGCTCGCCGGTCAAGTGGGTGCGCTGTCGCCGCTGGTCGGGATGATTTCAGGTATCGCCAGGCAGATCAATCTGCTGGCGCTCAATGCGGCCATCGAGGCCGCCCGTGCGGGCGAGGCGGGACGCGGCTTTGCGGTGGTGGCGGATGAGGTGCGGGCGCTCTCCAGCCAGACCGCCAATGCAGCGGCGGATATCGCCGACAAGATCAGCGCCGCCACCCAGGGCACCCAAACCGAACTGGCGGTCGCACGTGAGGCGCGGGACAGCCAGCGATCCAGTGAACGACTGCATCATCTCATCGCTGAAATCCGCGCCACGGAGGCCCGTTTTGCCGAGGGCAGCGGACTGCTGCTGGAGGTGATTCAGGGCGTGGAGGCGGGTAATCAGGACATCGTCATGCGCCTGTCCGAGGCGCTCGGTTACATCCAGTTTCAGGACGTGGTGCGTCAGCGGCTGGAGCAGGTCGGCATCGCGCTGCGCGAACTGGACGAACATTTGCAGGGCTTGGGTGATCATCTGGGACATCCCGATTGGGATGGTCATGTGCAACCCAGTCTCAAGGCGCGTCTGGACGGACATCTTGCGCGCTATGTCATGTCCAGCCAGCGCCAGACTCATGTGTCCGTGACCGGCCAGACGGCTGACACCGATGAACGTCCCAGGATCGAGCTGTTTTAGCCATGACCCGCATCATCGCCATTTCCAATCGCAAGGGCGGCGCCGGCAAGACCACGGTCGCGGTCAATCTCGCTGCCGAACTGGCAGCCCTGGGTCGCCGCGTGCTGCTGGTCGATCTCGACTCACAGGGGCATTGTGCCGCCGGGCTGGGAGTGAAGATCGACAAGGGGTCGCCCACCGCTCACGATCTCTTTCTCGATCCGCAGGCCGGTCTGAGTGCGGCGGTGCGGCAGACCGACTGCCCGAATCTGGCGCTGGCACCGGCCGATCAGCTCTTTGACCACGGCAGTGGAACCGGCGACGAGCGGCGGCTGGCGCAGGCGCTCGCGGATGAAGCCATTGTGACGGCCTTCGATCTGGTGATTCTGGACACCCCGCCATCGCTCGACCATCTGCTGCTCAATGCCCTGATGGCTGCCAACTGGGTGCTGGTGCCCTATGTGCCGCATCACCTGTCATTCGAGGGCATGCGGCAGTTGATGCGGGTGCTGTTCAAGGTCATGTCGGGTGGCAATCCGCAGCTCAAAATTCTCGGCTTTCTGCCCGTCATGGTCACTGAGCACATCCGTCAGCATCGTCTGGTGACCGGCGAGGTCTCGCGCCAGTTCGGTGCGCCGCGTGTGCTGGCGGGTATCCGCAATGACATCCGGCTGGCCGAGTCCTTCGGTGTCGGCAGGCCCATCCGTCAGTACGCGCCCAAATGTCGCGGGGCCGAAGATTTTGCGGCACTGGCGGCGACTCTGGCGCCGATCCTGGACGAGTCCTGAATCATAGCGGGCAGTACCTCGATTGACGGGATGCATGGAACCGTCTCCGATCGTTGTCGTTGTCGGCTTGCGAATCTTCGATTACGACAACGACAACGAACGGCTTCGGGATTTCCAAGGTGCTGCACTAGCACCCCATTTGCTCTGCGCAATGAGCGATCCGGGTGATAGCATGTCGCTTTTACGGCAATTCGAGAGAGAGACCTATGGCCTACGACAAAATCAAAATCCCGACCACTGGCGAGAAGATCCGGGTCAATGACGATCTGTCCCTGACGATTCCGGATCAGCCCATCATTCCCTATATCGAAGGCGATGGCATCGGCATCGACATCACGCCGGTGATGTGCGCCGTGGTCGATGCCGCCGTGGCCAAGGCTTATGGCGGTGCGCGTCAGATCCAGTGGATGGAAATCTATGCCGGCGAAAAGGCGACCCGCACCTATGGCGAGGATGTCTGGCTGCCGGAGGAGACGCTGGAGGCGGTCAAGGATTTCGTGGTCTCGATCAAGGGGCCGCTGACAACACCGGTCGGCGGCGGCATCCGCTCGCTCAATGTCACCCTGCGTCAGGAGCTCGACCTCTATGTCTGTCTGCGTCCGGTGCGTTATTTCACCGGTACGCCGAGCCCCTTGAAGGCGCCCGAACACACCGACATGGTGATCTTCCGTGAGAATGCCGAGGACATCTATGCCGGCATCGAGTGGCAGGCGGAATCGCCAGCGGCGAAAAAGGTCATCGATTTTCTCCGCAGCGAGATGGGTGTGACCAAGATCCGTTTTCCGGAGACCTCCGGTATCGGCATCAAGCCGGTTTCGCGGGAGGGCACCGAGCGTCTGGTGCGCAAGGCGATCCAGTACGCCATCGACAATGATCGTTCATCGGTGACCCTGGTTCACAAGGGCAACATCATGAAGTTCACCGAGGGCGCCTTCAAACAGTGGGGCTACGAGCTGGCCCAGCGTGAATTCGGCGCGGTGGAGATCGATGGCGGACCCTGGTGCCGGTTCACCAACCCGAAGACGGGCAATGAAATCATCGTCAAGGACGTGATTGCCGACGCCTTCCTCCAGCAGATTCTGCTGCGCCCGAAGGATTACGCCGTGATCGCGACCCTGAATCTGAACGGCGATTATATTTCCGACGCACTGGCGGCTCAGGTCGGCGGCATCGGCATGGCGCCGGGCGCCAATCTGTCTGACTCGGTCGCCATGTTCGAGGCCACCCACGGCACCGCGCCCAAGTATGCCGGCAAGGATCAGGTGAACCCGGCCTCGCTCATCCTCTCGGCTGAGATGATGCTGCGTCACATGGGCTGGACCGAGGCGGCCGATCTCATCATCAAGGGCGTAGAGGGAGCCATCGCCGCCAAGACCGTGACCTATGATCTGGATCGACTGATGGACGGCGCGACCAAAGTGAGCTGCTCGGGCTTCGGCGAGGCGGTGGTCGGCAAGATGTAGGGGGATGTCAGCAATTTCCCCTGAAATGGACAGGATGAACAGGATTTTTCAAGATTCACAGGATTTCTGGTGACGAAGCTTTGGCTTCGTCACCCGCGAGACGAAGCCCCGCTTCGTGAATTTGACGGGGATCGATCAGATCGCTCCAAGAGAAGGCTCGAAACGCCATCTTGTGAAGCAGAGCTTCATCGCTGAGGTCACGAAGCTGGAGCTTCGTGACCAGAGAATCCTGCGAAATCCTGTGAATCCTGTCTATTTTGGTCCGGGCGTTGTTCAACGCACCGGCTGCACATTGGCCGCGTGCAGCCCTTTCGGCCCCTGCGTCAGCTCGAACTGAACCTTTTGTCCCTCGCGCAATGTTTTGTAGCCATCCATATCGATTGACGAGAAATGGACGAAGACATCCTCCTCGCGCCCTTCGGGTTGCACAAATCCATAACCCTTGGTGTTATTGAACCATTTGACGACACCGATGATCATTGGTGCATCCTCCGGAGGTTGTGGGCGTGTGTGGTGCTTGATGATTCTCCTCGGACGCCATACCTTGAATCCAGTGGGTGGCGCCACGATACCTCAAGTATAGTGAGTTGATTTGGCTGGTCAAAGCACAGGTCGCAAAACCACCTGCTTCACTTTGGCTGCTGGAATGTTGACTGAAATTCAAGGATCGTTGGAGTCAGCGCGGTTTAAGAGATTAAACAATTTCTAAACCACGTCTCCACCGAGGTCGCTGAAATCCACAGCCTTTAACACAAAGCGAAAACCATGCATTTCACTCTGGACGCAGTTTAGAATGAGTAACGAGAGACCAGGCGAGGAACGCGAATCGGGGCTGACCGTCCAGGAGGCCCGTCCCAAACTGCGGCGTCCGCCCCTGTTCAAGGTGTTGCTCCTGAACGACGATTACACCCCGATGGAATTCGTGGTGCTGGTGCTGGAGATTTTTTTCAGGATGGACCGCGAAAAAGCGACCCAGGTAATGCTGCATGTGCATACGCGCGGGGTCGGTGTCTGCGGTGTCTTCACCAAGGATATCGCCGAGACCAAGGTGGCGCAGGTCAATGATTACGCGCGCAGCAATCAGCACCCGCTGATGTGTACGATGGAAGAGGCGTAGCGACTGGCGGCAAATTGCGGCGTGGCAATAGGTATGGTTTCGTCAACCCCTCTCTTGGAACAGTCCGATGCTGAGCAAAGAACTCGAATTTTCGCTGAACCGGGCCTTCAAGGAGGCGCGCGCCAAACACCACGAATACATGACCGTGGAGCACATGCTGCTGTCGCTGCTGGACAACCCGGCTGCGGCCAAGGTGCTGCGCGCCTGCGGAGCCGACTCCGATCGGCTCCGGCGTGAGATCGCGGCCTTCATCGACGAAACCACGCCGCTCATTCCGGCCAACGAGGATCGCGACACCCAGCCCACGCTCGGTTTCCAGCGGGTGTTGCAGCGTGCCGTGTTTCATGTACAGTCCGCCGGCAAAAAAGAGGTCACCGGGGCCAACGTCCTGGTCGCGCTCTTCAGCGAGCAGGATTCGCAGGCGGTCTATCTGCTCAATCAGCAGGATGTCACCCGGCTCGATGTGGTCAATTACATCTCGCACGGCATTTCCAAGGTGCCGGGCGAAAACCAGCAGGATGACGCGCCGGGCGAGGCCGATGAGCCGCGCGGAGAGGAAAAGGAAGGTTCCAGCCCGCTCGAAAGTTTTGCCTCCAACCTGAACGAGATGGCCCGCCAGGGGCGCATCGATCCGCTGATCGGGCGTGCCGACGAGGTGGAGCGTACGGTGCAGATCCTCTGCCGGCGACGCAAGAACAATCCGCTGTTCGTCGGTGAGGCCGGCGTGGGCAAGACCGCCATCGCCGAGGGACTGGCCAAGAAGATCGTCGATGGCGAGGTGCCCGAGATTCTGAGCGATGCCGTGATCTATGCCCTGGATCTCGGCGGTCTGGTTGCCGGCACCAAATATCGCGGCGATTTCGAGAAACGTCTGAAATCCGTCCTGGCCCAGCTCAAGCGGCTGCCGCACGCCATCCTCTTCATCGACGAGATCCACACCATCATCGGCGCGGGCTCCGCCTCGGGCGGGGTGATGGACGCCTCGAATCTCATCAAACCGGTGCTGGCCTCGGGCGATCTGCGCTGCATCGGCTCCACCACTTACCAGGAATATCGCGGCATCTTCGAGAAGGATCGGGCGCTGGCGCGGCGCTTCCAGAAGATCGACGTGGACGAGCCGTCGGTCGAGGAAACGATCGAGATCCTCAAGGGACTCAAGTCACGCTTCGAGGCGCATCATCAGGTGACTTACACCAATCCGGCGCTGCGCGCGGCGGCTGAACTCTCCAGCCGTTATATCAACGACCGCCATCTGCCTGACAAGGCCATTGACGTGATCGACGAGGCCGGCGCCCATGTCCAGCTCAAGAGCCCGGCCAAGCGCAAGAAGCGCATCGATGTGGCGGATGTCGAGGCCATTGTCGCCAAGATGGCGCGGATTCCCTCCAAGCGCGTCTCGGCGTCCGATACCGAGTCGCTCAAGAATCTGGATCGCGACCTCAAGATGGTGGTCTATGGCCAGGATCCAGCCATTGATGCCCTGACCTCCGCGATCCGCATGAATCGCTCGGGTCTGGGGCACGATGAAAAGCCCATCGGCTCCTTCCTCTTCACCGGCCCGACCGGCGTCGGCAAGACCGAGGTCACCCGTCAACTGGCGCGCATTCTTGGCATGGAGCTGCTGCGCTTCGATATGTCCGAATACATGGAACGCCACACCGTCTCGCGTCTGATCGGCGCCCCGCCCGGCTATGTCGGTTTCGATCAGGGCGGACTCCTGACCGAACAGATCAACAAGCATCCGCACGCGGTCCTGCTGCTCGACGAGATCGAGAAGGCCCATCCGGATGTCTTCAATCTGCTGCTCCAGGTCATGGACCACGGCACCCTGACCGACAACAACGGGCGCAAGGCCGATTTCCGCAATGTGGTGCTGGTGATGACCACCAATGCTGGCGCCGAGGATATTTCGCGCCGTTCGATTGGCTTTACCGAGCAGGATCACTCAACTGACGGCTTAGAGGCGCTGAAACGCTACTTTTCGCCGGAGTTCCGTAACCGGCTGGATGCCGTGGTTCAGTTCGGGCCACTGAGCGAAGAGACCATCCGCAGCGTGGTCGATAAATTCGTCTTTGAATTGGAACAGCAACTGGAAGAGAAGAAGGTCAGTCTGGCTGTCGATGCCGACGCCCGTCTCTGGCTGGCCGAGAAGGGTTACGACCCCAAGATGGGCGCTCGCCCCATGGCCCGCGTCATCCAGAACCACATCAAAAAGCCGCTTGCCAACGAATTGCTCTTTGGCGAACTGGTCGGCGGCGGCTCGGTGCGAGTCCTGGTACGGGATGGCGAGCTGGCGTTTGAGATCAATGGGGAGGCGCGCGAGCTCTGAGATTTTCCGCTGTCGCGGAAAATCTGTTTTTAAAATTGAATGCGTGATGAACGCCAGAGTTGACAGTGTCGCGTCACTAGGCCGGCGACGCTAATTTGGCTCGAAGATTGAGTAGGCCGGGCAAAAAAACACCTCAGCTACCTCTGCTGTAGCTGATCAATTCCAGGATGCGGTGTGACGGGATGCCGTCTCGCCTCAGATTCACCCGAGTGTTCCGCTACTCCGCTACTCACTGGCAGCAGAGACACCCAGTGATCAGCGGGCGCGATAGACGATGCGGCCCTTGGTGAGGTCGTAGGGCGTGAGTTCGACGGTGACCTTGTCCCCGGTGAGGATGCGGATGTAGTGCTTGCGCATCTTGCCGGAAATATGCGCGGTCACGGTGTGGCCATTTTCCAGCTCGACTCTGAATACGGTATTGGGCAGGGTCTCAGTGACCGTGCCTTCCATCTGGATAACGTCGTCTTTTGACATATGGGGTGTGTATTTTCTGGGAGGAACAACTCGGACCTTAAAGCGGGCGGATTGTAGCACACTCAGGAAGGATGAAGCGCAGGCTGACCAGTGCAGCACCTTGGAAATCCCGAAACCCTTCGTTGTCGTCTTGCGAATCTTCGACAACGACAACGACAACGACGCTGACTCCTGATCCTGGATGTCATCACGACCCCAGGGGCATGGCCCGCTCGAAACGCCGCCATTGACTGCCATCCCAGGCTTCAATGGGACGGAAACGCGCCTTGTAGACCATTTTCCGACTCTCCCGGATCCAATAGCCCAGATACAGATGCGGCAGACCAAGCTGTCGCGCGGCCTCGATCTGTGCGAGGACAGCGAAGGTACCGGGCGCGCGGTCTGCCACATCCGGATCGAAAAAGGTATAGACGGCGGAGAGTCCCTGTTGCAGCACGTCAGTCACGGCCACGCCAAGCAGACGCCCATCGAGCCGCAATTCGATGAAGCGCGTCGTGCCCCCCCAGGGTTCGGTCAGAAAACGTCGATAGCTCTCTTCGCTCGCATCGTCCGCCATGCTGCCGTCAGGGTGACGGTGCGCCAGATAAGACTGGTAAAGCGCGAAATGCTCCAGATTGAAGGCGGCAGGGGTGTCGATCAGGGTCACATCAGCGGCATTGCGTTTCCAGTTGCGCCGCTGGGAGCGATCAGGCGCGAATGATGCGACGGGAAGCCGCACCGGGACGCAGCGCGTGCAACGCTGACAGGCGGGGCGATAGATGTGCGAACCGCTGCGGCGGAACCCCTGATCCACCAGAACCTGATAATCGACAGGGTCGATACGGGCGGTCGGATCGACGAACAGGGTGCGCGCCCGCATTCCTTCCAGATAAGAGCAGGGATGGTCAGCGGTCAGATAGAGGGCCAGAGAGCGACCCCGGTTCGTTTTGGTTTCCTGATTCATGGTTGAGTGCAGAAGCGGTTCAGGAGCGCGACGAATTCGGCACGCGGCATCTCGACCGCGCCCATCCGGATCAGATGATCGGTGCGCATCTGGCAGTCGATGAGCCCGAATTCCCATTCGGCGAGCTTGCGGCAGAGATGAACCAGCCCGACCTTCGAGGCATCGGAGACGCGGCTGAACATGGATTCGCCGAAGAAGGCGCGTCCGATGGCGACACCATAGAGTCCGCCGACCAGTTGCCCGTCCTGCCAGACTTCCACCGAATGAGCCAGGCCATGAGCGTGCAGCGCCTCATAGGCGGCGATCATCTCCGGCACCAGCCAGGTGCCGCCCTGCGCATCGCGCGGCGCGGCGCAGCACCGGATCACGGCACTGAAAGAGCGGTTCAGCGTCACGTCGAAGGATGCGTTGCGCAGTCGTTTGCCCAGACTGCGCGAGATGCGTATCTGCGACGGAAAGAGGACGGTGCGCGGGTCGGGCGACCACCAAAGAATGGGGTCGCCGGCGCTGAACCAGGGAAAGATTCCGCGCCGGTAGGCATGCGCCAGCCGCGTTGGGCTCAGGTCGCCACCGACCGCCAGCAGTCCGTTGGGCTCGCGCAGTGCATGCCGGAGGTCGGGGAAGGACTCCCGGTCGTGTGGGTCGAGTCGGGCGATCATGGTGATTTCATCTCAGGAAACCGCTTGGATTCGATCCGGCAAGGCATCCGCCCGATACGGACTGTGCGTATTCATTTCCGCCAGATAGTCCTGCATGTCGCGGGTCTCCGTATCGAGAAAGCGCGCAATGGCCTGTCTGAAATCCGCATTGGCGATCCAGTGGGCCGACCAGGTGGCGGTTGGCAGAAAGCCCCGGCTGACCTTGTGTTCGCCCTGTGCGCCCGGCTCGAAGCGGGTCAGACCCTGTTCAATACAGTATTCGAGCCCCTGATAATAACAGGCATCGAAATGCAGGCTGTGGAAGTCCTGGAAACAGCCCCAGTGCCGGCCATAGAGCGAGCGTTCCCCGATCAGGTTGAAGGCGGCGGCCACGATGTTCCGGTCATGATAGGCCAGAACCAGCAGCAGATTTCGCCCCATTCGCTCGCCGATGTCCTGGAAGAAGGGGAGGGTGAGTGTCGGCAGTCCGCCGCGTTTGTCGAAGGTGTCCCGATACAGACGGTGGAAGATCGCCCATTCGGACTCGGTGACGGCATCGCCGCGCACCCGGCGGATCCGGATGCCGTTTTCGGCGACACGGCGGCGCTCGCGTTTGATCTGTTTGCGCTTGGCGGCGGTGAAGGCGCCCAGAAAGTCGTCGAATGAGCCGTAGCCCGGATTACGCCAATGAAACTGGCAGCCCAGCCGTCGCATCGATCCCTGCTCGGCGAGCCAGTCGGTCTCGTCATCGGCCGTGAACAGCCAGTGCAGTGAGGACACCCCCAGCTTCTCCGCCACCTGCACCGCGCCCTGAATCAGCACTCGCGCAATATCGCGTCGCTGGGGTGTCGCACCGGTCAGGATCCGTGGACCTGTCGCCGGGGTGTAAGGCGAGGCGACGATCAGCTTGGGATAATAGGCCCGCCCGTGGCGACGGTAGGCGTCGGCCCAGGACCAGTCGAAGACGAATTCGCCATATGAGTTGAATTTGAGATAAGCGGGTGCGACGGCGAGGATCCGGTCGTCCCCATCACGCAGCGCCAGATGATGCGGAAGCCAGCCCAGCGACTCGCCGACGCAGCCGTGGCGTTCCATGGCATCCAGGAACGCATGATGCAGGAAGGGCGTATCCGGATCGGCGAGACGGTTCCAGTGTTCGGCGGGGATCTCTGCGATGGCGGAATGGGTTGTCAGTCTGTACATCGCGGCGGAGCGGGTGATCTGTCCATGACCTACAGATAAGGGATGTGGAGCGGTCAGGCAATCCCTGCCGGGCAATGCGCGAGGAGTTGGTCGATGGGTTGCGCGGCAGTTTCGCGCTTTTTCAAAGCCCGCTGGATAGCGGGCTTTGAGAATGGACAGGATTAAACCGCGCCCAGCACGGTATGCGATCTTTGCGGATCGGATCGGCCCTGGCAGACTCAAGGATTATCGGAGCTGGCGCGGTTTAAGGCATTCAATAATATGAAATTTTAAACCGCGTCTCCACTGATGCCGTTGACTTCCCCAGAGCTAAACACAAATTGAAAATTACGCATATCGCACTGGACGCGGTTTAACAGGATTTTTGCGGAGGATCCGGTCAGTGTCCCAGGACAGGTTCCGCGACCCCGGTCAAGGTCTCAGCGCTCACCCAGGGATGGACGTTGGATCCCGCCGTTTCGATCATGGCGTCGCGTCCCTCGCTGAAGCTCTGTTCCTGGACGATCACCCGATAGGCCTTGTTGAGCTGCATTGCCCGCTCGGGCGAGGCATAGAGGAGGGTGCTGATGTCCTGGCGCAGACGTTCGAGCCGCTCGGGCCGGAGTGCCCCGTTGGGGTCGAAGAAGCGCTCCTGTATCTCCCGATTCTGACGGAACTCGTCACCCGCGCCATTGGTGGCGAGATAAAAGGCATATTCGGGCGCGCCATCGCGGCGCAGCGGCTCGGGGATACCGTCCAAGCCCTTCTGACTCCAGTGATGCCAGCCGCGCTGGAAGCTGTCGGCCCCGAAACGGCGCGGAAAGGCGAAGCTCGAATCCGTCGTGGCGCCCATGCCGCCATGGCAGCCGACACAGAAGGCCAGTTCTTCGTAGCTTTGCGGACGCAACTGCCCCTCGGCATCCTCGATCAGGGCCGAGTAGACCCAACCCTGATCATTGCTGATGCCGGCCTCGATGTTGCCCCGGAAGGTGCGAACACGATCAGGGAAATCGTGCTTCTCCTTGGTCTCGGCCGCCATGCGGCTGTCGAGTTCGGCATAGGTCATCCAGTAGCGTTTCCGGGCGTGGCGCACCTCTTTCATGCGTGCGGCGAGCCGGTTGCCGCCCGCCTCGTCGATGTCGATATAGCGCACCGTATGCAGAAACTCGGTGCCTTCCGGATAGAGCCCGGCGGCCAGATGCACCCGTCCGGCGCGCTGTTCGGCGAGCGCCTGTCCGACGTACCACATCAGACGCCCTTCACGCGGTGCCCAGTCGTAGCGGATCCACTCAGCCGTACCGATGATCCCGTCGCGATCCAGATCGACCCCGCCGAGCCCGGCCTCATCGACCGGCTCAATGGCAATGTCGCGCCGACGGATCACGGATTCGACGATGGCCAGATTGGTCTTGTAGACCGCACGGTCGAACTCACCGGCGAGATTGCGCTGAAACGGCGCGGCAAGACGGATGAATACATCGTCGGTCGAGCCGTTGGTCGGCCAGAAGGTGCCAAGGAAAGGATAGTAGCCAAAGGCGCGCCAGCCGGTCAGATGACCCTCTGGATCCAGGTCGAAGCCCTCATCGTCGAAGCGGAAATAGGCATCGGGTACATAGCCTTCCCAGCGCCCGTTGTCATCGTAATCCCAGTCTGTCGGGACATCGGCCAGACGCCGGGCCGGGATGATGCGTCCCTCGGCATCCAGATAGTTGCTCTGGCGAATGTAGCCGCGCATCGCGTCATCGCTGATCGCCGCCATGGCGGCGGTGCGATCCTTGTAGAGATTTTTCCAGGGATTTTCCTCGGCTGGCGCGGGGAAACTGAAGGCCAGTTGCAGATCCTGGTCATTGAGATAATTGGGCGCATCGGAACCCGTGTGGCAGGCGTAACAGGGGTTATGGACCCGACCCTGGTCATCGACCGTTCTGGTGTAGCACTGTGAAACGATGTGGGGCGTCTCGTTGTTGAGGATCCGTTCGTCGAGCCCGGCGCTCAGGACGGGGCCAATCCAGGAGAGGCCAGCCAGGAGACAGAGGCCGGCGATAGCATGGAAGCGTATCGGCATGGTTGATTTCCTGCGTGTGCCCATCCGCCGACCCGGTGTCGGGGCGGCGGATGGTGTGGGCGGTCGCGCCCTATTTGTTCATGGCGGGGAAGACGAAATAACCGGTGTAGGCGGAGAGCTGACCGGCCTCTTCGAGCTTGTCCGCGTCGGACTCGCCATAGGGGTGCTGGACGACCGACATCAGATAGGCAAAGCCATTGATGTTCGGATAAAAGTAAGGCGAGGTGGTCTCGGCCCCATAGGGCGTGGTCTGAATGCGGGTGAGTGTGCCTGCATCGAGGTTGTACGACCAGATCATGTCGTTCTGATGGCCGGAGCCCGTGTCCTCGCCGATGATGAGCGTGTTGTAGCCCGGCATGTAGGTGACGTTGTCCGGGTTGGCGATGCCCCTGACATCGCACTTGTTGGTCCCGTCATACTCGGGCGACTGGGCGCTGGCGCCATAGTCCATGGTCATGGGGATGCCGGCCACGATGGGATGGATGCCGAGAGCGGTGTAGTTGCTGTCGAGGTTCATCGCATAGACCGCACCGCAGACATTGGCCTGGGCCAGCCTCATGTGATTCGGGCCACCGATGTCGTACTTGTCGTAGGAGGCTGGCGCACGATCGGCACGGCTGAAGTCGAGCATGCCGCGATCGACTTCGGACAAGGCCAGATAGAGCTGATTGCGGTCGGGGTCAAAGGTGATGCCCTCCATCTTGCGGAACTCGGTGGTGCCGCCCTGCATCGCCGCCCAGCGCCGGGTCTCCAGACGTGAGGCGATGTTCTCGTCCATCCAGTTGATCGCACCGTCCTGGTTGATGTCGCGCAGTTTGAGGCACTGATGATCGCCATCCTCGTGTCCGGCGTTGATCGAGGTGAAACCCTCGGGGCAGCTCGGCTTCTTGCCTTCGGCCAGCACCGCTGGCTCGACCTCGTCGAAGATGTCGGTGAAGCGATAGCGATTGATCCAGTCGCGCACCTGCTCGCTGCTGGCCCAGCCGAGATAGATCCAGTTGAGATTGGCGGCACCGGCGCCGCTGGCGGACTTTTGATTCCACTGCGCGACCCAGAGCGCGCCCATGTCCAGCTTGCCGGGTTCGTTGGCGACAAAGCGGTACAGGCCGACATTGGTGCCGTCATCCGTGAGATAGACGGTCTTGTTGTCGGGCATCACATAACCGAGTTCGAGCGCGACCCGTCCCATGGCGTAATGCTTTTCGACGGTGGCCGAGCCGAAGTCATTGACCTTGACCTCGACCGCATAGCCGTAGTCGTAGGGGTTCATGACGCTGCCGGCATCGTCCGGGCTGGCGCCGAAATAGGTCGCCATGGCGGCGTTATAGTCGGTGATGTTGCCATCCCGCCATTGCTTGGCGTCCGGCTCGTATTCCTCCGAGCCAAGATGCGTCCCCCAGGGGGTGACACTGCCCGCGCAGTGAACCCAACCCCCTTTCAAACTGGAGAAATCAAGCGGGCGGGTACGCAACGCGGTGAGTAGACCGTTTTTCGGATCCTGGCTGAGTTCGGTGAGATACATGGCTCCAGGACGCGACTCGAAGTGCGAGACCATGTAGAACTTGCCGTCTGTGCCGCGCAGCAGTGAAGCGAAGTCGTTATCGTTGGAGAGATAGGGGGAGCCATCTTCGGCCGTCAGCGGCTGGCCGTTGCTGTCATAGAGCTGGCCGTAGCGGTAGCCATTGGGATCCAGGGTGCCGGTCTGACCGGAGCGCAGGATGGTGTTGTAGTCGATGCTGACGCTGACCCCATCGACGACGGCCTGATCGGAGGTCAGGATCGAGCGTTTCTCGGCGTCGGTCCTTGGAACCGGAGCCTCGCTGAATGCGATGGAGCCCGCGAGGCTGATCGTACTGACGCCCATGGTCAGCGCCAGGACGACTGCCGATTTGATTGGAGATTCCATGGCTTGCACTCCGTTGAGTGTGGCTGGGTGAAATATTTAACGGACGTGCGCGAGAATAGTGGTTTGATATGACAGGGAAATGATCTTTATGTGACGGCAGGGTGCTGAAGGGGGCGGGAAATTTCAGGCGTGTCTTGAGCCGTGATGGTCATCGGTTCGCAGCCGAATCAAGCCAAAACCCGAAAAACCCGTTCCTCGCGGTATGATGACGCCTTCGCTGCCAGTCAGTCTTTCAGTCGATCCGCACCGCCATGACAAGCCCGAACCGTACCGGGGCCGCCCTCCTGCTCGATGTGCTCACCGACCTGGGTGTCGATTATCTCTTTGGTCACACCGGGGGCGCGGTCATCCCCATTCATGTTGAACTGAACAGGCGTCTGCGCCGCCGTGCGCCAGCGCCGACCTTCATCCTCTGCCGCCAGGAAGGCGGCGCCGGGCATGCCGCCGAGGGCTATGCGCGGGTCAGCGGTCGGGTCGGGGTCGTGCTCGCGACCTCGGGACCGGGCGCAACCAATCTCGCCACGCCGATTGCCGATGCCTACAAGGACTCGCTGCCGACGCTCTTCATTACGGGTCAGGTGCCAAGCGGAGCCATCGGCACCGACGCCTTTCAGGAGGTGGACATGGTCGGCATGACCCGGCCCATCTCCAAACACAATTATCTGGTCAAGGATGTGCGCGATCTGGAATGGGTGCTGCGCGAGGCCTATGCACTGGCGACGCACGGACGCCCCGGCCCGGTGGTGGTGGACATCTGCAAGGATGTGCAGCTCGCCCTGGCGGGACAACTGAACCCGCCGCGTCTCCGGCACCGCGAGGAAATTCCCTTCGATCCGGCACGGGCGGATGCCATTCTGGATGCGCTGACGGCTGCCCGGCGTCCGGTGATCAAGGCCGGGGGCGGGGTGATTCATGCCAATGCGGCCCCGGCGCTGCGTCTGTTCGCCGAACGCTTCGGCGCGCCGGTCACCACGACCTTCAACGCGCTTGGCGCGCTGCCGTTCGAGCTGCCGCTCAACCTTGGCATGCCCGGCATGCACGGGAGCATCCCGGCCAACTATGCGCTCCGCGATGCCGATTTCATCCTCTCGCTCGGCGGGCGCTTCGATGACCGGGTCGCGGTGCGCGGCTTTGCGGACGGCAAGCGCATCGCCCATGTCGATATCGATCCCTCCGAGATCGACAAGACGATTGCCGCCCATCTCCATCTGGTCGCCGGACTCGACGAGTTTTTCGACCATGCGCTGGTCTCCGGGCGTGCGGCCAGCCATCCTGACTGGCTGGCGCAGATCGTCGCGTGGCGCGAGCAGATGCCCAAGCCCTATGACCGCTCGGACTATATCAAGCCGCAGGCGGCGATCGAGATCCTCTCCGATCTCACTCAGGGCAGTGCAACGCTGGTCACTGGCGTTGGTCAGCATCAGATGTGGGCGACCCAGTATTATCGCTTCCAGCGTCCGCGCCAGTGGGTCAGCTCCGGCGGACTCGGCACCATGGGCTTCGGCCTGCCGGCGGCCATCGGCGCCTGGTATGCCGATCCGACGCATCCGGTGGTGCTGATCGATGGAGACGGCAGTTTCCAGATGAACATCCAGGAACTGGGCACGGTGGTCGCCAACCGCATTCCGCTCAAGATGTTCGTGCTGAACAACAGTTTTCTGGGGATGGTGCGTCAGTGGGAGGACATGATGGATGAGGGCCATCATTACGAAACCTGTCTGGCGCGCAATGTCGATTGCGATCCCGACTGCATCGATCTGGATCAGGACTGCCGGCGTCAGATCCCCAATCTGACCGGACTCAAATATGTCTATCCGCGTCTCCGAACCATGCGGCTCAGGGATCCGGCCACCCTGCGCGAAGGGCTTGCCGCCGCGCTCGCCGAGCCGGGGCCGATGCTGGTCGATGTCTGGATCGACAAGGCCGAGAACGTCATGCCGATGATCCGTCCCGGTCACAGTCTGGACCAGATGATCGAGTCTTGAACCGCGCCCGGTGCGATATGTGATGTTGTTGGGTTGGATCGACCTTGGCAGCATCGACGACCGTGTGAGTTGGCGCGGTTTAAAAGATTAAAAAAATAAAATTTTAAACCGCGTCCCACTGAGTTCGTTGACATCCGCAGAGCCAAACACAAACTGAAAATTATGCATATCGCGCTGTACGCGGTTTAACATGGGTATCAAGACTAAGCTCAAGCTGATCGGATTGCTGCCGGTGCTGATGGCGGTGATCTTTGGTCTGATCGCTTACCAGGGGCAGGGACGCCTGAGCGACATGCGCCGGCAGACCACGCTGGCCGGGGAGATGCTGGATAAAATCTGGCAGTTGGAGTCAGCCACGCATCGTTTCGTCGAAACGCGCGGAGCCAATTTCAGACCCCTGGTCTATGCGCTGTTCGATGTCCTCGACAGTCAGATGCAGCAGTTGAGCCAGGACAGCCTGGAGCCGTCCGCAGACACCAGCCTGACTGACCTGCGTGCGCGTCTGGCGCGGATCCATGGCGACTTCGTGAAGCTGGACCGCCTTTATCGTGGTGCCTTGCAGGCGTTCGATATGGCGCAGATCCTGCCGGTCGCCGAGCGCCTGCGGGCCGAATTGGGTGAGATCAAGCCGTTCCTGAGCCGTCTGCATTGGGGCAATCAGCAGGCGCTGACCGACTACAGCGACCGGCTGGCGCGGACTCAGTTCATCCTGATCGGTCTGACGACACTGCTGATTCTCATGCTCGCGTATCCGGTGCTGTCGCGTATCAACACCGCGCTGGATGTACTCAGCCGGGGGGCGAAGGAACTGGGTGCGTGCAATCCGCCGTCAGTCCTGACCCTGTCTGGGCAGGATGAATTCAGCCAGCTTGCGCGCGACTTCAATCAGATGACGGAACGGCTTGCGGCGGCTGAAGCCGCGCGCACGCAGCATCTGCGCGAACTGGAAAACGCGGTCAAGGATCTGGAAAACTTCAGCTATTCGGTTTCGCATGACCTGCGCTCGCCGTTGCGGGCCATTGATGGCTTCGTCGCGATTCTGCTCGACGAATACGCCCCTCAGCTCGATGCGGAAGGATTGCGGCTGTTCGGCGTGGTGCAGGACAATGCCAAAAAGATGGAACAGCTCATTGATGACATTCTGGCCCTGTCACGCGCCGGTCGGCTTGAGCTGCAAACCAGTCGGGTCGATATGAATGACCTGGTGGATGCGGTCTGGTCCGACCTCTCGGAATCGCTCGGCGAGCGTCCGGTCCAGTTCCGGCGTGCGGATCTGCCATCCATCGTCGGCGATGCGCGGGCGCTGCGTCAGGTCTGGCAGAATCTGCTGGACAATGCGCTCAAGTTTACCCAGGGACGTGAGCCGGCGGTGATCGAGGTCAGCGCCGAATCGCTGGGCGGCATGATCCGCTACAGTGTCAAAGACAATGGTGCCGGTTTCGATCCGGCTTACGCCAACAAACTCTTCGGTCTCTTCCTGCGTCTGCATGGCACGGATGAATTCGCGGGCACCGGCGTGGGTCTGGCGATCGTCAAGCGATTCATCCAAAAGCACGATGGCCAGGTGGAGGGCATCGGCGCGGTGGATGCCGGCGCCACCTTCAGCTTCAGCCTGCCGCTCCAGCCATCCATTGCCTCGGGAGGGCCACATGACCATGAGAGACACAGTTGTTGACATCCTGCTGGTTGAAGACAACCCCAACGATGCCGAACTCGCCATTCGCGCCCTGAAAAAACACAATCTGGCGAATCATCTGGAATGGGTCAGGGACGGCGCTGCCGCGCTCGATTTTCTGTTTCAGCGCGGCGACTATGCCGGACGCTCCAGCACGCTGCCCAAGGTTGTGCTGCTGGATCTGCGTCTGCCCAGGGTGGATGGGATCGAGGTCTTGAGTCAGGTGCGCGCACACCCGGAAACCCGCGATCTGCCGGTGGTGGTGCTGACCTCGTCCAAGGAGGAGCGCGATCTGATTGCCACCTACGAACTCGGCGTCAACAGCTTCGTCGCCAAGCCCATCGCCTTCGACGAGTTCGCCCGCACCGTGGCCGATCTCGGGATGTACTGGGTGCTCGTCAACCGCGTGCCCCCCGAGATCCGCCCTCTGTGATGAGCGTTCCCCTGCGCCTGCTCCTGCTCGAAGACAATGCCGCCGACGCGGAGTTGAATGAACGCTGCCTGCGTCAATCGGGCTGGTCGTTCGTCTCGCGACGGGTGGAGTGCCGGGATGACTTTCTGGAGGCGCTGGAGGGCTTTCAGCCGGACGCCATTCTGGCCGACTACAGCCTGCCCCGATTCGACGGCCTGCAGGCGCTCGCGCTGGTGCGGGCGCGTGCGCCAAATCTGCCCTTCATTTTCGTCACCGGGGCGCTGGGCGAGGAGGAGGCGGTGGAGCTACTGTGCAACGGCGCCAGCGATTTCATTCTCAAGCATCATCTCGCCCGTTTGCCGATGGCCCTGGAGCGCGCCCTGGAGATTGCCCGTCAGAGGCAGGCGCTGCGTCAGGCCGAGCAGGCACTCAGAGAAAGCGAAGAGCGTTTTCGCACCCTGGTGGAAACCACGCTGGACTGGATCTGGGAGATCGATGCTGAAGGGCGCTATACCTATGCCAGCCCGGTTTCGCTCAGTCTGCTGGGCTATACGCCCGAGGAATTGCTTGGACGCAGCGTATTCAGTCTGATGCCGCCCGCTGAGGCCGCGCGGGTCGGCGCCTTCTTTGCCGAAAATGTCGCCGCCCCACGCCCGTTTTCGATGCTTGAGAACACCTGTCTGCACCGGAACGGCCAGGCGGTCACGCTGGAAAGCTCCGGGACGCCGATCATCGCCCCGGACGGCCGTTTGCTCGGTTATCGCGGTATCGACCGCGACATCTCTGAGCGCAAGCGTCAGGAGGCGATATCGCGGTTGCAGACGCAACGGGCGACGGCCCTGCTGGAACTGCCGCGCGCCGCCGACCGGCTCAATGAGTCCGAGTTCATGCAGTTCGGCCAGGAGCTGGCCGAGGAACTGACCGGGAGCCGGATCGCCTTCGTCCATTTCGTCAACGACGATCAGAAAACCATCGAACTCATCGCCTGGTCGCGGCGCACTCTCGACGGCTATTGTCAGGCCAACTATGACGGGCATTATCCCATCAGTCAGGCCGGCGTGTGGGCGGATGCCCTGCGTCAGCGCGCGCCCGTGGTCTTCAACGACTACGCCACGGCGTCCGGCAAACATGGATTGCCTGAGGGTCACGCGGAACTGATCCGTCTGATCAGCGTGCCGGTGCTGGACGGCGAGCAGGTGCGCATGATGGCCGGAGTCGGCAACAAGCCCACGCCCTATACCGATCTGGACGTGGAAACCGTGCAGCTCATCGCCAACGAGATCTGGCGCATCGTGCGCCAGCGGCGCGCCGAACAGGCGCTGGCCGCCAGCGAAGAACGGCTGGCGCTGGCGCTGGAGGGCTCAGAGTTGGCAACCTGGGACTGGCAGGTGCAGACCGGTGCACATCAGTGCAATGATCGCTGGGCGCAGATGCTGGGTTACACCCTGGACGAGCTTCAGCCCATCACCATCGAGACCTGGAACAGTCTCTGTCATCCGGACGATCTGAGGCTGGCTCAGGGATTGTTGGAGCGTCATTTTCAAGGGAAGACCGACGCTTTCGACGTTGAGATGCGTCTGCGTCATCGCGACGGCCATTGGGTGTGGGTGCTGGATCGCGGCAAGGTGGTGGAATGGGATGCGGATGGCAAACCCCTGCGCATGGCCGGCACTCATCTCGACATCACCGACCGCAAGGAGGCCGACCAGCGCCTGCGCAAACTCTCGCTGGCCGTGGAGCAGAGTCCGACCAGTATCGTCATCACCGATCTGGAGGCGCGGATCGAATACGCCAATCCGGCCTTTACCCGCGTTTCGGGCTATACCCTTGAGGAGGCGCGCGAGCAGAATCCGCGCCTGCTGCAATCCGGTCACACCCCGCGCGCGGTCTATGATGATCTCTGGGCCACCCTGACCCGTGGCGAGGTCTGGCGCGGCGAGTTCTGGAACCGGCGCAAGGACGGCAGCGACTATGTCGAACTGGCGGTCATCTCCCCGGTTCGTCAGGCGGACGGTTGCGTGACCCACTATCTGGCGGTCAAGGAAGACATCACCGCGCGCAAAGCGGCCGAAGAGGAGCTGGAGCATTACCGTCAACGCCTGGAGGATCTGGTGGAGACGCGCACCGCCGAACTGCGGGCGGCGGAGGAGCAGAGCCGGCTGATCCTCGAATCGAGCGCCGACGGGCTCTATGGCGTCGATCTGGAGGGGCGCGCCACCTTCATCAATCCGGCCGCCTGCGCCATGCTGGGCTATGCGCCGCAGGATTTTCTGGGTTGCTGCACGCATGACCTGCTGCATCACACCCGCGCGGACGGCACCCCCTATCCGCGTGAAGACTGTCCGGTTCACGGCACCCTGCGTGACGGGCGGGTGCTGCGCCAGGATGAAGACACCTTCTGGAATGTCGATGGCGAGCCCTTTCCCGTCAGCTATTCCTCACACCCCATGTATCGCGATGGCGAGATCATCGGCGCGGTGGTGAGCTTTTTCGACATCAGCGCCAAACAGCAGACAGAGGCCGCGCGGCAGGCGGCGCTGGACGAGGCCGAGCGTCTGGCGCGTCTGAAAAGCGAATTCCTGACCAACATGAGCCATGAGATCCGCACCCCGCTCAATGCCGTGCTGGGCTTTGCCCAGATCGGCGTCCGCGAAAGCGACGGTCGCCGGGCGCACGAGTTCTTCAAACGCATTCTGGACTCGGGTCAACTGCTGCTCGGGATCGTCAACGACATCCTGGATTTTTCCAAGATCGAGGCCGGCAAGCTCCGCATCGAGCAGGGGGTGATCGACCTGCGCGAGGTCATCGAACGCTCGATCAATCAGTTGCAGACGCAGGCGCTGGACAAAGGACTGGATTTCCGCCTGGAAGAATCCGGCGATCTCCCCGCCACCTGCCGGGGCGATCCGCTGCGGCTTGCGCAGGTGCTGACCAATCTGCTGTCCAATGCCATCAAGTTCACCGCGCAGGGAGAGGTCGTGCTGAAGGTGTCGCGTGATGATCAATACCTGTCATGGCGTGTGACGGACACCGGCATCGGCATGACCGACGAACAGATGGCCGGACTCTTCCGCCCCTTTGAGCAGGCCGACGGCTCCATCACCCGCCGCTTTGGCGGTACCGGGCTGGGACTGGCCATCACCCGGCGTCTGATCGATATGATGGGCGGCGAGATCCAGGCTGAAAGCCGTTTGGGCGCTGGCACGCAATTCAGGGTGCGGATCCCGCTCCATGAGCCGGCCGGCACGCTCAGGTCGCATCCACTCAGGGCCGAGGCACCGCCGTCGTTACGCCGGCAGCGTCTCCGCAGATTCATTATCCTGGTGGCTGAAGACAATGCGGCGAATCGTCTGGTGCTGGAAGAGCTGTTGAACGAGGAAGGCTGCTGGCTGATCCAGGTCGAGAATGGTCAGCAGGCCGTAGAGCAGGTGACACGGAACGGTCCCAACGCCTTCGATCTGGTGCTGATGGATATTCAGATGCCGGTCATGGACGGTTTCGAGGCGACCCGGCAGATTCATGCGCTGGCGCCGACGCTGCCGATCATCGGCCTGACCGCCCATGCGCTGGAAACCGAACGCACGCGCTGTCTGGAGGCGGGCATGGTCGATCATGTCGCCAAGCCGGTGGAGCTGGATTCGCTGGTGGCGACCATTCTCAGACATGCGCCGATCAGTGCCGAGGCCGGTGTCGCGCGGTCGGTGATCGCCAGCGGCCTGTCCGGCGTGGCAGCATCACCGACGCCTGGCGGTCGCCAGACCCAGATCGACTGGCTGGCGCTGACTGAACGCTACCGGCAGCGCCCCGCCTTTCTGCCCAAACTTCTGGCATCCGTCATCGAAGTCAACACGGGCTATCCAGCCGCCTTGCGCCAGGCGGCCAAACAGGGCGATCTGGCCCAGATCGCCTTTCTCGCCCACAGTCTCAAAGGCACCGCCGGCAATCTCTTCGCCAACTATCTGCGCGAGCTGTCCGCCAGCACGGAAAGCAACGCCCATGCAGAACGGCCCGATGCCTATCGTCAGGCCGCGCGGCTCGCCGGTCTGCTCGATATCCTGTTGCGCGAGATCGCGGATTGGCAGGTGGCAGCGGACGCCCCCAAGGTGATGGATGCCGATGCACCGCCCCCCATCGATTGGGACCGCCTGACCGACACGCTGGACCGTCTGGAGTCGCTGCTTGTCCTTGACGACACGGCCGCCAACACGCTCTTCGATGAATCGCAGCCCCTGTTGCGGCAGGTCTGTGGCGAACAGATCCAGCGACTGGGCCGGCATATCCAGCAATTCGATTATCCGGCGGCACTTGATCTCCTGCGCGAGGCGCGGGCGACGCTGGATCTGGCGGTGAGGGCGGATTCAACGTGAAATGCAAGACGAATGGACAGGATTAACAGGATTTCACATGATTGACAGGATGTTGTGATACCTGATTTTTAATCCTGAGAAATCCTGTTAATCCTGTCTATTTTTACTCACACACACCCTCGCCCTGTCGGGGAACGGAGTTTGACACGATGACCGAACGTCTGGAAATCGGCGGCCTGAAGATCGCCAAACCTTTGTATGACCTGGTGAAGAACGAGATCGCCCCCGGCACAGGGATTGATCCCGATGCCTTCTGGCAATCCTTCGCCGCCATCCTCGCCGATCTCGCGCCGCGCAACCGCGAGCTGCTTGCCAAACGCGACGCCCTTCAGGCCAAAATCGATGCCTGGCATCTGGAGCATCGGGGCCAGCCGCAGGACATGGGCGCCTATCGCGCCTTTCTGTCCGACATCGGTTATCTGGTCCCCGAAGGTCCGGATTTTCAGGTCAGCACGACCAATATCGACCCCGAGATCGCCCACATCGCCGGCCCGCAGCTCGTGGTTCCGGTCAGCAATGCACGTTATGCGCTCAATGCCGCCAATGCGCGCTGGGGCAGTCTCTATGACGCGCTCTATGGCACCGACGCCATCCCGGACGCCGACGGTCTGGAGCGCGCTAAGGGCTTCAATCCGGCCCGCGCGGCGGCGGTCGTCGCCCGCGCGGCGGCCTTTCTCGACGAGGCCGCACCGCTCGCGCGCGGCTCGCATGCCGAGGCGCATGGCTACCGACTCGATCAGGGCAGACTGAGTGTGCGGCTTGCCGATGGCAGCGAGACCAGCCAGGCCGATCCGGCGCAGTTCGCCGGCTATCGCGGCGATGCCGCACAGCCCGAGGCGATCCTGCTGGTCAATCACGGCCTGCACATCGAGATCCAGATTGACCGCACCCATGCCATCGGTCAGAACAGCGCGGCGGGTGTCGCCGATGTGCTGCTGGAATCGGCCATCACGGCCATCCAGGACTGCGAGGATTCGGTCGCGGCGGTCGATACCGAGGACAAGGTCGGCGTCTATCGCAACTGGCTCGGTCTCATGAAGGGCGATCTGACTGCCAGCTTCGACAAGGGCGGGCGGACGGTCGAACGGGCGCTGGAGCCGGATCGCGTCTATACCCGGCCCGAGGGCGGCAGTCTGACGCTGCCCGGCCGCTCACTGCTGCTGGTGCGCAATGTCGGCCATCTGATGACCATTGATGCCGTGCTTGATGCCGAGGGCAACGAGGTGCAGGAAGGCATGCTCGACGGCATGGTCACGGTGCTTTGCGCGCTGCACGATGTGCATCCCGCATCCGGCGCGCGCCGCAACTCGCGCGCCGGCAGCGTTTATATCGTCAAGCCCAAGATGCACGGACCCGACGAGGTGCAACTGGCGGTCGATCTCTTCGCCCGCATCGAGGATGCGCTGGGACTGGCGCGCAACACGCTCAAGATCGGCATCATGGACGAGGAGCGCCGGACGACCGTGAATCTCAAGGAATGCATCCGCGTCGCCCGTGATCGCGTCATCTTCATCAACACCGGCTTCCTCGACCGCACCGGCGACGAGATCCACACCGACATGGAGGCCGGCCCGGTGCTGCGCAAAGGCGCCATGAAAGGCGCGGCCTGGCTGGTGGCCTACGAGGACTGGAACGTGGATGTGGGTCTGGCCTGCGGTCTGCCCGGCCATGCCCAGATCGGCAAGGGCATGTGGACCATGCCGGACGAGATGGCAGCCATGCTCAACGCCAAGATCGCTCATCCCAAGGCCGGCGCCAACTGCGCCTGGGTGCCCTCGCCAACCGCCGCGACCCTGCACGCCACCCATTATCATCGGATCGATGTCAGCGCGGTTCAGGCTGAACTGGCGAAGGGCGGCCCTCGCGCCAGTCTCGACAGCATCCTGCAGATCCCGCTCGACCCAGACTGCGCCTGGACGCCGGAGGAAATTCAGGAGGAACTGGACAACAACTGTCAGGGCATCCTGGGCTATGTGGTGCGCTGGATCGATCAGGGCGTGGGCTGTTCCAAGGTGCCGGACATCGCCAATGTCGGTCTGATGGAAGACCGCGCGACCCTGCGCATCGCCAGTCAGCATGTCGCCAACTGGCTGCATCATGGCGTCGTCAGCGAGGCGCAGGTGATGGAGACCCTCCAGCGCATGGCAGCGGTGGTCGATGGCCAGAACGCCGGGGATCCGCTCTATCGTCCGATGGCACCCGCCTTCGATGGGGTTGCCTTCCAGGCCGCCCGCGATCTCATCTTCAAGGGCCGCGAGGAGCCGAATGGCTACACCGAACCGACCCTGCACGCCATGCGTCGGCGGTTCAAGGGTTAAACCGCGCCCAGTGCGGTAGGCGATGTTTGAGGAGTGGATCAACCTTGGCAGCCTTGAAGACTGTGTGAGCTGGCGCGGTTTAAGAGATTAAAAATATAAGGTTTTAAGGTGGTTTCCGGGAAAGTTTCTACCCGAGTCAAGGCTCCAAATGGACAGGATGAACAGGATTTCGCAGGATTCACAGGAGATAAACCGTTGTTTTCTTGATCCTGTCAATCTTGAAAAATCCTGTGAATCCTGTCCATTCACGACCTTTCCGTGGGTAGATTGTTTTCAGGAAATCACCTAAACCGCGCGCCGCCAAGGCTGGTGAATGCGCCAACGTCGAATTCACTCGAAACTCAGGTGAATTCCGAAAATGACTTGACCAAGACCTCAACTCTCGTCGGTCGGGTGAGTCAGGGCGCTGCTTCTCAGGCGTCCCAGAATCCCCGTATCCCGGCAATCCCCTGTGCGCCATGCCGGATGGCCTGATCGAGGTCGTCCGGTGTCAGTCCGCCCAAGGCATAGACCGGCAAGTGTGCGGGATCGACGAGCGCGGCGAAGCCCGGCCAGCCGAGCGGGATGGCGTGCGGATGAGTCGCGGTCGGTTTCACTGGCGACAGCAGGGCATAGTCGAGTCCGAGCCGCGCCGCCTGCGCCAGTTGCGCGGCGTCATGGCAGGAGGCGCCGATCAGATCATGCGGTTTGCCGGGGCGTTCGGTCAGGTTCAGCAGTGTGTGCGCCGTCAGATGCAGTCCGTGACGCGGCACGCCGATGAGCGCGTGCGGATCACGGTTGAGCAGCAGACGCGCGCCGTGGCGTTCGCAGAGCGCATGGGCGCGGACAGCCAGCGCGGCATAATCATCGTCGTCCAGCTCATGCGCGCGTAACTGCACCAGCCGGATGCCGCCTGCAAGGGCGCGGTCGAGACGATTCAGGAAGTCGTCTGTCCGCCGGGGATCGGCGCCCGTGACGAGAAACCGCGACGGCAGACGCAGTGCATTGATGATGGGCCGGTCAGCGGCGGGAAACAGTGCGGGATCCATCGTCTCCGGGTGCAGCCAGTCGAGCGGCTGACCCTCGCGTCCCTCGGGGATGCCGGCATACTCCTCGATCCGCCAGACATCCAGCAGGACGTGACGGTCGCCGTAGTCGTGATGGATGCGGATCAGCGGACGGCTGGCGCGGACCCGGATCCCCAGTTCCTCATCCAGCTCCCGCGCCAGACCCTGCTCAGGCGTCTCGCCCGGCTCCAGCTTGCCGCCCGGAAACTCCCACAGGCCGCCCTGATGGACATGATCCGGTCGCTTGGCAACCAGAATCCGGCCCGCGCCATCGGTGATGGCCCCGGCCATGACGTGGATGTTTTTCATCGGGCTTGGTTTTCGGCAGGATTTCAGGCGATTTTCTGAATCACGCGCGTCGAATAGACAGGATTAACAGGATTTTTCAGGATGGACAGGATTTCAATCCATTGTTTTGAATCTTGTTAATCTTGGGGCATCCTGTTAATCCTGTCCATTCCGAACCGCAGATCAACTCCGATATTCGGCGTTGATGCGGACATAGTCATAGGAAAAATCGCAGGTCAGCACCCGCGTCCCGGTCTCTCCACGCCCCAGCGCGACCCGGATGAGGATCTCGGGTTCGGCCATGACGGCGGCCCCTGCCGCTTCGGTGTAGTCCGGTGCGCGTCCGCCGTCGGTGACGATCAGCACCTCGCCCAGATGGATACGGATCCGTTCGATGTCCAGATCAGCGAGACCGGCACGCCCGACGGCGGCGAGAATACGGCCCCAGTTGGGATCGGAGGCAAAGAGCGCGGTCTTGACCAGCGGCGAATGGGCGATGGTGTAGGCGACCTGACGGGCCTCGGTCAGATCGGCGGCCTGCTCGACCTGGACCGTGACCAGCTTGGTCGCGCCCTCGCCGTCGCGCACGATGGCGGTGGCCAGATCGACACAGACGGCCTCGACGGCGGCTTGCAGCGCGGCGAAATCGGCGCTTGCGGCATCGTCAAGAAGCGGATTGCCGAGCGCCCCGGTCGCGGCCAGCACGCAGGCGTCGTTGGTCGAGGTGTCGCCGTCGATGGTGATGGCGTTGAATGAGCGATCTGCCGCCGACTGAAGCACGCTTTGCAGGATGTCAGACGCGACAGCGGCATCGGTCGCCAGAAAGGCGAGCATGGTTGCCATGTTGGGGCAGATCATGCCGGCCCCTTTGGCGATGCCGGTGAGGGTGGCCGTCCGTCCGGCCAGCATGAACTGGCGCGAGACCAGCTTGGGCACCGTGTCCGTGGTCATGATGGCGCGCGCGGCGCTGGCCCAGCCCAGGGGATCGAGCCGCTCCAGCATCTCAGGCAGGGCCGCCGCGAGCCGCTCGACCGGCAGATGCTCGCCGATGACGCCGGTCGAGAAGGGCAGCACCTGTTCGGGCGTGCAATCGCCGAGACGGGCCAGCGCCTCGCAGGAGGCGCGCGCATCGTCGAGCCCGCGCCGCCCCGTGCCGGCATTGGCGTTGCCCGAATTGATGAGCAGATAGCGCGGCGCTCCCGCGTGCAGATGGCGCCGCGCCAGGGTCACGGGTGCGGCACAGAAGGCGTTGCGGGTAAAAACCGCCGCGCAGGCCGCATCGGGCGGCAGCTCGAACACCACCAGATCGTCGCGCCCCTGATAGCGGATGCCCGCCGCGCCCGCCGCCAGCCGCAGACCGGGAACGGGCTGAAAGAGCAGCTCGGATTCGCTCATGATCAGCCGGCCTTGCCGTGGCACTGCTTGTATTTCTTGCCCGAGCCGCAGGGACAGGGCTCGTTGCGACCGATCTTGCGCGCATCGCGCACGAAGGGCTGATGCTCCTCGGCCTCGCCCGGCGTGCGCGGCTCCGGCTCGGCGTCCGGATCGCCGAAGCCCGCGAAGACCTCGTGCTTGAACTCAAAGTTCTGGCTCGGCACCGGGCCGGCGTTGAAGCCGGCGGCTGGCAGCGCCTGCTCGGGTGCCTGGATCTGGAGCTTGGCAAGGGTGATCACGACATCCTGTTTGATGCTGTCGAGCATCGCCGAGAACATCTCGAAGGCCTCGCGCTTGTATTCCTGCTTGGGGTTCTTCTGGGCGTAACCGCGCAGATGGATGCCCTGACGCAGATAGTCCATCGCCGCCAGATGGTCTTTCCACTGGCTGTCGAGTGTTTGCAGCATCACCGCCTTTTCGATCTGACGCATGTTCGGCGCACCGACGAGTGCCTCCTTGTCGGCGTAACGCACGACCAGGGTGTCATGGATGCGTGCGCGCAGGGTCTCTTCGTGCAGGTTGTGGTCGGCGTCCAGCCATGCCTGGAGCGGCCAGTCGCCGCCGAACTCCTGCGCCAGCGCGGTGCTGAGTCCGGCGATGTCCCACTGCTCTTCCAGGCTCTCGGGCGGGATATAGGTGTCGATGATGCCCTTGAGCGCGTCCTCGCGCATGGCGGTCACGGCGTCGGAGACATCGATACTGTCCATGAGGTCGCGGCGCTGACGGTAGATGACGCGCCGCTGATCGTTGGCGACATCGTCGTATTCGAGCAACTGCTTGCGGATGTCGAAATTGCGGCCTTCGACCTTGCGCTGGGCGTTCTCGATGGCCTTGGTGACCCAGGGATGTTCGATGGCCTCGCCCTTCTGCATGCCGAGCCGCTGCATCATCTTGCTCACCCGCTCGGAGGCGAAGATGCGCATCAGATTGTCTTCGAGCGAGAGATAGAAACGCGACGAGCCGGGGTCGCCCTGACGCCCGGAACGCCCGCGCAACTGGTTGTCGATGCGGCGTGATTCGTGGCGTTCGGTGCCGATCACATGCAGACCGCCAGCGGCGATGACCTGCGCATGACGCGCCTTCCAGGCGGCGCGGATGGCGTCCTGATCGGCATCCGGCCCGGCTTCTTCCAGTTCCGCTTCGAGATTGCCGCCGAGCACGATGTCGGTGCCGCGACCGGCCATGTTGGTGGCGATGGTGATGGCGCCCGGTTTGCCGGCCTGGGCGATGATGCCGGCCTCGCGTTCGTGCTGCTTGGCGTTCAGCACCTCGTGCTGAATGTCGGCCTTTTTGAGCAGCGTGGAGACCAGCTCGGAGGTCTCGATTGAGGCGGTGCCCACCAGCACCGGCTGACCGCGCTGCACGCAGTCCTGCACATCGGCGATGATGGCGGCGTACTTTTCGTCCTGGGTCAGATAGACCAGATCGCCGCGATCCTCGCGGATCATGGGCTGGTTGGTCGGGATGACCGTGACCTCCAGCCCGTAGATCTGCTGGAATTCGTAGGCCTCGGTATCCGCCGTGCCGGTCATGCCCGAGAGTTTGGGGTAGAGCCGGAACAGGTTCTGGAAGGTGATCGAGGCCATCGTCTGATTTTCAGGCTGGATGGCGACCCCTTCCTTGGCCTCCACCGCCTGATGCAGACCTTCTGACCAGCGTCGTCCGGGCATGGTGCGCCCGGTGAATTCATCGACGATGATGATCTGGCCGTCGCGCACGATGTACTCGACGTTTTTCTGGAACAGCGCATGGGCGCGCAGCGCGGCATAGACATGGTGCATGAGCACGATGTTGCCCGGATCGTAGAGTCCGCTGCCCTCGTCGAGCAGACCGATCTCGACCAGCATTTCCTCCACATGCTCATGGCCTTCCTCGCTGAGGAAAAGCTGATTCAGCTTTTCATCGACCGAGTAATCGCCCGGCCCGAAATCGGGCTTGCCTTCCTCGTTGGTGATGGGTGACTGACGTTTGAGCCGGGGGATGATGGCATCGATCTTTTTGTAAAGATTCGTATCGCCGTCGGACGGCCCCGAGATGATGAGCGGCGTGCGCGCTTCGTCGATGAGGATCGAATCGACCTCATCGACAATGGCGTAGAAGGGATCGCGCTGGACACGCTGTTCCGGCGTGAAGGCCATGTTGTCGCGCAGATAATCGAAACCGTATTCGTTGTTGGTGCCGTAGGTGATGTCGGCGGCGTAGGTCTCGCGGCGCGTCACGGGACGCAGATGACGGTAGCCCTGATCGGCGGCGGGCTCGAATTCGGGATCGAACAGATAGGATGAGCTGTCCGGTCCCAGCCCGCCGGACGAATTGATGACGCCGACCGACAGCCCCAGGAAGTGATAGAGACGCCCCATCCAGGCGGCGTCGCGTCGCGCCAGATAGTCGTTGACGGTGACGACATGCACACCCTTGCCGGGCAGTGCGTTGAGATAGGCGGCGAGCGTGGCGACCAGGGTCTTGCCTTCGCCGGTGCGCATTTCGGCGATGCGTCCGCTGTTCAGCACCATGCCGCCGACCATCTGCACGTCGAAGTGACGCATGCCGAGCACCCGCTTGCCGGCCTCGCGCACCACGGCGAAGGCTTCGGGGAGCAGGCTGTCGAGTTCGGCACCGGCGGCCAGACGCTGCCGGAATTCAGCGGTCCTGGCGGTGAGCGCCTGATCCGACAGTTGCGCGATCTCGGGCTCCAGCGCACTGATCCGCGCCACGGACTTCATCAAGGTTTTGACGAGCCGGTCGTTCCGGCTGCCGAAGAGCTTTTTGAACAGACGAGTAACCATCGGAGAATTTAAGACCTGTCGGGGAAATCGGCGGATGATAACGGATTTAAACCGCGCCGAGTGCAGTAGGCGATGTTTTTGGATTGGATCGACCTTGGCAGCCTCGACGATCCTGAGAGCGGGCGCGGTTTAAGATATTAAAAAAATCAATAATTTAGGTGGTTTCCGGGAAAGTTTCGACCAGAGTCAAGGCTCCAAATGGACAGGATGAACAGGATTTCGCAGGATTCACAGGAGAAAAACTTTTCTTCATCCTGTCCATCTTGAAAAATCCTGTGAATCCTGTCCATTCACGACCTCTTCGTGGGTGGACTGTTTTCAGGAAATCACCTGAGCGAGATCCGGTCAGGCATGAGGCCTCAGCGCAGGGTGCCGGAGAGGTCGTCCGTCTGCGCCAGACGCGGCAGCACGTCGAGATAGGGCATGGGATCGACGGCCCGCCCGCCCCGCAGCACCTCGAAATGGACATGCGGCCCGGTGGCGGTGCCGGAGGAGCCGACCCTGGCAATCTGCTGCCCCTGCCGGACGGGATCGCCTTCTTCGACCAGATTGGCCGAATTGTGGGCATAACGGGTGATCAGGCCATTGGCATGACGAATATCGACAACCCGTCCATAGCCGTTGCGGCGTCCGCTGAAGACCACCACACCAGCGGCGACGGCGATGACTGGCGCGCCATGTTTGCTGGCAAAATCGATGCCCTCGTGGAAGATGCGGGCTTTGCGGGTGGGATGGACGCGGAAGCCATATTCGGAACTGATATAGCCCGCGCGCACCGGCCAGCCGGATGGCGCCGACTGCATCGTGAGCTGGCGGTCAGCCATGCCGTCTTCGAGGCGGTCGAGCTTGCGCTGGCGATCCTGAATCTGATTGAGCATGCTGCCCAGCTCGCTGGCCAGCTCCTTGATGGTGTAATCGCGCACCGGGCCCATCTCGGGACCACCCTGTGGCGGCGGCGATCTGAAATCGAACTCGGCGGGATCGAGTCCGGACATCCGCACCAGCCGTTCGCCGAGCGCATTGAGCCTCAGCAGTTCGGCCTGCATGGCCCCCAGGCGCACGGCCAGCGCATTGACTTGATCGGGAGTGCGTGGCTCATCCAGAACTGGCGTGTGGATCGGATCCAGGTCTGGTGCGGGATGGCTGGCGAGCGTGGGCGAATCGGCGTATTTTCCAATCCAGATTCCCAGCCCGGCTCCCGCCAGGCCAAACGAAAAGACGGCCATGAGCACGACAACGGCCTGTCCGCGAGCGGTTTTGCGTCGTTCGAGGTGGTACATCGTTTATCTCTGCTGTTGGTCTGAATGAAAGAGGTAGGACTGAGGATGCGCGCTCCATTCGCACACATCCGCGACCTGTTGCGGAACCACCGAACGCTCGGGGAGCTTCTTGAGCAGCGCCAGCGGGAGTTCGGTCTGCTGTCGGCGGTGCATGCCCGGTTGCCCGAATCCATGCGGAAACACTGCCTGGATGTCGGTCTGGACGAAACTCGGCTGACGCTCTATCTGGATTCGCCGGCCTGGGCGACGCGGGCGCGTTTTCTGGCCGGGGATCTCGTCGATGCCTTCGGCGAGCGGGGCATCCACGAGGTTTGCGTGCAGGTGCGTCCGGGAGACGCAGGCAGGCAGGCCCCACCACAGTCGACGGGGCCGACACGGGGATTGACAGCCGGTGCGGTGGCGCACCTGCTGGACGCAGCGGATCATCTCCAGGATCCGGACTTGCGGGAGATCTTCAGGCGCTTTGCACAACGTCATGCGCGACAGACGCCTGAAGAAAAGAAGGATTAGACAGCGGGCACAGGCTGCGCATAGCAGATGGGCGCCGTTGCGGAATCCTCGAAGACCACTTCCTCCCACGCCGTGGCCTCGGCAGCCAGCGCACGCAGGAGCGCATTGTTCAGCGCATGCCCGGATTTATGCGCGGTGAAGGCGCCGATCAGGGTGTGGCCAAGGAGATAGAGATCGCCGATGGCGTCAAGGATCTTGTGTTTGACGAATTCATCCTCGTAGCGCAGACCCTCTTCGTTGAGGATACGGTATTCGTCCACCACCACGGCATTGTCCAGGCTGCCGCCCAGCGCCAGATTCTGCTGACGCAGGGCTTCGATCTCGCGCAGAAAACCGAAGGTGCGTGCGCGGCTCACTTCACGCACGAAGGACGAAGTGGAGAAATCCATGGTGGCGCGATTCGCCCGCTGATTGAAGGCGGGATGATCGAAGTCGATCGAAAACTCAACCTTGAATCCGTTGTAGGGCGTGAAACGGGCGAATTTATCCCCGTCGCGCACTTCAATGGGGCGCTTGATACGGATGAAACGCTTGGCCCGGTTCTGTTCCTCGACCCCCGCCGATTGCAGCAGAAAGACGAAGGGCGCGGCGCTGCCATCCATGATGGGCACCTCGGCGCCGCCGACATCCACGCAGGCATTGTCGATCCCCAGCCCGGCGAAGGCGGAGAGCAGATGTTCGACGGTCGAAAGACGCACATTGCCCTGCATCAGGGTCGTCGAAAGACGGGTGTCACCGACATTGAAGGGCGTGGCCTGGATCTCGACCGGCACGTCGAGATCCAGACGCCGAAACAGGATGCCGGTATCGGGCGCGGCAGGTCGCAGCGTCAGCTCGACCTTTTCGCCCGTATGCAGGCCCACACCGGTTGCCCGGATCACATTTTTCAAGGTTCGCTGCTTGAGCATCATTCGGGTTCTCCTCTCGTGGTTCACGGCGGCTGACGGCATCCACTGCCGGCTGATCGACTACCGCTCGTGATCCGGTCAATCCCTGCCGGAGCCACGGTCGTTGTCCTTTGGTCATCTCGCTACAGGCACCCTTGCAGGGTGCGCCTTGACGATAGCCTAGGGTTTTCCCGGACGTTTATCAAGCTGAACTTTGAATCGAACAAAATGTCTTTGTTTTTTAACGAATCTTTAATAGAGGGAAACCCCTGTTAATCCGCCTGCTTGCGCAGAAAAGCCGGGATGTCCAGATAGTCCAGACCGTTCTCGTCGGACGTTTCGTCTGCGGTCATGATGCCGCGCTTGCGATAGATTGCCGGGCGGCGCTCCAGCTCCTGATAGTCCGGCTGGCCGTCCGATCCACCGACAACCCGCAGACCGGATTCGATGCCCACGCGCTTGGTCGCGACGGTGCGACGCTCACCCAGTCCAGTGGCCACGACCGTGACGCGCAGCTCGTCTTCCAGTTCGGGATCGACGACGGTGCCCACGACGACCGTGGCCTCCTCGTCGGCGAATTCGCGCACCGTGTTGCCGACCTCATTGAACTCGCCGATGGTCAGGCTCATGCCGGCCGTGATGTTGACCAGGATGCCCTTGGCGCCGGCCAGATCAATGTCTTCCAGCAGCGGGCTCTTGATGGCGGCCTCGGCGGCCTCGCGGGCGCGATGCTCGCCCCGGGCGGAGCCCGTGCCCATCATGGCGACACCCATGTTCGACATGACGGTCTTGACATCCGCGAAGTCGACGTTGATGAGACCGCGGCGGGTGATGAGCTCGGCGATGCCCTGGGTCGCGTTGAGCAGGACGTCGTTGGCGGCCTTGAAGGCGTCGAGCAGACTGGTGTCCTTGCCGAGTACCGCCAGGAGTTTTTCATTGGGAATGGTGATCAGCGAATCGACCGATTGAGCGAGTTCGGCAATGCCCTCGTCGGCGATCCGCAGGCGCTTGGCGCCCTCGAATGAAAAGGGTTTGGTGACCACGGCCACGGTCAGAATGCCGAGTTCCTTCGCCACCTGAGCGACGACCGGCGCTGCGCCAGTGCCGGTGCCGCCGCCCATGCCGGCGGTGATGAACACCATGTCGGCGCCTTCCAGCGCCTCCTTGATGCGATCCCGATCCTCCATTGCCGAGTTCCGCCCCACGGCGGGGTCCGCGCCGGCGCCCAGGCCTTTGGTGACGCCTGCGCCGAGCTGAAGGATGGTTTTGACGTTGGCGTTCTTCAGCGCCTGTGCGTCCGTGTTGGCGCAGATGAAATCCACGCCCTCAATGGTCGAGGCCACCATGTGTGTGACCGCATTGCTGCCGCCGCCGCCAACGCCGATGACCTTGATAACGGCATTCTGATTATGAGTATCCACGAGTTCGAACATGGTCTGACTCCCCGTGCACGCTGTGCACCACCTGAAACCTCATTCAGCCGCGCACCGTGCGCGACCGCCCCCGACATGACCAGGACACGCAAGGCGCCTGGCCCGAGACCGCAGGCTGCGGTCCGTTAAAAATTACCCTGGAACCAGCCGCGCGCGCGCGCCCACAGCCCTTTCAACCCCAGATGCTCGGCCAGTTCCGGACCCCGTGAGACCCGATGCTGACGCGCGTACATCAGCAGGCCGACGCCGGTCGAATGGATGGGGTTGTTGACAACCTCCTCCATGCCAATCACATGCTGGGGACCGCCCAGACGCACCGGCATCTGGAAGACATCTTCAGCCAGCTCGATCAGGCCCTGCATCTGCGCGCTGCCGCCGGTCAGCACCACCCCGCCCGCGACCAGATCCTCAAAGCCGCTGCGGCGCAGTTCGTTGTGCAGCAGGGTCAGGAGTTCCTCGTAGCGCGGCTCGACCACTTCGGCCAGCGCCTGGCGCGACAGCCGGCGCGGCGAGCGGTCGCCGATGCTCGGCACCTCGATCATCTCGCCATTGGCGGTGAGCTGGGTCAGGGCGCAGGCATGCTGAATCTTGATCTGCTCGGCGTATTGGGTGGGCGTGCGCAGCGCCACGGCGATGTCGTTGGTGACCTGATCGCCAGCGATGGGAATGACGGCGGTGTGGCGAATGGCGCCATCGGTGAAGACCGCCAGATCCGTCGTCCCGCCGCCAATGTCGATCACGCAGACCCCGAGTTCCTTTTCGTCCTCGCCGAGCACGGCGTAACTCGAACTCAACTGGGCCAGCACCAGATCATCGACATCGAGCCCGCAGCGGCTGATGCACTTGATGACATTCTGCGCCGCGCTCAGGGCGCCGGTGACCATGTGCACCCGCGCCTCCAGCCGCACGCCGCACATGCCGATCGGCTCGCGGATGCCTTCCTGATCGTCGATGATGAATTCCTGCGGCAGGATATGCAGGATCTTCTGATCCGCCGGGATGGCGACCGCGCGCGCGGCGTCGATGACCCGATCCACATCGGCCTGCGAGACCTCGACCTCTTTGATCGCGGTGATGCCGTGCGAATTGAGACTGCGCACATGGCTGCCGGCGATGCCGGCATGGACCGAATGGATCTCACAGCCGGCCATCAGCTCGGCCTCTTCGACCGCGCGCTGGATCGACTGCACGGTGGACTCGATATCCACCACCACGCCTTTCTTCAGACCACGGGACGGATGGGTCCCGATGCCGATGATCTCGATCTGATCGTCATCCTTGAGTTCGCCCACCAGACAGGCGATCTTCGAGGTGCCGATATCCAGGCCGACCAACAGATTTTTGTCGTTACGTCGCGACATCCGATTTTATCCTCGATTGCCGGATCGCTTGGCGCGATCCGTCTGTGCGGGAACATTCGTGTCCCCGCTTGGTGCCCATTTCACGGCGAACCCGTTGCTGTAACGCAGGTCCACCACCAGTGGCTGACCGGCCGCCTCAAGCTGCTGCGCGCTGGCGATGAAGCGCGCCAGTCGTTCCTCGGCGGCGTCGGTGCCCAGCCGCAATTCGGTTCCCGTCACCAGCTCGATACGCCAGTCTCCGCGCGGATCGACCGAGAGGGTCTGAATCAGATGGCCGGCCAGCATCAGCTCGTCGCGCCATGAGAGATACTGTTTTGCCACGTCGGGCGCTCGTCTGTCGTCACCTTCGAGCAGTGGCAGCCCGGCCGGCATGGTCCCGGCCTGCGGACGGAAAATGACCCCTTCGGCAGTGATCAGTCCATCCGCATTCCAGCGGGCGATGGGACGATGTTCCTCGACCCGCACCTCCAGCCGATCCGGCCAGATCCGGCGCAGACTGGCGCGACCAACCCAGGGCAGATCCTCGGCGGCGGTCTTGAGGCCGACCAGATCAGCCGTCAGAATCCCGCCATGCAGACGCTCGCCGATGATTTGCTCCAGCAGCCGTGATGAGTGATGGTGGAGTTCGCCCTGCACCTCGATCACCCGGATCGGCAACAGACGCGGCTCCCAGTAGCTGAATTGCCAGACCGCTGCGAACATGGCCAGGATCAGCAGCAGACCGACCAGCGCGCGCAGACGCGCATTCAGCGACGACGCAGGCGCAGCGGCCTGCGGCGCGTCGGGCTTTGGCCGACTGCGGGCAGACGCGGGACGTGCGGTGGCGTCCGGCCTGTCCTGGGCAATGTCGCCAGACTCAGTCACGGTTACAGACTCGTCTCCAGAATCCGCCACACCAGGGCGTCGAAATCCATGCCCGCGACCCGTGCGGCCATGGGCACCAGACTGTGATCGGTCATGCCGGGGACGGTGTTGATCTCCAGCAGAAAGGGCCGGCCCACGTCATCCACCATCAGGTCGACCCGGCCCCAGCCGCTCGCGCCGGTCGCCTCGAAGGCGTCCAGGGCCAGGCGCTGGAGCTGCGACTCAGTTGCCGTATCAAGCCCGCAGGGGCAGTGATAACGTGTGCTGTCGGCCTGATACTTCGCCTCAAAGTCATAGAAGGCGTGCGGCGTTTCCAGCCGGATCAGGGGCAGCACCTCCTGTCCCAGAATGGCGCAGGTATACTCGGCGCCCTGGATCCAGCGCTCGGCGAGCACCAGGGCGTCGTACTCGGCCGCCGTGCGCCAGGCGCGCTCCAGTGCGTCGCGGCTATCGACCTTGGCCATGCCGATGCTCGATCCCTCGTGAACCGGCTTGATCATGAGCGGAAAGCCGAGCGCCGCTGCTGCCGGCAGATCGGACTCGGCGCGCAGCAGGACGGATTCGGCCGTCGGCAGTCCGCAACCCGTCCAGGCCAGCTTGCAGCGATATTTATCCATGCCGAGCGCCGAGCCGAGCACGCCGGAGCCGGTATAGGGCAGGCCGATGGTCTCCAGCGCGCCCTGGATCTGACCGTCTTCGCCGCCACGACCATGCAGAATAATGAAAGCGCGGTCATAGCCGCCGGCCCGCAGCTGCTCCAGAACACTTTCGTCCGGGTCAAGCGGATGGGCATCGACCCCCTGCCGCTGAAGCGCCGCAAGCACCGCGCCGCCGCTCTTGAGCGAGACCTCGCGTTCCGCCGCACGTCCGCCCAGGAGCACTGCGACCTTGCCGAATTGATCCGCAGCCTGCGCTGCTTCTGTCTTCATGAACCCTCTCCGGCGATGCGCCTGACCTCGGTTACCAGACGGATACCTGTGCGTTGTTCCACTGCGTCCTGCACATGATCGATCAGCCTGACGATGTCGGTGGCCGTCGCCTCGCCTGTATTGATGATGAAATTTGCGTGTTTCTCAGACACCTGCGCGCCGCCCAGACGATAGCCCTTGAGTCCCTGCGCCTCGATCAGACGCGCCGCATGATCGCCCGGCGGATTGCGGAACACCGAGCCGCAGCTCGGCAGACCGACGGGCTGCGTCGCGGCGCGCCGGTCCAGCAGCGCGCGGATCCGCGCCATGCCCGCCGCGCCGTCGCCGGGGGTCAGGGTCAGCTCGACATCCAGAAACCATTCGCCTGCCGGTCCCTTGACCTCGCGATAAGCGGGCGCGAAATCCCCGGCGTCACGTTCGCGGATGGTTCCGGCGCGGTCGATGGTGCGCACCCGTGTCACATGGGTCCAGGTCTCGCCGCCCCAGGCGCCGGCATTCATCGCCAGTGCGCCGCCCATGGTGCCGGGGATGCCGGCCAGGAACTCGACCCCGACCAGATCGTGCCGGGCCGCAAAGCGCGCCAGCTTGGCGCTGGACACCCCGGCCTCGGCACGGATCCCGGTCGCGCCGCAGCGCGTCAGCCCCGTCAGACAGCCCTGGGTCTGGATCACGGTTCCTGCAAACCCCCGGTCATCGATCAGGAGATTGCTGCCGAGTCCCAGCCACAGCAGCGGCTCGTCAGGCTCCAGGTGGCGCAGCAAGGCGACCAGATCGTTGGCATCAGCCGGACGATAGAACCGGCGCGCCGGCCCGCCGACCCGCCAGCTCGTATGTCGGGCAAGCGGCTCGTTGAACCGCCATTCGCCGCGCAGCCTGTCGATGGACATCGCGTCAATGCCCATCACGCCGTCTCCGCCAGGGCAGGGTCAGAGAACTGCGTCGGCGCGTGACCGCTGGCCGTCCGGTCTGATGCGACGTGCCGTCCGACTGCTCGGACAGCGGCTCGGAAGACGGAACGATCAGCGACCGCAGCGGCTCTCCGCAACCCATGAGCAACCGCTTCATTAAAGATCTTTCCGTCATGCACCAGCCCCCTAAGCTGAATAAAAAGTCGTTAGTGCCAACCGCCAACTCACAGCCCCTGTTCGATCAGCCCCGGCAGTCGCGCCGCCAGTCCGCCGATGTCGCCCGCACCCGAGACCAGCAGGATGTCGCCATCCGCGATCAGATTGGCTAACAGCCCCGGTACCTCGTCGATGCTTTGGGCAAAGACCGGATCCACTTCGCCACGGGTGCGGATCGCGCGGCTGAGTGCGCGTCCGTCGGCCCCGGCGATGGGCGTTTCGCCCGCCGGATAGACCTCGCACAGCACCAGCGCGTCCACGGTTGAGAGGACCGCAACGAAGTCCTCGAACTGTTCCTGGGTGCGACTGTAGCGATGTGGCTGGAAGACCAGCACCAGACGCCGACCCGGCCAGCCCTCGCGTGCGGCGGCGATGGTGGCGGCGAGTTCGCGCGGGTGATGGCCGTAATCATCGACCAGCAGCAGGCGGCGACCGGACGGATCAGTCACCTCGCTGGTCATGAAGCGCCGGCCCACGCCCTGGAAACCGGCGAGCGCCCGGCTAATGGCGTCTTCATCAACGCCCAGTTCCAGTGCCACGCAGATGGCGGCCAGCGCGTTCAGCACATTGTGCCGACCGGGGAGATTGAGCGTGACCGCCAGCGGGCGTTCGAGTTCCGCGCTCCGGACGGTGAAAGAGGTCCGCATGCCGGCCTGACGCACATCGGTGGCGCGCACGTCGGCCTCGAGTTGTGTGCCATAAGTCCGCACTGCGCGCGGGATCTGCGGCAGCAGCGCGCGGATCTCGTCGTCGTCGAGACAGAGCACCGCCAGTCCGTAGAAAGGCAGGTGATGCAGGAACTCCATGAAGGTGTTGCGCAGCCGGTTGAAGTCGTTGCCATAGGTGCGCATGTGATCGGCGTCGATATTGGTGACGACCGAGATCATGGGCTGGAGATAGAGGAAAGAGGCGTCGCTCTCGTCGGCCTCGGCGACCAGATATTTGCTGGTGCCCAGTCTGGCGTTGGCCCCGGCGCTGTTGAGCTGACCGCCGATGACGAAGGTGGGATCCAGTCCGCCTTCGGCCAGGATGCTGGCGACCAGACTGGTGGTCGTGGTCTTGCCGTGGGTGCCGGCGACCGCCACGCCATAATAGAAGCGCATGAGTTCGGCCAGCATCTCGGCGCGGCGCACGATGGGGATGCGCGCGCTGCGGGCCTGTTGGATCTCGGGATTGTCTTCGTCGATGGCGGTGGACACCACCACGGCATCGGCGTCGCTCACCTGTGCGGCGCGATGACCGATGAAGACCTCGATCCCGAGTCCGCGCAGTCGCTGCGTCACCCGGCTATCACGCAGATCCGACCCGGCGACCTCGTAGCCCAGATTGGACATGAGCTCGGCGATGCCGCTCATGCCGGCGCCGCCGATGCCGACGAAGTGCAGCCGGCGCACCCGGCCCATATTGGCCGCCGTATGTTGCAGATGGGCGTTCATTGGCGTGCGATCTCCAGACAGGCGGCGGCGATTCGCGCGCAGGCATCGGGTTGAGCGCGACCGCGTGCGGCTTCGGCCATCGCCAGGAGTCGCGCGCGGTCGCTCAGTAAGTCAGTCAGCAGGGCGGTCAGACCCGCCACGCTCAGGTCGCGCTGGATGACCAGACGCGCCGCACCGGCATCGGCCAGATAGCGGGCGTTGCCGACCTGATGATCATCGACGGCGAAAGGGTAGGGCACCAGCACCGAGGCGACGCCAGCGGCGGCCAGTTCGGACACCGTGAGTGCGCCCGAACGGCAGACGACCAGATCGGCCCAGGCATAGGCTTCGGCCATGTCGCCGATGAAGGGGGTCACCTCGGCGGCGACCCCGGCGGCGGCGTAGGCCGCCCGTGCGGTCTCCAGGGTCCGCTCGCCCGCCTGATGACGCACCTCGGGACGACTCTCGACCGGCAGGGCGGCGAGTGCGGATGGCAGCATCTCGTTCAGCGCCTGCGCGCCCAGCGAACCGCCCAGCACCAGCAGACGCGGCGCGCCGGTATGACCGGCGAAACGCTCGCCTGGCGCGGGCAGATCGACGATGGTCTGACGCACCGGATTGCCGGTGGCGACCGCACCGCGTGCGGCGGGAAAGCTGCCGGGGAAGGCCTCGAAGACCCGCGTGGCGATCCGCGCCAGCCATTGATTGGTCATGCCGGGGACGAAATTCTGTTCATGGACGATCAGCGGAATCCCCAGTGCGCGCGCCGCCAGTCCGCCGGGGCCGGAGGCGAATCCGCCCATGCCGAGCACCAGTGCGGGACGCCGACGGGCCAGGATGGCCCGCGCCTGCCAGAGTGCGCCGGCCAGCTTGAAGGGTGCCTTGAGCATCTGGCCCAGCCCTTTGCCGCGCAGCCCCTCAATGCGGATCCACTCCATCTCGAAGCCATGCTCCGGGACCAGTCGTGATTCCATCCCCTGACGGGTGCCGATCCAGAAGACCTGCACGCCCTGCGCGCGCAGGGTCTCGGCGACCGCGAGTGCCGGAAAGACATGACCGCCGGTGCCGCCGGCCATGACGCCTATGCACGCGCCCATCGCAACCCCCGTTTGGCCCCGGCCTCGATCTCCAGTTGACGCATGGTGAAATCGATCCGCATCAGGATGGCGACCGCCATGCAGCCCACAATCAGGCTGTTGCTGCCATAGCTCAGAAAGGGCAGGGTCAATCCCTTGGTCGGCAGGAGTCCCACGTTGACGCCGAGATTGACGAACGCCTGCAAGCCAAGCCACAGGGCAATGCCCTGGGCGACATAAGCGGCGAAGGGCTTCTTCAGCGCCTCCGCCCGCACGCCGATCTGGAAGGCGCGCCAGCAGAGAAAAACGAAGGCCGCGATCAGGGCCAGCACCCCGACCAGACCGAATTCCTCGCCGATCACCGAGGCCAGAAAATCGGTGTGGGCCTCCGGCAGAAAGAACTGTTTCTGGATCCCGTTGCCGAGTCCCACTCCCAGCCATTCGCCACGCCCGAAGGCGATGAGTGCCTGACTGAGCTGATAGCCCGAGCTGAACGGATCCTGCCAGGGGTCCAAAAAGGAGGTGACGCGCGCCCAGCGATACGGCGAGAAGATCACCAGCGCCACCAGCCCCATGCCCACCACGCCGAGCAAAAGGACAAAAGGCAGGACACTGACACCACCGAGAAAAAGCATTCCCATCACCGTGGCGAGCATGACCGAAGTGGTGCCGAAGTCCGGTTGCATGAGGATCAGGGCGGCGGCGATCCCGATCAGGATCATGGGCCGGATGAAGCCCGAGATGTGATTCGCGACCGAATCGGCATGTCGCACCAGATAACCGGCGACATAGACGATGGCAAAGAGCTTGATGAATTCGGAGGGCTGGATGTTCAGAGGACCCAGCGGAATCCAACGCGTTGCGCCATTGACTGTGCGCCCGATGCCGGGCACCAGCACCAGGACCAGCACCAAGACGAAGGCCAGAAAGATCCAGGTTCCCGAGCGCTCCCAGGTCTCCAGCGGCACGCTGTAAGTCAGCACGCCGGCCGTCAGCGCGAGCCCCAGGGCAAAGCCGTGGCGCAGGATGTAATAGAAAGGATCGTTACAGCATTTTTCGGCAATCGACATGGAGGCCGAGGAGACCATGACGAAGCCGAACGCCAACAGCCCGAGTGCGCAGATCAGCAGCGGGAAATCCATCGGCTGGATGCGGTCGCGCCGACGCAGGGCGCCACGGCTCGATCTGGCGGCGGCGGCTGTTGGTTTGGGTGCGACGCCGATCATGACGCCAGACTCCGCACGGCGGCGGCGAAGACCCGCCCGCGATGCTCGTAGCTGTCGAACATGTCGAAACTGGCACAGGCCGGAGACAGCAGCACCGCGTCGCCCGGTGCGGCGAGATCGGCGGCGCGGCGCACGGCCTCAGACATCCCGGCAGCATGGACGACAGGCACGACGCCCGCCAGCGCCGCTTCGATCAGCGGGGCGTCGCGACCGATCAGCACCACGGCGCGCGCGGCGCGGCGCACGGCGGGCAGCAGGGGCGAAAAATCGGCGCCCTTGCCTTCGCCGCCGGCAATGAGCACCGCACGTCCGGGCGCATCATCCGGTATCAGACCGTCCAGGGCCGCCACGGTGGCGCCGGGATTGGTGCCCTTGGAGTCGTCATACCAGCGCACGCCCTGGTGTTCGGCCACCAGCTCGCTGCGATGCGGCAGACCGGGGAAGGTGCGTAACGTCTCACAGGCGGACGCCAGGGGGATGTCGCAGGCCGTTGCCAGTGCCAAAGCGGCAAGGGCATTCGCCAGATTGTGACGCCCCGGAATCGCCACCTCCGCAGCCGGCATCAATCGCTCCTCGCCACGGCAGATCCAGACCGCACCCTCCAGCGCGCGCAGACCGAAATCGCCTTCGTCAGGCGCATCCAGTGTAAAGCCGATTTCGGTCTTCGCGACGCGGGGCATGGCGGTGACCATGGGATCGTCGCGATTGACCACGGCGACCCGTGCGTTCCGATAGATCCGCGCCTTGGTGGCGGCATAGGCATCGAGATCCGGATAGCGGTCCAGATGGTCGGCGGAGATGTTCAGCACCACGGCGGCATCGGCGCGCAGGCTGGGGATCGTTTCCAGTTGAAAGCTGGAGAGTTCCAGTACATAGAGATCGGCTGAGTCGTCGAGCAGATCAAGCGCCGGTTCGCCAAGATTGCCGCCGACTGCGACCCGCCGTCCCGCGAGTCGGGCCATGAGTCCCACCAGGGTCGTGACCGTGCTCTTGCCGTTTGAGCCGGTGATAGCGCAGATCGGCGCGCGCGCGGCGCGGACGAAGAGTTCCACATCGCCAATCACCGGCACGCCGCGCGCGATGGCGGCCTGGATCAGTGGTTCGGCGACGGGCACGCCCGGACTCACTACCAGTTGTGCCGCCGACGCGAAGACCTCAGGCGCGAAACCGCCGGTGAACACAGGGATTCCGGGTAGCGTCTCGCGCAGCGTATCCAGGCCGGGCGGATTGGCGCGCGAATCGGTGACGGCCACCGGCATGCCCTGCGCATGCAGATAACGCGCACAGGACAGCCCGGTCTTGCCGAGTCCGACGATCAGGGTCGGCCCCGTTAAATCGGGCGCGTCAGGCGTGGCGGGAGGCGGGAAAGGATGCATGCCGCTCACCGGATCTTGAGGCTCGCCAGCCCGATCAGGACCAGCACCACGGTGATGATCCAGAAGCGCACGATGACGCGCGGTTCGGGCCAGCCCTGGAGTTCGAAATGATGGTGCAGCGGCGCCATGCGGAAGATGCGCTTGCCGGTGAGCTTGAAGGACAGCACCTGAAGCATCACCGAGATGGTCTCCATGACGAAGACCCCGCCCATGATGAAAAGCACCAGCTCCTGACGCACGGCGACCGCCACCACACCCAGGGCCGCGCCCAGCGCCAGGGCGCCCACGTCGCCCATGAAGACCTGCGCCGGATAGGCGTTGAACCAGAGAAAGCCAAGCCCGGCGCCGACCAGCGCGCCGCAGAAGATCACCAGCTCGCCGACCTCGGGGATGTGCGGGATCAGCAGATAATTGGCGATCTGGATATGTCCCGATGCGTAGACAAAGATCGCCAGCGCACCGGCCACCAGCACGGTCGGCATGATCGCCAGCCCGTCGAGCCCGTCGGTCAGATTCACCGCGTTGCTGGCGCCGACGATGACGAAGTAGGTCAGCAGGATGAACCAGGGACCGAGCTGGATCGAGACGTTCTTCAAATAAGGAATGAGCAGCGCCGTCTCAGCCGGCGAGGCGGCGGTGGCATAGAGGGCCACGGCGGCGGCGAAACCGGCGAGGGTCTGCCAGAAATATTTCCAGCGCGCGATGAGTCCGCGCGGATCGCGTTTCACCAGCTTTTTGTAATCGTCCACCAGCCCGATGAGCCCGAAGGCCAGGGTCGTCAGCAGCACGATCCAGACATAATGATTGTCCAGATCCGCCCACAGCAGGGTCGAGATGCCGACCGCGACCAGAATGAGCGCGCCGCCCATGGTGGGCGTGCCGGACTTGGACAGATGGCTCTGCGGGCCGTCGTCGCGGACGGTCTGTCCGATCTTGTAGGCCCGCAGACGGCGGATCATGGGGCGACCGACCAGCAGGGCAATCGCCAGTGCGGTCAGAACGCCCAGGATGGCGCGCAGGGTCAGATAGCGGAAAACATTGAAGCCGCTATTGAACTCGGCAAGCCATTCAGTGAGATACAGCAACATCTTAAGATTTGACCTCGGCGCAGAGCGCCTCAACGATTCGTTCCATCCGCGCCAGGCGCGAACCCTTCACCAACACCGAATCCTCCGCGCGCAGCTCGGGGCTCAGGGCGGCAATCAAGGCCGCCTGATCCGCGAAATGCCGCGCACCTTCGCCAAAGGCGCGGCTGGCCCCGACACTCAAGCCCCCGACCGTGACCAGCCGCTCAATCCCGGCGGCGCGCGCCAGCACGCCGATTTCCTCATGCAATCGGGCCGCATCCGGCCCCAGTTCGCCCAGATCGCCAAGCACCAGCCAGCGTCGCCCGGCCAGCCCGGCCAGTACCTCAATGGCGGCGGCGATGGAGTCCGGGTTGGCGTTATAGGTGTCGTCGATGACGCCGAGCCCCTGACAGCGGCGCGGATACAGCCGTCCCTTCACCGGTTGCAGACTGGCAAGCCCGGCGCGAATGGCGTCGGCATCGATGCCGAGCGCCAGGGCCACAGCGGTTGCCGCCAGCGCATTGCGGACATTGTGGCGACCGGCCAGACGCAGGGTCAGGGGCAGATCGCCATCGGCATGGATCGCCGTGAAGACGGTGCGGAAACCGTCGGCGTCCCAGGCGACCTGCGTATCCGCCGAGACGGCCTGCACGTCAGCCGCGCCATCCAGGGCGAAGGTCAGCATCCGTCGTTCGCCAGCCAGTTCACGCCATAGCGGTGTGTAAGGTGAATCGCCGCCGACCACGAAGACGCCCCCGGCGGGCAGCCCGCGCGCGATCTCGCCCTTGGCCCGCGCCACGCCCTCGACCGTGCCGAAACCCTCCAGATGGGCGCGTCCGGCATTGGTGATGAGCGCCACGTCGGGACGGGCGATGTCGGTCATGTAGCCGATCTCGCCGTGATGATTGGCGCCCATTTCGAGCACCAGGAAATCCTCGTCACGGGCGCGCAGCAGGGTCAGCGGCATGCCGATGTCATTGTTCAGATTGCCGACGGTGGCACGCACCTGACCGGCCTGCGCCAGGATGGCCGCAATCATCTCCTTGACCGTGGTCTTGCCGTTGCTGCCGGTGATGGCGACGACCCGACCGGGGAAACGGTCACGCCAGACCGCCGCCAGACGCCCGAGACCGAGCCGGGTGTCAGCGACGACCCATTGCGGCAGATCCAGCGGCAGCGGATGGTCAACCATCGCGGCCACCGCGCCAGCCGCCTGGGCGGCGGCGACGTATTCATGCCCATCGAACCGCTCGCCGCGCAGGGCGATGAAGAGTTGTCCGGCGCAGTCGGCGCGCGAATCGGTGCCGACGGCAGCGAAACGCACGTCCTCAGCATGCAGCGATCCGCCGGCCTGGGCGATGGCTTGAGACAGCATCATCATGGCGCCGGCTCCCGGCCCGCGACGGCGAGCAGCATTGAGGGCTCCAGGTCATCCGGCGGAATATTGAGGAGCCGCATTGCGCCCTCCATCACCCGCTGGAAGACGGGTGCGGCCACCACGCCGCCGTAATAGGCGCCGCCGCGCGGCTCATCGACCATGACCACCATGACCAGACGCGGCTGACCGGCGGGGATGAAGCCGGCGAAGACCGATTGATAGCGACCGGCGCCATAACCGCCGGGTCCGGCCTTTTTGGCGGTGCCGGTCTTGCCGCCGACCCGGTAGCCGGGAATCTGGGCCTGCTTGGCTGTGCCCTTGTCGGAGACCACGGTTTCCATCATGGCGCGCACCTTGCGGGCGGTATCGGCGCTCAGGACACGCACCGCGCTGGGCGCGGCATGTTCGTCCGGGTGCCCGTCTGTCGCCGGGATTCGTTTCAGCAGGGTCACGGGGCGCTTGACGCCATCTGCCGCCAGAACGCCATAAGACTGTGCAAGCTGGAGTGCGGTGACGGAGAAGCTGTAGCCGAAGGCCATGGTGGCATGGTCGAATGGCCGCCATTTGGTGTAATGACGCAAACGACCGACGGTCTCGCCGGGGAAGCCGACGCCGGTTGCATGACCGAATCCAAGCTGGTCATAGAGATTCCAGAGGGTGGCGTAATCCATCATCTGGGCGATCTTCACCGAGCCCACATTACTGGACTTGGTGATGACGCCGGTGACATCGAGATTGCCGTAATTATGGACATCGCGGACGGTGTTCTTGCCCACCATCATCATGCCGGAGCCGGTGGCGATCCGGGTGCCGGGCGAGATGAGTTTTTTCTCCAGCGCCGCCGCCACCACGAACGGCTTGGCCGTTGAACCGGGCTCCATGACATCGGTCAGCGCCCGATTGCGGCGATGGTCAGCATCGGTCTCGCGGTCGGCATTGGGGTTGTAGCCCGGCTGGTTGACCATCGCCAGCACCTCGCCGCTGGCCACGTCCAGCACCACGACCGTGCCGCCCCTGGCCTTGTGCTCCTTGACCGCCTTCATGAGTTCGCGATAGGCGAGGAATTGCAGCCGCCGGTCCAGGCTCAGGGTGAGATCCTTGCCCGGATGTGGCGGACGGATCTGCTCCACTTCCTGCACGATGCGATGACGTCCGTCGCGAATGATGCGGCGCAGACCGGGCTCGGCCTTCAGCAGATCGTCATAGGCGAGTTCCATGCCTTCCTGACCGCGGTCTTCGATGTTGGTGAAGCCGATCACATGGCCGAAGACCTCCGCGCCCGGATAGAAGCGCCGGTATTCGGTCTCGAAATCGATGCCACTGATCTGATGTCTGGCGATGACCTCTCTGACCTGCCGCGCCTCATCGAAGCTGACCCGGCGCTTGAGATAGATAAACCCGCGTTCGCGGTTGGCGGCGACCTTCTCGCGCAGGGCGCCGGCGTCGAGTCCGAGCACGGACGCCAGCGGCGCCAGCGCATCCAGATGCTCGGCCAGTCGGCGTGGATCCGCCCAGACGGTCTCCACCGGCGTGCTCACGGCCAGCGGCTCACCATTGCGGTCCATGATCATGCCGCGTCGGGCCGCGATCTCGGCATCGCGCAGATAACGCCGTTCGCCCTCGGTGCGCAGGAAATCGGTTTCGATGACCTGACGGTAAAAGACGGCGGCAGAGAGCGTCACGAAGGCCGCCGAGAGCACCCCCACCAGCAGGCGACGACGCCACACCAGATTTGGTTTGGCGCGGGGAGGCAGGAGCCGTCGCGGGCGACGGCTAGGGCTTTTTGCCATGACCACCTTCCTCAATCAGGAGCACATCGCCCAGACGCGGGGCGAACATGCCGAGTTCGTGACGCGCCTTGCGTTCAACCCGCGCATGAGTGGAGAGCGCCGCTTCTTCGAGCCGCAGACGGTTCCATTCGACATCGATGGCGTCGCGCTGCGCACGCAGCTCCTGCAACTGGCCGAAGTGGCTGCGGGTCAGATATTTGGCATAGACCACGGCGACCGCCGACAGCATGACGGCCAGCGAGAGGACGGCGAGGATCAGGGCGTCGGTGCGCGTCATGACAGCCGCTCGGCAACCCGCATGATGGCGCTGCGCGCGCGCGGGTTCGCCGCCACTTCAGACGGGGTCGGGCGCACCGGTTTGCCGAGTGCGCGCAGACGGCCCTGAACCGCCGTCGCTCGAACCGGAAGCCCCTTGGGCAGGACCGGTCCCTGCGCTTCATCACGGATGAAACGCTTGACGATGCGGTCCTCCAGCGAATGAAAGCTGATGACGACCAGGCGTCCAGCCACTGTCAGCAGATCGCAGACCTGATCGAGACAGCTGCGGATGTCAGCCAGCTCGTCATTCAGATGGATGCGCAGTGCCTGAAAGGTGCGGGTCGCCGGGTGTTTGCCCGGTTCGCGGGTCGGCACCGCACGCGCCACAATCTCGGCAAGCTGGGTGGTGGAAGTGATTGGTTCGGCGGTGCGGGCGGCGACGATGGCGCGGGCGATGCGTTTACCGAAACGCTCCTCGCCAAGCTCGTAGAGGATCGCTGCAATGTCCGCCTCATCCGCACGGGCGAGCCACTGCGCCGCTGACTCGCCCGAGTGCGGATCCATGCGCATGTCGAGCGGCCCCTCGGCGCCAAAACTGAAACCGCGTTGCGCCGCATCCAGTTGCGGCGAGGAGACACCGAGATCCAGCAGGATTCCGCTCAACGGACGACCGTCAAGACCGGCTGCCGCGACGATCTCGCCGATGGTGCCAAAACGTCCGGGGTGAATGGAAAAGCGTGGATCCTCTGCGGCCAGTGCACGGGCGGCGGCGACGGCATCGGGATCGCGGTCAACCGCGAGCAGCCGACCGGCGGCGCCCAGACGGGACAGAATGGCGCGACTATGCCCGCCACGGCCAAAGGTGCCGTCGAGATAGATGCCATTCGAGTCCATGACCAGGGCCGCCACACTCTCCTCCAATAGAACAGGTTGATGCAGTAAACAGTTGTTTTGCAAGGCTTTGCATTGCGCGTCAATCATGAGAGAAGGGCTTTTCAAAGTGTCAGGGAGCCGAGCCCCGCAACCAGTGCCAGCTCGCCGATTGCTGCATCGCTCAAGGCCGCCTCGTTGCGTGCCTGCCAGGCCGCTTCATCCCACAACTCAAATTTGATGCCCTGGCCGACGAAGGCGACCCGCTTGTCAAGTGAGGCGAAATCACGCAGATGCTGCGGCAGCAGGATTCGGCCCTGGGTGTCGATATCCACTTCCTGTGCATTGCCGACATAGAGACGCTGAAGCGCGCGGGCCGTGGGGTCGAGCGCGGGAAGTGCGGCGAACTTGCGCTCGATGATCTCCCATTCGGGTTCCGGGTAGAGCAGCAGACAGCGATCCCGATCAACCGTGACCACCAGACGCGCGTCACAGATCGACTGCAATCGCTCGCGCTGTCGCGACGGAATCGCGAGTCGCCCCTTGGTGTCCAGATTGACGATGGAAACCCCACGGAACACCCGCGCACCCCTTGGTTATTCGTCGCCGACGCTTTGCCCCATCATTCCCCACGGCTCCCCACTCGGGCGCCATGTTAGAGACGGCAGGGGACATCGTCAAGAAATCGCTTGTCTTTATTCTTGACAGTCAGCCACTTACACGCCTTATCTCGGCGCGAAGATAAACTTGGATAAAGCGCTTTTATTTCAATCGAATGCAAATTAAAACTCGCAATGAGCTTTAAGCATTAGAGGGAAATCCCCATGCGTTGCCAGTGAGGGTGTCCGTGATCATTTGACTGGCGCCGGAATCCATCGATCAGGCGGCTGGGCGTGCACAGTCAAGCACACGTTGAGTTAAACTGATGGCGGTGATTTCGCATCGTCAATGGCATTGATGCGGATGAACGGAAGAGGGTCGGTTTGTGTTGGCGCATCTTTGTTAATTCGGTTAAACCGTGCCCGGTGCGGTATGTGATGTTTGGGGATTGGGTTGGCCTTGGCAGAATCGACGACTGTTGGCGCTGGCGCGGTTTAAGATATTCAATAATATGAAATTTTAAACCGCGTCTCCACTGATGTCGTTGACTTCCCCAGAGCTAAACACAAATTGAAAATTACGCATATCGCACTGGACGCGGTTTAGCTCAATTGTTCGCATAACCTGGAGAAATAATCGCGATGTCTCTCATCAAACGCTCACTTGCCGAGTTGATCGGCACCTTCTGGCTGGTGCTTGGCGGTTGCGGTAGCGCCGTGCTGGCGGCGGTCTTCATGGCCGGAACCAACGATATTGGCATCGGACTGCTCGGTGTCTCGCTCGCCTTCGGTCTCACGGTGCTGACCATGGCCTATGCCATCGGCCATCTTTCCGGCTGTCATCTCAATCCGGCGGTAACGGTGGGTTTGGCGGTCGGTGGGCGTTTCGGCTACGCCGAGGTGCCGGCTTACATCGTCGCCCAGACGGTCGGGGCCATTCTGGCTGCCGCTCTGCTGCTGCTGATCGCAAGCGGGACCGAGGGTTTTACCCTGACCTCGACCAGCCTGGCGGTGAACGGTTATGGCGAGCAGTCTCCTGGCGGATACAGCCTGCTATCGGGTCTCGTCACTGAAATCGTCATGACCTGCTTTTTCCTCTTCATCATTCTGGGTGTCACCGACAAGCGCGGCACGGCGGTGGCTGGCGGTCTGGCCATTGGTCTGGCCCTGACTCTCATCCATCTGATCTCCATTCCGGTCACCAACACCTCCGTGAATCCCGCCCGCAGCACCGGGCCGGCGCTGGTGCTCTTTCTGTCTGGAGAAGGGAAGGCATTGGCCCAGCTCTGGCTGTTCTGGGTGGCGCCCATCGTCGGCGCGGCGCTGGCGGGTCTGATCTACCGTTTCTTTGAAGAGCCGACAGCGTCCGCCTAGTCGCATTCTGTCAAGGCCGTCTGTCGGCCCTATTCGGTTCACAGGCGGTCTTGAATCACATCAACGCCACACGAGGACCAGATCATGACCCCCATCATCAACCGCTCGACCGCGCTCCTGCTGGCCGGTCTGGCGTTTTCCGGGCACCTGCTCGCCGAGGAAACGGGAGCGCCTGTGGCCGAGCCGGCCCCGGCATCAATGATCGATCCCGCCGCCATCCAGTCGCTGGAACGGATGGGCGAGTATCTGCGTGGTCTCACCGCCTTCAGTCTGCGTGCGGACGATACGGTGGACGAGGTGCTGGATTCCGGGCAGAAGATCCAACTGACCAAAACGGTCGAGATCCAGGCGCGCAAGCCCGACCGTCTGCGGGCCAGTGTGGAGACGGATCGCAAGGCGCGCGAGTTCTTCTACGACGGCAAACACTTCACCCTGCTCACCCCCGAGACCGGGTATTACGCGACGGTTCCGGCACCGTCCAGCATCCGCGAGCTGGTGGACGAGATCGAGGTCAAATACGACATCGAATTCCCGCTGGTCGATCTCTTCCGCTGGGGCGAGAACCCTGAAGCGACAGCGGAGATTCAGGAGGCCATGCGCGTTGGTACGAGCAGAATCGGCGGACAACTGGCGGATCATTACGCCTTCCGTCAGGACGGGATCGACTGGCAGATCTGGATCGCTCAGGGTCCGGTGCCCCTGCCGCTGCGCTATGTCATCGTCACCACAGACGAACCGGGCGAGCCCCAGTACATGGCGAACCTGACCTGGGACACCCAGGCCAGACCCGATGATGCGATCTTTGTTTTCACTCCCGGCAAGGATGATCGCCCCATCGACATCGTCCAGAACAGCGCACCCGCCACACCCGAGGAGTCGCCGAAATGAAACGTCTCTCGCAGCAAGCATTCACGCTGGCCGTCATGGCCGTCTTTTCCTGCGGTCTGGTTCTGATGTCGTTCGATGCCACGGCGCGGGGCGGCGGCGGTCATGCCAGAACCTCGGTCAATCGGGGGGCGCATGCCAATGTCAACCGTGGCGCGAATGTCAATCGCAATGCCAATATCAATCGCGGTGCGAATATCAACCACAATGCCAACATCAACCGCAATACCAATATCAACCGCAGCGCCAACGTCAATGTGAATCGCAACGTCGATATCGACGTTGACCGCCGCTGGAATCACCCGGTTGGAACGGCGGTGGCGATCGGTGCGACGGCGGCCGTGATCGGCTCCATCGTCTATTCGCTGCCGCCCTCGTGCTCGACGATCTATGTCGATGGCGTGACCTATCAGCAGTGCGGTTCGAGCTGGTATCAACCGCGCTATGTCGGGACCAGCGTCCAGTATGTCGTGGTCAATTCACCCTACTGACGGGCGCATCATCCGGTCGCAGGGGATGGTGCAACGCCATTTCCACCGATGACCTCGCGATAAAAACGGGCGCTCGTCTTGAGCGTCCGTTTCTGGCTCAGTGGATCGACCTGGACCAGACCGAAACGCTTGGCATAGCCCTGCGCCCACTCAAAATTATCCAGCAGCGACCAGGCAAAATAGCCCCGTAGATCGATACCCTGCGTGATGGCGGCATGAGCGGCGCAGAGGTGTGTGCGCAGATAATCCACCCGCTCGGGGTCCGATACCTCACCATTGCACGGCGACGGGTCATCGAAGGCCGCACCGTTTTCGGTGATATAGAGCGGCGGATTGCCGTAACGGTCTTTGAGCCAGAGCAGGGTGTCAGTGAGTCCCTGCGGATAGATCTCCCAATCCATGCTCGTGCGCGGCGCGTATGTCGGGCTGATCCGCACCGCGTTCAGCGGTGGATGGTTGGGCGCAGCGCGCACCAGACCACGCGAGTAGTAATTCACGCCGATGAAATCAGTCGCGCACTGGATGCGCTTCAGATCGGCATCCGCAAAGCCGGGCCAGGCGGGGCCGAACAGGGATTCAAGCTCAGACGGATAGACGCCGAGCAGGAGCGGATCCAGGAACCAGCGGTTGATGAAGGCGTCGCGTCGCGCGGCGGCGGCCTGATCGTCAGGCGAGGATGACGCAGGATGCTGCGGCTCCAGATTGACCGCCAGCCCGATCCGGTGACGCCCGCTGGCGCGATAGGCGGCGACCGCTTCGGCATGGGCCAGCAGCAGATGATGGGCGACCCGTGGCGTCTCGAACCAGTCCTGATGACCCGGCGCCAGTTCGCCCTCCAGATAGCCCAGAACCGACACCACCCAGGGCTCGTTGAGCGTGACCCAGAGCGGTACGCGGTCGTCCAGTGCATCGAACAGCAGTCGCGCATAGTCGGCGAACCAGCGCGGGCTGTCGGGATTGAGCCAGCCGCCGCGATCATGCAGCGCGGCGGGCAGATCCCAGTGATAGAGCGTGATCATGGGCTGGATGCCGCGTTCCAGCAGGGCATCGGTCAGGCGTCGATAGAAATCGAGCCCCTTGATGTTGACCGCCCCGCGTCCCTCCGGCAGTACCCGGCCCCAGGCGATGCTGAAGCGATAGGCGCCCAGACCCAGATCGGCCATCAGCGCCACGTCTTCGGCGAAGCGATGATAATGGTCGCAGGCCAGATCGCCGGTGTCGTCGTGGGCGATCCGTCCCGGCTGGTGGACAAAGCGGTGCCAGATGCTGGGGCCGGCGCCATCGGCGAGCGGATGACCTTCGATCTGATAGGCGGAGGTTGCCGCGCCCCAGAGAAAGTCGTTGGGAAAGGGGAGAGTGGTCATACCGGCTGAGCGTCCTCTGACGCGGGCGGAGTGCCCGGCTGGGCGAGGCTGCGGATGGCGGCGGTGGGATCGGCGTGCTCGCGACGGTCGCCGGGTGGACGGATCTGCCAGTTGCCGTCGTCATCGATTTCCAGCAGACGATCATAGAAGCGCGGATCATCCGCCACGTCACCCAGGGTCAGGTAAGTGATGTCGCGATGGCGCAGCAGATTGAGCAGCTCGCCGATGGGGCATTCGCTCAAGCCCCGGCTGGGGTGATCCAGAAAGACGAAGCGCGGCGCGGCCAGGAGCATGCGCGCGAAGGCGAGTCGCTGCTGTTCGCCCAGCGACAGCAGATCGCCCCAGTTCTGGTGCTCGACATCCAGCCCGCCGGCCTTGATCAGCGCCTCCTCCAGATTCAGGCTGTTGAGGCTGTTCCGGAGCTGCCAGTCCGGGATGCCTTTCTCCTGTCCGGTGCGCAGCAGCACCTCGCGCAGGGTTCCCGGCGGGACATAGGGCCGTTCCGGCAGAAAGAAGATCTGCTCATGTCCGGGATGCAGAATGCGTCCCTCGCCGTGATCCCAGAGGTCAGCGGTGGCGCGGAAGAGCGCCTTCTTCGTCGCCTCGCTGGTCGAGCGGACCAGCAGACAGACCCCGGCTGGAACCGACAGACTCAGATCCTTGAGGAGGATTCGCCCGTCGCGGGGGGCGTACAGCGTGAGCCGCTCGAAGGCCACGCTGCCACAGTCCTCGCTGAATTCGACGCTCGGCGCGTGATGGGGGCGTTCCTGGGTCATGGCGTCACGCAGTGCATTGAGTCGCGCGACCACCGCCGCATAGGCCGAGATGGATTGAAACTGGGTGATGATCAGCGAAAAGGCGCCGAGCAGATGACCGAAGGCGACCGCCGACTGGGTGATGACACCGAAATCGGCCTCGCCCTGGATGAAGAGCGGGGCGACGATCAGGGCCGGGATGATCTGGATCAGATAGTTGTAGCCCGTGACGAAAAAACCCAGGTTGCGGTTGACCTCGATGATGCGCTGGAAATTCGCGGTCAGTTGCTCCAGTCCTTCGCGCAGACGCATCTTGAGCCGTCCCTCGCGGCGCAGGAGCGCAACGGACTCGGCGTTTTCGCGCACCCGCAGCAGGCTGGAGCGGAAATTGGCCTCGCGGTCGAGCTGGTCGTAATTGAGCTTGACCAGCGGTTTGCCCAGGTAGATGGCGAGCAGCGAGCCAAGGATCGAATAGGCGACGGCGACCAGAAACAGGAGCGGACTGATGGTCCACAGCACCCCGGAAAAGGCGATCACCGTAAAGCTGGCGTTCAGAAACATCAGGGTGAAAGACAGCGTGGTTCCGGTCATGGCGCGGATGTCTTCCGAGATCCGCTGATCCGGATTCGACAGCTCGCCGCTGGCATAGAGCCGAAAATAGGTGCGGTCTTCCAGATAGCGATCAACGACCTCCCCGGTGAGCCATTTGCGCCACACCAGCCCCAGGCGTTCCTCCGCATAGCGATAGAGCACGGCCACGATGGTCGTGATGGCGAAGACTGCCAGATAGATGAGCGCATACCGCACGAAGCCATCCATCGAACGATTTTCAATGGCGGTCATGAAGTGTCGATTGACGAAGCTGTTGACGACGTTCAGCCCGTTGATGGCGAACATGAAGAGGATCAGCAGCGCGAACAGCGCTGTCGCCTTGCCGCCGATCTCTGAGCGCCTGAGATCCCGCATCATCTGGATGAAGCGGCGCCAGATGGCGCGGGTGATGGGCACCCCGAGTCGATGCAGAAGGGACCAGACGCTATGCATGGGCAGAAATCGCGGGGGTGAGTGGAGGATGAGTCGTCGATTGATCCCGACCGCAGTGTTTTCAGGTGATTTTGCGGCGGGCGCAGTATAGCTTAGACGCCGCTCATAAAAATCTACTCAAACTTGCACAAAGCTGAATCGATCTATTCACGCCGTCAACGCCCACGCACCCGGCAAGCCGGGCGTCTGACAGGGCTCCTGCGTGCGTTTAAGGTCCGGCTTGAGCGCGTCCAGACCATACCGATCAAGGTTTTTGGCGGCATTAAGGTCACGATCCATGATGTGTCCGCAGTCACAGACCAGCGTGCGCTGTGACAGCGGCATCTCATGGAGCTGACCACAGGCGTGGCAGGTCTTGGAGGATGGAAACCATCGATCCGCGATCACGACCGTCACGCCGCGCCATTTGGCCTTGTATTCGATCTGCCGCCGCAGCTCGCCCAAGCCGGCATCCGACGCGGCGCGAGCGAGACGGCGGTTTTTCGTCATGCCTTGAACATTCAGGTCTTCGAGCGTGATGACCTGATAGGTGCGGGTCAGCTTGTCGGACAGTTCATGGAGCACCGCCTGACGCTGGTTGCGGATCCGCTGATGCAGCCGGGCCACGCGGAGCTTGGCTTTCGCTCGGCGTCGGCTGCCTTTCAGTTTGCGCGACAGGTTCCGTTGCCGACGCTTCAACTGCTTGAGGTTTTTCTTGACTGTCTGGTTGGCGGGGATCACCTCGCCGGTACTGAGTACGGCCAGCTCCTTGATCCCGAAGTCTACGCCGACGGACGCTTGATCCGGCGCATGGGGGTTGTAATCCTGTGTGTCGGCCAGGATCGAGACGAAGAATCGACCGGCCTGTTTGCTGATCGTGGCTTGCTTGGTCGCCCCGGTGAAGCGCAACGGCTGACGCATCGCGATCCGGGTCTTGAGCCGCTCAATGCGCAGGGTTCGCCCGTCTACGTCGAATTTGGCGGGTTCGCGCAGGGCGAAGGAATCGTTCACGTCCTTTTTTTTGAAGCGGGGATAGCCGGGCTTCTTGGAGCCGTTCTTGACGCGCCGGAAGAAGCCGTTGAAGGCGGCATCCAGATCGTCGATGGCATTGCGCGTCACCCGGCTGGAGACCTCGCTGTACCAAGGGAACGCGACCCGCAGCACGGTCATGTAGTGCTGATACGCCGCCGCCTTCGACCAGGTCACGCCGGGCTGATTGAAATGGTCCAGCAACTGGTTGTAGCAATGCCGCCGTGCGCCGCACGCCTGATTGAGATAGCGGGCCTGCTCGGGAGTCGGGCGCAGTTCGATCCGGTGGGCGATCAGCATGCGGCTTCCACCGCTTTTTTCAGGTCATCCAACAGTTTCTGGTTCTTGCGCGAGCGGCTGCCGTACAGTCTGGCCGAGAAGACGGTGATGATCTCCAGCACATCGCTCGCCAGGTCTTCCTCGAAGGTCGTGTCCTCGCCCTGGTTGAGAATGACGACTTCGACCTGTTTGGCCTCGCAGATCGCAAACACCAGTTCCGCGCCGAAGCGCAGCAGGCGGTCTTTGTGGGTGATGACCAGCCGCCCGATGCGCCCTTCCACGATCTCATCCAGCAGGCGTTTGAGTCCCTTTTTGTGGTCGTTCATACCCGACCCCAGGTCGGCGATGATCTCGAAGGTCCAGCCCTGACGAGCGCAATACAGTTCGAGCACCTGCTTCTGGCGTTCCAGGTCGGCTTTCTGGTCGTGGCTGGAGACGCGCGCATAGGCGATGGTGCGTCGGGCGGTCTCTGGGGTGTGAAAGTGCTCGGGGCGCAAACGCGCCAGGTCATAACGCCGCCTTCCGCCAGCGGTGCGCTCATCAGGGATGAGCTTGCCTTCGCGCTCCCAGCGCCGCAGCGTTTGCGCCGCGACGCCGAGGAAATCGGCGGCTTCCTGGATGCTGACCAGTTTGCGTGACATGGTCAAAATATAAATAATTGCGCAATAACGCGCAACTTATATTGAAGCTGTCCCAGCCCGAGCTGTCGCGCGGCTTCGGGCCTGGTCGTCTCCCGCGCCCATGTCGAGTCTGGTGCGCCAGTGCAGCAGTGCAGACCTTCCGAGACCGTCTCCGATCATTTTCGTTGTCGTTGTCGTTGTCGTTGTCGTTGTCGTTGTCGTCTTCGGCTTGTGAATCTTCGATTACGACAACGACAACGACAACGACAACGAACGGCCTCGGGATTTCCAAGATGCTGTGCCAGTCTGTGGCGGTGCGCCCCATCCCGCTTACAATGGGGGTCTTCGCTGGCCTGCACAGGATTTTCGATGAGCGAAATCGTTTTGATCAATGTCACCGGCGAGGACCGTCCGGGGATCACGGCTGCCCTGACCCAGATCCTCGCCCGCTACCATGTGCCCATTCTGGACATCGGTCAGTCAACCATCCATAACGCCCTGGCGCTGGGTCTGCTGGTCGAGCTGCCGCGTGATGGCGGCGCGGCGCCGGTGTTCCGGGAGCTGTTGTTCAGCGCCCACGGCATGGGGCTGGATATCCGTTTCACGCCCATTGACGACGACGCTTACGAAGCCTGGGTGCATGATCAGGGCCAGCCGCGCCATGTCCTGACCCTGCTGGGGCGCGAGATCGAGGCCGAGCACATCGCACGGGTCGCCGCCGTGGTCGCCGAGCGCGGGCTGAATGTGGACCGCATCGCGCGTCTGACCGGGCGTCTGTCGCGCCGCGACCGGCGTCAGCCGCATGCACTGGCCTCGGTCGAACTCTCGGTGCGTGGCGCGGTCCCGGATCTCTCCGAGCTGCACGGCGCGCTGCTGGCGCTGGGGCAGGTGATGGAGGTCGATGTCGCGGTTCAGGAGGACGACATCTTCCGGCGCAACCGGCGTCTGGTCTGTTTCGACATGGATTCGACCCTGATCCAGACCGAGGTGATCGACGAACTGGCGGCGGTAGCCGGGGTCGGCGCGGAAGTGGCGGCCATCACCGAGTCGGCGATGCGCGGCGAACTGGATTTTCAGGCGAGCTTCCGTCGGCGCATGGCGCTACTCAAGGGGCTTGATGAATCGGTGCTGGCCGGCATCGCCGAGCGTCTGCCCATTACCGAGGGCGCGGATCGTCTGATCGCCACGCTCAAGCGGCTCGGCTACAAGGTTGCCATCCTCTCCGGCGGCTTCACCTATTTTGCCGAGCATCTGCAACGGCGTTTTGGCATCGACTATGTTTATGCCAACCGGCTGGAATTCCACGACGGCAAATTGACCGGCGAGGTGACGGGCGAGATCGTCGATGGCGCGCGCAAGGCGACCCTGCTGCGCGAGATCGCCACGCGCGAGGGCATTCGTCTGGAGCAGGTGATCGCGGTTGGCGATGGCGCCAACGATCTGCCGATGCTCTCCATCGCCGGGCTGGGAATCGCCTTTCATGCCAAACCCATTGTGACCCGTCAGGCGCGCCATGCCATCGCCACCGTCGGGCTCGACGGTATCCTCTATCTGCTGGGCATGCGTGATCGGGATGTCGCTGGTTTGGTTTAGGCGATGCCCATTGCGTTAATTCAGACAGGATTGACAGGATTTTTAAAACATTGTTTTAAAAATTTTTAATCCTGAATCATCCTGTTAATCCTGTCTTCATTCACCATCGCCGCTCGCCATCTCTTACGCCGCCATTTCAGGAGTTCCCGCATGCCCCCGGTCATCGATCTGACGCTCGCCGACATCATGAGTCGGGTGGTGCGATCCGTGTCGCCGGACTGCGCCCTGTCGGAGGCGGCGCGGCTGATGGCTGAGGCGCGCATCTCCTCGCTGCTGGTGATGGACGGCACCACCCCGGTCGGCATCCTCACCGAGCGCGATCTGCTGCGTCTGCTGCATGACCGGGCGGATCCGGAGACCGCCATCGCCGAGGCGATGAGCACGCCGGTTATCACCGCGTCGGCGATGCTCGATTTTGCGACCGCCTACCGTCTGTCGCTCAATCAGCAGGTGCGTCATCTGGTGGCGGTGGATGGCGCGGGTCTGGTCGTGGGGATCGTCAGCGAAACCGATTTTCGCCGGCATCTGGGCGCGCGCTTCCTGGAGCAGATCGACGATCTCAAATCGGTGATGGAACGCGAGCGACCCTTCCTGGCCCCGGATACGCCACTCGCCGACGCCCTGGGTCTGATGCTGCGTCAGCGGGCGTCCTATGCGCTGGTCGTGGAAGATCAGCGACCACTCGGCATTCTCACCGAGCGCGATCTTCCGCGTCTGCTGGTTGATGGGTTCGGCAGTCGGACTGACCGCACCCGGCTGCGCGAGGTCATGCATGCGCCAGTGCGAACGGTGAGTCAGCATCTTCCGGTGCCGGAGGCGGCGCACCTGATGCAGGAGCAGCGGCTGCGTCATCTGGCGGTGGTGGACGATGCGGGACGGGTGCTGGGTGTGGTGACCCGCCACAATCTGATGGAGCGGATCAGCGCCAATCTGACCAGAGAAGAGATCTGGTGCCAGACCGAGGCGCTGGCCGCCGAGAAAGACCAGGCCGAGCGCCAGCTCCGGCAGGCCGAGGCGCGGATCGAGCGACTGACGCAGCTCTATGCCTCGCTGAGTCAGTGCAATCAGGCGATTGTGCGCGCAACCGGCGAGGACGAACTGCTCCAGCAGATCTGCCGCAATGCCGTGACCTTCGGCGGCATGGTCCTGGCCTGGGTCGGTTATATCGATCCGGCGACCGGCCAGATCCGCCCACGGGTCTGTTTCGGCAGCGGCAGCGACAGTTTGGCGGATCTGGAAATCTCGCTTAACGAAGAGGGTTCATACGCCCAGGATCCCATCGGCGTCGCCATCCGCACCGGCCAGCCCGACTGGTGTCAGGATATCCTCCAGGATCCGGTCATGGCGTTCTGGCATGCCAGTGCGGCGCGTTATGGCTGGGGCGCCAAGGCCGTTTTCCCGCTGTTTCGACGCAGTCAGGTGATCGGCGTCTTCTGTCTCTACGCCGCTGCGCCCGGATCCTTCGACGCCGATGCGCGCTGGCTGCTGCAAACCATGGCGACCGATCTGTCCTATGCGCTCGATCATTATGTTCTGGTTGCCGAGCACCGGCACCAGGAGGATGAGATCCGGGCGACCAAGGATCGTCTCCAGGCCGTCATGGATGCGGTCCCTGACCTGATCTGGGTGAAGGATCTCCAGGGCGTCTATCTCGCCTGCAACCGGATGTTCGAGCGTTTGTACGGTGCGCCGGAGGCGGCGATCCTGGGCAGGACCGATTACGACTTCGTGGACCGGGAGCTTGCCGACTTTTTCCGCACCCATGATCGCAAGGCGCTGGATCAGGGGGGGGTGAGCGTCAACGAGGAGTGGCTGACCTTTGCTGAGAACGGGTATCACGGACTCTTTGAAACCATCAAGACCCCGGTGCGCGACGCCACGGGTGAGCCGATCGGGGTGCTCGGAATCGCCCGCGATATCACCGAAACCAAATCGGCCATGATCGAGCTTGATCAGCATCGCCATCATCTGGAAGATCTGGTGTCCTCGCGCACCATCGAACTGGAGGTGGCCAACCGTCTGCTGCACCGGAGCGATCTGCGTCTCAAAAAGCTGTTTGAGTTGAGCCAGTTGGCGCCCGATCTGGATGAGCGCGAGCTGTTGCAGCAGGGGATCGACATGGCGGTGGCGCTGACCGGGAGCGCCGTCGGCTATCTGCATTTTCTTGACGAGAACCAGGAAACCATCCAGCTCTGCGCCTGGTCGCGCAGCACCCTGGAAGTCTGTGCCGCGCAGACCGATTCACGCCATTATCCGGTCTCTGAGGCGGGCGTCTGGGCAGAAATGGCACGCACCGGTCAGCCGGCGATTCACAACGATTATGCCAGGGTGGGAGGGCGTCGCGGCCTGCCCGACGGCCATACCCCCATCGTGCGTCATCTGGGTGTCCCGCTCAGCGATGGCGGCAGGATCCGCATGCTCATGGGCGTGGGCAACAAGACCAGCGATTACGACGAATCCGATGTGCAGCAGATGCAGCTCATCGCCGATGGGCTGTGGCGCATTCTGATGCGTCGCCGCGCCGAGCTGGCGCTGGCCGAGGCGCGGGATGCCGCTGAGGTGGCGAGTCGCGCCAAGAGCGCCTTCCTGGCCAACATGAGCCATGAGATCCGCACCCCGATGAACGCCATCATCGGTCTTTCCCATCTGCTGGAGCGCGAGATCACCGCCCCCAAACCGCGCGAGCAGATCGCCCGGATCGGCGAGGCGGCGCAGCATCTGTTGAGCATCATCAACGACATTCTCGACCTGTCCAAGATCGAGGCTGGACAGTTGAGCCTGGATGAAACCGAATTTTCACCGCGCCAGCTCATTGACCACACACTCAGTCTTCTGGGTGAACGGGCCGCCGCCAAAGGGCTCATCCTGACCGGCGTCATGGATCCCGAGGTGCCGCCGCGTCTGCGCGGCGACTCGCTGCGTCTGGGGCAGATTCTGTTGAACTTCGTCGGCAACGCCATCAAGTTTTCAGCCGCTGGCGAGATCCGCATCCGCGCCGGCCTGAGCGGGAAGGACGGTCAGCGGGTGAGGCTGCGGCTGGAGGTGCGCGATCAGGGGATCGGTCTCACCCCGGAGCAGCGGGCACGTCTGTTTCAGCCCTTTGTCCAGGCCGACAGCTCGACCACCCGCCGCTATGGCGGCACCGGTCTGGGACTGGTGATCTGCAAGCGTTTGGTCAGTCTGATGGCAGGAGAGGTCGGGGTGGAGAGTACATTCGGCGAAGGCAGCACCTTCTGGGTCAGCGTGCCGCTGGCGCCGGTCACGTCCGGGTCATCCGCCACGGCGTCCGGCGCACGGCCCGGCGCGGCCAGTCCAGGGCGGTTCCTCGCACACCATTATACCGGCACGCAGCTGCTGCTGGTCGAAGACGATCCCATCAACCAGGAGGTGGCGCTCGAACTGCTCAGCGCTGTCGGTCTGCTGGTGGATGTGGCGGATGACGGCCAGCAGGCGGTGGCGCGGGTGCGCGATGGCGATCACGCCCTGGTGCTCATGGATATCCAGATGCCGGTCATGGATGGACTGACCGCCACCCGCGCCATTCGCCAACTGCCCGGCAGGGCGGATCTCCCGATTCTGGCCATGACCGCCAACGCCTTCGATGAAGACCGCCTGCGCTGTCTGGAGGCCGGCATGAACGATCATATCGGCAAGCCGGTGCAGCCCGATCTGCTCTATGCCGCCCTCCTGCGCTGGCTGCCGCCGATCTCCGGCCCGCTGCCCGTCGCCGGGCCGGAGTCGTCGCCAGATCATCCCGATGCACTGCTGACCGCCGCGCTCGCGACCATGCAGGGTGTCGATGTGGCGCGCGGTCTACAGGCCGTGGGCGATAATCCGGCCAGCTATGTGCGTCTGCTCAGGCTCTTCATCGAGGGTCATGGCGATGATGCGGCCACCCTGCGCCAGCATCTCGCATCCGGCGCCTTTGATGACCTGCGACGACTCGCCCATACGCTCAAGGGCATCGCCGCGACGCTCGGTGCCGACAGTCTGCGTCAGTCCGCCCTGAATCTGGAACAGAGCCTGAGCGAGCCGCTTTCGACACCCGAGCTTGAGACGTGCATCAGCGAGATGGCAGCACAACTGGATCAGTTTCTGACGCAGATTCAGTCCATCCCCGCCATCCAGTCCAGTTTCGCGCCAGCCTCAGCGCCGCCGGTCTCGCCAGAAGACTGGACCAGGGCGCGGCCCGTGCTTGCTGAACTCGAGTCGCTGCTGGCGGCTGACGATACCCGCGCGCTGGATTTCTGGATGAATGCGGGCGAACGCATCCAGATGGTGCTGGGCGCTCAGGCCGCCCGGCTGGAAGCGGAGATCAGGCGTTTCGATTACGATGAAGCCCTGCAGACGCTGCGGATGGCGTTCAAGACGCTCAACCCTTAAGAGACGTATCCCTTAAGAGAGTCATCAACTGCCAAGCCGCCTGTGCGGCGGCATCTTCCCGATAGAACAGGCGTGCAACGAGGCATCCAAGTGGTGATGACACGGCATCCCGCCTTTCTCATGCAACCGCACCCGGCCCGTGCGTCCTCCCTCCATCAAGGCGACCATGAAAATTCCCAAACGTCTCGAACCCCTGGTCCATGAAGGACTGATCGATGAAGTCCTCGGCTCGCTCAAAAGCGGCAAAGAGGCAGCGGTCTATGTGGTGCGCGCTGAAGGCGCCATTCGCTGCGCCAAGGTCTACAAAGCCGTCAATCAACGCGGTTTTCACAAGCAGGCGCTCTATCGCGAAGGGCGTCAGGTGCGCGGCAGCCGTCAGGCGCGGGCGATGGCGAAGGGTTCCCGCTATGGTCGCCAGGAACAGGAAGACGTGTGGCAGAACACCGAAGTCGATGCGCTCTATCGTCTGGCAGCGGCCGGGGTGCGGGTGCCCCAGCCGTATCAGTTCATCGATGGTGTCCTGCTGATGGAGCTGATCACCGACGCCGACGGCGAGGCGGCGCCCCGGCTGAACGATCTGGATCTGACGCCGGCGCAGGCGCTGGCCTATCACGGCTCACTGATCGCCGACGTGGTGAAGATGCTCTGCATCGGACTGGTCCATGGCGATCTCTCCGAATTCAATGTGCTGGTCGATGCCCAGGGGCCGGTGATCATCGATCTCCCCCAGGCCGTCGATGCCGCCGCCAACAACCATGCGCCCTGGATGCTCAAGCGGGATGTCGGCAATCTGGCGGCGTATTTTGGTCAGTTTGCGCCGGAACTCCTGACCACCAGCTATGGCGAGGAAATCTGGCATCTGTACGAACACGGCCATCTGACGCCGGAGGTCGCCCTCACCGGCCATTTCAAAGGCCAGCATCAGCGGGTTGATCTCGACAGCATCCTGAGCGAAATCCACGACGCTGAAGAGGAGGCGCGACGGCGTCGGGAGATGCGCGAAAACGCCTGATGGCGAATGCGGCGCTCTATCCCGACCCTGAGCGGAGCGGTTTCTCGCAACCCATTCGGCCAACGGTTATCTCAGCCTGGAAATCAATCCGACAGTTGCGGCATGAGCCGATGGCCGGTAGTGTGAGGCGCTTTTCGCGATGAGGACATCCGCGTGCAACACCTGCCCACCCTGACACTCAACGACCAGCATGACCAGCCGCAGACCATCGAAGGCGGCACCCGTTATCTGATTTTTGCCGCCGAAAAAGCCGCCGCCTCAGTGGTGGACGCCGTCCTTGAAGATCAGACCGGAGACGGTCTGGCCGCCGCCGGGATTCGCCTCGTCGCCGACATCAGTGCGATGCCGCAGATGGTGATCACGATGTTCGCCTTGCCCAAGCTGCGCAAGCGTCCCTATCCGATCCTCCTCGGACGCACAGCGGACGACACGCGCGTGTTGCCGCGCGAGCCGGGGAAGGTGACGGTCATGGCGGCGGACACCGGCCAGGTTCATTTCATTGACGATGTGGACGTTTTGCGGGCGACCCTGGGTCTCACCGGATAGTGAACGCACCTCAGGAACTGGGGTAAACTCAAAGCGACCCGGCAGATGGCCGGCAGGCGCGCCATCTGAACAGAATTAACTCGTGTAAATCGCATAGCGAGCGAGGGTGAGTGGATGGAAGACTCTCACGGCAGTCGGCGCGTCTGGCGGGCCTGGGTCGTGCTGGCGATGGGGCTGACCCTGACCACGCTCGCCACCCTGTATACCGAGCGGGATGTGGAGTCCCTGCATCGCCGCGAGCTGGTGCTGATTGGCGAGGAGATCGCGGCCCGGATCGACGCCCGGCTCCATGCCCATGCCCAGGTGCTGCGGAGCGGGGCGGCCTTCTTCGCCGGTTCTGAGGATGTCACGCGGAACGAATGGCGCGAATTCATCGTGCGCAGCAGGATCGATCTGAATCTCCCCGGCATTCAGGGCATTGGTTTTTCGCTGCTGATTCCGGCCAGCGAACTGGCGGCGCATCTCGACAGGATCCGCGCCCAGGGCTTTCCGGATTATCGGATTCGACCCGAAGGCGAACGTGATCCCTATACCGCGATCATCTATCTGGAGCCTTTCTCCGGGCGCAATCTGCGCGCCTTTGGCTATGACATGTTCTCCGAGCCGGTGCGGCGGGCGGCCATGGAGCATGCGCGGGACAAGGATCTGGCGGCGCTCTCCGGCAAGGTGCAGTTGGTGCAGGAGACGGAGCAGGACGTTCAGGCCGGGACGCTCATGTATGTGCCGGTCTATCGCACCGACCTGCCGACCGACACCATTGAGCAGCGCCGCGCCGCGCTGCTCGGCTGGGTCTACAGCCCTTACCGGATGAACGATCTCATGGCCGGTATCGTGGGCGACTGGGAGCGTAATGGTGGCCGGGAGATTCATCTCCTGATCCATGACGGCGATCGGATCGCGCCCGAGACCCTGCTTTACGACAATCCCGCCGATTTCCAGCCTCCGTCCAACGGGTTCAGACCAGCGACCCGAATCGATGATCATCCTTCCGGCGCCTCGCGCCTTGAGGCATCGGACGCCGTGCATCGGGTCATCGATTTCAATGGGAATCGCTGGACCCTGAGTCTGGCGCGACCTGGTCTCCAGACCGGCTTTTTTCATGACTACCGGATCTGGTCGGTGGCGCTCATCGGCAGCGTCATCAGCCTTCTGCTCACCGCGCTCGTCCTGGCGCTCATCGAGGTCCGCGCCCGTGCGCGGGAACTGCTCATGGAACTGGCGGCGCGCAAACGGGCCGAGAGCGAGCTGCTGGCGCGCGAATCGCTCCTGCGCGCGACCGTGGACAACGTGCCCTTCGAGTTCTGGGCGCGCGACTGCGAGGGACGCTGTTTCATGGAGAACGCGCCCCTGGTGGCGCATTGGGGCAGCATTCTCGGACTGCGCCCGGAAGAGACCAGAACGACCCCGGAGGAACTGGCGATCTGGCAGTCCAACAACCGTCGCGCCCTGGCGGGGGAGATCGTGGACGAGGAAGTGGTGTATGTCGTCAACGATGAACTGCGCGTCTTTCAGAACATCATCGTCCCGATCCGCGTCGGTGACGGGATCCAGGGCATTCTGGGCCTGAACATCGACATCAGCGAGCGCAGGCGGGCAGAGGACGATCTGGAGGAATATCGCGTCCATCTTGAATCGCTGGTCGAGTCGCGGACGCGGGAGCTGATCGAGGCGCGCGACGCCGCCGAGTCAGCCAGCCGGGCCAAGGGCAATTTCCTGGCGAACATGAGCCACGAGATCCGCACTCCGATGAACGCCATCCTCGGCCTGAATCATCTGCTGCTGAAAGAGGTCAGCGCATCCACCGCGCCCAGGATGCATGACTGGCTGCTCAAGGTCGGTGAGGCCGCCGCGCATCTGTTGCAGATCATCGACGATATCCTCGATCTGTCCAAGATTGAATCCGATCATCTCACGCTGGACATGCGCGAATTTTCGCTTGTCCGAGTGATTGAGAATGTGTTCAGCCTGCTGGGTGAGCGCGCACGCGGCAAGGGGCTGACCCTGGCTCGTGAGATTGCCCCCGAGATTCCGGCGCAACTGGTCGGGGATGCGCTGCGTCTGCGACAGGTGCTGCTCAATTTCGTCAGCAATGCCATCAAATTCTCCGAGCAGGGTCGGATCGTCGTGCGCGCCCGGCTCATTCAGGATGACGGCGAGGAGGTTCTGGTGCGTCTGGAGGTCGAAGACCAGGGTATCGGCATGACGCCGGAGCAGCAGTCGCGTCTGTTCGAGCCATTCGTTCAGGCCGACGACTCGACCACCCGTCGCTTCGGCGGTACGGGTCTGGGGCTGGTGATCGCCAAGCGTCTGGCGCATCTGATGGGTGGGCAGGTCGGTGTCATCAGTGCAATGGGGAGAGGGAGCGCCTTCTGGATGACCGCGTGGCTGCGTCGGGTCGAACCGGTTGTGTCCGTCTCCACGTCAGCCCCTGCGCTGATCGAGCCGTCGTCATCTCTGGCGGAGCAGCTCATCGCCCGGCGTCATGCCGGTTTGCGTGTGCTGCTGGTCGAAGACGACCCGGTCAATCAGGAGGTCGCCCTGGTGCTGCTTGAGAGTACCGGACTGATGGTGGATGTCGTCGATAACGGACAGCAGGCGGTGGAACGGGTGCGCGAACAGGATTACGCGCTGGTGCTCATGGATGTGCAGATGCCCGTCCTCAATGGTCTGGACGCCACCCGCGCCATTCGCAGGCTGCCAGGATGCGAACATCTGCCGATCATCGCCTTGACCGCCAACGCCTTCCTTGAGGATCGGGGGCAATGTCTGGCGGCGGGCATGAATGACCACATCAGCAAGCCGGTGGAGCCGGAGCAGCTCTATCGCGCGCTCCTCAAATGGCTGCCGGGCGCACCTGACAGCCACTGAGAAACAACCGTTGTCGTTGTCGTTGTCGTCTTCGGCTTGCGAGTCTTCGATTACGACAACGAAAAACAACGAACGATCTCGGGATTTCCAGGGTTCTGCGCTAAACCGCGTCCAGTGCGATATGCGTAATTTTCAATTTGTGTTTAGCTCTGGGGAAGTCAACGACATCAGTGGGGCGCGGTTTAAAATTTTATATTTTTTAATATCTTAAACCGCGCCAGATCCGATAATCCTTGAGTCTGCCAGGGTCGATCTGATCCACAAAGATCGCATGCCGTGCTGGGCGCGGTTTAGGGATAATCCTGACGGGTGGGACGCACGATGAGATCGCTGATATGCACATGCGGCGGCTGTGCGACGATGAAGTGAATGGCGTTCGCCACGTCTTCCCCAACCAGCAGTGGACCAAAGCGATCCTCAAAGCCCTGCACCATCTCATCCTGGTAGCCGGCCACCGCCTGAAATCCGCTCACCACGATGCCGGGTTCCACCAGCGAGACCCGAATCCCCAGCGGTCCCACTTCGCGCCGCAGCCCTTCGGCCAGCGCATGCACGGCAAACTTGGTAGAACCGTAGACGGCGCTGAAGGGCGAGATATGCCGCCCAACCACTGAGCCGACGATGACGATATCCGCTGCCGTTCCTGTCTCGTGCGCGGCCAGCAGGCGCTGTGCAGCCTGTTGCAGCAGTGCCAGGGTGCCGGTCAGATTGATTCTGACCACCGCCTCGAATTGGGACAGATCGGCGTCCTTGACCGACCCGCCCAGGCCGCGTCCGGCATTGGCGACGACGATGTCGGCCGATCGTCCGAATCGCTCAAGGGCGGTGTCGAACAGCCGTTCCACGACGGCTTGATCCGAGGCATCCCCTGCGACCCCGCAGAATGCGGGGCCGATGCTTTCTTCGAGTGCTGCCAGTTTGGCCGCATTGCGCCCATTGCCAATGACCGCAAAGCCGGCGGCGGCGAAGCGTTTGGCCGTTGCCTCGCCAATCCCGGAGGTCGCTCCGGTGACAATCGCGATGCGTGAAAATGATTCAGACATGTTTTCTGCTCCCAATTTAAACCGCGTCCAGCGCGATATGCGTCATTTTCAGTTTGTGTTTAGCTTTGGAGATGTCATCGACCTCAGTGGAGACGCGGTTTAAAATTTTATATTTTTTAATATCTTAAACCGCGCCAGATCTAACGGTCGTCGATGCTGCCAAGGCCGCCCCAATCCCCAAACATCACATACCGCACCGGGCGCGGTTTAATCCTGTCCATTGACGGCGTTTCGGGCGGGTACGAACGAACTTTCCCGGAATTTAATCGCCAGCCTGCCGCCAGCGCGCGATCGAGACGGTGACGTTTTTGCCGTCTGTCCCGCGATACCTGTATTTTTCGACCAGCAGATCGTTCATTTCAACCCCGGCGGCCAGCAGTGCGGCGGCCTCGGCGACGGCGGGCGTGCCCATGACGCGCATCACGGTTGCCGAAGGATGAGGCACCGCGACCTGCGCCAGCGCCTCGGCTGAATAGAGGCGCAGTGGCCAGCCGCGTCTGGCGCACAGTTCCAGGATCGCCAGTTCGTCGCCCTTGCGGTCGATGGTTGCGATGGCGCGCACCGCGATCTCGCCCAGCCCGCGCGTGGCCTCGGTCAGCGCCGCTTCGAAGGTCGCGAGCGCGGCGCCACGGTCGCATCCGAGTCCGATGGTCACAGGTGTCATGGTGTCGTTTCCGGTGGACGATAGAGGACGAGTGGGACGCCCAGGCGTTCCATCGAAACGGGATCGATGGCGCGGCGCGTCACCCACAGATAGGCAGCGGCCTCGCCGGCCTGTTCCAGCGCGGGTACGCAGCGCAGATTGGCCGGCAGGGGTCGCGTATCCGGCCACCACTCGCGCCCGCAGTCTTCTTCGATGACGACCACCGGCTCGCCGTTGACGACTGCCGCCGCCGCGCGCAGCAGGGTCTCGGGGCTGGCCTCGATCCGCCAGCCCAGCTCGCGCCCGAGCAGATCGACCGCAATGGTGCCCTGGGTGTCGGATGCCGTGGTGATGACCGGCACGGCACCGATGAGCGCGCCGACCCGTTCGGCCAGCGCGTTGGCCCCGCCCAGATGTCCCGCACAGATCGGGATCGCGAAGCGCCCCGCCTCGTCGATGACGACGACGGCGGGATCGGTCAGTTTGCTGCGCAGATGCGGCGCGATCAGACGCACCGCCATGCCGACCGCGCCGATGATGATGAGCGCGCGATGGGTCTGGAACAGCTCGCCCATCCGCGCCGAGAGCGGCGGGGCGTAGGTGTCGATCCGCGCGGAGTCGATGCCCGACAGCCGGTCACGAAACCGCTCTGGAACCAGGAGGCGGGGCGGATCGTCCAGGCGTGACGCCAGCGTGCCGGCCAGCTCGACGCCGGTCCTGGTGATGGCGAGAATCAGGGTGTGCATGGCGCACCTGGCGGCGTCTGACCCAGACCGCGCGCGCGATCCTGCCGGATCAGCACCAGCGAGAGATACTGCACCCGCGTGCCGCGCAGCGTGGACAGGTCGCGGACGATGCGCTCCTCCGGCGTGCCCACGCACTCGATGAAGACCGCGCAGTCGAGCAGACCACGTGCATCGAGTGCCGCAATCAGCGCGTCCAGCACCGGACGTACCTTCAGCAGCACCAGCGCATCGAAGGTCGTCAGCAGGGCGTCCAGATCACGCATCGCCTCCGGGGCCGCATAGATCGCCAGCGGCTCCTCGCCATCCGCCAGCGGCTGACCGATGGCCGCCGCCGCTGCGTTGAATGAGGAGACGCCGGGGATGATCCGCACCTCCAGGCCCGGATCCAGGGCGCGCACGGCGCGGGCCAGGTGGCCGAAGGTCGAATAGGTCGAGGCGTCGCCCTCAACCAGAAAGACCACATCCTCGCCCGCGTGCAGCCGTTCGACGACCTGCATCGCCGCCTCGGTCCAGGCGCGGGCCAGGGTCTCGGGGTCGCGGGTCATGGGAAAATGGAGCGCCAGCCCTTCGGCGGGCGCGCTCAGTCCGGCGCGTTCGACGATGGCGAGCGCATAGCTCGCACCCTCCTGATTGACCGGCCAGGCCCAGCAGGGGGCGGAGACCAGCGCCGACCAGGCGGCACGGGTGATGAGTTCGGGATCGCCCGGTCCAAGGGAGGCGGCGGTGAGACAGCCGGTCATGCAGCGGGCTCCGGGGAGAAATGGACAGGATTCACAGGATTTTTCAGGATTAAACCGCGCTTTCTTTCGCTTAAACCGCGTCCAGCGCGATATGCGTAGTTTTCAGTTTGTGTTTGACTTTGGAGATGTCATCTCCATCAGTGGAGACGCGGTTTAAAACTTTATATTTTTTAATATTTTAAACCGCGCCAGCGCCGATAATCCTTGAGTCTGCCAGGGTCGATCCGATCCACAAAGATCGCATACCGTGCTGGGCGCGGTTTAAAATCAGTCGGTCAATCGATTGCAATGAGGATCTGTCATGTCGGTGTTGACCAAGCGATTTCCATCCGCCGTTCGCTACGAACAGGATTACGCCGCCTGGGCAGTCCAGACCGCATCCGCGATCCGCGCCGGTCGTATGAGCGATCTCGACTGGTCGGCTATTGCCGAGGAACTGGATGATATGGGCAAGCGCGAGCGACGGGCACTGAGCAGTTATCTGCGGAATCTGTTGATGCATCTCTTGAAGTGGGAATATCAGCCGGAGCGCCGTTCGACCAGTTGGGAACTCACCATTGATCAGGCGCGGCGCGAGATCGAGGACATCCTGACCGACAGCCCCAGCCTGCGTGTGGAGCTGGATGCGGTGGTGGCTAAAGAATATCCCCGCGCGCGTCGGGATGCCGCCAAGGAAACCGGACAACCGCTCGCGCGTTTGCCGGAAGTCTGCCCTTATCCGGTCGAGCGCATTCTGGAAGACGGCCATTACCCTGAAAGAGATGGTCGAGAAAGATGATCTCATCGTCAGAATGGCTTGAAAATCCGGTCCATTCAACTTTACTCGCCTGCCAGCACCATCAGCGCATTGATTGCCGCAACCACCAGCGTTGACCCGCCCTTGCGGCCTTCGATAGCGATCCAGGGGACCGTCCCGATGCTCATCAGCGCGGCTTTCGAGTCAGCCGCAGAGACGAAACCGACCGGCATGCCGACGATCAGCGCCGGGCGTGCGCCGTTTTCATCAATCAGCCGGATAACCTCCAGCAGCGCGGTCGGGGCGTTGCCGATACCGACCAGCGCGCCATCGAGCAGCCCTTCGCGCGCGGCCTGACGCATCGCCTGCACCGCGCGGGTGGTGCCTTCGGCGCGGGCGCGTTCGATCAGCTCGGGACGGTCGATGAGCTGATGGGCCTGACAGCCGAATCCAGCCATGCGGACCTTGGACAGCCCGGCGCGGATCATCTCCACATCGCAGAGGATCGGCGATCCCGCGCGCAGCGCCGCCAGTCCGGCGCTGATCGCCTGCGGATGGAAGCGGGTGAGTCCGTTGAAGTCGAAATCCGCGCTGGCGTGGATCATGCGTCGCACCACGGACCATTGCGCCGGGTCGTAGTCGTGCGGCGCGGCCTCGGCGTCGATGGTGGCGAAGGATTCGCGTTCGATGGCAGCGCCAGCGGCGGTCAGCAGGGCGCCGCCCTGTGCGTCGCTAAGGGTGATCATGTTCTGCCGCCAGGGCCAGTGAGCAGCCGTCGCAGGGCAGGAGTGCGCTGCCGTCACGGCATTGGGTCAGACGCAGATCCAGCAGATCAAGCAGTTGCTCATGCGCGCCGATGTAACCGGCCTGGACGATGCTGCGGGTCGGATACTGGAGACGCAGACGCTCGACCTGCTGGGCGATGCGTTTGATGAGCCGTCCGGTAAAGAGATAGTCGGGCAGGACGATGATCTGGCTCATGCCGAGCCGGTCGAGTCGCTGCACCACCTGCTCCAGACGCGGAAAACAGATGCCGGTGAAGGCCGGCAGCACCAGTTCGTGATCGGTGGTCTCGTAGATCCAGTGCGCCATCTTGGCGACCTCGCCGGTCGCTTCCATGTCCGAGGCGCCGCGCGCCAGCAGCACCACGCCGGTAGTGCGCGGGTCGGGCATGTGCAAACTCACCATCGCCTGATGCAGACGGTAACGCAGCGCCTTCAGCAGTTGCTGAGTGGTTCCCAGGTGTGGGGCATAGCGGAACTCGACCGTCGGATGAGCAAGCCGCGCGGCGTCGAGCGCCTGCGGGATGTCGCCCCGGATATGACCCGCCGGGTTGAGGATCAGCGGCAGCACCAGGACCCGTCCGCCGCTTCCGGCGGTTGTGGCCGCCTTTTCCAGACCTGCTTCGAGCAGGATGTCGGCGTATTCGATCCAGCAGACCTGGATGTTGGCGTCCGGGTGCCGGGCGCGCCACAGCTCGGCGAATGCCTCGACCTCGCGATTGCCCTCGTTGCCGGGATCGCGGGCGCCGTGGGCAACCAGCAGGATCACTTCGTTCGTCATTCAGTCAGGCTCCGTCAAGATTAAATTTGAACCGCCAAGGCGCAAAGGATTTGAATTTAGACAGGATTTACAGGATTTAAAAGATTTAAAACAATGCTTTAAAAAATCCTGTTAATCCTGTCAAAAACATATTCGGAGGCGCGCCTGATGCATGGATTCAGTCTGTCGAACCCCTGAAGCCATGCGCGAAACCGGCGTCATAGAGCCGCGAAACGGCGGTCGTGTCCCGTTCACGCGCGCCGAGTGCCGGGCTGGCGAGGATCATGGCCTGACGGTCGATGCCGGCCTCACGGCATTGTGCCGCGATGTCGGTCAGGGTGCCGCGCAGGATGCGTTCCTCGCCCGGCCAGCTCGCCTTTTCGACCACCACGATGGGGGCCGAATCGGACCAGCCGGCGGATCGCAACTCGGCGACGACGGATGCGATGCGATCGATCGAGAGATAGATGCAGAGACTGCAACCGTGCGCCGCCAGCGCCGCCAGGGATTCGCCTTCAGGCATCGGCGTGCGTCCGGCGATACGGGTGAAGATGAGGGTCTGGGTGACTTCGGGCAGGGTGAGCGTCTCGCCCGCCGCTGCCGCCGAGGCCATCGCGGAGGACACGCCCGGCACGATTCCAACCCTGATCCCGGCGGCGTCCAATGGCCGCGCCATTTCAGCGAGTGCACCGTACAGGCTCGGGTCACCGGTTTGCAAGCGCACCACGGTGGCGTGTCGTGCCGCCCGCTCGATGAGCCAGTAGGCAATCTCATCGAGCGTCATCCCGGCTGAATTGGCGATCTCGCAATCCGCCCGGGTCCATTCCAGCGCCGCTTTCGACACCAGCGACCCGGCATAGAGCACCGCCCCGGCCTCGGCCAGCAGCCGGGTGCCGCGCACCGTGATGAGATCCGCTGCGCCCGGACCGGCGCCGACGAACCAGACTTGACCGCTCACAGGTTCACTCTCTGCGCTGAATGCGCCGGGATCGAGGTGCAGAGCGTCCACTCATTGATCGGTCTGGGTTTGCCGAACAGATAGCCCTGAAACAGATGACAGCCGTTGGCGTGCAGAAAGGCGCGCTGCTCTTCGGTCTCCACTCCCTCGGCGATGACGTCGATGCCCAGCGACTGACTCATCGCCAGGATGGCGCGGACGATGGCGGCGTCATTGGGGTCGGTGGCGATATCGCGCACGAATGACTGGTCGATTTTCAGTTGATCGAGCGGCAGCCGTTTGAGATAGGACAGTGAGGAATAGCCGGTGCCGAAATCGTCCATCGAAAAGCCGACGCCGAGCGCCTTGATCTGCTGCATGCGGCTGGCGACCTCGGCGGCGTTTTCGAGCACCACGCTCTCGGTCAGCTCCAGCTTGAGTCGTTGCGGATTGGCCCCGGAGCGATCCAGACTGGACCGGACCTGGGTGACGAAATCGGGCTGGTGAAACTGCCGCGCGCTGATATTGACCGCCAACTGCCAGGAACGGCAGTGCGCCTGGGTCTCCCAGATCTTGAGCTGGGCGCAGGCGGTGTCCATCACCCATTGACCGATGGGGAGGATCAGCCCGGTCTCCTCGGCCAGCGGGATGAACTCGGCGGGAGAAATCAGTCCATCCCTGGCGTGCCGCCAGCGCAGCAGCGCCTCGGCGCCGATACAGCATCCATCCTGATCGACCTGCGGCTGGTAGAAGAGCTGTAATTCATCCCCGACCAGCGCCTGACGCAGCGCGGTCTCCAGCGCCATCCGCGACTCGATGGCCGCCTGCATCGCCGGATTGAAGAAGCGTGTCGTGTTGCGCCCGGCGTCCTTGGCCTGATAAAGCGCCACGTCCGCCTGCTTGAGCAGGACGTCAATCGGCGCGTCATGGCCGCAGAAGAGGGTCAGACCCAGGCTGGGCGTGCTGTAATGGGTCTTGCCGTCACCGGTCAGGGTGTAAGGTGTGTTGAGCGCGGCCCGGATCTTCTCGGCGATCATCTCGGTCGCACTGGCGGCTGCCTGCTCATCCGTGCCCAGGTCTTCGAGTATCGCCACATATTCGTCGCCGCCCAGACGGCAGACGGTGTCACCCTCGCGGAGACTGGTGGTGATGCGCTGTGCGACCTCAATCAGCAGCCGGTCGCCGACATCGTGGCCCTGCGTGTCGTTGAGCACCTTGAACCGATCCAGGTCGAGCATCATCAGCGCGCCGTACTGCCGGCTGCGCTGGCTGCTGATCAGTGCGTGACCCAGTCGGTCGAGCAGCAGACGGCGGTTGGGCAGTCCGGTGAGCGAATCGAAATAGGCGAGCTGACGGATCTGCTCTTCGGTCTCCTTGCGCGCGGTGATGTCCAGCGCACTGAAGGTGACGCCCTGATCGAGATCATCCGGGTTGATCAGCGAGGTGGACAGGATCACATCGATCAGCGTGCCATCCCTGCGTTGCCAGCGGGTCTCCAGCGTGCCGACGTCCTGCTCCAGAGCCTGCGTGTAAATATCGTGTCCGACCTGCTCGAACTCGGCATCGGATGAATAGAGCAGGCGCGAAGATTGACCGATCAACTCCTCGCGGCTGTAACCCACCATGCGCAGAAGGGTGTCATTGGCCTCTCTGAATACACGCTTGACCAGTACTCCGATGCCTACTGGTGCGGCGCGCAGGATGCTGTTCGCGCGGGCCTCGCTCTCGCGCAGGGCGGCCTCCGCCCGCCGCATGTCGGTGATGTCGCGCGTGATCGAGAGGATGCATGACTCACCGCCAAGGGTGATGATATGGGCCGACATGAGTCCGGTGATCACCCGTCCGTCTTTCATGGCGAAGCGGGCTTCCAGATTTTCGCAGTAGCCGGCGTGCAGGAGCGCGTCAACAAGCTGCTGCCGGTCGGCCAGATCGTGCCAGATTTTGAGTTCGCGAGAGGTTTTGCCGATGACTTCGTCGCGCGTCCAGCCGGTCAATCGCTCGAAACCCTCATTGATATCCAGATACAGTCCGTCGGCGAGCCGGTTGATATTGATCGAATCGGGACTGGTCTGGAAGGCCAGGCGATAGCGCGACTCGCTGTCGATCAGTTTGTCCAGTGTCGCGCGCTGCTCGAATTCGGCGCCAGCCCGCATGGCGAGGATGCGCAGCGTCGCCTGAACCAGTTCGGCATGGGCGAGCGGCGAACGACCGATGCCGACGATGAGACCGATGACGTCGCCCGACGAGTTGCGGATGGGTTCGCCGACATAGCTTTCGGCGCAGAGCCGTTGCAAATCCTCGTCCTGGGGATACATGGCCTGCACCCCGGATGCGATGCAGCGTCGCGCGCCGCTCAAGACCTCCTGACAGGGAGTGCCGGAAATGTCGTAGGACCAGTTTGCAAAAAGTCGTCCATCCAGCCAGGCGGACTGGGTGGCGACGCGCCGCTCCCCCGGCACCAGACAGGCAATGTGTACATAGTCGAGCGCCAGCGTTTCCGCGGCATGGCGGACGATTTCCGCGCAGAAGCCCTGACGGCTCGGCGCGGAGACGAACTCAGCCGTCGCTGCCAGGGTCGCTTCAAATGCATGACGCTGAATCATTTCCATGAGTCGTTTTCGACTTCAGCCGTGTCATCAGGATGGCAATGACGAGTATCTCTGTCAGTGGGGCGGAAAGTCCAGCGTCCGGGACAGTCTGGACACTAAACCGCGTCCAGAGCGATAGGCGTCCCAGCCAGAGCGACTCGCCGGGGCCAACTGCACCGATGCTGATCGTTGTCGTTGTCGTTGTCGTAATCGTCGTCGGCTTGCGAATCTTCGACAACGACAACGATCAGAGACGGTCTCGGGACTTCTGCACGGCGGTGCAAGACAGCCACTCGCGGCAGCCCATGACCCCAAAGCCACCCGCTTTGCGGGTGGATTTTTACAATTTCATGTTATTGAATATCTTAAACCGCGCCAGCGCCAACCGCCGTCGATTCTGCAAAGGCCGACCCAATCCCTAAACATCGCCTGCCGCACCGGGCGCGGTTTAACTGAAATCAGGAAATCCTTCACATCATGACATTCGGCAAGATCTATCTGGTCGGCATCGGCCCCGGCGATGCGGCGCACATGACGGCGCGGGCGCGCGAGGCGATCACGCAAGCCGATGTCGTCATCGGCTATCGCACCTATACCCGCCTGATCGAAGACCTGCTGGCGGGCAAAGAGGTCATCGAGAAAGGCATGGCCGAGGAGCTCGACCGCTGTACCGAGGCGCTCGATCTGGCGCGACAGGGACACCGGGTCGCGCTGGTGTCGTCCGGCGATGTCGGTGTCTTCGGCATGGCCGGACCACTGTACGAGGTGCTGTTCGAGCAGGGCTGGACGCCGGGGGAGGGGATTGCGGTCGAGGTGGTGCCGGGGGTGACGGCGGCATCCTCCTGCGCCTCGCTGGTCGGCGCGCCGCTGACGCACGATTTCTGCGCCATCTCGCTGTCGGATCTGCTCACCCCCTGGCCGGTGATCGCGCGCCGCCTGGAGGCCGCTGCGCGCGCCGATTTCGTGACCGTGCTCTATAACCCCAGGAGCAGTCGCCGTCCGCGTCAGATTCTGGAGGCCCGCGACCGCTTTCTGCGTCATCGCGATCCGGCGACCCCGGTTGCCGTGGTGCAGGCGGCCTATCGTCCGCGTGAAGCGGTCGTCCTGACCACCCTCGCCGACATGGCCGATGGCGATGTCACCATGCTGACCAGCCTCATCATTGGCAATTCCAGCAGCTTCGCGCGCGAGGGTCTGATGGTCACGCCGCGCGGCTATGCCGCGAAATACGATCTGGCCGATGGCGCCACGCGACCGGGCGAGGCGCCGCGTGTCTCGCTCTCCAGCGGTCTCGATGGCTGGCGGCGACAGTTGCGGGAGCAGGCTGCCAGAGAGGGAATCGACGCGGCGGCGCTGGCGCTCTCGGCCAGCCATTCGCAGGTGCTCGATGCGCTGGCCGAGACCGGGGCGGACGATTTGAACGTGACACTGGCGCCGGATTCGCGCGAACTCCTTGAACGGGCCCTGACCTGGGAGGACGCCAGGCTGCGATTGTCGGCGACAGGGCAGGGCGGCGTGACCATCGATCTGGCCGGCCAGCGGGCGCGCGAGGATGGCGACAGGCTGATCATCGACGGGGCCGGCTGGCGGGTCGAACTGCCCTGGCCGTCGGTTCGGCACGCCTATCTGGTCCGGTCAGCCGCCGGGGATTCCGTCTGGTTCCAGGATGTCGATGGGGCGAACCTGTTACGGATCGAGTGCCGCCGTTCACTGCAAAAGCCCTGGATCTGATCGGCGCCGTCCAGCCACGAGATTGCGCGCGATCGCCATGCCGGACCGGGCCATGGCTGTGGATGTGTGCCGTGGTATCTTTCGATTCACCAGGATTCCTGCCGGATACATTGCCGTCATGACGAGAGGTCACTTATCCCCGGAAGCGTCCGTCACCCTTGCCGATCGGCTCCAGGGTTTTTTCGGAGAACATCGAGCCGACCTGGTCCGCTTCGCGACGCTTCAACTGCGCGATCCCGCCATGGCGGAGGATGCGGTGCAGGAGACGCTGATCGCCGTCCTGCAGGGTCACGCGGAGTTCGCCAATCGGTCCACGGTCAAGACCTGGGTCTTTTCCATTCTCAAGCGCAAGATCATCGATGCCCTGCGCGTGCGGCAGCGTGAGGTGCCGATCTCCCAACTGGGAGGCAGTGATGAGGAACGCGAGGGTTTCGACACCCTGTTCGATCAGCGCGGTCACTGGGCGACCGAGCACCGGCCGCATCGTTGGGCGGATCCGGACGATTCGCTGGAGCAGCAGCAGTTCTGGCGCGTCTTCGAGCTTTGTCTCGACCACCTGCCCGAGCGCACCTCCCGAGTGTTCATGATGCGTGAGTTCCTGGAGCTGGACACCGATGAGATCTGTCAGGAACTGGCCATCACGACGTCCAATTGTTGGGTGATCCTGCACCGCGCGCGGATGAGCCTGCGCCTGTGTCTTGAGGAAACCTGGTTTACCCACTGAGGATTGTCGGAGTGCTGTCTGGATGATGAACTGCAAGCAAGCCACCCACCTGATGTCGGAAGATCTGGACCGTCCACTGCGCTGGCGCGAACGGATGGCGCTGCGATTCCACCTGATGATGTGCGGCGGCTGCCGCAATTTCAGGCAACAGATCGCCTTCCTGCGCGCTGCAATGCGGATGCGGTCGGGCGGGAATTGAGGCGAGCGCCTCATGCCATATCGGCCTGGTCAATATTTTTCGAGGCTCCACGCGATTCGGCTGTAAGGATCCGCTTCCCCCGCCGACTATTCCCCGAGACCGCAAACGGAGCGATTCAGGCTCTGGGTTTCGACATCGCATTGATCGACCGTTTTCATTCACTGAATCACATTATTGGAGCCGATCCATGACCACGACCGCCAACCAGACCGTGACCGCCGCCGCCCTCGCCCTGGCCCTTGGTACCGCCCTGACCATCGCCGCCGTGCCAGCGGGTGCGGCCGAGAACGGCGCCAAGGAAAAGTGCTACGGCGTCGCCCTCAAGGGCAAGAACGACTGCGCCGCCGGGCCGGGCACCTCCTGCGCCGGAACCTCCACCAAGGATTATCAGGGCAGTGCCTGGAAGCTGGTGCCCAAGGACAGTTGCGTGACCACCGCCTCACCGACCTCCCCAACCGGCCACGGTCAGCTCGCCGCTTTCAAGGACAAGTCCTGAGAACCAGCGGGGAGCGTCAGCCATGATCTCAGTGCCGAGTTTCATTTCAAGCCCGGCGGATGCTCCCCGGTCAGGGCGCCACGCCGGCCTGCCCCCCCGGGCCGGCGTGGGCCTCAAGCCGCAACATATTCCCGACATCCTGGACGAACGGCCAGACCTCGGGTTTTTCGAGGTCCATGCCGAGAATTATCTGGTCGCTGGCGGCCCGCTGCATGCCGACCTGACCTGCATCGCCGAGCGTTATCCACTCTCGATCCATGGCGTGGGGCTCTCGATCGGCGGGGAAGACCCGCTTGACCGCGACCATCTGCACGCCCTGCGCGACCTGCTCGACCGTTATCGGCCAGCGATGTTCTCGGAGCATCTCGCCTGGTCCAGCCACGGCGGCGTCTTCTGGAACGATCTGCTGCCGGTCCCCTACGATCTTTGCACCCTCAACCGGGTCTGCGCCCACATCGACCAGGCCCAGGAAGCGCTCGGGCGGCGCATCCTGCTGGAGAACCCGGCGACCTATATCGAATTCGCCGGCTCCACCCTGAGCGAGACCGATTTCATCGGCGAGCTGGTGGCGCGCACCGGCTGCGGTCTGCTGCTCGATGTCAACAATGCCTATGTCTCCTGCACCAACCACGGGCGAGACGTGCATGCCTATCTGGCGGCGCTGCCGCTCGGGCAGGTCGGGGAGATTCATCTGGCCGGGTTCCATCGCGAGACCGACAGCGTCGGCGATCCGCTGCTGATCGATGACCACGGCAGCGCCGTGGACGCGGCGGTCTGGTCGCTCTATGCCTGGACGCTGGAGCGCATCGGCCCCCAGCCCACGCTGATCGAATGGGACAACGCGGTCCCCGATTTCGCGCGGCTGTTCGCGGAGGCCGCTCGCGCCCAGACCTGTCTGACCCGCGCAGATGCCGGGCGTGAGGTGGCCGCATGAGTGGTCAAACAGACTGGTGCGCGGCCCTGCTCGACCCGGCGCGGACGGTCCCCGCCGGTCTCGTCACCTGGAACGGGTCCGACCCCGTGCAGCGGTTCGCGGTCTATCGCAACAACGTCACGGTGTCGCTGATGGGGGCCATCGCCGATACCTTCCCGGTCTGTCAGGCGCTGCTCGGCGCGGCGCGTTTCCGCGCTCTGGCGCGCGCCTTCGTGCGCGACCAGCCACCGCGTTCACCGGTCCTGGCGCGCTACGGCGCGGGTTTCGCAGACTTCGTTGCCGCCAGCCATCTGGCCGATGACTGGCCCTGCCTGCCCGACCTGGCGCGGCTGGAGCTGGCCTGCCTGGACGCACTCCACGCGGGCGACGCCGAGCCCATGGATCCAGCCACTCTGGCCGCCGTCATGGCCGGGCCGGAGCGACTGCCCGCGCTGCGCCTGAGGCTGCATCCCAGCCTCGCCGCCCTGGATTCGCGTTACGCGGTGGTCTCGATCTGGGCGGCGCATCAAGGCGACGAGACGCCAGCGAACATCGATCCTGACGTGCCCGAAAGCGCCTGGGTGCTGCGCCATGATCGCTCGGTGCGGGTGCTGCCGATGGCGGTCGGTGATGTCCGTTTCATCGCCGCGCTGCGCCATGGTCTCACCCTGGGCGAGGCGGCAGCGCTGGCCGCCGACGGGGCGGATTTCGATCTCACCCGCTGTCTGACGGTCCTGCTGCGCGAGCAGGTGCTGACCGGTATCCACGACCCCGACCTGAGGATCCACCCATGAAGGCTGATGCTCCATCCCTGCCGAGTCGTCTGGCTGCCGCCGTTGCCGCCCCCGTCCCGTGGCTGGAGCGCATCCCGCACAGCCTGATCGCCCTGCTCGGGCGTTTCTCCATCGCCGCCGTGTTCTGGAGGTCCGGCCAGACCAAGGTCGAGGGATTCTCCATCGACCTCGTGAATGGCACCTTCGAGCCGGGCTGGCCGCGGCTGTCGGACTCGGCGGTGTTTCTGTTCCGGGAGGAATACCGGTTTCCGCTGGTCTCGCCCGAACTGGCGGCCTATGCCGCCGCGACTGCCGAGCATCTGTTCCCGGTTCTGCTGCTCATGGGTCTGGCGACCCGCTTCTCGGCGCTGGCCCTGCTGGGCATGACCGCCGTCATCCAGTTCCTGGTCTATCCGGACGCCTGGGCCGTCCACGGTACCTGGGCGACCATTCTGCTCTATCTGGCCGCCACCGGGCCGGGACGCCTGTCGGTGGACTGCTGGCTCTGGGATGGTCGGCGCGGCGATGGATGACGATCTCTCAGCCGTCGTGACACCGGCTTGTTGGTCCGCGACAGCGGCCTTATAGTCTTGGCATGAAACGCGCGCGACACCCGATCTCAATCCTGTTCATGCTCTGCTGGCTGATCATGCAGACGCAGGTTCTGGCGTCCGCGCTGCTTGGTTGCGCACATCAGGATGCCGGTTTTTCCGCCGACACCGCTGCGGCCTGTCCGCTTCATGCGCAAGGCGCCAGCCCGGATCTCGAACCGCCGGACCACGGCGAGCGGCTGCTCGACTGTCAGGCCTGCGCCCTGCACTGCACCATCGGGACGCCCGCCCTCGCGGCGGCGGCGCTGATTTTACCTGACCTGGGCGGTTGCGCGACGCATGGCGCCGCACTGATCCGGCACCTCGACGGCCGTGTGCCCGATTCGCTTTATCGCCCCCCGATTGCCTGATCTCACCTGAACGAAATCCGGAAGGCCTGGCCGGAGATGGCGCGATGCCATCGCCGGTCGGCTTGCAGGTTTTGATCGCGCGGCCCCGCCGCGCGCGCTCAGCAGGAGATCCAGACCATGACCTTTTCCTCTCTGACCCGCCTGAGTGCGGGCCTTGTCGTCGTGCTGACGATGACCCTTCCGTCCCTGGCCGGCGGTACCGATCCAATGCCCGCGCCCGGCGCGTCGTCGGGGCACACCCATCAGCACGAGGCCGCACCCGTTTATGTCTGCCCGATGCATCCGCAGATCCAGAGCGACCAGCCCGGTTCCTGCCCTATCTGTGGCATGAGTCTGGTGCCCCGGCAGACGGACGAACACGGCGGCGCCGCATCATCGCAGACGGAAGCGAAGACCGACGCCCATCCGCCCGTCACCCTGAGCGGAACCGTCATCCAGAACCTGGGTGTGCGCACTGCTCACGTCGAGCGTGGAGCACTGAGTCAGTCGATCCGCACCCTCGGGCGCGTTACCTACGACGAGACCCGTCTCGCCCATGTGCATCCGCGCGCGGCGGGCTGGATCGAGGCTCTGAGCCTGCGCGCCGAGGGCGAGCCGGTCAGGAAGGGACAGGAACTGGCGGCGTTCTATGCCCCCGACATCCTCTCCGCTCAGGTGGATTTTCTGATCGCCACCGATCCCCAGACATCCGGAGAGCGCCGGATCAAGGCCGACAAGGCGCGCAATCTGCTGCGTCTGCTCGATGTGCCCGAGGCGGTCATCCGCGACATCGAGCGCACCCGCGCGACCCGCAACACGGTGCCGGTTCTGGCCCCGTTGGACGGCATCGTCACCCGCCTGATGGCCCGTGAGGGCATGTATGTGACCCCCGACAGCGAGATGTTCGCCATCGCCGATCTGAGCGCGGTGTGGGTGCTGGCGGATGTGTTCGAGCACCAACTGGCCTGGATCACTCACGGCCTGAAGGCGGAGATGAGCGTGCCCGCCTGGCCGGGCCGGACCTGGGAAGGCCGGGTGGATTATCTCTACCCGGAACTGGATCCCAGGACGCGCACCCTGCGCGTCCGGCTGGTCTTCCCCAATCCGGGACTGGATCTCAAGCCGAATCTCTTTGCCAAGGTGATCATCTTCGGCGACCCCGGAACGGCGCGGCTGACGATCCCGCGCGAGGCGCTGATCCAGACCGGGCAGCGCGCGAGCGTGATCAGGGCGCTGGGCGGCGGACGTTTCCAGCCGGTTGACGTGACGGTCGGCATGGCGGTGGATGAGCGGGTGGAGATCCTCGCCGGACTCGACGAAGGCGACGAGATCGTCGTCTCAGGTCAGTTCCTGATCGACTCCGAGTCCAGTCTCCAGGCGAGCTTCCAGCGGCTGTCCGACCCGGCAGCCGTCACCGGCCACCGGCACTGAGGGGACATCATGGAACACCTCATCAAGTGGTCGATCCACAACCGTTTCCTGGTCCTGATCGCGACCCTGCTGCTGACTGGCTGGGGCATCATTTCCATCCAACAGACGCCGCTGGACGCCATTCCGGATCTCTCCGACGTGCAGGTCATCGTCCGCACCGACTTCCCCGGACAGTCGCCGCAGGTGGTGGAGGATCAGGTGACCTATCCACTCGCCACCATCATGCTCTCGGTTCCGGGTGCGCAGACGGTGCGGGGTTTCTCGATGGTCGGGGACTCCTATGTCTATGTCATCTTCGAGGACGGCACCGATCTCTACTGGGCGCGCTCGCGGGTGTTGGAATATCTCAATCAGGCCGTCTCGCGTCTGCCAGCGGGGGTCACGCCGCGACTGGGGCCGGACGCCACCGGGGTTGGCTGGGTCTTCAGCTATGCCCTGATCGATCGCAGCGGGCGGCACGATCTGGCACAGCTTCGCAGTCTTCAGGACTGGTTCCTCAAGTTCGAGCTGCAAAGCGTGCCCGGCGTGGCGGAGGTCGCGACCGTGGGCGGCATGGTGCGTCAGTATCAGATCGTCGCCGATCCCGCAAAGCTGCGCGCCTATGGCATCCCGCTGGCCCGTCTGTCGGAGGCCATCCGCAACGCCAATCAGGAGGTCGGCGGCTCGGTCATCGAGCTGGCCGAGGCGGAATACATGATCCGCAGTCGCGGTTATCTCGCCTCCCTGGCGGACATCGAGACCATCCCGGTGGACGTGACCCCGGAAGGCACGCCGGTTCTGCTGCGCGATCTCGCCTCGGTGCAGATCGGCCCGGAGATGCGCCGGGTGGTCACGGATCTGGATGGTGAAGGCGAGGTCACGGGCGGCATCGTCGTGATGCGCGACGGCGAGAATGCACTGACCACCATCGCCGCGGTGAAACAGAAACTCGACCAGCTCCGACCCGGTCTGCCCGATGGCGTGGAGATCGTCCCGACCTACGACCGCTCGGGGCTCATCCAGCGGGCGGTGGACAATCTCCAGGGCAAGCTGGTGGAGGAATTCATCGTCGTGGCCCTGGTGTGCCTGATCTTCCTCTTCCATCTGCGCTCGGCCTTTGTCGCCATCGTCAGTCTCCCGCTCGGGATCCTGGCGGCCTTCATCGTCATGCACCATCAGGGCATCAACGCCAACATCATGTCGCTGGGCGGGATCGCCATCGCCATCGGGGCCATGGTGGACGCGGCCATCGTCATGGTCGAGAACGCCCACAGGCATCTGGAGCGTTATCACCAGGCGCACGGTCAGCCACCGACCGGCGAGGCACACTGGCGTACCATCACCGAAGCGGCCAGCGAGGTTGGCCCGGCGCTTTTTTTCTCGCTGCTGATCGTGACCCTGAGCTTCGTACCGGTGTTCACCCTGGAGGCGCAGGAGGGACGGCTGTTCGCCCCGCTCGCCTTCACCAAGACCTATGCCATGGCCGCCGCTGCCGGACTGTCGGTCACCCTGGTGCCGGTGCTCATGGGCTATTTCATTCGCGGTCGCATCCCGCGTGAGGAGGCCAATCCGCTGAACCGCTGGCTCATCGCGCTCTATCGACCCTTGCTGCGCGGGGTGCTGAATGCGCCGCGCGTGACCATCATCGCCGCGCTGCTGATCGTGTTCAGTGTGCTGATTCCCTTCCAGACGGGATCCGGTCCGGGCTCGGAGTTCATGCCCGAACTCGATGAGGGCGATCTGCTGTATATGCCGACCACCCTGCCGGGGATCGCTATCGGCAAGGTCCAGCAGTTGCTCCAGCAGACCGACCGTCTGATCGCGACCGTCCCCGAGGTGGAGCGGGTGTTCGGCAAGGCCGGTCGCGCCGATACCGCGACCGATCCGGCGCCCCTGACCATGATCGAGACGACCATCCTGCTCAAGCCGAAGGATCAGTGGCGTCCGGGCCTGACGCTGGCGGGTCTGATCGAGGAACTGGATGCACGGGTGCAGGTGCCCGGCGTCACCAATGCCTGGGTCATGCCGATCAAGACGCGCATCGACATGCTCGCCACCGGCATCAAGACCCCGGTCGGGATCAAGGTCGCGGGGCCGGATCTGGCCGTGATCGAGACGATCAGTCAGGACATCGAGCGCGTGCTGCGCCAGCTTCCGGGCACGGCCTCCGCCATCTCGGAGCGGGTCACCGGTGGACGCTATATCGAGATCCGACCCGACCGCATGGCGGCGGCGCGGCTCGGGCTCAACATCAGCGACATCAATGAATTGGTCGCTGCGGCGGTGGGCGGGGTCAAGGTCACCGAGACCGTCGAGGGGCGGGAACGCTACCCGGTCAATCTGCGTTTCCCGCGCGAACAGCGCGACGATCTGCACAGGCTCCGCGACCTGCCGCTCGTGACCCCGACCGGTGCCCAGATCCCGCTGGGACAGATCGCCACCGTGGAGATCGTCGATGGCCCGCCCATGCTCAGAAGCGAGAACGCCCGGCTCAACGGCTGGGTCTATGTGGATATCCGTGACGTGGATGTCGGGCGCTATGTGGCGGCGGCCCAGGCGAAGGTCCGCGACGCGGTCAGGCTTCCGCCGGGTTACTCCATCACCTGGTCCGGCCAGTATGAATACATGCTGCGCGCCAAGGAGAAGCTGACCCGGGTGGTGCCCTTCACCCTGGTCATCATCTTCGTCCTGCTCTATCTCATTTTCCGCCGTGCCGCCGAGGCCTGGCTGGTGATGCTGTCGCTGCCCTTCGCCCTGGTCGGCGGCTTCTGGTTCGTGTTGCTGCTGGGCTACAATCTGTCGGTCGCCGTGGCCGTCGGATTCATCGCGCTGGCCGGTGTGGCTGCCGAGTTCGGGGTGGTGATGCTGGTCTATCTGGACCACGCACTCAGGGATGCACGGGCCGCGAACCGGCTCAACAGCGTGGCCGATCTCAGGACCGCCATCATGGAGGGCGCGGTGATGCGGGTGCGGCCCAAGGCCATGACGGTCGCCACCATCTTCGCCGGACTGCTGCCGATCATGCTCGGCGACGGCGCGGGGTCGGAGGTCATGCGCCGCATCGCCGCGCCCATGGTCGGCGGCATGATCACCGCGCCGCTGCTGAGTCTCTTCGTGATTCCGGCGATCTATCTGGTGTGGCGACGGCGGGAACTGATCTAAAAGGATTAAACCGCGTCCAGCGCGAGAGGCTGAGTTTCGAGTGAGTTCGATGCTGTTCGTTGTCGTTGTCGTTGTCGTTGTCGTTGTCGAAGATTCGCAAGCCGACGACGATTACGACGACGACAACGACAACGACAACGACAACGATCAGAGAACGATCAGAGACGGTTGCTCAGGGTTGGTCGAAAAAGAACCGCTCTTCGTTTTGCGCCGGCTGGAGATCGTCGAGCCAGAGCGCCGTCGGGTCATAGCGGGCAAAGAAGGGTCGCAACACCCAGTCTGGATTGCGGGCCTGCAGGAACTGAAGCGTGAAGACAGGTTCTCCATCGATCTCGTTCACGCCCATCACCTGCACCTTGCCCGGTGTCGTGGACATGCTCGGGCCGCGTACCGTGCGCGCCAGACCGCTGACCTGCTGATAGGCGGCCTGGAAGATCTCCCAGGCCCGGGCCAGCGGCACCCCGAAATAGTGCTGGGCGCCGGTATCCCGGGCCAGAAACATGTAGTAGGGGATACAGCCGGCCTTGACCTGTTCCCGCCACATCTCGGCCCAGATCTCGGGCGAGTCGTTGATGTGGGCGAGCAGGGGCGACTGGGTGCGGATTTCCGCACCGGTATTGCGGATGCGGCTGATCGCCTCCTGGATCTGGGGATGAGCAAGCGCCCGGTAGTGGTTGAAATGGGCCATGATCGCCAGATGCTTGCCGGCCTGATTGACGCGCTCGAACAGTCGCAGCAGGTCGTCGGCATCGGGGTCGGTCAGAAAACGATGGGGCCAGAACGTGAGTGCCTTGGTGCCGATGCGGATACTGGTCAGATGCGGCAGGTCGGCCTGGAGTACCGCGTCGATATAACTGGCCAGGGTCCGGGTCTTCATCACCAGCGGATCGCCGCCGGTGATGAGCAGATCGGTCACTTCGGGATGGGTTTGCAGATACTCGACCAGGAGCGTCGTCTCACGACCGGCAAACCGCAGATCGGTGTTGCCGACAAACTGCGCCCAGCGGAAGCAAAACGAACAGTAGGCGTGACAGGTCTGGCCCTGGGTTGGGAAGAACAGCACCGTTTCCGGATATTTATGCTGCATTCCAGAGAGCGACTGACCGTCCAGAACCGGAACATTCCGGTCCATCTGCCCGGCGGGGTGTGGGTTCAGTTCGGCCCGAATGGCCTGTGCAACGGCGGTGATGTCCTCCTTCTGGCCGCGCTCCATGACCCCGGCCATGCGCGCGAAATGTTCGGGACGCAGCATCTCCCGTACCGGAAAGACCAGACGGAAATAGGGATCATCCGGCGCATGACGCCAGTCGATCAGTTCCTCCACGACGAAGTTGTTGGCGCGAAATGGCAGCACCTGCGCCACGATCTCGATCTCACGGCGCACATGGCGTGGCAAGCGGGCAAGTTGTGGAATGCGTCCCAGGTCGCGCAGGGTGTAAGGTTGATAGGTTGGTGACGATGACGCAGCGAAGGCCGGTGTGGAGACAGTTGCGCGAAGATTGCGCATGGCAGCCCCTCCTGTTCTTGGCGATGGCGACCGGCAACCGTCATCCGACGGGGCGGAAGCACCATGTTTTTTCGGGATGCAGCGGCACAAACCATCCATGACCGCTACGCGAGGAGGCTGGGCGTTGAGCCAGCCAGAGACACCCGGAGCGGGTGCACGGAAAGTCAGGACGGATGCGGATTGAGTGGGTTAAGGTACCGCAGGGGTGCGGTGTGCGCCCGGAGCCTGACTTGTCGATCCGCGCCGGATCCTAGTGGATCGAATCCGGGATTGCAATCATTCGCCTCGCGACCAGTCCCGGCTCGCGAGGTGCGGATGAATCAGGCTGTGTGCTGACGCTTGCGTCGCTGTGTCTGAATCCTGTCCGCCAGCAGCCCGATCAGGATCCCGCCAGCGCCGATCAGCAGCCATAGCGGGAGTCCGATTCCGCCGCCCAGGGCCACGATACTGGCGGCCGCATTGCCGAGCAGCATGAAGGTGGCGACGAGTGAACCCAGCCCCAGGCGAAAGGTCCAGGAGCGCGCGTCCCAGATGATCACCTTCAGGGTCAGAGACATGACCTTCACCAGCGGCCAGGCCGCTCTGTGTTCGCGGGTCAATGCCAGCATGGCGGCGATCTTTCTGCCGCCGCGCAGTTCGCCATAACGAATCGTTCCCCATCCGCGGGACCACTCCAGCAGACGATGCTGTTCGGCGGGCGGAAGGCGCCGCAGGGATCTAACGATGGCAGGTTCAGTTTCGGTTTCCGGCATGTCGGGCATGGGTGTCTTCTCCATTAAACCGCGCTCAGCGCGGTATGTGATGTTTGTGGATTGGGTCGTTGCCTGAATCAGGGTTTTGATTTAGACAGGATTAACAAAATTAACAGGATTGAAAACAGCGACTTAAAAACGCTGTCAATCCTGTTAATCCTGTCTAAAGGATTTGGTGACGGGTAAGGGCTTTGCTGGAAATGGCTGCCTGGATCAGGGTGCCAGGCGCTCGATGCGCCAGTCGCCTCGGTCGTCACGGGTATAGCTGAAGCGGTCATGCAGCCGGCTCTCGCGTCCCTGCCAGAACTCGATCATCTCGGGCACGACCCGATAGCCGCCCCAGAAATCCGGCAGCGGCACCTCGCCGTGGGCGAATTTGCGGGCGATCTCGGCAACCTTGGCCTCCAGCAGTGAGCGTGAGCCGATCACCCGGCTCTGCGGCGAGGACCAGGCGCCGATCTGGCTGCCGCGTGGGCGGGTGGCGAAATAGGCCAGCGACTCGGCGGTCGGGATGCGCTCGGCCCGCCCACGGATCTGCACCTGCCGCGCCAGCGCCACCCAGGGAAAGAGCATGGCAACCTGAGGGTTGCGGTCGATCTCCCGGGCTTTGTGGCTTTCGTAATTGGTGAAGAAGACGAAGCCACGCTGATCGTAGAGCTTGAGCAGTACGGTGCGGACGGATGGCTGGCCGCTGGTATCGACGGTGCAGAGACTCATGCCGTTCGGTTCCGGGAGGTCAGAACCGATGGCGGTCTCGTACCAGCCCTGGAACTGCTGGATCGGGTCGGGATCCAGATCCGCGCGCGACAGTCCGCGCGCCATCAGCTCCTGGCGGACGGCTTCCGGGTTGATGTTCATACCCGCCTCCCTGTGTCTGAGTCGGCAGGTCTGCCTGAACGGTCGGTATCGACCGCTGCAATTCGGATGGTCATCAATGCTCGCCTTGCTTAAACCGCGCCCGGCGCGGTATAGGATGTTTTTGGATTGGATCGGCCCTGGCAGCATCGATGGCTGTTGATGCTGGTTGGCTCGGTTTAAGATATTCAATAATATGAAATTTTAAACCGCGCCTCCACTGAGGCCAGGGAAATCCTCAAGAGGTGAATGCAAACTGAAGATTACACATACCGCGCTGGGCGTGGTTTAATTTAATAGAAAAAATTAGAATAATTGACTCGTCAAATGCTTGCCATTTGGGTTATGTTTGCAGGTTAATACCGAGTAAGATAGTCAAACATCTGCCGTTTCGTTTCCGCATATTGCCACGGATGCTCCGGTCAGGAGGCCTGGGAAGACGGTTAGCGAGCGGTTCACCATAGCACCCATGAGGAGTATTCCAAATGACCCGCCAGGAACAGATCAAGGCACTTGAGCAGGATTGGGCTCAGAATCCCCGCTGGACCGATGTGAAGCGCGGCTATTCCGCTGAGGACGTGGTGCGCCTGCGCGGCTCCGTCCAGCCCGAGCACACCTACGCCAAGCGTGGCGCCGAGAAGCTCTGGAATCTGGTCCGTGGCGAGGCGAAGAAGGGCTATGTGAACTGCATGGGCGCCATCACCGGCGGTCAGGCGATGCAGCAGGCCAAGGCCGGCATCGAGGCGATCTATCTGTCCGGCTGGCAGGTCGCCGCCGACGGCAACACCTCCGAGACCATGTATCCCGACCAGTCGCTCTATGCCTATGACTCGGTCCCGACCATGGTGCGTCGCATCAACAACAGCTTCAAGCGTGCCGACGAGATCCAGTGGTCGCGCGGCATCGGTCCCGGCGACGCGGGCTACATCGATTACTTCCTGCCGATCGTGGCCGATGCCGAGGCCGGTTTCGGCGGCGTGCTGAACGCCTTCGAGCTGATGAAGAACATGATCGTCAATGGCGCCGCCGGCGTCCACTTCGAGGACCAGCTCGCAGCGGTCAAGAAGTGCGGTCACATGGGCGGCAAGGTGCTGGTCCCCACCCGCGAGGCGGTCGAGAAGCTGATCGCCGCGCGTCTGGCGGCTGATGTCATGGGCGTGCCCACGCTCCTCCTGGCCCGCACCGACGCCAAGGCAGCCAACCTGCTGACCAACGATGTCGATCCCAATGACCGTCCCTTCCTCACCGGCGAGCGTTCCGACGAAGGCTTCTACCGCGTCAAGAACGGTGGCGAGCAGGCGATCAGCCGTGGTCTGGCCTATGCCCCTTATGCCGATCTGGTGTGGTGCGAGACCGAGACCCCCGATCTGGGCTTTGCCAGGGAGTTCGCCGACGAGCTGCTCAAGGCCAACCCCAACAAGCTGCTGGCCTACAACTGCTCGCCGTCCTTCAACTGGAAGAAGAATCTGGACGACAAGACCATCGCCAAATTCCAGGACGAGCTGGGCGCGATGGGCTACAAGTACCAGTTCATCACCCTGGCCGGCATCCACAACATGTGGTACAACATGTTCGACCTGGCCTATGACTACGCCCGCGGCGAAGGCATGAAGCACTATGTCGAAAAGGTGCAGGAGCCCGAGTTTGCGGCGCGCGACAAGGGTTACACCTTTGTCTCGCACCAGCAGGAGGTCGGCGTCGGCTACTTCGACGACGTGACCACCGTCATCCAGGGCGGCCATTCCTCCGTCACCGCGCTGCACGGCTCGACTGAAGAAGAGCAGTTCTAATCCTGTTTTCCGGGCGACGACTGCGTCGCCCGGAAAGCAGGATAATCATCGAATATTTTTGATTTTTTAAATCGCGCCAGCTCCGGCAATCGTCGAGGCTGCCAAAGCGTATTCAATCCAAAAACATCGCATACTCCACGGGGCGCGATTTAAAAATGGACATCAAGACCGCTGATCTCTACGACCGTTATGAAGACGCCCTGCGGGTCTGCGAGCCGATCTTTCGCGATTTCGGCGGGCGTGTCCGTTTTGGCGGTCCTATCGTCACGGTCAAGTGTTTCGAGGACAACTCGCAGGTCAAATCGACCCTGGCCGAACCGGGCGCGGGGCGGGTGCTGGTGGTGGATGCGGGCGGTTCGCTGCGCTGTGCCATGCTCGGCGATCTGATCGCGGCGAGCGCGGTCGAGAACGGCTGGGCCGGCGTCATCCTCTTCGGCTGTATCCGCGACAGCCGCGAGATCGGCGAGATGCCACTTGGTGTCAAGGCACTGGCGACCAATCCACGCAAGAGCCAGCGGCGCGGCGAAGGTCAGCGCGACATCCCCGTCACCTTTGCCGGTGTGCGTTTCAGCCCCGGCGATCATGTCTACTGCGACGAAGACGGCATTGCGGTCGCCGCCGAGCCGCTTACTTGAGCGAATGAAACCGAGCGCGCCATCCTTCTGCCAACTGACGACTGCCCACTGAAAACTTAAAATGGCCTGGATCGAAGCCAAACGCATCGCCGAGGTCATCCTCGCCGGATTCGAGCGCCACTATCGGCTGTTCCGCGAAATCACCGCAGGCGCCAAGGCGCGTTTCGAGTCAGCCGACTGGCCGGCGGTGCAGATGGCCGCCAGCGAGCGCATCAGTTTCTATGACACGCGCATCGCTGAGACCATTGCCCGGCTGCGTCGCGAGTTCAATCTGCGTGATCCCAGCGATGCGCTCTGGCGACGGGTCAAGGTCGAATATCTGCGTCTGCTGCCGCAGCACCATCAGCCCGAGCTGGCCGAAACCTATTACAACTCGGTCTTCTGCCGGCTGTTCGACCGTCACTATTACAACAACAGCTATATCTTCGTCTGGCCCCTGATCTCGACCGAGCATCTGGAGGCCGAGATCCCCATTTTTCGCGCCTATTATCCGGCCCGCGACGGCTTCACCCGCGTTATCGCCAATCTGCTGCGTCATACCGGCTTGCGGCGTCCCTTTCGCGACCGTCGCCGCGATATCCGCTGCATCATGCGCGCCATTCGCGAGCGATTCCCGGCCAATCGGGCGCTCCAGCAGAATTTCCAGATCGTCGTCCTGCGTCCGCTCTTCTATCGCAACAAGGGTGCCTATCTCATCGGCAAGGCGATCAACGGGGCGGATCAGACGCCCTTTGCCATCCCTATCCTGAACGACGAACAGCAGGGGCTCTATGTCGATACCCTGCTGACCGGCGAGGAAGAAATCTCGGATATCTTCAGTTTCGCGCGTGCCTATTTCATGGTGGACACCGAAGTCCCGGCGGCGGTGGTGGATTTTCTACGCCCGCTGATGCCGCGCAAGGGCAAGGCTGAACTCTATACCGCCATCGGCTTGCAGAAATTCGGCAAGGCCGAGTTCTATCGCGATTTCCTGAAGCATCTGCGTTATTCGACCGACGATTTTGTGGTCGCGCCCGGCATTCGCGGCATGGTGATGTGCGTCTTCACCCTGCCTTCGTTCCCCTTCGTGTTCAAGATCATCAAGGATCGCTTTCCGCCGCCCAAGGAAAGTAGCCGCGAGCTGGTCAAGCAGAAATATCAACTGGTGAAGATGCACGACCGGGTCGGGCGCATGGCCGACTCCTGGGAATATTCGCATGTCGCCTTCCCGCTGCGGCGTTTTGCCCCGGCGCTGCGCGAGATGCTGGAGAGCGAGTGCGCCGCCAGCATCGAGGTCCAGGGCGATCAGCTCATCATCAAGCACCTCTATATCGAGCGGCGCATGACGCCGCTGAATCTTTATCTGCACACGGCTGATGACGAAGACCTCCGTCATGCCATCGCTGAATACGGCGATGCCATCAAACAGCTTGCCGCCGCCAATATCTTTCCCGGCGATTTCCTGTTCAAGAATTTCGGCGTCACCCGTCAGGGTCGGGTCGTCTTTTACGACTACGACGAACTCTGTTATCTGACCGAGTGCCATTTCCGCGCCATCCCCGAAGCGCCCAATCCTGAAATGGAAATGGGCGAGGATGTCTGGTACACGGCCGGACCCAATGATGTCTTTCCGGAAGAATTCGAGACCTTTCTGCTGACCGATCCACGGATCCGCAAGATCTTCCGCGAACTGCACAGCGAGCTGCTCGACCCGGCCTGGTGGCGTGCCCGGCAGGACCATATCCGCGCCGGACATCTGGAAGATATCTTCCCCTATCTGACCGAGCGTCGCTTCCGTCCCAAACGCGAAGATTGCCCGCGCATGTCCTCGGGTATCCGCGAGTAAGCGTCAACCCGGCGATGCCTGACGCGGCCTGACTGTTCGCAGGTCGCGTCGCCTTGCATCAGGGCAGTCGCACCGGCTCCGGCGGCTGCCAGCCGGGGTCGCGATGCTCGGCCACGACCGTGGTATAGATCCCGCCGCGCACATTGAAATCGGCGGTCAGACGCATGAAGCGCGGCGCGATGGCCGTGACCAGATCGCTCAGAATCAGATTCGTCACCGCCTCATGGAAGGCGCCCTCATCGCGATAGGACCAGACATAGGTCTTGAGCGCCTTGAGTTCCGCGCACAGTCGATCCGGCACATATTCCAGCGTCAGTTCAGCGAAATCGGGCTGGCCGGTCTTGGGGCAGAGACAGGTGAACTCGGGCACCCGGATGCGGATGGTGTAGTCCCGTTCGGGTTGCGGATTGGGGAAGGTTTCGAGCGCTTTGCTCGGCAGGCTGGGCATGGTCTTCGTCTCATGATCGATTGGGCCGCGCGGGACGCGCGAACCACAGACAGTTGGTAAACCGCGTCCAGAGCGGCAGGCGATGTTTTTGGATTGGATCAGCCTCGGCAGAATCAAGGATTTCCGGAGCTGACGCGGTTTATATCATTAAAAAATATAAAATTTTAAACCGCGTCTCCACTGAGGCCGAGACAATCTCAAAGGTTGAACACAAACTAAAAAGGACGTCTATCGCGCTGGACGCGGCTTAGTCTACGACCATCGCGCTGGACGCGCGACGGGTTCAGCCCGACGACCGGTTTTCCCCCGGTTTTCGTGGCAGGGAGGTCTGTCAGACCGCTTCGGCGCGCGGGGACGCATGCATTCCCGCGCGCACGCAGCGCAGCAACCCATAGTCGTACTGGCCATCGAAGGCATCGAAGACCGGCTTGAGCGCCATGATCGACCGCTCCGGCAACTGGTCGAAGGCGAATTCGATGCGTCGAACGATCTCGTCATCGAGCCTGACGACCTCGCGCGCGTCAAGCTCGCCTTCCTCAATGCAGCGCGACAGATGCGTATAAATCGTGTCGAGCTTGACCGAGCGGCGCGCGGCGATGGCCTCCGGTGTCAGTCCGGTGCGAAAAAGATCAAGCGTTTCCTGCACCGTGTCGCTCAGACCCGACTCCCAGACCCGGCCTGGATGCGGCGGCGCTTTGCCGAGCCCGGCGGTTGGCAGGGGCGGCAGTCCGGACGGGCGACCATGTTGCGACTCATGATCGGCCAGTACCTGTAAAAAGCCCGCACCGAAACGCTCCAGCTTGGCCTGACCGACACCACTGATCCGGCTCAGCTCGGCCAGACTGCGGGGGCGATAGGCGAGGATCTCACGCAGGGTCGAGTCGGCGAAGATGACATAGGCCGGCACGTTCTGCGCCAGCGCCAGTTCACGGCGATGGTCGCGCAGCACCTGCCAGAGCGCGGCGGCCTCTGGATCGGTCGGGACGGCCGCGACGGGTGCGCGTGCGGCGCGGGTCGCCTTTTGACGGTCGGGATCACGGCGCAGCCGGATCCCGCGCTCGCCGCGCAACAGGGGTCGGCTCGTCTCGGTCAGCCGCAGCGCGCCGTGCCCTTCCATATCGACCGCAGCCAGACCCGCCGCCACCAGTTGCCGGTAGACCGAGCGCCATTGGTCGGCGCTGAGTTCCCTGCCGATGCCGAAGGTGCTCACCTGATCGTGCCCAACACGGCGGATGCGCTCGCTGGACTTGCCGAGCAGCACCTCGGTCAGATAGGCGCTGCCGAAACGCTGTCCGGTGCGATAGATGCAGGACAGCGCCTTCTGCGCGGCGACCGTGCCGTCCCAGGTCTCGACCGGCTCCAGACAGGTATCGCAGTTGCCGCAGGGCGCGGGCAGGCTCTCGCTGAAATAGTTGAGCATGACCTGACGCCGGCATTCGGTCGTCTCGCAATAACCCAGCATGCCGTCGAGCTTGTGCAGCTCGATGCGCTTGAAGTGTTCGTCCGCATCCGAATCCTCGATGAAGCGGCGCAGCATCACCACGTCGCTCAGGCCATAGGCCATCCAGGCATTGGCCGGCTGACCATCGCGACCGGCGCGGCCCGTCTCCTGATAATAGGATTCCAGACTCTTGGGCAGATCCAGATGGGCGACGAAACGCACGTCCGGCTTGTCGATGCCCATGCCGAAGGCGATGGTCGCGACCATGATCACGCCTTCCTCGCGCAGAAAGCGCGCCTGATGGTCGCGGCGCGTCTGGGCGGACAGACCGGCGTGATAGGGGAGGGCGGCAAAACCCTGGCCCTGAAGATAGACCGCCGTTTCCTCCACCCGCTTGCGCGACAGACAGTAGACGATGCCGGCGTCCCCGGGATGCTCGCGGCGCAGAAAGGCAAGCAACTGCTGGCGCGGGTTCGCCTTCTCGACGATCCGGTAGCGAATGTTCGGGCGGTCGAAACTGGAAACGAACTGACCGGCCTGCTCCAGACGCAGCCGGGTGACGATCTCGTTGCGGGTCGGGACATCGGCGGTGGCGGTGAGCGCGATGCGCGGCACCTGCGGCCAGCGTGCGTGCAGCAGATCGAGCTGGATGTACTCGGGGCGAAAATCATGTCCCCATTGCGAGACGCAATGGGCCTCGTCGATGGCGAAGAGCGCGACCGGAATCCGCTCCAGCAGACTCAGAAAGCGCTCGGTCAGCAGGCGTTCCGGTGCGACATAGACCAGATCCAGCGCGCCGGTCTGCATCGCCTGTTCCACCGACCGCGCCTGTTCCGGCGTGAGCGACGAATTGAGGAAGGCCGCGCGCACCCCGAGCTGGGTCAGGGCGTCCACCTGATCCTGCATCAGCGCGATCAGCGGCGAAACCACCACCCCGACGCCCGGTCGCAGCAGCGCCGGGATCTGATAACAGAGCGATTTGCCGCCACCGGTCGGCATCAGCACCAGCGCATCGCCACCCTTCATCACCTGTTCGATGATCTCGGCCTGCGCGCCCCGGAAGCGGTCATAGCCGAAGATTCGGTGCAGAATCTGCCGTGGCGTTTCGTCCATTCTTGCACTCAGGTCATCAGGTTCGTGATTCAGATGGCAGGATAATCGAACCGGTGTCAGCTTGACAGGGGGTGCTTGGACGCTACCCTTTTCCTGGATTGCGTTCAGATTCAGGTCTTAAACTGCGTCTCCGCTCAGTGCCGCGAATGTGCCCAAATCGAATGTACTCGAAACCTGGCTTCTCGCTTTGGACGCGGTTTAAATCATCGCACCTCAACTCAGAAGAAGGTTGAATAATGGAATGGTCAAGCGTCATCGCCAACCCGTATCTAAAAGATCTTCCGTTCAAGATCGAGCTCAACAAATGGGGCAAAATTCTAATGAGTCCTGCCAGCAACCGGAATGGCAGCCTTCAATATGAAATCGGCGCCTACATCGACAAACATCAAGGCAATGGAAAAATCATCATGGAATGCTCGATTAAAACGAGCGACGGAGTGAAGGTGGTCGATGTTGCTTGGGCGTCGGACGAATTTATCGAGCAATTCGGCTACGACACGCCTTACACCAAAGCACCTGAAATCTGCGTCGAGATCACCTCGCCATCCAATTCCAAGGCCGAGATCGAGGAAAAAACCGCACTCTACCTTGCGGCAGGGGCGCAAGAGGTCTGGATTCTCGATGAACGCGGCATCATCGCCTATTTTGCGCATGAGGGGGCGATTCCGCACAGCCGGGCAATACAAGACTGATATTGCAATGCAGCATGTGGCGTATCGGGGAGGTGGGCGCTAGAATTGTCGGCTGTCCCACACCACAAGCAGCCACGCCAACGGAGCCCTCGATGCCCAACAGCTTCAACGCCAAGTCCACCCTGAACGTCGCCGGCCAGGATTACGAGATCTTCAAGCTCGACGCTGTGCCCAACAGCGCGCGTCTGCCTTACTCGATCAAGATCCTGCTCGAAAATCTGCTGCGCAACGAGGACGGTGTGACCGTGACGCGCGAGGACATCGAGTATTTCAGCAACTGGAATCCGCAGGCCGAGCCGGACAAGGAGATCCAGTACCGCCCCGCGCGCGTGCTGATGCAGGACTTCACCGGCGTGCCGGCGGTGGTGGACATGGCAGCGATGCGCGATGCCATGGCCGCGCTCGGCGGCGATCCGCGCAAGATCAACCCGCTCCAGCCCGCCGAGCTGGTCATCGACCACTCGGTGCAGGTCGATCATTTTGGCTCGGACAGCGCCTTCGCGCTCAACGCCGAGCTGGAGTTCCAGCGCAATCAGGAGCGTTACAAGTTCCTCAAATGGGGCCAGAGCGCACTCGACGGTTTCAAGGTGGTTCCGCCCGATACCGGCATCGTGCATCAGGTCAACGTCGAGTACCTCGCGCGCGTGGTCTTCCCCAAGCCGCTTGATGGCGTCACTCAAGCCTATTTCGATACCTGTGTTGGCACCGATTCGCACACCACCATGGTCAACGGCATCGGCGTGCTGGGCTGGGGCGTGGGCGGCATTGAGGCCGAGGCGTCCATGCTGGGTCAGCCGGTGTCCATGCTGGTGCCCAAGGTCGTCGGCTTCAAGCTGACCGGCAAGCTGAAAGAAGGCGTGACCGCGACCGATCTGGTGCTGGTGATCGTCGAGCGTCTGCGCAAGCATGGCGTGGTCGGCAAGTTCGTCGAGTTCTATGGTCCGGCGATCAGCACTCTGCCGATGGGCGAGCGCAACACCATCGCCAACATGGGGCCGGAGTATGGCGCGACCTGCGGACTCTTCCCCATCGATCAGATCACGCTCGACTATCTGCGTCTGACCGGACGCGACGAGCATCAGATCGCCCTGGTCGAAGCCTACTGTAAGGCGCAGGGTGTGTGGCACACCGCCGACGCGACCGAGGCCGATTATTCCGAGACGCTGGAGCTGGATCTGGGCGACGTGGTGCCTTCGCTGGCTGGTCCCAAGCGTCCGCAGGATCGGGTGGCGCTGTCCGACATGGCGAGCCACTTCCCGGCGGCGCTGGCTGCACTCAAGAAAGAGCGCAACATCCCGAGCAAAGGCGCGGCCAAGGCGGTCATCGAGGGTCAGGAGGTCGAGATCTCCGACGGATCCATCGTGGTCGCGGCCATCACCTCCTGCACCAACACCTCCAACCCGAGCGTGCTGATCGCCGCCGGTCTGGTCGCCAAAAAGGCGGCGGCGCTGGGGCTCAAGCGCGCGCCCTGGGTCAAGACCGCTTTTGGTCCCGGCTCGATGGCCGTCACCCGCTATCTGGACCGCGCCGGACTGACCGAGCCGCTGAAGTCGCTCGGTTTCCACAATGTCGGCTACGGCTGCACGGTGTGCATCGGCAACACCGGCCCGCTGCCCGAACCGGTCTCCAAGGCCATTGCCGCCAATGACCTCTGTGCCGTCTCCATCCTCTCGGGCAACCGCAACTTTGAGGGTCGGGTGCACGCCGAGGTGCGCATGAACTATCTGGCCAGCCCGCCGCTGGTCGTCGCCTATGCCATCGCCGGCCGCATCGACATCGATCCCGCCAAAGATCCGCTGACCACCGATGCCCAGGGCAATCCGGTCTATCTCAAGGACATCTGGCCGACCCAGGACGAGGTCAACGCCGCGATCGCCGAATTCGTCACCCCGGCTGAGTTCACGGCGGCTTATGCCGATGTCTTTGCCGGCGATGCACGCTGGCAGTCGCTCGACGCCGTTGCCAGCCAGACCTACGACTGGCCGGCGGATTCGACCTATATCCAGAACCCGCCCTACTTCAAGGGTATGTCGCTGGACCTGACGCCCGTGACCGACATCGGCGGCGCGCGCTGTCTGGCCCTGCTCGGCGATTCCATCACCACCGACCACATCTCGCCTGCCGGCTCCATCAAGCCCAACTCGCCGGCTGGCAAGTATCTGATGGAAAAAGGCGTGGAGCCTAAGGATTTCAACAGCTTGGGTTCGCGGCGCGGCAACCACGAGGTGATGATGCGCGGCACCTTCGCCAACATCCGGCTGCGCAACCTCATGGCGCCGGGCACCGAGGGCGGCGTGACCCTGCATCAGCCGACTGGCGAAGAGATGTCGATCTATGACGCGGCCATGCAGTATCAGTCCGAAGGGACGCCCGCCATCGTCATCGCCGGCAAGGAATACGGCTCCGGCTCCTCGCGCGACTGGGCGGCCAAGGGGCCGCGTCTGCTTGGCATCCAGGCCGTCATCGCCGAGAGCTACGAGCGCATCCATCGCTCGAATCTGGTCGGCATGGGCATCCTGCCGCTGGAGTTCCTCAAGGGCGAGAATGCCCAGTCGTTGGGACTCACCGGCACCGAGACCTTCGACATCGTCGGGCTGAACAACGCCGAGGCCAAGCAGGTCGAGGTGCGGGCGACGGCGGCTGACGGCTCGGTGAAGACCTTCGAGGCCAAGGTGCGGATCGATACGCCGAACGAGATCGACTACTACCGGCATGGCGGGATTCTGCAATACGTGCTGCGGAAGCTCGCCGCTTAAATTTTTGACTTGCCAGTCAAAAATTTAAGACTGTAAATCCTGTAGGGGCGATTTAAATCGCCCCTACAGGCTGAAACGGGATAACTGATCGTCACGATACCTGAGGTGTCGGTTAGTGGTGAATAGCAAATCGAACATCCCGTCCATCCCATGACCCTCGCCGGACCCCCTCATGACCCTTGATCTCTCCACCCTGACCGCCGTGTCTCCGGTCGATGGCCGCTATGCCGCCCGCGCCGCCGATCTGCGTCCCATCTTCAGCGAATTCGGTCTCATCCGTCATCGGGTCGAGGTCGAGATCCGCTGGTTCCAGGCGCTCGCGCGCCATCCCGGAATCGTCGAGGTTCCTGCTTTCTCGGAGACGGCGAACCGCCTGCTCAATGACATCGTGGCGAATTTCAGCGTCGCGGACGCGCAACGCATCAAGGACATCGAACGCACCACCAATCATGATGTCAAGGCGGTCGAGTATTTTCTGAAGGAGCGGATCGCGGATCATGCCGAGCTGGCAGCCGTCAGCGAATTCATCCATTTCGCCTGCACCTCCGAGGACATCAACAACCTCTCGCACGGACTCATGATGCGCGCCGGGCGCGATGCGGTTCTGCTGCCGCTGATGGACGAGCTGATCGCCGCCATCCGTGCGCTGGCCCATCGTCATGCCGAGCTGCCCATGCTGTCGCGCACCCACGGCCAGTCGGCGACCCCGACCACGCTCGGCAAGGAGATGGCCAACGTCGTGCACCGGCTGCGCGGTCAGCGCGCGCGGGTTGCCGAGGTGGCGCTGCTGGGCAAGCTCAATGGCGCGGTCGGCAATTACAACGCCCATCTGTCCGCCTATCCCGAGATCGACTGGCCGGCGCTGTCGCAGGCCTTCGTCGAATCGCTGGGGCTGACCTGGAATCCCTACACGACGCAGATCGAACCGCACGACTATCTGGCCGAGCTCTTCGATGCGCTGGCTCGCTTCAATACCATCCTCATCGACTTCTGCCGGGATGTCTGGGGCTATATCTCGGTGGGTTACTTCAAACAGCGCACGGTGGCGGGCGAGGTCGGCTCCTCGACCATGCCGCACAAGGTCAACCCCATCGACTTCGAGAACGCCGAGGGCAATCTGGGTCTGGCCAACGCCATCCTGGAACATCTGGCCGACAAGCTACCGGTTTCGCGCTGGCAGCGCGATCTGACCGACTCGACCGTGCTGCGCAATCTTGGCGTCGGCATCGCGCATACGACCATTGCGCTGCATTCGGCGCTCAAGGGAATTGGCAAGCTGGAGGCGGATCCGGCACGGCTGGCGGCGGATCTGGAGGCGAACTGGGAGGTGCTGGCCGAGCCGATTCAGACCGTCATGCGCCGCTATGGCGTCGAAGCGCCTTACGAAAAGCTGAAGGAACTGACCCGTGGGCGGCGTATCGGACAGGAGGCGCTGGCTGATTTTGTCGAGACGCTCGCGATCCCGGAGCAGGCCAGGGCTGAACTCAAGGCATTGACCCCGGCGACCTATCTGGGCGAGGCCGCCCGGCTTGCGCGCGCGATCTGAATCGATAGAAGTGCTTGGCGCATCCATGCCGGCAGTGGAATAATAAAAAAGGCCGGCCATGCGCTAACATGGCCGGCCTTCCCATAAGCCACAGTCGGGGGGGGTGAGGCTTATCGGACCCTGCCGCGCCGGTTGTCGACACAACCGGCGCGGATTTACTTCTGAGCCCTGAAAATCAGCCGCCGTACTCGGCGTTGATCTTCACGCGGCGCTGTTCGACGGCGAAGATGTCGTACTCGGGCAGCATCTCACGCTTGCCACGGCTTTCGACAGACGTGATGTCGCTCGGCGAGATGCCTTTGCTGACCATATAATCGCGGACCGTTTCGGCGCGACGCTGGCCGAGTGCCATGTTATAGGCATCGGAACCCTTGGCGTCGGTGTGGCCGGTCAGCGAGATCTGCTCGCGCACCGGGGTTTCCTTGACCTGGGCGATGTAGTCGTCGAGACGACGCAGCTCGTTGTCGTTGACGATGTTTTCGAGACGGTATTTATCGAATTCGAAGTTCAGACGAACGATGAATTCCTTGGGCACGGCGGCCACCGGAGCAGCCACACAGGGCTCCAGTTCGCCCGAGCCATGGAGGCTCTGCCAGCACTCGCCGTAGTTCGTCACCCAGGCCTGCCCTTCCGGCTGGGCGGACCAGAAATGCTCGTTGTTGTAGTCACTGGCGGCATTGGCGAGCGGTGCAGACAGGGCGAAGGCCACCGCGAACGGAGCAGCCAGCGAGGCCAGGCGTGAGGTGTGGTTCTGTTTGCGCATCGTTTGTTTCCTGTTCAGGTGGATGGAGATGATCGGATTGGGAACCTTCGTTGAAAGCCGAAGCAGTCGTCAGTAAAAAACAACAAATCGGTGTTTTCTTTCGCTCACGCCACGAATGCGCCTCCCGAAGCTTGTTTTGAAGTCTCAATGGCACACAGGTGACGGTCGAAGGGCCGCACTTGGAACGCAGACATTTTAGCCCACTACAGGAGCAAAAGTGCAACTTTTTTCTATGTTCGCAGCGTATTTACAACGACTGTTTTGAAGATGCAACATTCATGTCTGAATTGATCTTTGCAGAAGACCCCGTACTCGGTGCGTCATCCGGTCCCCTGACGCTGGATCGCCGCGCCCTTGTGCGGGAGGCGGGCGTGCGCATGGCCAGTCAGGCGCGGCGCGAGCTGTTGCTGTTCAGTCGCGCGCTCGACCCTGATCTCTACGATCAGGCGCCATTTCTCAGCGCCGTGCAGCGCCTCGCGCTGGCGCGCCCGGGTCTGTCCGTGCGCGTCCTGCTGTGCGATCCGCGCAGCGCCAGCCAGGGCGGACACCGGCTGATCGAGCTGGCGCGCCGCCTGACCTCCCGGATCGCGATTCGCTGCGTCGGCGCGGACGATCAGGATCGCCCCGACGCCTTTCTGATTGCCGACGAGCGCGGCTACATTCACCGTCGTCTTGCCGCCACCATGGAGGCTGTCGTCGATTTCAACAACCCCAGCGAGGCGCGCCGTCTGCGCTCCGCTTTCGAACAGATCTGGGAGCGCAGCGATGTCGCCCCCGAACTGAGCCGGCTGTATCTGTGAACAGACATTCTCGATCCATGCGATCCGCCACCTTTCGCCAACCCCGCCGCTCCCGCCCGGCACGCTGGCGCCATCCCTCGCTGCTGGCACTGCTGACTCTGATCAGCGCGGTCGCGCTCTGGACCTGGTGGGCTGAAGACCATCCGCAGGAGGAACGCGAATTACGGGTGGTGGTGCACGACCAGCTCCTGGCCTGGTTTCCTGATGCCATGACGCCCAACAACGATGGCTGGCATGGTCTGGCGCTGCGGATTGCGGCGCCAGCGTCAAAGAAACCGCGCATCGTCCTGGTACATGGTCTGGATGAGCCGGGCAGCATCTGGCATGACCTCATTCCGGTTCTGGACACTGCCGGTTTCGAGGTCTGGGAGTTTCGCTATCCGAATGATCAGGGCATCGACCGCAGCGTCGCCTATCTCGCCGAACACTGGCCGACACTCCCGGCTGACCGCCCGGCCATTTTCGTCGGACACAGCATGGGTGGACTGGTAATTCGTGATTTCGTCTCGCGCTGGCGGCATCCGGTGGCTGGATCGGCCCAGGTGGCGGGTGCGCCCATCCTCGGCGCCGTGCTCATCGGCACCCCGAATCAGGGCTCGGAATGGGCCCGACTGCGCATCTGGCTCGAATTGCGCGATCAGTTGCTTGAAGAGCGCGATCGTCGTTTCTCGCTCTTTGCCGCGCTGCGCGACGGGACCGGCGAGGCCAAGATTGATCTGCGTCCAGGGAGCGATTATCTCACCGCGCTCAACGCCGTTCCCTGGCCGACAACCATTCCCATCCAATTGATTGGTGGCGTCCTGCTGGAGCCGCCGCTGGCGATGACGCAGAGTGTTGCAGAAATGTCACAATCAGCGCCGACACTGGAGCTGCGCGAGAAATTTGCGACCTGGTGGTCCGGGATCGGCGAGGGACTGGGTGATGGCGTCGTTACCCTTGCCTCGCTCAGTCTCCCGAACACGCCTCCGCCGCTGGTCATGCAGGCATCGCATCGCGGCATGCTGCTCAGGCTGCTGCCGAACGATCCCGAACCGCCTGCGATCCGGCCGCTGCTGCAAACGCTTGAGGGATGGAGCGGCGGCGGCGAAAGCGGTGCGGTGGATGTTGCAGCACAGTCCGGCCCCGCGTTGAGCGATGCGCCCCGGCTGCCTGATCAAACCGCCGAGCCGGTCGGATCGAACCCGATCCGACCTTCAGTAATCGCCAATTAAGGCGCACAACCGGGGTTGAGCTCAGGTCTCGGGAGGATTGCTTAACGCACCCGCTGTGCGGCCCGGCCGGAATCCAGGGCATCACGGACACGGTCGGCGGCAACGGTCAGCGAGCTCTCGCGTCCGAGGTGCCAGAGGATGAGCGCGCCAGCGTAGACGAGGCTGTCGTAAGTCGGCCCCGGCTCGCCCTGCAGGGCAGCCAGACCGGCCTGAGCGGCGGCGCGGGCGGTCGCCGCGACATCCACGGTGATGGCGATTTCGTCGCCGGGACGGGTGGTCTGAGGGATGTCCCTGGGAAGGGGCACGGCACGAATCGCCTGTTCGATGCCCAGCTCGACCGGATCGATCTCGAAGGGTTGTTCCTCGGCATGGTGCTGATAGTTGTAACAGATGCCCTTTTGTCGCAGCGAGGGAATGACGCCACCCTCGACGCCGCGCACCAGCAGCGCCGAATCGAATCCGGCATGGCGGGCGAGCAGGGCATAGATGCGCGGGTAGGCCGTGTGAACATAGCCGGTCACCAGATGGGTCTGACGGCGACCGTGGATGGGCCGTGCCAGTACCTCTGTGGTCGTGATCGCCTGACGCTTGACGATGGCGGTGCGCAGATCGACCAGATTGTGCAGCGGCGCGCAGAAGGCCCGTTGATCGACATAGCTCCAGCCGAGCGCCGGATCGGCCAGCCGGTCAGCGGCTTCGACCGGGCTCAGATCGACCGGCACCCCGGCGGCCTCCAGCACATGACGATGGGTAACGCCGAACTTCGGCCCCACGGCATGTGCGCCCTGGCTGATCGCCGCCACGCCGCACTCGGCCAGCAGCGGCATCAGGAAGGGCGCGGCGGGCAGACAGCGGTTGTAGCCATCATAGGGATCGGCAATATCGACCACCTCATCGACTGCTGCCACGACATGCCCCGTGACCTCGCGGATGGCGTCCAGGATGCCTTTGAATTCTTCGTCGGTCTCGCGCTTCATGCGCAGCGCGATCAGAAAGATGCCGGCCTGCACCGGATCGACCTGATGGTCAAGGATGGCGCGCATTCCGGCGCGCGCTTCGGCCAGCGAGATGTCTTTGGACTGCTCGGGACCGGTCGCGATGCGCTGGATGATCGAACGCATCTGGATTTGGATGTCGTCATGGGTCGCTGTCGTGTCGATCATGGAATGTCCTCCAGGATGATGTGTTGCGATATGCGGAGCGAATGCGCCGAGTATCCTTCATTTAGACTTTGGTTAGCGAGGAGAGCGTCATGACTGACCTGTTCGTGTACTCGGGATGTTGAGCTTTCTGGCGCTTGGCATCGTGCTGGGTCTGTCCGCCGGACTCGCGCCCGGCCCTGTGCTCACGCTCGTCATCTCGGAGACGCTCCAGCATGGCGCACGCTCCGGGATGAAGGTGGCGATCGCGCCGCTGCTCACCGATGCGCCGCTCATCCTGCTGACCCTGGCGCTCCTGTCGCGGCTCACCGAGATCCATGGCGTGCTCGGGGTGCTGTCGCTGTTCGGCGGCAGTTTCGTGCTGTTTCTGGGCTGGCGCACGCTCGGCACCCAGGGAGTCCGACTCGATGATGAGGTACTGGAATCGCGCTCGCTGACCAAGGGCATGCTGGCCAATCTGCTGAGTCCGCATCCCTATCTCTTCTGGTCGAGCGTTGGTGCGCCAATCATGGCCAGCGCCATGAGCCAGAGTCTGGGCGCGCTCCTGGTGTTTCTGATCAGCTTCTATGCCCTATTGGTTGGCGCGAAGATCGCGCTGGCGTTGCTGGTCGGGCGGTCGCGTGCCTTCATGAGTGGGCCTGTCTATCTCTACACCCTGCGCACGCTCGGTCTGGTCCTGATGATGCTGGGGCTGGTGCTCATGTATGAAGGATGCGTCTGGCTCGGCTGGGTTGATGGCTGACATCAGAGATTGAACGAACACGCGGCTCAACCGTCAGACGTTCACAATCGCTTTGTATCGTGTTCCGACGCATTTTTCACAGGAGAAGACCGCCGATGACGACTGACATCACGCCTGCCCCACTCTCGCCCGACCAGCTCGACCGGATCGACGCCTACTGGCGCGCCTGTAACTATCTGGCGGTCGGCATGATCTATCTGCGCGACAACCCGCTGCTGCGTGAACCATTGCGCGAAGAGCATCTGAAAAACCGGCTGCTGGGTCATTGGGGCGCGAGTCCCGGACTCTCCTTCATGTATGTCCATCTCAACCGGATCATCCGCGAGCGCGATCAGGAGGCGATCTTCCTCGCCGGTCCCGGCCACGGTGCGCCGGGCGTGCTGGCGCCGGTCTATCTGGAGGGCACCTATTCCGAAATCTACCCCAACAAGAGCGAGGACGAGGAGGGCATGCGCGCCTTCTTCAAGCAATTCTCCTTCCCCGGTGGCATCGGTTCGCACTGCACGCCCGAGACCCCGGGTTCCATCCATGAGGGCGGCGAGCTGGGTTATTCGATCTCGCATGCCTTCGGCGCGGCCTTCGACAATCCGAACCTGTTGGTCGCGGTGGCGGTCGGCGATGGTGAGGCCGAGACCGGCCCGCTCGCCACTTCCTGGCATTCGAGCAAGTTCCTCAATCCCATCCGCGATGGGGCGGTGCTGCCGATCCTGCATCTCAACGGCTACAAGATCAACAATCCCACCCTCTTGTCCCGCATCCCCAACTCTGAACTGGCCGATCTCATGCGCGGCTACGGCTGGACGCCGCATTTCGTCGAAGGCGACGACCCGCTGACGCTGCATCAGACGATGGCTGCGACCCTGGATGTCTGTCACGATCAGATCCGCGCCTTCCAGCAGGCTGCCCGCACCAGCGGTCAGGCCAGCCGTTGCCACTGGCCGATGATCGTGCTGCGCACGCCGAAGGGCTGGACCGGTCCTGAATCTGTCGATGGCAAAAAGGTCGAAGGCTTCTGGCGTGCTCATCAGGTGCCGCTGTCCGGGATGCACAACAACCCGGCACATCTCAAACAGCTTGAGGATTGGATGCGCAGCTACCGGCCCAACGAGCTGTTCGACGCGCAGGGCCGGCTGATCCCTGAGCTGAAGGCGCTCGCGCCGACCGGGACGCGCCGCATGAGTGCCAGTCCGCACGCCAACGGCGGTCTGCTGCGCCGCGCGCTGCGGATGCCGGACTTTCGCGACTATGCGCTGGACCTGCCGCAGCCCGGCAAGGTTCACGCGATGAACACCAAGCCGACCGGCGCGCTGCTGCGCGATGTCATGGCGCGCAATATGGACAACTTCCGGGTCTTCGGCCCGGACGAGAACAGCTCCAACAAGCTCGATGACATCTATACGGTCAGCAAAAAGCTCTGGCTGTGCGACTATCTGCCCGAGGACGCCGACGGTGGCGAACTTGCACCCGACGGGCGCGTGCTCGAAATGCTCTCCGAGCACACCCTGGAAGGCTGGTACGAAGGCTATATCCTGACCGGTCGGCATGGCTTCTTCGCCACCTATGAAGCCTTTGTCCATGTCATCGACAGCATGTACAACCAGCACGCCAAATGGCTGGCGATCTGCGAGGAGATCCCCTGGCGGGCGCGCATCTCCTCGCTCAACCTGCTGATCACCTCGACCGTCTGGCGGCAGGATCACAACGGTTTCACCCATCAGGATCCGGGCTTTCTCGATGTGGTGGTGAACAAAAACCCCGCCGTGACCCGCATCTATCTGCCGCCCGATGTCAACACCCTGCTCTCGACGGTCAACCATTGTCTGCGCAGCCGCGACAACATCAACGTCATCGTCGCCGACAAGCAGAGCCATCTCCAGTATCTCGACATGGACGCCGCCATCAAGCACTGCACGAAGGGCATCGGCATCTGGGATTGGGCGAGCAATGATCAGGGCTCGGAACCGGATGCGGTGCTGGTCGGCTGCGGCGACATCCCGACCAAGGAGGCGCTGGCCGCGACCGCGCTGCTGCGCGAGCACTTTCCGGACATCAAAATCCGCTTCATCAATGTCGTGGATCTGTTCAAGCTCCAGCCAGCCGGCGAGCATCCGCACGGACTCTCCGATGCCGATTTCGACAGCCTCTTCACCAAAGACAAGCCGATCATCTTCAATTTCCACGGCTATCCCTGGCTGGTGCATCGTCTGGCCTACCGGCGCACCAATCACAAAAACCTGCATGTGCGCGGCTACAAAGAAAAAGGCAACATCAACACCCCGCTGGATCTCGCCATCGAAAACGAAATCGACCGCTTCAGCCTGGCGATGGATGTCATCAACCGGGTACCGCGTTTGCAGGTGGCCGGGGCGCATGTGAAGGAGAAACTGCGCGACATGCAGATCGAATGCCGCCAGTACGCCTATGAGCACGGCATTGACAAACCGGAGGTGGATGATTGGATCTGGCCGTTCTGAGCGGATGTGCCTGAACTGTTTGGGCCCGGCATGCTGATCCTTGCTGCCGGGCAGGATGCTCTGAACGCCTCAAAAAGCGGGTCTATAATTTCGCGGGACTTGATGCGTGTCCTCACAGGGGTGAGTGATGATGGATCGTCAGATCCAGCGCAGCTCAGGCAACAGTGATTGGTTTATTTGCTGCGGTATTCGGATCGATTCAATTCATTAATGATGGTCAGATATTTTTCGATCACAATACGCTCATCGAACTCTTGCTCCATCTTCACCCGGCCTTTAAGCCCCATTATCTGTCGCTGATCTTCGCTCATCATCAGCATTTTTTCCATTTTGTCAGCCAGGTCTTCCGCATTTCGAGGTTCGCAGAGGAGTCCCGTGACTCCATTTTCAACGGTGTCCCGGCATCCTATGCTATTGGTCGTGATAATGGGTTTGGCGGATGCGGCCGCTTCGAGCAGACTGCGCGGGGTGCCTTCTCTGTAATATGAGGGCAATACAATGCAATCCGCCGCTTCGATATAAGGTCTTACATCGTCCGTCTTTCCCAGATAATCAATTATCCCTTCTGATTGCCATTGCTCTATCTTGGCTTGTGGAATGGCGGCAGGGTTAGTGACATCGAGTTGTCCGAGCAATAAAAAGCGTACATTTTTATGTCTTTTTTTCAGGTGCCTTGCCGCATCAATATACTCGCCAACACCCTTTTCCCACAGTAAACGCGCCAACAGCAAAAAAGTTATGCAATCCGGGCTGGCAGAGGGTCCAGTCGCTCTTAAGGTGATTTTGAATCTTATAAGATCAACGCCCGAGCCAGGCACTAAAATCGCTTGCGATGGCTTGACTAGTTTATTTTCCAAAAAAAATTCCAAGTCATCCTTGTTCTGAAAAAAAACATAAGGAGCCTGGAGCATTGAAAGGCGGTAGAGCCATTTCACTAAGTGCGTCAGGGGTGAGGGTCGGATGAATATTCGGCCGAGACCTGAGATATTGGGAACGATGCGATTTTCTGCTAGCAGGGTCGCCAGTCCGGCATAAATATTCCCTTTTGGGGTATTGCTCAGGACAAGATCGATTCGCTCGCGGCGCAATAGAGAAGCCAAACGCAATAAAGAGTGAAGTTCTCTGAATGGATTGAGCCCGTTTGCTGAAACCTTAAATTCAAGGTGGCGAAACCCAGCGATCTCGTTTTTTTTTTCGTATCCGTCCCGGGGGCTGATTGCGATTACTTGGTGGTTATTGCTCTTGATGGCCTTCATCAGGCCCAGCCGGAAATTATATAGATACCAGCCGGTGTTGGAGAGGATAGCGATGCGCATGGAGCTAAATATTTTTTGCCGGTTTGGATTTGGCGATAATCCCAACCCTAAAACTAAGCTGGTCAGAAAATAATCGGAGATTGTATTCGCTGTCATTAATACTATTTTTCACAATACAGATCCTCAGGAAGTTTTGGGTTGCGCCAACCATGCCTGAAACATCAAAATATCCCACAGATGATAATGCCAGCGCCGCTGCCCAGACAGATGTTCGGCCCACATTTTTCGAATGGGTATGGGATCAAAAAAACCTTCTTCTCGCATCTTGTTTTCGCACAACAAATCCTCTCCCCATTCTCGTAGTGGTCCGCGCAGCCAGTGTTCGATAGGCACCCCGAAGCCCATTTTAGGCCGATCTACAAACTCAGGAGGGACATAGCGATACAGCACTTGGCGCAATAGCCATTTACCCTGCCCATTTCGATATTTGAGTTTGATCGGCACGCGCCAAGCAAATTCAACTACTCGATGATCGAGCAAAGGCACCCGTGCTTCCAGGCTCACAGCCATGCTTGCTCGATCTATCTTGGTCAGGATATCGTCAGGTAAATAAGTTAACATATCCAGATACATCATGCGCTCGCGCAGATCCGGAAGTTGTGGCAGGTCATCGGGATGACTGAGTAGGGTCTTTGGCTCGCAGGCATTCAATACGATTTGGTCAGGTTGTTTCCAATGGGAAACCAAATCATGGTAGAACGCTTCGCCACTGCGACTGGCAAGCACGTCCGCCAGTTTCGGCAATCGATCGGCCAGACTCGATATTTGCAAATGCAGAGGTAAATATCGCTGCATTCGATCCAGCGAATGACCCGGCAAATGCGCGATAATACAACTGGCAGTCTGCCGCAATCTTAAGGGCAGAACCCTCAGCTTTTTCCAGGCTTGATAGCCAAGCAAATATCGATTGTATCCGCAAAAAAGCTCATCTCCACCATCGCCAGACAGGCTAACTTTTACATATTTCCTGGCTAGTTCACTGACAAGGTAGGTTGGTATCTGTGATGAATCGGAAAAAGGTTCGTCGTAGATTGTCGCCAGCTTAGGTATGACCGCCATCGCCTCCTGCGATGTCACATAAAGCTCGGTGTGTTCAGTGCCAAGGTGTTTTGAAATTGCATTGGCATGCTGAGCTTCATTATAGGCTTTCTCATGAAAGCCAATTGAGAAGGTTTTGATTGGACGTTCGCTTTGGGCCTGCATTAACGCTGCCACAGTGGTGGAATCATATCCACCAGAAAGAAACGCCCCTAATGGGACATCTGCTGCCATCCGCCGCGCTACGGCATCGCGAAGCAGGACATCCAGCTCATTTGTCAATGCGATTGGATCATCACTTGCGCTGGAAACGCCTTGCTCTGCAACCCGCTTAAGATTCCAATAACATTGCGGCTCACTGATGACGCATCCATTTTCGCGGATAGAGACATAGTGTGCTGGAGCCAGTTTATAAATGCCTCGATAGATACTCCAGGGAGCTGGAAAATAATTGTGGCGCAGATAAAGGGTTAATGCATCACGATCAATATTTCCCTGCCAGTCCGGATGTGCATATAAAGCTTTGAGTTCAGAGCCAAATAGAAATGTATCCTGACAACGACCATAATATAGCGGCTTTTCGCCCATGCGATCTCGTGCTAAATAGAGGATGCGTTCGCGAGCATCCCACAGGGCAAACGCGAACATTCCGTTCAGTCGCGATAATGTACCGGTTATGCCCCAATGCCGCAGTGCGGCGAGCAGGGTTTCAGTGTCGGAATGACCACGCCAATTGAAGTGCCCACCTTCATGCGTTAAATCTTTGCGCAGATCCAGGTGGTTATAAATCTCACCATTAAAAGTCAAAACGTAATTGCCGCAAGGCGACAACATGGGTTGATGTCCGGCAGGAGAAAGATCAAGAATGGACAAACGTCGATGAGCAAGCGCAAGTCCTCGCGTTTCGTCAAGCCAGACACCCGCATCGTCCGGACCACGGGAGATCATTCGTTTAGCCATGTTTTCTGCAACAGCAGCGTTTGGTGGCTTTTTTTTGGACCAAAAACCGGTTATCCCGCACATGCCTTGATGCTCTTGGTAGAGTGAATCAGATTTTCATATAGATTTATATATTGATTAACAGTCGCTTCAAGAGAATATTTTTCGATAATTCTTTCCCTTGCCATCATTCCTGATGCCTGACGCTCTTCATCTGTTTTGTCCAGCATTTTTTTTAACTCAATAAATAAAGCCACATCATTTTTTGGGGGTATAATAAAACCGGTTTTTCCAATAATGACTTGGCTGTCTCCTACATTTGTGGCGAGGCAGCTTATTCCTGTCGACATAGCTTCTCCTAATACGTTTGGAAAAGCTTCTGACCAAGAACTTTGCACGAATATGTCCATCGTTCGCATCAGATCCGGTATATCGATTCTTTCGCCTAAAAAATGCAATCGCTTTTTTGATTGTTCAGGGAAAATGCTGGAAATAAGTTGATTTTCAGTTGTTATATCTTTACCGACCAGCAATACATGAACATCAGCATAATGATTAAGTATGGGAATGATGGCTCGCAAAAAAGTGGCATGGTCTTTCATTGGGTGAAAACGGGCGACATGCCCAATGACTCTAGCTTTTTCCGGAATATCCAGCGCCTTCCGGATGCGCAGGCCGCAGTCACGGTCTGGTCGGAATATTTTTGTGTCAAAGCCATTGAAAATAACGCTGCTGTTTTTGCTCGAAAAGCCAAAATCTGAATGCAATCTGCGTGATGTTTGACTATTGTAAAGAATCGTATCAATGTGATGTGAAAGCTGGCGATTTATGCGAATAACTTGTCTGGTGAGTGGTTTTTCATTTGCCATTCCATAAAGACTTTGGCGTATGTTAAAGATTATTTTTGGGTCATCTTTACAGATCTTTTTCGCTAGGTAAGCGATCAAATTTCCGTGATACATCCATCCCTGAATAATATTCGGTTGCAGGTCGCGCGTGATAGATCGAAGGCAGGCGAATGTTGATGGGTAAGACAGAATTTTTTTTATTCTCAAAGTATAAACGGGTATTCCTAACTGTCGAATAACCTCACCGTAAAATCCGTCATCACGGAGAGAAATGACAATGTTTTCAAAGCGATCTGAAAGCCCGTTTTTAAGCAAATTGAATAACGATTTTTCGGCCCCTCCTACAGATAGCCCGGTGATAATATGAAGAATTTTATTTTTCATTTTTTTCTATTTGCTTCATGCCTGGAAAGGGCGCCATGAGCAACAATAAAAGCGGATACAAGCATCATGGCCGGTTGTTCAAGATTGTTGTGTGTGAATAGTCCACTTATTGCCAAAATAATGACAAGAGGTTTGCCGAGGCCATGGGCTGAAAACCATAATGAGAAGATAAAAAAACCGTAAATGAAAAGCCCAATTATACCTCCTTCAGACATGAAAAGAAGATACATGTTGTGCGGACGACGTCGTTGCGCTTCAGTGTATCCAATGCCATGTCCAAATAATGGCGCTTCTGAAAAATCTTTGATGGAATGTTTTATAAGATTTTCACGGTCTTCATATGAGTCGCCTGACATTACTTTGCCACCGATTCCGAGTCGTGCCATTGTGTTTGGCGTGAGATAATGTTCAAATTTTGAGCCGGTAATCATTTTTCCAAAAAAGCCGCTAAAAAGAAAAGCTGATAGCATTAAAACAAGAAAAAAAGCAAATATTGATTTTACGTGAGTACGGGTTTTTAGCTCATTCTGTGACAGCATCCAGAAAAAGCCAACCAGCCAAAAAATCCATGCCGCACGACTGAATGTCAATAGTATGGCCAAACCGCAAAAGAGAACAAAAATCGTGCGTATTTTTTTTTTAAAAATCGGGATTCCGGCCACCATCATTAATGCTATCATTTGCCCTGAAATAGTTGGATTTTCGTAAAATCCGGCTGATCTGCCCGGAACTGCAGTAAAAATCGGATCGAAAAAATCCAAAATATTCAAAGGGATTGCAAGGATGGCGGCGAGTCCCATAACCCACATGCTTGCTCTAACGATTTTTAATGTCAGCGATACATGAATCGCGCAAATTGCGATAAGGAGAGCTTCAAAGTTAATGATTAAAGCGGGCAGCGCGATATCCGGGTATGGGGAGAAAATGACGTGAGTCACGAAATAAATGACATAAATTACAACCCAGAATTGAAAAAAAACAAATCTACGGTCTTTAGGTATATTAGGTGAAGATATGTTTATGATCGCGATAAATGCTGATATGGCGATAAAGGCAAGATAGTAATATAAAGGCTTCGGTCCTCCGTTTTTAAATAAAAAAAGATACGCGTAGCTTACTAAAAAAAAATAAATCAAAAGAAATAAAAAAGTCGTAATTCCCGTTTTTGGTTCACTTTGTAATGTATTTTTTTTAAGATGATTCATGTTTTGAACTTGGAAAAATTTATATTCCAAGAATTTCATCCCAGAGCGCGCCAATACGAGTGATGGCAAACCGTTCTTTGACTGAAGTGGCATGCCTTCCCATTTGTGCGCGCAAGATATCATCCGCCATTAGCTTTTTCAACGATTTCGCCAGCCCTTCTACCCCAGTTTCTGGAGGTACTAACAGTCCATCTATGTTATGCCGAATAATATCGCGGGGTCCGGTCTTGCAATCGAAACTCACAACAGGTAGGCCGTAGCTCATAGCTTCTAAAATTACATTCGGGAAGCCTTCAAAATTTGAACTCATCACATATAAATCCGAGCGGTTATACCAGTCGGCAATATTGCCTACGCAGCCTGGCAGCAATACTCGATCCATGAGTCCTGTTTCAGCGATGAGAAATTCAAGATGCGTTCGTTCCGAACCTTCGCCCAGAATGGTTAAATCCCAATGTGGAAAAATTAGCTCCAACTGGGAGAACGCGAGTATCAGATCGGCAAACTGCTTCTGTGGTTCCAGCCGTCCTACGGCTAAAAGTCGATAACGGATCGGATCTGGCAATGTTTCGGATTCTATTTGTTGGCCATTAGCAGGCAATGGGTAAAAAACTGGGTTAGCGATTATTTTTCCATTAGCTTTCGGACAGGTTTGATATAACCATTCCAGCCCCTGTTCCGTTTGCATCACAACTTTTCTTGCCGAAGGGTAAGTGATTTTTCTAAGCCAATCCCAATGCCAAGCGAGCGGCATTGCGGGTGGGTATATGCGTTCCGAAACTACGACTGGAATTCTTAAACCAAGAACGGCAAGCAATGTTGCTACATTCACCTGAGATAAAAATGAAATTACTACGTCTGGACATGTTGTGATGATAATTCGACGTAATGACAGAAAGCGACGTATTGCCTTGATTGCATTTTTCCCAGTTCCGCCTGATCGATCTGTTAGGTACTCCAGTTTAACGGCTTGGTGAAGAGGGTAAAAACATTCTCCGCGCATTGAAAAAGTCACTATAAGTGTCACTTTGTGACCTTGTTCGGCCCAACGATTGCATAGCAGAGCGGCGACCCGCTCCGCGCCGCCACTTTGCATCGAGCTAACCACAAAAGAAATCTTTTTCACTTGATTTGAGTGCAAAAAAGGTGCGTATGTAAAAAAATTGATTTTATAATAAAAACCGGCTTTATTTTAATGAGATACGAATCATATCTGATTTATAACGTAAAATTGCTAGCGGCCACATGACTGCTACCATGAAACGCGGAACAATGCCTCGTAAAGGCCATTTTTTTCCAGGTTGCGCGTCAGAAAGATATTGTCCAAAATAAGTGTAAGCAAAGGCTTCCTTTAAAATCGCTTTGCCATTATAGATAATGTAACGCCAGTGGTGCTCTAGAATTTCACGCGAAAATAGCGCACGTCCATCCGCGCGATTTTCAAAATTTAATAAACTGGCTGTTATGCTGTCTGGCTGAGGAGTGTAAACTCTGAGTGCAGTGTTGATGTATCGAGTTTTATATTTTCGTGCAATCTGAAACCAAACGACAGATTCTGGAACCAGACCCTGAACATTTGTGGGAAATGGAAACTCGCGCAATATATCTGTTCGCTGGAATCCCCATTTTTCACCTTTAATTCTGTGACGAAAATATGTCTCAAGTGAATTGCTATCAAATATGTCTGATGGAAATTGATCGCCAATGATGTTTCCGGAATCATCCATGCATAATGCGGTGACAGCGGAAAAATGTACTCGCTCATTATCGGGAATGCTGCGCCATGTGTGGTAAAAAATATTTAATGCGTTAGGTAATGCTTCGTCATCGCTGTCTAAAGTTAAAAATAATTCTCCATGCGCTTTTTTGACGGCAGAATTAAACGCAGCTTTTTTGTGAGCGTTTTCCTGCCAATAATATCGAATAGGTATCTGGTTTTCTTTCTGCCATTTTTGAATCAGTTTTTTTGTGCCATCAGTCGATCCGTCATCGATAATTAGCCACTCGAAATCACGAAATGTCTGGCGTTTAATACTTTCATAAACTCTGGGCAGGCTATATGCTCTATTGTAGGTTGGGGTAAATATGGTAAATTGATATGAATTGCTCATTGGATACTCCAGTTCGTTCTTTCCATAATTGCCGATTCGTCGCGATATGCGAGAAGATTGATGCAATTTGGAATTTTTCTATCTCGGGATATGATTTCTAGTGAAGAGTGGGATAAAAATTCGGCGATCTTGAATTTTTTTTCACTTAAAAAATCAAAGATTTCCGAAAATTCATATCCATATTTCTGAAAATGCGCATCCCATGCTTCAAAATAAATAAACGCTGTTTTGTCAAGTGTTTTTTTGGCTCCTTCCAGGACATATTTCTCAAATCCTTCAACATCTATTTTTAATATTGTCAGAGGCTCGTCAGGCAAAAGTGCGTCCAGAGTCACTAAAGGAACCGCAATCCCTTCTCCGTCAGTGACATTGTTTTGATCATCCGAATTTTGGTTGCTGAAATTAACCCAGCCTAACTGGTTGCCCACTGCCACTTGTGCAATGCGTATGTTTGAAAGTTTGTTCAGTAAAATATTTTGCCGTAAAAACCCTGCGGTGCATGGATGTGCTTCGAATGCGGTTACTTTTCCGCTGTCTCCAACAAGAGTAGCGGCTTCGATAGCCAGGTGCCCAATATTTGCTCCCACATCCACGTAAACATCTCCCTGTCTTAAAATCGCTTTCAGCACATCGCTGTCAGAATGACGATCGTTGGGGTCAAGCCAAAGAGACATTGCCAGAGATGCCGGGTGAAAGTGCAGTGTGTATCCCGTTCTGTGGATTTTAATGAATCGGCATAAGCCGGAATACCGTAAAAATCGCGACCATAAAAATCTTGCGGGCTGTTTTTGCTGTAAAATTTTTCTTAGCTTGCTCATTATTGATGCCATTGTTTGCTTCTTTCAAAGGATTTTGAAATATGCTGAAAAATTTTAGGGTGTTGTTATGCAGCCTTTTTTTGGCGATTAATGCAGTCCTGCAAAAAAACGAAAAATCCCGGTAAAACAGTGATGATCCATAAACAGCGGCCAGGCCAACTAAGTTTTTTTGCCTGAGCTAAAAAACCGTCTCCGACATGAAATGAAAAACGGGCATAATGTGTCCCCGAACGAATGAATTCGAGTGGGGCACGGTAGAGCCAGCGCAAATCATGATTGATTGTCATTTGGTGCCCTAATGCACAGGAAAGTGCATGACATGCAGGATCACTGCGGGTAAGCTGACTTCCAGGCGTTTCTTCCCTGTAATAAACTCTCACGACCTCATTGATAAATCGTGTCTTATACTCTCTGCTGATTGCGGACCAGATCACTCCTTCTGGAAAGAATTTTATGCCATAAACCTCCGGGAACGGGAATTTTTTTAACACCTCCGTGCGTTGAAACCCCCATTTTTCTCCTTTGATATGATATTTATACCGTATTTCAGATGAGTCACTATCAAGTGGCGAGCAGGGATAGGGGTCACCGATTAGTTTTCCTTGCTCATCGATGCATAGTCCGGTAATGGCAGAAAAACGACCACGCTGGTTGCTTTGAATTTTATCCCAAGCCTGTGCGAAAATTTCGAGCGCATTTGGCATTGCAGCATCATCTGAGTCAAGAGCTAAAAAAAACCTGCCCCGTGCAAGCTGTACTCCACGATTGAAAGCAATATGTTTTCCCTGATTTTCCTGAAATATGTAGTGGATTCCAAAATCCGCTTCTTTTGACCACGAGGCGACCAATTTTTGTGTTTCGTCGGTGCTTCCGTCATCAATGATTAACCACTCGAAATCGCGGAAAGTCTGGTTTTTGAGACTTTCATAAGCGCGATTCAGGGTGTGAGCACGATTGTAAGTCGGGGTAAATACGGTAAAGCAACATGAATGAGTCATCTCTGCCTCGGTTTTATATGGCATTCGATATGCTTGATGATGAAGATGTTTTTTGTTTTTTCGAGGTTGATTTTATATTTTATTTTGTTATAAATTTATTAGAACATGGATAGAGTCACGTCCTAGTCTGGCTTTGCATAGACTTCCGGATCTGAGCTTATTGGCGGCAAAGTTTATCGAACAATCGCTCCCATTTTTGCGAGACGGAATCTATTGAGAATCGTTCCCGCGCTTCAATTGCGCGCTCGGAGAATCGCTGGCGTAAATCGGCATCGTCCATGAATCGATCAAGTGCCTCTGTTAAAGCGGTGATATGGTCCGCCGGAACCAACAGGCCATCGACTTCATGGCGGATGATGTCGCGTGGGCCGGTCTTGCAATCAAAACTCACCACTGGTAAGCCATAAGTCAATGCCTCTGTCAGGGTATTGGGAAATCCCTCGAAGCGGGAGCTCATGACATACAGATCCGCAGATGCATACCACTGTCCGATATTTCCCGCCCGTCCGGGCATGAATACACGTTGCTGTAAATTCGCAGCGTCAATTTGTGCCTGCAAGACAGGACGCAATGGTCCTTCGCCTAGAATCACCAAGTCCCAGTGGGGATAGCGGTTGGCTAGATCTGCAAAGGCCGTGAGCAACCTGTCAAAGCCCTTTTGACAGTCCAATCGACCCACCGCTAAGAGTCGTTGTTGTCCTGTCACGCCAACCATTGTTGGATCCAGGTAAGGTGATTGTTCCGGCAACGGCCAGGGAGCGGCATTGGGAATAACCGGCACCTGTCGGGCGCGGGTTTGGTTTTTCAGCCAAGCCGCGCTCTCCTTGGTGAGCGCAGTCACGGCCACTAGGCGGCTGTAAAAATTGCGCCGCAATCCCTCCCAGACCCTGTTTAGAGGGAGCTGAGGAGGATGAATGTGTTCGGATCCGATGGCGCAGAGCGGCAAACCCCAGGCGGCGAGAGCCAGCAATACGTTAGTTGTGCTCATCAGGCTCAAGGCGATGTCAGGACAAACCTGACGTAACACCTGACGCAACGCCCGGATCCGGCGAAGATTGTTCCAGGTTGCACATAAAGCATGGGAACTGCTGCCGATTTGATTCAGCGTGATCCGCTGAATTGCCGGGTTCAGCTCATAGAAATCAATTTGCAGTGGTGCGAGTGTGACTATGGTGATAGTCCAGCCCTTACCGGCCCAATGGTTAGCCAGATTGGCGGCGACACGTTCCGCTCCGCCGCTGGAAAGAGAGCTAATAAAGATGAGAAGGTTCATGCGGACAGGGGTTTACAGCTGACCACATAAATGTATGGCGAAAAAAATTTGCTTGCGGGCAGGTTTTGGAATTTGCTTTCAAAATACCAAATTGCCTTGGACAAGCGACTCAAAAAAACATAAAATTGGTATGATTTTCCGCGCCTTTCATTAAAACAACTGGATAAGACGCCATAACCTGTAGAGCCAAGATAGCTTCCGGATAAAATTTCCATTCCTGCTTTTTGATGTCCGTCAAGAAGTGAATTAAGGTCGTGCGGGTTATGTCCGGCATAGATTTTTTTGTTGAAAATTCGCGTCAGATGGCCGATTGATCCTGACATGTTTGGGATTAATGTAAACATTGTTCCCCCATCTTTCAGATATTTTTTTATTTCCAGCAGGGTTTGGGATAAATCTGAAAAATGTTCAACCACACCAAAACTCAGAACGACATCAAATTTTCCCTGAATTTCAGGGTTGTTCATGAACATGTCCTGGTGATAGATGTCGATGTTTGCTGTTGTTCCGGCCGCAGCAATCCGCAGTCCTAGTTTTTCGCAGCCGGTTTTTGAATAATCGAGTCCGGCAAACCGGCTGTCTTGATATTTTTTTGCGAAATACGGGAGCCATTGGGAGTTGCCTGCGCCTATTTCCAGAACTGTTGTTTTTTCCAGTCCGATTTTTTCTATTTTCTCAGCGATGGCGGCAGCCAAATAATTGCGCCAGTCAAATGCCAGCTCTTCAAATTCATCGGGGGACTGGTATGTTTGTTCCCACATCTCGTGATTTGTGAGGTGTTTCATATTTTATCGATGCCTCAGAAAAAATAAAAAGAAGAACAAATTTGCAGCATAAACCAGGGTCCATGAAAGGGCGATTCCGGCGATGCCAAAAAGCGGGACGAGAGTCATATTGGAAAATATTTTGCACGCAAGTCCGATGACTCCTGAATAAAAAAGCAATATATAGCGGCGCTGGCTTGAGATATAGGAAACCAACACCAGGGCGGCGAAATAGAACGGCACCTGTGCGAGGCCGTAGCGCAGAACGCTTGTTACTGCCTGGGTGTCCTGCTCTGTAAAGGCGCCGCGCTCGAACAGCAGTGTGACCATCCAGGGTGCCAGCCACCAGCCGATCAGGAGCATGGCCACGCCGAGTAAAAAAAGAAATCTTACCCAATGCATGGCGGTGCGCCATCCCTGATCATCACCCCGCGCCAGGGATCGGGAGAATACCGGCAATGTCGCGCGTCCGACAGCGGTTGCGCCCAAACCAAGAATCAGCGCCAAGATGCGGTTGGCGTAACTCAGTGTCGCAATGGCGCCGGTTTCAAGATGGGCGGCGAAAAACTGATCGATGATCCCGGTCAGGCCCATCAGTATCTGGCCGGCCAGCATGATTCCGAATCCCTGCCAGAACAGTCGCCATTGTGGTGATCGGTGGTTCCAGCGTGGCATTTCGATCTCTCCACGCCGCGCCAGCTGCCAAGCCAATCCCGTCAGATGCAAGGCGAATCCGGCCAACGTTCCCCATACCAGGGGTTCCGCTCCGCCAGCAGGCAATGTCAGCAGCGCCAACACCAGCACCAGCGCCGGAAGGCCTTCCAACAGGGTATTGACATGCTGTCCGGCTGACAGTGTCCAGGCCGACAGGAGGCTGATCAAGACCCCCATTGGCAGGAGAGCCACCAGCCAGGGCAGCATCCCGGTTGCAAGCGCCAGGGTTGCCGGAGGCAGTCCGGTCCAATGCGTTTGCAGCAGAACCCATATTGCCAGACCGAAGAGCAGCGCCAGACCCAAGCCAAGCAGCAGCGTCAGACCAAGCAGTTCGGAACGAAAGGGGGACAACTCATCCGGTGCATCCTGGCGTATCTGTGCTGCCAGCGGCACCAAGACCACAGTCAAGACGCTAAACCAGATTCCGACAGGCCAACTGATAAGATTCAGGACAAAAAGATAAGCATCGACCTCTGCGCCGAGGCCATAACGGTAGGCGACCATCATCTCCTTGACAGCCCCGGCCAACTTGCCCAGAAACACGAATAACGCGACCCAGGCCATCCCCTGAGCGATTGCATGATGATCGGGGTGCGACTGACGCACCCGCGAGACGGTGGACGAAAACCAGTTCAATGCAACATCCGGCCGGAGTACTGCCGGCAAGGTGAGTGAATGACACGCTGCGCAGGGTTGGCATGTCTGAAAGAGAAATGTGGTTATTGCAATGCTTTATTTCTCTCGAAGACGCGCGGATGGTTCGGGAATCATTTTGTTTTTCGCCATAATGTAGTAATCCTTTACCAGGTCATTGAGGTATTCTTCAATATTGGTGTAGCCATTATTGCTTTTTTCCAATGCGGAATCGTTGACTGTCGGATCCGTCCCATATGCTTTTTCCCATTCGTCTGGCATGCCGTCACGGTCAGTGTCCGTTGGTGGCTTACCAGCGGGCAGGTTGGGCCATCCGCCGACATCTTTGGGGTCCGCGATGATTTTTCCCGTATTGTTTTTGAGTTGATTGATGATTCTGTTGTCAACATCGTCTCGATAAGGGAAAACCGCACCGACCTTGGTCAGCATCTGATCAGCCAGTGTTGCGGACGGAATTTCTGAAATCGGATGTTGTGAGCCTGACCATCGTTCGGTTTTTTTAAATGTTTCCGGTGCGGGTGTCTTCATGTAGGACTGTCCGTCCGAGAGTATTCCAACTGAATTCCAGTCGGGTTCATCGGCAGATTTGCGGCGCGGACCGATATTGTCCTTCACAAACACAGAAGCTGCCGAGATGTTTTTTTCGCTTATCATGATTTCATAGCGATTATCAACATAGTTGGGGCCGGGTATAAACAGGTTTCCTATAATGTTGATTCTGATTTGAGTGTTGGCCTGGCCGCCCTGAAATCCGATTGCTCCATGAGCCCAGTTGTAAATGATATTGTTGGATAACTCAAAATTTGCGGCATCAGGCGCCAGCAAATTGATCTCCGGATTTCTTTGAATATTGTTGGCGAAAAAATTATGGTGCACGGAGATGTTTGTGGGCTGATCGCCTAAAATTGGTCCTTTTCCCCATGGCGCGCCAGATGAAAGGTCGGCTAACCCTTCGCTAAGCATTGACCATTGAATGGTGATGTTTTCGGCTTGATACCAGACGTCGAAAAGCTCATCGGTCGCCCAGCTAATTGAACAATGATCAATAATGACATTATGAACTTTTTCGGTTTCGTTCGAAATCGAAATGCTGTCGTCACAACATTCTACTTTGTTTGGTTTTCCTCGTCTGACCCGGATGAATCGCACGACGATGTCGTGTGTTGCAATGTTGATCGCCGGGCCATTTGCGGTATCCGCCATCCTTAAAGTGATTCCACCCCCGGGCGCCGACTGACCGGCTATCGTGACAAAAGGCTTGTTGATCACAATTGGACTTTGCAGGGTGATGGTGCCACCCACTTCAAACACAATGATTCTGGGGCCATCCAGAGTCAATGCCTCGCGCAGACTGCCAGGGCCGGCGTCATTCAGATTACTGACAAATAAAACCTTTCCTCCGCGTCCGCCAATTGCGCCTGCTCCATAACCTTCGGCGCCTGGGAAGGCAGGTACTGCCGCATAGGTGTGAAATGCCATTGAAGAAAATAATGAGGCAACAACAACTATTACTCCTCGACGAATAGCGGAAAGGCCAATAAAGCTGTGATGACGAGTCATATTGATGCCTCATTGAAGATTCGGATGTCTTTGGGCGATACAGAATCAGGCTTCTGCTTTTTATTGGCCGGAGTGTTTTTTCATCAAGCGACATGAGCCGGATTGGTCGCTTTGTAGGGCATATGTATCTGTGTGATGGGTATTTGAATGATTATGGCAGACGATCTGTTGATTTGGAGGCTATTTCTGTGAAATGTGACGCCCATTCCATCACGTCGCGAACAGGGCCGTCACTTGTGCTGGAAGATCAACTTTGTCGGGCGGACCCTCTACTGTGATCCCCCTTCCCCCAAACGCTCCAGCCGACTCCGCGCGAGCCGTGCCTCGGTGCTTTTGGGATAGCTTGAAATCACCTTCTCCAGCGATTCGCGCGCCTGATCGTAGGCTTTCTGGTCGTATTGAATGTAACCGATTTTCAGCATGGCGCCCGGTACTTTGGGGCTGCTCGGGGTGAGTTTGATCAGGCGGTCGAACTCGGCGAGTGCGGCGGGGTAGTTGCGCTGCACATAGTAGGTTTCGGCCAGCCAGTAGCGGGCGTTGTCAGTGAATTCGCCTTGGGGATAGCGTTGCAGCAGATTGTTGAAGGCGTCTTTGGCTTGATCGTACTGGCGCTCTTTGAGCAGGGCGAAGGCCGCGCTGTAGGCGTCGCGCTCGCTGCCGCCGGTGGTTTCGGGCGCGGGCAGCGAGGGAATGCCAATGGGGCCGGATGTGTCGGGCGCGGCACCGGATGCATCAGGCTGGGCGGGCGCTGGCGGGGTGTCGAGCCCGCCGCCGCTGGCATCGACCATTCCCGGCGGTAGAGTCGGCTGGGCGTTGCCGATGATGGCCGAGCCATCGGGCTGGGTCGCCGGGGCGGCGGGGCGGCTGGCACCGAGCCGGGAGTCGATATCGAGATACTGGTCGCGCTGCTGACGCTGGAGTTTTTCGATCTCAATCTTTTGGGTTTCGAGCATGCCGCGCAGTGCCTGCACCTCGGTTTGCAGTTGCTGCATCTGTAACATCAGATTGGAGCCACTTTGATTTTCCAGGATGCGCTCGATGCGTCCGATCCGTCCGTCGAGCGTCAGATCCTGCGCAACGACAGCGGGCGAGAGGACGGCGGCCAGCGTGCCGGCCAGGATGGTCAAGTTCAAACGGGGTGCGTGTGGCATAACGGGAACTCACTCAGTATTGGATGACGACGCGACGGTTCAGACGCCAGGATGGTTCACCGTGTCCCGGATCGGCGGGGCGCTCTTCACCATAACTCAGGGTGGCGATCTGCTCCGGGCGCACCCCATCGGCGATCATGACCCGGCGTACCGCTTCAGCACGCTGATCGCCGAGGGCCAGATTGAATTCGCGGGTGCCACGTTCGTCGGTATGACCTTCCAGCGTGACCTTGGTGCCGGCCTTGCTGCCCAGATACGCAGCGTGGGTGCGCATCACCACAACATATTCAGGCTTGATCTCGGACGAATCGTAGTCGAAATAGATGGTCCGTTTGTAGAGCGCATTGGTCGGATCTTCCCAGGGGCCGGCATAGGTGGGCCGGGTCGATTCGAGCCCGGCGGTGCTGGTCTGGCTGCCGGGGAGTGACCCGATGGTGGCGTTTGCATTGGCCTGCGGGGCATCCGGCGGTGTGCTTGCGCAGCCGGCAGCGGTCAATCCGGCGCACAGGATCGCCAGCAGAGGAAAAAGTTTGGATGGAAATCGGGGCATGATGCCAGCTCCTTACTGCATGAAAGGTGACCAGGCCGGTTCACGGACCTGACCCGAATCCTGCGACAGCCGCTGATTGCCGCCACCGGCGACCGATGCCGCCGCCAGCACCCCGCGACCGCCATGAATGGTCGCATAGATGACCATGCTGCCGTTCGGGGCGAAACTCGGCGACTCGTCGAGATTGCCGCTGCTCAACAGCCGGGTCAGACGACGCTCCAGATCGAGCACCCCGATGCGGAATTCACCATTGATCCGCGTCACCATCGCAATCGAACGGCCATCCGGGGCATAGGAGGCGCGGGCGTTGTAATCGCCCTCGACACTGATGCGCTCGGCGGGTCCGCCGCTGGCCGGCATGCGATAAATCTGCGGGCTGCCGCCACGGTTGGAGGTGAAGATCAGGTGCTGTCCGTCAGGCGACCAGGACGGCTCGGTGTCGATGGCGAAATGGTCGGTCACCCGGCTCAACTGGCGGCTGGTGAGATCCAGCACATAGATGTCCGGGCTGCCGTCTTTCGAGAGGGTCATCGCGAGCCGCCGTCCGTCTGGTGAAAAGGCCGGCGAGCCGTTGATGCCGGGGTAGCTGGCGACCAGATCTCGCCGTCCGCTGCCGAGTTCCTGCACATAGATGGCGGCGCGCCGGTTCTCGAAGGAGACATAGGCGATGCGCCGACCGTCGGGTGACCAGGCCGGCGACATGATGGGCTCGCTGGACGAGACGATGGTCTGAGGCTGATCGCCATCCGAGTCCGAGACGCGCAGCGTGACCGTCTGGCTGTCGCCGCTGCCACTGGAGGTCACATAGGCGATGCGGGTCGCTGCCACGCCGCGCTGGCCGGTGAGCTTTTCGTAGATGAGGTCGGCGATACGATGGGCGGTGTGGCGCATGCCGCTCTTGCTGCTGACGAGGGTTTCACTGGTGAGTTCTTCGCCGCGAAAGACATCGTAGAGACTGAAACTGACCCGGAAGCCGGTGCCGTCGGGTTCGATCTGGCCGATGACCAGATTGTTCATGCCGAGCAGGCTCCAGTCGCGAAAATCGACCGCCTCGCGACTGGTCGGCATGTCCAGCATGTCGCGGGTCGGCATCGGCTTAAATTTGCCGGTGCGGGCCAGATCGGCGCTGACCACGGACGCCACATCGACCGGCGGGATGAGTCCTTCAGAGACGCCGAAGGGGACGATGGCGATGGGCTGGGCGGCTTCGATGCCGCCGGTGATTTCGATATTGAGACGTGGGGCGGCGATGGCGGTGCCAGTCCCGGTCAGGGCCAGAACGACGGCAAGAAGGCTGAACAGCAGACGCTGATGTCGGCTCATGATCGGATGTCCCTGCTTCAAGGCGTAAAGGTTAGATCGAGTTCACGAAAGCTTTCAAATGCTGGGCCGGATGGCACCGGTAGCGGTGAGGCGTTGTAAACAGCGGCGAGCACGGACTGGTCGAATGAAGGGTTGCCGCTGGATTTGACCACACGCACGCTGTTTGGCACCACGTCACCGCCTGGAATCAGGCGGATCGAGACGAGGGTCATCAGACTCTGATCCGTCGCGGGCGGACGCACCCAGAATTGACGCACCCGGTCGCGGATGACCGGGATGTAGCGATCTGTCTCACGCGCGAGCTGTTCCGATGCCAGTGCAGACAGCAGGTCTTCCTCCCGCGCCCGTTGCGCCTCCTCGGCGGCCTGCTGGCGCTCGATCTGCTCGGCGCGGGTGCGTGCTTCCTGCTCGCGGCGTTGCTGGGCGACCTCTTCAGCCAGCCGTCGCTCTTCCTCTTCAGCCAGTCGCTCGGCTTCCCGCGCAATCCGTTGCTGACGTTCGGCCTCAGCCTGCCGCTGTCGTTCCAGTTCGGCCTGACGCTCGCGCTCGGCCTCCTGACGCAGTCGCTCACGCTCGGATGCCATCTGTCTCGCCGCTTCTTCCGCCCGCCGCTGCTCGGCCTGCGCCTGCGCGCGTGCGATCTCGGCTTGACGCTGCTCTTCGGCCTGTCGGCGCGCCAGCTCTGCGGCCTGCTGGCGGGCCGCTTCTTCGGCACGGCGCTGTTCGGCCTGCGCCTGGGCGCGCGCGATTTCGGCCTGACGCTGTTCTTCAGCCTGTCGGCGCGCCAGCTCGGCGGCCTGCTGGCGGGCGGCTTCTTCGGCGCGGCGCTGTTCGGCCTGAGCCTGGGCGCGTGCGATCTCTGCCTGACGCTGCTCTTCGGCCTGTCGGCGCGCCAGCTCGGCGGCCTGCTGGCGGGCAAGGGCGGCGGCCTGATGTCTGGCTTCTGCTTCAGCGGCGCGGCGTGCTTCCTCTGCCTGTCGTCGGGAGGCTTCCGCCTGACGTTGCGCCTCCTGTTCGGCCTGGAGACGGGCCGCTTGCTGCGCCTGCAACTCGGCCTGACGCTGGGCCTCACGTTGAGCCGCCTCCTGCGCACGCTGCGCGGCCATCTCAGCTTCGCGGCGGGCGGCCTCCTGCTGCGCCTGACGCTGGGCTGCCAGTTCCGCCTCGCGTTGCGCCTGCATTTCAAGCTGCGCCGCCTGCTCGGCCTCGCGACGGGCCTGCTCCTGTGCCTGACGCTCGGCCTCCAATGCGGCCTGACGGGCGGCTTCCGCCGCGCGCTGTTCGGCCTGTTGATCCGCCTCGCGGGCCGCCTGAGCGACGCCCTCATCCGCGACGGGTTGACGGTCGGCCGGGTGCCCGGTCTGCGCGGACTGGATGTCGGCCACCATGGATTCCAGCGCCCGATCCATGACGATGCTGGCCTGCACGACCTTGGGCTTGCTGCCGGCGCTGAGTGTCGGTTTCGTGAAATGGGCGCTCACGAAAAACAGCAGTCCGAAGATCAGATGCAGCCCCAGCGACCAGTAAAAGGCGTGAGGATTGCGCCGCAGGATCTGCCACATGATTTAAACCGCGTCCAGCATGGTGTGCATTGTTGTTGCGTTCCGGATCTGGTGACGAAGCTGCGCTTCGTCACCCGCGAGATGAAGCTCCGCTTCACGAATCCGGAAGGGCGCTCGGATCGATCCAGGCGAAGGCTCGACGACGCCGTCTCGTGAAGCGGAGCTTCATCGCTGAGGTCACGAAGCCGGAGCTTCGTGACCAGAAAATCGTTGTCGTTGTCGTAATCGAGGATTCGCAAGCCGATGACGATTACGACAACGAACGGCTTCGGGATTTCTAAGGTGCTGCACTAAGGCTCACGACGCCCCGGCGGAACTGTGACTAAACCAACCTCAGGTGCTCCGGCTGCTTGGGCGATGACCATCGCCCTAACGACTGTGCCGTAGTCCACGCTGTTATCCGCTTTCACCAAGATTGGCGTATCGGGTTTGTAGTCGAGCACGATCCGAATTCGTTCGTAAAGCTCTCGTTCGGACACGAGTAAGTCTTTATCTTTGCCTACATCAATGCGGTAACCACGGGCACTATCAACGATGACCACGACAGCATCTTCGGTTGGCCCCGTGATCGCACCGGCCTTTTCCTGCGGCAGATTGACCTTAACCCCCGAGGTGATGAGCGGCGCCGTCACCATGAAGATGACCAGCAGCACCAGCATCACGTCGATATAGGGCACGACATTGATCTCGGCCATGAGCCGGCGGCGGTTGCGTCTGTGCGAGTGCTTGACCATGAATCTTGATCCCGGAGCGGTCAGCCACGCCCCTGGCGCTGGAGCAGGGTCGAGAATTCTTCCATGAACTCCTCGTAGCGATTGTTGAGCCGTTCGACCTGATTGGAATACCGGTTATAGGCGATGACCGCCGGAATGGCGGCAAAGAGGCCAATCGCGGTGGCGATCAGCGCCTCCGAGATGCCGGGCGCGACCAGCGCGAGCGTCGCCTGTTCGACGTTGCCGAGCGCATGGAACGACTGCATGATGCCCCAGACGGTGCCGAACAGACCGACATAGGGGCTGGTCGAGCCGACCGTGGCGAGAAAGGCGAGGTTGGTTTCCAGCCGATCCATCTCGCGGCTCAGGGCCACCCGCATCGAGCGCTCGGTCCCTTGCAGGATGGCCATCATGTCGTTGTCTTCGATCTTGCGCATGCGGACATATTCCTTGAACCCGGCGCGAAAGATCGATGCCAGTCCCTGGTCGTCCTGACTCAGCTCCCGGTAGAGTTCGCTCAGGTCGCCGCCGGACCAGAAGCGTTCCTCGAAGTCATTGGCCGTCCGGCGCGCCTTGGACAGGGTGCGGGCGCGATCCAGGATCATGGTCCAGGAAATGACGGACGCCGCCAGCAGCACCAGCAGCACCAGTTGCACAACGAGGCTGGCGTGCAGGATCAGATTGAAGAGCGAGAGATCGGGCGTCATGCGCGTGACTCCATGGGCGCGGACGCCAGGCGCCCGATTGCAGACAGAAGCGAGGCCGGCATGCGCCGGGGCCGGAAGGTCTCCGCATGGAGACAGGCGACTTTCACGCTCCCTTGACAGCAGATCACGCCATCCGTTGCGCGGATGATGCGTTGCGCGAAATCCAGTGAGGCGCCGCCGACCTGATCGAGACTGGAGCGAACGGTCAGCCGGTCGTTGAAGCGCGCTGGCGCCAGATACTCGATCTCCACGCGGCGCACGGTAAAGATGATCCCTTCGCGTTGTCGCAGGTCGTCCTGTTCATAGCCCAGCGCGCGCAGCCATTCGGTGCGCCCCCGTTCCATGAAACGCAGATAATTGGCGTAAAAGACCACGCCGCCAGCGTCCGTGTCCTCGTAATAGACACGCACCGGCCAGTCGAAGGTCGTCCGGGAATCGTCACTGGATGTGGGCATGCGGTCGGGCAGTCGGATGGACTTGCTCAAAAGGCTGAGAGTGTAGCCGAAACGGCCCGCTCGGACATCCCGCTCAGATAGTCCCGCGCTGTGGCGGCATCCAACTGGATCTGTCGTTTGAGCGCGTCGAGCGACTCGAAGCGTTGCTCATCGCGCAGCTTGAGCCTGAATTCGACCTCCAGATGTCGTCCGTAGATCTGCTGGTCGAAGTCGAACAGATGGACCTCAAGCCGGCAGCCTTGGCCGTCAACCGTGGGGCGGGCGCCGATGTTGGCGACGCCGGGGCGCGGTTCTGCACCCAAACCATTCACCATCACGGCATAGACGCCGAGCAGGGGACTGACGCGGCGGTGCAGATCGATGTTGGCAGTGGGAAAGCCGATGGCCCGTCCGCGCCGATCACCGTGGGCAACGCGGCCTTCCATCCGGTAGGGTCGTCCAAGCAGTGACTGCGCCTGTTCAAAATCGCCACAGGCCAGCGCCTCGCGCACCCGCGTGCTGCTGACACGCGCCTCGTCGTGGGTGATGGTGTGCAGGTTTTCGACCGCGAAGCCCGCGCCGGTCTGCGCGGCGGCTTCGCCCATCGACCGCAGCAGCGCATAGTCGCCCGCGCGTCCGCGACCGAAGCGGAAGTCGTCCCCAACCAGCAGAAAACGCACACCGAGACCGTCGAGCAGCAGGCGTTGCACGAAGCCCCGCGCGTCCATCGCTGCGAGCCGGGGACTGAATTCCAGCAGCATCACCTGCTCGATGCCGTCGTCGCGGATGGCCCTCAGCTTTTCGCGCAGCCGGGTCAGCCGCGCCGGCGCGGCATCCGGGGCGAAGAACTCCATTGGCTGGGGCTCGAAGGTGATGACGGTCGCCGGCAGACCCAGCGCCCTGCCGTGCGCCAGCAGGCGCTGGAAGACGCTGCGATGGCCCAGATGGACGCCATCGAAGTTGCCGATGGTGGCGACACAGCCCCGGTCGGCAGGTCGCAGATTATGCAAGCCTCGGATCAGCCGCATGGTGTCTAGCGTTTCGGTGCCATGAGCACCGAGGCGATCCCGGCCTGTCCCGACCAGTAGCCGTCGCAGAGTCCGGTGGGCGCCCAGCCGGCGAGTTGTGCCGTGCCCGCAGCAGGATCGAGATCACCGGTCAGACAGTCGGCGAAGACCCTGACGATATCGGCGGTGTGCTGCGACTGCGGACTGATCCGCAACAGATCAACGCCGAGCCGGGAGACCTCATCAAGCGCGGACAGCAGATTGTGGGTGCTGGCAGACTGGGTCTGAATGCCGTTGAGCGCCAGGAAGGAGACGTTGTCCTGGGTGGAGATGACCAGACCATCCGGGTAATCGCCGCAGCAGAACTGGCAGTCGTCTTTGCCCAGATTGCGGTTATAGGCGGTGAAACAGCGTGCCGAGTAAGCGAGCGGCAGACGCCCGAAGGCGAACAGCTCGCATTCGACCCCATCCGGGCGCGACTGGATCAGCGCGGTGGCGGTCTCGCGGCCCAGTTCGACCGGCAGCACCCAGCGTTTGAGTCCGCGTTTGGCAAGAAATGACAGGGTGCGCTGGTTGTAGAGATTGATCGAGTGCCCGGCGACGAAGGGACGGCCTTCGAGAAAATCGAGCGCGGCGAGGTCGCCGGCCTCGATCAGGAAACGCTGGTCGTCGCAGATGCGTTTGAGGGTTTTGAGTTCGCCATCCGACTCGATCAGGGCGAGGGTGGAGATGACCGCCTGCTTGCCGGCAGCGGTGATGCGCTCGGCGATCTCCCAGTAATCCTCGGGGCGGAGCTGGCGACGTTTGGAGCAGATGGTCTCGCCCAGATAGATGACATCCACCGGGGTGTCGAGCATCTCGGCATAGAAATCGAGTACCTGCTCGCGCGGCCAGAGATAGAGGAGTGGACCGAGCGAGAGACGGGGGCGATGGGTTGAGTTGTTCAAGACTGGCATGAGGAGAAGATTCGGAGGTTGAAGAACATGAATGCCATGATACCGGCGACTCGAATGCACTGACGCCCTGAATAGACAGGATTAACAGGATTTCTCAAGATTGGCAGAATTGAATTCAAGGTGATTTCCGGGAAAGTGCGTACCCGTGATCAAGTCTTTTTGACAGGATTAACAGGATTTTTAACTCGCTGTCTTAAATCCTGTTAATCCTGTCTAAGTTCCGGGTGTCTCAGATCAGTGCCAGGTGCGTTCGTAGGGGCCGATGGTGGTTTGCGCACCCTCGGAGACCTGGGCCAGCACCTGATGCCAGCTCTCTTTGGCGCGGAAACCCTGCGGGTTGCGCTGGCAGGTGTCGATGGCCTCGCGCCAGACCCTGGCGATCTGCGAGACATAGCGGGTGCTGCGCTGGCGCCCCTCGATCTTGATGGCGCTGACCCCGGCGGCGAGGATGTCGGGCAGGATGTCGAGCGTGTTGAGGCTGGTCGGTTCTTCGATGGCGTGACGCAGCTCGCCAGCGACCTGATAGCGCCCTTTGCAGAGGGTCGGATAGCCGGCGGCCTCGGCATGCGAGCGGCGCTCAATGAGGATGCCGCCGAGCCGGGTCTCCTGACCGAGCGGGGTGTCGCGCCATTCGACATGCGCGGCCGGGGAGCAGGCGCCATAGGTGTTGGGCGACTGGCCGGTGGCATAGGACGACAGCAGGCAGCGTCCCTCGACCATGACGCACAGGCTGCCGAAGCCGAAGATTTCGACCGGGACGCTGGTTTCGCGGATCAGATGCGCGACCTGGGCCAGCGAGAGCACGCGCGGCACCACGACCCGCTTGATGCCAAAATGGCGCTGCATGAAGTTGATCGCCGCCGGATTGGTCGCCGAACCCTGGACCGAGAGATGCAGATTGACGTTTGGATAGCGCTCGGCGGCATAGTCGAGCACGCCCATGTCGGCGAGGATGATGGCATCCACCCCCAGATCGACCGCGCGATCAACGGCGGCGGTCCAGCGTTCCCAGCCATTCGGTTGGGCATAGGTGTTGATGGCGACGAAGACCTTGACCTTGCGGTCATGGGCATAGGCCAGACCCTCGCGGATCTGTTTATCGCCAAAGTTCAGGCCGGCGAAATGACGCGCGTTGGTGTCGTCGCGGAAGCCGAGATACACGGCGTTGGCGCCATGATCGACGGCGGCCTTGAGCATCGGCAGATTGCCGGCGGGACAGACGAGTTCCATGGTGGATGGTCTCCAGCGGAGCGGGTCAGGCGGTGCTGACGAGTTTCTGATGAGTTGGCGAATCGACCCGGTCGCCTTGGCGGCTGTCGCGGCGGTGCAGCTCGGCTTCGATCGCGTTGAGGACCGCCCATTTGCGGCTGCACCAGTCGGGTGCCAGCAGGATGTCGCGGGAGGCGGTCCCGGTGAGACGATGATACGTCACCGCCGGGGGGGTGCGCTCGATCAGATCGGCGCAGATGCTCACATAGTCGTCGAGCGTCAGCGGCTGGTAGTCGCCGCGCTGCCAGTCGATGGCCAGACGGGTGTGACGCACGATATGCAGCGGATGCAGCTTCAGACCCTCGGTTCCCAGCTCCAGCACCCGTTCCAGACTGGTCAGGGCCGATGCGCGACCCTCGCCGGGCAGACCGATGATGAGATGGGTGCAGACCGGGATCCCGCGCCGATGGGCGGCGGTCACGGCGGCGCGATAATCGGCGAAGTCATGACCCCGGTTAACCCGCTCCAGGGTGCGATCATCGGCGGATTGCAGTCCCAGTTCCAGCCAGATTTCCTTGCCACGCGCCCGATAGCCGGCGAGCAGATCCAGCACCGCCTCCGGCACGCAGTCCGGGCGGGTGCCGATCGAGAGTCCGATCACGTCGGGATGGGTCAGCGCACTGTCATACCGCTCGCGCAGGACCGCAATCTCATCATAGGTGTTGGTATAGGTCTGGAAATAGGCCATGAAGCGCCGTGCGCCGGTGCGTTTGGCGAGCACGCGGCGCCCCGCCTCCAGTTGTGGATCGATCTGCGGCGGGCGCTGGGCGTTGGGGCTGAAAGAGACATTGTTGCAGAAGGTGCAGCCGCCCTGTCCCTTGCTACCGTCGCGGTTGGGACAGGTGAAGCCGGCATTGAGCGCGAGCTTGTGTACCCGCTGGCCGTAACGCTTCAGCAGGTACTGACCAAAGGTGTTGACGCGATCACTGAGGATCCGATGTTGAGCGGGGGAGGGCATCAGGGCGAAGTTAACCGGGCTGTCCGCATTACCGTTTGATCCAGATCAAGCAGATGTTCATTTGAACCGGGAGTTGGCGCCGTCCCGCCGTCGATGAGTTGCCGCACGCGCGCCAGCATGATTTCGACCGCCACCTCGGCGATGGGTGTCAGGCAATAACTGGCGTAATCGAAGGACGCCCCGCCAGCCGAGATCAGATAGCTCTCGGGCGCCTGTCCGTAAAGCGTCTCGCACCAGGCCAGCAGCTCACGCGGATCCAGGAAATGGGCCATGGTCGAGACGGCGTGCGCATCAGGCGCGAGCCGCTGACAGCGCACCTCGCCGGGCTCGGCATCGATCGCTGCGTCCAGAAAGATGACCCGATCCTGGTCCGCCAGATCGGCGACCAGTTCGGCGGTCAAAATATGGCGCGAGATGACCGTGATGCCCGCAGGGACGCCTTCCCGTTCCAGACGATCCGCCACCAGCGGACCAATGGCGTCGTCGCCCCGGATCGGGCTGCCGTAGCCAATGATGAGTGCCTTCACCCTGTCTCAGCCCCGGCTCAGGGTATCGACGACCTGACCGGCGGCGTCCTTGAGTTCGATCCGCAGCGGCATCTGACCGAAGGCGTGCGAGGCGCAGGACAGACAGGGATCGAAACAGCGGATGACGGCCTCGACCCGGTTGAGCATGCCTTCCTGAAGCTGGTTGCCATCGACATAGGCGTCCGCGACCTGCCGGATGGCCTGATTCATGGCCAGATTGTTGTGCCCGGTGGCGATGACGAGATTGACCCAGGTGATGAGTCCGTCGTCGTCGATGCGATAGTGATGGATGAGCGTGCCGCGTGGCGCCTCGGAAACGCCGATACCCTCGTCGCGGTTGCTGCGTGCCCGCGCCCGCACCCGATGATCCAGGATTGCCGGATCCTTGAGCAGACGCTCCATCATCTCCAGCGCGTAGATGATCTCGACCAGTCGCGCATAGTGATAATGGAAGCTGCTGGCGATGGGGCCGGATTCCTGGAGCATATGGAACTCGGCGAGCGCGACATCGGCATAGGGCGTGCCGCAGGACTGGGCGTTGTTGAGTCGCGCCAGGGGGCCGACCCGATAGATCCCTTTGGGATAGCCCTGTGGCTTGTAATAGGGGAACTTCATGTAGCTGAAGTCCTCGACCGCCTCGCCAATGATGCGCTCGTAATCCTCGGGCGGCACCATGTCTTCGACGATGCGGCCCTGAGCATCCTTGATGCGCAGGAGGCCGTCATAGTGTTCCAGGTTGCCCTGTGGCGTGACCAGACTCAGGAACATGGTCGGGAGCGTGCCGAAGTGACTGGCCTCGTCCTTGAATTTGGGCACCAGGGTCTTGAAGAAATCATAGGTGCGCCGCGCGATCTCCAGCCCCTCCGGGAGCTGCCTGAGCATGGCCTCGCGCTTCTCCGGGGTCAGCGGATCGGCGACGCCGCCGGGGACGACCCAGGTGGGATGGATCTTCTTGCCGCCGAGCGTTTCGATGATGCTCTGGCCGATCTGACGCAGCCGGATGCCATCCTTCGCCAGATCGGGATACTGACGCATCACGCCGAAGATGTTGCGCGAGACCGGATCCGAATCCCAGCCCAACAGCAGATCGGGCGAGGACAGATGGAAAAAGGACAGCGCATGCGATTGCACCATTTGCGCCAGATTCATGATCCGCCGCAGCTTCTCGCCGGTCGGCGGGATGCTGACCGAGAGCAGATGATCGCACGCCTTGTTGGAGGCGATGATGTGGCTGACCGGGCAGATGCCGCAGGTGCGTGCGGTGAGTGCCGGCATCTCGCGGTAGGGGCGGCCCTCGCAGAATTTCTCGAAGCCCCGGAACTGGGTGAGATGGAAGCGCGCATCCTCGACCTCGCCCCCGCCGCCGAGCTGGAGCGTGATACGGGCGTGGCCTTCAATGCGGGTGACTGGCTCGATGGTGACGGTGCGGCTCATGGATTCAGTCCCCTATGGATGCCGGTGGCGGAGCGTGCCGTTCTTCATTGGCCAGTGCCTTGGTCGTGATCTCGTGATAGAGGTGGATGATGGTGCCGATAATCTCATTCAGCTCGGGATGCTGCACCCATTTGGGTTGCAGGGTCTTGGCATCCTCAAAGACCTCTTGAAGAAATTGGATATCGAAACTGTCGAGTCGCTCGCCCTGATCAACTTTCGCCTTGATGTCGAGCGCACGCGGCAGGCGCTGAGTGCGCATCCGATCCAGCAGGACCACGATCGTGCCGGCCTCGCTATTCAAGTCGTTCATCTTTGTACGACCTCCGTGGTGAAGATGCGGAATGAATTCATGCCCCGAAGCGCGTCACCGAGCTTGGATCGGGCACGCGCCCTTCGATCAGCTCGTTCAGGACGTGCCAGATGGCGTCCGCGCTGGGCGGGCAGCCGGGGATGAAGACATCGACTCTGACCTCGCCGTGAATGGGCTTGACTGTCTTGAGCAGGGCCGGCACCTCGCGGTTTGGGATCTGCGGCTGGAGTGTGACGTTTTCACGATAGGCGCGATCCATGACGTCACTGAGCTTGAACTGGTTGCGCATGGCCGGGACGTTGCCGTTGACCGCGCAGTCGCCCAGGCTGATGAGCAGTTTGCAGTGCTGACGAAACGCCTTCGCCTTTTCCAGGTCGTCATCGGAACTGATGGAGCCTTCCAGGATGCCGACATCGACCTGTTCCGGCAGTTCCTTGGCATCGACCAGCGGGCTGTAGACGATGTCGATCTTCTGCGCCAGTTCGATCAGGCGCTCGTCCATGTCGAGAAACGACATGTGACAGCCGGAACAACCGTCCAGCCAGGTGGTGGCGACTGTGATCTTGTTGGTGGTGCTCATTGTGCGTGTCTCCGTCGCGCCAGAATCGGCAGAAAGTGCTGGTCCTTGACCATTTCACCCGCCGAGGTGCCCTGTTTGACCAAGGCGCCGGTGGGACAGACCTGCACGCATTTGCCGCAGCTCGTACAGGTGTCGCTGTCGCCCCAGGGGGCGGCCAGATCGGTGATGATCTGGCAGTCACTGCCACGACCCATGACATCCTTGGTGTGCGCGCCCTCGATTTCGTCACAGACGCGCACGCAGCGGGTGCAGAGGATGCAGCGGTTGTGATCCATCCGGAACATCTCGTGCGAGCTGTCCACTGGATAGGCGGCCTGCCGGTAGGGGACGCTGACATGATCGACGCCGCATTTCTGGGCGTGCCATTGCAGCTCGCAATGACCGTTGGAGACGCACACCGAGCAGACATGATTGCGCTCGGCAAACAGGAGTTCGATGATGACGCGCCGGTAACGCTGGAGTTTTTCGGTATTGGTCTGGATGCGCATGCCTTCGGCGACACGGGTCGAACAGGCGGCGAAGAGCCGGCCCTGTCCCTCCAGTTCGACGACGCAGAGCCGGCAGCCGCCCCAGATCGAGAGTCCGTCCAGGTAACAGAGACTCGGAATCGGAATCTGGTTTTCGCGGCAGACCTCGATGATGGTCTCGTCCTCGCGGGCGGACAGATCGCGGCCGTCGATCGTGAGCGTCACGACACGGACGTTCGGTGTGGTGGCGGGTAGTGCCATGGAGCCTCCAGGTGATCGTCGGACGCAGTTCAGGTCCAGTCATTGGGGTCGATCGGTTAGTACAGCGCCTTAAGAAATCCCGAGGCTGATCGTTGTCGTTGTCGAAGATTCGCAAACCGACGACGATTACGACAACGACAACGATCAGTGACGGTCTCGGAACATCTGCACTGCTGCATCAGGTCGATGGAAAAGCAAGTCGGCCTCGATCCCGATAACGCAATCGATTTGGCCGACGGTTAAATCGGGGCATTCGGGAATCGCCTGCGTGAGCTTGACGATCATCTGCCCGCCAGTTTTTCCTCATACTCATCGCGAAAATAGCGCAGGGTGCTCAGGACCGGATTGGGCGCCGATTGCCCGAGTCCGCAGAGACTGGTGGCCTGAACCACCTCGCAGAGCTCCTCCAGCAGCACCAGATCTTTGGGGGTGCCCCTGGACTTGGCAATGCGGTCGAGCAGCTCGTGCATCTGCCAGGTGCCGGTGCGGCAGGGTGTGCACTTGCCGCATGACTCGGTCATGCAGAATTCCATGAAATAGCGCGCCACATCGACCATGTCGCAGGTCTCGTCCATCACGATCATGCCGCCGGAACCCATCATGGTGCCGAGCGTCTTCAGGCTGTCGTAATCCACGCCGATGTCGAGATGTTGAGCGGGAATGCAGCCGCCCGAGGGACCGCCGGTCTGGACCGCCTTGAAGGCCTTGCCGCCGGGACAGCCGCCGCCGATCTCTTCGATGATCTCGCGCAGGGTGATGCCCATCGGCACTTCGATCAGGCCGATATGGCTGATCGATCCGGCGAGTGCGAAGACCTTGGTGCCCTTGGATTTCTCGGTGCCGATGCCGGCGAACCACTCACCGCCGTTGGTGATGATGGGTGCGATGTTGGCGAAGGTCTCGACGTTGTTGATCAGGGTCGGGCAGCCCCAGAGACCGGATTCGGCGGGGTAGGGCGGTCGCGGTCGCGGCTGGCCGCGCAGACCCTCAATGGAGGCCATGAGCGCGGTTTCCTCGCCGCAGACAAAGGCACCGGCACCGAGACGGATCTCGACCTCGAAGCTGAATTGGGTGTCGGCGATCTTGTTGCCGATGAAGCCTGCCCGTTTCGCTTTCTTGATGGCGGTGGTGAGTCGCTCGACGGCCAGCGGATATTCAGCGCGGACATAGACATAACCCTTGCTGGCGCCGACCGCATAAGCGGCGATCGCCATGCCTTCGAGCACCCGGTGGGGATCGGATTCGAGTACCGCGCGATCCATGAAGGCGCCCGGATCACCTTCGTCACCGTTGCAGATGACATATTTCTGTCCCGGCGGCATCTTGGCGATGGTCGACCACTTGAGCCCGGTCGGATACCCGCCGCCCCCGCGACCGCGCAGCCCGCTGGTCGTCATCTCGCGCAGCACATCGGCGGGGGTCATCTCGGTCAGCGCCTTGATCAGACCGGCATAGCCGCCGACGGCGACATAGCCCTTGAAGCTGTCGGGGTCGATGATTCCGGAATGCTCGCGCACGATGCGCATCTGACGGGTGAAAAAGGGCTGGTCAGTCGGGCAGTGCAGACGTTCGACCAGAGGACCGCCGACGCTGGCCAGCACCTCTGCGGCATCCTCGGGTTTGACTTCGCGATAGAGTACAGATTCGGGAATGCCGCCATCCTTGGGGGCCACCGCGACCATGGGGCCGGCGGAACAGAGCCCCATGCAACCAACCCCTTTGACCTTGCAGCAGTCATCGGTGTTGGCCTGGGTCAGTGCCTCCAGGACCGGGAGCGAGCCGGTGGACTGGCAGGCGGCGGCGACACAGACCCGCACCTCGTGGGTGATGCCGGCATCGAGGGCGCGGTACTGCTCGGCGAGTTCGGCGAGATCGTCCAGATGCATGTCAGTTCAGCTCCTCAAGCCTGGTCATCAGGGTCTCGGCGGTGAGCTTGCCGTGCAGCTCGCCGTCCACCACGACCGCCGGGGCGAGCCCGCAGGCGCCGACACAGCGTGCGGCAAGCACCGACAGGCGATCATCTTCGGTCGTGCCACCCGGCTGCACCCCGAAGCGCGCGTTGATTGTATCCACCAGATCACCTGCGCCTTTGATATAACAGGCCGTGCCGGTACACACCACGCAGGTGTGGCGCCCTTTCGGCTTGAGCATGAAGATGTGGTAGAAGGTCGCGACGCCATAGACCTTGCTCAAGGGCAGATCGAGCGAGCCGGCGACGAAGCGCAGCGAGATCTCGTCAAGAAAGCCGAAGGCGTCCTGAATGCTGTGCAGAGCCTCAATCAGTGCATGACCCGCATAACCGTTGCGGCGCATGGTGGCATTGACGAGCTTCCAGCGTTTGTCCTCACTGGGCAATGGCGGTTTGGCTTGCGGCAGGGTCATGGCGACTCCTTGAGCTTGCTGAGGGTCTCGAAACGCGGAGTCGGCACGATGATCCGGCCAGTTGAAACCCGCATCGGGGCTGGCCGATCCGCATCTGCCGACAGCGGACATAATGGCGCAAGTGTATAACAGATTCAGGCCGCTCTGGCGTCTGTTCGCAGGCCGCTTTCCTTTCGGCTTCACTCGCGCCCCGGCTATACTCGGCGCTGCGATCAGCCACCCATCATCAGATTTGAATCGAGACTATGGACGACACCACTCCAGACGTAACAACCCCTGTCCGCAAACGCCCGCGTGGCATCTATCTGCTGCCGAACCTGTTCACGACCGCCGCCCTGTTTGCGGGCTTTTATGCCGTGCTTGCTGCCACTCAGGGGCGTTTCGAGGCCGCTGCGCTGGCGATCTTCGCCGCCATGCTGCTCGACGGTTTCGACGGACGCATCGCGCGGATCACCCAGACCCAGACCGATTTCGGCGCCCAATATGACAGTCTGTCGGACATGGTCGCTTTCGGCGTGGCGCCAGCGCTGGTCGCCTATCACTGGGCGCTCGGCGGGCTGGGCAAGGTTGGCTGGTTTGCGGCCTTTGTCTATACCGCCGCCGCCGCGTTGCGTCTGGCCCGCTTCAATACGCAGGTGGGGATTGCCGACAAGCGGTATTTTCAGGGACTGGCCAGTCCCGCTGCTGCTGCCATCATCGCCAGCGGTATCTGGGTTGCTCACGACCTGGGCATCAATGGCGCCAGCGTGTCCTGGCTGGCGATGTTCCTGACCGCTGGCGCGGGGCTGCTGATGGTGAGCAATTTTCGCTATCAGAGTTTCAAGCAGCTCAATTTACAGGGACGGGTGCCCTTTCTGCTGGCGGTGGGGGTGATGCTGGGGGTGTCGGTGATCTTCATCTACCCCCCTCTGGTGCTCTTTCTGCTCGCGCTGACTTACGCGATTTCAGGGCCGGCCTGGACCCTGGTTCAGCTCAGACAGAACCGGGCCCGGCGGCGGCGGGAGTCGGTTTAGCTCGACGATTTCTGGCGATAGACGCGGATGGTGTCGCCCACATTCACCTGATTGCTGGCGATCTTGTTCCAGCGTTTGATCTCGTCGATGGTGACGCCATAGCGGCGGGCGATCGCGGTGATGGAATCGCCTTTTTTCACCTGATGGGTCACGAGCGCGGGGGCTTCTTTCTTCGCCGTCCTGGCGGTCTTGGTCGTGCTGGCTGCTTTATCAGCGATCTTGTCGGCGTCAAGACGCAGGGTCTGGCCGGGCAGCAGCGGTTCGTTGAGCGACAGACCATTCCAACCCGCCAGGGTTTTGACATCGACTCCATAGCGACGCGCGATGGCGGTCATGTGCTCGCCGGACTTGACTTGATGGACTTTGCTGGCGGCGACCGTGGGCTGGCGACTCTTGCTGCTTGCGACTTTGTCCTGCCTGGGCGTCTTGCCAGCCGTTGCCTCCGTCCGCGCGGGCCGGCTGCTCGCGACGCTTTCCGCTATGGTTTTGGTGGCGGCCACCTCCCGGCTGACCACTTTGCCTGTCGCAGGTCTGGCCAGATCCAGTGCGACGGACGGCGTCCGCTGCTGGACGCGAACGGCCAGCCGTGACGATTCCGCTGGCAGCATCGGACGATCCGCAATAGGGATCAGGCGTTGTCCATATTTGCCCGAATCGGCGACCAGTCGGGCGGTGGCGAGGATCTGGGGGACGTACTGGCGGGTTTCGTTGGGCAGGTCGAGCGACCAGAAATCAGTGGGTCTGCCGGCGAGGATGTTGGCCTCCTGGGCCGCTTCGACACGCGCCGGGCCGCAGTTGTAAGCGGCCATGGTCAGCTCCCAGTCGCCATTGAAGCGCTGATTGATCTGCGCCAGATAGTCCAGTGCGGCGCGCGTGGAGGCCACGACATCACGACGTTCGTCATACTCGCCGTCCAGCCGCAGCCCCATTTCGCGGGCGGTGTAAGGCATGAACTGCCACATGCCGCCGGCTGCCTTGGGTGAGGTCGCGTTCGGGTTGTAGCGGCTCTCGACATGCGGGAGCAGGGCCAGCTCCATGGGGAAGCCGCGCTTTTCGATCTCGGCGACGATGGTTGGCAGATAGGGTGACGCTTGCTGTGACAGTCTTTCGAGATACCGGGGGTCGCGCCGGAATCGCTCCAGGGTGCCATCGATGCGTGCATGGGCGTGCAGATCCAGTTTCATGCCCGTGCGGACCCGGCCCCAGACATCGCCACCCGCACTGCGGTTGACCGAGCGTCCGGCGATGCGACCCTCCCGTGCTGGTCTGACATAGCCGTATTCACGCGCCGAGACGATGCCGGAGTAGTCGTCCTGGCTGGCGTCGTCCATCATGGCGACATCGCCGCGATTGGCGCAACCGGGAAGCAGAGAGAGGGCGAGCAGGGATAAGGTTGAGACCGTCAGCGCGCGTGCGGCGCGCCCTAAGTGGATGACACCAGACATGAAACCCCCGGTAAAATTTCTTAACTTGTTGTTTAATTAAATTATTATGATTTGTGATGCGACATCATACGCAAAGGATCGTCTCAATTCCAGGTTTAAACCACGGTGATCGCCGCATCCCCGGCACGACAGCGTCGGCGATCATGAGTACCATGTGCGCCTCAACCGAGGCGTCCGCATGACTCTTTTCGACATTCAGAATCCCCCGCTCGCGCGGCTCCAGGACTGGTATCGCTCTCCGCTCGGGCAGGAGGTGGCGCGGGTCGAATGCGCCAGTGTCCAGCGTCTGATTGCCAATACATTCGGTTATTACCTGGTCCAGATCGGCGTGATCGAGACCTTTCAGGACGCCCTGGCCTCCAGTCGGATCCGGCATCGCGTCCTGATTGCCAGCGAGTCGAGTGCCGCTCAGCGCTGGCCGCAGATTCTGTCCCGGACGGATCAGTTGCCGCTTGCCGCCGATAGTGTCGATGCCATCCTGCTGCCGCATACCCTGGATTTCGTCGCGAATCCGCAGGCCGTTCTGAGCGAGGTCGAGCGTGTCCTGATTCCCGAAGGGCGTGTCGTTATCCTCGGATTCAATGCACTGAGCGCCTGGGGTGCGCGGGGTCTGATGGGACGCGCCAGGGGACGGGCGCCCTGGTGCGGTCGCTTTCGGACGGCCGCACAGGCCGGAAAGTGGCTGTCGGTTCTTGGTTTCGATATTGAGGTATGTGAGCACATGCTGTATCGCCCGCCATTCCGCCACGCGCAGGGTGCAGGGTGCGAGCCGTTCGAGTCATGGGGGCCGCGTTTTCTGCCCCGGCTGGGCGGTGTCTATGCCATTCGCGCAGTCAAGCGGGTCGCCACCCTGACGCCGCTCAAGCCGTCCTGGTTCGGACGGCGGCGCGCTATCCTGACGGGCGGCGCCATGCGGCCCACACGGCGGGGAACCGGTCATGTCTGAGTGCGTTCAGGCCTATACCGATGGTGCCTGCAAGGGCAATCCGGGGCCGGGCGGCTGGGGCGTGCTGCTGCGCTGGGGCGAGGTGGAGAAGGAACTCTTTGGGGGCGAACGCGAGACCACCAACAACCGCATGGAGCTGATGGCAGTGATCGTCGCCCTGGAGACCCTGAAACGCCCGACCCGGATCCAGATCACCACCGACTCGCAGTATGTCAAGAACGGTGTCATGTCCTGGATGAAGAAATGGAAGCTCAATGGCTGGCGAACCGCCAACCGTCAGCCGGTCAAGAACCGCGATCTGTGGGAGCGGCTCGATGCCGCGCTCGTCGGCCATGATGTGGGCTGGCGCTGGGTTAAGGGACATGCCGGGCACGCCGAGAACGAGCGCGCCGACCGTCTGGCCAATCGAGGTGTGCCTTAATGCGTCAGATCGTCCTGGATACCGAAACCACGGGTCTCGATCCCCTGGAGGGGCATCGGATCATTGAGATCGGCTGTGTCGAGCTGATCGACCGTCGGCTCACGCGCCATAACTTTCATCAGTACATCCAGCCGGAGCGCGAGATCGATGCCGGTGCGGCGGCGGTGCATGGCATCACCAACACCTTTCTTGCCGACAAGCCACGCTTTGCCGAAGTCGCGGATGCCTTTCTGCGCTATATCGAGGGCGCCGAGCTCATCATCCACAATGCGCCATTCGATCTGGGCTTTCTCGACCATGAATTCGGGCGCTGGCGTCCGGGCATGCCCAAAATCATCGATCTGTGCGAGGTGACGGATACGCTCGTGATGGCGCGCCGGCTCCATCCCGGCCAGCGCAACGGTCTGGATGCGCTCTGCAAACGCTACACCGTCGATAACTCGCATCGGGATCTGCACGGCGCACTGCTTGATGCCGAGATCCTGGCCGATGTCTATCTCGCCATGACCGGGGGTCAGGTTGCGCTGCATCTGGGCGGCGATTCGTCAGCGGACGGCGGACGCGACCAGCGCACACAGCATCGCGGTCGCATCGATCCTGATCGCCCCCGTCTGCGCATCGTCCAGGCCGACGAGGCGGCCTGCGTCGCACATGCCGCTCGGCTCGCGGCCATTCAGGCGGCAAGCGGAGAGGGGTGTCTCTGGTTGCGGGAGTAGGGGCGAATTCATTCGCCCCGGCAGTTGGCAGAAAATTTTGTTACCCCGTTTCGCCGTGTCAATCTGAAATCTGGCGGCTGGCGGCTGGCGGCTGGCGGCTGGCGGCTGAAACTACTGTTGCTGCTGGCGCCGATTCTGCCCGGTGCTGCCAATGAGTGCTTCCAGTGCGGGCAGGTTGAGCAACTGGATGTGCTTGCGATCCACGCACATCAGGCCATCTTCCTGAAAGCGGGTGAAGATGCGGCTGACGGTCTCGACCGCCAGACCCAGATAGTTGCCGATCTCGTGGCGGGACATGCTGAGATAAAAATCGGACGCCGAGAGCCCGCGCTTCTGCAGACGTTGCGAGAGACTCAGCAGAAAGACGGCCAGTCGCTCTTCGGCGCTCTTTTTGCCCAGCAGCAACAGCATCTCGGTATCGTGGCCGATCTCCTTGCTGAGCAGGCGGAACATCTGGTGTTGCAGGCTGGGAATGGTCGCGGTGAGTTCGGCGAGTCGGGCGAAGGGGATTTCGCAGATCGCAGAGGTTTCCAGCACCTTGGCCGAGCAGACATGCAGCTCCTTGTCAATGGCGTCCAGACCGATGATCTCGCCCGGCAGATGAAAACCCAGCACCTGTTCGCCGCCTTCGGGGCAGGGCGCGAAGCTTTTGAGGGCGCCGGTCTTGACGACATACAGCGAACGGAACCGGTCGCCGGCACGAAACAGGAAATCATTGCGGTGCAACGGACGCGCGTGCCTGACGATGTCGTCAAGACGTTCCGTGTCCTCTGGAGACAGACCCATCGGCAGGCATAACGACGAGAGCGAACAGTTTTTGCAGGCGACCCGAAGTGTTTCCAGGGAGATCACTTTATGCTGGCTCAAGACACCGCTCTCCGGGTTGGAGGCGGCTCGCTGTTTGGCCGCCATTTGATCTGGATCAAGAATAATCGTTTTGTAACCGGATTCATGCCGGATGACAAGGCGGTAAAGATGTGTGCGAATCGTCATCGGCCAGACCGGCGGAGCACTGGGTCGAGTGCGTGAGCGGATTGATGAGTTGCGGCGATTTTGGTAGCTTGCCGGGGCTATCGGGCACCGCCCTCGACCCTCCTGACTGATTTTCTATGACCAAGTTTATTTTTATTACCGGCGGTGTTGTTTCATCGCTGGGCAAAGGCATTGCCTCGGCCTCGCTGGCTGCCCTGCTCGAAGCGCGTGGCCTCAAGGTCACCATGATCAAGCTCGATCCCTATATCAACGTCGATCCGGGCACCATGAGCCCCTTTCAGCATGGTGAGGTCTATGTCACCGACGACGGTGCCGAGACCGACCTGGATCTGGGTCATTACGAGCGTTTTCTGCGCACCCGCATGGGTCGCAACAACAATTTCACCACCGGCCAGATCTACGAGAGCGTGATCCGCCAGGAGCGCCGGGGCGATTATCTGGGCCGCACCGTGCAGGTGATCCCGCACATCACCGACGAGATCAAACAGAGCATCCGGCTCGGGGCCGAGGGCGCCGACATCGCCATGGTCGAGATCGGCGGCACCGTCGGCGACATCGAGTCGCTTCCCTTTCTGGAGGCGATCCGCCAGATGCGGGTGGAGGAGGGTCCGGAAAACTCGCTGTTCATGCATCTCACCCTGGTGCCCTATATCCGTACTGCCGGCGAGATCAAGACCAAGCCGACCCAGCACTCGGTCAAGGAACTGCGCTCAATCGGCATCCAGCCCGACATCCTGCTCTGCCGCGCCGAGAAGCTGCTGCCGGACGAGGAGCGGCGCAAGATCGCGCTCTTCACCAACGTCTCCGAGAAGGCCGTCATCTCGGCCATCGACGCTGACAACATCTACCGCATCCCGCATCTGCTTCACGCCCAGAGCCTTGATGAGCTGGTGGCGCGCCAGTTCCGCCTGGATATTCCCGAGGCCGATCTCAGCGAATGGGATCGTGTGCTGGACGGCTTCGATCATCCGGCGCAGCGGGTGCGCATCGGTATGGTCGGCAAGTACATGAACCTGACCGAGGCCTATAAATCGCTCTCCGAGGCGTTGGCCCACGCGGGGGTTCACACCAAGACGCAGGTCGATATTCTCTATGTGGATTCGGAGGAGATCGAGCAGTCGGGTACGGCCTGTCTCGACGGTCTGGATGCCATTCTGGTGCCAGGTGGCTTCGGTGAGCGGGGAATCGAGGGCAAGATCGCGACTGTCCAGTATGCGCGCGAGAAGCGGGTACCCTATCTCGGAATCTGTCTCGGCATGCAGGTGGCCGTGATCGAATATGCCCGTCACATGGCCGGCCTAGAGGGGGCGCACAGCACCGAATTCGACAGTCAGACCCCGCATCCGGTCATTGCACTCATCACCGAATGGCGCGACGAGCAGGGCCGGGTCGAGACCCGCTCCGAGGGCGACGACCTCGGCGGCTCGATGCGGCTCGGCGGACAGAACTGCCGGCTGGAGCCCGGCAGTCTGGCGCGCGCGGTCTACGGTCAGCCACAGGTGCGCGAACGTCATCGGCATCGTTACGAGTTCAACAATGCGTATCTCGACGCCATGAAGGATGCCGGCATGCGTTTCTCCGGCTGGTCGCTCGACAACCGGCTGGTCGAGATCATCGAGATCCCGGATCACCCCTGGTTCATCGCCTGCCAGTTCCATCCCGAATTCACCTCCACCCCGCGCGACGGTCATCCGCTGTTTGAAGGCTTCGTGCGCGCCGCGCTGGCACAGCATGAACTGACTGGAGACGACCCGGCATGATGCCCCTGGCCGGTTTCGATGTCGGTCTCGACCGGTCACTCTTCCTCATCGCCGGACCCTGTGTCATCGAGAGCGAGACTCTGGCGCAGGAGACGGCCGGCGCCTTGAAGGAGATGACCGAGGCGCTCGGCATCCACTTCATCTACAAGTCTTCGTTCGACAAGGCCAATCGTTCGTCCGGCGCGAGCTTTCGCGGGCCAGGTTTGGAGGAAGGGCTGCGCATCCTGGGGTCGGTGCGCGCAACCATCGGCGTGCCGGTCCTGACCGACGTGCACGAGGACACCCCGCTCGGCGAGGTCGCCGATGTGGTCGATGTGCTCCAGACGCCGGCCTTTCTCTGCCGTCAGACCAATTTCATCCAGTCGGTCGCCAGTCAGGGCAAACCGGTCAACATCAAAAAGGGCCAGTTCCTTGCCCCCTGGGACATGAAGCATGTGGTCGCGAAGGCGCGCGCGACCGGCAATGATCGCATCATGGTCTGTGAGCGCGGCGCCTCATTCGGTTACAACAATCTGGTCTCCGACATGCGCTCGCTCGCGGTCATGCGCGAGACCGGCTGTCCGGTGGTCTTCGATGCCACCCATTCGGTGCAGTTGCCGGGCGGTCAGGGGACATGCTCGGGCGGTCAGCGCGAATTCGTCCCCGTACTGGCGCGTGCAGCCGTTGCGGCTGGCATCGCCGGGCTCTTCATGGAGACCCACCCCGACCCCGACCGCGCCCTGAGCGACGGACCCAATGCCTGGCCCCTGGACCGGATGCGCGATTTGCTCGCGACCCTGATTGAGATCGATCGGGTGGTCAAGGCGGCGGGGTTTGCTGAAGGGTAAGCATGGTGAGGATGCGTCCGCTCGCAGGATCCGCCTCGGTCTTGCGTGCAGACCGGCGTACTGAGCCATTGGCGGTTCGTAAGGCTTCTGTGGGGACAGCATCGTGCGGTGCCGTGTCTTAACGTCCCCTTCATGATCGGCGGGTATGCTTCCGCATCCCGATTAGGAAGGGCCGCTTGATCGGATATGACTGACTGATTTTCCAGCACGCCGCTGTGTCGTGATGGAGATTCTTGAACGAGATCAATCCGACATGCAAACCCTCAGCCTGCGTCTCAAACTGTTGCTGGTCACCGGGATGATCCTGGTGCTCACGGCGGTCGTGATCATCGTGCTCGCGACCCTGATCTTTCGCACCTCGGTCCAGACCGCGACCGACTCCATGACGCTCAACCTCTCGCAGCAGGCCGAAGAGATCATGAGCGAGACGGCGCTGGGCACCAGCCAGGAAATCCAGCGGCTGCTGGCTTCGACCATCGCAAGCGTCTCGGTCCTGCAACAGCAGATCGCGCGCTCGGCGCTCGGTGCGGACGGTACGACACCCTATGATCGGGATCAGTTGAAACGGATGGTGCTCAATACCCTGGAGAGCAACCCCTTTGTCAGTTCGGTCTACGCGCAGTTCGAGCCGAATGGCTATGACGGCAGGGACAGCGAATACGCGGGGAATCTGTCCCACAGCTCGAATACCGGCACCATCGAGATCTATTTCACGCGCGAGGGCGATTCGCTCGTCTTTCATGAAACCGAAGATCCGGGCGTGAAATATATCGAAACGCTCAATGAATACGGTCAGCGCGAGGCCGAGTGGTATCTCTGCCCGAAGGAGCGTCAGCAGACCTGTATCACCAACCCCTACCTCTATGAAATCAAACCCGGCTACGAAGAGTTGATGACCAGCCTGACCCTGCCGCTTGTCCTCGGTCAGCGATTCATCGGCGTGGTCGGCATGGACATCAATCTCTCGGCCCTTCAGACCGCCGCCGAGGCGATTGCCAAACGGCTGTTTCGTGATAAGGGCGATCTGATCCTGGTCAGTCATCAGGGGCTGATCGCCGCCTCGACACGTTTTCCGGGTCAGCTCGGCAAGCGTCTGAGCGATGTCGCGCCGGAACTGGCGACCGCCATCATGACCCCCGGTCAGAGCAAAAGTGGCGACCGCTGGCTCCACAGTCTGACGATTCCCATCGCGAACGCCTCCTGGACGCTGTCCATCTCGGTGGCGGAGGCCGACATTCTTGCTGCCGCGCATGCACTGGAGCAGGAGCTGCGCGCCGACACCCGCACGGCGATCCTTGAACTGGCGGCCGGGGCCGCCGTCATGACTGTCCTGGGGCTGATCGTCATCGTGATCCTGATGCGCACCATCACGCAGCCGCTGGCGCAGCTTGCCCAGGGCATGCGGGCGCTGGCCTCAGCGGAAGGCGATCTGACGGTCAAAGTCATGGTGGACCATCATGTCGAGTTGATCGATCTGAGCAAGAACATCAATCGCTTCATCGACAAGCTGCGCCAGATGATTCTGGTCATGAAGGAGCAGAGTCAGACCCTGTCCGGGCACTCCGCCGACCTGAGCGACTATGCCCGTCAGGTCGGACAGGCCACCGCGACCCAGAATACCCAGATCGACAGCGTTGCGACCGCCATGACCCAGATGTCGAGCACCGCCAGCGAGGTGGCGAATCTCGCCAACCAGTCGGCGGCGGCGTCCTGTGAGGCGGCGGAACATATCGATCAGACCCAGCAGGCGCTCAACGGCACCCAGGATCGGGTGGGCCTGCTGTCGCGCTCGGTCGAGGATGCCACCGCTCAGATGCGTCAGGTCGCCGAGCGCAGCCAGGCAATCGATGGCATTCTGGAGACGATCCGCGAAATCGCCGGACGCACCAATCTGCTCGCGCTCAACGCGGCGATCGAGGCCGCGCGGGCGGGCGAGCAGGGGCGGGGCTTCGCCGTGGTCGCCGAGGAGGTTCGGCATCTGGCCACCCGCACCCAGGAATCGACCAAGGATGTGGACGCACTGATCAAGGGGCTTCAGGGCGATGTCAGACAGGCGGAGCAACTGCTTCACAGCAGCCGCAGCGAGATGGAGCAGACCCTGACCTTCACGCAGCGCAGCGCGGAACTGCTTGATCGCGCCGTGCTGGGCGTCAAGCGGATCGACAGCCATGTCCTGCAGGTGGCCACGGCCGCCGAGGAACAGAGTCAGGTCAGCGAAGAGATCAATCGCAGCCTCACCGCCATCGGTGATGCCGCGCGCGATCTGGCACATCTGGCGCAGGTCTCCGAAACGGCGGCCCAGGCGACCCATGGCGCCATCCAGACGCTCGACGATCAACTCAATCTGCTCAGGGTCTGACCCCATGAAGACACGAATCCTTGTGGCGCTGATCATCGCCGGGTGCTCCAGCGCGACGCAGGCGGACTGGTCCGCGACCGTCACCGGCGCCAGCGATTATCTTTTCAACGGCGTGACCCAAACCGATCATCAGCCGGCGGCCCAGGCCAGTCTGGACTGGTCTGGGGCATCGGGTGCCTATGCAGGCATCTGGGCATCGAACGTCGATTTTGGCAACGATACCAAGGCGGAAGTGGACGGCTATCTGGGGTATCGCTTCGAGTTCCGCCCCGGCTATTCGGTCGATGCCGGTCTTGCCTACTATAGCTATCATGGCGGCAGCGACAGCGCGGACAGCAATTATCCGGAAGCCTATCTCAAACTGGGGATCCTGGGTTTCAACCTGAATACCTGGTACAGCCACGATTATTCCGGTCTGGATGTCGGGCATATCGTTGTCATGCTGCAAAGGGATTTCAAGATCAACGACCGCTGGACGATCAGGACACAGCTTGACCGGTCAACCAGCCTGGATGCCAATCGCTTTGCCTGGGATGGCGACCGGGATCACTATCTGCACTGGCAGGTCATGAATCAAACCAGCTACGCCGGTTTTGATTTCGCGCTTGGCGTGAGCGGGACGACGTTGAGCGATGCGTCTGGCGATACCGTGCTATTGTTCACCGTCAGTCGAACGATTCTTTTTTGACGATTCCACCATCAAGTCTGTCCTGACGCCTCGGCTCTGCGAATAGCGAACCGATCAGAGCCCCCTGTGATCCGCATGCTGTTGCCTCTGCTGCTTTCCATTCTGCTGGCTGTTTCTCCGTCGCTTGCGGCTCATGAGCCGCTGCGGACGGTCTCCCCGCAAACCGATGCCGGGCTGGAATTCAATGCCTGGGAGACCGTCAGGTTCATGCGGTTGAATGTGTATCCGCTGGGCAGCATGGATGCGGACCGGCTGCGACGGATCGGGGAGACGCTGTTCAGGGCCGGGGCGGCGCCCGCTGCCGAATCAGTACCCGCCTCGACGCTCGCGTTGACTGAGGCCGAGCGCGCCTTTCTCCAGGCCCATCCGGTGGTGCGTGTCAGTAACGAACTCGACTGGCCGCCCTACGATTTTTTCGCGCACGGGATGCCGCAGGGCTATTCAGTCGATCTCATGAATCTGCTGGCGGAGCGGATCGGTGTGACCTTCGAGTTCGTGCAGGGCGAAACCTGGGACGAACTGGTCGATCTGTTGTGCGCCCGCCGGATCGATCTGCTGCATCCCGCCGATAAACCCCTGAAACTGCTGGACTGTGCGACCTTCTCGTCACCCATTGTGCAGGGCGCCAACCAGTTCCTGACCCGTCGGGATCACCCGGCGGTCCAGTCCATCGCCGATCTCTTCGGTTCCGTGGCGGCCTCTCCCAAAGGATGGGAACAGACCGAACTGCTGAAAAAACGCTTCGGCAACAGATTCAGGATCATTGAGACCGCTGGCATCGGCGAGTCCATCGCGGCCGTAAGCCGTGGACAGGCCGATTTTACGACCGATTTTGCCAACGTCCTGAACCATCACATCGCCCACTCGGGCTATGTCAACCTGAAGGTCCAGGGGATATGGAGCCAGGAAGACAAGGGGGGTGAGTTCTCCGCGCTCTATATCGCGACCCGCAAGGACTGGCCGCTGTTCCAGTCGATCCTCGACAAGGCGCTGGCGTCGCTGACGCCGGACCAGATCCGGCGCCTGCAGGAGAAGTGGTTTGGCGAGTCAGACCGACAGGTCGGGCGTGTCGCACTCTCGCCCCAGCAGATCGACTACCTCCGCCGCAAAGGCCCGCTCAGGATGTGCGTCGATCCCGACTGGATGCCCGTGGAGCGCATCAGCCCGGATGGCGTCCACGAAGGCATGGTCGCCGATGTGTTCGCCCGTCTCGCGGAGATGCTTGAAACGAAGATCGTGCTGACGCCAACCACGACCTGGGATGAGTCACTCGCCTTGGTCAGGGAGCGACGCTGCGATCTGCTGCCCGCCGCGATGGCAACTCCCGCCCGGCGCGCCTTCCTGGATTTCACGACGCCCTATCTCTCGTTACGCTCGGTGATCGCGACCCAGACCCATCAGGTATTCATCAACGATTTCGAATCCGTGCTGGGAGAGACCTTCGGCATTTCCCGGGGCTACGCGCTGATCGACGCCCTGAAGGCGCGCTATCCCGGCATCCGTCTGCGGGAGGTCGCCAATATCGAGCAGGGGCTCAGAGAGGTCCAGGAGGGCCGGCTGTTCGGTTTTATCGATGCACTGCCGGCAATCGCCTATCGTATCCAGACTCAGGAAGTCCAGGACATGAAGGTCGCCGGACAACTCGAAGACACCCAGAACCTTTCCTGGAACCTGTCGATTGCCACCCGCAGCGACGAGCCGTTGCTGGGGGAAATCTTTCAGTCCGCGATCGATGCCTTTCCTCAAGCGCAGCGTCAGGCTATCGTCAATCGCTGGCTTTCGATCCGTTACGAGAAGGTGTTCGATTATGTCCTGATGTGGAAAATCGTCGCTGGGGTCGTCGGCATTGCCGGGACCATGCTGTGGGCGGTGCTGGTCTGGAACCGGCGGCTGGCGAAGCTCAACCGGGAACTCGGGCAGGCGCGCGCACATATCGCCGAGCAGAATACCGGGCTGGAACAGCGCGTGGCCGAACGCACGCGCGATCTGCGCGAGACCCTGGCGCAACTGGAACGGGCTCAGGCCGAGCTGGTGCAGTCCGAAAAACTGGCGGCGCTGGGTGATCTGGTGGCCGGCATTGCCCATGAATTGAATACGCCGATCGGCAACGCCGTGATGCTGGCCAGCACCCTGGCCGATCAGGAGCGCAGCTTCAGCGCGCAGATGACGGCGGGGCTGACCCGTTCCGCCCTACAACGCTTTGTCGATACGGTGCGCGAGAACACGAACATCATGCAGCGCAGTCTGGAGCGCGCGGCGGAACTGATCGGCAGTTTCAAACAGGTGGCCGTGGATCAGGCGAGCTATCAGCGTCGCACCTTTGCCCTGGATGAGGTGACGCGGGAGATCGCCCTGGCCCTTCAGCCACGCCTGCGGCGTTCGCCGGCGACCCTGGAGGTGAGTGTTGCGCCAGACCTGCGGCTGGACAGTTTCCCCGGGCCGCTCGGCCAGATCCTCATGAATCTGATCCAGAACGCGCTGATTCACGCCTTCGAGGGGCGCACGGAGGGCCGTATCCGTATCGAGGCCCACTCCGTCGTTCCCGGCCATGTCCGCATCCGGGTCAGCGACGACGGCAGCGGGATCGATCCGGCCAATCTCGGCCGGATTTTCGATCCTTTTTTCACCACGCGCCTCGGTCAGGGCGGCAGCGGTCTGGGACTGCACATCGTCTACAATCTCGTGACAGGGCTGCTCGGCGGCATGATCGAGGTTCGGAGCGTTCCCGGCCAGGGCACGGCATTCGACATTGACTTACCCTTGATCGCCCCTCCTGCGGTAGCAGGGCTGCCAATGCCAGCGGAGCGAGGCGCGAACCCCGGCACGCGACCGGATCCTCCTCTAACGATCAGTCGAACGGGATAACCGATGAGCGATGCACTTTCCCTGGGTGACGATGCCGTCCAGTTTATCGACGACCCCCTGGACCGCATGCCTTCCGCATCCGTCGATCCCTGGCGCATCCTGATCGTTGATGACGATGCCGATGTCCATGAGGCGACCATGCTGATCCTGCGCGATCTGGTGATCGAAGGTCGCCCCCTGTGTTTTTTCCATGCCTATTCGGCCCAGGAGGCCTACGTCATTCTGGAGCGCACCCCGGATCTGGCGGTCATCCTGCTTGATGTGATCATGGAATCAGACGACGCCGGACTGCAACTCGTCCGGCGGATTCGTGACGAGCTCGGCGACCATTCCGTCCGCATCGTGCTGCGAACCGGCCAACCCGGCTATGCGCCGGAGATCGAGACCATTCGCGCCTATGACATCAACGATTACCGGACCAAATCCGAGCTGACGCGGATACGTCTCTTCACCAGCCTGACCGCTGCCATCCGCTCCTACTGGCAGATTCGCCAGATCGAGCTGAACCGGCGCGGTCTGGAACTGATCGTTGAGGCCAGCACCGGTCTGAACCGGCTGCGCGCCCTGCAACAGTTTGCCGAGGGGGTGGTGATTCAGGTCTGCGCCCTGCTGAATATCGCCCCGGAAGGTCTGATCTGCGCATCCTCTTCCAGCCCCTTCGCCGACGAGTCGCCGCTGGTCATTGCCGCCGCAGGGCGTTATCGGGAGACGATCCACCGTCCCCTGCAGGGGTTGCCCGAGGCGCCGGTGCGTGACGCCCTGCGGCGATGTCTGCTGAGCAGGCGGCACACCTTCGACCATGGCATCTGTCTGTATTTCAATGTCAGCGAGACGCGCGGCATGGCCGCCTATCTCGATATTGCGCGCGAACCCGATCCGCTGGATCGCAAGCTGCTGGAGGTGTTCTGCGCCAATGTCTCGGTCGGCTTTGAGAACGTCCTGCTGCACAGCCAGCTCTTCGATCTGGCCTATCACGATCAGTTGCTGCGTCTGCCCAACCGCAACCGCTTCATCCAGCTCATTGAGGAAAGAGGCGCCGAGCCGGACATGACCCTGGCGCTGCTGGATCTCGACGACTTTGCCGCCATCGCCCTCGCGCTTGATCATCGCTTTGGCGATCTGGTGCTCCAGGCGGTCGCCGCCCGACTGGCGCAGACCCTTGGACCGCGCGTCATTCTGGCCCGGGTCGCTGGCGACGCCTTCGGTCTGCTCGGACCACAGGACGATCTCAATCCGGATCGTCTTGAGCAGGTGTTTGCCGCCCCTCTGATGGTGCAGGGCGAAACGCTCCGTATTGCGGCTACCAGCAGCCTGATCCGCCTGAACGGCAGCCCGGTGCGGGGTGGGGAACTGCTCAAGGACGCCAGTATCGCGCTCAAGCAGGGCAAGCGGTTCGGTCGCGGCAAGGCGAGCTATTTTTCGGACGCCCTCAGCAAGGCGGCACACGCGCGCATGCGGATGCTGACCGATCTGCGCGCCGCCTTCTCCGCCGAGCGGCTCTCGCTCGTTTTTCAGCCTCAGATCGATCTGGTCAGCGGCAGGCCGGTCGGCGCCGAGGCGCTGCTGCGCTGGCAGAGCGACGATGGACACTGGATTCCCCCGGACCAGTTCATCCCGCTCGCCGAACAGTCGGGTCTGATCGTCCCGCTTGGCGAATGGGTGCTCCGAACCGCCTGCCAGCAGCTCCATCGTCTGACCGAACTGGGGTACGCCGGGTTTCGGATGGCGATCAATGTCTCGCACGCGCAGTTTCGCGAACCCGGCTTTGTCCCCATGCTGGAGCGCGTGCTCGCTGACTGTCAGGTTGCCGCCGCGCAGGTCGAGCTGGAATTGACCGAGTCGATTGCCATGGAGCAAATCGATGCGATCACTGCCAAACTGGCTGACATCCGGCGTCTTGGCGTTGCCATCGCCATTGACGACTTCGGCACCGGCTATTCGTCGCTGAATGTGCTCAGGCAGCTCAGGATTGACCGTCTGAAGATTGATCGCTCCTTCATTGAGGAGCTGGAACGCTCGAATCCCACCGGCAGCATCGCGCAGATCATCCTTGCCCTGGGGCATCAGTGCAGCCTGGGCATGATCGCTGAAGGGGTGGAGAACGAGGCGCAGCACCGCAGTCTGCGGGAGATGGGCTGTCAGGAGGCCCAGGGATTTCTGTTCGCCCGCCCCATGCCGATTGAGCAACTGGAGGTGTGGATGGCGGCGGCCATCGCTTAGGTTTCAGATCATATCCAGACCGGCGATGACCACAGGCGAGGATTGGGCTGATGGTCGCGATGCAGGCGGCCAGACCCTGCCTATCCGGTCAGTTGCTCTATGACCTGCCGCACCTCCAGGATGCGTCGTGCGGGCTCGGCCATGTCCCGAAAGAATTTGAGTTTGTCCCCGCCCTCCAGCTTGAATTCCTTCGGCCTGGTCTGAATCAGCCGGATGAGATTCGCAGGGTCGATGCGGGTCGATTCATCGAAAAGGATGCGTCCGCTGGCCGGGCCGGCTTCGATCTTGCGGATGCCGAGCGGCTGGACGGTCAGCTTGAGTTCGGTGATCTCCAGCAGGTTTCTGGCCGGTTCGGGCAGCAGACCGAAACGGTCGATCATCTCCACTTGCAGTTCACGCAGTTCATCGCGGTCGCGGGCGCTGGCGATGCGTTTGTACATCACCAGACGGGCGTGGACATCGGGCAGATAGTCGCTGGGGAGAAGGGCGGGGAGGCCGAGATCGATCTCGGTGCCATGATCGAGCGGGCGGTCCAGTTCGGGGGTGCGTCCGGCCTTGAGCGCCTGCACGGCACGTTCCAGCAGATCCATGTAGAGGGTAAAGCCAACCTCGGTGATCTGACCCGATTGTTCGTCGCCCAGGAGTTCGCCCGCGCCCCGGATCTCCAGATCGTGGGTGGCGAGGGTGAAACCCGCGCCCAGGTCTTCCATGGATTCGATGGCCTCCAGGCGCTTTTTGGCGTCGGCGGTCATGGTCTTGGCCGGCGGGGTGATGAGATAGGCGTAGGCGCGGTGATGCGAGCGTCCGACCCGTCCGCGTAGCTGGTGGAGTTGCGCCAGTCCCAGTTTGTCGGCGCGGTTGATGACGATGGTGTTGGCGCTCGGCACGTCGATGCCGCTTTCGATGATGGTGGTGCAGACCAGCACATTGAAACGCTGGTGGTAGAAGTCGCGCATCACCCGCTCTAGGTCGCGTTCGCGCATCTGACCATGTGCGACCTGGACCCGCGCCTCGGGGATCAGCGTCTCCAGCTTCTGCGCCTGATTCTCGATGGTCTCGACCTCGTTGTGCAGGAAATAGACCTGCCCGCCGCGTTTCAGCTCGCGCAGCACGGCCTCCTGGATGAGTGCGTCGTTCCAGGCGCTGACGAAGGTCTTGATGGGGTGACGCTCGACCGGCGGGGTGGCGATGATCGAGAGATCGCGCATTCCGGACATGGCCATATTGAGCGTGCGCGGAATGGGTGTGGCGGTGAGGGTGAGAATGTCCACCTCGCTGCGCAGATTCTTGAGCTGTTCTTTGTGGCGCACACCGAAGCGGTGTTCCTCGTCGATGATGGCGAGTCCCAGATTCTTGAATTTGATGCTCGGTTGTAACAGTTTGTGGGTGCCGACGACGATGTCGAGCGTGCCATCGGCCAGACCGTCCAGAATGACCTTCTGCTCCTTGGCGGTGCGAAAGCGCGACAGACTCTCGACCTTCACCGGCCAGTCGGCGAAGCGGTCGGAGAAGTTCTCGAAGTGCTGCTGGGCGAGCAGGGTGGTCGGCACCAGCACCACCACCTGACGGCCCCCATTGACCGCCATGAAGGCGGCGCGCATGGCGACCTCGGTCTTGCCGAAACCGACATCGCCGCAGACCACGCGATCCATCGGTTTGGGGTCGGCCATGTCGGCAATGACCGCCTCGATGGCGCGCTGCTGGTCGGGCGTCTCCTCAAAGGCGAAGGCGGCGGCGAAGGCCGCATAGTCATCGCCGCCGTCCGGAAAGGCCACGCCCTCGCGAGCAGCACGGCGGGCGTAGATGTCGAGCAGTTCGGCGGCAACATCGTGGGCCTTCTGCGCCGCTTTGCGCTTAATCCGATCCCATTGATCGCCGCCGAGCCGATGCAGCGGGGCGTTCTCAGGTGAGGCGCCGGTATAGCGTGAAATCAGATGCAGCGACGACACCGGGACATAGAGCTTGTCCCCATTAGCGTATTCGAGCGTCAGGAATTCGGTGGTCGTCCCGCCGACATCCAGCGTTTGCAGTCCCAGATAGCGCCCGACGCCGTGCTCTTCGTGGACGACTGGCGCCCCTTCGGTCAGTTCGGTGAGATTGCGGACGATGGCGTCGCTGTCGCGCTCGCGGGCGCGGCGGCGGCGCTCCTGACGCACCCGTTCGCCGTAAAGCTGGGTCTCGGTGATCAGGGCGATGCCGGCCTGTTCCAGCAGCAGACCCTGTTCCAGCGGCGCGACTGTCAGCCCGACTGCCTGATCGCCGTCGAGAAAGGACTGCCAGCCCGCGACCGGTCTGGCGCGGATCGCGAAACCGGCCAGATGTTCGGCCAGCAGCTCGCGCCGTCCGGTGCTTTCGGCGACGAACAGCACCCGTTGATCCGGTGTGGCGAGGAAGTCTTTGAGCGCCTGCGCCGGTTGCGCGGCGCGGGCCTGGATGGCGAGCGGGGGCAGGGTGGCAGTGGCGAAGTTGCAGACATCGGCATAGCCCCTGCGCCGCTCGCCGATCTCCGGCCCCTGATAGCGCACGCCGGAGAGCCGGTTGAATGCGCCCGCGAGTTCATCAGGCGAGAGATAGAGCCGGTTGGGCGGCAGCAGCGGGCGCTCGATGTCATGCCGCCGCTGCTCGTAACGCTGACCGACATCGGCGAAAAAGCGTGTCGCCGTGTCGCGGCAGGCGTCCGACTCCAGCGCCAGCACACCCTCGGGCAGATAGTCGAAAAGGGTCGCGGTCTGCTCGAAAAAGAGCGGCAGCCAGGATTCCAGCCCGCCGGGGGTGCGTCCCTCCGAGACCTCGCGATAAATGAGGCTGTTCTGCGGATCGCCTTCGATGCTGGCGCGATAGCGTTGGCGGAAGCCGGCGATGGCCTCCTCGTTGAGCGGAAACTCGCGCGCTGGCAGCAGCCGGATGCGTTCGATCTTCTCCTGCGATCGCTGGGTCTCGGGGTCGAAGGTGCGGATGCTCTCGACCTCGCGGTCGAAGAGATCGATGCGCAGCGGTGTCTCGCTCCCCATCGGAAAGACATCCAGCAGCGAGCCGCGCACCGCGTATTCGCCGTGACCGATGACCTGGGAGACGCAGGAATAGCCGGCGCGCTCCAGCCGGCGGCGGGTGGCGTCCAGATCCAGCCGGTCGCCGACCGCCAGGACCAGCGATTGACCGTCCACATAATCGCGCGGTGGCAGGCGCTGCATCAGGGTGCCGACCGGCGCCACCAGCACCCCCTGGGTCAGGCCGGGCAGACGATGCAGGGTCAGCAGGCGCTCCGAGACCAGCTCCGGCAGGGGCGAGAAGACATCGTAGGGCAGGGTCTCCCAATCCGGGAAGACGAGCAGCGGCAGGTTGCTGCCGGCCAGAAAGAATCCGAGTTCGGCGCGCAGACGGGCGGCGGACTGCACATCCTCGACGATGGCGAGGATGAGTCCGGTATGACGCCGTGCGGCGCTGGCGATGGCGAGCGCCGCCCCGGCGCCCGCGAGCCGGCCCCACAGCAGACGTTCACCGGGACGGGTCGGCAGCGGTGGCGCAAGCGGGGATGAGGGTGGGGTTTCATGATTCATGCAGTGATTGGTCAGCATCAGATTGGCCAGCTCATGTCGATTGCGTCGTCCAGTCGTGCGACACCGATGCGGTCGCGTCCCTCGCTCTTGGCCTGATTGAGGACGCGGTCAGCCAGTTGCAGCAGATGCTGCGCCTCGCAGGCGGCGGTCGGCGTCATCGAGGCCACGCCGAGACTGATGGTGACGTGACTGGCGGTCGGGGAGTATTCGTGCCGCAGACGCAGCGCCTTGATCGCCTGCCGCATGGTCTCGGCCATGACACAGGCGCCGACGAGGTCGGTGTCCGGCAGGAGCGCGACAAATTCCTCACCGCCATAGCGCGCCAGGAGATCGGTCGGTCGTCTCAGCGACGCGGCCAGTGCGGTGGCGCCCTGTTGCAGACAGGCATCGCCGGTGCCGTGCCCATAATGATCGTTGAGCGCCTTGAAATGATCGAAATCGATCATGACGATGGCGAGCGGTCGTGACAGCCGGCGCCCGCGCTGCCATTCTGCCAGGAGCGCGGCGTCGAAGCGGCGGCGATTGTAAACATGGGTCAGACCATCGATGTAGGACAGCGCCTCCAGCATATCCGCCTGTTTGCGCAGATTCATGTGATTGCGCACCCGGGCGCGCAGGATCGGCATCCGCACCGGCTTGGTGAGATAATCGACCGCGCCCAGATTGAGGCCGATCTCCTCGGCGGCGCTTTCGCTCAGGGTGGTCACGAAGATGACGGTGATGTCCTTGGTCTCGTTCTCGGCCTTGAGCTGTCGGCAAACCTCGAAGCCGTCAATGTCAGGCATCATCACATCAAGCAGAATCAGTGCCGGTTTGTCGTCACTGCGGGCGATCTGCAGCGCCTCGGCGCCACTGTAAGCCTCGCGCACGGCATAGTGGTCGCGCAACATGCAGGTCAGCAACCGCGCATTGGTGGGTTCGTCATCGACGACGAGGATGCCGTAGTCTTTTTCCTTGATCATGCGCGAGACACCGCCAGAAACCCTTCAAACATAATGTGTGCGAGCGGCGCGGCGCGTCTGGAAACCCGGCAGGGCCATGGGAGATCGTTGAAACATCGGAGATGAGAAGGGCGCGTGCGCCGCTGCGGCTTCGGGATTGAGGCAGTTCCTGCTCGCCGCGTCCGCCTCAGCATCGATTCAAAGGCTACCGGAAAAACAAAAGAGACCGCAAGTGCATCGTCATGCTCATGCTGTGTCGCATGCAGAATGTCAACGAAGCGTAGTGACGGGTTGCAGATGCTGGAATGTGATCGGGCATGTATGACCAGGGCAGATGTTCCGAGACCGTCTCCGATCGTTGTCGTTGTCGTAATCATCGTCGTCGGCTTGCGAATATTCGATTACGACAACGACCGGCCTCGGGGTTTCTCAGGGTGCTGCACTAGCTGTTCCCCCGTCACTCGGGTTAGAGTGAGCATCGGCTGCGATGCAGTGACCCAAACCGCGACTGCTCTGAGGTCCGTTGCTCGAAAGAGACCGGGCCAATGCAAACACATGGAATACCTGCTGGACGTGGTTTTATAAAGTGATCATCAGGCGCGAGATTGAACCTGTGCGGGCAATCTCAACATCAGAATCAACGCGATTTTCGATTTTCAGGGCGCAGCAATGTCCAAGACAATTCTAACCGTGGACGATTCCGCGTCCATCCGCCAGATGGTGTCCTTCACCCTGAAGGAGGCCGGCTACAGCGTGACCGAGGCGAACGACGGCCAGGACGGCCTCGACAAGGCCCGTGCCGGTCGTTTCAGCCTCATCTTCACCGATCAGAACATGCCGCGCATGGACGGCCTGACCCTCATCAAGCAACTGCGTGCCCTGCCGCAATACGCCGCCGTGCCAATTCTCATGCTGACCACTGAGTCGAGCGATGCGATGAAGGCCCAGGGTCGGGCCGCTGGCGCAACCGGCTGGCTGGTCAAGCCCTTCGACCCGCAGAAACTGCTCGAAGTCGTGCGCAAAGTCATTGGTTGAACCGGGGATCTGACCGCCAGCAAGAGGAACGGGCATGAACATCGACATGAGTCGGTTCTATCAGGTGTTCTTCGACGAGGCCAGCGAACATCTGGCGGCGATGGAGGGGCTGTTGCTGGATCTGGATGTCGAGTCACCCGACCTGGAAATGCTCAATGCCATTTTCCGGGCTGCGCATTCCATCAAGGGTGGGGCCGGAACCTTCGGTTTTACCGACATGGCGCAGATGACGCATGTCCTGGAGACCCTGCTCGACCGTCTGCGCAAGCAGGAGATGTCGCCCACCACTGAGATGATCGATGCCTTCCTGCAGGCCGGCGATGTGCTGCGGGCGCAGTTGGCTGCGCATCAGGATGGAATCGAATACGACGATCCGCGCATCGCCGCAATCGCAGCCCGACTGGAACGGCTCGCGCAGCTTGATGCCGATGCCTCGGCGCCAGCGTCGCTGCCGTCTCATTTCAATGCGGAAGCGGCGGTCTGGCGGATCGAATTCTGCCCGGATGTCATCGAACTCCAGTCTGATTCAGATCTCCAGACCCTGGCCGACGCGCTGGCCGAACTGGGCGCCTTCGCGCGGCTTGCTCCCGATCAGCCGGACGGCTGCCGCTGGCGACTGACAACCCGGTTCGATCAGGCCGCGATCATCGAGACCTTTGCCTTCGTCTGCGATCCGCAGCAGATCCGCATCCTGCCCGACGAGCAGACGCCAGCGGTCGCGTTGTCTGACAGTCAGCAGGTTGAGGATGACGCAGGGTTCGGCTTCTTTGACGGTGCACCGGGGAGCGAGCGGGCGCTGGCTGCCGGCTCGCAGCAGCAGGAAGACGATGACGGATTCGGCTTCTTTGACGGTGCACCGGGGAGCGAGCAGGCGCTGGATCAGGAACACGAGGGCTTCGGTCTCTTCGGCGGCAGTCCCGGCATGGAACAGGTGGCGGCGGTCGCCACTCAGGATCGCGCTGACAGCCATCAGGGCTATGGGTTTTTCTCTCCCGCTCCGAGCTTATCCGAGCAGGCGGACGACAGGGCGCCGCCAGCCGCGTCGGGCACGGGCGACAGCGGCGCGCCACCCCCGACAGCGGGCGTCCAGCGCACGAGCGAATCGGTGAAGCGTCCAGCCGTGACCGACTCATCAATCCGGGTCAGTGTCGAAAAGGTCGATCAGCTCATCAATCTGGTCGGCGAACTGGTCATTACGCACGCCATGCTGGCCGAATCCGCGTCCGGGCTGGATCCGGTCGTCAACGAGCGTATCCTCAGCGGTCTGTCCAATCTGGAGCGCAATTCGCGCGATCTCCAGCAGGCGGTGATGTCGATCCGCATGCTGCCCATCAGCTTTGTCTTCAACCGTTTCCCGCGCGTGGTGCGCGATACCGCCGCCACTCTGGGCAAAAAGGTGAATCTGAGGCTCGTGGGCGAGGACACCGAACTCGACAAGGGGCTGATCGAGCGTCTGGCCGATCCGCTCAATCATCTGGTGCGCAACAGCATCGATCACGGCATCGAACTGCCGGAGCGCCGCCGTGCGGCTGGCAAGTCCGAGACCGGCGAAATCACCCTGCGCGCCAGTCATCGCGGCGGCAGCGTGGTGGTCGAGGTCAGCGACGACGGCGCCGGGCTCAATCGCGACAAACTCCTCGCCAAGGCCGCCCAGCAGGGCATCCCCATGCCTGAGCACCCCTCGGACAAAGAGGTCTGGCAGCTCATCTTTGCCGCCGGTTTCTCGACCGCCGAAAAAGTGACCGACATCTCGGGGCGCGGCGTGGGCATGGACGTGGTGCGGCGCAATATCGATGAGATGAACGGGCGGGTCGAGATCGATTCCAGCCCCGGACGCGGCACCCAGATCACCATCCGTCTGCCGCTGACGCTGGCGATCCTTGACGGGCTCTCGGTACGCATGGGCGAGGAGATTTTCATCCTGCCGCTGACCGCCATCCAGGAGTCGATCCAGCCCCGTGCCGAGCAATTCAAGACGGTGTCCGGCAAGGGTCAGTTGGCGGAGGTCAACGGCGACTATCTGCCGCTGGTCGTGCTGCACGATATCTTCCAGCTTGGCGGCGAGCGCATCCGTCAGGAGGAGGGCATCCTGGTGATCGTCGATACCAACGAGGGCCGGGTCGCCCTGCTGGTGGACGAACTGGTGGCCCAGCATCAGGTCGTCATCAAGAGTCTGGAGACCAATTACCGCCGGGTGGAAGGCATTTCGGGCGCCACCATCATGGGCGACGGACGGGTCGCCATGATTCTGGACGTGGACGCCCTGGCGCGACTGAGCCGGAAATAAGCCGGTCTGCGCTGGTTGATTCATTAGACGGGATTAACAGGATTTCATAAGACTGACAGGATATTTCATTGCTTTTTTGTCCTGCCGTGAATCCTGTTAATCCTGTCCATTTGTTTATCCTCGCGGAGGAAGCGATGAGCGAAGAACGCAAAGACGGGGCCGCCATGATCGCCAGTGGCTCGCGAGAGTATCTGACCTTCACCCTCGGCGCGGAGGAATACGGACTCGACATTCTCAAGGTGCAGGAGATCCGCGGCTATGACGCTGTCACCAAAATCGCCAACTCGCCCGACTTCATCAAGGGCGTGATCAACATGCGTGGTGTGATCGTGCCGATCATCGACCTGCGTCTGAAATTCAATCTGGGACAGGTGGAATACAACCAGTTCACCGTCGTCATCATCCTCAACATCGCCGGGCGCGTGGTGGGGGTCGTGGTCGATGGGGTCTCCGATGTCATCGCGCTCGGGCGCGACCAGATCCGTCCGGCCCCCGAGTTCGGCGCCCTGCTCGATACCGCCTACATCGATGGTCTGACCACGCTCGACGAGCGCATGGTGATCATGGTCGATATCGAAAAACTCATGTCCAGCAGCGAAATGGGTCTGATCGAACAGACTCAGGCTGGCCTGGCATAGTGGCGTGATCGCGACGGTCGTTGCACCGCAGCCGTCTGGCTTATCCATCATCCGACTGGAGAACAGAAACATGGGCAGCATGAAGGTTTCCACGCGCTTGGGGCTGGGGTTCGGCGTCATTCTGACATTGCTTGGGCTCATTGCCCTGATTGGGATCAGCAAGATCCATGGCCTCAACGAAAATATTGCTTCGGTCGTCAATGATTATTTTCCCAAGACAGTCAAGGCCAACCTGATCGTCGATAGCGTCAATGTCGTTGCGCGGGCGGTGCGCAACACCCTGCTATTGGACGATCCGGGCGCCATTCAATCCGAAATCGAGCGTATTGATCAGGCGCGCGCCGCGATTAGCACCAATCTGGATCAATTGAAGCAAACCATTACCTCGGAGGAGGGCGTCAGACTGTTGTCCGCTGTCATCGATGCGCGGGGTGACTATGTCGGTCTGCAAACCAGCTTTCTGAATCTGGTGCGCGAGGGGCGGCGCGACGAGGCCAAGACATTCTTGTTGACGACGATTCGCGACAAGCAGAGCGCTTATCTCAAGGTGATCGGTGAGCTTATTGACTATCAAACGAACTTGATGAACCAAAAGGGTCAGGATGCCCAGCAAAATGCGGCATCGGCGACCTTTCAACTGTTACTGCTTTCCGCTTTGGCGCTCATCCTCGGCATCGGGATCGGCTATTGGATCGTGCGCGGTCTGATGCGCCAGCTCGGTGGCGAACCGGATTATGCCGCCACCATGGTGCAGGCCGTCGCCGCTGGCGATCTCTCACATACCATTGCCACTCGTCCGGGTGACACCTCAAGCCTGCTGGTCTCGCTCAAGCAGATGCAGGAATCGCTCAAGCGACTGGTGGGCGAGATCACGGGTATCGTCAATGGGGCGACCCAGGGCGATTTCAGCCGGCGTCTGGAGCTCGCCGACAAGAGCGGTTTCGGCAGGGAGATCGCCGAGGGGCTCAACCGTCTGGCCGAAACCACGGATGTCGGTCTCAGGGATGTGACCCGCGTCGCGAATGCACTGGCGGCGGGCGATCTGAGCCAGACCATCACCAAAGACTATCCGGGACTGTTCGGTCAGACTAAAACGGGCGTCAATGGCACCGTCACCGCCCTGACCGGTGTGGTCAACGAGATTCGCAGGATCGTCGATGCCGCGAATCAGGGCGACTTCAGCATCAAGCTCGATCTTGCCGGGAAACAGGGCTTCGCCAAAGACATCGCCCAGTTGCTCAACCAGTTGTCGGACACCACCGAAGTCGGTCTCAAAGACGTGATGCGGGTCGCCCAGGCCCTGGCTGAAGGCGATCTGACGCAGACCATCACCAAGGATTATCCCGGTCTCTTCGGCGAGACCAAGGCCGGGGTCAACACCACGGTTGCCAACCTCAAGGATCTGGTGTCTCGGATCCGCGAAGCGGTCGATACCATCGGCACCGCCTCCAACGAAATCGCCACCGGCAACCAGGATCTGAGCCAGCGCACCGAAGAACAGGCCAGTTCGCTGGAAGAGACCGCCAGTTCGATGGAAGAACTGACCAGCACCGTCAAACAGAACGCCGACAACGCGCGTCAGGCCAGCCAGCTCGCCATCTCCGCCTCCGATGTGGCGCTCAAGGGCGGGACCGTCGTCAGCGCCTCGGTCGAGACCATGGCGGCGATCTCCGAATCCAGCAACAAGATTGCCGACATCATCGGCGTGATTGACGGGATCGCCTTCCAGACCAACATCCTCGCCCTCAACGCAGCGGTCGAGGCCGCGCGGGCCGGGGAGCAGGGCAGAGGCTTCGCCGTGGTCGCCGCCGAAGTCAGAAACCTCGCCCAGCGTTCGGCGAACGCCGCCAAAGAGATCAAGACCCTGATTGGCGACAGCGTCGCCAAGGTCGATGCCGGCACGGTGCAGGTCAACGAAGCCGGACAGCGGATGACCGAGATCGTGCAATCGATCAAGCGTGTCACCGACCTCGTGGCCGAGATTTCGGCGGCCTCGAATGAGCAGTCGTCGGGGATCGAACAGGTCAATCAGGCCATCATCCAGATGGATGACGTCACCCAGCAGAACGCCGCGCTGGTGGAAGAAGCGGCGGCGGCGGCGGAATCGCTGGAGGAGCAGGCGCAGAAACTGGCCTCGGTGGTGGCGGTGTTCAAGCTCGATCAGGGCGGCATGCGGTCCATGAGCGAATCCCATTCCGCAGCCCTGGCGCCACGCCAGCGGGCATCAGCCAAGACAACTGCGAAATCCAGGACAGCTCCCGCACCGCGTGCGAATCGTCCGCCGCCGGTCGCCAAGTCCGACGACAATGATTGGTCTGAGTTCTGATTAAACCGCGCCCAGTGCGTTATGCGATATGTTTGGTGTGGATCAACCTTGGCAGTCTCGACGACCGTCTGATCTGGCGCGGTTTAAGATATTGAAAAATATAAAATCTTAAATCCTGTCCCAGCCAAGGGCCGTGGATGCGCCAAAGATCGAATGGACTCGAAACTCAGCCTCTCACTCTGGACGCGGTTTAGGCGTTTTGATTCGGTGTTGCGATTGCGACACCGGTGTTTTTTAGCCTGGACGGTAAACACCTATGCGCTGGTTCAATCATCTTTCGGCAAGCATCAAAATCGGCCTTTTGAGCGGTCTCCTGATCTTGGCACTGGCCTTCGTCAGCTATCTGGCCTATGACGGCTTTCAGAGGTGGTCGGTCTACGCGCAGCAGGTTCGCGACAATCGGTTGCCGACCATCAAGGCGCTGACGCAACTGGATACCGAGCGTGTGGTGATTCGGGCGCAAACCTTCGAGTCGCAGATGCAGACCGATGCCTATCTGAACAAGGAGCAATTGTTAAAGATTGCGGAGCAGCGTGCCGCCTCATGGCAAAAAATCGAGCAAAACATCGACGCGCTCTCGAAACTGCCACGTCTGACGGAACAGGGACAGCAGCAATTCGCCCGGCTGTCGGAGGATTATCGTGCCTGGCGGGATGCCTATGTGGCGCTGGACGCCTTTTTGCAGGCATTGATCGAGACCCGGGATCCGGCCGCATACGATGAGGTGATGGACGCCTATCGACGCGAAGCGGCGCGCGTCTTTGATCTGTCGGTCAGGATGGGCGAGAGCACCGAGGAGATGGTGGCCGGAAATCAGGCCCGCGCTGCAACGCAGGCCAATACAGCGGTCGAGCTCGCCAATCGGGGCACGCAGCAGGTGATCTGGTTATCTGCATTCGCGATCCTCATCGCTATCCTGCTCAGTGTCCTCACCTTTATCAGCCTGATTCCCCCCTTGCGCACCCTGGTGGAGAAATTCGTCGCCATCGGCAGCGGTGATTACGATCAGGACATCGACACGACCCGGCGCGACGAGGTGGGTCTGGCGCTCAAGGGGCTGGCGGCCATGCAGGCCAAGCTCAAGGCCGATATCGGCGAGACCAAGCGGGTCGCCGCCGAAAATCTGCGGATTCGCTACGCGCTCGACAGTGTGTCATCCAATGTCATGCTGTCCGAGCCGGGGGGCGAGATCATCTATGCCAATCCAGCCGTGCTGGGTATGTTCCGTCATGGCGCGCAGGACATTCGCCGGGATCTGCCCAATTTCGATCCTGAGCGTCTGATTGGCTCCACCATTGATGTCTTCCATAAAAATCCCTCGCATCAGACGCGTATGATGGAGGCCATGCAGACCACGCACCGGACGCAGATCCGGGTCGGGGGGCGCACCTTCGCCCTGGTTGCCAATCCCATCTCGGATCAGGACAGAAACCGGCTTGGTACCGTCATCGAGTGGAATGACCGCACCGATGAGGTGAAGATTGAGCAGGAAGTCAGCAGACTGGTGGAGGGTGCCGTTGCCGGCGATTTCTCCAGCCGGATCGCAACCAGTGAACTGGATGGCTTCTTCAAGCGTCTTGCCGAAGGACTCAATCTGCTGGTCGAGACGACCGAGGTGGGTCTGAAAGACGTGATGCGGGTTGCCCAGGCCCTGGCTGAAGGCGATCTGACGCAGACCATCACCAAGGATTATCCCGGTCTCTTCGGCGAGACCAAGGCCGGGGTCAACACCACGGTTGCCAACCTCAAGGATCTGGTGTCTCGGATCCGCGAAGCGGTCGATACCATCGGCACCGCCTCCAACGAAATCGCCACCGGCAACCAGGATCTGAGCCAGCGCACCGAAGAACAGGCCAGTTCGCTGGAAGAGACCGCCAGTTCGATGGAAGAACTGACCAGCACCGTCAAACAGAACGCCGACAACGCGCGTCAGGCCAGCCAGCTCGCCATCTCCGCCTCCGATGTGGCGCTCAAGGGCGGGACCGTCGTCAGCGCCTCGGTCGAGACCATGGCGGCGATCTCCGAATCCAGCAACAAGATTGCCGACATCATCGGCGTGATTGACGGGATCGCCTTCCAGACCAACATCCTCGCCCTCAACGCAGCGGTCGAGGCCGCGCGGGCCGGGGAGCAGGGCAGAGGCTTCGCCGTGGTCGCCGCCGAAGTCAGAAACCTCGCCCAGCGTTCGGCGAACGCCGCCAAAGAGATCAAGACCCTGATTGGCGACAGCGTCGCCAAGGTCGATGCCGGCACGGTGCAGGTCAACGAAGCCGGACAGCGGATGACCGAGATCGTGCAATCGATCAAGCGTGTCACCGACCTCGTGGCCGAGATTTCGGCGGCCTCGAATGAGCAGTCGTCGGGGATCGAACAGGTCAATCAGGCCATCATCCAGATGGATGACGTCACCCAGCAGAACGCCGCGCTGGTGGAAGAAGCGGCGGCGGCGGCGGAATCGCTGGAAGAACAGGCGCAGAAACTGGCCTCGGTGGTGGCGGTGTTCAAGCTCGATCAGGGCGGCATGCGCGCCGTGGCGGAGCCGTCACGCGCGCGGCCATCCGCGAAACCGGCGTCGAGTCATCGGGCGCCGCAGGCGGTCAAGGTTAGAAACAAGCCCGCGCCCAACAAATCAGCGCGTGCGGAAGATGACTGGGATGAGTTCTAGACAGCGAATGGCGGCTCCGGTGCTCAACGACACGCCGGTCCACGCCCAGCGCGAGCGTGAATTTGACTTTACCGATCAGGATTTCCAGCAGATCCGGGGTCTGATCTATGAGCACGCCGGAATCTCGCTGAACACCAGCAAAGTCGATATGGTGTACAGCCGGATCGCGCGTCGGCTGCGGGCGACAGGACTGACCTCGTTCGAGGATTATCTTGCCTTTCTGAATGAAAATGAGGGGGAATGGCAGCATTTCATCAATTCGCTGACGACCAATCTGACCTCCTTCTTTCGCGAGTCGCACCATTTTCCGGTGCTGGCCGAGCTGGCGGTCAAGGCCATGAATCAGGGGCGCCGCCCCATCCGGTTCTGGTCTTCGGCCTGCTCGACCGGCGAGGAGCCCTATTCGATGGCGATGACGCTCATTGATGCCCTGGGTTCCTGGACGCCGCCGGTCAGGATTCTGGCCACCGATCTGGACACCAATGTGGTGCGGCATGCGGCTCAGGGAATTTATCCCGTTGAGCGGGTGCGGAAATTGCCGGAGCAGGATCTGAAACGCTTTTTCCAGCGCGGCAGGGGCGCTCAGGAAGGTATGGTGCGGGTACGTCCGGAGGTGCGGGCGCTGGTCAGCTTCAATTCGCTCAATCTCTTGAGTGAAGACTGGCCCATCAAAGGGCCATTCGATGCGATCTTTTGCCGCAATGTGTTGATCTATTTCGACAAGCCGACCCAGTCTAAACTCCTGGCGCGGTTTCATCCCTTGCTGCGCGCGGACGGTCTGCTGTTTGTGGGTCACTCCGAAAGCCTGACCCATGTCGCGGATCGCTTCCGCTTGCAGGGCAAGACCGTTTATGCCCCCGTGGCGCGCACCTGAGACAGACGTGAGATGGATCATCGATTCGAGGAGGTTCTGGCGCCCAATCTCTATTTTGACCGTCATTTCGATATCGATGCGGTCAAGATCCTGCCGGGGGAATATTATGTCTCGACGCGCGAGCTGCTGATGGTGACCGTGCTGGGCTCCTGTGTCGCCGCCTGCGTGCGTGACCGGGTCAGCGGGATTGGCGGGATCAATCATTTCATGCTGCCGGATGACCGGCGCGACGAGGACAGCCGTTTCGGTCGGTCGATGCGGTATGGCGACTATGCGATGGAGATCCTCATCAATCAGTTGCTCAAACTGGGCGCCCGGCGCGCCAATCTGGAGGCCAAGGTCTTTGGCGGAGGCAACGTCCTGCCCGGTTTCAAGGCCCATGTGGTGGGGGATCGCAATGCGCGTTTCGTGCTTGATTACCTGACCACTGAGGGAATCCCGGTGGTGGCCAGAGATCTGCTCGGCAGTTATCCGCGCAAGGTGTATTTTTTTCCATCGACCGGGCGGGTGCTGGTGAAAAAGCTGCGCAGTCTGCACAACGACACCATCATCGAACGCGAGCTGACTTACAGCGAAAGGCTGCGTCAGTCGAAGGTCGAGGGTGATGTTGAATTGTTTTCCTGATTCCGGGTGCGGTTTGAATATGGAGCTGAGGATGCTGGATAAACTGATACCCCACTGGCCGCCGCTGCTGGTCAGTCTGGTGCTGCTGCTGCAATCGCTTCTGGTGCCGGGCTGGCTGCCGGGATGGGGCGGGGTGCTCGTGCTGGGCCTCGTCTGGCCGCTGTCCGTCGCGCTGCGTGGCACATTGCGGACATCCGCCGCCACCGATGCCGCCCCGAACGGGCATGCCCGTCAGGTAAGCCTCATCGGCCCGAACGCCACCCGGCAGGCTGAACGCGATCTGTGGGAGCTGGTCATCGAAACTGACCAGTTGATCGGGCCGCAGATGAATGAATTGCGCGAGCTGATCGGTCAGGCGACCGATCTGGTCGGACATGCCGTCGGTGACTTGCAGGGCAGCTTCACGGGTCTGTTATCTGAATCCAGGTCGCAACAGCAACTGGTGATGCGGCTGGTCGCCAGAAAGGGCGAGACTGACCCCGACGACCATCATGACGTCATTGATGTGAATGCCTTTCTGGAGTCGAACAGTCGGCTGCTGTCGGAAAATGTTGAGCGTTTGGTCGACATGAGCAAGCACAGCATCCATATTGCGCATCAGGTTGATGACCTCTCGGCGCAGATGGGCGATATTTTTAATCGCCTGGAAGGCGCCAAGCGGATCGCGCGCCAGACCAACCTGCTGGCGCTCAATGCCGCGATCGAGGCGGCGCGGGCCGGCGAGGTGGGTCGCGGTTTTGCTGTGGTGGCGCAGGAGGTGCGCAAGCTGTCCCAGGATGCTGCTGAGTTCAACGATCAGATTCGCGGCCAGGTCGAGCAGGCGATGATGGTGTTTGGTGAGACCCGCGAAATCGTGGGGCGGATGGCCTCGCAGGACATGAACGCCTCGATCACGGCCAAGGGCGGCATGGACGAGATGATTACTCAGGTGCAGGCGGTCAATCGCATGATGTCGGACGGACTCAATGAATTGAATGTGGTGGCCTCACGGCTACAGGGCAATGTCGATGCCGCGATCCGGCTGCTCCAGTTCGAGGACATCACCCGTCAGGTGCTGGAACAGGCCAAGCGACGTATCGATTTCATGGATCGTTTCGTTGCCGATCTGCGCCAGATTCCATTGGGTCTGGTGCATACCCCGGAACAGGTGGATGCGGCCCATGCGCGGCTGTCGCAGCTGCGCGACGAGCTGATCGCGGCGGCCCATCGTCCGGTCACGCAGACATCCATGAGTGAAGGCGAGATCGAGCTCTTCTGAGGTCAGTGTGGCAAAACCCATTCGCGTGCTGGTGGTTGATGATTCGGCGCTGGTGCGCCAGATCCTCACCGAGATCCTGGATGCGGCGTCCGGCATTGAGGTGGTAGGAGCGGCGCAGGATCCCTATATTGCCCGCGAGAAAATCAAGGCGCTGAACCCGGACGTGCTGACCCTGGATGTCGAGATGCCGCGCATGGACGGACTCACCTTTCTGCGCAATCTCATGCGGCTGCGACCCATGCCGGTGGTGATGGTTTCCTCGCTCACCGCGCGTGGCGCCGAGGTGACGCTCCAGGCGCTTGAACTGGGCGCGGTGGATGTGGTCCGCAAGCCCGATCTGGATCTGACGCGCGGTCTCCAGGAGTATGCTGGCGAATTGATCGACAAGATCCGCATGGCTGCCGGTGCGCGGGTGCGCACCTTGACCACCCCGCCCGATCCGCCGCCGAGGTTATCCGTGGATGCCGTCATTCCGCAGCGATCCGTGCAGTCGTTTCGCACCACGGATCGCATCATCGCCATCGGCGCCTCGACCGGTGGCACCGAGGCCATCAAGGAAGTCCTGCTGCGCCTGCCGCCTGATACCCCAGGGGTTGTCATCGCCCAGCATATTCCACCGGGTTTCAGCGCCGCCTTCGCCGAGCGGATGAATCGTCAGACCGGGTTAGTCGTCAAGGAAGCGGCGGATGGCGACCGCGTCATGGCCGGTCATGCCTATATCGCCCCCGGCGACCGCCATCTGCTGCTGGCCCGTGACGGTGCCCGCTATGTCTGCCGACTCAGCAGCGGCGAGCCGGTCAACCGTCACCGTCCCAGCGTGGATGTGCTTTTTCGTTCGGTGGCGCAGTCGGCGGGCGCCAATGCCAGCGCGGCAATCCTCACCGGCATGGGCGCGGATGGCGCGCAGGGTCTGAAGGAATTGCGCGACCTTGGCGTGCACACCGTCGCCCAGGACGAGGCGACCAGCGTGGTCTGGGGCATGCCGGGCGAGGCGGTCAAGCGCGGTGGCGCGGTGGAGATTCTGCCGGTGCAGGAGATCGCCGCCGCTTTGCTCAGGGGCGTGACGGGAAGGTAGGGGCGAATTCATTCGCCCCGGCAGCTCGTTGTCGTCGTTGTTGATTCGGATCCTTGTCGATGCTGACAACGCTCGGACAATAAAACCATGCGGTGCGGGAGAATCCTGACCGCCATGATGATCACATCGATTACGACAACGACGCAAAAGGTATCCCAGGCGGGACGGGGCATTCACTCCGTCCGGCTGACGACTGACGAATTCAAAACTGCCAACTCCTAAAGAGAAATTCTGCATGAGCATCACACGTCGTATCGACGAACAGAAATCCCAGGTGACCATTGCAATCGAAGGTCGCTTCGATTTTGCACAGCACAAGGCATTCCGCGATGCCTATCGGGATATCGATCCCAAGGCCATGACCTTTGTTATCGACCTGTTCGATTCATCCTACCTGGACAGCTCGGCACTGGGTATGCTGCTGCTGCTGCGCGAATATGCAGGCAGTGAGAAGGCGCAGGTCAGGATCATCGGTTCTGGCGAAGACGTGCGGCGCGTGCTCAAGATCGCCAATTTTGAAAAACTCTTTATTCTGGATTGAAGGCAATTCTGATGGAGCCTCTGACATCTTCCACCCATGGCGTATCCGCGCCGGGAAAGGAACAGGAGGCGCGCGGCATCGCATTGGTCGTCGATGACGAGCCAGCCAACTGCCGGCTGCTGAGTCTGATGCTGAACAAGGAGGGGTTTCGCACCCTGGAGGCGCACAGCGGAGAAGAGGCGCTGACCTGCTTTGCCGCCGAGCGGCCAGATATCGTGTTCATGGATGTCATGCTGCCCGGCATCGATGGCCTGGAGGCCACGCGCCGCATCAAGGACATGGCGGGAATGGACTTTGTGCCGGTGATCTTTCTGACCGCCCTGAGCGACGATCAGTCGCTCCTGCACTGCATCGAGGCCGGCGGCGACGACTTTCTCTCCAAACCCTTCAATTTCACGATCCTGAAGGCGCGCGTCCTGGCGATGGAGCGGGTGCGCAATCTTCAGCGCACCATCGCCGCCAAGCAGCAGATGCTCTCGGCGCTGCTGGAGCAGGATCGCGAGGAACAGTTGCTGGCGGAGCGGGTTTTGAGCCGTGCCGTGACGAGTCGCAACGTGGCGTTCGACAAGATCGGCGTCATCCAGCTTTCGGCGGCCATTTTCAACGGCGATCTGGTGCTGACTCAGCGTCTCCCGGATGGCGGTCTGCGTCTGCTGGTCGGTGATTTCACCGGTCATGGACTGGCCGCCGCCATGGCGGCCCTGCCGGTCGCCGATACCTTTCACGCCATGACCCTCAAAGGCATCAGGGATGAACAGGTGCTGTGCGAAATCAACCGCAAGCTTTACCAAATGCTGCCGGCCGACCGCTTCATGGGCGTCTGTCTGATGACCATTTCGGGGCAGGGCGACACCCTGTGCTGGTGGAACGGCGGCATGCCCAGCGCCTGGCTGCGCACCGCCGGGGGACTGCGCGAGCTCCCGTCCCATGCCCTGCCGCTCGGCATTCTGCCCGAGCTGTCTCCGCAGGAGTATCCGCAATGCGTGGCGTTGCATTGGGGTGACGGTCTGCTGGTGATGAGCGATGGCTTCCTGGAGGCCCGCAATGAGTCAGGGCAGATGTTCAGCCATGCCGGATTCGATCTGATTCTGAACGAGTGGAGGCATGGCAGCCCCGTGTTGCCGGCGTTCGGCGCGGCGCTCGACCGGCATTGTGCCGCGACCGAGCAGGCGGACGATATCGCGGTGGCAGAAATCTTGCTGGATTCCGCTTTGTTTGCCAGTGCGCCGGACGATGGGGAGCGCTGACATCCTGTCGGCCTGCTGGACCGGACGACAGCCTGCTATTGAATGAGGAAGCCGGTGAAATAGATCGCGCTGATCGCAGGCGCTCCCGCTTGCTGGGTCATGGTCTCGCGCAGCTTTGCGAGTAACTCGGTTCGCAATTGTTCGCGCGCCTCTTTTGACGCCAATTGATCGGCGGCGCGACCGCCGATCAGGGTGATCATGCGATCACGGATGAGCGGCATGTGGAGCGCGACCAGTTCCGCGTCGTGAGCGGTTTCAATGAAAAACTGGATATCGGCCTTCAGGTATTGCGCCCGGCGCTGGCTGGCCAGATTGACCACCAGCGGCGGTTCCAGTTTCACGTAACCGGGATAAGTCCCTGCCGCCTTTTCGCCACCGCCGCTACTCGCCAGACCCAGTGTTGGGGTCAGGCAAAGCAGCAGGGCCGCGAGATAAATGGATCGATAGTCGGTGCATCGCATATCAGTGATCTGTCCGTCGGTTGATGAAGGAAAGGCGCATCACAGCGTGTCGGGCGCAATCATGACACAGGCCGCTGGCGCCGTATCAGTCGCACGTCTCGCGCAGGCGTTGGGCCTGTGCCGCGACGTCGTCGAAGCCCGCCGCACAGCGGAGGGGATCGCCGAGACGCGCGGCGCGTTCCAGCGCATCCATGGCGGCGTCCAGGGCCGGGACGCCGCAATAGCGGGTGGCGCCACGGATCTGGTGGGCGTATTCGGCCAGACCGGGCCAGTCGGACTCCGCCAGACAGGCCCGCAGGTCCTCGATCTCAGCGGGAAGTCCCGCCAGCAGCGTTTGCAGCAGTTCCGCCGCCAGCGCGGCATCGCCCCCGGCACTGGCGAGCGCGGCGGCGTGATCGCGTGTCTGGAGCGCGTCGAATCCCGGGAGCCTGGCTGTTGTGTTCATCAGTTGCTTTTCCCTGTGGGCAGGATGGAAACTTTACCTGCATCCAGGCGCGCAAGTCCATCCATCAAGCCGGCGTCATCCATCCTCATCAGGAACCCTTATGCAGAGGTCATCGCCGCCCGGTCACGCACGGAAAGTTGAGAGGCGGGCTGGCGCCCCGGCGCCGGATGAGCGACTTGCCGATAGCCTGGAAGGCGATTTGCCGTCCCTTATCCGTGCCGAGCGGATCGGTTTGGTGTTCCGCAATACGAGATCCGCTCTGCTCGGCAATCTGCTCGTCGCTTTCCTCGGTCTGGTGATCCTTTGGCCCCATGTGGCACCGGCCATTTCGCTCGTCTGGATCCTGGGGTTGCTGACGATTCTGACGATTCGCTGGCGGATCAAGCGCGCCTATGTCCGACAGACGGGCGACCATCGGGTGTCGATGGATGTCTGGGGACGGCGTCTGTTCGTCGTTTTGATCCTCAACGGTTTCTGGTGGGGCGGCTTCAGCCTCCTGTTGCTGGTCCACGCCGATGCGTCCCAGATCGGATTCGTGTCTTTCATCGTTGGCGGGATGATGTCGGCGGCGGTCGCGACGCTCGGCCCTTTGCGTTCCGTCTATCTGGGCTTCACCTTGCCCATGATCGCCTGTCTGTTCGGCGGGCTGATCTGGCGAGGCGGGCATGAGTCCTGGTTCATGGTCAGTTTCGCAGCCGCCTTCGAGATCACCATGATCGCCACGGTCTGGCAGATCAGCGGGATCGTGAGCCGCAATATCGAGCTGCGACTTCAGAACGAGGGGCTGGTTCGCTCACTGACCCGGATCAACGCCGAACTTGCGCACGAGATTGAGGAGCGCAGGGATGCCGAAGCGCGCAGCGCCTTTCTGGCCACGCATGACGCCCTGACGGGGCTTCCCAATCGGCGCATGCAGGAGGATCGCTTTGTCCAGGCACTGGGCCATGTCGCGCGCGGCGGCGGTCTGGTTGCCATCCTCTTCATCGATCTCGACCGCTTCAAGCAGGTCAACGATACCCTGGGCCATGCGGCGGGTGACAGTCTGCTGCGCGTGCTCGCCGGACGACTGCGCGACGCTTTGCGGTCAGGCGACTCGGTCTGTCGGCAGGGAGGGGATGAATTCCTCGTGCTGCTGGTCGATATCGCCGACCGGCACGAGATCGCGGCGGTGGCGCAGCGCATCATTCAGTCGTTGCGCGACCCCGTCGAACTCGCAGGCGAACAGATCCAGGTCGGGTGCAGTATCGGCATCAGCCTCTATCCAGACGACGGCGACGATTTCGAGCTGCTGGTCAGCCGCGCTGATCAGGCGCTGTATCGGGTCAAACACCAGGGAAGAGACAGTTATCGGTTCTTCGTGGCTGATCGGCGTCAGCGTGACGGCGAGCGGTCTTGAGGCGATGGATGCCCGCACAACGGGTATACTGTCGCGCGCGGTTTGCAACACCCCATGTCTCATTCTTTGGTGAATGGGAGGGGTGAGGCGAACACTGACACTCCCCATTACATTCTCAGGAGTCATCAAGCATGTCCGAAATCGTCGATGTTCGCGCCCGTGAGGTGCTGGATTCCCGTGGTAATCCCACGGTCGAGGCCGATGTCATCACCGCCGATGGCGCCATCGGGCGGGCCATTGTGCCGTCCGGCGCGTCCACCGGCTCGCGCGAGGCGCTGGAGCTGCGCGATGGTGACAAATCGCGCTACGGCGGCAAGGGCGTGCGTACCGCCGTCGCCAATATCGAAGGCGAGCTGCGCGATGCCATCCTGGAGATGGAGGTTGCGGATCAGAAGGGAATTGACCGCTGCATGATCGAACTCGATGGCACCGACAACAAGCGTCGGCTCGGTGCCAATGCCCTGCTTGGCGTCTCGCTGGCAGCCGCTCATGCAGCGGCGCAGGAAAAGGCGCTGCCGCTGTACCAGTCGCTCGCCAGCGGTCCCTACCGTCTGCCGGTGCCCATGATGAACATCATCAACGGTGGCGAGCATGCCGATAACAGCGTCGATTTTCAGGAATTCATGATCCTGCCGGTCGGTGCGGGCAGCCTCCGTGAGGCGGTGCGTTATGGCGCTGAGGTCTTCCATGCGCTCAAGTCCGTGCTGCACGGGCGCGGTCTGGCGACAGCCGTCGGCGACGAGGGCGGTTTTGCCCCCGATCTGGCGTCCAACGAGGCGGCGATTGAAGCGATCCTGGAGGCCATCCACAAGACCGGCTTCAAGGTCGGCGCCGACATCTATCTGGGTCTGGACGTGGCCGCCTCCGAGTTCTATCAGGACGGTCAGTATGTGCTCAAGGGCGAGGGTCGCACCCTGAGTTCGGATGGCATGATCGATCTGCTCGACGCCTGGGTGTCCAAGTACCCCATCCTCTCGATCGAGGACGCGCTGGCCGAGGGCGACTGGGACGGCTGGAAGCGTCTGACCGAACGTCTGGGTTCCAAAGTTCAGATCGTCGGCGATGACCTCTTCGTCACCAACACCCGGATCCTGCAGGAAGGCATCGACAAGGGCATCGCCAACTCGATCCTGATCAAGGTCAACCAGATCGGCACCCTGACCGAGACGCTTGAAGCTATCGCCATGGCCCACAAGGCGGGCTACACGGCAGTCATTTCGCACCGTTCGGGCGAAACCGAGGACACGACCATCGCCGATCTGGTGGTCGCCACCAGCGCGGGCCAGATCAAGACCGGCTCGCTGTCGCGCTCCGATCGCGTCGCCAAGTACAACCAACTGATGCGCATCGAGGATCAGCTTGGCGAGGATGCCGTTTATGCGGGCCGCGATGCCTTCAAGTGGCTCTGATGGCATGCTGCTCCGGGTCTGGTCGTTCTGGCCCGGACTGCCACGGCTGACAGGTCTCGACATGCGCTGGCTGATTCCCGTGCTGATCCTCTTTCTGGCGGCGCTCCAGTACCGGCTGTGGGTCGGCGAGGGGAGCCTCGCCGATCTCCACGGCCTGAAAATGGAGATCGCCCATCAGGAGGCGGAGGTCGCGCGTCTGCGTGCACGTAATCAGGAGCTTCAGGCGGAAGTGCTGGATCTGGGGTCAGGTGTGGAGGCCATCGAGGAACGGGCGCGGAGCGAGCTTGGCATGCTCAAGCCCGGCGAGATCTTCATTCAGGTCATCGAACGTCGCCCGCCGGAGGCCGCGCCATGAACACCCCGTCAGCCTTCTGGGCGGTGCTGCCCGCCGCCGGGGTCGGGCGGCGCATGGGCGGTGTCATTCCCAAGCAGTATCTGGATCTGGCCGGTCAGACCGTCATCGATCATACCCTGGGTCTGTTCATCGCCGATGAGCGCATCCAGGGCGTGGCGGTGGCGCTCGGGCCGGAGGATGCCTACTGGGGCGAGACCCGTTACGCCGCGCATCCCAAGGTCATCCGCGCCCCCGGCGGTGCGGAACGCTGTCATTCGGTGCTGAATGCGCTGGCGGCGCTCGACGGGCTAGCCAGGGACGATGACTGGGTGCTGGTGCACGATGCCGCGCGGCCCTGTCTGCGGCGCGCCGATCTCGACCGGCTGATCGAGTCGCTGGCCGGGGATGCGGTTGGCGGTCTGCTCGGGATTCCGGTGCGCGACACCATGAAGCGCGAGGACGGCGCCGGGTGCATCGCCAGGACCGTTGATCGCGCCTCGCTCTGGCACGCCTACACACCGCAGATGTTCCGGCTCGGACTGCTGCGCCGGGCGCTGCGCGAGGCGCTGGAGGTGAATGATCTGGTCACTGACGACGCCTCGGCCATCGAGCGTCTGGGTCTGGCTCCGCGTCTGATCGAAGGGCATGCGGACAACATCAAAATCACCCGGGCCGAGGATCTCCCTCTGGCCCATTTTTATTTGCAACAGCAGGGGCGGGTTCATGTCTAATTCGCCTTTCTGGAGATGGATTCATGCTGATCGGTCAGGGCTTCGATGCCCATCGTTTTGCGCCGGATCGCCGGCTGGTGCTGGGTGGGGTGGAGATCCCCCATGAGCAGGGCATGCTCGCCCATTCGGATGGCGACGTGCTCATCCATGCACTCTGCGACGCGCTGCTGGGCGCGGCGGGTCTGGGCGACATCGGACGTCATTTCCCCGATACGGATGCCGCTTATGAAGGCATCGACAGCCGCATTCTGCTGCGCCGGGTGATGGAAAGCCTGAGCGAGCGCGGGCTGTCGGTGCATAACGCCGACATGACGCTGATTGCGCAGCGTCCCAGGCTCGCGCCCTACATCCCGGCGATGCGCGAGGTGCTGGCAGCCGATCTCGGCTGCGACCCGGCGCGGGTCAACGTCAAGGCCACCACCATGGAACAGATGGGCTTCACCGGTCGCGGTGAGGGGATCGCCGCCTCCGCCGTGGTTCTGCTGACCGGGGCGGGCGCTTGACTCAGGCGATAAACCCGCTCATGCCAGACTGGACGAGCTGTCAGGATCTGCCACGCGCCCACGGCGGCCCCCTGGGGCGCGGTCGTCTGCGCTCAGAGCCCGCCGATTTCCAGGTCGAGGAACAGTTGGGCTTTGCCCCGGATGACGAGGGCGATCATCTGCTGCTGTGGGTGCGCAAGACCGACGCCAACACCGAATGGACCGCCCGCCGGCTGGCATCACTGGCCGGCGCGCCGGTTTCCACTGTCGGTTATGCCGGTCTCAAGGATCGGCATGCCGTCACGACACAGTGGTTTTCGGTGCCGCGACCGCGCAGCGATCTGCCTGACTGGTCATCACTGGCGGCGGACGGCATTGAGGTGCTGGAGGTTCACCCGCATCGTCGCAAGCTCCGCCGGGGCGCATTGACCGGAAACCGCTTTCGGATTTGGGTGCGCGAGGTCGATCTGTCCCCCACCGAGCTTGTCGCACGACTTGAATCGATCCGCGCGCGGGGCGTGCCCAATTATTTTGGCGAACAGCGTTTCGGTCATGCCGACGGCAATCTGGTGCGCGCTCAGGCGCTCTTTGCCGGCACCGCCGGGCGCGTGCCGCGTCATCAGCGCGGTCTCTGGCTGTCCGCCGCGCGCTCCCAGATCTTCAACGAGGTGCTGGCCGAACGGGTGCGGCGTGACGACTGGGACCAGCCCCAGCCCGGCGACTGTCTGCAACTCGATGGCTGCCAGTCTCATTTCAGCGTCGAGCAGATCGATGAGTCCTTGCGCGAGCGTGGCGTGCGCTTCGATCTGCATCCCACCGGCCCCTTGTGGGGTGCTGGCGCGCCGCCGACGCGCGGGGCGATCCAGACGCTCGAAGACCAGGTTGCGGCCCGTTTTCCGGGCTGGCCTGAAGGGTTTGCCGCCTTTGGTCTGGAGCAGGAGCGCCGTGCACTGCGCCTGCCGGTCAGGGATCTGACGGCACAGACGAACGGCGACTGGCTTGAGCTGGGTTTTGAGCTGCCGGCAGGATCCTATGCGACAGTCGTGTTGCGCGAGTTGATCGACTGGGAGAGTACCCAAAATTGATCCTGCCTGATCGTAAAGCGCAATAAGGAGCATGCAATGGCAAAACTCTTGGTCGTGGACGATGAACCCATCAATCTGGACATCATCGCCGACTGCCTCGGCGATCAGCATCGTCTGGTCTTTGCCCGGGATGGCCAGGAGGCATGGGAAACCATCAATGCGCGGCCGGACTATTTCGATGGCGTGATCCTCGACCGCATCATGCCGCGCCTGGATGGGATCGAAGTGCTGCGTCGGCTCAAGGCGGATCCCCGTTTCCGGGATGTGCCCGTCATCATGCAGAGCGGGGCGGACAGTTCGGAACAGGTTGCCGAGGGGCTGGCTGCCGGCGCCTGGTATTACCTGGCCAAGCCTTATTCCAGCAAGGCGCTCAAAAGCATTGTCGTGGCGGCGCTGGATGACCGGCGCAGCCGGCGCGAACTGGCGCGTCTGGGCTCCGAGATGCGTGGTGTCTTTGCCCTGACGCAGCAGGCCAGCTATGCCTTTCGGCGGCTCGACGAGGTCGCCCTGCTTTCCGCCGTGCTGGCGCAGATGTGTCCCAACGCGACAGCGGTGTCCATGGGGTTGTCGGAGCTGATGCTCAATGCGGTGGAGCATGGCAACCTGGGGCTCGATTATCACGACAAGAGTCGGTTGATCGAGACCGGCACCTGGCAGGAAGAGATCGAGCGCCGACTGGCCGACCCGGCTCAGGCTGAACGCTATGCGACCGTCGATTTCCAGCGCGAGCCGGGGAGACTGCGTTTCACCATTCGGGATCAGGGCAAGGGTTTCGCCTGGCAGGATTATCTGGACATGGGGCCGGCGCGCGCCTTCGACAGCCATGGTCGCGGCATTGCCATGGCCCGCCAACTGGCCTTTTCCTCGCTCGAATACCAGGGGTGCGGAAATCAGGTGACGGTGACGGTCGAACTGGTCGATGAGATGTCGCCCCCTTAGGCGCTTTCCGGTCTTATTACTGCACTGGTCGGTTTTTTTGCAAAATTTTGATACCGGCTTGCCTAGCATAAGGGCTGTCCAAGTCCCTGATGGAGTCAAGCCGTGGATCTCTTATTCCTTTCCGGCCTCGTCGCGCTGTTCGCGCTGGTGATCGGAGCCGCCTTCGGCTGCGCCCGTCTCGGGGGTGTCCGATGAGCTGGCTGCATAGTCTGAGCGCTGTCGTCGCCGCGCTGCTGTTGCTCTATCTGCTGGTCGCCCTGCTCCGGCCGGAGGATGTCGCATGATGCCGCATGCCTGGACGATCCTCGGGTTTTATCTGCTGGTCCTGCTGCTCGCCGCCAAACCGCTGGGCAGCTACATCGCCAATGTCATGGAAGGGCGACCCATCCTGGCGCTGCGGCTCGGCGGCGGTCTCGAAGCGGGGCTCTATCGCCTGTGCGGCGTGAAGCGGGACGAGGAAATGGGCTGGCTGCGCTATGCACTGGCCATCCTCCTGTTCAACCTGCTCGGCGCGCTGGCCGTCTATGCCCTGCAACGGCTGCAAGTCTGGCTGCCGCTCAATCCCCAGCAGCTCGCCAACGTCAGCCCGGATTCGGCCTTCAACACCGCCATCAGCTTCGCCACCAATACCAACTGGCAGGGCTATGCGGGCGAATCGACCATGGGCCATCTCACCCAGATGCTGGGTCTTGCGGTGCAGAATTTTCTCTCGGCCGCCACCGGCATCGCGGTCGCCGTGGCCCTGATGCGTGGCTTCGCCCGGCATTCGGCCAGCACTATCGGTAATGCCTGGGTCGATCTGACGCGCGTCACACTCTATCTGCTGCTGCCGATCGCGCTGGTCTACGCCGTCTTTCTGGTCAGTCAGGGGACGATCCAGACGCTCGACGGCTACCAGGAGGTGACGACGCTGGAGTCCGGTCCCGCCTCTGTGGCCCCACAAACGCAGACCCTGCCGACGGGTCCGGTCGCCTCGCAGGAGGCGATCAAGATGCTCGGCACCAACGGCGGCGGCTTCTTCAACGCCAACTCGGCGCACCCTTACGAGAATCCGACCCCGCTCACCAATATCATCCAGATGCTCTCGATCTTCCTGATCCCGGCGGCGCTCTGTCTCACTTTCGGGCGCATCGTCGGCGATGTCCGTCAGGGCTGGGCGGTGCTGGCGGCCATGACGGTGCTCTTCGTCGTCATGGCGGTGGTGGCGATGAGCGTCGAGCAGCAGTCCAACCCACTGTTGACCAGCCTGGGCATCGACGGCTCGGCGGGCAATCTGGAAGGTAAGGAAACGCGCTTCGGCAGCGCCGAATCCGCCCTCTTCGCGACCATCACCACATTGGCCTCCTGCGGGGCGGTCAACGCCATGCACGACTCCTTCATGCCCCTGGGCGGATTCGTGACCCTCTGGAACATGATGCTCGGCGAGGTGGTCTTCGGCGGCGTCGGCTCCGGGCTCTATGGCATGCTGGTGTTCGCCGTCATGGCCGTGTTCCTCGCCGGACTCATGATCGGGCGCACCCCGGAATATCTGGGCAAGAAGATCGAGGCCCATGACATCAAGATGGTCTCGCTCACCATCCTGGTGACGCCGCTGCTGGTCCTGACCGGCACCGCGCTGGCCGTGACGCTGCCCGCCGGTGTGGCCGGGGTCGCCAATCCCGGCGCGCATGGTTTCTCGGAGATCCTCTACGCCTTCACCTCGGCCGCCAACAACAACGGCAGCGCCTTCGCCGGACTCTCGGCCAACACGCCCTTCTACAACATCCTGCTGGGCATTGCCATGTGGTTCGGGCGTTTCATTGTGATCGTGTCGGTTCTGGCGCTGGCCGGGAACCTCGCGGCCAAGAAGCGCATCGCCGCCAATGCCGGCACCATGCCGACCCATGGTCCGCTGTTCGTGATGCTGCTGATCGGTACCGTCGTGCTGGTCGGCGCACTCAACTATGTCCCGGCGCTTGCACTCGGGCCGGTGGTCGAGCAACTCATGCTCCAGTCGGCGCATTGATTCCAGGAGAAACGCATGGCCCGCCAGACACTATCCATGTTCGATCCGGCCCTGCTGTGGCCGGCTGTTCTCGATGCCTTCCGCAAGCTCAACCCGGCGGCGCAGTGGCGCAATCCGGTGATGTTCGTCGTCTATGCCGGCTGCCTCCTGACCACCGCGCTCTGGGTGCAGGCAGTCATCGGGACCGGCGAGGCGCCTGCGGGATACATCCTCGCTGTCACCCTCTGGCTGTGGTTCACGGTGCTCTTCGCCAACTTCGCCGAGGCGCTCGCCGAAGGCCGCAGCAAGGCGCAGGCCGCCTCGCTGCGCGGTTTGAAGCGCGAGACGATGGCCAAAAAGGTCAAGTCAGCCGACGCGAGCGCCGACTGGTCGTCGGTCCCCGCCACCGAGCTGTGCAAGGGCGATCTGGTGCTGGTGCAGGCGAACGACACCATCCCCGCCGACGGCGAGGTCATCGAAGGCGTGGCCTCGGTCGACGAGTCCGCGATCACGGGCGAGTCGGCGCCGGTGATTCGCGAGGCCGGGGGCGATTTCTCGGCGGTGACGGGCGGCACGCGCGTGCTGTCCGACTGGCTGCTGGTGCGGGTGACGGTCAATCCCGGCGAGACCTTCGTCGATCGCATGATCGCGATGGTCGAGAACGCCAAACGCAGGAAGACCCCGAACGAGATCGCGCTGACCATCCTGCTGGTCGCGCTCACCATCATCTTCCTGGTGGTCACGGTGACGCTATTGCCCTTTTCGATCTTCGGCGTCCAGGCCGCCGGGGCGGGTACGCCGGTGGCCCTGACGACACTCATCGCACTCCTGGTCTGCCTGATCCCGACGACGATTGCCGGCCTGCTCTCGGCCATCGGCGTGGCCGGCATGAGCCGGATGATGCAGGCCAATGTCATCGCTACCTCCGGGCGGGCGGTCGAGGCCGCTGGCGATGTCGATGTGCTGCTGCTGGACAAGACCGGGACCATCACACTGGGCAATCGTCAGGCTGCCGCCTTCCTGCCCGCCGAGGGGGTGCCCGAGCAGGATCTGGCGAGCGCCGCTCAACTGGCCTCGCTTGCCGACGAGACGCCGGAAGGCCGCAGCATCATGGTGCTGGCCAAGCAGAAATTCGGTCTGCGCGAGCGCGACATCCAGGCGCTGAACGCCCGGTTCATCCACTTCTCCGCCCACACCCGCATGAGCGGGGTCGATCTGCCGGACAGTCAGATCCGCAAGGGCGCCGTCGATGCCATCCGCGCGCACATCGAGACGCTCGGCGGACGTTTTCCGCCGGGGGTGCTCCGCGCCGTCGAGGAGGTCGCCCGCCGTGGCAGCACGCCGCTGGTGGTCGCGGACGGCAGCCGCGTGCTGGGTGTCGTCGAGCTGAAGGACATCGTCAAGGGCGGGATCAAGGAGCGCTTCGCCGAACTGCGCCGCATGGGCATCCGCACCATCATGATCACCGGCGACAACCCGCTCACCGCCGCTGCCATCGCCGCCGAGGCAGGGGTCGATGACTTCCTCGCCGAGGCCACGCCGGAGGCCAAGCTTGCCCTGATCCGCCAGCACCAGGCCGAGGGCCGGCTGGTCGCCATGACCGGCGACGGCACCAACGACGCCCCGGCGCTCGCCCAGGCCGATGTCGCGGTCGCCATGAACACGGGGACTCAGGCCGCGAAGGAGGCCGGCAACATGGTCGATCTCGATTCCAATCCGACCAAGCTGATCGAGGTGGTCGAGACCGGCAAACAGATGCTGATGACGCGCGGCGCGCTGACCACCTTCAGCGTCTCGAACGACATCGCCAAATATTTTGCCATCATCCCGGCGGCCTTCGTGACCACTTACCCGCAACTGGGCGCGCTCAACGTCATGGGGCTCGCCAGCCCGACCTCGGCGATCCTCTCGGCGGTCATCTTCAACGCGCTCATCATCATCGTCCTGATCCCGCTGGCGCTGAAGGGCGTGACCTACCAGCCGATGGGCGCCGCCGTGCTGCTGCGCCGCAACCTCGCGGTCTATGGTCTGGGCGGTCTGATCGCGCCCTTCATCGGCATCAAGCTGATCGACCTGACCATCGCCGCCACCGGACTTGCCTGAGAGGACACCATCATGACCGCACTCATCCGCCCCGCCGTCAGCCTCTTCCTGCTGCTGAGCGTCCTGACCGGCATCCTCTATCCGCTCGCCGTCACGGGCATTGCCCAGACGCTGTTCCCCGTGACCGCATCCGGCAGCCTGATCGTGCGCGACGGCAGGCCGGTCGGCTCGGCCCTGATCGGCCAGTCATTCACCGATCCCAAGTATTTCTGGGGCCGGCCTTCCGCCACGGCAGGGCAACCCTACAACGGCGCGGCCTCGGGCGGCTCCAATCTGGGGCCGCTGAATCCGGCGCTGGTGGAGGCCGTCAAGGAACGCATCGCCGCGCTCAAGGCGGCGGACCCGGACAACCAGCGGCCGATTCCGGGCGATCTGGTGACGGCCTCCGGCAGCGGACTCGATCCGCACATCAGCCCGGCCGCCGCAGCCTATCAGGTGGGGCGTATCGCCCGCGCGCGGCGGATGGAGGTCGAACGGGTTGCCATACTTGTCGCCAGGAACACGGAAGGCCGGCAGTTTGGACTCTTTGGGGAGCCGAGGGTCAATGTCCTTGCGCTCAATCTGGCGCTTGATGCCGAGGACGGTCTCGCCGATTCGATGCGTCCTTGATGGATACTGGCACCGATCAATAAAAGAGACTTTGCGGACGAGCAGAATCATCCGCGCTTTTTATAGACATCGCCGCGATTTCCAGCGGTGACCACATAAATGACCAAATAATGCTCTTGAACCTCGTAAATCAGCCGAATCGATCCGACGCGCAGTCGCCACAGTCCATTTTCTCCAACCATCGGTTTTACATCCAAACGCTGCATGTCATGCGGGTTATCCATCAGCATATCGAGCTTATCGCGAACCCGATCCCGCATCCTGGCCGGCAAACTTCGCAAGAATTTTGCCGCATCTTTGTGAAGTTTCAGTTGGTAGTGTGCCATTAGAAATCGTTGCGCACATCCGTCCAGTCTTCGAATTCGCTATCGTCGCCCGCGTCAATGCGCGCTCGAATGCGCTTGATGTTCTCGCGCTCCGCTTCGGATAAGGGTTCTTCATCCTCAAACAGTACATAGCGATCAGAAGATAAATGTTGGAGAAAGGCAATCAGACCAGGATAAGCGCGCTCGTCGATTTCAAGAGTTACAGTCTTCATGTCGTCTCCGAATGGTTATCTTAAGCCTTGATTCGCGCTGAGTGTGGCGTGTTTTTACCCGATTATTAGGCGGATCTGATGTTGCAATGTTGGGGTTCACTCTCGTTCACCCCAACCTTGTATGTTCTGTTCCCAAGGATTGACACGGAGTTTTGATCAACGGAGTTTATAGAAGCGTGAGCCGGGGAAGCCGTCCCAACCTGAA
>NZ_SMAO01000003.1 GCF_004342175.1 Thiobaca trueperi
CAACGCTTCTATGTCCTCCCGCAAGCGGTCTGAATCATTCATCAATTTGATGGACAGGAGGCAAAAAGGACTTGCGTCAGAACAGAGTATCTACGCGGGCTGCTTGTTAGGCGATTTTTTTCACGGAAAAGGTACGCGATGCGTACCCTGCCCGGCTATTGCTCTTCATAAGTGGCTCGGACATTATCAAGTCGCGTTTGACCAACGGCTTCAGAGCCATCATCCTTCAATACTCTACATGTATAGCCTGGATATGTTTTTTCAAAACGCTTATTCTTCCATTCATTGACAGTCATACTGCGGTTGGCGCGTCGATCAAAGTCGTATTTCGCAAATCCATTAGTTTTTGGATCTACCACATTCCCATTATTATCGAGAACTTCAACGTTGAAATTTTCTAGTTCTGCTAGAGCAGTCATTCGAGTTTGAAGAGTTGTCATTTTTTTCTCTCTTAGTTGTGGAGGTGCTGTCTACCTCCGGTAGGTCGGCTTACTGGAGGCTAACGTGTTCTAGATTGCACTAGGCTGCTCTTGTTCTAGACCGCGCGCAGTCTAGCTCATTACCGTCCTACCAAGACACACGCGATCAAGTGAAGCACGCAACCTTATCGTTCGCAACCTGCCATTCGATTCCCGCCTTTGATCAAGATCATCTCACCGCCAGTTAATCACCGAAACCCCGCCCGCATTGAATCCCGTCCGGAACGACAACCAAACGAGGATGACAGATGATAAACGCCGATGATCTGCGCGCGTTGCAGGCACCGCTGAGGAGCGTTACCGGGATGATTCGGCGGCGGTCGTGACGCTGCGGGCCGGGGGTCAGCCCGCGTAGATGTCGATGATGAACGAACCGCATCCATCGCAAACGATGCGGTCCACCGCTCAACCCTCCGCCCGCGCCGTGACGATCCCCTGTTTGGCCGCCCACAGCGCCACGTCCTCGCGCCGGATCGCGGCGGCCATCAGGCTCGGGAACTGGTCCGGGGTGCAGGCGAAGGAGGGCGCGCCGAGCGCGGCGAGCTTGGCGGCGAGCTGGTGGTCATAGGATGGCGCGCCCTCGTCGCTGAGCGCGAGCAGGACGATGAACTGGACGCCGGACTGGATCAGCTCGGCGGCACGCTGGAGCAGGTTGCGCTCGACACCGCCCTCGTAGAGGTCCGAGATGAGCACCAGGATGCTGTTGCGCGGCTCGCGGATGAGTTCCTGGCAGTAGCCGACGGCGCGGTTGATGTCGGTGCCGCCGCCGAGCTGGACGCCGAACAGCACCTCCACCGGGTCGGTCAGTTGCTCGGTGAGATCCACCACGGCGGTGTCGAACACCACCAGATGCGTTTTCACCGCCGGCAGCGAGGCCATGACGGCGCCGAAGATGCTCGAGTAGACCACCGAGTTGGCCATGGAGCCACTCTGGTCGATGCAGAGGATCACCTCGCGCTGGGTGCGCCGCGCCTTGCGTCCATAGCCGATCAGTTGCTCGGGGACGATGGTCTGGTACTCGGCCTGCCAGTGGCGCAGGTTGGCGCGGATGGTACGGTTCCAGTCGATCTCGGCGTGGCGCGGTCGGCGGTTGCGCTCGGCGCGGTTGAGCGCACCGCTGACGGCGGCGCGCATCGGCTCCTCCAGCTTCGCCATGAGCGCGGCGACGACCTTGTTGACCACGGCGCGGGCGGTGTCGCGGGTCTTGGCCGGGATGATGCCGCGCAAGGACATGAGCGTGGCGACCAGGTGCACGTCCGGTTGCACCGCCTCCAGCATCTCCGGCTGCAGCAGCATGGATTTCAGATCGAGCCGCTCGAAGGCGTCCTTCTGCATCACCTGGATCAGTGGGGACGGGAAATACTGGCGGATGTCGCCGAGCCAGCGCGCGACCCGTGGGGATGATGCACCGCTGCCGCCGCGTAGTCCGCCCGGACCATCCGGGTCGTAGAGCGCGCCGAGCGCGGTGTCGATCTGGGCGTCGATGCCGGAGAGCGCGCAGCCGCAGCCGGACTCGGCCGGTTCGCCGAGAACAAGACGCCAGCGCCGCAGTCGGTTCTGGTTCGGTGCCTGATCGGGGTCGGTCGGGCTGGTCATGGTGCAAGTCCCAGTAGACGTCTCAGCAGGGGAAGGGGCAGCTCACCGCGCGCCTGGTCGAAGGCCGTGGCCCGCGTCGCGGCGGGTGCGGCGGCCGCCGGCCGTCTGGCGCGCTCGCCGAGCTGGCGGCGCTCGGCCGGGGCGAAGGCGGAGAAGGCGCGCCGCAGCAGCGGCACGGCACGCATGAAGTGGTCTTCGGTCAGTCCGGCCAGCCAGCCGTCCACCAGACCCCACAGCGCCGGGTCGTGCAGCAGCACCATGGCGCTCTGGTTCAGGAAGCCTTCCAGCCAGGCCGCGGCCGGCGCCGGGTCGTTGGCGGCCGAGAGCGCCAGCGACATACGCCGCGCGGTCTCTTCCTGGTCGGCCTGCTGGGCGTCGAACAGCAGACGCGCGGCCAGACCGCACACCAGTCCGTGACAGCCGCCGGGCTCGGCCAGGCGGATCAGCGCCGCCGACCAGTCCGACTCGAATCCCTGGTCCTTCAGCAGACGCAGGTTCTGATCGGCACCCTGGATGGCCGAGCGCATGGCGGCGGCCGCGTCGTCGTCCAGCGCCGAGCAGGCGCCCGGCAGTCCGATGGCGGCGCGCGGCACCAGCCCGGCGAGCACGTGCGCCACCATGCCGCCGTCGGTCTGGCGCACGTTGCCGTAGCGCAGGATGGCGGCGAGCGGCGGGACGGCGGCCAGCATCTGCAGCACGTCGCTGGCGACCGCCGCATGGTCCTCCAAGATGTGCGTGACCGGGGCGATGGCCGACTGCAGGTCGGCGAGCAGGATGCGGTTGACCAGCTCGGACAGCTCCGGCAGCGATTTGGCGCGCTCGGCCGAGTCGATGACGAAACGGGTCGCCGCCTCCTCGACCCGGTTGCCCCAGCGGCTGGCCTCGATGATGGCGAGCGTGTGTCTGGGCTCCCACTGCAGGGTCCAGATCTCGTGGAAGGTGCCCTTGGCCGAGCGCCCGCTGCGGCCCAGATCGCCCCAGTCGATGCCGAGCAGCGACAGACGGTGCAGCAGATGGCTGCGTGCCAGGTCGTTGGGCTGGCGCAGATCGAGGTCGAGCGACTTGCGGCTGGCCTCCGGTTTCAGGCGTAGCGCACGCTGGCGCTCGGCGATGTCGCGCTGCAGCGGCACCGCCGGGGTCTGCTCCGGGGTGGTGCCGAGCCGGTCGCCGATGACCAGCGCGCGGGTGATGAGCCGCATGGGGCCGTCCTCGCCCTGGCAGACGACGGTGCGCAGCGCCTCGTCCAGTTCGTCGAGCCCGGGCTGCGGGCGTTCGCGCATGGCGGCCAGTGCATCGGCCAGACGCACCGCCTCGATCAGGTGTGCCGAGGAGCAGTCGAGGTCCTCGTCGCGGAACAGCCGCGCGGCCCTGGCGACCCAGCCGATGGCGCGCTGCTCGGGCGGGCTACGCCAGAGGTGTTCGTACCAGCCGGGTGCGTCGATGCCCGCGCCGTAACCGCTGGCGGTGCTCAGATGCGGGTAGGACCAGGGCACCCAGGTCGCGGCCACCTTGCGTTTGGGCAGCGACTTGAGCAGGGCGTTGTCGTCCTTCGCGCTCGGCAGTTCGGCCAGCGCCGGGACGTGCCAGGCGCCGCAGACCACGGCGATGCGCGTGAAACCCTCTTTCTGCGCCTGGCGCATCGACTTGCGCATGTGCGCCTCGCGCCGGGCCTCGCGCTCGCGCCGCTCGGGTGTCCAGTGCCGGGAGCCGGACTCCTCGCGCACCAGGGTCATGGCCTCGCGGATGGCGGCGAAGAGGTGCAGACCGTCGCCGCGTTCCTCGACCAGGTGGTTCCACCAGGATTCACCGTCGCTGTAACCGGCGGCGCGACCGAGCCAGTCGAGCGGGTCGTCCCGGACCAGATCGGCGGTCTCGGTGTCCGCCGCGGTCGGCTGGTCGGCCGCGTCCTCGGCTGGTGCGGTCACTGGTGGCGTGTCTGGTGACTCGGTCGCCGCCGGCGGTGCATCGGCCTCGTCTTCCGCCGTCTGCGTCCGACCGAGCTGGTGACAGATCGGCAGGTCGAAGAAGCGGGTCGGGATGTCGCGCGCGAGCCCGAAGCGCAGCGCCTGCCACTCGGGCGAGAACTCCGCGAAGGGATAGAAGACCGCGTCGCGCGCGTTCTCCGGGTCGTAGACCAGTAGCGCCACCGGCGGCACGAGCCCGGCGTCACGCATCAGCTCGAGCATCTCCTGCCCGTCGGGTGGACCTTCCACCAGCAGACAGTCTGGCTGCAGCGCCTCCAGCGCCTGGACCAGACTACGCGCGCAGCCCGGGCCGTGATGACGGATGCCGAAGAGGTGGAAGGGGGAGGGCACGGGGAAGTTCTCAGGTGTCAGTTTTCAGTTGTCAGTGTTCTGGTGACGAAGCTCCGGCTTCGTCACCTGCACGATGAAGCTCCGCTTCGCAACTGCGCCAAGCAATTGGAATAGGATCTCCCACATCATCAGCCTGCGCCCGGCGCGCCCGAAAGAGGTCAGAGCCTATGCACGTCAAATCTAGAAGCGGCCGGGTCTTCCGGATCCCCTCGGACGAGGAGGACACCAGGATCCGCGACGGGATCACGGCCGATCCCGATGCATGCGAGCTGTCGGACGAGCAACTGGGGCAGCTGCGTCCAGTGCGACGGTCGACATCCGAAGCGAGCAAAGAGGCCATATCCATCCCGTTATCGTCCGAGGTTCTGGACTATTTCAAGGCATCCGGACCCGGCTGGCAGACCCGCATCGACTCCGCCCTGAGGGAGTGGATCGAGACGCACCCGGCAGCCTGACCGCACCCGCGGCGCCATTCTTCTCGCTCACGACCCCCTTCTGGTGACGAAGCTCCAGCTTCGTCACCCGCGCGATGAAGCTCCGCTTCACGCCCCTGGGCGCGACGTGGCTCACTCCTGCTCCCGGCACGTCCGGTAGAGATCCTTCCAGTCCCCGCGTTCCTTCATCACCGTCTCCTGGTATTCGCGCCAGACAAATTCGTCATGCACCGAATCCTTGACGATGGCGCCGACCAGGCTGGTGGCGATGTTCCCAGCATCCACCACGCGGTCAACGCCACTTTGCCCTCTCAGGACACGGATTGCGCCCGCGGTAGGCTCGGTGTAGCCTCGCTTTGCGCGAAAACTGGCGATGTCATTCGCCGTTTCCGGTCGCCAGTCGAGAGGATCTGACGCAATGAGGACCGATATCCTAGGAGGCCGGTCATGAAGAAGATGCTTGCTTTGATGCTCGCGCTCATGTGCTCGGTCGCGCCGACCGTGCTCTTGGCCGCCGAGCCTAACCTGGTGGGTGACTGGACGCTGACTTTCCAGGGTTATTATGGCAATGACACCGTTGGTGTGACGTATGGTCAAGCCGACATGACCCTTCATATAACAGCCCAGACTGGCGGCGCATTTGCTGGCAACGCCGTGTTGGATGTCGATGGAAGCTCGACCCATGGACTCATCACAGGCGTCGCCCAGAAAAATGAGCTGCATATGGTCTGGGGTGGCAACAACTTCATCCACGGTACCATCGTGAATCCTGGTTCCAGAGGGAAGATGCGACTCAAACTCATCATGGAGACTCAGCAGATGAGCGATGCTGATACCCAGGGCGTTCTCTATGGAACCGGTGTAGCCCAATAAAGAGGCAGGGATTGCTCCTCGTCCACTTATGGTGACGAAGCTCCAGCTTCGTCACCTGCACGATGAAGCTCTGCTTCGCGACCCTGGGTGCGATCTGGCTCACTCCTGCTCCCGGCACGCCCGGTAGAGATCCTTCCAGTCACCCCGTTCCTTCATCACCGTCTCCTGGTATTCGCGCCAGACCAGTTCGTCCTGTACCGGGTCCTTGACGATGGCGCCGACCAGGCTGGAGGCGATGTCCCCGGCGCGCAGTACGCCGTCGCCGAAGTGCGCGGCGAGGGCGACGCCGTTGTTGATGACCGAGATGGCCTCGGCGGTGCTGAGGGTGGCGCTCGAGGTCTTGAGCTTGGTCTTGCCGTCCTCGGTCTGGCCGTTGCGCAGTTCGCGGAAGATGCGCACGACGCGCTGCACCTCCTTGAGCGCCGGCGGCTCGGCCGGCAGGGCGAGCGCGCGGCCCAGCTCGGCGACGCGCTTGCTGACGATGGCGACCTCTTCCTCGGCGCTGGACGGGACCGGCAGCACCACGGTGTTGAAGCGCCGCTTGAGCGCGGATGACAGCTCGTTGATGCCCTTGTCGCGGTTGTTGGCGGTGGCGATGGCGTTGAAGCCGCGCACCGCTTGGACCTCGGTGCCCAGCTCGGGGATCGGCAGCGACTTCTCCGAGAGGATGGTGATGAGCGTGTCCTGCACGTCGGCCGGGATACGGGTCAGCTCCTCGATACGGGCGACCTTGCCCTGTTCCATGGCGCGCATCAGCGGGCTCTGCACCAGCGCCTGGGTCGATGGACCCTTGGACAACAGCTCGGCATAGTTCCAGCCATAGCGCATCTGCTCCTCGCTGGTGCCAGCGGTGCCCTGGATCAGCATGGTCGAGTCGCCGCAGATGGCCGCCGCGAGGTGCTCCGAGACCCAGGACTTGGCGGTGCCCGGCACGCCGAACAGCAGGAGCCCACGGTCGGTGGTAAGGGTGGCGATGGCGGTCTCGATCAGACGGCGGCTGCCGATGTACTTGGGGCTGACCTCGAAACCGTTGTCGAGCCGGCCACCGAGCAGATAGGTCGCCACCGCCCAGGGCGACATGGCCCAGTTGGGCGGACGCTGACGGTTGTCGGCGCGTTTCAGTTCGTCAAGTTCCTCGGCAAAGGCGTGCTCGGCATGCTGACGCAGGATCTGGCTCATGATGATCAGGCTTCCCGGAGTTGGTGGATGAGTGTCTGGCGCTGCCGGATGACGGCGAGGGTTCGGGCCAGGGTGTCGGCGAACGGCTGAAGCTCCGGGCGGTCGAGCGACCAGCCGTCGGCGGCCTCGGCCAGCAGGTCGGCAGGCAGACAGCAGATGAAGTCGGGGAGCGTCCGGCGCAGGCTGTAGTCGTGCACGCCTTGCCCGTCCGCGAGCTGGCGGCGGATCCGGTCCAGCAGGCGGCGCGCGATGGGCGTCGAGAGCAGTGTGCCGTCGTGCATCAGACTCTGGGCGATGCGGCCCAGCATGGCGCCCAGGACGGCGCCGCGCGGCGGGTTTTCGATGACACCCAGCCAGTGCGACTCGCGCTCGGGTGGTGGCAGGCGGTCGATGAGATCGAATGGATCCAGATGGAGCCCCTTGACCGGCAGGCGTTGCAGCAGCGCCTCGATCCAGGCGACCGTCGGTGTCCGCGCCAGTGAGTCGATCCAGGCGCGCAGCAGGGCGAGTTCCCAGTCGGTGCCCTTGGCCCAGCGCACGCACTCGGGCGCATCCAGCCTGGTCTGGCGGTTCCACCAGTCGAGCGGCAGGGCGCGGGCCATCTGATAGAGCCACCAGGCACGCTGGCCGAGCCCGTCACCCTGGGGAACGCTCTCTTCGATGGCGTCCTTCTTCCACTCGGGATCGAAGGTCTCGGGCGGCTCGATGGTCGTCGTCTGGCGCAGTCGCTTGCGTTGCTGCCCGAGACAGGCGCCGACCCGCTCGCCCATGCGGGCGCTGTAGCGGCTGTCCGGCAGTCGAGCGAGCAGTGACGCCGCCTGCTGGCGCACCTCCTTGGCACGGTCCTTCAGACAGCCCTCAAGAAAGTCTTCGTCCTCCGCGCCCAGTCCGGTCGCGAACTCGGCCAGCAGACGGGCACGACCGCGCGCGTCGGTCTCGGCGAAGGTCGCGGCCAGTCGCTGGCGGGCGTCTGCCGGATCGGTGCGGCGCAGCGCGGCGAGGAAGCGTCCGCGCTGTTCCAGCGTGCCCTCGTCCCACCAGAGCGGATCGGGCGTCGTCTCGTCCGCCGCCAGGGCCGGCTGCCATTCCGGGTTGATGCGGGCCAGCCAGCGTCCGCGCTCGCCGACCACTGCCGGCAGCAGCGGGCGCAGCCAGGTCTGCTGGAGGGCGAGTCTCAGTGCGCGCGGCAGCAGACGCGGGGGCAGGGTGCGCCCGGCGCTGGCGAGCTGGCGCAGGGCCAGCGCACGCAGCGGATCGGGGCCGTCGTCGAGGATGGATTGCAGGGTCGAGACCAGTTCCGGTGTCCCGGCTGGCGTCTGCTGCGCGTCCGGGCAGGGCGCGAGCAGAGCCTGTTCGGTGACGCCGGGCAGGAAACCGGCGTCCGCGCAGACGGCGAGCACGCCGGCCAGGCGCAGCGCGGTCGGTTCGGGCGCGCTGGCGTCGGACTGGATCTGGGCTAGCAGTGCGCCGAGTTCACCGTCGGTGCTCGGCCAGTCGGGCGGGCGGCGCTCGGTGCCGATGAGGAGCTGGGTGGCGAGCTGGTCGATCAGTTGCATCAGGCGGGGCTCCGGGCGTCGGTCCAGACCAGTCCGGGCGCCCAGGCGCTGAGCGGCCGCAGATGTTCGCCGTCCCATTCGCCGAACAGGGTGAGCGGCGAGCCGCCAGCGATGGCGACCAGCGGCCAGGCGCCGTCCTCGTTGAGTTGCAGGCGCAGCGCGCAATCGTCATCCAGACGTAGCATCCAGCCAGCCCCGTCGGTCGGCTGCGGGACACCGGCGATTAAAAGACCGCGCGGCGACTGCCACGGATTGGCGGCGATCTGTCCGGCGAGGCGTGACAACATGTCCGCGAGCGCGGTCGGCCCGACCGGCAGGCGATCCGGCTGGCGTTGCGGCGGATCGACGCAGAGCGCACGCAGCGGGGCGGAGCCGGGATAAAAGGCGAGGGTCGCGGTCAGGGTGTCGCCGGTCACCAGACCTGGCTCGAAGCGGGCGCTGCCGTGGCTGTAGTCGAGCAGCAGCGCCTGCCGGCCACTGGCGCGCCCCTGGAGCCAGGCGCGGCGCAGCAGCAGACGCTCTTCCTCGGCGACAAAGACGCCCAATACCAGCCAGTCGTCGCTGACACGCTCGCCGCTGCCGAGCACGGCGTCCCGGTCCTGCGACAGACCCAGCGCCGCGCGCAGGTCGGTCTGCTCGGCGTCCGGCAGCGTATCAAGGCGGCGGGCGCCATCGATCATGAGCTGCATCCGCCCGAGTTCGGCCAGCAGTCGCCCGTGCCAGTGTTCGCCGCGTCCAACCAGCCCGCCCGCACGGCGCAGGCGGTAGGCGAGCCCCGGCAACTGAGCGTCGATCATGCGCGCGGCCATGGCGTCCCAGATCTCCGGCTGGCCCGGAAGCTGGGCCAGACCCTGACGCAGCCGGTCGGCCAGCCAGGTTTCCAGCTCGGCCAAACCATCCTGCATGCGCTGGAGCCGGATGGTCTCGCGGCGGGCGGCGGCCTGTGGATCCGCCGGTGCGGCTGAGACATCAGCCGACTGCTTGCGCTCCTGCCGCTCGGCGCGCTGGGTGCGCGAGGTCAGCCACTCGCTGACCCAGCCCGGCGGCTCGGCTTGGGTGAACTTATCGGCGTGCTGCAAGTGGAGCAGACCCAGCGCCAGACCGTGCTTGCAGGGAAACTTGCGGCTCGGGCAGGTGCAGCGGAAGGCGGGGCCGGAGAGGTCGATCTGAGTCTGGTAGGGCTTGGATCCGCTGCCCTGGCATTCACCCCAGATCGCCGTCTCGTCGTATTCGAGTCGCGGCCACTTGGCCGGGATCACCAGCCCCCTGGCTGACTTGACCGAGGAGGCGTCTGGCGCAAGTTGCAGAAGTTCATCGGCGCTGAGGTTCAGTGGCATGCGGCGCTGTCATCCGTCGTGGTGTGGAACCCTGGCCTGTCACGATCCGCCCTCGCCGGGTTCGCCGTTCTGGTTCTGAGATGCGATCACGGGGCGCTGGACGGGGCATCAATTCAGGTCATTTCCGGGAAATACTATACCCGGATCAGAATTTTGATTTAGACAGGATTAACAGGATTTTCCAAGATGGATGGGATTTACAAATCTTTGTTTTTAATCATGTTAATCTTGGATCATCCTGTTAATCCTGTCCATTGACGGCATTTCGGGCGAGTACGAACTTTGCTGAGAATCGCCTAAGCATCATCCCGCCCAGCGATAGAGGATGCACCCAACACCTCCAGATAATGCGCGGCGCTCTGTGCCTGCTCATAGTCGGCAACTGCCGCCCGCAGCCTTGCAGCCGGCGTCGGTTGTTCCAGCATGCCCTGCATGGCGTCGGCCAGGGCACTGACATCACCGAGCGGCACCAGTGGTGCAATGCGTCCGCCATCGAGAATCTCAGCCGGCCCGCTCGGGCAGTCGGTCGCGACCACCGGCACCCCGAGCGCCATCGCCTCGGTCAGCACATTCGGCGAGCCTTCCCAGGCGGAGGAGAGCACGAACAACCGCGCCCGCGCCAGCCAGGCATAGGGATTGTCCTGAAAGCCGGGCAGCTCGACGCTGTCGGTCAGGCCCAGTTCGGCGATCAGTGATTCCAGTCCGGCGCGTGCGCCGCCCTCGCCGAGGATCAGCAATCGGCAATCGCGGGTCGCCCGTACCTGAGCGAAGGCGCGGATCAGGGTCGGAAAATCCTTCTGGCGCTGCAAACGTCCCACACCCATGATGACCGGAGGCTGATCGGGCATCAGCCAGGGATGCGGGCAGGGCGCGGCGGCCTGGATCGTCAGGTCGGGCGTGATGACCGGATTGCGGATGACCTGGATCCGCTCGCGCGGCAATCGGGCGATGCGGGCGGTATCCTCGGCGACGCCATTGGACACGGCGACGATCCGATCGATGCGGGGATACAGCAGCCGGATCGGTGCATAGCGCAGCCAGCGTTCAACCGGCGTGCGGTCGGCCATCGCGGTGGACAGATTGGTGCCCAGGCGCAGCACCAGACGGGTATCGGTCCCAGCCAGTGCGCGCGCCAGCACGGCGGTGCGCCCGGCGCGGTCTTTTGCTGCCAGCAGGGCAGCAGGCCGGCGCTGGCGCAGATAGCGGGCCAGCGCCGGAATCGCCGCCAGGGTGTGCGTGACGTTCAGGTGGATCGGATTGACCTCGGGCGGCAGACGCGCCAGATGCGGGCTCTCGGCGCGCACCATGACCAGATCGACCGGCTGTCCAAGATCCACGAAGCCGTGCAGCAGATTGATCAGCATGCGCTCGACGCCACCGGCGCCGGAGAATGAGGCGAAGACGGCGAGCGGGGCGGGGATAACCCCGTTTGAGTCGGGCAGTGGGCGGCTGTTCAAGGTTTCTGAGATCCGGACGCAAGGTGTTTGAGTGTGCGGCAGCCGGGTCATGATAACTGAGCCGTCTGGTGCAGTGGTTGAGGCGATGATCCGTGTCAGCCAGGCACAAATCTTCCTCCGTCCCCGGTAGTCAACCAGACGCGGCTGACTTATTCTTCTGAATCACGGGATCAATCATCGTTTCTGGAGTCATCGCAATGGAGAGAAATCGGCTGATCGGAAGGCTTTTTCCGTTGATTTTGCTGGGATTGTCTGGCGGTGCCCTGGCGGTTGAGGTCTTTCCGCAACCCCAGGCCACGGGCATGGCGCAGTCCGCGCAACAGCTTGTGCAGCAGGCCAGCGTGCAGCGGTTGAGCGCGCTGATCGGACAGCGTCCCACACTCTCCGCCGCCAGACTGGAACTGACCGATGCGGATCGGGAGCGGATCGATGCAGACAACAGGGCGGCTCGCTCTGGTGCGCCGCTCAAGGTTGGTCTCGTCAAGGCGCTGGATATGCGCATTGATCTGCAACCGCTGGATGTCGATGCGATGACCGATCAGACCTATTCGTTCCTTGGCGGGCATGTCCGCCGCGCCGAAGGACACCTGACCTGGGCCGTGCGATTGGATACTGTGGGAGCGGCAGGTGCGCGGTTTCGCTTCGATGACGTCAGTCTGCCGAATGGGGCGTCGATTCATGTCTATAACGATGCCGGCGCGTCCCATACCTACTCTGCTGATCGCAAGAGTTTCTGGACGCATTCCGTCACTGGAGACCAGATCTACATTCAGGTCGAACTGCCCGATCAGGCCAGCGACAACGCTCACTTTCAGATCGGCGCCGTCATGCTGCTCGATGCCTCATCGGAGGCGTTCTGCCCCAACAATGCGCCCTGCGTCGAGGATGGCTCCTGTCATGACACCAGCGAATGGTCCGAAATCGACAAGGTTCGCAAGGCGGTCGCGCGCTTCAACTTCATTGAAGACGGCTGGAGTTACCTCTGTAGCGGCGGTCTGCTGGCCGATACCGACGACACCACGGCCATCCCCTATTTCCTGACCGCTGACCATTGTGTCAGCACGCGCGAGGTCGCCGCCACGGTGGAGACCTGGTTCGACTTCCGCACCGCATCCTGCAACAGCGAATGCCCCACCGGGCCGGGAACCTCATCCACGCTGGGCGCGACCCTGCTGAACAATTCAGCCCTCAACGATCACAGCCTGCTGCTGCTGGACGAAGAGCCGCCAGCGGATGCCTGGTTTCTGGGCTGGACCGACACCCCGGTCGCGCGCGCCAATGAGACCATGCTGTACCGTCTGAGTCATCCCCGTGGCTCGCCGCAGGCCTATTCGACCCATCGGATCGACACGAACGCTGAGACCTGCGGCAGTCTGCCGCGCGGTCCTTTTATTTACAGCCGTGATGTCGTTGGTGCAACGGAAGGCGGCAGCAGCGGTTCGCCTGTGATGCAGTCCAACGGTCAGGTTGTCGGTCAGCTTTACGGCGCCTGCGGTCTTGATCCCGACAATGTCTGCGATGTGGTGAACAACGCCAGCGTCGATGGCGCCTTTGCCAGTTATTTCCAGGATGTCGCGAAGTGGCTCAAACCCGATCCGCTCAATCTCCCGCTGACCCTGCAAAAGTTCGGCAGCGGCAAGGGTCGCGTGCAGTCGTCGCTGGACGCGGGTGATCCCGAGGCATTGGCTCAGGCCGGACTCAGCGTAACGCCGAAGCTGGCAGGCGGCACCCAGGTCGCGCAAACCGACTGGCCCTGGCAGGCCGCCATCAAGATCAGCACCTGGCGGGTCAATGGCGAATGGACCTGCGGCGGGTCGGTCATCGATTCCAGATGGGTGCTGACCGCCGCGCACTGTATCGTCGATGGCATCGAGGATCCTTATCACGAGTTTGTCACGGTCGCACCCGCCAACATCCAGATCCGCGTCGGTTCCGAGCGGTTTGAGTTTGGCGGACAGACCACAGGGGTCAGGCGCATCGTCAAGCACCCGGATTTCGATCCCGTCACCCGTGACAACGATCTTGCCCTGCTCGAACTCAAGGAGGCCGTCTTTGTCGAGCCGGTGCGTCCGGTCACTCTGGAACGCGAAGAAAAGCAGGCCTGTCCCGGCATTCAGGGCGCGGTGACTGGCTGGGGCACTGATGTCGCCTGCGGTCAGACGGCCAGGGTGCTGTCAAAGGTCAACGCCAGTCTGGTCGATCCGGCGCAGTGTCGCACGGCTTACGGCGCTGACAGCATCACCGGCAACATGCTCTGCACCGCGCCCGGAACGGATAATGGCACGCTGTGTCAGGCCGACGAAGGCAGTCCGCTGGTGGTCAGCAATGGTCGGGGTGGCTATGTCCAGGCCGGCATCCTGAGCCGGGGTGACGATGACTGCACGAACCCAACCCGACCGACCGTCCATACGCGCCTTGCCAATTATGTCGGCTGGATGGAAGGCATGACGGGCCTGGATCTGACCTCCGAGGTTGGCTCTGGCATCATCGACTGCGGCAGCACCTGTTCCGCCGAGTATCCCGGCGGCACCACCCTGACGCTCACCGCCACCGCCGATCCGGGATCCACCTTTGCTGGCTGGGGCGGCGCCTGCGAAGGCACCGAGAGCACCTGTCAGCTCACCGTGACCCAGGCGCTCAACGTCCGGGCGACCTTCAACTCGATTAACGCTCAATCGCGTGCGTGCGCAGGCTCGCCTTAGGTGAATCCGGCTGGGGCGAGCGAGCGTGAGCCCCAGCCGGATCACGCTTGGTGCGCCTGCTTTATCAACGCGGTTACGCGCGCGAGCAGGTACTTGAGCTATTTCGTATTCTGGATTGGATTCTCCGCCTGCCGGATGCGCTCTCACCGCGCCATCTGCCCCACAATGCCCTGAATCCCCGGATGTTCCATCAGACGCTGAATGCGCGGATCCGCACGCAGCCGCTCCAGATCGCCAGCGAGGATCAGGCGCGTCAGTTCAGGGTCGGCAAGGACGGCCTGAATCGCCGGGTCGTTCTGGAGCGCCGTGATCTGTCCCATCAATCCAGGATTGGTCGCCAGTTGCTGTTGAATGGAGGCGATCTCAGGCCCGTAGGCCGATACGTCGGGCGCGATCCCCCCGCCGCTGCCCGGCGGCTGAATCGAGCGGATCGCTGACTCGGGAACCGACATCTCGCCCAGGGTCGTGGAGCGGATCCGATACTGGCCGTTGTCGATCCCCACCAGCTCGCCGGTAATCAGGCTGCCATCGCTGAGTTCAATCCGGCTCTCGCCGGCCAGGAGCGGGTTGCCGCCTGCCAGAAGAAGACCGGCGATCAGTCCGCCCGCGACCCGCTGTCTTGAAAATACACGAAACATATTCATTAACCTCTCGATTGAAGAGCAATCCAAAGGATTGATGGTATCCTTGCCGCCGGACTTGAAAACAGCGCCGCGTCACGAAACGCTTAAACCGCGCCCACTCCGATAATCCTTGAGCCTGCCGGGGCCGACCCGATCCACAAACATCGCCTATCGCGCCGGGCGCGGTTTAAACCGTATGAATATGAATCTCTTGTTTGTTGCGCTCATCCCGTTGATGGGCGCTGCGCTGACCGCCTGGGTGTCCCGCTTCGGGCGCATGGGGTCGGCCTGGACGGCAGGAGGCGTGACGCTCCTCGCCCTGCTCTGTCTGCTCCCCTCGGCGGCGGCACCCTTTGATGGCGAGGTCATCGTGCAGCGATGGCCCTGGATCCCCGGCGCCGGTCTGGATCTGGCCTTCCGTCTGGATGGTCTGGGACTGCTGTTCGCCCTGATGATCCTGGGGATCGGCCTGCTGGTGATCCTCTATGCCCGCTATTACCTGTCCGAGCATGACTGCATGGGGCGCTTCTACGCCTATCTGCTGCTGTTTATGGGCTCGATGCTCGGCATCGTGCTGGCCGAGAACCTGATTCTGCTGCTGATCTTCTGGGAGATGACCAGTCTCTCGTCCTTCCTCCTGATCAGCTACTGGCGTGGGCGCGAAGATGCCCGGACCGGGGCACGCATGGCGCTCACCGTTACGGGTCTGGGCGGTCTGGCGATGCTCGGCGGCTTTCTGCTGCTGGGCGAGATCGCCGGCAGCTACGATCTGTCGGTGATCCTGACGATGGGCGATGTTATTCGTGCCCATCCGCTCTATACCCCGATGCTGGTGCTGATCCTGCTCGGCGCCTTCACCAAATCGGCGCAGTTCCCCTTCCATTTCTGGCTGCCCCATGCGATGGCCGCGCCCACGCCGGTCTCGGCCTATCTGCATTCGGCCACCCTGGTCAAGGCCGGGGTCTTTCTGCTGGCGCGACTCTTTCCGGTGCTCTCCGGCACGCCCGAATGGTCCTGGCTGGTCGGCGGCGCGGGGCTCACCACGCTGCTGATTGGTGCCTGGTTCGCGCTCTTCAAGCATGATCTCAAGGGTCTGCTGGCCTATTCCACCATCAGCCATCTGGGACTGATCACCCTGCTCTTTGGTATCGGCACGCCACTCGCCGCCGTGGCCGGCGTCTTTCATATCATCAACCACGCGACCTTCAAGGCGTCGCTCTTCATGGCCGCCGGGATCATCGACCATGAATGCGGCACCCGCGACATGCGCCGGGTCAATGGTCTGTGGCGCTTCATGCCCTATACAGGCACCCTGGCGATGGTGGCGGCGGCCTCGATGGCGGGGGTGCCGCTCTTCAATGGGTTCCTGTCCAAGGAGATGTTCTTTGCCGAGACCGCGACCTTTTTCGAGGAGCACGCCTGGGGCTGGCTGCTGGCGCTGGCCGTCGTGATCGCCGGGATGCTGGCGGTCGCCTATTCGCTGCGGTTCATCCATGATGTCTTTTTCAATGGCGAGCCGGTCGATCTGCCACGCACGCCCCACGAACCCCCGTTCTGGATGAAGGCGCCGGTGGCGGTGCTGGTCGCGATCTGTCTGCTGGTGGGCACGCTCCCGGCCTACACCGTGGCGCCACTGCTCCAGGCGGCCTCGGCTGGCGTACTGCAAGCGCCGCTGCCCGGCTATGATCTCGCCATCTGGCATGGTCTCGGTCTGCCCGTGCTCATGAGCATCCTGGCCCTGACCGGCGGGCTGCTGATCTATGCGGCGCGCCGCCCGCTGTTTGCACTGGCCGCGCGGCTGGAGGGTCGATTGGACGCCCGCGCCATCTATGACTGGGCACTCGGGCGGACGCTGGATTTTGCCGGGGCCGTGACTCGACGGCTTGATACCGGCTCGCTGCAACGGATGCTGCTGTTTTTCATGCTGTCTGCCCTGACGCTGGGTGCAATCGGCTTCATCGGTGGTGGTTCGTCGCTGACCGGGCCGCGTGTCCTGCTCCCGGTCGATGGCGTGAGCATCCTGATCGCGCTGGTGCTGGTGGCGGTTGCCATCGGCACCCTCATTCTGCACCGTCAGCGTCTGACGGCGCTGATCGTGATGGGCGCGCTGGGTCTGCTGATCGCGCTGATCTTCGTCAAGTTCTCCGCCCCTGATCTCGCCCTGACCCAGCTCACGGTTGAAGTCGTCACCATCGTGCTGCTCCTGCTGGCGCTCTATTTCCTGCCGCAGCAGAGCCCGGCTGAATCCAGCCGCGCGCGGCGCATCCGTGATCTTGGCGTGGCGACCCTGGCCGGCGGCGGTACGGCGGCGCTGACCTGGGCCATCCTCAGTCGTCCCTTCGACTCCATCTCGGGTTATTTCCTCGCCAACAGCGTTCCCGGCGGCGGCGGAGCCAATGTGGTCAACGTGATCCTGGTCGATTTTCGCGGCTTCGATACGCTCGGTGAAATCACCGTGCTCGCGCTGGCCGGGCTGGGCATCTACGCCATGCTCCGCGAGCTGCGTCTGCCCGGGCCGACCCACGACGATGCTGGGCGTCCCTGGAACTGGGACGCGCACCCCACCATCATGGCCGCGCTGGCGCGACTGCTGCTGCCGCTCGCGCTGCTGGTGTCGGTCTTCATCTTCCTGCGCGGTCACAATCTGCCGGGCGGCGGTTTCATCGCCGGACTCGTCACCGCCGTCGCGCTCATCATGCAATATCTGACGAATGGCGTGGAATGGACGCACCGCCGTCTCTCGCACGATCTGCACCCGCTGATCGGCTGGGGTCTGCTGATCGGCACACTCACCGGGCTGGCGAGCCTGATCTTCGGCTATCCCTTCCTGACCTCAACCTTTACCCATGTCCACTGGCCAGTCGTTGGCGAGTTCGAGCTGGCCTCGGCGATTGCGTTCGATCTGGGCGTCTATCTGGTCGTGGTCGGCGCCACCCTGCTGATCCTGGTTCATCTGGGTCTGATGCATGGAGCCAGTCACCCCAAACAGGGCATTCAACAGGAGTCGCGCTGAATGGAAGTCCTCATGAGTTTGATCGTTGGCGTCCTCACCGCCTGCGGGGTCTATCTGACCCTGCGCGGACGCACCTTTACCATGGTGCTGGGACTCACCTTTCTGTCCTATGCCGTGAATCTCTTTCTGTTTGCCACCGGGCGGCTGGTCGTCGGTCAGCCGCCCGTCATCGCGGCACAGATGGCGGGCTACACCGATCCACTGCCGCAGGCGCTGGTGCTCACGGCCATCGTCATCAGCTTCGCGATGACCGCCTTCATCGTCATGCTGGCGCTCAAGGCTTATGCAGAACTCGGTAACGATCAGGTGGACGGGCGTGCGGGGCAGGGGGGTGAGCCGTGAATCATCTGGTCATCGCCCCGCTGCTCCTGCCGCTGCTGACGGGCACGCTGCTGTTACTGCTGCGTCGCGTCCTGCCGCTCAATGTACGCCGCTGGCTGAGTCTGGCGGCAGTGACGGCGCAGGTGGTGCTGGCCGCGCTCCTGCTGCTGGCCGTCAGCAACGGCGACATCCTGGTCTATGCGCTCGGCAACTGGCCGGCGCCCTATGGAATCGTGCTGGTCGCCGACCGGCTGTCGGCCTGGATGCTGCTGATTACGGCGCTGCTGGCCTGGTTTGCCCTGCTCCATGCCATCTGGGGGACGGATCCGGGCAACCGCCACTTTCATCCGCTGTTCCAGTTGCAGCTGTTCGGTCTCAGCGGCGCCTTCCTGACCGGCGATCTCTTCAATCTGTTCGTCTTTTTCGAGATCCTGCTGCTGGCGTCATACGGTCTGCTGCTGCACGGCGGCGGCGCGGTGCGCACCCGCGCCGGGCTGCATTTCGTCGCCCTGAATCTGGCCGGCTCGACCCTCTTTCTGTTCGCCGCAGGAACCTTCTATGGCACGCTCGGCACCCTCAACATGGCCGATCTGGCGGTGAGAATCGCCGCGACGCCGCCCGACAATCTGAGTCTGGTGCGGGCGGCGGGACTGCTGCTGTTCGGTGTCTTCGCGCTCAAGGCGGCGCTGGTGCCGCTGCATCTCTGGCTGCCGGCGGCCTATTCGGCCACCTCCGCGCCGGTCGCTGCGCTCTTCGCCATCATGACCAAGGTGGGGGTCTATGCCTTGCTGCGGGTCGGCACCCTGATCTTCGGCGGGGAGGCCGGCCCGGTGGCGCATCTCTATGCCCCCTGGCTGCTGCCGCTGGCGCTCGCCACCCTGATGCTCGGCGTGCTGGGCGCGCTCTCGGTGACTGATCTGCGCCGACAGATTGCGTATCTGGTCGTCGTCTCGGTGGGACTGCTGCTGACTGCTTTCAGTCTCGGTACGCAGGCCGGGATCGCCGCCGGACTCTATTATCTGGCCCACACCACCTTTGCCGCTGCGGCCTTTTTCCTTCTGGCGGACAGCATCGCCAGGGGGCGCGGCGAGCGGCTGGACCGGCTGCATCCCGGTCCGCCGCTGGCGCAGGCCGGACTCGTCGGCGGGCTGTTCTTCATCACCGCCGTGCTGATCGCGGGTCTGCCGCCGCTGTCGGGCTTTCTCGGTAAATTTCTGGTGCTGCGTGCCGCGCTCGCCGAGCCCGTCTGGCCGTGGGTCATGGGACTGGTGCTTACGTCCAGCTTGCTCGTTGTGGTCGCGCTCGCCCGTTCCGGCAGTCTGCTGTTTTTCCGCGCCCAGGGCGTTGCCGCTGCCCCGCCCGTCACAGCCGGCGCGCTGCTTCCAGTCGCGGGATTGCTCGCGCTCTGTCTGGCCCTGACGCTCCAGGCCGGCCCGCTCGTTCGCTTCACCCAGGCGACAGCGGATCAACTGCTGCATCCACAAGGCTATATCCAGGCCGTCCTCCAGCCAATCGCCGACCGGGAGACTCAACATCAATGACCATCCGGCTTCTGCCCCATCCCATCCTGACCCCGCTCCTGACGCTGATCTGGCTACTGCTGGTCAACAGTGCCGCACCCGGACAGATCCTGCTCGGCCTGCTGCTGGGCTGGCTCATTCCACTGTTCACCCTGCGCTTCTGGCCGGATCGGGTGCCCATCCACCAACCACTCACCCTGCTGCGCTTTCTGTTCCTGCTGATCTATGACATTCTGGTCGCCAATGTCATCGTCGCCTTCCGGATTCTGCTGGGACCGAAGCATGTGCAGCCGGCGTTCGTGGTGGTGCCGCTCGATCTGCGTTCCGATCTCGGCATCAGCCTGCTGGCCAACACCATCTGTCTGACGCCGGGGACCGTCTCGGCCTGGCTCAGTCCCGACCGTCGCACGCTGGTGGTGCACGGGCTCGATGTCCGCGACCCGGAGGCGCTGGTGACCACGATCAAGCGCCGTTATGAGACGCCACTGCTGAAGGTCTTCGAGCCATGCTGAATCTTGCCGTCATCATCGCCTTCGGGCTGGTCTCAGCCGCCTTGGCGCTGACGTTCTGGCGTCTGCTGCGCGGACCGGATCAGCCGGATCGTATCCTGGCGCTCGACACCCTCTATGTGAACGCCATCGCGCTCCTGGTTCTGCTCGGCATCCATCTGAACTCGTCGCTCTACTTCGAGGCCGCGCTGCTGATCGCCATGATGGGCTTTGTTGGCACGGTCGCGCTGTGCAAATATCTGCTGCGCGGCGACATCATCGAATAGGCCCACCATGCTCGACATCCTGCTCTCCGTTCTGATCCTGACCGGCGCGATCTTCACCTTCATCGGCTCGCTGGGGCTGGCGCGTCTGCGCGATTTCTACACCCGTCTGCATGGCCCGACCAAGGCCACCACGCTTGGCGTCGGCAGCCTGCTGATTGCCTCCATGATCCATTTCAGTGCTCAGGGCGAGGGCGTGAGTCTCCATGAGATTCTGGTCACGCTGTTTCTCTTCATCACCGCCCCGGTGAGCGCCCACCTGCTGTCGAAGGCGGCGCTGCATCGGCGGGTAGAGTCACAGGCGCAGGTGCCGGCGCAGATCGAGGAGGCGGAGACACAGACCCATTTTGCTGCGCCAACGGTTGATCGCCTTTGATTTGCACGCTGTCTGTAACCGACAATCACGCCTGTCTTGCAGTCAATATCGGGGGTCTCTGTGGCAAAGGCATGGTTTCTGGAAGGCTACATCGGTGATTCCAAGCTCATCCGACGCTTGCGCCTGAACGAGTTTCCCTGTCGTGTCGGGCGTCAGCAGGATCTGACGCTCCCGCTCGATACGGTCGGCGTCTCGCGCAACCATGCCGAGTTTGTCGCCACCGGCGATGGCCGGCTGATCCTGCGCGATCTCAACTCCACCAATGGCACCTACATCAATCGCCAGCGCCTCGCGGGCGAGCAGGAGGTTCAGGCCGGCGACATCATTCACTTCGCCGATCAGGAATTCCGTCTGGTTGTCCAGGATCTCACCCCTTCCCAGCCGCTTTATCAGACCCAGATCGGCATCGGCCTGCTGCCCGAAAAGCTGCCGCAGGGCGCACGTGAGTTCCAGCAGATGCTGCTTACCGGCGCCGTCAGCGCCGCCTTTCAGCCGATTGTCGATGCACAGGGGAGCGTGGTCGCTCATGAACTGCTCGGTCGCGGCGCCTTTCCGGGCCTGCCGTCCTCGCCCTGGCCGCTGTTCCAGATCGCCGAGAGCCTGGACCTGGAGATCCCCTTCAGCGATCTGCTGCGCTGTCATGGCGTCGCCACGGCCTACCAGATCGATCCGCATGGCACCTATTTTTTCAACATCCATCCGCGCGAAACCGAGCAACCCGACCAGTTACTCCGGCGCATGGATCTGATGCGCGAGACCTTCCCGACCCTGCGGCTGGTGCTGGAAATCCACGAGGGCGCGGTCACCGATGTGCCGTTGATCCGCCGGATCCGGGACCATCTCAAGGATCTGGTGATCGATCTCGCCTATGACGACTTCGGCGCCGGTCAGGCGCGGTTGATCGAGCTGACCGAGGTCTCGCCGGACTACGTCAAATTCGACATGGCCCTGATCCAGGGCATCGACACGGCGACCGAGGCCAAACGTCAGATGCTTGGCATGTTCCAGCAGTTCCTGCGCGGACTGGGCATCGCGACCCTGGCCGAAGGGGTCGAGACCGCCGCCGAGGCCGAGGTGCTGCGGGATCTCGGGATCGATCTCTATCAGGGCTATTACTTCGCGAGGCCGGGCGATTTGCCCGTCACCGGCCATCTGGGGGCTTGGGGCAAGACATGATGTCATTGCGTGCAGCGGAGCGCGGTCTCTGTCTCGGGATAGGATTCAGCGGGACGGCAGCGACCAGCGTCCGGCGGCGGTCTCGTCCGACTGGCGCGCCTCGACCCAGCGTTCGCCCGCAGCGGTGCTTTCCTTTTTCCAGAAGGGCGCGCGGGTCTTGAGAGAGTCGATAAGGAATTCGCAGGCGCGAAAGGCGTCGCCGCGATGCGGGCTGACGACGCCGACAAAGACGATGGGATCCTGGGGCTCCAGCGTTCCGACCCGGTGGATGAGCGTGACGCCTTCCAGTTGCCAGCGCGCGGCGGCCTCGTCGGCGATGGCGGTCAGCGCCTTTTCGGTCATACCCGGATAGTGCTCCAGGGTCAGATGCGAGACGCCCTCGTTGAGATCACGCACCAGACCAACGAAGCTGACCAGCGCGCCGACGCGGGCATTGCCACGCCAGAGTGCCTCCTGTTCGGCGGCAAGGTCGAACGGCTCGGTCTGAACCTGAATGCGGCGCATCGATCAGCCGAGGGGGGCGACACCGATCATGGCCTGATGCAGCCAGAAGATGAAGAGCAGATAGAGCACCAGTCCGCCGACGAGGGCGATGGCATCGTTGCGCGGGCCGGGCGGTGCGCCCTGTACCGGCGGTCCAATCCGGTGCTTGAGCGAGATGCGGTCGGCGATGGCCCAGGCGAGAAAGGCGCCGAACAGGAGCAGATCGTGCAGTCCGCCGTTGGCGAGCAGATGAGCCAGCGCCCAGATCTTGACCGCCAGCAGCATCGGGTGCTTGACAGCGGTCTGGATGCGCCCCGGCAGATAGGCGGCGAACAGCAGGGTAAAGACCGGCAGCATCAGCAGCAGATTGATGTGCTTGAGCCAGGACGGCGGATGATACAGAACGATAGCAGCCTGACGCGCCTCGCCGTATCCCGCGAGGATCAGCATGAACCCGACCAGTGAGATCAGGCCATAGACGGCCTGCCAGGCCATGGGGCCGAATCGCTCGATCGCCGCCGCCCGCCACTGTGGTCTGACGATGGAGATCGAGTGCATGCCGAGAAAAACGATCAGACCAAGAATCAGCATGGTCATGTGACAACTCCTTAAACCGCGCCCGGCACGGTATGCGATGTTTTTGGATTGGATCGACCTTGGCAGCATCGACGACTGTCGGTGCTGGCGCGGTTTAAGCCTGTCTATTTCATCTGCATGGCGAAATCCTGATTTCTGCCAACTGCCTAAACCGCGCCTCCACGGATGTCGCTGACATCTCCAAAGCTAAACACAAACTGAAAATTAGGCATGTCGCGCTGGACGCGGTTTAAATCAGGTCCGTCGCGTGAGAAAAGCATCCAGCGCATTGGCAAACGCCTGTCTGTCACGCTCTCCGAGCGTCGCCGGTCCGCCTGTGTTGACACCCGTCGAGCGCAGCGTCTCCATGAAATCACGCATGTTGAGGCGCTCGCGGATATTTTCACGGGTGTAGAGCTGACCGCGCGGATTCAGGGCGTGGGCATCTTTGGCGATGACTTCCGCCGCCAGCGGGATGTCGGCGGTGATGACCAGATCGCCCGGCTCCAGACGCTTGACGATCTCGTTGTCGGCGACATCGAAACCGGGTGCAACCTGAATCGAGCGGATGAGACGCGAGGGCGGCAGACTCATCGGTTGATTGGCGACCAGTGTGATCGCCACGCCGACCCGCTCGGCGGCACGAAAGAGGATGTCCCGGATGACCCTTGGACAGGCGTCGGCATCGACCCAGATGCGCATCCTTACTCCTGTACCAGGATCCAGGGCTTGATGACCACCGCCCACAGACTGGCCTGAGTCTCGAACCAGCGTCTGGCCTGTTCGTCCGATACGGGCGCGACGGTCCCGTGCGATACTTCGCGCGCAATGGATGGCGCGTCGTCACATGCGATCAGCCGGGCGATCTCGATCAGATCGAGACCGTCCTGAACCCGGATCACCCTGCCTTGCGCGAAAAACCGCTGCAACTCCAGCCAGGGAATCCGCGCCGTCTCCTGATTGAGCCGGATGCGCTCCAGCTCCTCATGCCCTTCAATCCGCTCCATCGTCGGCTCGATCCGTCTGCGGCGTGTCGGCGGTCGTCTCGGGGAGATCGTCTTCCGCAATATGATCGGGCTCATGGACCATGACCAGTCCACCGAGCGGCGGCAGCGCGATCAGCAGCGAATGCGGACGGCCCATCCAGCTCACGGGCTCGGACTGCACCCCGCCCTGATTACCCATGTTACTGCCGCCGTACAGCTCGGCATCCGAGTTGATGGCCTCGCGATAGAAACCGGGCTCAGGCACGCCGATGCGGTAATCGGTACGTGGAACCGGGGTGAAGTTGAAAACGGCGACGACCAGATCCGCTCCGGCGCGGTCCTTGCGCAGATAGCTCAGAACCGACTGCGAGCTGTCGTGGCAGTCGATCCATTCAAAGCCGGAGGCGTCGAAGTCGATTTCATGCAGCGCAGGCAACTCGCGGTGCAGACGGTTCAGGTCGGCAACCAGTTGTTTCACGCCCTGATGCTGGGGTCGTTCGAGCAGCTCCCAATCCAGCTCGCCGGCAAAATTCCACTCGGCACCCTGGGCGAATTCGCAGCCCTGGAACAGCAGCTTCTTGCCCGGATAGCTGAACATGAAGGTATAGAGCAGACGCAGGCTGGCGAATTTCTGCCAGCCGTCGCCGGGCATCTTGTCCAGCATGGACTTCTTGCCGTGGACCACTTCGTCATGCGAGAAGGGCAGGACGAAGTTTTCGGTGAAGGCATAGAGCAGACCGAAGGTCAGCAGATCGTGATGGAAATGCCGGTAGATGGGATCCTTCTGCATGTACGACAGGGTGTCGTGCATCCAGCCCATGTTCCATTTCATGCTGAAACCCAGGCCGCCGAGATAGGTCGGGCGCGAGACGGCCGGCCAGGCGGTGGATTCCTCGGCGATCATGAGGCTGCCGGGATGCTGCTCATGGGTGACGCTGTTGAGCTGGCGGATGAAATCGACCGCCTCCAGATTTTCGTTGCCGCCGTATTTGTTGGGGATCCATTCGCCCGCGTTGCGCGAATAGTCCAGATAAAGCATGGAGGCGACGGCATCGACGCGCAGTCCGTCCAGATGGAATTCATCCAGCCAGTAGAGCGCGCTGGAGAGCAGGAAATTCTTCACCTCGTTGCGACCGAAGTTGAAGATGAGCGTGCCCCAGTCCTTGTGCTCGCCCAGACGCGGATCGGCGTGCTCGTAGAGTGCCGAGCCGTCGAAGCGGGCCAGTGCATAGGCATCCTTGGGGAAATGGGCCGGCACCCAGTCGAGCAGGACGCCGATACCCCGGCTGTGGAGATAATCGACGAAGAAACGAAAATCGTCCGGGGTGCCATGCCGTGCGGTCGGTGCGAAATAGCCGGTGCACTGATAGCCCCAGGAGGCATCGAGCGGGTGCTCGGTGATGGGCAGCAGCTCGATGTGGGTGAAACCCAGCTCGGTCACATAGTCGGCGAGTTCCTTCGCGAGGATCCGGTAGTTGACAAAATTACCGTCTGGATCGCGCCGCCAGGAACCGAGATGGACCTCATAGACCGAGAACGCCCGATGCTGCCAGTTCGCTTCCGCGCGTGCCGTCATCCAGTCCGCGTCAGTCCAGCGGAAGGCGGTTTCAGGACAGATGAGCCCGGCGGTCTGGGGGCGTTCCTGGAAGGACTGCGCATAGGGATCGATTTTGATATGGATATGACTGGCGTGGTCACGGATCTCGTATTTGTAATAGCCGCCGGTGGCGAGGCCGGGCACGAAGAGTTCCCAGACACCGGTGCCGCCGCGCACGCGCATGGGATGGGTGCGTCCGTCCCAGCCATTGAAATCGCCGACCACGCTCACCCGATCCGCATTGGGTGCCCAGACGGCGAACTGGACGCCGGAGACGCCTTCAACCTCGCGGACATGGGAACCCAGAAAACGATAGGCATGCCAGTGACGCCCCTCGCCGAACAGATGCAGGTCGAAATCGGCAAGCTGGGCCGGGAAGCAATAGGGGTCGTAATCCTGATGCGTCACGCCCGCTGCATCCTCCCAGGCGATCCGGTAACGCTCGGGTGCCTGCGAGGCGTCGCCTTCCCACACAAAGAGGTCGGTGCCCTCGATCCGGTGCAGCGCGGCCTGCGCCTCGACCAGGATTGCGCGTTCTGCCTGAGGCAGAAAGGCGCGCACGGTGGCCCGGTTCTCGCTGACGTGCCGCCCCAATACCTCGAAGGGGTCATGATGGCGCGCCTCGACGATGCGCAGCAGGGGTTCGGGAAGTTTGGGCGCGGAGCCTTTGGCGGTTGGCATCTGTTGTCGTGTCCTCTGCTGATCAGCGAATCGTGTCGCCCGCACCCCTGGTGATTGGGCTTAAAAGCTGTCGAAAAGCGGGTTTCGGCACCGCCTGCGGTTCCAAATCCAAGGGTTGCAAACGATCTTGATGGTACCATAAGGGCGCAAAGACAAATGCAGCCGCGCAACGTCTAAACAGGAGCCGGATCCATGCCCCATGCCAATCCCCGATTCATCAGCCGTCTGACCCGCAACACCCTGGCGCTGATCCTGGCCGGGGGGCGGGGCTCGCGGCTCAAGCATCTGACCGCCTGGCGCTCCAAGCCCGCAGTGCCCTTCGGCGGCAAGTTCCGCATCATCGATTTCCCGCTCTCCAACTGCATCAATTCAGGCATCCGCCGCATTGGCGTGCTGACCCAGTACAAGGCGCATTCGCTGATTCTGCACATCCAGAAAGGCTGGGGTTTCCTGCGCGGCGAGTTCGGCGAATTCGTCGAACTCTGGCCGGCCCAGCAGCGCGTCGTCGAGACCGCCTGGTATGCCGGCACGGCGGATGCCGTGTTCCAGAATCTCGACATCATCCGCGATCACAACCCCGAATATATCCTGCTGCTGGCAGGCGATCATATCTATAAGATGGACTATGGCGCCATGATCGCCTATCACGTCGAGAGCGGCGCCGACATGACCGTCGGCTGTCTCGAAGTCGAAACCGCGCGGGCCAGCGAGTTCGGCGTCATGTCGGTGGATGACGACAACCGGGTGCGCAGCTTCGCCGAAAAACCCAGCAACCCGGAAACCATCCCCGGCTCGCCTGATCGCTGTCTGGCTTCCATGGGCATCTATGTCTTCAATCGCGGCTTTCTCTTCGAGCAGCTCATCAAGGACGCCGGCACTCCCAAATCGAGCCATGATTTCGGCAAGGACATCATCCCCGCCGTCATCAAGCTCTACCGGGTGATGGCCTACACCTTCCGCGATCCCAAAAGCGGCGAGCAGGCTTACTGGCGCGACGTGGGCACCCTGGACGCCTTCTGGGAAGCCAATCTGGAGCTGATCGGCGTGACCCCGCCGCTCAATCTCTATGACAAGAACTGGCCGATCTGGACCTATCAGGAACAGTTGCCGCCCGCCAAGTTCGTCTTCGACGACGAAGACCGGCGCGGCATGGCGGTCGATTCCATGGTCTCGGGCGGCTGCGTCATCTCTGGCGCGACCGTTCGTCACTCGCTGCTCTTCTCCAACGTGCGGGTGAACTCATACGCCTATGTGGCCGATTCGGTCATCCTGCCGGACGTCGATATCGGGCGTAACTGCGTCATCCGCAACGCCGTCATCGACCGCTATTGTCAGATCGGGGAGGGCTCGACGATCGGCATGGATCCCGAGGCCGACCGCCGTGCCGGGTTCCTGGTGAGCGAGGGCGGGGTGACACTGGTCACACCGGAGATGCTGGGGCAGGAAGCCAATCATGTCCGTTGACGCCATTGGCAGTTGGCATGTTGATCCTGGCTGAATTCAACTCCGCCCATCCTGTGAATCGGGACGCTACCGAATCATGAATATCGTTTTGAATGGAGAGTGCAGGCAGGTCCGCGAAGGCGCGCACTTGTCTGATCTTGTCGTGGAGCTATCCCTCACCGGCCAGCGTTTTGCCATTGAGGTCAATGCCGAGCTGGTTCCGCGCAGCCGTTTCGCCGAGCATCGGCTCAACCCGGACGACCGGGTCGAGATCATCCAGGCCGTCGGTGGCGGATGACATACGGCTCATGAAAGGCTGTCGTACAATTCTGCCAACCGAATCCCCACCCGCAGGATCATTTCATGTCTACAGCAACCGCTCACCACGATCCGCTCCTCATCGCCGGCAAGTCATACCAGTCGCGTCTGCTGGTCGGCACCGGCAAATACAAGGACATGGATGAGACCGCTCGCGCCATCGAAGCCAGCGGGGCCGAAATCGTCACCGTGGCGGTGCGCCGCACCAATCTCGGCCAGAACCCCGGCGAGCCGAACATCCTGGACGTGCTGCCGCCCGAGCGTTACACCATCCTGCCCAACACCGCCGGCTGTTACGATGTCGAGACCGCCGTGCGGACCTGCCGGCTGGCGCGCGAGCTGCTGGATGGTCACAACCTCGTCAAGCTGGAAGTCCTGGGCGACGAGAAGACGCTCTTCCCGGATGTCATGGCGACCCTCAAGGCCGCCGAGATTCTGGTCAGGGAGGGCTTCGAGATCATGGTCTACACCAACGACGATCCCATCGTCGCCCGTCAGCTCGAAGAGATCGGCTGCATCGCCGTGATGCCGCTGGCCGCGCCCATCGGCTCCGGGCTCGGCATCCGCAATCCGCTCAACATCCTTACCATCGTCGAGAACGCCAAGGTTCCGGTGCTGGTCGATGCCGGCGTCGGCACGGCATCGGACGCCTCAGAGGCGATGGAGCTGGGCTGCGACGGCGTGCTCATGAATACCGCCATCGCGGCGGCAAAGAACCCGGTGCTCATGGCGAGCGCCATGCGCAAGGCCATCGAGGCCGGGCGTGAGGCGTTTCTGGCCGGACGCATGCCAGCCAAACGCTTCGCCTCGGCTTCATCGCCGATTGAGGGGCTGTTTTTCTGAGGCGGTCGTCGTCATCGCGGCTCAATCCGTCGGTGGTCGGCGGATGGATCGAACCAGGCGTGGGATCTCGGTTTCCAGGCTGTATTTCGGGCGGAAGCCGAGCGTGCGCTCCAGCTTCTCCGATGAATACCAGGCATCCCCGGTGAGTTTGGACAGGCCATCCAGGGTCAGCGGCAGGCGCCGACCGAGCAGGCGTTCGCCGATGGATCCTCCGGCAGCGGCGACACGCAGGGCCCAGAGCGGGACGGTCCAGCGCGGAATGGGACGGCCCAGCGCCAGCAGGATGCGTTCATAGATCCAGCGGGTCGAATAGGCGCGTCCGTCCGTGACACAGTAAATCTGACCGGCGCTGGCCGGATTCCGGGCGATCAGGATGGCAGCGGCGACGGCGTCCTCGATATGGATCGCCGAGCGGCGATTATTGATCTGCGGCCAGGGCGGAAAACGCCGCGCCGCGATGGCGGCGATCAGACGCGCGAGATTTCCCTTGTCATCCAGGCCATACACCATCGGCAGCCGCAGAACGCTGGCCTGGATGCCGGCTGTCTGTCCGGTCGCCAGCACCCGCTGTTCCGCCGCCAGCTTGGCGCGGCCATAGAGCGTGTCGGGCGCCGGAGTCAGGGTCTCGTCGGCGGGTCGTCCCAGCTCGCCGGCTGCATCGCCCATCGCCTTGACGGTGCTGATATAGATCAGGCGCTTGACGCCTGAGTCTGCGGCCTCTGCCATGAGGTTGGCGGTGCCTTCGGCTGTCACCGGCCAGTGGTTCGGCGCGTTGTAGAGATCGGGCTCGTCGGGTCGTGGCGCATAGCTCGCCAGATGAAAGAGCGTGTCGATGCCCGAACAGACCGATTGCAGGCTCGACGGGTCGGTCAGATCGCCGACGCGGACATCGACCCTCTGACCGGGCCAGAGATCGAGCGCGACCTGCGGGGCGCGGGTCAGGATGCTGACCGGCTGCCCTTCTTGCAGCAGGGTCGAGACGAGCAGACGGCCCACGCGACCCGTCGCGCCAGTCACCAAAATGTTTCCCAGTTCCAAACTTCATTCGCCCCAAAATAGACAGGATTAACAGGATTTTCCAGGATGGACAGGCTTTTTCAAAGCCTTGTTTTAGATCCTGTTAATCCTGTCTATTTCCTAAACCGGCGCACGGCCAACGACCACTTCACCCCGAAAAAATGCAGCCGGATGCCGAGGATGACCAAGAGGCTGAACAGCCGTGGATAGCGGCCAGCCTGGAATTTGCGAAAGAAGCGTTCCATCCCATGATGCTTGTGACGCTCCACCGCCAGGGGGTCGCCGGTGCTGCATGCCCCTTTGTGATGGATGACGCGAACATCGGGGACGAAGGCGATCTTCCAGCCCGCCTGATGGAAACGCACGAACCAGTCCAGATCCTCGCAATGCAGAAAATAGCCTTCATCGAGCGGGCCGACTGCATCCAGTGCCTGTCGCCGCACGAACATGAATGAACCCGAGATGGCCGCGACCTCGACCGGTTCGATCGGCAGCGGTTGGTCATGCAGATTCAAACGCGATCCTCGCGCTTGCAGCCGGTCCAGACCGGTGAATCGTTTGAGCGCGATCCAGGGATCGGGAATGGCGCGACGGCAGGCAACCTGCTCGGCGCCATCGGGATCCAGCACCAGACAGCCGGCCATGCCGACATCCGGGCGACGGTCCAGAAAGCCCGCCAGCCGCGCCAGGGTATCGGGCGCGATGAGACAATCCGGGTTCAGAAAGAGCAGATAGTCCGCGCAGGCGAGCGGCAGCGCCCGGTTGTTGGCCTTGGCGAAGCCCAGGTTGGCGCAGTGCTCCAGGATGGTCAGTCGTGGATCCTGGCCACAGGCGGACCTCACCCGCTCCAGGCTGTCATCGACCGAGCCGTTGTCGCTAACGATGATCTCCACCGCGACACTGGAGGCAAGCACCGCCGTCACGCACTCGGCCAGTAAGGGGCCGGCATTGTAGTTGACCACGATGACGCTGACGGCAGGCGGCTCGCGCTCGACCGGCATCATGACGCTGGCTCCAGATCCAGCGCCTCACGCACCGCCCGCTCGGCGGCGGCGAAGCTGAAATGCCGTTCCATGACCGCCAGACCGCCAGCGGACAGACGCGCCCAGAGCGCGTCATCGGTATCCAGACGCGCGATGGCCTCGGCAAAGGCCAGTGCGTCATCGGCAATCAGCACCGATTCGCCATCGACCAGATGCATGCCCTCGGCGGCGATGCTGGTCGCCACTACGGGCAGGCCGTAAGCAAGGCTTTGATTGATCTTGCCCTTGACCCCGGCGCCATAGCGCAGCGGGGCGACGGATAGCCGGCAGTTGGCGAACCAGGGCGCGACATCCGGCACATAACCCAGGATCTCCACCCCGTTGCCGGCACAGGCCAGCACCTCGGGCGGCGGATCCGCACCGATCACCCTGAGTGTCAGGTCGGGTCGGCGCGCGCGTAGCAGGGGCATGACCTCGCGACAGAAAAAGAGGACGGCGTCGCCGTTCGGCGGATGGGCGAAGGCGCCGATGAACAGCAGGTCACGCCGGTCGCCTGCCGGTCGCGCCGAGCCGTGGATGGCATGGATGTTCGAGACGATGCGAACCGGGATCTCCGGTGCCTCGACGGCCAGCAGATCGCGTTCCATCTCGCTGACGACCAGGGTCAGATCGGCCTGTCGCATCAGGTCCAGTTCCTGACGCCTGCGTGTCTCGGCGACCAGCCGCGTGACCCGGTCGCCGCGCATCGTCGCCAGCCGGCGCTCGCGCAGAAAATGCAGATCGACGGTATCGAAGAGGATGCGCGCCTGCGGACAATGACTGCGCGCGGCAGCCATGACCTGAGCGGCGGCGTCGGCGCGGCTCAGGATCACCAGATCATAGAGTCTGCCGCGCTCTGCCAGGTGACGCGCCAGCGAGCGCACAAAGGGACGATACAGCACCTCGACACCCTGGCACTGAAGCTCCGCCACATAGGGCTGGGGCGCTTCCAGATTGGCGGCGGCGAAGGTGACCTTGTATCCCAGCCTTTGCAGGATGTGGAACAGATTGAGCATGCGCAGCGAACCGGATTCGCGATCCGGGGTGATCATGTAATTATCGACCACCAGTACGCGTCGTTTGACCTGACGCTCCCGGGCGTGCTCCAGATCCTCGCCCCGTTCGCCAAAGTTGGCTAATTCAGGCTGCCAGCGCTGGCGAAAGGTCTCGGCATGGAGTTGCTGAAAGCGTTTCAGACCCTCGGCGGCGGTCTCGTCGCGTCCAGCGGTGACGCCCTCGAAATGTACGACCCAGGACAGCGGCTGATAGTAGACCTGCAAACCCGCCGCGCGGACACGAAAGGCCAGATCGGTGTCTTCGTAATAGGCGGGCGCAAAGACCGGGTCGAAACCGCCAAGCTGCCGGAACAGCGCGGTGCGGATCGCCAGCGCCGCGCCGGAACAATAATCGACGGCGCGGCGATAGCTGTATTCCGGCTTGTTGGGGTCGTCCAGATGGCCGTCATTCCAGGCCGAACCATCGCGAAAGAGGATTCCGCCGGACTCCTGCTGGCGTCCGTCGGGATAGACGAGCCGACTGCCGACCAGTCCGGCGTCCGGCGCCTCATCGAAAGTGCGCAGCAGGGCATCGAGCCAGCCCGGCTGGACCTGGGTGTCGTTGTTCAGAAAGACGATGAAGGCACCACGCGCCAGTTCCGCCCCGCGATTGCAGGTGCCTACGAATCCCAGATTCTCGGCATTGCGGACCACGCGCACGCCGGGGTAGTCGGCGAGGCGCGCGGCGGTGCCGTCACTGGAGCAGTCATCAATGACGATGACCTCAAAGGCCGCCTCGGTCGTCGCCTGTGCGAGCGCGGCGAGACAGTGATGGGTGAAGTGAAACTGATCATGCACCGGGATGATGATCGAGGCGAGGGGCGACTCCGGGAGCGGCAGGGCGACCGGCTGGAAAGGCTCGCTGCAGGCGATCAGTTGTGGCGGTCTCTGCACCGCCAGCGGCGTCGTGCGCAGGCGGCGTCTGAGCTTGTGCAGGAGCACGCGCGCGCCTTCGGTGCGCAGCACATGCAGCAGGCGGGGCAGATAACGCAGCGCGAAGCCAAAACGGCCCCGATTCTCGATCATTGTCATTCAGTCGAGCCTTGCCGTTAACGGATGGCGCCTGAATTCAATCGTGGCTGTGATCATGCGCATGGTGGTGGTGATGGTGATGGAAATGTTCGTGACGGTGCGCCGCGTCCTGGGCATGCAGGCGGGTGCTGTCCGTCTGAGTGGCTGGGCGAGTGGTCCGGCCCTGAGCCAGTCTGGCGCGCTGTGCCGCCAGTTCATGACGCAGCCAGTCCAGCCAGGGTTCCAGTTGGCCCGCGCCGCGCGTGGAAATGGTCTCGAATGGCGCCACGCTGGCCAGATTGCGCAGATACTGCTCGGCCCGCTCGGGCTGGAACTCGGGCAGCACCGTCAGGAGATCGGACTTGGTGCAGAGCACCAGGTCGGCGGTACGGAACATGACCGGATATTTGGCCGGTTTATCGTCGCCCTCGGGCACTGACAGCAGCGTGACATTGCGATGCTGGCCCAGATCGAAGCTGGCGGGGCAGACCAGATTGCCGACGTTCTCGATGAACAGCAGATCGACGCCGTGCAGGTCCAGTTGATGGAGTGCATCGTGGACCAGATGGGCGTCCAGATGGCAGGCGCTGCCGGTCGAGATCTGCACCGCTGGCACACCCTTGGCGCGGATGCGCAGCGCATCGTTCTCGGTCTCCAGATCACCCTCGATCACGGCGATGCGCAGTTCGCTCCCCAGCGCATCGATGGTGGCCTCCAGCAGGCTGGTCTTGCCTGCGCCGGGCGAGGACATGAGATTGAGCGCCAGCAGGGCGTAACGATCAAAATGCTCCCGGTTATGGGCGGCCTCATGATCGTTTTCGGTCAGCAGCCCCTTGAGCACGGCAACCGCCGCGCGTCCATCCTCGGTCAGCGCATGCTTGCCATCGCCCTGCACAAGATGTTCGTTGCCGGGTGTGATGTTGCAGCCGCAGGTATTGCACATGATTCGGATCTCCCAGCGAAATCGGCAGTCTACGCCATCGCCCGACGAAGGGTTAGTGCGGATCGCTCAATCAGGTCTGGCCGGACGCTCACAACAACCCCCGTTCGGCGAACGACACCCCGTCGCCGTCGCCCACGATGATGTGATCCAGCACCCGCACCTCGATCAGATCCAGCATGGACTTGAGACGCTGGGTGATGCGCAGGTCGGCCTGGCTGGGCTCGGCCACCCCGGATGGATGATTATGCGCGAAGATGACAGCGGCGGCGTTGGTGTCGAGCACCCGTCGCAGCACCTCGCGCGGATGCACGCTCGCGCCATCGATGGTGCCGCGAAACAGCTCCTCGAAACGGATCACCCGATGACGGTTGTCGAGAAAGAGACAGGCGAAGACCTCGTGCGGCAGGCCATAGAGACGCATCTTCAGATAATCGCGCGTGGCCTGGGGGCTGGTCAGCACGTCCTGCCCGTCGAGACGGGTCAGCAGATAGCGGCGGCTGAGTTCAAGCACCGCCTGCAACTGCGCGAACTTGGCCGTGCCAAGCCCCTTTTCCTGGCAGAAACGGCGCTGATCGGCGGCCAGCAGACCGGCGAGTCCGCCGAACGCGATCAGCAGCTCGCGGGCCAGATCCACCGCGCTCTTGCCCGGAATCCCGGTGCGCAGAAAGATGGCCAGCAATTCGGCGTCGGACAGCGCGCCCGCGCCGCGCTCCAGGAGCTTTTCGCGCGGACGTTCGTCTTCCGGCCAGTCCCTGATCGTCATACGCCCTCCCGCTTTGCGGTTTAATCCTGTCAAAATCTCCATCCGTCGGCGAGCGACCGGCGGATCGGTTAAACTTCGCGCTTCTATTTCAGGTCAGAATACACATTCAGCTCATGGATTTGAACCAGGGTTCACGGGTGCTGCTGGGCGTCGGCGGCGGCATTTCCGCCTATAAATCGGTCGATCTGGTGCGCCGTCTGAGCGAGCGCGGCTGCGAGGTGCGGGTGGTCATGACTCAGGCCGCGACCGCCTTTGTCGCGCCCCTGACCTTTCAGGCCGTCTCCGGCCATCCGGTGCGCACCGCGCTGCTCGATCCCGCTGCCGAGGCCGGCATGGGGCATATCGAACTGGCGCGCTGGGCGGACTGTCTGCTGATCGCACCGGCGACCGCCGATCTCATGGCGCGGCTCGCCGCCGGTCTCGCCGACGATCTGCTCACGACCCTGGCGCTCGCCACCGAGGCGCCGCTCTGTCTCGCCCCGGCGATGAATCAGCACATGTGGCGTCATCCGGCGACTCAGGCCAATCTGCAAACACTGCGCGCACGCGGGGCGCGGATTCTGGGTCCAGCCGAGGGTCAGCAGGCGTGCGGTGATGTGGGACCGGGACGCATGCTGGAACCGCTGGAGATCGCCGAGGCGCTGCGTCCGCTGGCCGGACGCCCGCTGGCCGGCGTGCGCGTGCTGCTGACCGCCGGTCCGACCCGCGAGCCGCTCGATCCGGTGCGCTATCTGGGCAATCGCAGCTCGGGTCGCATGGGCTATGCGCTGGCGACGGCCCTGAGCGATCTCGGCGCACAGGTGACGCTGATCAGCGGCCCGACCGCCCTCCCCATGCCGCCGGTCGCCGAATCGATCCAGGTCGAAACGGCGCTGGACATGCACGGCGCGGTCATGGCGCGCGCAGCTGACTGCGACCTCTTCGTCGCGACCGCTGCTGTTGCCGATTATCGGCCAGCCGACCCTGCCGACAGCAAGATCAAGAAAGACGCGACCGGGCTGACCCTGCATCTGGTGCGCAACCCCGACATCCTCGCCGAGGTCGCGGCGCTGACCCCGGCGCCCTTCACCGTCGGTTTCGCCGCCGAGACCGACCGGGTCGAAGACTACGCGCGCGGCAAGCTGGCAGCCAAGCGGCTGGACATGATCGCCGCCAATCTAGTCGGCGGCGCGACAGGCGGCTTTGAGCGGGACGACAATGCGCTCATGGTCTTCTGGCCGAACGGACGCCGCGACCTGCCCATGATGGACAAACGCCAGCTCGCCCGCGAACTGGCCGCACTCATCGCCGAACGCTATCGGGAACGCCATGCTGCATCCGCTTGAAGTCAAAATTCTCGATCTGCGGCTTGGCCGCGATTTCCCGCTCCCGCAGTACGCGACCCAGGGTTCCGCCGGACTCGATCTGCGCGCCATGCTGGAGACGCCGCTGGATCTGGCGCCCGGCGACTGCGAGCTGATCCCGACCGGGATGGCGGTGCATATCGCCGAACCGGGGGTCGCCGGCATGATCCTGCCGCGCTCGGGCCTCGGGCATCGGCATGGCATCGTGCTCGGTAATCTGGTGGGTCTGATCGACTCTGATTATCAGGGGCCGCTTATGGTCTCCTGCTGGAATCGTGGCGATGTGACCTTTCGGATCGAGATCGGCGAACGCATCGCTCAACTGGTGCTGGTGCCGGTGCTGCGGGCTGATCTGGTGCTGGTTGAGTCGTTCGAGACCTCCGAGCGCGGCGAGGGTGGTTTCGGGCATACTGGTACGCGATAATTGACTGTTTCTAAAATGAAAATTTTAGAACCGCAAAGGCGAAAAGATCGCAAAGGGTTCCCAATACATTCGCGTCGGATGGAAGCGGATCCGATCCACGCAAAGCCGGCCAAATGAGAAAGCTTGATTTCTCTTTGCGTCCTTCGCGCCTTTGCGGTTCGATTGTGTTTGTTGTTTTTCTGATGATTCACTGAGACTTGGCACACGATGACGCTCCCAACCACAAACGCCCAAACCATCGCCCATGTTCTGATCGAGGCGCTGCCATACATCCGGCGCTTTCAGGGCAAGACCATGGTGATCAAGTACGGCGGCAACGCCATGGTCGATGAAACCCTGAAAGAGGGCTTCGCCCGTGACGTGGTGTTGATGAAACTGGTCGGGGTCAATCCGGTGATCGTGCATGGCGGCGGGCCGCAGATCGGCTCATTGCTCGCGCGTCTCGGCAAGGCCAGCGAGTTCGTGCAGGGGATGCGCGTGACCGACGCCGAGACCATGGATGTGGTCGAGATGGTATTAGGCGGTCTGGTCAACAAGGAGATCGTGAACTTCATCAATCGTCACGGCGGCGCGGCGGTGGGTCTGACCGGCAAGGACGGCGATCTGATCCGCGCCCGCAAGCTGCTGCTCAAGCGCGATGCGCCTGAATTGCAAGCGCCCGAAATCGTCGATATCGGCCATGTCGGCGAGGTCCAGAGCATCGATCCGGCCATCGTGCACATGCTGGTCAAGAGCAACTTCATCCCGGTCATCGCTCCCATCGGTGTCGGCGAGGACGGACGTTCCTACAACATCAACGCCGATCTGGTCGCGGGCAAGATGGCGGAGGTGCTCAAGGCTGAAAAGCTGCTGCTGCTGACCAATACCGCCGGTCTGCTTGATGCCGAGGGTGCGCTCATCCCCGAACTGGATGCCGGGCGGGTCGAGACACTGATTGATGAAGGCGTCATCCACGGCGGCATGCTGCCGAAGATCCGCTGCGCGCTCGATGCCGTCCGCTCCGGGGTGAAATCGGCGCATATCATCGACGGGCGGGTCGAGCACGCGGTGATGCTGGATCTCTTCACCGACACCGGCGTCGGGACGCTGATCCGCAGTCGTTAGGCTACGGAATCGGCTATCGCGTCACGGCGGCGCGGAAGCCGTCACGGATCCTCTGGTCCTGTTCGGTGGAGCAGGGTCTGGCCGTCAGCCGCTCCCGACAATCCAGATCAAAATAGAGATACACCGGATCCGCGGCGCTCTTCTGAGCCCAGATCAGCGCGAACCGGCGATCCTCACGTTCGTCCTTCCGCCACGACAGGAGCAGTCCCGGCCCCGCGATTTCATCTTTGGGGTTGGTGTGGGCTCGGAAATAATCCATTGCCCGCTGCCAGTATTGACCGCATTGCTCAGCGCCCTGGCAGCTTATCGGATCATTCGATGCGGGATCGCCAGCCATTTCAGAAGGCGTCGGCGCGGGCAGCTTCTTCAACATGCGGTAACGCTCAGCGTTCTGCGCGAATTCCTGGCGAACCGGTCCTTTTTTCAGTGTCTGCTCAAGGATGAAGGCATAGGACTCACGCAGATGTGTTTCAGACTGGGCAATGCTGTCCGCAAGTGAGGCCGGGACAGCTTTGCCAGCGCGCTCCAGGGCGGCTTTTTCCTCATGCAGTTTTCCCAGGTGCTCCTGTTCCGGACGCATGGCGTCGCGTTTGGCCTGGATCGGCGCCTCGATGGCGGCGATGCGCCCCCTGCGCGCAAGCAGCAGATCGTCGATGGTGCGGTAGGTTTGCAGCAGCGCCTGATCAGCGGCCTTCTGCTGTTCGATCAGCCGTGCCGCTTCCGCTTGCAGACGTTCCTGTTCCCTGGCCTGACGCAATTCCTCTTCCGTGGGTGGCGGCGGGATGGTTTCGGTGCGCACCCCGACCTCATTGAGTCGGGTATGACCCTGTCCGAGCTGGGCGGGCGGCGGTTGATCCGTGTATTGGACTTCGCCCTGTTCGTCTACCCAGCGATACATCTGCTTTTGCGCATCGCTGCGTTCCGGCCAGCCGGTGGCCAGGAGACAGAGACCAAGCAGGGCGACTGTCATCAGTGATCGGGGGACGGAGCGGGCAGGGGTAAAGCGGTTTCTCATGTCATGACCTCTTGGCGTCGTTGCCGCGCAGGTGACGCGGATCGAAAAAAGGCGGTTGGTGCAGCCGTGCAGATGTTCCGAGACCGTCTCCAATCGTTGTCGTCTTCGTAATCGTCGGCTTGCGAATCTTCGATTACGACAACGACAACGAACGGCCTCGGGATTTCCAGGGCGCGTCACTAGGGCGGGGAGGGCGGCGGCTGCGTCACGGCGGCCCGGAAGCCATCGCGATGGGCGATGGCGGCCTGATCGATGCAGGCCAGACTCCCCGTGAGCCGGTTTTTGCACTGGAGATCCAGATAGAGACGGACGGGTTGCCCGACGCTTTGCTGAATCCAGGCAAGCGTCAGCCGGCGATGTTCCCGTTCATCCGTTTGAAAGGCGATCAGCAGACCGGCGCCCAGCATTTCGTCCTGAGTGCCGGCCTGCTGGCGGACGTAGGCCAGCGCACGGTCCCACAAGACCGCGCATGGTCCGCTGCCCTGACAGCTCACCAGATGTCCCAACAGGAGGTCGCCCGCCGGATCAGGGCTGGTTGCGGGCGGTTCGGGAAGCCTTCTCAGCCGGCTGAAACGGGCCATGATTGCATCGAATTCACGGCGGATCGCCGTTTTCTGGAATTCCTGGTCGATGATGGCGGCATAGCTGTCGCGAATCAGGGTTCCGGTCTGGTCGATCTCGCGTTTCAGTTCATCGGGGACGGGCTTGGCGGCGCGCTCCAGGTCCTTCAACTGCTGATGGAGCTTCAGCAATCGCTCCTGCTGGACGCGAATGCCATCGCGCTGGACCTGACTCAGCGCCTCAATGGCGGCAACCTTGCCTTCACGGGCCAGAACCAGATCATCAATTGAGCGGTAAAGATTGACCAGCCGCTGATCGTCCGCCTTCTGCTGGGCGATGCGCCGGGCCTCCTCGGCCTTCAGGCGTTCCTGTTCGCGTGCCAGATCGATCTCCTGCTCAGTCGGTGCTGGCGGGACTGTCTCGGTGGGGATACCTTCCGGGCTGAGTTTGGTGTGGCCCTGCTTGACCTGCCCCGGTGGCACCTGATCCGTGTAATGAACGGTCCCGCTCTCATCGACCCAGCGGTACAGGGTCGGCTGCGCCGCGCCGACCGCCAGCCAGGTGGCGACCGCCAGACAGAGAACGAAGCCCAACCACAGGCGGCGGGATGGTGACTTCAGATTCGTTCGCAGTCTGAAGCGCGCCATGTTCAGATACCGTAAGCGGCCCGATAGTCGCGCATGGCCTGCGCCACAGCCTCGCTGTTCGCACCCTCGTCGAGATAGGTAATGAGATCTGCCAGGGTCAGGATACTGTAGACCGGGATACCGAAGGTCTCGCGTACCTCGTCCACCGCCGAGCGTGCGTCCTGACCGCGCTCCTGCCGGTCCAGCGCGATGACGACTGCCGCCGGAGTCGCCCCGGCGGCGCGGATGATCTCGACCGACTCGCGCACCGAGGTGCCGGCGGTGATGACATCGTCGATGATGAGGACGCGCCCGGCCAGCGGGGTGCCGACGATGAGGCCGCCCTCACCATGATCCTTCGCCTCTTTGCGATTGAAGGCATAGGGCGTCTCACGGTCATGTTCGGTCGCCAGCATCACGCTGGTGGCGGCGGCAAGTGGGATGCCCTTGTAGGCCGGACCATAGAGCACATCGAAGGTCAGACCCGAGTTGACGATGCATTGGGCATAGGCGCGGGCCAGCCGGGCGAGCCGGGCGCCGGTATCGAAGCCGCCGGCATTGAAGAAATAGGGGCTCTGACGACCGGATTTGAGGGTGAAATCGCCGAAGCGCAGCGCGCCGATCCCGGTGGCGAAGCGCAGAAAGTCACGTTGGTAGTCATGCATCGCAATGGTTCCGCCGACAACAGTCACAGTTGATGAAAAGGTTCATTCCGGAGATCTGCCGTGTCGCTCACGCTCACCCAAGTTTACCTCACGGCCTGGCTGGTCGGGCTGCTGGGCGGGGTCCATTGTCTGACCATGTGCGGCGGTCTGGTCGGCTCGCTGACCGTCGGGCTGGCCCCGGACATCCGCTGCGATCCCTGGCGGATGCTGCCGTATCAGTTTACCGCTAATCTGGCCCGTGTCATTGGATATGGTCTCGCCGGTGCACTGTTCGGTGGTCTGGGTGCACTGCTGCTGCAAGTCGATTCACTCCAGATCGCACAGCGTGCGCTCTACGCCTTCGCCGGCATCATGATGATCCTGCTGGGACTCTATCTGGGCGGCTGGTGGCGTCTGCTGGCTGCAACCGAGCGTCTGGGCCTGATCCTCTGGCGGCGACTGCAACCGCTGACCAGGCGTCTGTTGCCGATCCACAGCCTGGGACAGGCCGCTGCCATCGGCTTCATCTGGGCCTGGATTCCCTGCGGACTGGTCTACAGCGTGCTCATCACCGCCATTGCGACCGGCAGTCCGCTCGACGGCGCGGGCGTGATGCTGGCCTTCGGTCTCGGCACCCTGCCGAATCTGCTCGGCATCGGGCTGCTCGCGGGCGCCGCCGCGCGTATTGCCGAACGTGACTGGGTCCGCAGGATTGCCGGACTGCTGATCATCGGCTTCGGTCTCCACGCGCTCTGGCGGTTGACCGGTTAAGCGCGCCAATGCGGCCTGCGTGGCCCGCAATCCGGCTATCGGGGCTCGACCGGAATCGGCAGACACCGGGGCCGCTGAATCAGCAGCCGTTTGTAACGGGCATGCTCGCCGCCGAGGATCTCGACCTGTGAGGGGGCGACGCCAAAGGCATCGGCGATGAAGCGTCGCAGCCCCTGGTTGCCTTTGCCATCGACCGGTGGCGACTGGATGCGCACCCGATAATGCTCACCGCCCGGATCAGGTCCGACGAATCCATCGCGCGGCGCACGGGGCTGAACCCGCACCGAGAGCTCCAGATCCTCGCCCTTCCAGCGATACCAGGACATTCGCCGCGCGCCTCAGAACGGACTGCCGACGAGCCACCTGAGCGGCGGAATCAGGAGCATGTTGAGCAGCACCAGGCTGATCATGACCAGCATGGGGGACAGATCGATGCCACCAATGGGGCGGATGACGCGCATCGCCGGGCGCATGATGGGGTCGGTGAGTCGCGCCAGCAGGGATACCGCCGGGTTATAGGGATCGGGATTGACCCAGCTCAGGACGACCCGGATCAGCACCGCGAACAGAAAGAGGTTGATGAAGAGTTCGACGACGGCCGGCACCGCCCAGCCCAGCGCCAGCAGCGGAAAGCGATCCACGCCGAGCAGCAGTCCCAGAATCGCCAGCTCGACGGCGGTCAGGAGCCAGACCAGCACCAGGGCTGCCAGATCCATGCCGCCATAGCCGGGGATGATCTGACGCAGCGGGCGGAGCACGGGCGTGGTGACCTTGACCACGAACTGCGAGATGGGGTTGTAGAAATCGGCCCGCGCCCATTGCAGCAGGAAGCGGATTGCCACCACGGCGGCATAGAGCCCGAACAGGGTCTGGATCAGGAAAACGAGCGGATCGATCAGATAGGAACCGGTCATGACTGCTCCGACAGGGTGTGAGAAAGTTCGGCGGCGCGGTCGCGGGCGGCGGTTGCGGCGCGTGCGACCAGATCATGCAGATCGGCCCCATTGAAAACAGCCAGCGCGCGTTCGGTCGTGCCGCCCGGCGAGGTCACCTGTTCGCGCAGACGGGACGGCGGCGCGTCGCTCTCCATCGCCATCCTGGCCGCGCCCAGGGCGGTCTGGATGGTCAGCAGGCGGGCGGTCTCGGCATCCAGTCCCAGGTCGATTCCAGCCGCTTCCATCGCCTCCATGAAGAGAAAGAAATAGGCCGGACCACTGCCCGAGATGGCCGTGACCGCATCGATCTGCGTCTCGTCTGCGACCCAGCGGATGAGCCCGACAGCACGCAGGATGGTCTCGGCGCGATTACGGCCTTCGGCATCCACTTCCGGGCTGGCATGCAGACCGATAGCGCCGCTCTGCACCATCGCCGGGGTGTTGGGCATGGCGCGCACGATGGGCAGCGTCGTCCCGAACCAGCGCTGCATGGCCTGTTCGGGAACGCCGGCCATGACTGAAATGACCAGCGGACGCCCGCTCTTGAGCGGCGTCGCAATGTCGCGGCAGACCGCAGCCGCCAACTGCGGTTTGACGCAGATCACCACGGTCTCCGCACCAGCGATGGCATCGGCATTCTGGGCGAAGGCCCGCACGCCGAAGCGGGACTCCAGGCTGTTGCGCCGATCCTGGCTGGGATCGGCGATTTGCAGGCTGTCTGGCGCCTGGCCATCGGCAATCAGGCCGGCAATCAGACTGGTGGCCATGTTGCCGCCACCGATAAAAGCAATCCTCGCTGTGGTCATGTCAACCCCGGAAAAGATGGAAGGGTGAAGTCTAAACCGCGCCCAGAGCGGTATGCGATGTTTTTGGATTGGATCGACCTTGGCAGCATCGACGATGCGTCGGAGCATGCGCGGTTTAAGCTATTAAAAAATATAAAATTTTAAACCGCGTCCCGGCTAAGGGTCGTGGATGTGCCAAACGTCGAACTCACTCGAAACGCAGCATCTCGCTCTGGACGCGGTTTAATGGCGCTCCCCGAAAATCGCGGTGCCGATGCGCACGAAGGTCGCGCCTTCGAGGATCGCGGCCTCCAGGTCATCGGACATCCCCATCGAGAGACAGGAGAGCGGTCGGGTCGGGGTGGCGAGCTGGTCGCGCAACATCCGCAGCGCGCGGAATGGCTGGCGCTGTGTCGTCTCGTCATCGCTCGGCGCGGGCAGGGTCATGAGCCCTCTGACCCGCAATCCCGGCAGGGTCTCGCACAGATTCAGCAGATCCGGGACCGCCGATGGCTCGATTCCGCCCTTGCTGGACTCGCCGCTCAGGTTGACCTGAAGACAGACATTCAGCGGCGGCATCTCTCCGGGCCGCTGTTCGCTCAGGCGACGCGCATGGGCGGAATCAGCCAGACCATGCACCCAGGCGAAATGGGTGGCGATCTGGCGCGTTTTGTTGGCCTGGATGCGACCGATGAAATGCCAGTCGATGTCGAGATCGGCAAGCTGGCTTATCTTGTCCAGCGCTTCCTGGAGATAACTCTCGCCGAAGGCCCGCTGTCCAGCCTCATAGGCGGCGCGGATGGCCTCAGCCGACTGCTTCTTGCTCACCGCGATGAGCGCGACGCTTTCGGGATCACGTCCGGCCCGCTCGGCGGCGGTGCGGATGCGCGCCTGGGTCTGGCGCAGGCTGGCTTCGATATCCTTGTTGGTCATGGGTTGCAGCCTGCTTCCAGCAGCCGCTGAAGCCGACGCAGCGCCTGTCCCCGATGACTGAGCCGGTTTTTGGTCTCGGGATCCAGCTCGGCGGCGCTGCAACCCTCTGTCGGCACGAAAAAGACCGGATCATAGCCGAAGCCATTCGTGCCACGGGGTGAGGTCAGGATGCGTCCCTCCCAGGTACCCTGGCAGATCAGCGGGGTCGGATCATCGGCATGACGCAGATAGACCAGCAGACACTGGAAACGCGCGGTGCGCTGGTTTTCGGGCACGCCTTCGAGTTCACGCAACAGCTTGAGCAGGTTCTCCTGATCGGACGCGCCAGCCCCGGCATAACGGGCCGAATAGATCCCCGGCGCGCCGCGCAGTGCATCGACCTCCAGCCCCGAGTCATCCGCGATGGCAGCCAGTCCGCTGTGTCGTGCGGCGTGCCGTGCCTTGAGAATGGCGTTCTCAACGAAGGTCAGCCCGGTCTCCTCGACCTCGGGGACACCGTATTCGCCCTGGGGCACGATGCGAATCCGCGCTTCGGTGAGCAGTTGACCGATCTCGCGCACCTTCCCGGCATTGTTGCTGGCGAGGACGATGGATTCGCCAGTGTGTGTTTGGCTCATTGTTCATTCCCCAGCTTATGTCAGCAATTCGATGGTGCATTCTCAACTCACCCACTCAGGGCCGCACGCTGCGCCGCCTGAATCTGCCGGATCCCGTTCGCCCCGAGCGTCAGCAGGGCATCCATCTCGTCGCGGCTGAATGGCGTGCCTTCGGCGGTGCCCTGGATCTCGATGAAGCGTCCCTCACCATCCATCACGAGATTCATATCGGTTTCGGCGGTGCTGTCTTCGGCATAGTCCAGATCGAGCACGGGCACCCCTTTGTAGATGCCGACCGAGACGGCGGCAACCTGCGACTGGAGCGGGTTGGTCGCCAGCTCGCCGCGCGCGATCAGGCCGTCGATGGCGTCGCGCAGGGCGACCCAGGCGCCGGTGATGGCGGCGGTGCGGGTACCGCCGTCGGCCTGGAGCACGTCGCAGTCGAGCGTGATCGAGCGTTCGCCCAGTGCACGCAGATCGGCGCTCGCGCGCAGCGAGCGACCGATGAGCCGCTGGATTTCCTGGGTCCGTCCGCTCTGCTTGCCGCGCGCGGCCTCGCGGTCGGTGCGGCGGTCGGTGGAGCGGGGAAGCATGCCATATTCGGCGGTGATCCAGCCGCTGCCCTGTCCTTTGAGAAAGGGCGGCACGCGGGACTCGACGCTGGCGGTGCAGAGCACGCGGGTGTCGCCGAATTCGACCAGCACCGAACCTTCCGCGTGACGGGTGAAGCCACGGGTGAAACGGAGTGGGCGAAGCTGATCGGGACGGCGTTGGGATGGTCTCATAAGGTCTCCGGTAAGGCTGTAGTAGTGCAGATGTTCCAAGACCGTCTCAGATCGTTGTCGTTGTCGTAATCGAAGATTTGCAAGCCGACGACAACGACAACGAACGGCCTCGGGATTTCTTAGGTGCTGCTGTCGTGTCTGTGATCACTGGCGGCTGATGGCTGAAAGCTGGTGGCTTGATGTCAAATGCGCCGGCTTTCGCCCAGCAGCTCCGAACTGGTTTCCTGAGTGAGGCGCGAAAGCTGGGGATCGTCGAGGTGCGGGGCCAGCACATTCAGCAGTTCGGTGGCGTCCTGCGGACGCTGCGCGGGATCCATGGCGAGCGACCAGTCGACGGCCTCCAGCAGAAACGGCGGGTAGCGGTCTTTCAATGCCTCTTTGGCGGGCAGGAGTTTATCTTCCTTTTGACGATCGGGGGCGGGTTGGGGGGTGCGCCCATCCATGCAGGTGCGCAGACTGGCGCCGACGGCATAGACATCCGTCCAGGGACCGACCTGACCGGCGCGGAAATACTGCTCGACCGGCGAATAACCGGCGGTGATGACCTGTCCGCCGCGCGCACGTCCGCGATTGAGCGGATGGACCGCGCCCAGATCGAGCAGCAGCGGCTGATTGCCGTGGCGCAGATGGATGTTGCCCGGTTTCACGTCCAGATGGAGCATGGCGCGCCGGTGCATCAGCGCTAGGGCATCGAGGACGGGCACGAAGACCTCCAGCAGAAAGGTGGTGCTGAGTCCGCCCTTGCGTTCGTGCAGATAGGAGCCGAGATTGCGTCCGCGCTCATTGGGCATCACCAGATAGCCGGTGTCGTTGGCGAGCAGGAAGGCCAGCACGCGCACGATATTGGGATGTTTCAGCGAGGCCAGCGCCTTGACTTCCTGAAAAAATAACTTCCGCCCGTGATGCAGGTTTTCGGTATAGTCCGGGGTGATTGGTATGATCCGCTGGTCGGGATCGCGGCTCGCGATCTTCTTGGGCATGTACTCCTTGATCACCACCTCCTCACCGCTATTCTCATCGAGAGCCAGATAGATGAGACTGAAGCCTCCTTTGGCGATGGACTTGAGGATCCGGTAGCTGCCCAGCAGGGTGCCGGGGCGAAGAGTCTCTCGGGCAGCAACGGGGGTCATGATTGCGTCTGTGGCGTTCCGGGCGGACGTTGGCTGAAGACAGCCGGTATAATAGACCGAATCACGCGCAGAATTGGGCTCCTTTGTCAGTTTCGCCCCTTCTTGATCGATCCGGGAGACCCCCACTCACATGATGAAAAGCATCGCACATGATTAAAAGCATGACGGCCTTCGCCCGCGAGACCCGCAGCGGCGACTTCGGCGAGCTGACCTGGGAACTGCGAACCGTCAACCATCGCTATCTGGAGCCGCATCTCCGTCTGCCTGAGGAACTGCGCGCACTCGATGTGGCGGTGCGGACACGGCTCTCGGCCCGTTTGCAGCGGGGCAAGGTGGATTGCGGTCTGCGTTATGTCCCGGCGCTCGGCGCGGTGGGCACGCTGCACATCAACCGGCCCTTCGTCGAGCAACTGCTGGCAGCCGGTCAGGAGATCGGCGTGCTGATCGGTCGCGGCGTCGAGCCCTCACCCTTTGAGCTGCTGCGCTGGCCGGGCGTCATCCAGGAGCAGGAACGGGATCTGGACCGGGTGACGACCGTGGCGCTGGAGCTATTGGAGGTTGCCATCGATACCCTGCTGGCGACCCGTGAACGCGAAGGCGTGCGTCTGGAGACCCTCCTGCGTGATCGTTGCGACCGGCTTCAGGAAAGCGTGGCGCGGGTGCGAGCGCGTCTGCCCGATGTCCTGGGCGGAGTGCGTCAGCGTCTCCATGATCGGCTCATCGAATTGCGCGCTGAGCTGGATCCGGCGCGACTGGAGCAGGAAATCGCCATTCTGGCCGCCAAGCTCGACGTGGATGAGGAAATGGACCGTCTGGAGGCCCACGTCGCCGAGGTGCGGGATGTCCTGACCCGCGACGAACCCGTCGGACGCCGGCTCGACTTCCTGATGCAGGAACTCAACCGTGAGGCCAACACCCTGGGCTCCAAATCCGCCGATGTCGCCGTCACCCGCGAGGCGGTGGAGATGAAGGTGCTGATTGAACAGATGCGCGAACAGGTTCAGAACCTGGAATAGCTGACGCCAACCAACCGAGTGAATGATGGTCGCGGGAATCCTCTTTATCGTATCGGCCCCCTCGGGCGCCGGCAAAACCAGTCTGGTCAAGGCGCTGCTGGCGCGCGACCCCGGTCTCAGCCTCTCCGTCTCCTGCACCACGCGCACCATGCGTCTGGGCGAGCAGGAAGGGATCCACTATCATTTTCTCGATCAGCCCCGCTTTCGTCAGGCGGTTGACGCAGGTGATTTTCTGGAGCATGCCGAGGTCTTCGGCAACCTCTATGGCACCCGTGAAACAGACGTGCGTACCTGTCTGGAAGCAGGTCGGGATCTGATTCTGGAGATCGACTGGCAGGGTGCCCGTCAGGTGCGTGAACGCTTTCCGGCGGCGGTCAGCATCTTCGTGCTGCCGCCGAGCATCGCCGAGCTGGAGCGCCGGCTGCGTGGTCGCGGTACCGACAGTGACGAGGTCATCGCCCGACGCATGACCCAGGCCCGCGATGAGATGGCCCATTACGCCGAATACGACTATCTGGTCGTCAATGACCGCTTCGACATGGCGCTCGATGCGCTCGCCGCGATCACCACCGCCGAGCGACTCCGCCTGGAGCGGCAGAGACCGCATTTGGCAAAATTGTTTTGAACTGATTTTCAGGATTGGAGTACGAAAACATGGCAAGAATTACCGTCGAGGATTGTCTCAATCACGTCGATAACCGCTTTGATCTGGTTCTGCTCGCGACCAGGCGGGCGCGACAACTGGCGCATGGCGTCGAATCCACTCTGCCCTGGGAGAACGACAAGCCGACCGTGATGGCGCTGCGCGAGATCGCCGCCGGTCATATCTCCAATGCCATGGTGCAGGAGGCCCAGAAGAAAATGGACGAAACGGCGGCGGCCATGGCGCTCAACACCGGTTTTGCGGTGGAAGAGCCGGAGATCGAATCGCCACGGGATGCGCGCGAATGACCTCAGCCCCTGTCCACCCGGATCGATTGATGCCGGCCCGGCGTGTCGGCTGTCGCGTCCCGCGCCATACCTGACCGGCACGGGTACGTCTCATGCAAACGGCCGTTGCACCCTCGCCTGCTGTCGGACCTGATTCAGGATCCGCCGACGCCGGGTTCAGCGCCGAGACGCTGGCGCCGTCTGCGCCGCGTTATCTCGCCAGTGACTTCTGCGCCTATCTCGAAACCTATCTGCCGCCCGATCAGGTCAGCGAATGTTATCGCGCCTATCTGTTCGGGGCCGAGGCCCACGAGGGCCAGAAGCGCAAATCCGGCGAACCCTATATCTATCATCCGCTGGCGGTCGCGCGCATTCTCGCCGAGATGCGCATGGACTATCAGTGTCTGATCGCCGCCCTGCTGCATGATGTCATCGAGGACACCCTGATCCCGAAGGAACAGGTCGCCGCCACTTTCAGCGAAGAGGTCGCCGAGCTGGTCGATGGGGTCAGCAAGCTCTCGCAGATCGCGTTCAACTCACGTGCCGAGGCGCAGGCGGCCAGTCTGCAGAAGATGCTGCTGGCGATGACCCGCGACATCCGCGTGATCCTCATCAAGCTCGCGGACCGGCTGCACAACATGCGCACGCTCGATTCAATGAGCCCCGAAGCCTGCCGGCGCATCTCGCGCGAGACGCTCGACATCTTCGCCCCCATTGCCAACCGGCTCGGCATCAATCGGGTCCGGATCGAATTGGAAGAACTCGGCTTCGCGCATTACTGGCCCTGGCGCCGCCGGGTGATTCAGTGTGCGCTCCAGAGGACCGTCGGCGCCCGCGTCGAGATGGTCGGCACGGTCGAAACGGCACTGAAGCAGGCGTTGCAGCAGGAGAGCATTCAGGGCGCGGTCGAGGGCCGGCGCAAGCATCTGTACGGCATCTATCGCAAGATGCGCGACAAGTCGCGCGGTTTCTCGGATCTGGTCGATGTGTTCGCCTTCCGGGTGACGGTGGACCGGGTCGATACCTGTTATCGCGTGCTGGGTCTGATCCACAATCTCTACAAGCCGGTTCCGGGGCGCTTCAAGGACTATATCGCCATCCCCAAGACCAACGGTTACCAGGCGCTGCACACCGCGCTGGTGGGTCCGCAGGGCATCCAGATCGAGATCCAGATCCGCACCGAGGACATGCAGCGGGTCGCCGAATCCGGCATTGCCGCCCACTGGATGTACAAGGCCGGCGGACAATCTCCCGCCAATCCCGCCGCACTCGCCGCCGACTGGTTGCAGAACCTGCTGGAGATGCAGCGCGAGGCCGGCAACTCGGTGGAGTTCCTGGAACACGTCAAGGTCGATCTCTTTCCGGGCGAGGTCTATGTCTTCACGCCCAAGGGGCGGATTCTCAACCTCAAGCGCGGCGCCACGGTGGTTGATTTCGCCTATGCGATCCATTCGGATGTGGGTAACAACTGCGTGGCCGCCCGTATCGACCGGCGGATGGCGGCCCTGAGCACGGCACTGCGCAGCGGTCAGACCGTCGAGATCATCACCGCACCCGGCGCGCGACCCAATCCGGGCTGGCTGAATTTCGTCGTCACCGGCAAGGCCCGCGCCAACATTCGCGGCTATCTCAAGAACATCCAGCAGCGCGAGGCGCAGGTCTTCGGTCAGCGTCTGCTGACGACCGAACTGGCAAGTTTCAACCTCGATCTCGATCATATCGATCCCATCCGACTCGCCACCTATCTGGCTGACGCCAATCTGCGCGATCTGGACGATCTGCTCGGCGACATCGGTTTAGGCAATCGTCTGGCCACGCTGGTCGCACGTCATCTGGCGGGAAATGAGAGTGATGAGAGCGCCAGCGAGACCAGCCGCGACGGGGATGTCCATCCGCATCGGCTGGCCATTCGCGGCACCGAAGGCATGGTGGTGAATTTCGCCCGCTGCTGCCGGCCCATCCCCGGTGACGGCATCGCCGCACTCTTCAGCCCCGGTCGCGGCATCGTCGTCCACCGCAGCGAGTGCCGCAATCTGGGCAGTCTGGAAAGCAAGCGCGACAAGCGTCTGGACGTGGAATGGGCCAAAGATCCGGAAGGCGAGTTTCCGACCGAAATCCGGGTCGAGATCGGCAACCGTCGCGGGGCGCTGGCGGTCGTCGCCGGTGCCATCGCCGAACTGGGCTCCAATATCGAAACCGTCCAGTCACGCGAAAAGGATGGCATGACAACCGACCTGGAATTCCAGCTTCTGGTCAACAGCCGCGCCCACCTCGCCCGCATCATGCGCCGTCTGCGTCTGATCCCGCTCGTTACCCGCATCACCCGCATCACCCGATCTTAAACCGCGCCCTGTGCGACAGGCGATGCTTGTGGTTGGACCGATCCTGGCCGCCTCAATGAGCGTGTGAGCTGGCGCGGTTTAAGATTAAAACAATGCCTTGAGAAATCCTGTTCACCCTGGAGAATCCTTTTCATCCTGTCTATTCAAGCGCAGTCAGCTTCCAGTCTCAGATCTGATTCAGCGCATCCAGCAATCGACCCGGCTCATCCTCGTCGAGACGGGCGAAGAGCTGATCCGCGCGTCGCTCCAGTTCTTCCGTATCCGCCTGGAGCAGAATCTCCTTGATGTCGAGAATGGCGCCGGGCTGCATGCTGAATTCGCGCAGTCCGAGCCCCAGGAGCAGGCGTGTGAAGCGCGGGTCGCCGGCTATTTCGCCGCACATGCTGACCGGAATCTGAAGGTCACGGCCCGCTTCGATGACGAGACGCACCAGCCGCAGGATGGCGGGATGGGTGGGATCAAACAGATAGTTGACGGCCTCGTCCAGACGGTCGATGGCCAGGGTGTACTGGATCAGGTCGTTGGTGCCGATGGATAGAAAGTCCATGCGACGGGCAATGGCGCGCGCCGTCAGCGCGGCGGCGGGAACCTCGATCATGGCGCCAACCGGCATGGCGGGATCATAGCCAAGCCCCTCGCGGTCGAGCTGACGCTTGATCTGAGCGATGAGGGTGAGCACGGTGTCCAGCTCCTGGACACTGGTGACGAGCGGCAGCATCAGACGCACGGGGCCGAGCGCGGAGGCGCGCAGGATCGCCCGCACCTGCGGGAGAAACAGCTCCGGCTCTTTGAGACAGAGCCGGATCGCGCGCAGGCCGAGCGCCGGATTGCTGACGCTGGCACCCAGGCTGGTGATCAGATCACTGCGCTTGTCGACGCCCAGATCCAGGGTGCGGATGGTGAGCGGGAGACCGTCGAGACCTGCGATCATCGCGGCATAGGTGACCAGATGCTCGTCCTCGTCCGGGAGGTCGTCACGGTTCATGTAGAGGAATTCGGTGCGATAGAGACCAACGCCGGCTGCGCCATTGGCCTTGGCGAGCGCCACATCCTCGGGCAGTTCCAGATTGGCCAGCAGACTGACGGGTACCCCGTCGCGGGTCAGCGCGGGCCGACCGACCAGCTCGCGCAGACTGTGCTGGCGCGCCTTGATTGCATGCAGACGCTGACGAAAAGCCGTCAGGATGGACTCGTCGGCATTGGCGAGCACGGTTCCGGTCTCGCCATCGACCACCAGAAATTCGCGCGAACGCAGATAGCGGGTGGCGTCGTGGATGCCCATCACGGCCGGCACCCCCAGGCTGCGTGCGAGGATGGCGGTATGCGACATGGGGCCGCCACATTCGGTGACGAAGGCCACGGCACCACGCTGACGCAGCAGAATGGCGTCCGCTGGCGTGAGATCGCGGGCCACGACGACACAGCCGTCGAGATCCTGGGATGACGGAGCGGGCTGGAGGCTGTCGCCGCGAAGACAGGCCTGGATCTGCCGCACTACGTGCTCGATGTCGTCGCGCCGGTTTCGCAGATAGGGATCGTCCATCTCGTCGAAAACCTGCACCAGAATGTCACGCTGCACCTGGAGCGCCCATTCCGCATTGCACAGGCGATCCGCCACGATGCGCCGTGCCTCGTCGATGAGGTTGGCGTCTTCGAGCATCAGCAGATGGGCATCGATGAAATCAGCGATCTGGGCGGGCCGGCTGGCTGGCTGTTCGCGCAGGGCTCGCAGCGCTTCGCGCGCGGCGGCCACCGCCAGATCGAGACGCGCGATTTCGGCATCGACCTGATCGGCCGTGATGGGCGTGTGGGACGCGCCGTTGGCGCCACGCACGTCGATGAACGCCGGACCCAGGGCAATCGGGCAGGATGAAGCGATCCCGATACCCTGAAACGCGGTGGTCACTCGGCTTCTCCGAAGCGATCCCGGATCAGGGTCTCAATCGCCGCGATGGCCTCCGCCTCATCGTCGCCTGCGGCCTCGACCGTGACGACCGTGCCCTGACTGGCGGCCAGCATCATCACCCCCATGATGCTTTTGCCATTGACGCTCTGGTCGCGTCGGGCGATCTCGACGCGGCTTGCGAAGCGACCGGCGCATTGCACCAGCTTGGCCGCCGCCCGCGCATGCAGCCCCAGTTTGTTACAGATCTCGAATTCTTTGCGGATCATTCCGTTTGCGCCTGTCTTGTCTGAAGTCTGTGTTCACTGTCTCGCCTGACAGGCGCAGGCGCCATCGCGTCCGCCCTGCAGCGCCTTATCGACCACTGTATCCAGATCCAGCTCGGCATAGTTCAGCGCCCGCAGCAGCATGGGCAGGTTCACGCCTGCCAGCACCCGTAAACGCGGATGCCGGTCCAGCAGCGCCACCGCGACATTGGCTGGCGTGGCGCCGTAGAGATCGGTCAGGATCAGTACCCCGTCGCCCTGGTCCAGTCGCTCAATGCAGCGCAGTGCGTCCGCAACCAGCGTCTCGCGGGGCGTGTCGTTGACCACTTCCAGCGCCTCGACACCGGGCGGGGAGCCGCCCAGAATCTCGCTGGCGATCCGCAGCAGATCGCCCGCCAGTGGACGATGGGTCATCAGCAGGACGCCAATCCTCATGACAGCTCCCGGTGTCTGACCATGACCTCATGGCCGAGTGCCTCGAAGTGCTGGCGCAGCGTCTCGGTCATGTAGACCGAGCGGTGCTGACCGCCGGTGCAGCCGATGGCAATGGTCAGATAGCTGCGGCCATCGGTCTCGAAGCGCGGAATCCAGTCGGAAAAAAACGCGAGAATATCGTCACGCATGCGTCGGACCTCGGGGCTGGTTTCCAGAAAGGCCACGACCTGGGGGTCGCGCCCGGTCAGTGGCTTGAGTTCGGATTGCCAGTGGGGATTGGGCAGACAGCGGACATCGAAGACGAAATCCACGTCCTGCGGAACGCCATGCTTGAAGCCAAATGATTGAAGCAGGATGGATGCCTTGGGCGAGGCATTGCCGACCGCCCAGCCGCGCACCCTGTCGCGCAATTCGTGAACATTGGTGTGCGTGGTGTCGAGACAGAGATCCGCGCACCGCCGGATCGGCTCCAGCAGGTCGCGCTCAAGCTCGATCGCCTCAGCGAGCGAGCGGTCGCCACGGGTCAGCGGGTGCTTGCGGCGGGTCTCGCTGAAGCGTCGGATCAGCGCCTCGGTCTGCGTCTCCAGAAAGAGCACCTGACAGGCGATGCCCTGATCCAGGGCCGTGCAGACGAGCGCCGGAAGCTGGCTCAGTTCGTCCGGGTTGGCGCGGGCGTCGATGCCGACGGCGGTGCTGGCAAAGGCTGAATCGAGCCGTCCGCGCAATTCGAGCACCAGATCTTTCAGCAGAAAGAGCGGCAGATTGTCGATGCAGTAATAGCCCAGGTCTTCCAGTGTATGGAGTGCGACACTCTTGCCGGAGCCGGACAGACCGCTGAGGATGACCAGTTTCATGAGTGCAGATTACAGGCTGGACCGGTCTGACGGCGCATGACCCGGCGGTCAGCGCCGCACCCCCGGCGGATCGGGCCGGTCGATACTGATCGCGCGGGCCTGACGGTCGATGAAATCCACCCCGGCGTCATAGCCGCGGATCCGCAGGATCTGATGTCGCACCGCCGCTTCGACCAGGATCGCCAGATTGCGACCGGGCGCCACCGGCATGATGATCTTGGGCACCGCCACGCCCAGAATGTTGGTTGCCGTCAGACTGCCGGTGAGCCGGTCGATGGAGTCGAGCTGCTGTCGGTCCAGCGGTTGCAGATCGATGATGAGGTTGAGTGTCTTGGTGCGCAGCACGGCGCCCTCGCCGAACATGGCGCGGATATTGAGGATCCCCAGACCGCGCACTTCGAGAAAATCGCGCAGTGTCTCGGGGCAGGTGCCGTCCAGCGTCTCCGGGGCGATGCGGGCGAAACGCGGCGCATCGTCGGCAATCAGACGATGTCCCCGGGTGATGAGGTCAAGCGCGAGTTCGCTCTTGCCGACCGCCGGGTCGCCGATCAGCAGCACGCCCATCCCCAGCACTTCGATGAAAACGCCGTGAACCGTCTTGCGCTCGGCCAGCGCATGGGCCAGAAAATAACGCAGATGGTTGATCAGCTCCTGATCGCCGAGCGGCGAGCCCAGCAGCGGTGTCTGCGTCCGTTCGGCGTAGTCGCGGATGGTCGCATCCGGCTGGATATCGTCGGCGAAGAGCACGGCGGCGGGACAGTCTGCGAATAGCCGGTCGATGGTTTCGGCGAAGGCGGTGCTGCCGAGACCGGCCAGATAGACCTGCTCCGGATGACCGATGATCTGCAGCCGGTTCGGGTGGATGCAGTTCAGCGAGCCGATGAGCGAGCGGCGCGCATGCTGCGGGTTCTCGCCGCGCAGGGGACGCAGGGCGTCTGGCTCGGGGGTCAGCCAGCGCAGCTTGAGTTGAGGGCCGGTCTGCGCGATCAGTGCTTGCAGGCTGTCGATCATGGCGGGTCTGGATAGCCTAGCGGCTGTTCAGCACGCGCAGGAGCGCGGCGGGCGAATCCGCCTCGCGCAACTGCGCCCGGATCGACGGGTCACTGAACAGACTGGCCAGATGCGCCAGCAGGCGCAGGTGTTCTTCATTCGCGGCCTCCGGCACCAGCAGGGCAAAGGCGAGATCCACAGGTTCGCCGTCTGCGGCGTCATAATCGACGCCGCTGGCGGTTTTCACGAAGGCGCCCTGGACCTGCGTGACCTCCCTGATGCGGGCATGCGGCAGGGCGATGCCGTGGCCCAGTCCGGTACTGCCCAGTCGCTCGCGTTCCAGCAGTCGCTCGAAGATGGACTCGGTGTGCAGGCGTGGATGATCGCCTGCCAGCAGGTCGGCAAGCATTTCGAGCAGACGCTTCTTGCTCGCGATCTCAAGACCGCATCCAATGCGGGCTTCATTGATCAGATCGGGGCTGAACATGGGTCCAACTCCTGTTTAGTCGCCAGCGCGCCTGACGGCGCGGGGATCGGGGCGCGATACCCGTAAGGGGTGTCGCAGGCCAAGGGTTTTACTCATGAATGCGGTGAGCCTCGGATCATCCTGACGACAGAATCACGTTCATCGTTTGCATCTCGTCTGTCATCGTCTCAATGAAAACACCTCGAACGGGAGGCCTGCTCTCCGTCCGAGGCGCCGCGTGCGTTCCAGGGAGGCACGGCTGTGGTGAGCCGCTCAGGTGGCTGCGTTAATCCTCTTCAGCCTCGGCGATCCTGGAGGAGCTGGTCACGCCGCGATGACTGCTTTTCTTTTCCTTGTAGCGCAGCACCTGCCGATCCAGCTTGTCGATGAGGGCGTCGATGGCGGCGTACATGTCCTCATGGACGGAGTCGGCAAAGACCTTGCCGCCATTGATATGGAGCGTCGCCTCCGCCTTTTGGGCGAGTTTTTCCACACTGAGGACGACGTGGGCGTTGATGACGTGGTCGAAATGTCGCGCCAGGCGCTCGAATTTATTATCGACATAGACCTTTAGCGCATCGGTAACGTCGATGTGGTGACCCGTCAGGTTGATCTGCATCATATGACTCCTAAGGTTCAAACGGCCTGTCAAGCCAGGCGTTTGCGCTCGTTCGAGGGTGGGATACCCATTGCCTCGCGGTATTTGGCGACTGTCCGGCGCGCGACATTGATGCCCTGTGCCTCAAGATCCTTGGCGATTTTCTCGTCGCTCAAGGGTTTTCTGGCGGATTCTCCCGCAATCAGCTTGCGGATCAGGGCACGAATGGCCGTGGACGAACACTCGCCGCCAGAAGCGGTGTTGACGTGAGAGGAAAAAAAATATTTGAACTCGAACGTGCCTCGCGGTGTGTGCATGTATTTCTGTGTCGTGACCCGTGACACGGTGGATTCATGCAATTCGAGCGCCTCGGCGATGTCGCGCAGCACCATGGGCCGCATTCCCTCATCGCCCTGCTCGAAAAAATCCTGTTGCATTTCCACGATCTTGGAACCCACGCGCAGAACCGTTTCATTGCGGCTGGACAGGCTCTTGATGAACCAGCGAGCCTCCTGCAGATGACTCTTCAGAGTGGTGCTGTCGGCGCTCTGATCGGTACGTCGGATCAGACGCGCATAATCTGCATTCACTCTCAGTTTGGGCGTCGAGTCGGGATTCAGCTCGACATGCCAGCGGCCTTCCAGTTTGCGCACGAAGATGTCAGGGACAACGTACTCCGAAGGCGCCTCTTCAATCAAGCCGCCAGGTCGTGGATTGAGACGGCGGATGAGGTCGAAGGCGCCGGGGATCTCCGCTTCAGACGCCTGCAACTGGCGCGCGAGCGCACTGACGTCCTGCCGGGGCAGATGATCGAAGCCGTCGCGGCAGATGCTGATGGCAAGGCTCCGAAAGGGTGTCTCGGCGGGGAGCTGGCGCAACTGGATCAGCAGACATTCGCGCAGATTGCGGGCGCCGACACCGGGTGGATCAAGCGACTGGACCCGATGCACCAGGGTTTCCACGTCGTCGGGATCGAGATCCGGGTGATCGATGGTCGCCAGCAGTTCGTCGATGTCGATGCGTAGATAACCATCTGCGTCGATGGCGTCGATGATGGCCTGGGCAATCATGAAATCGCGTTCATTCAGACGGCTGAGGTTCAACTGCCAGGCGAGATGATCGTGCAGGGTCTGCGGACGGCTCTGATGGGCGAAGGGATCGAAGTCCGAGCCGTCATCGGCGCTGTGGGCGCTGGTTGGGAGATAGGAGTCGTAAACATCGTCCCAGTGCGTATCAACCGGGAGTTCGTCGGGCATCTCGCTGGATTCGGCGCGGATTTCCTGATCGATATGGCGATCCGGTTCCATCTGCACGCGCTCTGCCTCATCGATCTGCGGGCCACGGATGTCGTCGGCCTCGCCGGCCTGGAAACGGTCAGCCTCATCCCCTTCCTCCAGCATCAGATTGGTGTCGAGCGCCTCCTGAATCTCCTTCTGGAGTTCGAGCGTGGACAATTGCAGCAGCTTGATCGCCTGCTGCAACTGCGGCGTCATGGTGAGGTGCTGACTGAGGCGAAGCTGGATGGATTGCTTCATCGATCACGCTGAGGTCTTGAGACGATCCGTTTAAGGGGGAAAGCAATAAGGGTGCCTAACGCGATTCTAGCCCATTTCAAACCGTTGTGTTGCGGCATTCGCGCACCCCGCCGGACAGGGCGCTTAGGCCGTTTCCCGAAACCGGAAAGGTCACATCGAAAAATCGGCCCCCAGATAGACCTCGCGCACCTGCCGGTCGGCGAGCAGGTCGGCCGGTGCGCCAGCGGCGATCACGTTCCCGGCGCTGATGATATAACCCCGGTCGCAGATGTCGAGCGTTTCGCGGACGTTATGGTCAGTGATGAGCACGCCGATCCGACGGTCGCGCAGATGCGAGACGATGGCCTTGATATCGCCGACCGCGATGGGGTCAACCCCGGCGAATGGCTCATCAAGCAGCATCACCACCGGATCCACTGCCAGCGCGCGGGCGATCTCCAGACGTCGCCGTTCGCCGCCCGAGAGACTGAGCGCCAGCGACTCGCTGACATGGGCGATGCCCAGCTCCTCCAGCAGCCGCGCACAGCGCTGTTCACGCTCGGGTCGCTTGAGATCGCGGCGCGTTTCCAGGATCGCCAGGATGTTCTCGCGCGCGGTGAGCTTGCGGAAGACCGAGGGTTCCTGCGCCAGATAACTGAGTCCGGCGCGGGCGCGGGCATGCATGGGCAGACGGGTGATGTCCTGATCGTTGAGCAGGATGCGGCCCTCATCCGCCGCGATCAGGCCGACGATCAGATAGAAACAGGTGGTCTTGCCCGCGCCATTGGGGCCGAGCAGACCGACCACTTCGCCGGGTTCGACCGTGACGCTGACATCCCGCAGCACCTGACGGCTGCGATAGTTTTTCTTGAGCTGCTCGGCGCGCAGTGCGGTCATGGCGTGTCCGGGGTGATGGTGATCCTGACCCGGCCCGATCCGCCAGCGCGAAACTGCGCGTGCGCGCGATCATAGACGATGCGTTCGCTGCTGAGACGGTCGGTGCCCTGATTCAGCCGGGCCTCGCCGATCAGGGTCAATTCATCGCGGTCGGCGTCATATTCCATGCGTTTGGCGAACGCCTCGACCTCGCCCTCGTCATTGTCCAGAAGCTGTTTGTAGTGAGCGGGCGCGCCGAGGGCAATGATGAGCCGGGGCTGGCGGTCTTCGCGATGGTAGACCGTGACATGGTCAGCGAGGAGCCGCATGCTGCCCTGATCGACCTGAACATGACCGACATAGACGCTGGTGCTGTCGCCCTCGCGCACCTCGACCTCGTCGGCCTCGATCTGGATGGGCTGACTGGCGTCCTCCTTGAGCGCCCACACCGGAAGCGAGACCAGGACCAGCAGGATGCCTGCCAGTCGCCACAGGTCACAGCATGGGCCAGCAGCGGAAGCCGGGGGTGACGTTGCAGAGCGGTTCATGGTTTGGTCTCCGGTTCAGGCGCAAAGCGAATCTGGGTGCGCCCCTGAAAGGTGGCGCGCATCGGCTCGGCATACCAGAGCCGCATGCCCTTGGCGGTGAGGACGTCGCCGTCGCTGCGGATACGCACCGGCAGATCGGTCTCGGCGAGCGCCTGGGTCCGCCAGACATCGAGTCGTTCGGTTTCCAGATGGGTGGCGCGGGTTTGTCGGTCGCCCTGGCGGTCGAGCCGGACATCGCCGCTGAGACGGATCTGCTCGCCGCCAGCCAGCACGATTCCCTGTTCCGAGCGGGCATTCCAGGGTGGACCGTCCGGCTGGAACAGCGTCAGACGCGGCTGGCTGAGTTCGGAGACACCCTCAGCGACATAATGCCGTAATTCGTCCGCCACCAGACGCCGGCTCGGTTTGCCGTTCGCATCGGTTTCCAGGGCGGTAAAGTTCAGGGCCACATAATCTGGCAGACGGGCGCGCTGACCTGCCGGGGCAACCTCATCGGGATGTATCTGGATCTGCCACCAGGCCAGCGCACCGGAGAGGGTGAAACCGATCCCCAGCAGCCATTGCCGGCGCGATGGCAGCCAACTCAGAGGCGGGTTCATCGATAGGGCGCCAGAATGCGCTCCAGATTGCCCTGCGCATCCAGAATGAACTCGCACACCTCGCGCGCCGCGCCGCGTCCGCCATTGGTCTGGGTGCACCAATGGGCCTGCTGCCGGACCAGCGGATGGGCATCGCCGACGGCGACCGCCAGACCGGCCCGGCGCATGACCGGCAGATCCACCACATCATCGCCGACATAGCCGATCTGTTCATCGGCGAGCCCCAGACGCTGGCGGAGATCCTCATAGGCCGGGAGTTTCTCTTTGCAACCCTGATAGATGTGTGCCACGCCGAGGCTCTCCATCCGGTTCTGCACCACCCGTGAGGAGCGCCCAGTGATAACCGCCAGCCGCACACCGCTCTCGCGCAGCATGACCATGCCCTGACCGTCGCGCGAGTTGAACACCTTGTATTCCTGCCCGCCGTCGCCGAGATACAGGCTGCCGTCGGTTAGGACGCCATCGACATCGAAGATCAGCAACTGGATACGGGCGGCGCGTGCGCGAAGGTCTGGCATGGAGTCGTGATCCTCTGGCGGTTCTGTTCAGCGCAGCAATGCGTTGAATAGACAGGATTAACAGTATTTCGCAGGATTGACAGGATTTTTCAAATCATTGTTTTTAATCCCGTTAAACCGCGCCCGGCGCGGTATGTGATCGTTGAGGATTGAGTCGGCCTTGGCAGAATCGACGACCGTTCGAGCGGGCGTGGCTTAAAATATTAAAAAATATAAAGTTTTAAACCGCGTCTCCACTGATGTCGATGACATCTCCAAAGCCAAACACAAACTGAAAATGACGCCTATCGCGCTGGACGCGGTTTAATCCTGTCTATTTTCCTGCTCACACCACACCCGCACGCAGCAGGTCGTGCATGTTGAGCGCACCGATCGGGCGGCGGTCGGCATCCAGCACCAGCAGCCCGTTGATCGACTTCGATTCCATCAGATGCAGTGCCTCCGCAGCGAGGGCGTCGGCGGCGACGGTCAGACAGGTCCGCGTCATCACCTCTTCGATGACTGTGAGATGAACGGCGATGCCGCGATCCAGCGCCCGGCGCAGGTCGCCGTCGGTGAAGATCCCGGCCAGCATGCCATCGGCATCGACCACTGCCGTCATGCCAAGCCCTTTGCGTGACATCTCGTCCAGGGTCGCCAGCAGGCCGGTGCCGAGCGTCACCCTGGGCAACCGCTCGCCGCGATGCATGATGTCGCCGACATGCAGCAGGAGCCGGCGCCCCAGACTGCCGGCAGGATGCGAACGCGCAAAATCCTCGGCGGTGAAGCCCCGGCTTTCGAGCAGCGCGATCGCCAGCGCATCGCCCATGACGAGCGCCGCCGTCGTGCTCGATGTGGGCGCGAGCCCCAGCGGACAGGCCTCGCTCGCCACGCTGATGTCCAGACTCACATCGGCCTCGCGATCAAGCGTTGAACCGCGTCTGCCGGTCATGCTGATCATGGGCACCCCGAGCCGCTTGAGGATCGGCAGGATGGTCAGCAGTTCGGCGGTCTCGCCTGAATTGGAGATCGCCAGCACCACATCTTTCGGCGTAATCATGCCGAGATCGCCGTGGCTGGCCTCGCCGGGATGGACGAAGAAGGCCGGGCTGCCGGTGCTGGCCAGGGTCGCCGCGATCTTGCCGCCGATATGCCCGGATTTGCCCATTCCCAGCACCACGATCCGCCCCTCGCAGGCCAGCATATAGCGACAGGCGGTGACGAAGGCGTCATCGATCCGTCCGACCAGCGCGGTCACAGCGGCGGCTTCGGTTTCGATCACCGCGCGCCCGAGCGCCTGAATCCGGTCTGCCTCACCGCTCGCGAGAGCGGCCTGTCGCGCGCCGAGTTGCCGTCTTGCTGTCATGCCTGTCGTGGATCCTGTTGTGTCCTGATCGCTGGGAGAAGTTTGCGGGAAGACGCCGGAAATTGGAATCGACCGCTGTGCCGGGAAACCAGGCGGAAACTCCCGCGCTACAACTGCCGCAGCTCGAACAACAGCCCATCGGCCTCGCGCCGGGCGGATTCCTCGCTCATCTCCCGCGCCCAGACCGCCAGCAGATCGCGCAGACGCCCGCCGTCCTCTGCGCCACAGGTCGCGAGAGACTGGCGCGCCGCCGGCAGCCCGCCGCGCCGATACGCCAGCAGCAGTCCGTGCAGACGGTCCCAGTCGGTCTGTGGCGCTTCCAGGCGGCGCGGATCGCGCTCTTCGGGTCGCGTCAGGCGCAGTCTGGCGCCCTTGCGGGCCAGTGGGGCGGCGAATCCCTGCTCCTCCGCTCGGGCATTGCGGGTGCGGCGACCGCTGGTTTCCTGGTTGACGCCAATGAATCGCTGCCCCGGTTCGATGCGGTAGCCGCCGGGCTTGCTTTCCAGACGAACTGTCATGGATTTTGACAGGCTCAACACCTCGTCATAGGGGATGTCGGCCAGTCCATAAATCCCATAGAGCGTCAGGGCCATGGCGGTCTCGGGGTCGAGATCGTCGATCTTCAGCCGTCCTTCGGTGATGCGCTGGATCTGGCTCTCCGCGACCACACGGCTGGCCTCGTTCATCGCCCGCAGCGGCGAGACCGGTTCGTCGCCGTCCATGACGGGCCAGTGTTGGGACAGCACATGCAGCGCCCGTCCGTAAGCGGCGACCATCTCATCGACCACGCTGAGTTTGAGCGGGGCGAACTCGCGCAGACCATGGATCACGGCGGCGCGGATCCGGTGCTGGACGCCCTGACCGCCGAGACCGGTCCAGGAGGCGGGATCCTTCGTCTCCAATGGACGCTTGCGGCAGGCGATAAAAATCGAACTGGCGGCGGCAGCCAGGTCCTTCTGGTGCATGGAATTGGCGCCTTCCGACTCGACCGGGAAGGAAGCGGTGATCTGCCAGCCTGACTCGATCAGCGACCGGGTCAGGGTCTCCCAGGCCTCCTGCGTCTTGTGGGTGAACATCAGGGTCAGGATGCCGTCGTCGCGCAACACCCGTCGGCATTCGCGGAAGATTTCGGCCATCAGACGTTCGTATTCAGCGGCGGCGGCCCTGGCGCTCGGGTGACGCGCCCGGTTGGCGACCGCTTCGGACTGCTTGTCGGTCAGACGCCGACCGAAGAGATCGGGATAGAGATCGCGCAGGGTGCGCCGCTGCCAGACATAGAAGAAATCCGACAGCTCGGCGTACTGCACATTGTTGTAATAGGGCGGGTCCATGCAGACCAGATCGACCGTCCCATCGGCGACCTCGGGCAGATGGGCCGCCGTACCCTGGCGGATGGTCAGCGGCGGCTGACCGCCAGTGGCGGCATGGAGCGGCGCGACCAGTTCGGCGATCCCCTGATAGGCATCCACCACCTGTGACAGCCCCCAGGCCGCACCCGAGCTGGGTCCGGTGAAGATCATCTCGCCGAAGGTCCATTGGATGGCAAAGTTGTGGCGGCTGAAGGTGCCCTTGACCACGCCACGGGTGAATTCCCAGCGTGTGTGTTTGCTGTTGTAATCCAGACCCTTGTCGATGCCAAACTGAAGATAGGTCACGACTGCGCGTCCGCGCTCCGCGCCCAGCCCGGCCAGAATCGCCGGTTTGAGCTGGTTCAGCCCGTTGATCAGAAGCAGATGGCCGAGCAACTGGCGTGGGGTGAACATGTCACACCAGCGCCGCTCGCCATATACCCGATGACCCCGGTCATAGTTCGAGATGCGATCAAAGCCTTCCGTGGGAATCAAACCCGTTGCCTCCCAGTCATCCCAATTTGCCGCCAACCGTGCCCGCGCTGACTCCAGTGCCGCGAGATCGCGCTCATTCGGCGCGCGGAAAAAGCGGACTTTTTCAGTCTTGATCTGACCGGCCTGTGCCCCGCTGCGGTAACGCAGCGGCTGACCGTGACGGTCGAGTCGGGGCTGAAGCCGCTCGGCGACGATGGCATACAGACGGTCGGTCCAGGCGCCATGCGGCGATTCGCCGCGCGCCTGACGTTTGATCTCGTCGCCGTCGATGGCCTGGCGACAGTGTGGACAGGCGCCGACGCCTCGGTTGACGAAGGCCGCCTGCGGATCCTCGCCGTCCGGCCCCCGACCCTGCTGGATGCGATAGGTCTCGAACGAGACGCGAGCGCCGCTGGCGCGGCCATCGGCAATCACGCGCACGCCCCAGGGATTGGCGGCATCCTTCGACAGCCAGCAGGTATTCAGCAGCGGCGCCTCGCCGCCGCAGTGAGGACAGATGACCTGACGGACATAGAGCAGCGCCCGGTGATCGTGTTCCGGGACATCGAATTGCGGCAGCAGATCCGGGCAATGCCGCAGATGTTCGCGCAGCCGCACCCGCTCGGATTCAGGGAGCGGCGAGAAGGGCGCAAGCCCCGCCATGCCGTCCTCGACCTGATCGAGCAGCTTCCGGCCCCAGCGCCGAATGTCATCCGCCAGATCCGGCCCGAAGCGTGCGGGATAGTCCAGGGTGGCGTAGAGAATGGTCGCGGCGACCGGGTTGAGCTCGTTGGACACCACGGTATGACCGAGCCGCAGCGCCTCGAATGGAATCGAACCGCCCCCCGAGGTGGGATCGAGCACGGTCAATCCTGTCGGTTGAGGGCGTGTCGGCGTGGTGAAGGCGCGTCCGTAGCCGTAAAGATCTTCCGCATCCCATTTGAGCGCCTGACCGAGCGCCTGTCTGACCGCCGGGAGTCTGGCGAAGGCGAGACGTTCGTTGACCTGGGCCGGATTCCCCATTGCCCGCCGCACCGCCAGCCGTTCGCCGCGCTCGGGCAGCGGTTCCGGCAACGCCTGCGACTCATCCGCCCAGCACGCGAGCAGCGGATCCTTCGCCAGCGCCGGATCGCGTTCGCGTATCCGCTCGATCAGGGCACGATTCGTCGTCCGCCGCACCTGCTCCTCGCGCAGCGCCTTGAGGATTCGGTCATCGACTGCCAGCGCTTCGCTCTCGTCGGCGCATACCACCCGTCCCGACAGATCACCGGTCAGGGTCCAGGGTGCGCCGTTCACCAGCGCCTGCATCCGCTCGATGCCAAGCTGGCGCACGAACCGTTCGGGATCCGTGTCGGCTGGCGCCAGCGATGCGAGGATCGCCGCCCGACTCGGCGTCAGCGGCCGGCGCGCCCACCAGACGTGCAGGAAATACAGCGGCGGCAGCGCCGAACTGGCGCCGCGCTCCCGCTGCGTTTCCGCCCCGACCTGATGACAGGGAAAGCCGTGCTCGATGAGGCGCCGGTCGTTGAGTGGATCGAATGGATCCTGCCCCATGGCTGCATGCTCCTGGGATCAAAAACAGTCTTCATTTCTGAAAATACGTCACGCCGGGCAGTCCTTCGAAGTGGTTGTCGGCGGTGACCAGATCGACCTGGTGTTTTCGGGCGCTGGCGTAGATCACGGCATCGGCAAAGGCGAGCTTGTGCAACAGCGCCAGATCGGCGGCCATGAGCGCAATCTCGGTGCTCAAGGGAACAATCAGACTGCTCTCGGCAAGGGCGATGGTGTCGTGCGCCGTCGTTTCGTCGGATTCGCGTTTGACCCACCTGTACAACTCGTATTGCACCGTGGTTGGTACGAGCAACTCCGATGGATCCTTCATGTACGGCGCAAAGCGATCCGCCAGCGCGCCGTCCGTGAGCCACTCGATCCAGCCGCAGGTATCGACGAGGATCATCGATCACGTTCCAGGCGGTCTGTCCGGTCTCGATAGTCGCTCGTATCGGCGCCTCTCAAGATCCCGCGCATCTCATCCAAAGGACGAATGGGAGCCAGCACGATGGTGTCGCCTTTGGGGATGACGGCAAATTTCTGACCAGCCTGAAGATGCATGTCCTCGCGGATCGCTTTGGGGATAGAGAGTTGAAACTTGCTGGAGAGTGTAACGGACGCCATCGCCTGACTCCTTGCGTATTGTTGATCGATTAGGGTTCCGTAAAATATCGCATCTGGTGGCTTGGCGCCAAGGCGGCTCTCCGGGATCATGGGTCCGCCTTGAGTGAAATTGGCTTGGTCGCGTCCTGCATCCCGCACCCTGACGACTGGCCGCAAGACAGTCACCTTGCGTTGCGTTCAACCAAGTCTACGACCGCAACCGCTCCAGCATCCGTCCCACCCCCGCATCCTGCGCCTGCCCGCCGAGCATGAGGCGCATCCCCGCGATCGCCCAGCGCCGGGCGTCGGGGCTGAAACCGGTGATGCGCGAAAGCCAGTAGGCGGCTTCCTCGCGGGTGAAACGCTCGATACGCCGCGCCATCAGCTCGACCCGGTCCAGATCGGCGACCCGCTCCTGGAGCCGGAAGATCAACCCCAGCTTGGCGCCCGACTCTTCGTCCAGCGGCAGGTTGAGACGCAGACGCAGACCCTCCTGGGTCAGATACCGCTGGATCTCCAGCGGGACGCCGGATTCGTCCTGCACGCCCGCCACGATGCTGCGCAGCACCGGCAGACAGCGGCGCAGACTGTCGCCTGCAAGATGGCCGCGCTCGGCCAGCGCGCCCTGGCGGACGGGCGCCTCGCCAGACGGGGTCGGGAGACCGTCGGCTTCCAGATTGGCGTCAGACTGGCGCTCCTTGAGCACCAGGACCGGAATCGGCGCACCCTGCCATTCGGTGATGCGCAGCACGAAGGGCGCTTTGCGCCAGTGTGGCTCCAGATAGCGGCGGTGATGCTCGGTCAGGTTCAGGATTGTCCGGGGGGCCACGAAGCTGTCAGTCCTGTTCGAGCGCTTTGACCAGCGGGCACTCGTCCCGTGGGCCGGTGATGCGGAGGTGCGCTTGGGCCAGGGGTTGACTGGCCGGGGTGACGAGCCCTGAGAGCACTTCCAGCAGCTCACCAAGCCGCTTCATATCCGCTGGCGGACAATCCTGCAACAGCAGGCGCAGACGCCCCCCGCCGGGGAGTCTCAGGTCCGTCAGGTCGAGCACGTCCAGCGTCGAACTGGCGCCGCGTTCGTAGAATCCACCCAGGCGTCCGAGCAGCGGCAGCAGCCGCGCGGCGGCCTCCCGGCCCTGCAGCTCCAAGTGTCGGGGCGCGCTCTGGATCCAGCCGCGACGCGACGCCTCGGCGGGCGAGAGGATGACATCTGTCTTGCCCACCGCGTACAGGATGGCGGTCGCGCCATGCATGAGGTCGTCCGGTGCCTCGTCCTGCTCCGGACTGCCGCTGTAGGCCAGCGCCTGCTCGTCGTGGATGACCTGCTCGATGGCGATCAGGATGTCCGATTCGGCAATCTCGCCGTGGGCATCGACCACCTGATCGATGATCTGCGCGACATAGGCGGCCGGCTGTCTCTGAATGGCTTCGGCCACCCAGCTTTCGACCAGCGCCGGATCCGGGTTGGTCGGGCCGCCGAGCCAGCCGCGCTGTCTGGCGCCTGAGGGCGTCACGATGGCCCAGCCCGGCGTGCGCAGATCCAGCTCGGGCGGCAGGGCCTCGGTATCGCGGCTGTCAATGACATCGGGCCGGGTGTGGTGTTCGTCCGCGAACTGGAACAGACACCAGGCGCCGCGCGCCACGCCTTCGCGGATGATCTGGTCGAAAACCGTCCGCGCCTCCAGCATGGGCCAGCGGCGGTCGATGGCGAAACCGGCGCGCAGTTGTTCACAGGTCGGGGTCTGACCGAGGCTGAAAAACAGTCTGCCCAGCAGATTGATGCATTCCTGGGTGCGGGCGCGCTCGGCGGTGATGAGCTCGCCGTCCTCGTACAGCACGCGATGAATCTCGGCGATGACGGCGGCGCCGCTCTCGCCACCGGCGGTGTGGATCGCTTTGCGCACGATCTGCCCGGAAGCGGATGGATACCAGAGCCCGTCGTAGTGCTGGGTGATGACGGTTTGCAGGGCCAGATCGCGCTCTCTGGTCTTGCGCTCGAATTCCTCTTCGTCAAGCTGTTTGGGCCTGATGCCATGATGATCGGGCGCCGCCAGGAGCAGATTGCGGGCGATCACGTCACGGGCGAGATTTTCCAGCCGCCGCCGGGCCTCCCGATTGCTGATGACCCGCTCATCGCTCCAGATCTCGCCCTGGACGCGAACCGTGCGCGGCACCAGCAGCATGACCAGATTCTGCTCGATGCGCGGTCGGTTGGTGCCGACAGTGGTGACGAAGGCGTCAACATCGATCTGATCGGCGCCGAGGGCGACGAGTCCCAGCGTCGGGCGCCCGGTCCTGTCCTTGATGTGCTCGGGCAGCGTCACATCCTGGGCAACCTGAAAGGTGGTGTCCGGGCGGACGATCTTGCGTGCGGCGACATCCAGAAAATCGGCCACCTGGGTCTTGTCGAGACGGCTGCGGATCGCCGCCAGGGCGCGGTTGATGCTGGCGTCGAGACTGGCGTAATAGCGCCCGAACGCTTTGCTGTAACGCAGATAGAAGGCGCCACGGTCGCTGTCCTCAATGGTCTTCAGCGCCGCCTCGACCTGTGAGGGCGCGAGACCCGGAAAGCTGATCTCCAGCAGCGCATCGCGCAGATTGATGCCGAAGAGCGGTGTGCCGAGTCCCTCGTGACGACCGACCAGGCTGTGCAGAAACACCGTCTTCCAGGCGTATTCGTGGAATGGATGGCCCTCCGGATGCGGATGACGGCGATCCGCCAGCCCGGCACGGCTGGTCCCGCCGGTCAGCGTGCCGGTATCCACACCGCCGATGTCGGTATTGAGGATCGGCAGCAGCTCGCCGCCGCCGGTGCGACCGATCAGCTCATTGACGATCCGCGCATCGCGCAGATTGAGGTGACAGGTCTGGATCATGGGCACCGCCTGGCCCTTCTCCCACAGACTGCGCACCGCCAGCGCCAGCACCCGCAGCACACCGCGCGTGCCCTGGAAGTTGGCGAGGGTCGCCATCTTCTGATTCAGGAACTCGACGAAGGTGGGGTGGAAGGGATAGAGATCGCGCATCGTCGCCCGGTAGTCCTCGCGGCTTGCCCGATCCGGCAGCAGGTCGGCGGTCTTCCGATAGAGATTCCAGTAGGCATCGACGGTTTCCGCGCCAGCCGTCCGATCGACGCTGAGGAACAGACGCCGGGTCAGCACGCGGCTGATCTCGTTGGCCTGGACGGGAACCACGCCGGTGGCGTCGCGCGAGACGACACTGAGCACCCCCGCCTGGGCGGTCTGCGCCATGGCGGCGGCCTCTTCCTGAGTCACGGCCTCGCCGCGAATGGCGCTCAGGAGTCCGGCGAGCGTTTCGGTCTGGGTGGCGAAGGCGTCGGTCTGGCTCGCCAGTGTCACCACCACGACCATGTTGGAATGGGTGCGGGCGTAACCGGCAAGCGCCATCAGAAACGCGGCCAGTTGATCCGCGCCCTGTGCATGGGCGGCAGCCAGCCGCGCCGCATACTGCGCCAGCTCGTCGAGCAGCAGCAGCACCTTGCGGTCGGCAAACACCCGGTCCAGAAACGCCTTGCCCGGCGCCGCGCGCGAGTTGGCGTCGGTCTCGACCTGACGATACAGCGCCTCGCCACCGATCTGCAGGGCGATCTCGCCCCACAGCGTATAGGGCGTCAGCGTCTCGCCCTGCGGCGGATGAACCGGGATCTCGTCGCCCGCGATTCCGACCACCTGCACCGTCCCCGGTTCATGCAGGGTTTCAGGATCGACCATCTGCGTATCGAGACAGTCGCGGGCGACCTCGGCAATGTAGGCGCCGAAGAATCCCAGATGGATCAAGGCGATCAGGGCGTGTGTCTTGCCGCCGCCGAAAGCCGTTTCAAGCCGGTAGATGGCCGGCACGCCGTTGTCGCCGCCAAGACGCGCCAGCACCTCGGACAACAGCATCCGCAGACCGTCCGTGGGAAAGGTCGCCTCACTGAAGAACCGCTCCGCATCCGTGTAGAGACTGCTCACCTGGCCGGCTCCTCCCCGATAATGGGTCATGACCTGAGAGAGGCTGGCGGTGAAGATCTCGGGGTTGAAGGCACCGGTGAGCAGATCCGGACGGGGGATGCAGGTCTCAAGAATCGACTTCATCGAAAGTTTCCTTTTCGATTTGGTGTGGATGCGAACAGGGTTGCGGCCTGGACCCGGCCTTTCTCTTCGCAAGCCAGTCCATCAATGCGTCGCCAATGAAAACGCCTCAACGGAAAACGACCGTCAAGGCGTTGAATGGGGCTCGACTGGCGCTGATGCGGAGGGTTTGCAGACCTCGTCCGCAACGCCCGGGCGTTCAGGGAGGTCAGGCGCCGGTGGGCAGGAGTTTAACCGAACCCTGGTTAAATTGCGCCTGCACTCGTTCCATGCGGCGTGCGCTGAAAGACATCCATCACTTGCCGAAACCTTGACAGCCTTCAGGCGATGTCAGCAATCTTGAATGCCACTGAATCTGAAAAAACTGAAACATGATGTCTGCTCGCAATGAGACCTTGAAACAATGGCTGGCGGCGCAACTGGACGGCGAGCCGTTCACGCTCGCCCCCGCCTCGTCAGACGCCAGCTTTCGTCGCTACTGGCGGGTGACCCATGCCAGCGGCACCCTGATCGCCATGGACGCCCCGCCGGCGGTCGAGGACTGCGGGCGCTATGCCGATCTCGCACGGCGTTTTCGCGCCATCGGGCTCAATACGCCGGAGATCCATGCAGAGGACCGCGAGCAGGGTTTTCTGCTGATCTCGGATCTGGGTGATCGTGTCTATCTGAGCCAGCTCAATGACCAGACCGCAGACGACCTGTATGCCGATGCGCTGGAGGCGCTGGCGATCATTCAGTCGCGCGGCCCGCTGGACGGTCTGCCGCTTTACGATGCCGATTTTCTGCGGCGTGAGCTGGGACTGTTCCGCGAATGGTTTCTGGAGGCGCATCTGGGCCTGCGGCTCGACGCGGATGAACGGGCAATGCTCGACCATGTCGATGATGTCCTGATCGCCAGCGCCCTGGAACAGCCGCAGGTCTGCGTGCATCGCGATTTTCACTCACGCAATCTGATGCTGACCGCGACCGCAAACCCCGGCGTGCTGGATTTCCAGGACGCCGTGGTGGGGCCGCTGACCTATGATCTGGTGTCGCTCCTGCGCGACTGTTACATCGTCTGGCCGGCGGCGCGGGTCAGGGACTGGGCGCTGGGCTACCGCCAGCGCGCCCGTCAGTCCGGTCTTCTGGCGGAAGAGGATGCCGGGCGTTTTCTGCGCTGGTTCGATCTCATGGGGCTACAGCGGCATCTCAAGGTCTGCGGCATCTTTGCCCGTCTGAATCTGCGCGACGGCAAGCCCCATTATCTGGACGATCTCCCGCTGACGCTCGATTATGTGCGCGACGTGGCGGGGCGTTACGCCGAACTGGATGGCCTGTCGCGGTTGCTGGCCGAGCGGGTCATGCCGCAGATGGGTGCCAGCACCTGATCATTTGCCCTTGGCTGGCGGGGGCGGTGGGTCGAACAGATCGGCGAGTCCTTCGAGTTCCTCCTGCGCGATCTCTTCCTCGGTGCGTGGCGGCGTGCTCCAGGCCGCTTCGACGGGGTCGTCTGGCTGGCTCGCTTCGGCCTTGCCCGGTGCCGGAGTGGCAGGCTTCGGAGCGGGTTCGTCGTCCGCTTCGATGTCATATTGCAGCGTCTCACCGAACACATCATCCAGATTGTCGGCGGACGGCGACGCAGGCGGTTCATCCTGTCCCTCAGGCTCGTCCTGAGCATCGTCGAATAACAGCGCATCCAGATCCGCCGTGGACTTGCTGGCAGGCTCGGCCTTAATCTCGGGTTCAGGCTCGCTGACATCTGGACGGGCATCCGGCCTGTTTTGATCCAGTTCCAGCGTCTCTTCCTCCAGCGTCTCTTCCTCGAAGACGATATCTGCCGCGATCACATCCTCTGCTGGTGCCGACGGCGGACTGGCTGGCGTCTCGGGCGGCGCCTGCGCTTTGTCGAAGGCGGCCATGTATTCGTCCATCAACTGTTCGAGCGTCCGTTTCGTGTGTTCCAGCTCGGTGGCGAGTTGGGTCTTCTCGTGCTCAAGACTGCCGATCTGGCTGCCGATCTCGTCGGCAGGCACCATCCCGCTCGGCGTCAGGCCCGCCCAGGGGGTCAGAACCTTGGTCAGTTCAGCCGGCAGATTCTTCAGCTTCTCGCCGTCGCGTTGCAGATAGAGACTCAGCATGGCGCTGTAAAACGCCTGTTCGCGCTCGACATACGCATCGACCCTGGACTCCAGTTCCGCGCCTTCCAGACCGTAGGTCGATTGAAACAGGGTGGAGAGCGCATCGCGTCGCGAGACCTCGTTGTTCGCCAGTTCTTTGATCGCCGCATCGGCATGGGCGTGATCCGTCTGGAGCGATTGACGCTGCCGACGCAGCAGCACAAAGAGAATGGCCCAGGCCGCGAGGGCGAATTCAACCGTCAGGATCAGTCCGGCAATTTCGAGTGTGCTCATGTCCGCTTCGCCTTTGCTTACTTCGTCGCTGGCCGCTTGAGCAGCCACCAGGTCGGACCCAGCAGCAGGGCCAGGATGGCATTGCCACCGAGCAGATAGAGGCCGAGCGTGATCCAGGAGAGTCCGGTGCTGGCGGGTTCAGGTTCCGGCTCGGCGTGCGGGACGACGAAGTCGAAGATGACCTGTCCGGGGGCGGGCTCGAAACCGATGGATTCGCCAGTCAGGGTCCGTGCCGTCATGCGTCCCTTGATGCGGTATTCACCCGGTTTTGCGACTGGCAGCCGGAGAACCGGCGGGGTGTCGGTCATGGCCGGCAGATCGACCACGGTTTTGTATCCCTCCGGCCCTTCTACCAGCAGATAACCGAACAGGGTCTTGGGATCGATCAGGTCGGGTTCGGTGCCCAGGGTCAGGATCAGCGATGCCGTGGGCGCGGTGTCCGTCGGAGGCTCCTGGTCATAGCGGATGGTCACGGGCGGGCCGGCGATCTTGAAGCGTTTCATCGTCTGACGCTTGAAGGTGCCGCCATCAATGGTGACTTGCAGTTGATAGATGCCCGGCGCCAGCGTCTGCGTTTCCAGGTCGCCCATGTAGCGTTCGCTGTCCGGGGCCAGCGTCAGCGGCAGGTCGCTCGGCTGGGTGGCGGCGCCCGGTGGGGCTGGCGTGGCGGCGGCTCCGTTCTCGCTGGCGGGTGCCTGTTCCGGGGTCTTGTTGACGACCTCGGTTTGCCCGGCTGCCGGAGCCGGTTCGCCGGCGGCGATGTCCGTCAGGCCGGCTTTGGCGGTCAGCAGCTCCAGCAGATCGCGTCGGGTCAGGGGCTGCTGATGGTCGGTCAGCCAGGTCTCGATACGCAGGGTGTCGCCAGCGCGCAGCGAATTCGGCAGCGGGCCAAGCCCGACCCCCATGTCCGTCACCACGGCCACGCGATTATCGGGATCCGAGATGCCCTTGAGCCGCCAGCGACCCGGCTTGGGGTTGGGCAGCGTGACCAGATCGTAGCCGGCCTCGGCACGCCAGACGCCGCCTTCAGGCAGGCGCGTGGCGGAGATGGTTTCACCGCCGGGAGCCACCAGTTTGGTCGGCTCGGTCTGGCCCTCCTCACGGAAGGCCAGCAGGGTGAACTCGGACACCTGATCGTCGATCTCGAAACGGTTGCCCTCCAGCGGGACCGTCGTCGGCGCGGCGGTCTGTTCCAGCATGCGCAGAAAGACCCGTTGCAGCTCGTCCGCATCCTTGGCGGATTCCATCCAGCCGCCGGTTTCCTTCGCCAGCAGACGCATGAGCTGGGTATCGACCTGATCCGAGAGCGCGATGCCGTGCACCTTGATCTTGGCGGCCTTGAGGCGTTCCAACTGTTCGCCGAGGATACGTGCGCGGGAGGCGACGCTTTTATCCGCCTCTTTGGCGACATCGACCAGACCATCGGTCAGCACGATGAGATGACGCTCGCGGGTCTCGTCCGGCTTGTCCCAGCCAGCGGTCGCCGCATTGATCGCCTGTTCGATGTCGGTGAACAGACCGCGTGAGTGGATGCGGTCGAGTCGGGCGCGCGTCCGGGTCTTCCATTTGTCGTCGATCCTGCCGGGCGGGGCCAGCACTTCGACCTTTTCGGCAAACAGCCAGATACCGGCCTCGGCGCCGGCTGGCAGCAGCTCGTTCACCAGTCGCAGGGCCGGGACACGCAGATTCTGCGGGTCGGTCTGGCGCATGCTGCCGGAGACATCGATCAGGATGCGGACATCGGGGGTAGCGGCGAACAGCGGGCCGGCAGCCGCCAGCAGTCCGAGCAGCAGGAGCGCAAACAGCGATGGGCGGAGCGGATCAAAACAGGGACGTATCGTCATGGGCGCCAGCCGGTTTGGCAGTAATGAAGTCGTTGCGCGGTGTCAGAAGCGCGGATAGCCGTTCACGGCAGCCACAATTCCAGGCAGCCGCCCGGCAGGACGTGACCATTGCGCAGCCGCAGCCGTCCGGTTCTGCCGGCGGTTCTGTGCAGTTGTGCAATCTGGGAGGCAAAGTAGAGTCCGAGCCGGGTGCGGCTGGGATTCTCCGCCTCCTGCACCGATACCGGGGCATCGGTCAGCCACTGTGGCAGATTGCCCGGAAAGCCGGTGCCATCGTCCTCGACCCGAATCACCAGATAGCCCGCCTCCTCTTCGGCACTGAGCAGAATGTTCGCGCGCGCATAGCGGCGTGCGTTGCCGATGGTGCTTTCGAGCACGCTGCGAACCAGTTCTGTGTCGAAATAGCCGCTCAGTGCCGGGTCGCAGCGATAACTCAGATCGAGATTGAGCGCGCGGCAGACGGACTGCGTGTCGGCGATCACCTCGTCGAAAAAATCCTCCATGTTCTGCTCGGTGACGCGGACCGCAAGCTGTTCGTGACCCAGCCGATAGAGAGTCAGCAGTTGGATCAGATTGCTGTTGGCCCGCTGCGCTTCATGTCGCAGGATCTGCGCCTGACGGGGATCGGCAAGATGATTGTTGGGGTCGTCGATCAGTTCGTCGAGATTGTTGAGGATGACGCCGAGCGAGTTTTTGATATCGTGGATGGACAGTGCAAGGATGTCGGAGAAATCCATGATGACCTTTGTGGCTCAGGTTTGGGGCGTGAGTTTGCGCAGGCGGGACGTGACCTCGGCCAGTCGCCAGTCCTGTGGGGCGAGCGCATGCAGCCGCTCCACATAGCGGCGAACGGCGAGCAGATCCTCGGCGGTCGCCCCCAGCTTTTCCATCTTCATGATGCAGGCCTTGGCGGCGTTGAGATTGATGGTCTTGTTGCCCGGCATCTCTTCGCAGGCTTCGTGCAGCAGTGCGATGGCGGCGTCGAATTCGCCCTCTTTGATCAGGCGCACGCCCCTGTTGTTGGTCGTGACGACACGCTTCTGGATCTCGCGGATCGCGGTTTCGGCATCGTAATCCACTCCGGCTTCGCGGCAGGTCTGCACGATTTCCATGAGGAACTCATCGTCGTCATGGTTGTTGGCGATGGCCTTGTGGAGCAGCCGGGCGGCCTTGTCCTGCTCACCCAGTTGCGCGCAGGTCTTGGCCATCTCCAGGCCGAGTCTGGAGTGAGACGTCTCGCCGAATTCAGCCATCGCCTGTTCCGCCGCACGCAGCGCCTCAGTGGCGCCCGCCATATCGCCCTGGCTCTGTTTGACGATGGCGGTGGCGGTGGCCTTGTAGAAGGCGGTTTCGGGATTGCCGGCAAAGACCTTGCCGATCTCGCCGATGATCTTCAGCGCCTCGCCATGTTTGTTGTTCGCCGACTTGGATTTGGCCAGTCCGGCAAAGAGCGACGGGTGGTTGAGCACTGAATGTCGGGCCAGGTTCACGGCCTGACCGAAAGCGATCTCGGCCTCCGGGCCATGGCTGTTGTTCAGTGCCAGTTCACCCAGCATCTGCTGGCGCTTGAGACCGCGCGGCGAAAGTTTGACCGCCCTGCGCAGCGTGGCCTCGGCCTCGGCGAACTGTTGCAGCGTCGTCTGGCTTCGGGCCAGCCAGTCATAGGCGGCGATCAAATCGCGATCCGTTTCGAGCAGTTCTCTGAACACCTCCTGGGCCTCGGCGTAGCGTTTTTTGCCAAACAGCGATCTGCCCATCCCCAGGCGCGCCCAGACGATCTCGCGTCCGGCAAGCACCTGCTCGCAGATCGCCATGGCGTCGTCGTAGCGATGGGCGGCGAGACAGATCTCCGCCTTGAGCTTGAAAAGCTCCGACAGGTTTTTGGGTGCGGCGGCGATGAGTGCATCCAGCTCCGCAATGGCGGCGCCATAGTCCTTGGCGACCAGTGCCTTATCGACCTTGCTCAGATGGGCCTTGCGCTCGAACAGTTTGTCGAGACGGTTCTTGAGCAGATCCTTGGTGAAGGGCTTGGCCAGATAGCTGTCGGGCGCGTACTCGACCGCGCCCATGACCATGTCGCGCGCGTTCTCCGCCGTGACCATGATGAAGATGCTGTCGACCCCGAGCAGGAGACGGTGCCGGGCCTCCTCCAGCACCTGCTGGCCGTCCTTGCCCGGACCCAGGTTGTAGTCGCACAGCACCACGTCATAGTGCTTGATCTGCATCTGCGTGATGGCGTCGTTGCCGTCACGCGCCTGATCGATCCTGTTGACGCCGAGCGAGCGCAGGATGCTGCGGATGGCCGCGCGCATGTCGGGGAAGTCGTCAATGACCAGATAATTCTTGTCGGCAAATGCTTGCGCCATCTTGCTGCGTCCCGTGCGCCTGGAAAAGTTGCTCTGCCCCGATGGCCGGTGGTGTCGATGCTAACCCTCTGCGTCCTCAATCATCAAGACGATTTGTATCCGAGGCCGCCAGTTCGCGCGCGATGGCGCGGTAGCCGATGTCGCGCCGACAGAAGCCGCCGTCCCAATGGATGCGGTCCACGCGCTGATAGGCCAGTCCTTGCGCCGCCGAGACCGTCTCGCCGAGCGCGGTCACGCAGAGCACACGCCCGCCGCTGGTCAGAATCCGCCCGTTTTCCAGTCGGGTGCCGGCATGGAAGACCCTGGTTTCTCCGCCGGGCGTCTCATCCAGTCCCTCAATGGGGCGGCCTGTCGCATAGTCGTCCGGATAGCCCCCGGCTGCCATGACCACGCCCAGCGCCGGGCGCGGATCCCAGTCGGCATGAATCTCGCCAAGCCGTCCCGCAATCGCGGCCAGACAGAGCGCGACCAGATCCGAGCGCAGACGCAGCAGCAGCGGCTGGGTCTCGGGGTCGCCCAGCCGGCAGTTGAACTCCAGCACCTTCGGCGTGCCGTCCGGGGCGATCATGAGCCCGGCGTAGAGGAAACCGCGATAACGGATGCCCTCGGCGGCCAGTCCGGCGACCGTCGGGCGCATCACCTCGGCCATGATCCGCTCATGGATCGCCGGGGTCACGATGGGGGCCGGCGAATAGGCGCCCATGCCGCCGGTGTTCGGCCCCCGGTCGCCGTCATCGCGTGCCTTGTGGTCCTGCGAGCTGGCGAAGGGCAGGATGTCCATCCCATCGACCATGACGATGAAGCTGGCCTCCTCGCCAGTGAGGAATTCCTCGATCACGACTCGCGCGCCAGCCTGACCGAAGCGGCCCGCACCCAGCATGTCGCGCACCGCCGACTCCGCCGTCGCCAGATCCTCGGCCAGGATGACGCCCTTGCCGGCAGCCAGCCCATCGGCCTTGATGACGATGGGTGCGCCGACCTGACGCAGATAGTCGAGTGCCGGCTCCAGCTCGGTGAAGACGCCATAGGCCGCCGTGGGGATGGCGTGCCGGGCGAGAAAGTCCTTGGCGAACGCCTTGGATCCTTCGAGTTGAGCGGCCTTCTGGCGCGGACCGAAACAGGGCAGACCGGCGGCCTCGAAGGCATCGACGACCCCGGCGACCAGCGGCACCTCGGGGCCGACGATGGTCAGTCCGATGGATTGCTCGGTGGCGAAACGCACCAGCGCCGGGATGTCATCGACAGCGATGGGGACGTTTTCCACGCCCGGTTCGCGTGCGGTTCCGCCATTACCGGGGGCGACGAAGACCTGCTCCGCCAGCGGTGACTGCGTCGCTTTCCACGCCAGTGCGTGCTCGCGCCCGCCGCTGCCAATGATCAGGATCTTCATGGGGATTGCGTTCATGCTCGGGGCTCGAATAGACAGGATTAACAGGATTTTTCAGGATGGACAGGATTGCAAATCCGCATGCGTCAGGGGCGATCTGGTCTGGGGTGACGTGGCGATGCCGGGTGTCAGCCGAATGAAATCAAGCCGCGCCGGCTCGACTGGATGAACTGCACGATGTGGTCTGTCTCGGGTCCGGGATACTCCCGTTCGGCGCGCACCAGCGCCTCGGCCAGCCGCAGTCCCGAGCGCAGTACCAGCCGATAGACCGCCTTGATCCGGTTGCGCTGTTCCTGATTGAAGCCGTTGCGTTTCAGTCCGACCAGATTGAGCCCGAGCATCCGCGCCCGGTGTCCGTCGGCCAGCGCGAAAGGCGGCACGTCCTGGGCCACGCCGGTCACGCCCGCGACCATCGCATAGGAGCCGATCCGGCAGAACTGATGCACCGCGACCTGACCGGAAAGAAAGACGCCGTCCTCCACCTCGACATGACCGGCGAGTGTGGCGGTATTGGCGAAGACATTGCGATCACCGACGATGCAGTCATGTCCGGCGTGCGAGAAGGCCATCCAGTAATTGTCATGGCCGATGCGGCTTCCTTCCTCGGATTTGATGCCGCAACTGATGTTGACGTTTTCCTTGAAATGATTGCGGTCGCCGATGACCAGCGGGCGGGCCTTGTCGGGCGTAAAGGTCAGATCCTGGGGCTCGGAACCGAGCGTCACGCCATGACAGACACGGTTGTGCGCACCCATCCGCGTGGCGCCGAAGATACGCACGCAGCTCTCGATACGGCAACCCTCGCCGATCACCGCCCCGGACTCGATGATTGAATAGGGACCGACCGTGACCGATTCATGGAGTTGGGCGCCATCTTCGATGATGGCAGTGGGGTGGATGTTCATTGACATTGAACCGCGCCTGCTGTGACCCGCTGGCCGTGCATGTTGGCGCGATTCTGCTGCAACCAACAGGCGGTGGCGCTGGCGCGGTTCAAGATTTTAATTCGATTCATTTTATTGAGCCGCGTTGCGCCATTGGTGATGGGTTGGTGAGAGATCGATCACATCCATCAAGGATGCAGATTGCATCAGGTCGCGGCTCAATGCCTGAAATGCCGCATCCCGGTGAAGACCATCGCCATGCCATGCTCGTTGGCGGCGGCGATGACCTCCTCGTCACGCATTGAGCCGCCGGGCTGGATGACCGCCGTGATGCCGGCCTCGGCGGCCTGATCGATGCCGTCGCGGAAGGGGAAGAAGGCATCGGACGCCATGACCGCGCCAGCGACCGCAAGCCCCGCCTGTTCGGCCTTGATGCGGGCGATGCGCGCCGAGTTGACCCGGCTCATCTGGCCTGCGCCGACGCCGATGGTCATGCGCTCGCGACCGTAGACGATGGCGTTGGACTTGACGAATTTGGCGACGCGCCAGGTAAAGAGCAGATCGGTCATTTCCTGTTCGGTCGGGACGCGCTCGGTCACGGCGCGGATGTCGGCGCTGAGTCGCAGATCCGCATCCTGAACCAGCAGACCGCCGTTGACCCGCTTGAAATCGAGCCGATGAAGCGACTCGCTGTGCCAGTCACCGCATTCCAGCAGACGCACGTTCTGCTTGGCGGCAACCGCCGCGCGGGCGGTCTCGGAGACGCGCGGGGCGATGATGACCTCGACGAACTGACGCGCGACGATGGCGCTTGCGGTCTCGCCGTCCAGCTCGCCATTGAAGGCGATGATGCCGCCGAAGGCCGATTCGGGATCGGTCTGGTAGGCGCGGTCATAGGCTTCGAGCAGGCTGGCGCCGAAGGCGACGCCGCAGGGATTGGCGTGCTTGACGATGACGCAGGCCGGTGCCTCGCCGAACTGTTTGACGCATTCGAGCGCCGCGTCGGTGTCGGCGATGTTGTTGTAAGAGAGTTCCTTGCCCTGAATCTGACGCGCGGTGGCGATCCCCGACTCGGCGATGTCATGCTCGACATAGAAGGCCGCGTGCTGATGCGGATTCTCGCCATAGCGCATCGACTGCTGGCGCTTGAACTGAAGGCTGAGTGTGCGCGGGAAAGCGGTCTCCGCGCCAGTCTCGGTGCCGTTCTCGGCGCGGGCGCTCAGATAATTGGCGATGGCGCCGTCGTAGCGTGCGGTGTGCTCGAAGACCTTGGCCGCCAGATCGAAACGGGTGGCCTCGCTGACACCGCCCTGTTCGGCCATTTCGGTCAGCACCCGCGCATAATCGGCGGCATCGACCACCACGGTGACGCTGGCATGATTCTTCGCCGCTGCGCGCAGCATGGTCGGGCCGCCGATGTCGATGTTCTCGATGGCGGTCGGCAGATCGCAGTCGGATCTGGCGACTGTCTGCTCGAAGGGATAGAGGTTGACCACGACCAGATCGATGGGCTGGATCGCGTGGTCCGCCATCACCTGATCATCGATCCCGCGCCGGCCCAGGATGCCGCCGTGGATGCGCGGGTGCAGGGTCTTGACACGCCCGTCCATCATTTCAGGAAAGCCGGTGAAGTCGGAGACCTCGATGACCGGAATACCCTGCTCGGCAAGCAGCCGGGCGGTGCCGCCGGTGGAGAGGATCTCGACCCCCCGGGCGGCAAGCGTCCGGGCGAAATCGACCAGACCGGTCTTGTCGGAAACGCTGATCAGGGCGCGTTGAATGGCTTGCATTGATTTGATCCGGGGCTTGGGTTTATGAATTCAGTCGTGAGTCGTCAGCGGTTGATCCCGTAGTCGCTGAGTCGTTTGCGCAGGGTGCTGCGGGTCAGGCCAAGCATGCGCGACGCCTGGCTGAGGTTGCCGTTGGCATGGTGCAGAACGCTTTCAAAGAGCGGGCGCTCGACCTCTTCCATCACCAGGCGGTAGAGGTCGGTGACATCATGATCCGCCATGTTCTCCAGATAGAATCCCAGGGCGCTGCGCACGCACTGATTCAGAGGCGTCGCGTCCGTTGCGTCCTGGATCCGCAGCCCCGTCGGGGTGGAGTTGGATGCCTGTGGTGCAGCCGCTGTGTTCATGCCGCGTGCGTCTCCGTGTCGGGGTCGTGGTCGAAAAACGCGATCACCCTGGACAATTGGTCCACGGGGGTCTGCGTTCGGTTGATTTCATCTCTGAACGCCGCCGCGCCGGGCAGGTGGCGGCAGTACCAGGCGATGTGCTTGCGCGCGATGCGTACCCCGCCATGAGCGCCGTAAAACCGGTACAGCTCCTCAAGGTGCTCGTGCAGGATGTCCTTGATCCAGTCTGTCGGAGGGGGGCGGGTTGCGTCGCATGCGGGCTCGACGGGCGGCTGGCCCGCAGCCAGGCCGGCGGCGATGTCGCGGAAGATCCAGGGGCGTCCCTGGGCCGCGCGTCCGATCATGATAGCATCCGCGCCCGTCTCGTCCAGAATCCGTCTGGCCTGTGCGGCGGTCGCGATGTCGCCGTTGGCGATCAGCGGTATGGTCACCGTCTCACGGATGGCGCGCAGGGTGTCGTGTTCGGCCGGTGCGCCGTAGGTGCAGGCGCGCGTGCGACCATGCACCGTCAGCGCCGCGATCCCGGCCTCCTGCGCGATGCGGGCGATGCGGATTGCATTGCGCGTCTCGGGCGACCAGCCGGTGCGGATCTTCAGCGTCACCGGCGCCTCGACCGCCGCCACCACGGCGTCGAGAATGCGCGCAACCAGCGTCTCGTCGCGCAGCAGCGCCGATCCGGCGGCCAGTTTGCAGACCTTCCTGGCCGGACAGCCCATGTTGATGTCGATGATCTGCGCGCCGAGTCCCACATTGATCTTTGCGGCCTCGGCCATCGCGACCGGGTCCGCGCCGACGATCTGCGCCGAGATCGGCCCCGATTCGCCGCTGTAGTCCAGGCGTCGCACCGATTTGGTGGTGCCCCAGAGTGCGGTGTTGGCGGACACCATCTCGGCCACCGCCAGCCCTGCGCCGAAACGCCGGCAGAGGACGCGATAGGGACGATCCGTGATTCCGGCCATCGGCGCCAGGATCAGATTGTTGGCAAGCCGGTAAGGGCCGATGGACAGCGGGCGCAGCGGTGGGTTGGGATTTTGCATCAGTGGATTCAGTCGTCAGTTTGCAGTCTTAAGCGGTCAGTTTTTCATGGGCGGCTGTCACTATAATCAGCCAATCCATTCGAGTCTCAGGGAGTCGCAAACATGCCGCAAGCCGCCGCAAAAACCAGCCATTTTACCTATGGCGACTATTGCCAGTGGCCCGATGATGAGCGTTGGGAGTTGATCGATGGTCAGGCCTTCGCCATGTCGCCCGCGCCGACACGTCTGCATCAGGAATTCGTCGTCGAATTGGCCGCGCAGATTCATCCTCAACTTGCCGGCAGAGATTGCCGTGTCTATGTCGCCCCCTTCGATGTGCGTCTGCCCAAGGGCGAGGAGACCGATACGCGCATCGATACCGTCATTCAGCCCGATGTCGCCGTGATCTGCGATCCGTCCAAGCTCGACGACAAGGGCTGTCGCGGGGCACCGGACTGGATCGTCGAAATCATTTCACCATCCAGTGCCGCCCAGGATCAGATTCGCAAGCGCGCACTTTACGAGCGGCACGGCGTGCGCGAATACTGGCTGCTGCATCCGGTTGATCGGGTGCTGACCATCTACCGTCTGGACGGGGATGGCGTCTTCGGCAAGCCGGAGGTGCTGGAGCTGGAAGGCGCAACCGCCGTTGCCGCCGTGCCAGGTTTGGAAATCCGCTGGCCGGAATGAATGACCTCGGGAACTCCCGCCGCACTGACTTGCCCATACACTCTCACTTTCGCCCGTACCCTGACCGGAGTTTGCATGTCACGAGGATTGATTGTCGTCTGTCTCTGTCTGCTGCCGCTCGTCGCGGCCGCCGCGCCGCCCGTTCAGGAGCGCCAGCTCGCCAACGGTCTCAGGATCCTGGTCAAGCCGGATCAGCGTGCGCCCATCCTGACCTCGCAGATCTGGTACCGGATCGGTTCCAGCTACGAATATGGCGGGATCACCGGAATCTCGCATCTTCTGGAACACATGATGTTCCAGGGCACCGAGCGTTTCGGCCCCAACGAGTCCTCGCGTCTCGTCGCCGAGAATGGCGGCGAGGAGAACGCCTTCACCGGACGCGATTACACGGCTTATTATCAGAATCTGGCCAATGACCGGCTGGCGGTCGCCTTCGAGCTGGAGTCTGATCGCATGCGCAATCTGACCCTGGGCGAGAAGGAATTCGCCAAGGAGCTCGAAGTGGTGAAAGAAGAGCGGCGCATGCGCACCGACGACGACCCGCAGGCGCTGACCTACGAGCGATTCATGGCCGCCGCCTATGACGCCTCGCCCTATCGCAACCCGGTCATCGGCTGGCCGAGCGATCTGGAACAGTTGACCGCTGCGGATCTCCGCGATTGGTATCGTCTCTGGTACGCGCCCAACAATGCGACCCTGGTGGTGGCGGGCGATGTCGATCCCGAACAGGTCTTTGCGCTGGCCGAGAAGTATTTTGGCCCGCTCAAGGCCGAGAACCTCGCCCCGCCCAAGGCGCGCGCCGAACCGCCGCAGCTTGGCGAAAAACGTCTGCGGGTGAAGGCACCGGCCAAAGAGCCCTATCTGTTGATGGGCTATAAAACGCCCTCGGTTGCGGGTGCCGACGAGCCCTGGGAACCCTATGCGCTGGAGATTCTGTCCTCGATCCTGGATGGCGGCGACAGCGCCCGTCTGGCCCGTGAACTGGTGCGCGGCAGTCAGATCGCCGCCTCGGTGAATGGTGCGTACACCGCCTTCGAGCGTTTGCCGGGGCTCTTTCTGTTCGATGGCGTACCAGCCAAGGGCCAGACCGCCGAGACGCTTGAGCAGGCCGTGCGCGAGCAGATCGCCCGTGTCCAGCAGGAGCCGGTCAGCAACGCCGAGCTGGAGCGCGTGCGCACCCAGGTCATCGCCGACAAGGTCTATCAACAGGATTCGCTCTTCTATCAGGCGATGCAGCTCGGACAGCTTGAGACCATCGGTCTCGACTGGCGGCTCGCCGACACCTATGTCGAGCACCTCGCCGCCGTCACGCCGGAGCAGATCCAGGCGGTCGCCCGCAAATATCTGATCCCGGACCGGCTGACTGTGGCTGTGCTGGATCCGCAACCGCTTGACGAGCAGCAGGCGGCAAAAGCCCCGACGACTCTGGGAGGACAGGCCAATGTGCGTTGAACGACGTTTTTTTGATCGAATCGGTCGGAGTCTGGCTGCCCTTCTTCTGCTCGCCACCGGCGTTGCCCAGGCCACGCCCGAGATCCAGACCTGGCAGACGCCGGGCGGTGCGCGGGTGCTCTTCGTCGCCGCACCGGATCTCCCCATGGTGGATGTGCGGGTGGTCTTCGACGCCGGCAGCGCCCGCGATGGCGCGCAATCCGGTCTGGCCTCGCTGACGGCGGACATGCTCAATCAGGGCGCAGGTGACTGGGGCGCCGATGCGCTCGCCGACCGGCTGGAAGCGGTTGGCGCCAAACTGGAAGCCACTGTGGATCGTGACATGACCGTGGTCGTGCTGCGCTCGCTGACCCGGCAGCCGGCGCTGGATACCGCCGTCGAGACGCTCGCCACCGTGCTGGCCGCGCCGACCTTTGCCGCGTCCGATCTGGAGCGGATCCGCGAAAATCAGCTCGTCACACTGCGGCAGGAGCAGGAATCCCCCAAGACCGTGGGTCAGAAGGCGCTCTATCGGGCGATCTTTGGCGTGCATCCCTACGCCGCTGATCCGGGTGGCACGGCGCAGACGGTCGCCGCGCTCACTCGCGAGGATCTGCTGGCCTTTCATGCCCGTTATTACAGCCGCGCCAATGCGGTGGTCGCCATCGTCGGCGCGCTCGACCGCGCCGGTGCGGAATCACTGGCCGAACGCCTCACCGCCCGGCTGCCAGCCGGCGAGCGTGCGCCGACGCTGCCCGAGGTGCGTGATCTGACCGCCGGCAGCCTGGAGCCGATCACCTTCCCGTCGAGCCAGACCACGGTGCTGGCCGGTCAGCCGGGGATGCGTCGGGGCGATCCGGATTATTTTCCGCTCTATGTCGGCAACCATATCCTGGGCGGCAGTGGTCTGGTCTCCTTGTTGATGAACGAGATCCGCGAGAAGCGTGGGCTGTCTTACAGCACCTTCAGTTACTTCATGCCACTGGCGCAGCCCGGCCCCTTTTTCATGGGGCTCCAGACCAGGAACGATCAGGCGGATCAGGCCCGCGCCGTGCTGTTGGAGACCCTGCAACGCTTCATCGAAACCGGCCCCAGCGAGGCTGAGCTGACCGCCGCCAGAAAGAATCTCACCGGGGGCTTTCCGCTGCGCATCGCCAGCAATGGCGATATCGTCCAATATCTGGCCGTGATCGGTTTCTATGGCCTGCCGCTGGATTATCTGGACCGCTTCACGGCGCGCGTCGAGGCCGTCACCGCCGGGCAGATCCGCGATGCCTTTGCGCGTCGTGTTCATCCCGAGCGGCTCGCCATCGTCACGGTCGGCGGTCAGACCGATCCGGTGTCCATGACCCGTGACGCGGACAACTAACCAACTGCGCCTCATCGGCGGCCGTTTTCGCGGTCGCCGTCTGCCCTTTCCCGATCAACCCGGTCTGCGCCCCACGCCGGATCGGGTGCGCGAGACCCTGTTCAACTGGCTGGCGCCGGTCATCCAGGGCGCGCGCTGTCTCGATGCCTTCGCCGGGAGCGGGGCGCTTGGGTTCGAGGCCGCCTCGCGCGGTGCCGGCGAGGTGGTGCTGATCGAGCGATCACCGTTGGTTGCGCGCCAGTTGCAGGCCAATGCGCAAGCCCTGGGCGTGGCGGAGATGAAGATCCGGCAGGCCGATACGCTCCAGTGGCTGGCGGCGGCGGGGCGTCCGTTCGACATCGTCTTTCTCGATCCGCCCTTTGCCGATGACCTGCTTGAGCCGGCCATCACCCATCTGGCTGGTAATGGCTGGCTGGCGCCGGGCGCGCGCGTCTATCTGGAGGCTGCGCACCAGAGCGGTTTTCCGCCGCTGCCCGAGAACTGGGAGCTGATCCGCGACAAGACCGCCGGACAGGTGCGTTATGGGCTGGCGGTGGCGCACTCCGGGACGGTCTGAAAACCAGGAAATCGACATCGAAAGATCCGGATGCCGGGAGCCGGGTCTGTCAGACGCTGGCGCTGCCGGCAGACTCAGGTTTGCAGCGGCGCGAACGCTTCGCAGTCAGTAGGGAAAGCGTTTATGATTGTAGGGTGATCAATCGATCAGATACGATTTCTACAGCATGGAGACTCACTTGATCCATTCCCCCCGCCCGGCCCTGAACCTCCAGTCCACTGACACTGAGGAGATGGACCTGTTTGCGGACGACGCCGACATCGAGCGGGCCTCGCGCTCGCTCAAAGCCATGTCCCATCCGCTGCGACTGAAAATCCTCTGCACCCTGGGCGACCAGGAAATCAGCGTGCAGGACATCGTCGCGCATGTGGGAACCTCCCAGAGCAACATTTCCCAGCACCTGGCCATCCTGCGCGACAAAGGGATTCTGGCCTCCCGCAAGGACGCCAACCGCGTCTACTACCGGGTCAGCGACGGGCGCACCCTGCGTCTGATCGGGATGATGCGCGAGGTGTTCTGTTATCACGATCACTGATGATCGAATCTTCCGGCCAATCAAGGATGACGCCCACCCTCTTGATCCTTATACTTCAACGCCCTTGAATCTCTCGATATCCGTCAACGCTGCGCGCGTTGCCGGGTATCGGTCTTCCGCGTCGCCATCCTGTCCGCCTGCGTGCGACGCGACAACCTTAAGCGAGACCGCAGACCGATGTTAGATCAACTCGTCGAGTTCGTCGGCAATCACTGGTACCTGTTTCTGGCCCTGGCCGTGATTGTCGGACTGCTGACCCATAACCTGATCGTCGGCAGCAAAGGCAGCGTCGATCCGCTCCAGGCCACCGACATGATGAACCGCCGCGAGGCGGTGGTCATCGATGTGCGCCCGGCGGCCGATTTCGCCAGGGGCCACATCATCAATGCCCTGAATATCCCCATGAACGGGTTCAAAAATCAGTTGGCGACCCTGAACAGATACAAAGACAAGCCCATCATCGTGAACTGCCGCTCCGGGTCGCAGTCATCCATGGCGTGCGGTCATCTGCGCAAAGCGGGTTTTGAAGAAGTCTTCAATCTCCAGGGCGGCATCATGGCCTGGGAGTCGGCCAATCTGCCGCTCACCCGTAAAAAGCGCTAACTGCGTTCATTTTGCCTTTCAACTCATATCAGGAATCCGGCATGACCGAACACGAGCAGTCCCCCACCGAGCGACAGTTTTCCGTCCAGCGCGTCTACACCAAGGATGTGTCATTCGAATCGCCGAATGCGCCGGACATCTTCCGTGGCGAATGGAAGCCCACGCATGAACTCAACCTCAACACCAGGATCAACCAGCTTGCCGAAAACATCTACGAAGTCGTGCTGTCGGTGACGGTTTCCGCCAAGATCGAAGACAAGACCGCCTTTATCGTCGAGGTCCATCAGGCCGGCATCTTCAGCATCGGCGGCTTCAGCGAACAGGAGATGGGGCCGATGCTCGGCGCTTATTGTCCGAACCTGCTCTTTCCCTACGCCCGCGAAGTGGTTTCCGATCTGGTGGTCAAAGGCAGTTTTCCGCAGCTTGTGCTGCAACATGTCAACTTCGACGCTCTCTTCGCCCAGCACCATCAGCAGGCGATGGAAGAGGCTCAAGCCGAAGGTGCCAAACATTGAGCGAGTCCGCCGCCACGGTCGCCCTGCTGGGTGCGGGCTCCTGGGGCACCGCGCTCGCACTGCTGCTCTGTCGCAACGGTCATCGGGTGCGGCTTTGGGGGCATGAGACGGCACAGATCGAGGCGCTGCGCCAGGACGGTGAGAATCGTCAGTTTCTCCCCGGTCATCCGCTGCCAGCAACGCTGATTCCGACCGATTCGCTCGACGAGGCGCTGGCCGATGCCAGCGACTGTCTGGTCGTGGTGCCCAGCCATGCCTTCCGGCATGTCGCCGAGGATTTGAGCCGCCGGTTGCCCGCGACGCTCGGCGTGGCCTGGGCCACCAAGGGTCTGGATGTCAAGACCGGGCAACTGCTGCATGCGGTTGCACAGGAAACGCTTGGCGCGCGACCGCTCGCCGTGGTCTCCGGTCCCAGCTTCGCCCAGGAGGTCGCGCATGGTCTGCCGACCGCCGTTACCGTCGCCTCTGCGCAGGCGGACTTCGCCGAGCGTATGGCCCGTCTGCTGCACGGCGAACGCTTTCGCGCCTATACCAGCACCGACATGGTCGGCGTCGAGGTCTGCGGTGCGGCCAAGAACGTGCTCGCCATTGCCACCGGCATCGCCGATGGTCTGGGCTTTGGCGCCAATACGCGCGCCGCGCTCATCACCCGTGGTCTGGCCGAACTGATCCGCGTCGGCACCGCCCTGGGCGGACGCGCCGAGACCTTCATGGGACTGGCCGGGATCGGCGATCTGGTGCTGACCTGTACCGACGATCAGTCGCGCAATCGCCGTCTGGGTCTGGCGCTGGCGCGCGGGCAGAATCTTGCCGAGGCGCAGGCCGTCATCGGTCAGGAGGTCGAGGGTGTCGTCACGGCACTGGCGATGCATCGCCTGTCCGCGCGACTGGGTATCGAGATGCCGATCAGCGAGCAGGTCTACCGCGTGCTCTATGAACAGGTCTCGCCCGATCAGGCGACCCGTGCGCTGCTGGAGCGCGAGCCCAGGCCGGAGTTCGGTTGATATAAGCGCTTCCAGCCGCCAGCGGCTGAAAATTGACCGCTGGTGGCTGATTCATCGCCGCGCCGCGCCCGCAAACCCCTGCTGACGCCAGGCTTCGAACAGCACCACGGCCACCGCATTCGACAGATTCAGGCTGCGATTGCCCGGAAACATGGGGATATGGATGCGCTGTCCGTCCGGTACGGCATCGATCACCGCGCCGGGAAGACCGCGTGTCTCAGGCCCGAACAGCAGCGCGTCGCCCGCCTGATAGCAGGGCTCGGTGTAGGCCCGCCCGCCGCGCGTGCTGGCAGCATAGAGACGCGGTGAGGCGAGACTGGCCAGGCAGTCGTCCAGCGAGTCATGGAGCCGGACATCCGCCCATTCGCGATAATCGAGTCCCGCCCGCCGCAGCAGACGGTCATCCAGCGAGAATCCGAGCGGCTGTATCAGATGCAGACGCGCCCCCGCATTCACGCTCAGACGCATCACATTGCCCGTGTTCGGCGGAATCTCGGGCTCGTAAAGAATCACCTCAAACATCTTGTGCCCATTGTTGAGTCGGCGAGAACCCTGTCGGCTTGACCGGCATTCGTTTGCGCGTGGTATATTAATGTTTCAGTATGCACTGAATTTGCTTTTCTCATTTGACCAACAACCGCTGGGGGACAGGTTCATGAGCGACATCGCCGCGTTGAAACAGGAAAAGCAGGAACTGATCGAAAAAATGCTGGAAATGCAGAGTCAGTTCATTGATTACGAGCATCAGCATGGTGTCTCGGGCAAGGATTACTGGGGGGTGTCCGATGGTCTGCTGGCGACTTATCGCCAGGACTATCAGGATCTTGCCAATCGCGTTGTGAACCTTGCCCACACCATCGTCGGCACCTCGCGTTCTTGAGCGGGTTGCCGGGACACCTGAACCCCGATTTTACCTGAACCGCCTCGCACCAAACGCGGTTGGTTGCTGCAAGGGCGTCCCTTGCGCGAAACAGCCTCTGTCAGGCTGAACGCGGTTCAGCGGTGTGGACGGAAGCCGCGTAGCTGGCTGGCGAGCAGTCCGATGGTCTCGCGGCTCTGGCGCGGGCCGAAGCGCGCCGGGATATAGAGCGCCAGGAAGCGGCTCACCGGCGGGGTCAGGTCCGGTCGCTGCGTCATCACCCGCTGGCCGAAATCGCTCGGACCTTCGCTGGGACGGCGCGGCAGACCGGCGCGGGCGAGCCGCTGGCAGAAGCGTGCATAGTGCGCGTCGAGCGGATCCGGCTGCGTCCGGTCGCGCAGCAGCGCGAGCAGGATGAGTCCGAGCGTCAGCGACACCGCCAGCACCATCAGCACCACAAGTCCGTATTCCCGCAGCCCGCCGAATCCCAGGCGCTCCAGCAGGGCAAACTGGTCCTTCGCCGAAAAATCCAGCACCCAGTTCTGCCAGGTGGCGTCGAGCGTGTCTGCCAGCAGACGCAGGTTTCTGGCGAACTGCGCCAGCGCGCTGGCCTGAGCCAGATCGAAGCGAACCGAGGTGCCGCCGCCGATGAGCTGTGAGGCGCTGCGGTTGTCGATCCGCGACGGATCGACGGCGGCGGTGGGATCGACCCGCACCCAGCCCTGTCCGTCGAGCAGCACCTCCACCCAGGCATGGGCGTCCGACTGCCAGACCATCTGATAGCCGCCGATGGCGTTGGCCTCGCCGCCGAGATAGCCGAGCACGATCCGCGCTGGAATACCGGCGGTGCGCATCAGCAGCGCGAAGCTGCTGGCATAGTGTTCACAGAAACCGCTGCGGGTCTCGAACAGGAATTCGTCGGACGGATTGGCGCCGAGTCGCGGCGGCAGCAGGGTGTAATGGAAGGCCTCGCGATTGAAGAAGGCCAGTCCCTGCCGGACCAGTTCCGCGTCGCTCGCGCTGCGCGTTCGCCACTCGTCCGCCAGCGCACGCATGCGCGGGGTGATGTTGTCAGGGAGCTGCAATCCCCGCTCCCGCTCTCGGGCATCCGGTTCGGCGGTGCGATAGTCGAGCGCGGAACGCATTCGGTAGCGTTTGACGGCGGTGAGCGACTGGCGTGACAGCAATTGGAAATCGGCATCCAGGCTGGACTCGTCCGGCGTATCGAGCGGCAGATCCAGGGCGAACAGCCAGCGTTTGCCGCTCGGCTCCAGCAGGATCTCGTAATCGATCAGGTTGCCCGATTCCACAAGCGGGGCCGCGCTTGATCCGGCGGGAAGATCGCCGGGCGACCAGCGGCGGCCATCCATCTCCCACAGTACCGGGCCGCGCCAGTAGAGCTGATTCGGATTCGGCGGCGGACGATCAAAGCGCACCCGAAAGGCCAGTTCGCCATTGACGACCAGTTCACTGATCGCACCCGGTTCCATGCTGTCCGACATCCCGGTCAGTCCCTTGGTGGTGTCCACGCCCAGACTCCAGAGCGGCGCGTTCAGACGCGGAAAGAGCACGAAGAGCACCAGGGTCAGGGGCAGCGCCTGGAGCGACAGACTGGCGGCAATGCGCAGGGTTGAGCGCAGTCGCGCCTCACCCAGACCGCCGTTCAGATCGACCAGCATGGCGACCGCGCCGACCGCCATGACCCCGAGATAGAGCGTCAGCGGCAGCGACTGATCGAACAGAAACTGGATCACGATCAGAAAGCCGAGCAGGATGGCGACCAGACGCAGATCGCGCTTACTGCCCAGTTCCAGCAGCTTGAGCGCGAGCATGGTGACGAAGAGCGCCGTCCCGCCGTCCTGGCCGACCAGACTGTGATTGGCATGCAGACAGTTCGCCACCCCGGCCAGCGTCAGCAGCGCGCGGATCCAGGTGCCGGGGAGCGCCGTGTGCCACCTGAGCCCGGCCAGCCGGATGACGAACAGGAACAGCAGAAAGGCGCTGACCTGCCAGTGCAGATAGGGCGTCAGCGGCAGAGCGGCGGCGAGCACCAGCAGACTGAGCCAGAGCGTCTGCGCGGCATCGGGCCGCTCAATGGATGGAATCGGTTGCGTGGGTATCATCGAAGAGCGCCAGCCGGGTGAGACAGCGTTGAGTATGGGCCTGACCCTGCGCCAGACCTTCAACCACGCCCGGCAGACGCAGCCCGAAACGGACATTGGCGGCGTCGGCATCCAGCACCTGCCGGGTCAGCAGACCGAGACGGATCTCGGGATCCGGCGCGCTGAGACGCGACCAGTCGATCCAGACCTCCTGCCCCTGATCGCCGCCATACTGCTTGACGAAGAGGCCGCGTTCGCGGGCATAGGCCTTCCAGTCGATGTGTCGCGGCGAATCGCCATGCCGATAGCCGCGCGAGCCGACATAATCCTCGGCGCCTTCGCCCCTGGTCCGATGCGGGCGGCGGGCATCGCCAGCGTCATGTCCTGGCTCGGGCGCCTGCCGTGCCGGCAGCGGATAGACCAGGGTTGCGGCATCCGTCGCCACATAACACCAGGCGCGGAAGAGCTGCATCGGATGACGGGTCTCGATCATCAGGTCTTTGATCCGCAGCCTGCCGCGCCGCGCTGCCGGGAGCCCGAGCGACACCAGCCGCTGATCCCCGTCCGGCACATGGACCGGCGGTGGGGCGTCCGCGTCCTTGCGGAGCTGGATGTCATGGCGCGGGCGCTGACCCTCGGCGCGCAGCGTCACCTCGAAGGTCGCGGTTTCGCCAGCGAAGACCGGCGGCCCGCCGCGCACCTGGACCGCCAGCCCGAGCAGATTGAACCAGGCGTGATGCATGGCGACCAGGCCCACCGAGGCCAGAAAAAAGGTGAACAGCAGCCCGAGATTGTTCTGATAATTGAGCGATCCCAGCAGCATCACCATCAGCACCGTGCCGAACATCAATCCGGTACGGGTCGGCAGGATATAGATCTGCCGCGCACCGACCCGCGCCACGCCATCGGCGCCGGTCGGCACCCGGCGCAGCAGGTTGCTGAATGACTGCCGCGAACGTGCGGCGATCTGAGCGAAAGCGCCGGTCATGCCGGGTCGTGTCGAGGTGGATGCGTTTGACAATGCGATCAATCCCGGTCGATGCGGTTTAACGCTGCGGCGGGGTTTCGGACCCGGTCGATTTTCGTCTGATCCGCAAGTCTTTACCGTTCTGTGATCCGGCCAGTCCCCGGTTCAGGCTGACCAGCAGCACAAGCAATCCCCCCAGCAGCCAGCTCATCATGGGCGCCCAGTCGAGGATCGGGGCCAGATCCGCCTGTTTGGGCCAGCCCGCGAGGTTGATCCCAAGACGCAGAAAGGCGGCGCCGGCCAGCACGGCGAACAGGATCCCCGTATAGGTCGCAATCCGTTGCGGGCGTCCGCAATCCGCAGCCAGACCGAAGGCGGTCGCAAGCGCCGTCCCCCAGCCCAGCCCGGCGAGCAGATAACCGCCGAGCGCGGCCTCAAGCCCCGTCAGGCCGGTCAGCCACAGCCCCAAACCACCCAGGAGACAGGACGCAGCGAAGACCCGCGCCGCACCCCAGCGGGCGCTGAGACGGCCAGCCGTGAAGGCGGCAAGGCTGAAGCCGATCCAGAAGACCGGAAGGAGCCAGGGTAGTTGCGACGGATCGACATCAAGCAGATAGCGCGGTGCGGCCTGAATGAAGACGGCAATCTGCACCGCGAGGGCAGCCAGCAGCACCGCTGGCAGAAAGCCCCAGACCGGGAGCGGAGACGATGGCACGTCGGGCGCCGCTGCGGCGACCGGGACGCCGTGCCGCTCGGCGGCGATCAACCCGGTCGCGACCAGCAGCAGCGCCAGACTCGACACGGCAAAGGGCAGACGCGGATCCACACCGGTCATCAGGGTTCCGAGATAGGGCGAGAGTGCGGCGGCCACGCCCATGCCGAGCAGGGCGAATCCGGCCAGACGCGGGACGGCAGGCTTGGCGGCATGACGCGCGAGCAACCCGAAGAGCGGTGCGCGCAGGGCGGACGAGCTGACCACCCACAGCGCCGTCACGGCGAGGAAGAGCTCCGGCCCGGCACCGAGTTGCGGCAGCCAGGGCAGCGCCAGAAAGGCCAGACAGGAGAGCACCGTGACCGCCATGACCGCATAGCCAATTCGCGCGTAGAGCCGGAAGGCGCGATCCGCAGCAAAGCCGGCGGCGATATCGAAACAGGCAAAGAGCACCTGATCCGCCAGCAGAACCCAGCCCGTCCAGTGTTTTTCGATCCCGACCGATGCGAGCAGTCCCGGCAGGAAAATGACATAAAGAACCCAGGTCGCCAGCAGAAAGAACTGCACGACGCCAAGATAGATGGACAGCCCGGTCAGGCGGCCGGCGGATGGGCGGGGATCGGCGTTGGTCATGGGCGACTCCGACTGGAGGGCGCGGTTCAGGTCTGATCCTGAGCGAATGCCGCATGGTCTGAAAAGCCATGATGGGGATTCGCTGGCGCAGTCCAACCCGCCATCCTGGCGGGATCCGCGCTTTGCGGTCCTCTCCGAATGTCGCGACAATGGGACGCCGCTCTCGACCGGAACCCTTTCATGCGCGCCACGCTGCTCTTTTTCGCTTATTGTTTCCTCTGTTTCGTCCTCGCGGCGTTCGTCGCGTCAGCCCTGCTGGCGACCGGCTGGATCGAGCTTGAACCGCATCGGGTCATGAGCCGGCTGGCGCAGATCTTCATCCTGCTCGGGATCTGGCCGCTGCTCCGGCTGCTCCAGCTCGCCGACCGCGCGTCGCTGGGTTATGGCGTGAGCGGGCCGGCGCTGCGCCGCGCGGTCGGCTGGGGCTGGGTCCAGGGCGTGGCGATCCTGCTGGCGCTGGTGCTGGCGCTGCTGGCGCTGGAGATCCGCGTGCCGGATCCAAATCTGGCCGACTGGTCCACGATCCTTGGCAACGTTGCACAGGCGCTGATCGGCGGGTTGCTGATCGGGGTGCTGGAAGAGACCTTTTTTCGCGGCGCGCTCTATACGGCGATCCGGCGACGGGATGGATTGGCGTCGGCGCTTATTTGGTCCTCGCTGCTCTATGCCCTGCTGCATTTCATGAAACCGGGCGCGCTGCCTGAGGGCATGGCCTTCGACGGTTCGGGCAGCCTCTGGATGTTCGTCCAGGTCTTCGTCGATGTCTTCCAATGGAAGCATCTGGATTCGCTGGTCGCGCTCTTTCTGGTCGGTCTTTTTCTGGCCCTGGTGCGTGAACGCACCGGGCACATCGGCTGGTGTATCGGGCTGCATGCGGGCTGGGTGTTCGTGATCCAGACCACCCGTCGGGTCACGGACGGCAACGAATCGTCCGGGCTGGCGTTCCTGGTGGGCGGGTACGATGGCACCATCGGCTGGCTGGCGGCGCTCTGGATCGGACTGCTGGCGTTGGGTTACGGGGCGCTGACCCGACAGGGTGAGAGGCGATGACTGGCCGGGCAAAGCGCAGCTCACTCGGTATGCTGTTGCGGTCTGATTCTTAGACAGGATTGACATGATTTCTTAAATCACTGTTTTAATTCTGCTGATCCTGTCGAAAGAGGTTACAGATTGCCACGTTGTCTCAAGGGAGATCAGACGATGATTGGAATTTGGCAGCGATACAGCCTGGATCGAGTTCGTGGGCGGATGCTCGCGTTCTGTCTCCTGTGCGGGCTGGGAGTCTGGATGGGTGCGGGTACGGCCACGGGCTTGCCCGCCGGGCCGACTCCACCGCCTCAATCGCTTCATGTCGTCACCGACGATAATTTCCCGCCCTATGTCTTTCGGAATGCTGACGGGATCCCGGAAGGCTTCATTGTCGATCTGTGGCGACTGTGGGAGCGCCGGACCGGCATCCCGGTCAGGTTGACCGCGACGAACTGGGCGGAGGCCCAGGCGATGATCCAGTCCGGTCAGGCGGATGTCATCGACGCCATCTATCGCACCGCTCCCCGCGAACCCCTGTATGACTTCTCCGCGCCCTACACCAATCTGCCGGTGGCGATCTTCGCGCATGCCTCGATCAGCGGCATCAACAGCGTGCAGACGCTCAAAGGCTTTCAGATCGGCGTCCAGGAGGGTGACGCCTGCATCGACAAACTGCACGAAAACGGCATCAACGAACTGATCGAATACCGCAATTACCGGGAGCTGATCGCCGCCGCCCGGCGACAGGACATCAAGGTGTTCTGTCTCGACGAATATCCGGCCAATTTTTATCTCTATCAGGCCCAGGCCCAGCATGAGTTCATCAAGGCGTTCGCGCTCTACGAAGGCCAGTTCCACCGCGCCGTGCGCAAGGGCGAGACCGACACCCTGAGACGGGTGGAGGAGGGGATGCAGGCGATCACCCCGGACGAGATCGATGCACTCAGAGATAAATGGCTCGTTTCGGTGCCAGGCGCGTTTCTTTACACCCGCCATCTGGTGTGGGGAGGGCTCCTGATGATCCTGTGCGGCGCACTGCTGGCGCTGTGGAATCTGCTGCTGCGCCGACGGGTGGTCGCCAAGACCGCCGCGCTCGAACTGGCGCTCGCTGAATTACAGGCCGCGCATGACGCCATTCAGGAGGCCAATGACAATCTGGCGGCAACCCTCAACGCCATCCCGGATCTGTTGTTCAAACTCGATTCCGACGGACGCTACCTGGATGTTTTCGCCAAACCGGAAGTTCTGCTGGCGGCGCCCAAGGATGTTTTGATCGGGCGCAAGGCCAGTGACATCCTGCCTGAGTCCGCCGCCCGCACGGTCATGGATTCCATCCAGGCCGCCGCCCGCACGGGCAGCGACTATGGCCGCTCCATTCAGTTGGCGATGGATGACGGTGAGCACTGGTTTGAGCTCTCGACGACATGCAGTGAGTCGAAAGCGGATGGCGCAACCCGATTTCTCATGCTGTCGCGCGACATCACTCAGCGTCGCGAATCCGAGCTGGCGCTGATCCGCATGAAGGAGGCGGCGATCACGGCGGAAAAGGATCGTTTTTTCCGGCTGCTGTTCGATGCCGCGCCGGTCGCTCTGGCCTATTTGAAGGGCGATGTCATTGAATCGCTCAATCGGCGCTGCATCACGCTCTTTGGTTATCGGGAGGGCGATCTGTTCACACTCGAAGGCTGGTGGTCGATGGCCTTTCCCGATCCTGCGTATCGCGAATGGGTACGGCAGCGCTGGACTGCGGTCCTGCAGCGTGCGCAGGTGTCTGACGGCATTGTCGAGAGCCTCGACTATCGTGTGCGGACCAGGGCGGGCGAGGAGCTGACGCTCCTGATCGGCGGCCAGATTTTCGAGGACGGACTGATCGTGACCTTCACTGACATCAGCCCGCTCAAGCGGATCGAAAACGAGCTGACGGTCGCCAAAGAAGAGGCGGAAGCGGCGAACATCGCCAAGAGCGCCTTTCTCGCCAACATGAGCCATGAGATCCGCACGCCCCTGAATGGCATCCTCGGCATGGCGCATGTGCTGCGGCGCGGGCGGGTGACGCCCGAGCAGGCGGCTCAGCTCGATACCCTTGCCGCCTCCGGCAAACACCTGCTCGGCATCCTCAATGACATCCTCGACCTCTCCAAGATCGAGGCCGGCAAGCTGGTGCTGGAAGAAAAGGATTTCGTGCTGGCCGAGATGCTGAACACAGTCTTTGCGCTCATCCGTGAGGAGGTGAAGAAAAAGGGTCTGACGCTGCGCATCCATGTCTCCGGCATGCCGCAGGCGCTGTGCGGCGATGCGACCCGACTGGCGCAGGCACTGATCAATTATCTGGGCAATGCGATCAAGTTCACCCATGCCGGCCACATCGATTTCAGCGCGCGCGTGCTGGAGGCAACGCCAGACGGCTATCTGCTGTGCTTCGAGGTCAGCGACACGGGTATCGGTGTGACCGACGAACAGCGCGCCCGACTCTTTTCACCCTTCGAGCAGGCTGACAACTCGACCACGCGCAAATATGGTGGCACCGGTCTGGGGCTGGCGATCAACCGTCGTATCGCCCGCTTGATGGGCGGTGAGGTCGGTGTGGAGCGCACGCCGGGTCAGGGGGCGCGATTCTGGCTGACGGTGCGTCTCCGGCGCGGCAGTCAATCGCTCACCGCGCAGCCGTCATGCGATCAGCCCGTTGCGCGCTTGAAGGACGGGTATCACGGGGCGCGCATCCTGCTGGCCGAAGACGATCCGATCAATCAGGAGGTCGCGCGGCTGATGCTGGAGGATGTCGGACTGCAAGTCGATCTGGCGGCGGATGGGGCAGAGGCGGTCAGGATGGCTCAGGACGCCGATTACGATCTGATCCTGATGGACATGCAGATGCCGAACCTGGATGGCATCGGAGCCACACGCGCCATTCGTCAGCTTCCCGGCCACGCCGATCTGCCGATTCTGGCGATGACCGCCAATGTCTTCGCCGAAGACAGCGAACGCTGTTTCGCTGCCGGGATGAACGATTTCATCCCCAAGCCGGTCGTTCCAGAGGTGCTGTATGGGATTCTGGCCCGGTGGCTGACGCCGGCCCGATCTCAGTCGGGTTACGAATTCAGACAGGATTGACAGCGTCTCAGCGCGGCGGCGCGATGGCCGGATGCGATCCGTTGCCACTCATGGTTGATGGCGAGCAGGACACCAGCAGCGCCTGTTCGGAGGCGATACCAATGAGGGCAAGAATCAGCAGCAGACCAAGAAATTTACGCAGCAGAACAGGCATCGTCTCGGATTCATTCGTTGGCGGGCGAAAAGTTGAGAGGTGGCGCCTCTCCCGCGCGGCATTATCCCCCTGAAGTGGGAGGTTTCAACCAGAGAATTTTCGATGACGCTCCGCAGGCGACTGATCGACTGAGGTTCGGTGACCTAAAGCCCCGTCTGACGCTGCCAGTAGCCGGTCATCTCCAGATAGCCGCGTCCGATCTCGATCTCGTCTTCGATGAGACGCGACGCGCCCTCCCAGTAGACGGCCCCGGTGGAACGCCGTCCGTCGAGTTCCTGATCGTCCATCAGCGGGCGCAGCGCGAACCGCCGGCCATCGATCTCGATCTCCCATTCGACCGGATAGTCGGCACCGGTGCGTGGCGACTGCCAGCGACGCAGCGGGTTGAAACGCACCTGTGCGGGCGTGAGGATGCGGATCCTGCCATTGGCCTGCCGGAACGTGCCGCCGGCCCAGAGCGGCGAGCCGTCGCGCTGGCGCATCTGAAAGGCCATCAGTGAGCCGCCGTCATGCAGATTGATGCCGATCCAGTCCCAGCCCTGTGCCGTCTCGGGCAGGATCTCGCTCGACCATTCGTGATCCAGCCAGGCCCGTCCGTTGACCGTCCGCTCGGCATCGGCGAGCCGCAGCCGACCCTGTACTGCAAGCTGAGGCCGGCTGTAATAGTGGCTGGCGTTGGCCGGGGCCGGGGTCTTCTGGCTGAAACCGTTGCGGCCATTGAGGACCGGCGGGCCGGCGGGGGTCAGGGTCAGATCCAGCGCGAAGTCGTCGGCGTCGATGCGGGTGCGATAGGTCTCGTCTTCCAGCATCAGATCCCAGTCGCCGATCCAGGCATGGGTGTGCCCGGTCGCGGCGCCGGACAGCGGCTCCAGCGCCCGTTCGGCGCGCTCGGCATGGATGAGATGCCCGGTGACCGGATCGGCGATGGCGGCATGGGCGAGGATGAGCTGACGCGGGGCGAAGCGGCTCGGATTGTCCGCGCCGATGCCGGTGCCGACGCGAAAGAAGGTCACCTGAAAGCCGCGCTCGATCCCTGCGTCATCGGTCAGCCAGCCGGTGATGTACCACCATTCGGTGCGGTAGTCGGGATGCGCGCCCGTGTCTTCGGGAAAGACTGGCTGGCGCCCCTCCAGCACCGGAGCAAAATCGGCGGCCTGCGCCGAGACGATCAGCAACAGGGCCAGCGCGAGACCCGCCCAGCGGTTCAGGACATGACGAGTGGGCCGGATCATCACCAATCCTCCCGCACCGCCAGCACGGCATCCTGACGCATCGCCTGCGCGCCGGCCAGACGGGCGGCGAGCGCGGCGAGCAGGATCAGCGAGAGGCCGAAGACCAGCAGCGCGACAACAGGCAGTTGCAGATCCATGCTCCAGCGAAAGCTCTGACGGTTGACGACCTCGATCAGAACCAGGGCGATGGCTCCGCCCGCCAGCAATCCGACGCCCATGCCGACAGCCGCAGTCAGCGCCGCTTCCACGCTCAACAGGGTGCCGATCTGACGGCGCCGCAGACCCAGATGACGCAGGATGCCGAATTCCTTGCGGCGGCTGGCGGCGAGTGCGGCGAAGGTGGTGCCGATGCCGAAGAGTCCGATCAGGACCGCGACGGCTTCCATCAGATAGGTCACCAGAAAGGTGCGATCAAAGACCGCCAGGATCATGGCGCGCAGTTCACCCGGCAGGATCATCTCGCTCGTCTGCTCGCCGAGGGTGGCGCGGATCGCCGTCATCAGGGTTTCGGGTGCGGTGCCATCGGCCAGAAACAGACCCAGATCATTGGTGAGCCAATCATTGGTCAGCGCCCGGTAATCGTCCAGCTCGATGACGACCGCGCCTTGCTGACGGGCGTAGTCGCGCCAGATACCGGCGACCCGGAACGGCTGGAGCCGGTCGGCCAGCGGCAGCGCGAGCGGATCGCCGACCCCGAGCCGCAGCCGGTCGGCCAGCGCCTCCGAGATCCAGGCGGGATGGGCGTCATCCGATCCTGTCGGCTGAAGCGAACCGGCGACGAGCGGCAGACCGTTTCCCGTGCGCACCGGACGCGCGATCAGCGCAATCGATTCACGCATCGGGTCGAGCCGCAGGCTGGCGAAACGCACCGGATAGACATCGATAACCCCCGGCAGGGCGGCGATCCGGGCGACCGTCTCGGGATCCAGATAGCCGCTCGCCGTCGCAGCGGAGGCGCGCAGATAGAGATCCGCCGGCAGCATCCGGGTCAGCCAGCCGTCCACCGAACTACGGAACGAATCGACCATGATCGCCATCGAGACCGCGAGTGCGACGCTGGCGACGACCCCGGCGCCGGCCACCACCGCCTGTCCCGGCGCGGCGGCGAGACGCGCGCGTGCCAGACGCAGGGTGAGCGCACGCGGCGCACCCAGCCGGCGCATCGCCCAGAGGGTCGCGCCGGGCAGGATCAGGATGGCGCCGATGAGAACCAGCAGCACCGCCAGATAACCGCCGACCGACACGCCGGCCAGCGGCGGCGGCAGACAGAGCAGCGCGGCGAGGATCAGGCACAGGAGCGCCGCGCCCCAGCGCGGCTGTGCCCGATAGACCTCGGCCTCATCGCCGGCCCGCAGGCCGCGCGCCGGAATCATCCGCGCCGCCTCGCGCGCCGGCAGCCAGGCACCGCCCAGTCCCGCGAGCACGCCCAGCGTCAGATAGACCAGCGTCAGGAGCGGCTCGAAACGCAGCGTCGGTGCAATCCCGCGAAAGAAGCCCGCGCCCAGATCGCCGCCGATCAGACGGAAGGCCAGCGCGGTCAGCAGATAGGCCAGCGTCACCCCGATCAGTCCGCCGATCAGTCCGAGTACGGCGCCTTCGGCGAGCAGACCGCGCCGGAGACTGGCGCGGTCGAGTCCGAGTGCACGCAGCAGGGCGAACTCCTGACGCCGCCGCACGACCGCGAGCAGTTGGGCCGAAAAGACCAGAAAACCGCCGGTCAGGAGTGCGATGGCAGCGAGCATGGTCAGATTGACCCGATAGGCGCGCGACAGTCCGGTGACCTCGGACTCGGCGTCGTCCGGGGTCAGGATGGCGACGCCGGGCGGGAGCAGGTCAGCCAGCCGCCGTTGCGCCTCGCCGCGCTCGATTCCGGGGGCGAGCCGCAGATCGATCCGGGTCAGCCGACCGATGCGGTCGAAGACCTGCTGCGCCGCGCCGATGTCCATGACCGCCAGTATCTGACCGACCCCGGCGCCCGGCACCGAGCCGCCGATGCGCAACGCCTGCTCGCGCACGCCGATCTGCACCGTCAGGCGGTCTCCGGCGGCGAGTGCGAGCCGGGCCGCAGCGGCGGGGCTGAGAAAGAGCGCATCGGGCTGGAGCGGTCCCAGGCGGTCGATGCGCTCGGTCGGCGTGCCGTCTTGGACATCGGTCATCGGCAGCAGCGACGGCGTCACCTGCGCCACGCGAAAGAGATCGATGCCGAAGATGCGCAGGGTCTCGTCGCGCCCCGGCAGACGGGCCTCGATCTCCAGGACGGGGCTGGCTGTGGCAATGTCGGGATGTCGGGCGAGCAGCGGATAGAGTGCGTCGTCGAGACCGGCCTGCGAACCGACGATCTGGAGATCCGCCGTGCCGCTCAGGAGTCGGATGCCGCGACCGAATTCATCCAGCGCGGCGGAATGGATGAGCTGGACCGTGAGCCCGAGCGCCACGCCGAGCGCAATGGCGAGCAGTGAAAGTGAGGTAGCGAGCGGGCGGCGCCAGAGACTGGCGAGAAAGACATGCCGCAGGGCCGCGTTCATGCCGCGACCAGTCCGTCCCGGGTCAGGCGCAGCACGCGGTCGGCATGCGTGGCGGCGGTCGGTGAATGCGTGACCAGCAGACCGATGGCGCCAGCACTGTGGATGGTCTCGAACAGGAGCTCCAGCACCCCGGTCGCGCGCTCGGGATCAAGGTTGCCGGTCGGTTCGTCGCACAGCACCAGCGCCGGTTCGTGCACCAGGGCGCGGGCGATGGCGACCCGCTGCATCTCGCCGCCGGAGAGATGACGCGGCCAGTCGTCGGCGCGCGCACCTAATCCGACCCGCTCCAGCATGGCGCGGGCGCGCTCGCCCGCTGTCCGGTCGTCCAGATCGAGCAGCCAGAGCGGCAGGGCGACGTTCTGCGCCAGGGTCAGGTGCGGCAGCAGATGAAAGGACTGAAAGACGAAACCGAAATCGCGCCGTCGCAGACGCGCGAAGTCGTCCTCGTTGAGTGCGGTCAGCTCGGTGTCGCGCAGCCGGATGCGACCGCCATCCACCGGTTCCAGACCGGCGAGACAGTTGAGCAGGGTCGATTTGCCGACCCCCGATTCACCCATGATGGCGACCGACTCGCCGGGCGCGAGCCTCAGCGAGACCGCCTGGAACAGTGGGTGTTCAGAGACGCTGCCGAAGCGTTTGGACAGATTCTCGATGGACAGCATTATCTGCCCGGACGCACCAGGGCACCCAAGCCAACGGCCTCCAGCGCCTCCAGCAGCAGGCGGCGCACGGCCTCCGCGTCCTCGCATTGCAGCGCGACCTTGAGCACCTCGCGGGCGCGGGCGCGGCTGATGCTGCGGATCACCCGCTTGATGCGCGGCAGACTGCCCGCCCCCATGCTCAGGCTGTGCACGCCCATGCCGAGCAGCAGAAAAGTGGCCAGCGGATCGCCGGCCATCTCGCCGCAGACGCTCACCTCGCGTCCGTGGACGCGCGCGCCGGTGAGGATCTGGAGCAGGGCGCGCAGGATCGCCGGATGGAATTCATCATAGAGTTTGGCGACATGCGGGTTGTTGCGATCCACGGCGAGCAGATACTGGGTCAGGTCGTTGGTGCCGACCGAGAGAAAGTCCACCCGCCGCGCCAGCGCCTCGGCCTGATAGACGGCCGCCGGCACCTCGATCATGACCCCGACCGGGGGCATTTTGACCTGATAGCCTTCCTCCAGCAGCTCATCGTGGGCGCGATGGATCAGCAGCAGCGCGTCGTCCACCTCGTTGAGCGTGGTGATCATGGGCAGCAGCAGCCGCAGATTGTCGAGCCCGATGGAGGCGCGCAGGATCGCCCGCACCTGGGTGAGAAAGATCTCGGGATGATCGAGGGTGATGCGGATGCCGCGCCAGCCGAGAAAGGGGTTGGCCTCGTGCATCGGAAAATAGGGCAGGGGTTTGTCGCCGCCAATGTCCAGGGTGCGGATGGTCACCGGGCGGGGCGCGAAGATTTCGAGCACATGACGGTAATTGGCCATCTGCGCGCTCTCGCCCGGAAAGCTGTCGCGCACGATGAAAGGCAGTTCGGTGCGGTAAAGCCCGACCCCGGCGGATTGTTCGATCCCGAGCGGGCGGCTCTCCGAGACCAGACCCGTGTTCAGATAGAGCGGCACCAGATAACCGTCGGTGGTCTCGGCGGGGAGATGGCTGAGGGTCTGGAGCTCGGTGGTCAGCGCGGCGTCGTCTTCGGCGAGACGCAGATATTCGGAGCGTACCGCCGGCCCCGGCGAGACATAGACGCGCCCGCGATAGCCGTCCACCACCATCTCGCGTCCCTCGATGCGTCCAACCGGCAGATCGGCGACGCCCATCGTCGCCGGGATCCCCATGCCACGGGCCAGGATGCCGACATGCGACGAGCCCGAACCCTTGGTGGAAACGAGACCGACCAGCTTTTCGCGCGGCACCTCGGCGATCTGCATGGCGCTGATCTCCTCGCCGACCAGGATCGTCTGCGGTGCGTACTGAATGGGCGCGGCGGTCAGGTGTTGCAGGTGCATGAGGATGCAGCGACCCAGATCGCGGACATCCGACGCCCGCTCGCGCAGATAGGCATCGTCCATGTTGTCGAAGACCCGCGCATGCTCGGCGATGGTCTCGCGCAGCGCGCCCGGCGCCCAGTTGCCGGTGCGGATGCGCGAGAGCGTGCCGTCGATGAGCGTGTCGCTCTCCAGCATCAGACGCCAGGCGTCGAAGAGCGCCATGTCCTCGGTGCTCAGGTGCGCCTGGGTGCGGGCGGCGAAACGGTCCAGATCATTGGCGACATCGCGCACCGCGCGCCGGAAGTCCTCGACCTCCGCGTCCGGGTTGTCGGGACGGCGATCCGGCACCGCGTCCAGGTCCGCCGGCGGATAGACGACCACCGCCTGACCGATGCCGATCCCCGGCGAGGCCGCCAGGCCCGGCAGAAAGCGCTGCGGGATGCCGTCGTCCTGGAGTCGCGCCAGCTCGCCGCTGGTACGGGCGAAGGTGATGGCCCCGGCAAGCTGCGAGGCCAGGGTCATGACGAAGGTGACTTCGTCCTCCTCGAAGTGACGCCGCCGACGCTGGCGCAGCACCAGTACCCCGAGCACCTTGCGGTTCTGGATGATGGGCGCGCCGAGAAAGCCGTGATAACGCTCCTCGCCGGTATCGATGATGCACTCGTAGCGCGGATGGGTCGCGGCGTCGTCGAGATTGATCGGTTCGGCGCGCTCGCTGACCAGTCCGATCAGTCCGCGTCCCAGTTCCAGACGCACCCGGCCCACCGCATCGGCGCGCAGTCCCTCAGTCGCGTGCAGGACGTGCAGCCGGTTGTCGAAATCATTGAGATAGACCGAGCAGACATCCGCACCGACCGCCTGTTTGACGCGGTGCACGATGATCGATAGCGCCTGCTCCAGATCCTGGGCGTTATTGACTTCCTGAACGATGCGACGCAGCGATTCAAGCATGCGGGGGACTCATCCGGTGATCGCTTTTGACAGGATTCTTTAGCCGCCTGTTTTCAATCCTGTTCATCCTGTAAATCCTGTCTGATTGACAAATTGTTAGGAGGTTTCCGGGAAAGTTCCTACCAGAGTCAAGGCTCCAAATGGACAGGATGAACAGGATTTCGCAGGATTGACAGGAGACAAACCATCGTTTTCTGAATCCTGTCCATCTTGAAAAATCCTGTGAATCCTGTCCATTGACGTCCTCGCCGTGGGTAGATTGTTTTCAGGAAATCACCTTAACGGGTCCGCTCCCCGGTCAGGGGAGCCGCTGACGCAGCAGTCCAACGGCGCGGGGATAGGGCTCCTGGCGTTCCGGCGGGCCTTCGGGATAGAGGATCGGCGCCAGTTCCTCAAGCGCCTGGAGATAGACCCGGCGCTTGAAGTAGACGACCTCATGTAAGGGCTGCCAGTAGCGAACCCAACGCCAGGCGTCGAATTCGGGCTTGTCGGTGCTGTCGAGACAGAACGCCTCTTCGCTACAGTTCACCCGCAGCAGAAACCAGATCTGCTTCTGGCCGATGCAGGTCGGGCCGCAATGACGCCGGATATAGCGTTTGGGAAGGTGATAGCGCAGCCAGCCACGGGTGGAGCCGAGGATGGTCACATGCCGTGCCGTCAGCCCGACCTCTTCTTCGAGTTCCCGATACATGGCCTGCTCGGGGGTCTCATCGGCATTGATGCCGCCCTGGGGAAACTGCCACGCATTTTGGCCAACGCGGCGCCCCCAGAATAGCCGGCGATCCCGATTGCTCAGGATGATGCCGACATTGGGTCGAAAGCCGTCATGGTCGATCACAAGGAATCATGTCCTGTTGGCAGGTTCTGGCCCATTTTTCCATATCCGGCTCGTTGCCGGCAAGCTGATCGCTACATAAGCAATTACCAATCAAAGATTTGCCGCCATCTGGTCGGAACCGGTCAGACGGGCGGCGGCGGAGCGGCTTGAAACGCAAGGTCAAATCCGCGAATATCGCCGCCTTTTGGCGCTGTCTCGCGATGGCATGACGGGATATCCGTGCGTCAATCAAATGAATCCGCCATGCCCGGCGGGGGGATGTCTGGACATGGCTCTCGCAATCTTTGATCTCGACAACACCCTGCTCGGCGGTGATTCGGACTATCTCTGGGGCGGTTTTCTCGTCGCCGAGGGTATCGTCGATGGCGACAGTTACGCGCGTGCGAACGAGCGCTTCTATCGCGAGTACCGGGACGGTACGCTGGATATCGATGAATTTCTGCGCTTTGCGCTGCGTCCGCTGCGTGATCATCCCCGCGCGCTGCTGGAGTCGCTGCGCGAGCGGTTTGTCGCCGAACTGATCGAGCCGATCATGCTCCCGGCGGCCCGCGACCTCATCGAGTCGCATCGCGCCGCTGGCGACACCCTGCTGATCATCACCGCCACCAACGCCTTCGTCACCGCGCCCATCGCCGCGCGCTTCGGCATTCCGCATCTGCTCGCGACCCTGCCTGCCGAAGATGACGAGGGCAACTATACCGGCGAGGTCGCGAGTGTGCCGACCTTCCAGCAGGGCAAGGTCATCCGGCTGGAGCAGTGGCTTGCCGAACAGCGTCTGGATCTGACCGGGAGCCGTTTCTACAGCGACTCGCACAATGACCTGCCATTGTTGGAACGGGTCGATCACCCCGTTGCCGTCGATCCCGATCCCCGGCTGCGCGCCATCGCCGAAGCGCGCGGCTGGCCCGTCATCTCGTTGAGATGATGGCCTGGATGTGCCGCATCCGAATTTCAGGTTGAGCATTCATCCTCCTTCACCAGTCCGTCATCGAACTCACATACGCCTGCAACAGTCGCGACCTACCATTGCCCTCCAACCTGTTGGTTATCTTTATTCGAGGGTCTGCAATGGTCGCTACTGCCCCAGCCTTGGTCGCCAAGCGCGGCGAACGTCTTTTCGTCGAACTCGCCTCTTCCGTGCAGGAGGTGCGCGAGGCTCAGTCCCTGCGCTACCAGGTGTTCGGCGAGGAGATGGGGGCGCAGCTTAAGGGCGGGGCGGGGCTGGATGTCGATGAATTCGATGAGGTGTGCCAGCATCTGCTGGTGCGCGAGAGCCAGAGCGGTCGCGTCGTTGGCTGCACCCGTCTGCTGACCGACGCCAGCGCCCGGCGTCTGGGGCGTTTCTACTCCGCGAGTGAGTTCGAACTCGAACCGGTCGCGGCGCTCAAAGGGCGTCTTCTGGAGGTCGGTCGGACCTGTATCGCGTCCGAATTCCGGCAGGGCTCGGCCATTGCGGTGCTCTGGTCGGGTCTGGCCGGGTTCATCCATCTGCACGGCTTCGATTATCTGTTCGGCTGCGCCAGCATTCCGCTCGGCGATCAGGACATCCAGGCAGCGGCGATCATGAACCGGCTGCGGCGGCAGGCGATGGCCCCTGAGCATCTCCATGTGCGCCCGCGTGTGCCGCTGCTGACCACCCTGGCCGATGAGGACACGGTCGATGCCCCCCTGCCGGCGCTGCTGCGCGCCTATGTCCGGCTGGGCGCCAGGGTCTGCGGCGAGCCCTGCCGGGATCCCGCTTTCGGCGTGGCCGACGTGCTGATGCTGCTCGATGTCCGTGAGCTCAATCCCAGCTATTCGCGTCATTTCATTGACCGGCTGACGGATGCCTGAGATGCCGATGTGGCTCACCTCGATTTGGCGCAGTCTGCGGGTCGTCGAGCATCTGGCGACGGGCATTCTGATCGCCGTCTTCATCAGTCTGCGCACCCGGTTCGACCAGCCTCCGCCGTGGGTGCCGCGCGCGGTGAGCTGGTGGCAGCGCCGTCTCTGTCGCGCGCTGGGGGTGCGGCTGCGGGTCGAGGGTCGCATTGAACCGGGTTGCCTGCTGATCGGCAATCACATCTCCTGGCTCGATATCCCCATCGTCGGGACGCAGGGCGAGATCGGCTTTCTCGCCAAGTCGGACGTGCGCGGCTGGCCGCTGATCGGCTGGATGACCGAGATTGCCGGCACCCGCTTCATTGCGCGCGGTGGTCATCAGACGGGTGACATTGCGGCGAGTCTGGTGGCGGATATCGCGGGCGGGCGTCCGATGATGATCTTCCCCGAGGGGACGACGACCGACGGTCGCACCCTCGGCCATTTCCATTCACGACTCTTTCGCATCGCCCAGGGTTCGGGGATCCGGATTCAGCCTGTCGCGATCCGTTACCGTGCGGGTGAAGATCCGACGCCGGACCATCGCGTCCCCTATGTCGGCGAGGATACCCTGATCGCCAATCTCTGGCGGCTGGTGCGTCACCCTGATCTGGTCGCCTGCGTCCAGTTTCTGCCGCCCATCGCGGCAACTGAGGGCGATTCGCGCCGTGCCCTGGCTGAACAGGCGCGGTCGGCCATTGTCGATGCGCTCGCGCTGAATCCGCGCGGCGCCGGTCAGTCAGCTCCTGGCGTGTCGGCGGAGCCGATCGCGTCTCCCGGCGCATCCGCCGCCAACTGTCTTGAACCGCAGCCGGTCCTGACATGATGCAGCGGCTCAACATCGCCATCGTCACCGAGACCTATCCGCCCGAGATCAATGGCGTCGCCAACACCATGCTGCATCTGGCGGAAGGTCTGGCGGAGCGGGGACACCGGATGCAACTGGTTCGTCCGCGCCAGCATGCCGATCGGGACCAGTCCGCGACGGGTTCGATCACGCCTTATCTGGTGCCCGGTCTGCCGATTCCCGGTTATCACGGGTTGCGCTTCGGGCTGCCGGTTTACTGGCGTCTGCGTCGCAACTGGCATCGCAGCACGCCGGATCTGGTCTATATCGCCACCCAGGGACCGCTTGGTCATGCGGCGCTGGCCGCTGCGCGGGCGCTGAAAATTCCCACGGTGACGGGCTTTCATACCCAGTTCCATCAATACAGCCAGCATTACGGGCTGGGCATCCTGACCCATCGGATCGCCGATACCCTGCGTCATTTTCATAATCGCTCGGACACCACGCTGGTGCCGACCGTCGATTTGCAGACCGAACTCTCTGCGGGCGGCTTTCAGAATGTGCAGGTGTTCGGTCGCGGCGTCGATGTCGAGCGTTTTTCGCCCGTCTGGCGCGATCCCGATCTGCGCCGCGCCTGGGGCTGCGAGGATGACACCCTGGTCGTCCTCTATGTCGGACGGGTCGCCGCCGAGAAGAATCTGGATCTCGCCCGCGAGTCCTTTGCGGCGATCCTGTCCGACCGGCCCGATGCCCGTTTCGTCCTGGTTGGCGATGGGCCTGAACTCGCGCACCTGCGACGCGATTTCCCGGATTTCATCTGCACGGGATCAAAGATCGGCGCGGAACTCTCGGCCCACTATGCCTCGGGCGATCTCTTTCTTTTTCCCAGTCTGACCGAAACCTTTGGCAATGTGGTCACCGAGGCGATGGCGAGCGGTCTGCCGGTCATTGCCTTCGATTATGCGGCGGCCCATGCCCATATTGAGCCCTGGGTGAACGGCGTGACCTTAACGCCTGGTGATCGCACGGCCTTTATCGCCGCCAGTCGTCAGGCGGCACAGGATCAGGCGAGCCGGCGACAAATGGGAGAGGCGGCCCGGCAGACCGCCGAGGGCATCAGTTGGGAACGGGTTCTCGGTGTGGTCGAGGAGCGTCTTTTTGAAGTCATCAACCGACAGCGTGGAACGGAGGCAGGTCATGCGACTCTGGCTGCAACATCTGAATGAATTCGAGGCGTCGGCCTGCCGTATCTGGGGTCGTCCGGGGCGGCGTCAGTGGCTCCAGGGGCCATTTGCCGTGGTCAGCCGTCTCGGCGACGGGGTGTTCTGGTACAGCCTGATGCTGGTGCTGCCCCTGATCTATGGTCTGGAGGGATTTCAGGCCAGTCTGCACATGGCGGCGACCGGCGGCATCGCGCTGGCGCTCTATAAATCGCTCAAAGGGGCGACACGACGTCAACGTCCCTGCCATTATGCGAGCGACATCGTGAACCTGGTGGCGCCGCTCGACCAGTACAGCTTCCCGTCCGGCCATACCCTCCATGCCGTGAGCTTTTCAACCGTCGCCATCGCCTATTTTCCGCCACTGGCGTGGCTGCTGATTCCGTTCACCGTGCTGGTCGCCAGCTCGCGCGTCATTCTCGGCCTGCATTATCCGAGCGATGTGCTGATGGCCACCCTGATCGGGCTGGCGCTCGGCTACGCCAGTCTTTCACTGATTGCCTGACAGCAAAAAGCCAGGCTTGGCGCCTGGCTTTTTTACGCTTCGGAAACGGCTTTACTGGGCTTGATTGGGTGCGGGTGCAGCAGCGGACGGAGCCTGCGGAGGCATTGGCGGAACCGGTGCGGCATAAGGAGCGGCATAGGGATAACCGCCGCCATAGTAAGGGGCGGCACCATAAGGTGCGCCGTAACCGCCGTAGTAAGGCGCATAGCCGCCGTAGTAGGGGTTGCTGTAGCCGTAACCATAACCATCGCCGCGACCATATCCACGACCGTAGCCGCGACCGCCGCCGCCCATGCTCATGTTGAAGTCGCCGTAGCCGTCGCCGAACATATCGCCGAGGCCATTACCATAGCCGGAGCCGGGTCCACCCCAGCCCGGACCGCCCCAGCCCGGCCCCCACCACGCGGAAGCGGAAGCGGAAGCACCCAGAAGCGCGGCAACTGCAACAGCCGTAGCAAATTTTTTCATTTTTCTCTCCGATCAGGTTTTGAGGTTGACGGCAGGCGTGGTCGCTGTCTGGATGACCACATGAGGAGTTTATATTAGCAAATGATTAAATACAAAATTATCTTTTTGCCAGCCGCCAGCCGCCAGTGCGAATGAATTCGCACCTAAGCGTCCGCCCCATCCAATCGCCGTCTGATCCTTGTCAGATCCTCCCACGCCTTGGCCTTTTGATCAGGCGAACGCAGCAGGTAGGCCGGGTGATAGGTCACGCGCAGCGGAATGGCTGATGGCCCGAAGCTGAACCAGCGTCCACGCAGCCGTCCGACCGTCACGTCTGTTTTCAGCAACTGCTGGGCGGCAATGCGCCCTGCCGCCAGGATGACCCGAGGCTGAACCAGAGCCACCTGCCGCAGCAGATAGCCTTCGCAGTGCAGCACCTCGTCGGCGTGCGGATCGCGATTGCCCGGCGGACGGCATTTGAGCACGTTGGCAATATAGACCTGCTCGCGGCTGAAGCCGATGGCGGCCAGCATGCGGGTCAGCAGTTGTCCGGCCCGTCCGACGAACGGCTCGCCCTCACGATCCTCGTCCGCCCCCGGCGCCTCGCCGATGATCATGAGATCCGCATCGCGCCTGCCGACGCCGAAGACAGTCCGGGTGCGGGTCGCGCAGAGTCCGCAGGCACGGCAACCGGTGACCGTGGCCTCCAGCGTCTCCCAATCCATGCGTTCGATGGCGTTTCCTGGCCTGTCGCTGGCGGGGGGCAGATGGGCGATGGCGTCCCATGCATCCAGCAGGGCGGGCGAGCAGCCCGATTCATCGAACCGATCGAACGGCATCGGGTCAGGTTCGATTTCAATCGGAGGTAACCGTTCAGCCCCCCTCCCCCCGGCCCCCTCCCGCGAGGGGAGGGGGAGACGCTCAAGTTTGGTTTGAACGGGCTCGGGAGGGCTGGGGAGAGGGGGCGAAATCGGCTCGGGTGCGACTGGCGCGATCTCGATCTGATCCGCGACCGCCGCCAGCGGTGCGCGCCGCTCCCAGATCGTCACGCCCAGTGCATCCAGATAACCCCGTCGCCGCGCGTCATCCATCGATCGGCCCTCAGACATCACCACTCTGCGGATGGGCGCGCTCGGCCGGGTGCAGGATCTTGTTGCAGGCATTGAGATACGCCTTGGCCGAGGCGATCAGAATATCGGTATCGGCACCCTGACCGTTGACCACGCGCCCGCCTTTTTCCAGTCGTACCGTCACTTCGCCCTGAGCGTCGGTGCCGCTGGTGATGGCGTTGACCGAATAGAGCTTGAGTGTGGTGCCGCTGGCGACGATGGTTTCAATCGCCTTAAAGGTCGCATCGACCGGCCCGCCGCCAGTGGCCGAGCCGGTCTGTTCCACCCCGTCGAAGGCCAGCACCAGATTCGCGCTCGGGATCTCGCCGGTCTCGGAGCAGACGTGCATGGAAATCAGCTTGACCCGCTCGTTGGCCGTTTCCAGCGTGGCGTCGGTCACCAGCGTCTGGAGATCCTCGTCGAAGATCTCGTGCTTCTTGTCGGCCAGATCCTTGAAGCGGGCGAAGGCAGCGTTGACCTCTTCCTCCGAATTCAGCACCACGCCCAGCTCCTGCAAACGGGCGCGGAAGGCGTTGCGTCCCGAATGCTTGCCCAGCACCATGCGGTTCTCGCTCCAGCCGACATCCTCGGCGCGCATGATCTCGTAGGTCTCGCGATGCTTGAGCACGCCGTCCTGATGGATGCCGGATTCGTGCGCGAAGGCGTTGGCCCCGACGACGGCCTTGTTCGGCTGCACCGGGAAGCCGGTGATGCCCGAGACCAGACGCGAGCAGTTCATGATCTGCGTGGTGTCGAGCCGGGTGTCGCAGTCGAAGAGATCCTGACGGGTGCGCACCGTCATCACGACCTCTTCCAGCGCCGCGTTGCCGGCGCGCTCGCCCAGACCGTTGATGGTGCACTCGACCTGCCGCGCCCCGTTGCGCACCGCCGCCAGTGAGTTGGCGACCGCCAGGCCCAAATCGTTATGACAGTGGACCGAGAAGATCGCCTTGTCCGCATTCGGGATGCGCGCGCGCAGGGTGGCGATGAGCGAGCCGAACTGATCCGGGATGTTGTAGCCGACCGTGTCCGGGATGTTCAGGGTTCTGGCACCGGCATCGATCACCGCCTCCAGGATCCGGCAGAGGAAATCGATCTCGGAGCGTCCGGCGTCCTCGGGCGAGAACTCGACATCGTCGGTATGGTTACGCGCCCGTCTGACGGCGTGGATCGCCTGCTCCAGCACCTGATCCGGCTGCATCCGCAGCTTCTTCTCCATATGAATGGGCGAGGTGGCGATGAAGGTATGGATGCGTCCGGCATTGGCGCCCTTGAGCGCCTCGCCCGCGCGGTCGATGTCGGCGTCCAGCGCACGCGCGAGACCGCAGATCCGGCTGTCTTTCACCGCCTCGGCCACCGCCTTGACCGCCTCGAAATCGCCGGGGCTGGCGATGGGGAAACCGGCCTCGATCACATCCACGCGCATTCGCTCCAGCGCCTTGGCAATGCGCACCTTCTCGTCGCGCGTCATCGAAGCCCCAGGGCTCTGCTCGCCGTCGCGCAGCGTGGTGTCGAAGATGATCAGGTGGTCTTTGGCGCTCATGTGGATGGATCTCTCGATGTGACGGCAGATGACAGCGGCCCATTGTAGGCCATCAGCGGCAGGGTCTGGGATCCCACGCCGTCGCTCATCCGATCGATGAATCCGGATTCAGGGCTGTGGTCGCCAGCCAATCCGCCCTACAATGACCCCATCATTCCAACCTTGCTGCATCCGCTTATCATGTCCGACTCTGAAAATTTCGAAGATCTCCTCAAACAATTCGACCAGACCCATCCGCAGACCCAGAAGGGCGAGCCGGCCATCGGCGACAGGGTGCGCGGCACCCTGATCGCCATCGGCGAGGACTGCGCCTTTGTCGATCTGGGCGCCAAGTCGGAAGGGCGGCTCGACATCGCGGCGCTCAAGGACGCTGACGGTCAGCTCAGGCACGCGGTGGGCGATCTGATCGACACCCAGGTCACGGGCAAGGATGAGGACAGCGGTATGCTGCTGCTCGGCAGTCAGCAGGGGCACAAATATCACGGCATCGATGAGGTGGAGCACGCCTACCGCCAGAATCTGCCGGTGCAGGGACAGGTGAGTGCCGCCGTCAAGGGTGGGGTCGAGGTGCAGGTCGCCGGCCTGCGCGCCTTCTGTCCGGCCTCCCAGATCGACATCCGTTTCATTGAGGATCTGTCCGAATTCGTCGGCCAGCGCTTCGATTTCCGCATCACCAAATTCGAGGGCGGTCGCCGGCCCAATCTGGTCGTGTCGCGCCGCGCCCTGCTGGAAGAACAGCAGCGCATCCAGGCCGACGCCTTGCGCGCTCAACTGACCGAGGGCGCGGTACTGACCGGCAGGGTCAGCTCGCTTCAGGATTATGGCGCCTTCGTCGATCTCGGCGGTCTCGAAGGCATGATCCATATCAGCCAGCTTGCCTTCGGTCATATCAAGCATCCGAAGGAAGTGCTGACGGTCGGTCAGCAGGTCGAGGTGAGCGTGCTGCGCATCGAGCCCTCCACCGATCCCAAAAAGCGCGAGAAGATCGCGCTGTCGATCCGCGCACTCAGCCGTGATCCCTGGCAGGATGCGCTCGACAGTTTCCCCGTCGGCACGCGCGTCAGTGGCAGGGTGTCCCGTCTCCAGCCTTTCGGTGCCTTCATCGAACTGGCACCGGGTGTCGATGGACTGGTGCATATCAGCGAACTGGGCGCCGGTCGGCGGATCAATCATCCGAGCGAGGTCTTGAATCCGGGCGATCAGGTCGAGGCGACCGTACTGGGCGTGGATCTTGAGCGCCGCCGTATCAGTCTCTCGCTCGATGAGAAACGTCAGGGGGGCGAAATGCCGGACCCAAGCACTTTTGCACCGGCGCCCGCGTCCGCGTCCGCGAAGGCGCCTGAAAAAGCCGTCGGGAGCTTTGGCGCGCTTTTGCAGGAAAGCCTGAAAAAAAATCGCTGACGGTCAGCTTTGCCAGTCGATTCCAGGGTGCGGCATGCAGCGTCGTGATTTCATCAGAGGCTTTGGCGTCAGCTCCGTCGCGCTGGGCGCTGCCTTCGGCGGCATCGGGACAGCTCACGCCCGGACCGAATACAAGTGGAAGCTGGTCACGACCTGGCCGACGAATTTTCCCGGTCTGGGGACCGGCGCCAGCCGGCTGGCGGCATTGATTGGCGAGATGAGTGGCGGACGCATCGAGATCCAGGTTCACGGTGCCGGGGATCTGGTGCCCACGTATGGCGTCTTCGACGCCGTTGCGCGCGGCGACGCCGAGATGGGGCATGGCTCGGCCTATTACTGGAAGGCCAAAAGCCCGGCCACTCAGTTTTTTTCCAGTGTCCCTTTCGGCATGCCGGCCCAGAAGATGAACGCCTGGCTCTATTTTGGTGGCGGTCTGGAACTCTGGACCGAACTCTACGGACGGTTCGGTCTGATTCCGGCCCCGGCGGGTAACTCCGGGGTGCAGATGGGCGGCTGGTTCAATCGGGAAATCAAGTCGGTCAAGGATCTCAAGGGACTGAAGATGCGCATCCCCGGACTCGGCGGCGAGGTGCTGGCGCGCGCTGGCGGCATCCCGGTCAATCTGCCCGGCAGCGATCTGTTTGCCGCACTCCAGAATGGTCTGATCGATGCCACCGAGTGGGTCGGTCCCTACAATGATCTGGCCTTCGGACTCTACAAGGTTGCCAGGTACTACTATTATCCCGGCTGGCATGAGCCCGGCACCGTGATGGAGGCCATCCTCAACAAAGCGGCCTACGAGGCGCTGCCGACTGATCTTCAGTCGATCATCATGAATGCCTGCAAGGTGGTCAATCAGGAGATGCTGGCCGAATACACCGCCCGCAATCCGGTCGCACTGCAAACCCTGATCGCCAAACATGAGGTGACGCTGCGACGCTTTCCCCATGACGTGATCGTCAGACTGCGTGCGCTCACCGACGAGGTGCTGACCGGGCTGGCGCGCAAGGACGAATTATCCGCCCGTATTTACGCCTCTTACCGGAAATTTCAGACCCAGTCGCAGGACTGGGACGAAATCTCTGATCTGGCCGATCGACTGGCCCGCGATCCGGCGTGATTCCAGTTGCCGCCTGCGGTCGCGAAGCGCGGTCACTCGCCCTTTATATCCATGTGCCCTGGTGCGTGCGCAAGTGTCCCTACTGCGACTTCAATTCGCATGTCAGCGCCGGGGCGCCACCCTTCGATGCCTATGTGACCCGGCTGCTGGCCGATCTGGACGACGAGCTCCGCGCGCCGACGGCCCAGCGTCCGCTGGCATCCATCTTCATCGGCGGTGGCACCCCGAGCCTCATGCCGGGGGAGGCGATCCGCCGTCTGCTGGATGGCGTCCGCTCGCGCCTGGAGCTGGATCCGTCCGTCGAGATCACCCTGGAGGCCAACCCCGGAACGGCGGATGCGCGGCGCTTTGCGGCTTACCGGGAGGCCGGGGTCAACCGCCTGTCGCTCGGGATCCAGAGTCTCTCACCGGCGCATCTGGTGCGACTCGGACGTATCCATGATCCGGCGCAGGCGCGGCGTGCGATTGTGCTTGCGCGTGCTGCCGGGTTCGACAATCTCAATCTGGACGGCATGTTTGCCCTGCCCGACCAGACCCTTGCCGAGGCCGCCGCAGACCTGGACGCACTGCTCGATCTCGCGCCGGAACATCTCTCCTATTATCAATTGACCCTGGAACCGGATACCGCCTTCCACGCGCAGCCGCCGTCACTGCCTGACGAGGATCTGGCCGCCGACATGGCGGCTCAGGGACGTGAAAAACTGGCGCTGGCGGGCTACCGTCAATACGAGGTCTCCGCCTATGCCCGTGCTGACCGGCATTGTCGGCACAATCTCCATTACTGGCGTTTCGGCGACTATCTCGGGATTGGCGCCGGAGCGCATGGCAAGCTCACCGAGCGTGACTGGGAGGGCGGGTTCCGGCGCATCCGGCGCACCGCCAAAGAGGCCGATCCGCACCTCTACCTGCATGCGCCGCTCAATGCACTGGCCAGCGACCGGCGCGATTTGACCGAGTCTGACTGTGTCGTCGAGTTTGCCCTGAACGCCATGCGCTTGACCGACGGCTTCGAGCGCCATCTCTTTACCGAGACGACCGGACTGCCCTGGTCACGGATCGCCCCCACGCTGGATGCCGCCGCGCGCGACGGACTGCTCGACCTCGCTCCTGACTGGATCCGCCCGACCCCCTTGGGTCGCGTATTCCTCGACGATCTGGTTGCCCGCTTTGCCTGAAGACACCGTTTCAGGGGATTTCCGGGCACAAACCTGAAGTGCCGGGCAGGCCGGCATGATGCGTGTCAATCCGGCTTGACAGTCAGTTCTATACTCATTATTGACATTTCAGTTTGAGACGGGCACATTCAGCCCGACCCAAATTGTGCAAATAATCGGCAGCCCCCTGCCCGGAGCACCGATGCAACGACTCACGACTTCAACGTCTGCCGCGCCAACCCTTTCCTGCGTATCGCTGGGCTGTGACGCCAGGGCGCTGCCAAGCCCCCGACCCTGTTCGCTCTCTTATGCGCTGCGGCAGGGTCTTGCCCGGCGCAGCCTGCCGCAGATCGAGTCGGCGCATCCGCCGCATGCGGTGCGGAGCCGCACCATTGGCCGGATCGAAATGATGGAAGCGACCGGCGGTGCGCTTTCCATCGATACCCAGGGATGTCTCGCCAGGGCGCAGGTCAGCGCACTGATTCAGATCGAAGGCAGGGCAACCGCCAGCCAGGGCGAGCGTACCGCCGAGATCGGGCCGGGCGGTCTGTGCCTGATCCGGAGCGGACGCCCTTTGGAATTGCAGTTTGAGAGTCCGTTTCGGATTGTCCTGATCGAGGCGCCGGAAGAGGAGATCGCCGATCGCTTTCCGCTGTGGCGGGCGGCGATGCTCGTGCCCATTCAGGGGCGCGGCGGCGTTCCGGCGATCTTCCGCGATGCGGTGTCCTCTCTGCGTCGCTGGCAGGATTCGCTGAATGGGACGGGCAGCGACGGACTGGCTGACGCGCTGATCAACCTGATGGGGGCATTGGTGTGTTTCGCGGCGCCCATCGCCCCTCATCACGCCCGGCAGTCGCTGCATCAGAAGGATCGGATCAAGCAGGTCGTCCAGCTCAACCTGCGCGATCCCGATCTGGACGTGGATCGGATTGCCGCCTTCACGGGGATCCCGCCGCGCCGGATCCATCGACTCTTTGCGGACGAAGGCATGTCGCTGATGCGCTGGGTCTGGGCGCAACGTCTGGAGCAATGCTACCGGGAGCTGATGCAGGACAGCGCGGGCGGGCGTTCGATTGGCGACATCGCCTATACCTGGGGCTTCAATGATCAGGCTCATTTCAGTCGCGCCTTCCGCAAGCGTTTCGGGATCTCGCCCCGCGAGGCACGGCGCCAATCGCACCTGGAAATCGCCTGAACCCCGAATTTGGCAGACGCCCTGTCAGGTCAGTCGTTCGCGCTCAGAGTCAAAAACACTGTCATTTTGCGTCAATACATGCGACCGCTGAGTTTGTCAGACTGAATTCGCTGTAAAACGCCCGGCGCTGGAACGGGCAACCCTTCGTGCATCCCTTGCCGCTCAGGCAAGAGAACGTCGCTGAGGGTCATAACAATAAAAAAATATAAAAACGATAACGAATTGGACGGGGGTGGACTTTTCGCGCATGGCCGGAACCGGGTATCCGCCCGGCGCGTCCTGGATCGGTGTTGATCGATTCAGGATGTGTCCGACGGTGCCGCGCTTTTGATGTGCGCGCCGCTTTTCCCTCCTCAATGATCTGATTCGAGCTGTTTGTTCTTCCGAGCTTTGCTGATCGTTCGGCCTTCACACGGGGCAGGGATGCGCCGTTTTTTATGGGCGCAAAAAGATCAATGCGTCCGACATTGTTTTTAAATATTTGATAAATAAATATTTTTTGGCGCGCCGCGATGATCGTTGCGGCGGACATCCGGTCAGTCTGCCTTGGTCGTGATCAAGGCTCTATCACGAGGAACAGGAGCGCGATGAGCATCCACCCTTCGTTTTCCCAGGTCACCATGCGTCTTTCGATCCTGGCATCGATCCTTGTGATCGCCGGGCTGGTTGTGGCCTGTGTGCCCACGGACACGGTGAAAAATCATGCCTCCGCTGGCGTGGAGACGCAGATCGACCTGACCAATCAGGACTCGACCTACATCGGCGAAAAGGCCTGTCTCGAATGCCATAAAAATGCGGGCGATCATGCCAGCATGGGCGTGCATGTCAGCGCCTTCCGCTCCAACCCGCAGAACGCCCGCCAGCGCGAGGTCTGCGAGTCCTGTCATGGTCCCGGTTCCAAGCACGCGCAGGAAACGACCAACAGGTCGCTGATCATCGGCTACACCAAGGGCTGGGGCACGCCGGTACCCAAACAGAACGCCGTCTGTCTGACCTGTCATCAGGGCGGCCAGCGCATCAACTGGGCGCGCTCGCCGCACGATGTCAATGAAGTCGCATGCAGCGACTGTCACAACCCCATGATGCAGAACTCGGCCACCGGTAATCTGCTGCGGGTGAGCATCAACGAGACCTGCTACACCTGCCACCCCCAGCAGCGCGCCGAGTTCCTCAAGCGGTCACACATGCCGCTCCCCGAGGGCAAGATGAGCTGCAACGACTGTCACAATCCGCATGGCTCGCCGACCCGTCCGCTGCTCAAGACGGATACGGTCAATGAAACCTGCTACGAATGTCACGCGGAGAAACGCGGCCCCTTCCTCTGGGAGCACGCGCCGGTGCGCGAAAACTGCGTGAACTGCCATCAGGCGCACGGCTCGAATCACGACAAACTGCTGGTCGCGCCACGCCCCATGCTCTGTCAGCAGTGCCATGACGCTGGCGTCGGCCACCCCGGCAACTTCTACAACAACAGCCAGACGGCAGAGTCCGCGCTGCAAGTCGGCGGGGTTCAGAGTCAGCGTGTCATCGGGCGCGCCTGTCAGAACTGCCATACCCAGATCCACGGCAGCAACCATCCGTCTGGCGCCAGGTTCCAGCGATGAACGGCGGCGGTCGCACAACCTTTGCCAATGACCGTGGCGGGCCGCAGGGCTCGTCCGGCTCCAAGAATCAAAGTGGAAACCGAGGTGCAGACATGAAAAGCCCATGGCGCAAAAAGACCCTGACGCTCTGTGTCTCGGCAGCGCTCGCGCAGATGACCGCAGGCGCCGCGCGGGCGGACTCGGCAGTCGGTGTCGATACCATGCTGGGAAACGCCCTGAATCCCTATTCGCTGCGAACGATTCCGGCGCGGGATCCTGAGGTGCTGGACGCGGTCCAGCATCAGCGCACCCCGAGTACGAAACTCATCGGCTGGCCCGTGGTGGTGCCCACCACGACGACCACCGACTCGGGCTGGACCTATTTTGGCGCCCTGGAACTCGGCGGCATGTGGGCGAGCGGTGAACGTGCCTGGTACAACCTGTACAAGGATCTGCCGACGGCGGGTCTGTATCTCAATAACTTCTATTTCAAGGCGCGCGACATGCAGCCGGGCAAGGGCTATTTCGTCGAGGGTCTGGGGGGCGCGCTCGGTTACCGCGATCAATACAGCGGGATCAATGTCGGTCGCTATAACGACTGGAAGGTCAAACTCTTCTACAACGAGATTCCGCACACCTTCACCACCAACTATCGCAGCCTGTGGGATGGGGTCGGCAGCGATTACCTGACCCTCAAGACGCTCACCCCCGGCGGAACGCTCGTGCAGAATCCCAATGGCACGCCGAATCAGGCAGCCAGCACCGATGCGACCCGCACCAATCTGTTGAATGCCATCAATGCGGGAGAGGGCGGCAGGGATCTGGAACTGGTCCGGCGCAAAGGCGGCATCTCGCTGGACAAATATCTCAGCAATACCTGGCGTTTTTACGGGAACTATACGCAGGAGAAACGCGAGGGCGCGCGGCCATTCGGCGCGGTCTTCGGCGGCGGCGGCGGTGGCGGCAATATTGAGATCCCTGAGTCAATCGACTATGACACCCATAACATCCTTGGCGCCCTGCGTTATGACGACGGGCTCAACAATCTGAATCTACAGGCCCAGGTGTCGCTGTTCCGCAACAATATCGATACCATGACCTTCGAGAATCCGATTTATGCGCTTACCAACACCGTACTGACCAGCCCAACCGGAACCGCCGCGACTGCCGTGACGCCGGGATCGATGTTCACGACCGGTCGCTACGATCTTTATCCCGATAACGACTATTACAATTTGCGGGCCGAATACGGACGGTCACTGCCCGAGTGGTTCCGCAGCCGCCTGACTGCGACCATCTCACTCAGCAAGATGAAGCAGGACGATGATCTGATCGCGCCGACCACCAACGACATGAGCGGGATGTTCATCAATGGCGTTTCCGCTTACAACAATTGGAACACTACATCTGCATTGAGCAAGCAGAGCGCCGATGCCGAAATCGATACGCAACTGTTCGATATCGGTCTGACCTCGCGACCGCTCGACAAGCTCGATGTCAATGGCAAGATCCGCTACTACGCCACCGACAACAAGACCGATTATCAGGCCTGTAATCCGCTCACCGGACAATGGGGGCGGCTGATCAATGACGGCAGCGGCGGTGCCTTCGTCATTCCGAATGCGACAGCCGGAAACAATCCGTTGGGTACGCTACCGACGGCTTATGACACGACCGGTTGCAATCTGGACGCTGCGCGTGCGCTCGGGCTGGTTCCCAGTGCCGGCAATACCAATCTGACGAATATCCCCTACCAGTACAGTAAAACCAACTATGAGCTGGGCGGCATTTACCGTTTGGCGCGGGGGCAGAGCATCAACGGACGGATCGAGCGCGAGGAATACCATCGCGATTATCGCGAGCGTGACGAGACCTGGGAGAACATGGTCAAAGTCGGCTATGTCAATCAGGCCATGGATATCGGTACGCTGCGCGCCTCGGTCGAATACGGCAGGCGCCGCGGCGATAGCTATGACACCGATCCTTACAAGCAATTCTATAGCATCTCGCTCGGCCCCGAGCCGACCGCGAATCTGACTAATATCGCGAGCTGGATCCACAACATTGGCTCATTCCGCAAGTTCGATCTGGCCGACCGGGATCGGCTGGCGCTCGATGTACGTCTGGACCTCATCACCCTGCACGATCTGGATCTCGGAATCTCCGGTCAATACCGCGACATGGATTACCCGGACTCGGATTTCGGTCGCAACGATCATCAGAAGCTTGGCTCGGCCACGCTGGATCTGAACTGGCAGCCGTCGCCAAAATTGGGGCTCTACGGTTATTACACCTATCAGCAGTCCACGATGAATCAGGCAGGTATCCAGCCCAACGGCTGCATCATCGGCAATTACTACTATTTCTATAGCGACGGCTTCGTCGGCACCGGCACCGTGCCGGCTGCCCCGGCGCGAGCTGGTGCGACCGTCGTCAATACGGTGGTCGTGGCCTCCAACAACTGGGAGAGCCAGTGTGGAGACAATTCCGCGACCAGTCCGCTCTGGCCCGATGGTCGAATCTGGAAGACCGACACCCGAGATACCAATCATGCCTTCGGTCTGGGTGGACGCTACGACTTCGGGTTCGCCCGACTTGAGCTGGATTACACCTACGTCAAAGGTATTTCCAGCATCGATTACGACTACAACTCGGCCGCTCTCACCGCAGTGCCCACCGCCATCACGGCAGCCACCTGGCAACTGGCGGGCAACGGTATGCCGGATATGGATTACAACCAGCAGGCATTGAACTTCAACCTGGTCGTACCCCTGTCCAAGTCGGTGGCCCTGCGCGCCATCTATCGTTATGAGCAGGGGCAGATGGACGATTGGCATTACGCCGGGGTGACGGACAATCCGGTCCCTTCGGTCAATACCGTCACCGCTGGCGTTCCCGCAGCGGTTGCGAATGCGGTCTATCTCGACGGCGGCACGCAGGACTATCACAACAATATGATCGGCCTGATGGTGCAGGTGAGCTTCTGAAACCATGCCGATGCGGGCGTCCCGTCAGACGGGCGCCCGGTCGCCTGAGTCAATGCTGTGGGGGAGTCAATGGTGCGAAAGTTAGCGAATCGTCCCGGTGGTCCGAAAGGCGCCGCCATCATCAGGCGCGGATGGGGCAAAGTGCTCGGCGGGTTGACGCTGTCTCCCCTGATGGCCGTCCTGCTGACGCCGCCTGCCGCCGCCCAGTCAGCGGACATCAGTCAGAAGGTGAAGGCCGAGTGTGCCGCCTGTCATACCGAGACCGGCAACAGCATCGCGCTGCCCTTCCCCAAACTGGCCGGGCTGGCGCCAGACTATCTGGCCAAACAGCTTCGGGACTTCGTCTCGGGTGCGCGCAAGAACGAGATCATGTTCCCCATCGCCAGCCAGCTCAGCCGGGCCGACATCACGGCGCTGGCGGATTACTTCAGCCGTCAGAAACGTACCCCGGCGATGGTCACCAAACCGCAACTGTTGGCTGCCGGTGAGATCGTCTTTCACCAGGGCAACAAGGAAAATGGCGTCCCTGCCTGCGCGGGCTGCCACACCCGGAACGGCGCTGGCGCGCCCCGCTTTCCGATGCTCGCGGCCCAGAACCCGGACTATGTGGTGCAGCAGCTGCAGAATTTCCGCAGCGGCGCGCGCACCAATGACTTCGGCAAACTCATGCGCACGACGGTGAGCCGGCTCACCGACGACGAGATTCAGGCCGTGGCCCAATACATCGCCTCCGTGCCGCCACCGGCCGGACGCTAACGCGAAGGTGCAGAAATGAACAGAAAGTCTGTCTTGGCCATCTCATTGCTCGCCTGCTCCGTGCCAGCGGCGGCGGACGATCCACGCGGGCCGGATGAAGAGCAGCCTTATGCCCCAGGCATCGAATCGCCCGGCTATGTCTGGAACGACATCAAGGGCGAGGAACTCCAGGCGTTGCGGGCCACGGGCAACCCCGAGCACGGCAAGGCCGCCTTCATCGTCTGTCAGGGCTGTCACGGCACCGATGCCCCCGGCGACGAGGCGGGTTTCTATCCCCGGCTGGCCGGTCAGCATGCCTCGGTTCTCATCAAACAGATGACGGATATCCGGGAGGGGCGCCGGGACAATCCCAAGATGTATCCCTATGCGACCGAGCATGTCATCACGACTCAGGAGATCGCGGACATCGCCGCTTATCTGAATGGTCTTCCGATTCCAGGCACGCATGGACAGGGTTCCGGCGGCGATCTCGCCCGCGCCGCCGAGCTGTACGAAAAAGACTGCAAGGTCTGTCACGGCGCCAACGGCGAAGGCAGTGAACAGAAGTTCTACCCTCGTCTTAATGGACAGCACTACAGGTATCTGCTCCGTCAGGCGTATGATATTCGCGACGGTGTGCGTCGCAACGCCAACCCGGAGATGGTCGATGCCATCAAATCCTATTCGGATGCTGAGGTCGAGGCAGTCATCGATTATCTCTCCCGGATGCCGCTGAACAACGGCTGATCGCTCAAGCCGCGTCAGCGCCAGTGTTCGTCCGTTGTCAGCAGGATTGAATGCCGTGCACAAACGCCGCGCGCCGTACCGGACGCGATTTGATCGGGCATCGCGTTACTCTGGCTGTCGATAGGACCAACAACAAACGCCTGCCGATGGGCGTCTGGCTTAGTGCAATGGGGGTCAACCATGAAAGAGATGTTTATTCTGCTTCTGATCGTGCTCAGTGTGGTCTTTGCCAATGCGTGCTTGCAAGGTGTCTCGAACGCCGTGAAATTCCATTACATGTGCGGCGCCGATATTCCCTGGTATGCGGCTTATTTCCTTGATCCCGGTCAATGCCCTGGCTACGGACAGAAAAGCGCCCCGTCAGAACCGGCACCGTGATGCGATCACGCGGATGCACGGGGCTCCCGGAATTCAATCGCTTCTAAACCGCGCCCAGCCCGGTATGCGCTGTTTTTGGTTTGGAGCAGACTTGACAGCATCGACGACCGTGAGGGCTGGCGCGGTCTGATGCCCAGTCGGGGGCGAAACGGGGCCGAGAAGGCATTCAAACAGGAAAAGGGCTGCCCTGGGCGGGCAGCCCTCTGCGACTTGGATCTGTTTCAGTTGGGATGGAATGACAATACCCCTGTCAATCGGTGCGCAACTCCCCCTGATTCCTGTTGCTGACCTTCGACGCGAGCGTCTTGACGGGGACGCCAGACGCATGGATGGTTGCAGTCCTGTCGCGGCAATGATAAGGTCTCGCGTTTTCCAAGAATTCAAGCCCGAACGGGCACAAAGGGTCATCATGAAAGAAGGAATCCACCCCGGATACACCGAGGTCAAGGTGGTCTGTAGTTGCGGCAACGAATTTACGACCCGCTCCACCAGAGACAAAGAGATGCATGTGGAGGTCTGCTCCGCCTGCCATCCTTTCTATACCGGCAAGCAGAAAGTCATGGACACCGCCGGTCGCGTGGACAAGTTCCGTCGCAAATACGCGCGCTAGTCCTCATGACAAAGCGATGGTGCGCGGGCCGTTTTGCGCATCACTCGCCTGCGGCGGCCGTTTTCCCCACGCGCTTCAAGCGAGACCATCCCAGGCATTGGTTTGGCTCGTTCGGCATGCGCCTGTCATTATTCAGGAGTTTTCATCATGAGCAAGACACCCGTTCGCGTGGCCGTCACCGGCGCTGCTGGCCAGATCGGCTATGCCCTGCTGTTCCGCATCGCCTCTGGCGAAATGCTGGGCAAGGATCAGCCTGTGATCCTGCAATTGCTGGAAATTCCTGATGAGAAGGCACAAAAGGCGCTGGCGGGCGTGATGATGGAGCTGGAAGACTGCGCCTTCCCGCTGCTGGCCGGGATGGAGGCGCATGCCGACGCCATGACCGCCTTCAAGGACACCGACTATGCCCTGCTGGTCGGCGCCCGTCCGCGCGGTCCCGGCATGGAGCGCGCCGATCTGCTGGCTGCCAACGCCCAGATCTTCACCGCTCAGGGCAAGGCGCTGAACGCGGTCGCCTCGCGCAACGTCAAGGTCCTGGTGGTTGGCAATCCCGCCAATACCAATGCCTATATCGCCATGAAGTCGGCCCCGGATCTGCCGGCGAAGAACTTCACCGCCATGCTGCGTCTGGACCACAACCGCGCCGCCTCGCAGATCGCCATCAAGACCGGCAAGCCGGTGAGCGCGATCAGGAAGCTGACCGTGTGGGGCAATCACTCGCCGACCATGTATGCCGATTACCGCTTCGCCACCATCGACGGCGCCTCGGTGCAGGCGATGATCAACGATCAGGACTGGAACGCCAATGTTTTCCTGCCGACCGTCGGCAAGCGCGGCGCCGCCATCATTGATGCCCGTGGCCTGTCCTCGGCAGCCTCCGCCGCCAATGCCGCCATCGATCACATGCGCGACTGGGCCTTAGGCACTAATGGCGAATGGGTGACCATGGGCGTGCCGTCCAACGGCGAATACGGCATCCCGCAAGACATCGTCTTCGGCTTCCCGGTCACCTGCGAAGGCGGTGAATACCGGATCGTCGAGGGACTGGAGATCGATGCCTTCTCGCAGACCTGCATCGACAAGACCCTGGCCGAATTGCAGGGCGAGCAGGACGGCGTCAGGCATCTGCTGTAAGGCTATTCCCAGCAATCTCGATACCTGCCAATTCGAGCCTGAAATAGACAGGATTGGCAGGATTTTGCACGATTAAACCGCGTCCAGTGTGACATGCGTCATTTTCATTTTGTGTTTAGCTTTGGATGTCCGCGACCTCAGTGGAGACGCGGTTTAAAATTTCATATTATTGAATATCTTAAACCGCGCCAGCTCCAGCTTTCATCAATTCTGCCAAGGCCGACCCAATCCCCAAACATCACATACCGCAATGGGCGCGGTTTAACAGGATGCGGTCAGATTTTTTAATCCTGTGAATCTTGAAAAATCCTGTTCATCCTGTCCATTTTTGCAGGTTGTTTCCGATATCGGATTGCAGAAAACCACCTAAACCGCATCACCTCCCGCCAGCAGCCTTTCCACGTCTGCCAGACTTGCGCCCCGCTGTGGTCGATCCGTGACCGGGTCCAGCGGCGGATGGCGTCGCGCCTGGGGCGGCAGCACGATCAGTTCGAACGGCGTCTCGCCAGCCATGAAACGGAACACCGGGTGGGCGCAGCGCCGACCATCGGGATAACGAAAGCTGCGCTCGCCTTCCTGCCAGGGAATGCGCCGTTCGATCAGGTCAAAAAGCACATCCTCGGGTCGCTCCGCGAACAGGAGCAACTCGACACCCAGCCGCCGATCACCTGATCCACTCAGGGCTGCGCCGATCAGTCGGGGCGAAAAGGCGTGCAACAGTCGCATGGCCTGGATGGCCTCGGCGCGTGGATCCCAGCGGTCAGGGCCGCAGTCGGCAAACAGCCGCCGCTGGATCACAACCGCCTCCTGCAACGCTTCATTGGTCGGCCAGTGACGCCGGTCGAGAATGCCGGTTCGTTCCGCCGCCTTGCGCCGTGCGCGGTCGAAGTCGGACAGTCCCTGCTCGACCATGATGCGCGCGGCCTCGTAGGTCAGGCGTTCTTTCAGTGTCTGGGTGCGGCCTCGTTCGGGCATCATTTTCATTCTCCGGGCTGGCAATCATTGCGACCGATAAGGCTATAATGGCCCCGCATTTGTGTGCTCGCAAAATCGGCTGGATTTGATACCTTTGGATCCGTATCGGAGAAAGCAGGTCACTCACGCGTTGATCGGACATGACCCGGCGGGATATTTATGTTTGCTCTCAGTCGCAAAAGCACTCCTCTCCTCGGGATCGACATCAGTTCGACCGCTATCAAATTGATCGAGCTGTCGCGTACATCGGGCGCGGCGGCCAATCTCTTTCGGGTCGAGCACTTTGCCGTCGAGCCGCTGCCGCTGAATGCGGTGGCGGAGAAAAAGATCGCAGACCCCGAGGCCGTCGGGCAGTGCATTCGCAAGGCGCTGATCCAGTCAGGCGCCCGCACCAGACGCGCCGCCGTGGCGGTGGCCGGCTCGGCGGTCATCACCAAGGTCATTGCCATGTCCGGCGCCTTGAGCGATGCGGACATGGAGAATCAGATCCAGCTTGAGGCCGACCAGTACATTCCTTATCCGCTGGAAGAGGTCAATCTCGACTTCGACGTGATCGGACCCTCGCCGAATGCGCCTGAAATGGTGGATGTGCTGCTGGCGGCTTCCCGGCGCGAGAACGTGGATGACCGGGTCGCCGCGCTCGAAATCGCCGGTCTGACGCCCATCGTGGTGGATGTCGAGGCCTATGCGATGGAAAACGCCTGCTCGCTGCTGCTGCGATCACGACTCGACGAGCAGGGCGAGCAAATGGTCGCAGCGGTGGATGTCGGCGCCGCGACGACCACACTCTACATTTTCAAAAAAGGTCAGATCATCTACACCCGCGAGCAGAATTTCGGTGGTCAGCAGCTCAGGGAGGAAGTCCAGCGCCGTTATGGTCTCTCGCGCGAGGAAGCCACCCGAAAGATTCTCGACGGTGATGTCGCCGACACGTATGAGGCGGACGTGCTCAATCCCTTCAAGGAGGCGCTGGCGCAGCAGATCGGACGCGCGCTCCAGTTTTTCTATTCGGGCACGACCTTCAATCGGGTCGATCAGATTCTGCTCGCCGGTGGCCCGGCCGGTATTCGTAAAATCAATGTTCTGGTGGAGGAACGTCTCAAACTGCCGACCCTGGTCGCCAATCCTTTCAGTCAGATGTCGCTGTCGCCCGGCATTAAATCCCAGGAACTCATGCGCGAGGCGCCCGGCATGATGGTCGCGGTTGGTCTTGCCCTGCGAGGATTCGATTAGATGGCACGCATCAATCTACTTCCCTGGCGCGAAGCCGCGCGCCAGCAGCGGCGCAAGGAATTCGGGGTCGCGCTCGGCATCGCCTTGGGCGTCACCCTGACCGTGGCCGTCGTGGTCCATCTGTTTTTTGAGAATCGGATCTCCGCTCAGCAGGAACTCAATCGGTTTCTCGAAAGTGAGATCGCCAAGGTCAACACCCAGATCAAGGAAATTCAGGATCTGGAGAAAACCAAAGCGGATCTGCTCGCGCGCATGGAGATCATCCAGCAGTTGCAGAAGAGTCGTCCGGAAATTGTCCGTCTCTTCGACGAACTGGTGACGGCCCTCCCCGAGGGTCTCTATCTGACCAAGATCGAACAGAGCGGGCGCACGGTGACGGTCGAGGGCCGCGCCCAGTCGAATGCGCGTGTCTCGGCCTTCATGGGCAGAATCGACGGCTCCCACTCGATCGGCAGACCGCGTTTGCTCCTGATCGAAAACAAGGATAAGACAGGGACCGGTCTCAGCCATTTCCGGCTCGCCTTCGACCAGATCGGCCAGGATGCGGGGGCCGAAACGACGAATGCGAAGACGCCTGCGGCGAAAACGAAAGGCGCGAAACAGGTCGCCAATCGCAAAGGATCCAGCTAATGGACCTCAATGAACTCAATCAGCTCGATCTGAACAGCTACGGCGAATGGCCGATTCCGGTCAAGGCGGTCGCCATCCTCATCGCCAGTTTTGTGCTCGGCGGACTGGTCTATTATCTCGACACCCAGGAACAGCTTGGTCGTCTCGCGCAGGCCCAGGCCCAGGAACAGGAACTGCGCACCAGCTTCGAGAGCAAGCAGCGCAAGGCGGTCAATCTGGACGCTTACCGCCAGCAGCTTGCTGAAATGCAGGAATCCTTTGGCGCCATGCTGCGTCAGTTGCCCAACAAGACCGAAGTCGCCTCACTGCTGGTCGATGTCTCCCAGACCGGACTGGCCAACGGGCTCGAATTCGAGCTGTTCCAACCGGAAAGCGAACAGAACAAAGGCTTTTACGCCGAACTGCCGATCCGTATCCGCGTCACCGGCACCTATCACGATTTCGGCCGCTTCATCAGCGGTCTGGCAGCCCTGCCGCGCATCGTCACCATCCATGATGCGATCATCACCGGCAATGACGTTAAACAGAAGAACCCGAACGAAAAACTCACGCTTCAGGCCACCGTCAGGACCTATCGTTATCTGGATGAGGAGGCGGTCCCATGATCTGCCGTCACGCCCCGCGCCTGATACCGCTCCTGGCGCTCCTGCTGGCGGGCTGTGGCGGCGACCCCATGAGCGATCTGCAAGCCTATGTGCGCTCGGTCAAGGCGCGTCCGCCGACCCCGATTGAACCGCTGCCGGAAATTCAGGCGGTCGATACCTTTGTCTATGAGCCGGGCGAGCGCCGTGATCCCTTCACCCCGGACGCCCAAACCGAGCCGGTCGAACCGCTGGTCGATGACAACGGTTTGGCGCCCGACCCCAACCGCCGTAAAGAAGAGCTGGAAAGCCATCCGCTTGATTCGCTGCGCATGGTCGGCACCCTTGAACAGGAGGCGACCCGCTGGGCGCTGATCCGCACCAAAGATGGCACGCTTCACCGCGTAAAAGTCGGTCACTACCTGGGTCAGAACAATGGCCAGATCAATGACATCAGCGAGAATGCCATTCAGTTGACCGAAATCGTCTCCGATGCGCCGGGCCAATGGCGCGAACGCGCTGCCACGCTTGCGTTGACCCAATAAATCCGTGGAGGGAAGTCTTCGATGAACAGCCTGTTTCAACGAGGCCGCGGGGCCGGGTCGCATCCGCTCGCGTCTGGCCGGACCAGTTTTGCCGTCCGTCTCCTGAGCCTGCCGCTCCTGCTCGCTGCGCTCGCCGCCCCGGTGATGGCGGCCGATCTCAAGGCCGTCGAGTTCGCCGCACTGCCCGGTGACCGGGTTGAAATCCAGTTGACGCTCTCCGGCCCGGTCGCCACGCCGCAGGCATTTGCCACCGAAGCCCCGGCCCGGATCGCGCTCGATCTGCCCGGTGTGGTCAGCCGGCTTGAACGCAAATCGGTCCCCATCGGCGTCGGCGCGGTGCATAGCCTGGTCGCCGTCGAGGCCAGCGACCGCACCCGCGTGGTCCTCAACCTGAACGATCCGGTTCCATACGACATCAGCACCGTCGGCAACCGCGTCATCATCAAGATTGGTGGTCAGGGCGCCACGCCTGGCGCATCGCCGCCTCCGGTCATGGCTCAGAGTGCGCAGCAACCGCCTGCGACCCAGGTGGAGCCGACGCGTGCGGCCTGGAGCCCGCCGCCCCGTTCCTCGCGCTCGGCAGGCGCGGGACCGGCGGTCAGCGACATCGATTTCCGGCGTGGGACCGAGGGGGAGGGGCGCGTCATGATCCGCCTGCCCAGCGATACCACGCGGGTCGCGGTGCGCGAGCAGGCCAGCCGCGTCTTCATCGATCTTTATGACACCTCGTTGCCGCAGCGTCTGTTCCGTCGGCTCGATGTTACTGACTTCGGCACCCCGGTGACGGCGGTCGAGTCGCGGCCCAACGGGCGCAATGTCGAGGTCGAAATTCAGACCGAAGGCGATTTTGATTACATGGCCTATCAGACTGATGCGCTCTTCACGCTCGATTTCCGTCCCCTGACCCCGGCTGAAAAGGAAGAAAACGCGCGCAAAAAGGTGGTCTACGACGGCGAGCGTCTGTCGCTGAATTTCCAGGACATTGAGGTCCGCGCCGTGCTTCAGGTGCTGGCCGATTTCACCGATCTGAATCTGGTCGCCAGCGACACCGTGCAGGGCAATATCACCCTCCGGCTCAAGAATGTCCCCTGGGATCAGGCGCTCGACATCATCCTCAAGACCCGTGGACTGGCGATGCGCCAGACCGGCAATGTCATTCTGGTCGCGCCCGCACAGGAGCTTGCCGCGCAGGAGCAGCTTCAGATGGAGTCCGAGCAGAAAATCGAGGAACTGGCGCCGCTGCGGACCGAGTTCATTCAGATCAATTATGCCAAGGCGACAGAAATTGCCGCCGTCCTGAAGGGGGCGGGAAAATCGATTACAGCGCAGAACGTCCGTTCGGGTTCCCGGTCAACTGGTGGAAAATCAGGTGCCGCCGCTGCTTCGCAAGCCATCAGCGCGGTCGTGGGGGATCGGGGCATCCTGTCGCCTCGTGGCTCGGTGACGGTCGATGATCGCACCAACACCCTGATCGTTCAGGACACGCTGGCGAGTCTCGAAGAGGTTCGCCGTGTCGTCATCCTGCTCGATGTGCCGGTGCGACAGGTCATGATCGAATCGCGGGTCGTGATCGCCACCAACGATTTTGCCCGCGATCTGGGTGTGCGCTTCGGCGTCTCCGGTTCGATGGGGTCGGCGGGTGGCAATGAGATGCTGATTGCCGGTGGTCAGCCGGGAAGCCTCGCGGTCGGTGGGTTCGACAAGGGGCCGTTCGGGCTCAATGTTGGCACGGGCGCACCCTATAACTCGGGCCTGATCGATGCGGCTGGCAATCAAACCCTCATCACCAATCTCCCGGCCAACACCCTTTTCGATCCGTCGGGATCGATTAATTTTCTGGTCGGCAAAGTCGGTTCTTACCTGCTCCAACTCGAACTCTCGGCCATGCAGCGAGAGGGCCGTGGGGAGGTCATTTCCAGCCCGCGCGTCATCACCTCTGACCAAAGTCAGGCAACCATCAAGGTTGGTCAGGAAATCCCTTATCAGGAGCAGACTGGACAGGGCAATACCTCGGTATCCTTCAAGGAGGCCGTGCTGCAATTGGATGTGACGCCGCACATCACACCGGATGATCGGATCATCATGGATCTCAAGGTCAACAAGGATTCGCCCGACTATACCAACTCCGTGCTTGGCGTTCCGCCGATCGATACGCGCTCAGTGGAAACCAATGTGCTGGTCGATAACGGTGAGACCGTCGTGCTTGGCGGCGTCTTCGAGCGTGAAAAGACCTTCAGCAAACAGCAGGTACCCTGGCTCGGCGATGTCCCCGTGCTGGGCCGCCTGTTCAAGCAGGAGGCAAGACAGGACAACAACCGTGAACTCCTGATCTTCGTCACGCCGAAAATCCTCAAGGGCGATATGAATCAACGCCAGTGACCACATCGTCCGGACAGATGCCCTAGAGCGCCCGCTTGCGGGCGAGCGTCCTGGTTTGAGTTTGAACACTTTTGCTTGCCAGCCCGTCGCCCGCAAGCGGGCTCCTACCCCTCCCCGTGCGCGCCGGAATCGGTTTCGACCCTTGCCCGCGCGCCTAAAATCTGGCATATCGTTCGTTATGATACGCGCACAGAATATTTTCATCGTCGGCCCCATGGGCGCCGGCAAAAGCACTGTCGGTCGACAACTGGCTGAATCGCTGTCTTACACCTTCAAAGATAGCGATCAGGAGATCCAGCGTCGTACCGGCGTCGATATCCCAACCATCTTCGAATTTGAGGGCGAGGCGGGCTTTCGCGCCCGCGAGCGACAGGTCATCGAAGAACTGGTGGCCGAGGAACGCATCGTGCTGGCGACCGGCGGCGGAGCGATCCTGAGCCCGGAAAACCGCCAGAACCTTTCTGCCCGTGGCGTGGTGATCTATCTGCATTGCAGCCCCGAGCAGCAGCACGCCCGCACCGTCCGTGATCGCAACCGTCCGCTGCTGGAAACCGAAGATCCGCTGACCCGGCTGCGCGATCTGATGGAAGCGCGCGAGCCGCTCTATCGTCAGGTGGCCGACATGGTGGTCTCCACCGAGAAGCGCGGCACCAGTTCAGTCGTCAAGGAAATCTGCCGCCGGCTGACCTCTGAGGAAACGTAGGCGATTTCCTGAACAGCACAGATCTGGACACGCATCGAATAGACAGGATTAACAGGATTTCGCAGGATGGACAGGATTTTTTTAAATCATTGTTTTTAATCCTGTTAAACCGCGTCCAGAGCAAGATGTTGAGTTTCGAGTGAGTTCGACGTTTGGCGCATCGACGGCCATTGGTGGGAATGCGGTTTAAAATTTTATATTTTTTAATATTTTAAACCGCGCAGCTCTAACGTCCGTCGATGCTGCCAAGGTCGAGCTAACCCAAAAGCATCGCATGTCGCACTGGGCGCGGTTTAATCCTGTCCATTGATTAGGTGTACTCTCATGCCTCAGACATTAACCGTCGCACTCGGTGCTCGCGCCTATCCCATCCAGATTGGCACCGGCCTGCTGTCAAACCCGGACCTTTATCGTCCGCATCTTCAGGGCGCTCAGGTGATGATCGTCACCAACGAAACGGTCGCGCCGCTCTATCTGGATCCGCTGCGCGAGGCGCTGACCGAGTATCGGGTGCGCGAGGTCATCCTCCCCGACGGTGAGCAATACAAGACGCTGGAGGTCTGGAACTGGATCTTCGACGCCCTGCTCGCCGAGCGTTTCGCGCGTGACTGCACTCTGATTGCGTTGGGCGGCGGAGTCATTGGCGACATGGCCGGCTTTGCCGCCGCCAGTTATCAGCGCGGCGCGGCCTTCATTCAGGTGCCGACGACCCTGCTGGCCCAGGTGGATTCATCAGTCGGCGGCAAGACCGGAATCAATCATCCGTCCGGCAAGAACATGATTGGCGCGTTTTACCAGCCCCGGGCGGTGATCGCCGATACCACAACCCTGGAAACCCTGCCGCAGCGCGAACTGTCCGCCGGTCTGGCCGAGGTGCTCAAATACGGCTTCATCCGCGACGCGGCCTTTCTGGACTGGCTGGAGTCGCACATGGCCGAACTGCTCGGTCGTGATGCCGACGCGCTCGCCTACGCCATCCGCCGCTCCTGCGAGATCAAGGCCGAGATCGTTGCGGCGGATGAACTGGAGACCGGCGAGCGGGCGCTGCTGAATTTCGGGCACACCTTCGGCCACGCCATCGAGACCGGCGCGGGCTATGGCAACTGGCTGCATGGCGAGGCGGTGGGCGCGGGCATGTGTCTGGCAGCCGATCTGTCGGCTCGGCTCGGCTGGCTGACCGAGTCCGAGCTGGAGCGGGTGCGCCGTCTGGTCGCCAGCGCAGGTTTGCCCTGTGCGGCGCCGAACGAGCTGTCCGCCGAGCGTTTGATCGATCTGATGGCCGTGGACAAGAAGGTGCTGAACGGCCAGTTGCGGCTGGTGCTGCTGCGCCAGCTCGGCGAGGCGGTGGTGACGGCTGAGTTCGATCCGAATCTGCTGTGCGAGACGCTGGCGGCTCACGCTTTCTGACGGTCAGGCAGGCTTTCGCCTCGGTTCGGAATCGGAACCGCAAAGGCGTAAAGGACACGAAGAGGTTGAGCGGAGCGCAACGCCATGCCCAACACACCCGAGCCCGTCTCCACCGGCTTCTCCGGCCTGGATACCGTTCTCGATGGTCTGCGCATCGGCGACAACGTGGTCTGGCGGGTCGAGGACATTGAGGATTACCGCCGCTTCGTCACACCCTTTGTCGCAGCGGCAGCAGCCCGCGAGCGTTCCATCATCTATCTGCGTTTCGGGCATCATGCCCCGCTGGTCGCGCCGGGGCCACATATCCAGATCATCGAGATTGATGCGCTGCGGGGCTTCGAGGCGTTCACCCGCCATGTCTACCGGTTAATCACCGATCACGGGCGCGGCGCCTTCTATGTCTTCGACTGTCTCTCGGATCTGCTCTCGGCCTGGGCGACCGATCTGATGGTCGGCAATCTGTTCCGTGTGGTCTGTCCCTATCTCTATGAGCTGGACACGGTCGCCTATTTCGGGCTGCTTGCGCACCGTCACAGCCATACCACGATGGCGCATATCCGCGAGACCACGCAGGTGCTGATCGATGTACGCCGCGCCGACGAGGCGCGTTATGTCCAGCCGGTGAAGGTCTGGCAGCGTCAGTCGCCGACCCTGTTTCTGCCGCACATCCAGGATGACGGGCGGTTCGCGCCGGTGATCGATAGCTGTAACGCGACCCGTCTCCAGGCCGATCTGGAGCGTCGCCGGGGCGAGACGGCGCAACGTCAACTCGATTATTGGGACCGGCTGTTTCTGGATGCTGCCGATGTGGTCGCTGGAGAGGCCGACAGCGATCATCAGGGCGCGCTGCTCGAACGGCTCTATCAGGCCATGATCGGGCGCGACGAGCGCATGATCGGACTGGCGCGTCGTTATCTGAGTCTGCGCGATCTGCTGGCGATCCGTGCGCGCATGATCGGCAGCGGTTATCTGGGCGGCAAGGCGGTCGGGATGCTGCTGGCGCGTCGGATCCTCTGCCGTCAGGATCCCGCGCTCTGGGCGCGTCATCTCGAACCGCACGATTCCTTTTATCTTGGTTCGGATGTCTATTATTCCTTCCTGGTCCACAATGGCTGGTGGCCGCGCATCATGCGCCAGCGCACCCCCGAGGGTTATTTCAGCGAGGCCCGCTCGCTGCATGCCGACATGCGCCAGGGCCGTCTGCCCGACGAGGTCCAGCTGGAGCTGGCGCGGATGCTGGACTATTTCGGCCAGTATCCGCTGCTGGTGCGTTCCAGCAGTCTGCTTGAAGACGGCTTTGGCAACGCCTTTGCCGGCAAATACGAGAGCATTTTCTGTGTCAATCAGGGTTCACCCGAACAGCGTCTGGCTGAACTGGAGTCGGCGATCTGTCAGGTCTTCGCCAGCACCCTGAGCGACGACGCGCTGGCCTACCGTCGTCAGCGCGGGCTGGAGGATCTGGAAGAACCGATGGCGCTGCTGCTCCAGCGGGTCAGCGGGCGTTATCACGGGTCTTGCTACTTCCCGGACGCGGCAGGCGTCGGGGTCTCGCGCAATGCCTTCGTCTGGGAGGCGGGCATGGATCCGGCGGCGGGGATGGTGCGGCTGGTGATGGGGCTTGGTACGCGCGCGGTGGATCGCATCGAAGGCGATCATGCCTGCGTGGTCGCGCTCGACCGACCGCACAAGCGGCCTTTCCGCGATGCCGACGATGCCCGGCAGTTCTCACAGCATGAGCTGGATCTGCTCGACATCGGCGAGAACCGCCTGCGCACGGTCTCCGTGCGTCAACTGATCCGATCCGGTCTCGATCTGCCGCTGCGCTGGTGCGCTGAACTCGACCGCGAGACCAGTGAACGTGCGCGCGATCCGGTCTGGCGTCTGACCTTCGCCCCGCTGCTGCGCGAGACCGCGTTCGTGCCGCTGCTGCGCCGGCTGCTCCAGACCCTGGAGACGGCCTACGATTATCCGGTGGATGTTGAATTCACCCTGCATCTGGACGAGGCAGGCACGCCGACCTTCAATCTGGTGCAGTGCCGGCCCTTGCAGACGCTCGGCGTCAGTCAGCGGGTGGAAATGCCGGGCGAGGTGCCCGAGCATCGGCTGTTGTTCGCCAGCGACGGGCATTTCATGGGCGGGAACATCGATCAGCCGCTGGCACGGGTGATCCAGGTCGATGGACCACGCTACAGCGCCCTGAGTCAGTCGGAGAAATTCGCGGTGGCTCGGCTGGTGGGCCAGTTCAACTGTCAGATCGATCGCCGTGACGACTGTCCGACCCTGCTGATCGGGCCGGGACGCTGGGGCACCAGCACCCCGGAACTGGGGGTGCCGATCCGTTTTGCCGACATCAGTCAGGTGGCGATCCTGGCCGAGGTGGCCGAACTCGGCGGCGGCATGGTGCCGGATCTCTCGTTCGGCTCGCACTTCTTTCAGGATCTGGTGGAATCGCGCATCGCCTATGTGGCGCTCTTCCCGCACGCGAGCGGCGGACGGTATCGCCCCGAGTGGCTCGATGACCAGCCCGCGCCTATCCGACTGCCGCTCCCCGACAATCCGGATGATGAGCCGCTAACGCCTGCCGTCGCCGCCGCGATCCGCGCCTGGGACGTGCGCGGGTGCGGACTGCGGGTCGCGGCGGACATCCTCAGTCAGCGGCTGGTGTGTTATAGCTTTTGACAGGATTAACAGGATGGACCTGGTGACGAAGCGACGCTTCGTCACCCGCAAGACGAAGCTCCGCTTCGCGAATCCGAGGAGGAGCGATCTGATCGATCCCGGCGAAGGCTCGAAGCCACTGCCTCGTGAAGCAGAGCTTCATTGCTGAAGTCACGAAGCTGGAGCTTCGTGACCAGAAAAGTTCTATCCATCCTGGAAAATCCTGTTAATCCTGTCTATTCAGCAATTCGCCTAAATCAACCCCATTGCCACCATCGAGCGGGCGACCTTGAAGAAGCCGGTGATGTTGGCGCCCACCACATAGTTCCCCGGCGCGCCGAACTCCGCAGCGGTCTCATGGCAGTTGCGATGGATGTTGATCATGATGTCCTGAAGCCGCTGCTCGGTGTACTCGAACGACCAGGAATCACGGCTGGCGTTCTGCTGCATTTCCAGCGCGCTGGTGGCCACCCCGCCGGCATTGGCGGCCTTGCCGGGGCCGTAGGCGATGCCGGACTCCTGGAAGACGCGGATGCCTTCCGGCGTGGTCGGCATGTTGGCACCCTCGGCGACCGCGATGCAGCCGTTTTTCACCAGCGTTTCGGCATCCTTGCCGTGCAGTTCGTTCTGGGTCGCGCAGGGCAGGGCGACCTGACAGGGGATGGTCCAGATGTTGCCGCTTTCCAGATAGGTCGCGCCCTTCTTCTCCTGGGCATAGACGCTGATGCGTCGGCGTTCGATCTCTTTGATCTGTTTGATCAGATCCAGGTCGAGCCCGTTCTGATCGATGATGACGCCATTGGAATCGGAGCAGGCAATGACCTTCGCGCCGAGTTCGGTCGCTTTCTCGATCGCATAGATGGCGACATTGCCCGAGCCGGAGACCACGCAGGTCTTGCCTTCCAGTCCGTCGCCGCGCGCCTTGAGCATCTCGTTGACGAAGAAGATGGTGCCATAGCCGGTGGCTTCGGTGCGTACCCGGCTGCCGCCCCAATCCAGACCCTTGCCGGTCAGGATGCCCGACTCATAGCGATTGGTGATGCGCTTGTATTGGCCGAACAGATAGCCGATCTCGCGCCCGCCCACACCGATGTCGCCGGCTGGCACGTCGGTATATTCGCCAAGATGGCGATAGAGTTCGGTCATGAAACTCTGGCAGAAGCGCATGATCTCGCTGTTTGACTTGCCCTTGGGGTCGAAGTCGCTGCCGCCCTTGCCGCCGCCGATCGGCATGCCGGTGAGCGCGTTCTTGAAGACCTGCTCGAAGCCCAGGAACTTGATGATGCCGAGATAGACCGAGGGATGAAAACGCAGTCCGCCCTTGTAGGGGCCGAGAGCGCTGTTGAATTCGACGCGGAAGCCACGGTTGATCTGCACCTGGCCCTGATCGTCCTGCCAGGGTACGCGGAAGATGATCTGACGCTCCGGCTCGCAGATGCGCTGAATGATCTTGTGCTCGGCAAATTCGGGATACTTGGCCAGCACCGGCCCCAGGGTTTCGAGTACCTCGCGGACCGCCTGATGGAACTCGATTTCGCCCGGATTGCGGCGTAAGACTTCCTGGTAGGCGGATTCCAGCTTCTCGTTGAGACTTGCGACCATCACTCACTACCTCGCGCGGCCTGCGCGGATCCGTCATCCGCAAGAACTGGCGCGCATTGATTATTTACAGTCAGCCCCGGAACCAGTCGTCCGGGAAGCAGCGCGCGCCGGAACGGGGTCGGCAGCGCGAGGCTCATCATGCCCGAAACCGACCGGCACTGACCAGATCGAAAGCCGGACTCGAAACTCCGCCTCTCGCTCTGGACGCGGTTTAGCGGGTATGATTCGCGGTTCCGCGATGAATCGATGATTTTTCCTGTGGCACGCCTGCTGTCTTCAACCGAAAAACATCCGGATCATCGGATCAGGCGATTGTGTTGCGCTCCAGCGGAGGCGGGAAATCTGCATCGTCCGGCCGCCAGCCATGCCACAATCGGAACCCTTTATCCCAGGTATCAACGAGGTCAGCGATGAGCCTGCGTGCCTTGCCACCCGCACAGGGTCTCTATGACCCGGCCAACGAGCGCGACGCCTGCGGCGTCGGTTTTGTCTGTCATATCAAGAATCAGAAGAGCCATGCCATCGTTCGGCAGGGGCTTGAGATCCTTGAGCGTCTGAACCATCGCGGCGCCGTTGGCGCCGATCCCAAGGCCGGCGACGGTGCGGGTATTCTGGTACAGATCCCCGACGCCTTTTTCCGCGCCGTGCTGGATGTCGAGTTGCCTCCCGCTGGCGACTATGGCGTCGGCATGGTCTTTCTGCCCAAGGACGAGTCCGCGCGCCGGACCATCGAAGAGACCGTCACGCGCATGCTTGAGGAAGGCGGCCAGACCGTCCTCCACTGGCGCGACGTACCGGTCGATAACAGCGATCTCGGTCTGAGCGTGCTGCCTTCCGAGCCGATGGTGCGTCAGGTGTTCATTGCGCGCGGCGCCAACTGTCCCGATCAGGACGCCTTCGAGCGCAAGCTGTTCCTGATCCGCAAGCGCATGGACAACCAGATCCGCGAGTCGAGCGCCAACAGCAGCGCCTATTACATGGTCTCCATGTCATCGCGCACCATCAACTACAAAGGCATGCTGCTCGCCGATCAGGTCGGACGCTATTACCGCGATCTCAGTGACGAGCGTTTCACCTCGGCGCTGGCCCTGGTCCATCAGCGGTTCTCAACCAACACCTTCCCGACCTGGGATCTGGCCCATCCGTTCCGCATGATCTGCCACAACGGCGAGATCAACACCCTGCGCGGCAATGTCAACTGGATGGCAGCGCGCCGTCATACCATGCGTTCGGACATCCTCGGCGATGAACTGGACAGCATCTGGCCCCTGATCCCGGAAGGCCAGTCGGATTCGGCCTGCTTCGACAATGCGCTCGAACTGCTGGTCATGGGCGGCTATTCGCTGGCCCATGCCATGATGGTGCTGATCCCGGAGGCCTGGACCGGCAACAAGCTGATGGACGAGAAGCGCCGGGCCTTCTACGAATATCACACCGCGCTCATGGAGCCCTGGGACGGGCCGGCGGCGATCGCCTTCACCGACGGACGCCAGATCGGCGCCACGCTCGACCGCAACGGTCTGCGTCCGGCACGCTATCTGGTCACCAAGGATGACGTGGTCGTCCTGGCCTCCGAGATGGGCGTGCTTGATATCCCCGAGGACCGCATCGTCAAGAAATGGCGTCTCCAGCCGGGCAGGATGCTGCTGATCGATCTGGAGCAGGGTCGCATCATCGACGATACCGAGATCAAGACCCAGCTCGCCGAGGCCAAGCCCTATGGCGAATGGCTCAAAAAGACCCAGATCCGGCTCGACGAACTGCCGACCAGCGTCGGTCCCATGTCGCCGGATGATGCCACGCTGCTGGATGCCCAGCAGGCGTTCGGTTATACACAGGAAGACATCAAGTTCCTGCTGATGCCGATGGTCCTCACCGGCCAGGAGGCGACCGGCTCGATGGGTGCGGACAACCCGGTGTCGGTGCTCTCCAGCCGGTCCAAACATCTCTCGACCTATTTCAAGCAGAACTTCGCGCAGGTCACCAACCCGCCGATCGATCCGATCCGCGAAGAACTGGTGATGTCGCTGGTGTGCATGATCGGCCCGCGACCCAACCTGCTCGGGATCAACGAGGCCGGCAGCCACTGGCGACTGGAGGCGCCGCAGCCGATCCTGACCAATCAGGATCTGGAGCGCATCCGGCACATCGAATACAGTGCTGGCGGTGCCTTCCGCACCCAGACCCTGCACATGGTCTACCCGGCGACCGAGGGTGCCGAAGGCATGGCGTCCGCCCTGGACCGGCTCTGCGATCAGGCCGAACAGGCGGTGCTGGCCGGCTACAGCATCCTGATTCTGTCCGACCGCAACACCAATCTGGATCACATCCCGATTCCGGCGCTGCTGGCGACCTCGGCGGTGCACCATCATCTGATCCGGCGCGGGCTGCGCACCAGCTCGGGGATCGTGGTCGAGACCGGCGCGGCGCTGGAGGTCCATCATTTCGCCACCCTCGAAGGCTATGGCGCCGAGGCGATCAATCCCTATCTCGCCTTCGACACCATCCAGTCGCTGCTGCCGAGCCTGCCGCAGCCGCTCACCTTCGAAGAGGCGCAGAAGCGGTATATCAAGGCGATCGGCAAGGGTCTGCTCAAGGTCATGTCGAAGATGGGCATCTCCATGCTGGAGTCCTATTGCGGCGCGCAGATCTTCGATGCCATCGGTCTCAACAGCCCCTTCATCCAGCAGTACTTCACCGGCACCCAATCCAGGGTGGAAGGCATCGGGCTGCGCGAGGTCGCCGAGGAAGCGGTGCGCTGGCACGCCCAGGCCTATGGCCGCGAGCAGATCTATCGCAAGCATCTGGATGTCGGCGGCGACTATGCCTACCGGCTGCGCGGTGAGGATCATGTCTGGACGCCGGAGACCATCTCCAAGCTCCAGCACGCCACCCGCGCTGGCGATTTCAAGACCTTCGGTGACTACTCGCGTCTGATCGATGAGCAGTCCGAGCGGCTGCTGACCCTGCGCGGTCTGATGGACTTCAAGTTTGCGCCCGAGCCGATCCCCCTGGATGAGGTTGAGTCGGCCAAAGACATCGTCAAACGCTTCGCGACCGGCGCCATGTCGTTCGGCTCGATCAGCTACGAGGCGCATTCGACCCTGGCGAAGGCGATGAACGCCATCGGCGGCAAGTCCAACACCGGTGAGGGCGGCGAAGAGCCCGAGCGTTACCAGCCGCTGGCGGATGGTTCGTCGAACCCCGAACGCTCGGCCATCAAGCAGATCGCCTCCGGGCGCTTCGGCGTGACGACCGAGTATCTGGTCAACGCCGACGATCTCCAGATCAAGATCGCGCAGGGCGCCAAGCCGGGCGAGGGCGGTCAGTTGCCCGGTCACAAGGTCAGCCCCCAGATCGCGCGGGTGCGTCATTCCACGCCCGGCGTGGGTCTGATCTCGCCGCCGCCGCATCACGACATCTATTCCATCGAAGATCTGGCGCAGCTCATCCATGACCTGAAAAACGTCAATCCGCAGGCGCGGATCTCGGTCAAGCTGGTGTCCGAGATCGGCGTCGGTACGGTTGCCGCCGGCGTCTCCAAGGCCCATGCCGACCATGTGACCATCTCGGGTTACGAGGGCGGCACCGGCGCCAGTCCGCTGACCTCGATCAAGCACGCCGGCTCGCCGTGGGAAATCGGTCTGGCTGAGACCCATCAGACCCTGGTGCTCAACCAGCTTCGGGGACGGATCGCGGTGCAGGTGGACGGCGGTCTGCGCACCGGGCGCGATGTCGTCATCGGCGCCCTGCTGGGTGCGGATGAATTCGGCTTCGCGACCGCGCCGCTGATCGTCGAAGGCTGCATCATGATGCGCAAGTGTCATCTCAACACCTGTCCGGTGGGCGTGGCGACTCAGGATCCCGAGCTGCGCAAGCGATTCACCGGCAAGCCGGAACATGTCATCAATTATTTCTTCTTCGTCGCCGAAGAAGTCCGGCAGTTGATGGCGAAACTCGGTTTCCGCACCCTGAACGAGATGATCGGCCAGTCCGACCGACTGGAGATGCGCCGCGCCATCGCGCACTGGAAGGCGCAGGGTCTGGATTTCTCGCGTCTGCTGCACAAGCCGGCAGTTGGCCCCGAGGTCGCGGTCTATCACTGCGAGGCCCAGGAACATGGGATCGAGCACGCACTGGATCACGAACTCATCCGTCAGGCCCAGCCCGCGCTCCAGGACGGCAGGCCGGTGCAGATCGACATCGACATTCGCAACAACAACCGGACCTTTGGCGCACTGCTCTCGGGTCGGGTCGCGGAACGCTACGGTCATGCCGGATTGCCCGATGACAGCATCCACATCAAGGCCCGTGGCACCAGCGGCCAGTCGCTCGGCGCCTGGCTCGCGCGCGGCGTGACCATCGAGCTGGAAGGTCAGGGCAACGACTATGTCGGCAAGGGACTCTCGGGTGGACGTCTCATCATCTATCCGCCAGCCAACTCAGCCATCGACAGGGCCGAAGAGAACATCATCGTCGGCAACACCGTGCTCTATGGTGCGATCAGCGGTGAGTGCTTCTTCCGGGGCGTCGCTGGCGAGCGTTTCTGCGTGCGCAACTCGGGCGCAACCGCCGTCGTCGAAGGCGTTGGCGATCATGGCTGCGAGTACATGACCGGCGGCATCGCCGTGGTGCTCGGCGAGACCGGGCGCAACTTCGCCGCCGGCATGTCGGGCGGTATCGCCTATGTGCTCGACGAGGACGGCGGTTTCGCCGACCGCTGCAATCTCGCGATGGTCGAACTCGAACCCATCGCTCAGGAGGACGACGCCCTGGAGGCGCTCGACCATCAGGGCGGGGATCTGGAGACCCACGGGCGCGTCGATCTGAGCCGCGACATGAGCCGTTACGATGCGCAGCGTCTCAGACAGTTGATCGAACAGCATCTGCACTACACCAACTCTGCCGTGGCGCGGCGCATCCTCGACGACTGGGCGGGCTATCTGCCCAAGTTCGTCAAGGTGATGCCGGTCGATTACCGGCAGGCGCTCGAAGACATGCAGGCCAGCGAGCGTCGTCCGCCACGGACCATCAAGCCGTCGAAGGGGATTGTGGATCATGGGTAAGCCAACCGGATTCATGGAATACGGCCGTCGCGACCGGCGCTATCAGCCGGCCGCCGACCGGGTCGTGCATTACAACGAGTTCGTCATCCCGCTGAAAGACGCGGAGGCGAGCGAGCAGGGTGCCCGCTGCATGGACTGCGGCATCCCGTTCTGTCATCAGGGCTGTCCGGTCAACAACATCATCCCGGATTGGAACGATCTGGTGTATCGGGGCGACTGGCGGGCCGCGCTGGATGTGCTGCACTCAACCAATAACTTCCCCGAGTTCACCGGACGCATCTGTCCCGCACCCTGCGAGACATCCTGCACCCTGAACATCGACGACAAGCCGGTCACGATCAAGACCATTGAGTGCGCCATCATCGACAAGGCGTGGGAACAGGGCTGGATCAAGCCCCAGGTGCCTGAGCGGCGCACCGGCAAGCGGGTGGCCGTCGTCGGCTCGGGGCCAGCCGGACTTGCCGCCGCCCAGCAACTGGCGCGCGCCGGACATCAGGTCGCGCTGTTCGAGAAGGCCGACCGCATCGGCGGTCTGCTGCGCTATGGCATCCCCGATTTCAAACTGAGCAAGACGCTCATCGACCGCCGCATGGCCCAGATGCGTACCGAGGGCGTGGAGTTCCACACCAACGCCCATATCGGCGCCGATATCCCGGTCAGCACCCTGCGCGCCGAGTATGACGCCGTCATCCTTGCCGGCGGCGCCGAACAGCCGCGCGATCTGCCGGTGCCGGGACGCGACCTGAGCGGCGTCCACTTCGCCATGGACTTTCTCACCCGCAACAGCAAGCGGGTGCAGGGCGTCCATGTCCCGGACGAGGACTTCATCAGCGCCCAGGGCAAGCATGTGGTCGTCATCGGCGGCGGCGATACCGGATCGGACTGTATCGGCACCTCTAACCGCCATGGTGCCAAATCAGTCACCCAGATCGAGATCCTGGACCGTCCGCCCGAGAAGGAAAACAAAGGCGTCACCTGGCCCAACTGGCCCAACCGGATGCGCACCTCCAGCTCGCAGGAAGAAGGCTGCGAGCGCATGTGGAACGTCACCACCCACGCCTTCACCGGCGATGCCGAAGGCCGCGTGACCGGGGTCAATTATGGCCTGGTGCGTTGGGAGAAAGACGCCGACGGGCGTATGCAGATGCATCAGGTGCCGGGCAGCGAAGGTGTGCTCAAGGCCGATCTGGTGCTGCTGGCGATGGGCTTTCTCCATCCCGTCCACCAGGGCATGCTCGCCGAGCTGCAACAGAGTGGACTGGAACTGGATGGGCGCGGCAACGTCAAGGGCGTCACCGAGGGTTCACAGGCCTATCACACCACGGTCGATGGCATCTTTGCCGCTGGCGACATGCGGCGCGGTCAGTCGCTCGTCGTCTGGGCCATCCGCGAAGGCCGGCAATGCGCCCGCGCTGTCGATGAATGGCTGATGGGACGCTCTGATCTGCCGAGGTAGGTTCCCGACTGGTTAAACCGCGCCCAGCGCGGTGTGCGATGTTCTCGGGTTGGACCGACCCTGGCCGTCTCGGCGATTGTCAGAGCTGGCGTGGTTTAAGATCGTTAAAAATCTTAAACCGCGCATCGCAAGGCGGAACCGCAAAACGGATGACCATCGGTCGCTGAGGCTGTTGGTATGATTGATCGACCAGACGGGGAATCCCCCCGTCTGATGATCGGCCAATGCACACACCAACAGGGCTCCAGAACGCATGAACCAGCCCGCGCTGTCCGCCTTCATCTGGTCGGTCGCCGACCTGCTGCGAGGGGATTACAAACAATCCGACTACGGCAAGGTCATCCTGCCGTTCACCGTGCTGCGTCGTCTGGATTCTGTACTGGAATCGACCAAAGACGCCGTGCTGACCGAATGCGCCGACAAACGCAAGGCCGGGGTGAATCCCGCGCCCTTCCTGCTCCGCAAGGCGGGACAGAGCTTCTACAACACCTCGCCCCTGACCCTGAAGAAGCTGATGGGCGATCAGGATCATCTGCGCGACAACCTGTTCGACTACATCGAAGCCTTTTCCCCGGAAGTCCGCGACATCTTCGAGCGGTTCGACGCCTACGCCCAGATCGACCGTCTCGCCAAAGCGGGACTGCTGTATCAGGTCGTCGAACGCTTCGTGAATCTGGACCTGCACCCGGATCGGGTCAGCAACAGCCAGATGGGACTGGTGTTCGAGGAACTGATCCGCAAGTTTGCTGAACTCTCCAACGAAACGGCTGGCGAGCACTTCACCCCGCGCGAAGTCATCCGTCTGATGGTCAACCTGCTGTTCATCGAAGATGACGAGGTTTTAGCCAGACCCGGCGTGGTGCGGACCCTCTACGATCCCACAGCGGGCACCGGCGGTATGCTGTCGGTGGCGGGGGAGTCGCTGTCAGAACACAACCCGGACGCCCGCCTGACCATGTTCGTGCAGGAACTCAACCCCGAGTCTTACGCCATCTGCAAGGCCGACATGCTCATCAAGGGGCAGGATGTCGCCAATATCGTCTTCGGCAACACCTTCACCGAAGACGGCCACCCGCACCGCAAATTCGACTACATGCTGTCCAATCCGCCGTTCGGGGTGGAGTGGAAGAAGGTCGAAAAAGAGATTCGCAGGGAACACGAGACCAAGGGCTTCAACGGACGCTTCGGCCCCGGCCTGCCGCGCGTCTCGGACGGCTCGCTGCTGTTTCTGCTGCATCTGATCTCCAAGATGCGACCCGCTGCTGACGGGGGCAGCCGCTTCGGCATCGTCCTCAACGGCTCGCCGCTCTTCACCGGCGGGGCCGGTTCCGGCGAGAGCGAGATCCGCCGCTATGTGCTGGAGAACGATCTGCTGGAGGCCATCATCGGCCTGCCAACGGACATGTTCTACAACACCGGCATCTCCACCTATGTCTGGATCCTCTCCAACCGCAAGCCCGCGCATCGCCGGGGGCGGGTGCAGTTGATCGATGCCAGCGGCTTCTGGCAGAAGATGCGCAAGAGTCTGGGTTCCAAGCGCCGGGAATTGTCGGACGAACACATTGCCGAGATCACCCGGCTGTTTGGTCAGTGTGTCGAGACCCGCGAGGGCAAAAAGCCGCTGTCCCGGATCTTCAGGAACAGCGACTTCGGTTATCGCACCATCACGGTTGAGCGCCCGCTGCGGGACGAGACCGGGAACATCGTGCTTGGCACCAAGGGCAGGCAGAAGGGCAAGCCGCAACCCGATACCCGCCTGCGCGATACCGAGAATGTCCCGCTCGCCGAAGACGTGGAAGCCTATTTCAGGCGCGAGGTGCTGCCCCATGCGCCGGATGCCTGGATCGACCATGAGAAAACCAGGGTCGGCTATGAGATCCCCTTCAACCGGCATTTCTACGTCTTCGAGCCACCGCGCCCGCTGGCGGAGATTGACGCCGATCTGAAACGCTGTACTGATCGGATTTTGACCATGATCGAGGGGCTATCGGCCTGAATCTTGAGGAAACCGTCATGCAAAAACAATCGATTCAGTATGACTCGCCACTGGATGCGCTGATAGCCATCGCCAAGCGGTTGAGCCGCTACGAAACGGAAGCGGGGCTGTCCTCAGAGGATTTCTTCAACCGCTTTAGTCGAGGCATCTGGCGAGACGATGCCCAGGCCGTCGAATGGGCCAACGATTATCGTCACTACCTGGCATTGCGTGCGGAATTAGGAAAAATACTGGATGCCGCCGCTTGATCCACTCGCCCGCTACCTTCAGGAGGTCGAAACCACGCTTGAGCAGATGCGGGGGGTGGTGATCGATGTCTATGTTGAAGAACTCCTGACCCCCGCCCGTGCGAATCTTCGGATCCGCTTGCGTTTTGACCACGGATGCTTGTTGGAAGTCAACGAAGCACTGGTTGTCGAACAGGACGGCTTGCGGCACTTGGACTATCGGTATCATTGCCAGGATGGCGACAACCGTCTCGTGTTTCGCTACGACAGCACACCGCATTTTCCGGATCTACCCGGTTTTCCTTTCCACAAGCATCTCCCTGACGATACCCTGCCGGCAGATCGACCGACCATCGCCGCTGTACTAGCAGAGGCGGCGGAGCAACAAGAGGGCGCCCGATGAGCTTTCCGCGCTATGAACGTTACAAGGATAGTGGGGTGGAATGGCTGGGAGAGGTGCCGGAGCATTGGATTGCTGCAAAGCTAAAATGGCACGCATCTATTTTTAGCGGTAGCGATCAAAAACACGAAGATGGTATTTTTCCCCTTTACGGGGCAAACGGGATTATTGGAAGTACCAGAGATGCGACAAAATCTTGCCCCAGAGTTTTAATTGGCAGGGTCGGATCGGCTGGCGCAGTGAATTATGCGATGGGAAAATATGGCGTTTCAGATAACGTGCTAATCATTGACAATGACGAGCATATCAATAGTCGTTATTGTTATTACTGGATAGGAAATCAAGATTTCTCGATTTGTGTGTCGAAGACAGCACAACCTCTCTTGACGGCATCTCAGATCTCCGATTTCGCTTTTCCTTTGCCCACTGTTTCGGAGCAGGAAGTCATTGCCACCTTCCTCGACTATGAAACCGCCAAGATTGACGCGCTGATTGCCGAACAGCAACGGCTCATCAATCTGCTGAAGGAAAAGCGTCAGGCGGTTATCTCCCACGCAGTCACCAAGGGGCTGAATCCTGATGCGCCGATGAAGGATTCAGGCATCGAGTGGTTGGGAGAAGTGCCAGAGCATTGGGAAGTCTTGAAAATAAGGCGTATTGCAGCAAGCGTCGAAACCGGAGGGACCCCATCTTATGAGCCGCCAAGTACAGAAATTGAAGATGGAGTTGTTTGGTATACACCTGGTGATTTCGGTGGTGCGATGCTTCTAAAAAAATCCGCAAGAAAAATCACGAAAGAAGCTGTAGCTTCTGGTGAAGCAAGGCTTTTTCCAGCACATAGCGTATTAATTGTAAGCATTGGCGCAACGCTCGGAAAAGTAGGATATATTGAAGAGCCAGCTTCTTCTAATCAACAAATTAATGCTGTAATTCCCCAAAAATTAATTGATGGTTACTTCTTGGCATACTCGCTTTCTGTAAAATCTGAGGTTATGCGATTTTTATCAAATGCCTCGACGATAGGAATTATGAATCAAGAAAAAACTAAAGAAATTTTGTTAGGTGTACCTCCGTTAGAAGAACAGTTGAATATCGCCGCTTTCCTTGATCGTGAAACCGCCAAGCTCGACGCTCTCACCGCCGAAGCCCAAACCGCGATCATCCTCCTGCAAGAGCGCCGTACCGCTCTGATTTCCGCCGCCGTCACCGGCAAGATCGACGTGCGCGGATTCATTTCGGATTCCACGCATTAGGAGCCACCGCATGTTTGCCATCAGCCAGATTTTTGATGACTTACCGGAGTTCATTCCGGTTCCGCCCGAATTGCGTCACTGCCGTCGCCTGGAAGTGATTTTTCTTGCTCTCGACCAACAACCGGATGATCCCAATCCGCCTCCGTCCTTAGCCCCCGGAGCGAGTCATGTCGAACATCACAGCGAATGATCTTAAAACGCAAGGTGTCTCCGCCATCGAATCCATCCTGAGACAACAGGAGGAAGCGGTCATTACAGTCGGCGGTCAGGATCGATTTGTCGTGATGGAGTTGGCGCACTACCAGTATTTGCGCGAATGCGAACTGGAGGCGGCGCTGGCGGCCACTCGTGCCGATCTCGCGGCGGGGCGTTTCGTCAAGGAATCGCCCGAAGCGCATTTAGCCCGTCTGGATGCGCTCTAACATGACGTTACACCAGGAAATCCAATTCGAGACCGAAATCTGCGACCACCTCGCCGCCCACGGCTGGCTCTATGCCGACGGCGATGCGGCGGGCTATGACCGGGCGCGGGCGCTGTTTCCCGCCGACGTGCTGGCGTGGGTGCAGGCGACCCAGCCCCAGGCATGGGAGACCCTGAGCAAGAACCACGGCCCTCAGGCGGCAGCGGTGTTGCTGGACCGGCTGCGGGACTCTCTCAATCAACGCGGCACGCTGGATGTGCTGCGCCACGGGATCGAACTGCTCGGCCTGCGCCACTCCCTTGCCCTGGCGCAGTTCAGACCCGCCCTGGCGATGAATCCGGACCTGCTCGCCCGCTACGCCGCCAACCGGCTGCGCGTGGTGCGCCAGTTGCGCTATTCGCTCCACAACGAAAACGCCCTTGATCTCGGCCTGTTCCTCAACGGCATCCCGGTTGCGACCGGCGAACTCAAGACCGACTTCACCCAATCGGTCGAGGATGCGGTGGATCAATACCGCTTCGACCGCGATCCACGCCCGAAAGGGCAGGGCAGCCCCGAACCGCTGCTGTCATTCCCCCAGGGGGCGCTGGTGCATTTCGCGATCAGCAATCTGGAGGTGCGGATGACCACCCGGCTCCAGGGGCCGGGCACGCGCTTTCTTCCCTTCAACCGGGGCGATCAGGGCGCGGCGGGCAATCCACCCAATGAACAGGGCGGGCACCGCACCGCCTATCTGTGGCAGGACATCTGGGCGCGGGACAGTTGGCTGGAGATTCTGGGCCGTTATCTGGTGGCGCAGCGGGACACCAGAAAGCGGATCAGGGCGCTCATCTTCCCCCGCTTTCACCAGTTGGACGCCACGCGCAGGCTGCTGGCGTCCGTGCTGGCCGAAGGGCCGGGCGGCAAATATCTGATCCAGCATTCAGCCGGTTCCGGCAAGACCAATTCGATTGCCTGGACCGCGCACTTCCTGGCCGATCTGCATGACGAACACCATCACAAGCTGTTCGATACCGTGCTGGTGGTCTCGGATCGCACCGTGCTGGACAGCCAGTTACAGGAAGCCATCTTTGATTTCGAGCGCACTGCCGGCGTGGTCGCCACCATCAAGGGCGAAGGGGGCAGCAAGAGCGGCGAGCTGGCGGCGGCCCTGTCGGGCGGCAAGAAGATCGTGGTCTGCACCATTCAGACCTTCCCCTTTGCCCTCAAGGCCGTGCAGGAACTGGCAGCAACCCAGGGCAAGCGATTCGCCGTCATTGCCGATGAGGCCCATTCCTCGCAAACCGGAGACGCGGCTACCAAGCTGAGAAGCGTGCTCTCGGCGGAAGAGCTACAGGAGTTAGCGGATGGCGGCGAGGTCAGCAACGAAGACCTGATGCTTGCCCAGATGTCCATCAGGGCGGACCAGAAGGGCATCACCTATGTCGCCTTCACCGCCACCCCCAAGGCCAAGACCCTGCAACTGTTCGGACGCAGACCCAACCCGGCGTTGCCCGCCAGCGCCGACAATCTGCCTGCTCCCTTTCATGTCTACTCGATGCGTCAGGCCATTGAGGAAGGCTTCATTCTGGATGTGCTCCAGAATTACACCCCGTACAAGCTGGCCTTCCGTCTGGCGACCATGGGGCGCGAATGGGATGAACAGGAAGTGGTGCGCGACGAGGCGCTCAAGGGCATCCTGCGCTGGGTTCGGCTCCATCCCTACAACATCAGCCAGAAAGTGCAGGTGGTGGTCGAGCATTTCCGCGAGAATGTGGCCCCATTGCTGAACGGTCACGGCAAGGCGATGGTGGTGGTCGGCAGTCGGCTGGAGGCCGTGCGCTGGCGACTGGCGATTGACCGCTACATCAAAGAGCAGGGCTACCAGATCGGCACGCTGGTGGCTTTTTCCGGGGAGGTGACGGACCCCGAATCCGGCCCGGACGCCTTCAGCGAAACCAGCCAGACCCTGAATCCGCACCTGAACGGTCAGGGTATCCGCGAAGCCTTCGCCACCGACGACTATCAAATCCTGCTGGTCGCCAACAAATTTCAAACCGGCTTCGATCAGCCCCTGTTGTGCGGGATGTACGTCGATAAGCGGCTCGCCGGCATCGCCGCCGTGCAAACGCTCTCCCGCCTCAACCGCGCCTATCCGGGCAAGGACACCACCTATGTGGTGGATTTCGTCAACGATCCGCAAGACATCCTCGATGCGTTCAAGGCGTATTACGAGACCGCTGAACTGGCAGGTGTGACCGATCCCAACCTCGTTTTCGATCTGCGCATGAAGCTGGATGCCGCCGGTTGCTATGACGAATTTGAGGTCAACCGCGTGGTGGCGGTCGAGTTCGACCCCAAGGCCAGGCAAAGTGACCTGATTGGCGCCCTGGAGCCGGTGGTGTCGCGGCTGTTGCAGCGGTACAAGTCAGCCCGGAACGCGCTCATGGCAGCCAAAGCCAAGAACGACCATCAGGCAGCCGAGGAGGCGCGGAACGCGCTGAATGCACTCATGCTGTTCAAGAAGGACATGGGCAGCTTTCAGCGGGTGTATGCCTTTCTTTCGCAGATCTTCGATTACGGCAACACCGCCATCGAAAAACGCTTCATCTTCTACCGGCGGCTCCTGCCGTTGCTGGAATTCGGGCGAGAGCGGGACGGGATCGACCTGTCCAGGGTCACGCTTACCCACCACAATTTGAAGCATCAGGGAAAGCGGGATCTCGCCTTGAGCGATGGCGATCCCGCCAAGCTCACCTCACCGGGTGAAGTCGGGCGCGGTTCGGTCCAGGAGAAGGAAAAAGCCCGGCTCGGCGAGATCATCGCCAAGGTCAATGACCTCTTCGAGGGTGAACTGACCGACGATGACCGGCTGATCTACGTCAACCACGTCATCAAGGGCAAGCTGCTGGAATCCAGGATCCTGGTGCAACAGGCGGCCAGCAATACCAAGGAACAGTTTGCCAACTCGCCCGATCTGTCGCACGAACTGCTGAATGCCATCATGGACGCCCTCACGGCACACAGCACCATGAGCAGGCAAGCCTTGGATTCCGAGCAGGTGCGTAATGGGCTGCGCGATATTCTGCTGGGTCCGGCGCAGCTTTATGAGGCGCTGCGGGAGCGGCAGGAGGCGATGCTGTCACGCTGATCTGCTCTATGCCCTCAATGCTCTAAATCGCGTCTCGATGTGAATAAGACTATGATAAGCCGCGCTTTAATGATTTTTCTTTTGTTTTTTCCATTGTCTGTTTCCGGCAAAAAACTTTACAAATTTCAAGACGAAAATGGTCAATGGTTTTTTACTGACAGGGAGCCAAAAACTGAAAAAGAAGTCATTATAACGCGACTGGATGTTGCGCCAAGAGAACGGATTAAATTATTGCGCTCAGGCAATGATAATCAAGCGGATTATTCTGTGCACAATGATTATGCCGGACCCGTTGAAATTGAATTCAATCTCTCAGAAGTCGAAAACGCATCAGCGATCCCAAAACTGCCCCGTCGTTTTGTTGTTAATAGCGGAAATTCCGGCATTCTTGTTCAAATTCGCAGGATCAATCAAACCAGGCCTTGGCTGTTCAGGTTGAAGTATCAATATGTGGTTGGTCGTCCGTTAAAAAACTACTCTTCTGTCATCAGTTATTTACCACCGATCGCGCCAGGGTCGTCATTCAGAATCTCACAAAGCTTCGGCGGCAAATTTAGCCATACAGACCAGCGGAATTACTATGCAGTCGATATTCTTATGCCTGAAGGAACGCCTCTTTATGCTGCAAGAAAAGGTGTTGTCATGTCGGTCGATAATGACTTTTATAAAAATGGGCTCGATAAAAAACATTTGCCAGAGGCAAATTCAATCAGAATCCTGCATGACGATGGCTCAATGGCTGTTTATGTGCATTTGCAATTTGAGGGGGCTCAGGTTGTCCCTGGGGTGACGGTGCAGGCCGGGCAGTTCCTCGGTTACTCTGGGAATACGGGTTTTTCTTCTGAACCACATCTGCATTTTGCTGTTCAAATCAACCAAGGAATGGCGCTTGCTTCAGTGCCTTTTCGTTTTATCAATAAAATCGGTCAGGCCGAAGATCCTGTGCCAGGAAAAATGCTTGATGGGGTTACGGGAAGATAAAGTTAAGCGTCACCTTAAACCGCGCCAGCTCACATGGTTGATGCTGCCAAGAGCTATCCAAACCAAAAATCTTGCATGTCGCAAGGGGCGCGGTTTAAGTCTCCAGCCAGAAGGTCACGGGTCCGTCATTGATCAGGCTGACCTGCATATCGGCGCCGAAACGTCCGGTCGCGACGCTCGGATGGCTGGCGTCTGCCAGCCCGACCAGATGGTCGAACAGCCGAGCGCCCTCGTCTGGTGGTGCGGCGGAGGTAAAGCTGGCACGGGTGCCTTTGCGGGTGTCGGCGGCGAGAGTGAACTGCGGCACCAGCAGCAGTCCGCCGCCGATGTCGTGCAGGCTCAGGTTCATGCGGTCGGCGGCGTCGGGAAAGACGCGATAACCAAGCAGGCGTTCCAGCAGACGCGCGGCGCGGGCCTCGGTATCGCCGCGCTGCACGCCGATCAGCACCAGCAGTCCGCGTTCGATGGCGCCGACGATCTCGCCGTCCACCCTGACCTGGGCCTGAGTGACCCGTTGCAGCAGACCGATCAAGCCAGCTCCCGTGCGAAACGGTCGGTGGCGGCGACCAGCGCCCGACGGATGCCTGGCTCAAAAGCCGAATGGCCGGCATCCGGGATCACCTGAAAATCCGCTGCCGGCCAGACCTGATGCAGATCCCAGGCCGAACGCATGGGGCAGATGATGTCGTAGCGTCCCTGGACGATGACCCCGGGGATGTCGGCCAGACGATGGGCGTCGCGCAGCAGTTGATCGGGGGCGAGAAACGCCTGATTGACGAAATAGTGACACTCGATCCGCGCCAGGCTCAGGGCGACATGCGGATCGGCAAAATGCGCCTCGATGTTCGGATTACCGAGCAGGGTGGCGGTCCGTCCCTCCCAGATCGACCAGGCTCGGGCCGCCGTCATGCGTGTGCGCTCATCCGGGCTGGTGAGCCGCTGGTGATAGGCCGTCAGCAGATCGCCGCGCTCGGCCACTGGGATCGGCGCCAGAAAATCCTCCCAGGCGTCCGGAAAGACCCAGCTTGAACCCTCCTGATAGAACCAGCGGATCTCCGCGTCCCGACAGAGAAAGATGCCGCGCACGACGAGCGCGCTGACCCGTTCGGGATGGGTCTCGGCATAGGCCAGCGCCAGGGTCGAGCCCCAGGAGCCGCCGAAGACCAGCCAGCGTTCGATGCCGAGCCGCTCGCGGATCCGCTCGATGTCGGCGACCAGATCCCAGGTGGTATTGGCGTTGAGCGAGGCGTGCGGCGTCGAACGCCCGCAGCCGCGCTGATCGAAGAGCACGGCACGATAGCGCGCGGGGTCGAAGAAACCGCGATGGGCCGGCTCGCAGCCGGCACCGGGGCCGCCATGCAGAAAGATCGCCGGGATACCGTCGCGGCGTCCGCATTCCTCGACATAGAGCCGGTGCCCGTGGTCGAGAGCCAATTCATGGATCGCGAAGGGCTCGGTGATCGGGTAGAGATCCTGTGGGTGGGTGTCCATGTGGTCGTCGTTGGTCAGTCAGGTGTGCGTGGCTGTCTGTTTCGGGCAATTTATCCCCGGCTCGCCCGCTTGCGCTCGTTCTCGGTGAGATAACGCTTGCGCACCCGGATCCCTTTGGGGGTAATTTCAACCAGCTCGTCTTCCTCGATGAACTCCAGCGCCTGTTCCAGGGTGAATTTGATCGGCGGGGTGAGCAGGATGTTCTCGTCCGAGCCGGCAGCGCGGATGTTGGTGAGCTGTTTGGCCTTGAGCGGATTGACGGTCAGGTCGTTGTCGCGCGAATGGATGCCGACCACCTGGCCCTCGTAGACCTCCTCGCCGGGCGAGACCATCATGCGTCCGCGCTCCTGAAGATTGAAGAGCGCATAGCCCAGCGCCTTGCCGGTGCCGTTGGAGATGAGGGCGCCGTTGCGACGGGGTGCGATGCCGCCCATGTTGGCCGGGCGATAACGGTCGAAGACGTGATATTTCAGGCCGGTGCCGGAGGTCAGGGACATGAATTCGGTCTGGAAGCCGATCAGTCCGCGCGAGGGGATTTCATAGTCCAGCCGCACCCGGCCCCTGCCGTCCGGGACCATGTCCTTCAGCTCGCCGCGACGCTCGCCGAGCGCCTGCATGATGGCGCCCTGCGAGGTCTCGTCCATATCGACCGTGAGCTGCTCGTAAGGCTCGCAGATCTGGCCGTCGATCTCGCGGAAGATGACCTCGGGACGCGACACCGCCAGCTCGAAACCCTCGCGCCGCATGTTCTCCAGCAGGATCGAGAGATGCAGCTCGCCACGCCCGGAGACGCGGAATTTCTCGGGATCGTTGCCTTCTTCCACACGCAGGGCGACGTTGTGGATCAGCTCGCGTTCGAGCCGGTCCTTGAGCTGACGCGAGGTCAGATATTTGCCGTCCTTCCCGGCGAAGGGCGAGGTGTTGACCTGGAAGGTCATGGTCACGGTCGGCTCATCGACGGTCAGCGTGGGCAGTGCGTGAACGTGTTCGGGATCGCAGAAGGTGTCCGAGACGCCGGGGGCTTCGACGCCGGTCAGGGCCACGATGTCGCCAGCGGTGGCGAGCGGCACCTCGTGACGTTCCAGACCCAGATAGCCGTAGACCAGACCGATCTTGGCCTTGTGGCGCGTGCCATCGGGCTTGGCGACCACGATCTGCTGATTGGGGCGCACGCTGCCGTGACGGATGCGGCCCACGGCGATGGCGCCGACATAGGAGTTGTAGTCGAGCGTCGAGACCTGCATCTGGAAGGGCGAATCCGGATCGACCTCGGGCGCCGGGCAATGCTGGACGATGGCCTCGAAGAGCGGGGTCATGTCGCCCTCGCTGATCGTGTTGTCGAGTCCGGCATAGCCGTTGATGGCGGAGGCGTAGACGATGGGGAAGTCGAGCTGTTCGTCGGTCGCGCCGAGCCGGTCGAACAGATCGAACACCTGATCAATCACCCAGTCAGGACGCGCGCCGGGGCGGTCGATCTTGTTGATGACGACAATCGGACGCAGACCATGCGCGAACGCCTTGCTGGTCACAAAGCGGGTCTGCGGCATCGGGCCTTCCTGCGCATCGACCAGCAGCAGCACCGAATCGACCATCGACAGTACCCGCTCGACCTCGCCGCCGAAATCGGCGTGACCAGGGGTGTCGACGATATTGATCCGATAGTCGTTCCAGCGGATCGCGGTGTTCTTGGAGAGGATGGTGATGCCGCGCTCCTTCTCCAGCGCGTTGGAGTCCATGACCCGCTCGACCGGCCCGAAGCGGTCGCCGAGGGTGCCCGACTGCTGCAAGAGCTTGTCCACCAGCGTGGTCTTGCCATGATCGACGTGGGCGATGATGGCGATATTGCGAAGTGTCTCGATCACGGGGTCAAGCTCCAGGGGCGATAGCGAATTAGGGTATGGGAAGAAGCGGCGGGTGGAGCCGCGCGCCCTGGTTGGATGTCGGGCGGGGCGAGCATGGCCGGGGCGTCAGTATATACCGAGCGGGTGTGGTGCGTCGCATCAGCCGGATCGGCAAATTTTATCTTGACGCCCCAGTCAAAATGAAGGTTGCCGGGGTTGCGCAGTTAGACGCCAATTCTGCGATACCGCATCGTCATTTGATCGCAACATTCAGACCGGATACGATTTTTTGAGATACTCACAGCGCCTGTGGATAAGTTTGTGCATAAGTGTCGGATCAAGCGGCCTCGATGCAGGCGGTTATTGGGCTCGAAACAGATTGGATGGATTTTGATCGGCCAGACAATAATCTTAAAAATCAAAAAGATAATGTTTTTATCCAGAATGCGCATGAGCCGTTGACGGCATCCCGATCCCGGCTTGACTTAAGCCCTTGACGCATGTGAACAAACAGGAGTCGCGTCCGGCGGAAGCGTCCACGGCGGTGTGGCAGCCGCCAGCCGCCAGCCGATTGTGTTGCATCGTTTTTCGGTTTCAAGCTCAATTCTGATCAGTGATCACTCAATCGCAATACCGCTCTGCCAGCGCCTGATGGTGGGCGAGCTTGCTCTCATTGATGTCTTTCTCGCTGCGCGTGCGATAGCCGTGCAGCAACCTCTGTTTCCATCTGGCGATCTCGGCGCGCTGTTTCGCGCATCTGGCCGGATCACGCTCGTCCCTCGCCGCCCGCTGCTGGTGCTGCGCTTCGGCGGCGGCCTGCCAGCGTGCCCGCTCACGCTCCATCTCGGCGGTCTGACGTTCGGCCTGCATCTGTCTGAACTGGCTCTCGACTGAATAATCCTGGCCTGTTGGCCCGGATGCACTGCCATCCGGGCCGCGCGTATCCACACTGAGCGTCTGACCCTCGGCAAGATCGGCGCAGGCGGTCTGCTGATAACTGACCCGTCCGTCGGGCAGACGGCATTTGTAGAGTTCGGCCTGGGTCTGAGTGGCCACAAACAAGGCGGTCAGGCCAAACGCGAGACGATTCGAGAAGGCGGGGCGTGCGGGTCGCATAAGGTCACTCCGTGTTCAGTTATCGACTCAACCCGGGTACGAACGAACTCGGCGGTCAGCAGCAGTCGCGTCGTCGTGCACTGGCCTCGGCCAGCTCGCGCAGCATGGGCCCGGTATCGTCCCAGCCGACGCAGGCGTCAGTGATGCTCTGGCCGAAGATGAGATCGTCGCAGGCGGCCGGATTCTGGCTGCCGGCGACCAGATGACTCTCGATCATGACACCCATGATGCGGCGGTCGCCGCGCGCGATCTGGCCGGCGACATCCTGACAGATGCGGATCTGTTTTTCGGGACGCTTGCCGCTGTTGGCATGGCTGAAATCGATCATGATCCGGGGGCTGAGGCCGGCGGCGGCGATCTGCTCGGCGGCGATGCTGACGCTCTCGGTGTCATAGTTCGGTCGCTGTCCGCCACGCAGGATGATGTGGGTGTCGGCGTTGCCGGTGGTGCTGAAGATCGCCGACTGGCCGTCCTTGGTCACGGACATGAAGACATGCGGACGCGCGGCGGCATGCATGGCGTCGATGGCGACCCGGACATCGCCGTTGGTGGCGTTCTTGAAGCCGATGGGACAGGACAGACCCGAGGCCAGTTCGCGGTGTCCCTGGCTCTCGGTGGTGCGCGCACCGATGGCGCCCCAGCTCACCTGATCCGCGATGTACTGCGGGCTGATGAGATCCAGGAACTCGGTGCCCGCCGGGATGCCCAGTTCGTTGAGATCAAGCAGCAGCTTGCGGGCGATGCCCAGCCCCTTGTTGATCTCGAAGCTGCCGTCCAGGTTCGGGTCGTTGATGAGCCCCTTCCAGCCAACCGTAGTGCGTGGTTTCTCGAAATAGACCCGCATCACGACCAGCAGATGCTCGCTCAGTTCCTCGCGCAGCGGCTTGAGACGTTGGGCATATTCCAGCGCCGCCAGCGGATCGTGAACCGAGCAGGGGCCGACCACGACCAGCAGGCGGTCATCGCCGCCGTGGAGGATCTGCTGGATCTCGTGACGGGTGTTGTAAACGGTCTCCGCCGCCTGCTCGGACAGCGGATATTCCTGGTGCAATGCCTTCGGCGAGCGGACTTGGGTGATGTCGCGGATGCGCAGATCGTCGGTTCGGTGCATGAGTGGGTCGCAGCAGTTCGCAAAGCATCCAAGTATAAACGAACATGGCGGCTTGCCGATTCACGCGGAACGGGTCAGTCTCGCTGATGCGGCGGCGAGATCTATCCGCGCAACCCCTGATATGAGTACAGACCATGAAAGCGAAAATCTACGAAGGTATCCACAACCAGGAGCAGGGCGGCATGACGCCGACCGCCAACATCATCCGCGATGCCTGGGTGTTCGGCATCATTCCCGAAACCGAGACCTGCGAGGGCTGGACCATCCAGGGCATCGATGCGCTTTATGACAAGGTCAGCGATGCCTGGCAGCCTTATGGTCATCTGGCCTCCCGTCTGCCGCCCGACCTGCGCGAACGTCACGCACGCATCTATGCGGCGGCAGTGGCTCAGGCACGCGCTGCCGGCTGGAATCCGGAACTCGACGACAGCGATTGATGCGTCGTCTCCGGCTGCCGATAGTCGGACGGAATGCTTTATCGCCCGATACTGTCTCAGAAAATGGTCTAGTCTTCTCAGACTATACCGGTGACCGGCGGACGCGGATCGCAACCGCAAACCGCTGGCGCTTTCTGCCAATGATCGGACACTCAGAGGTCCGTGAGACGGAGGACATCATGCTGAAACTTTTGACATGGCGCGCAGACTGGTCACTCAACATCGAAGCCCTGGATCAGGATCACCGCGCGCTCATTGCTCATCTTGCCGGGATCTGCCAGCGCTTCAGCCCCGAGGTGTCCAGCGTGCGTGACGGCAACGCGCTGGCGCTGATCGAGGCGCTGACCGATCTGGGCGAGGCGGTGCGCGCGCATCTTCAGCGTGAAGAAGCCTTCATGCAGGCATTCGGTTATGCGGACATCGGCGAGCACCAGTCTGAGCACGCAATCCTGATGGCTGAGTTCACCGCCATGCTGCGCGAATGGCGCGCTGAAGGCGTTCATGTCTTTGACGAAACGATCCAGGCCATGGTCTGCGACTGGCTGCTGGCGCATATCCTGGGCGCCGATCACGATTTTGCGGACGCCTATTTCCAGATGTGCAATCGTGACGACATCCCGCCTGACCGTCAGCGGGCGCTGGCTCAACTCCGGTTCACGGGAGCCGCCGCCACTCAATCCGCGCCAACGCCGTCATCGCCCATGATCTCCTCGGCCAGACGGGCGTAATCGGCGGGCTCGATATCGAACAGGTTCCCGTAGGCTTCTTCAGCCCAGATCTCAATGAAGGCCGGAAAACAGAGCAGCACGACCTGGCTCCGGATCCCGGCATAATCGAGCAGTCGGCGCGGCAGAAGCAGGCGGTTGCTGGCGTCCAGACGCAGCTCAGTGGCGCCGCGATAGAAATAGCGGGCGAACTGACGGTTCTTCTCGACGAACTGATTGAGCCGGTTGACCCGCTCGCTGATACGCTCCCAGGCGGCAAAGGGGTAAAGACTCAGATTGCGCTCGAAGCCGCGATTGACGACAAAATGCCCGGCCTCGTTCGGCGGAAGCTGCCGCAGCAGCGGGGCAGGCACAATCAGACGCCCCTTGACATCCAGCTTGCAGTCGAATTCGCCGAGCAGATGGGTCATCGTGAGCAATCCATTTGAACCGCAAAGGACGCGAAGAAGGCAAAGAATGTCATGGGTTCAGCCCGAAGGCGCGTTTTCATCGCACGGCAAAATCCTGTTTTACTCTGCGTCCTTTGCGCCTTTGCGCCTTTGCGGTTCATTATGACCGAATCTGGCAGCAATCAGCGTCCGGATCGTCGCCTCCTGCCGCTCGATGTCTGCCACCAGCGCAAACTGGATCCCCGCCTTGCGCAGATTCTGTCCCCGCTCGCTGACCCGGAAATAGCGGTCGCCCTCCAGATGATCGGTCAGAAAACGCAGCCCCAGCTCGAACGGCAGCAGACGGATCGCGTCATACAGCAGATCGATGTCCGCCGCCGTCAGCAAATCCCGCATCTCCTGCGCATAGCCATCCAGGATGGCAGCGCAGAGCGCAGGATCGAAACGCACCGCCGCATCGCCGTCCGCGCTTTCACCGCATTGATTACAGCAGGAGCGCAGACAGTCGGCCAGATCATGCTGGATCAATCCGGGCTGGACCGTATCCAGATCGATCAAAGCAACGGCCCGACCGTCGTCGTCGAACAGGATATTGTCGAGCTTGGGATCGCCGTGGGTGACGCGCAGCCGCAGTCGTCCATCCCGCTGCGCCTCATCCAGCACGCTTGCCAGCGCGTGCCGGGTCGAAACGAAGTCCAGAGCCGTGCGGACAGCAGGATCCTCAAGCGTCATCCCGGTCTGTTCCGCCAGCGTCAGCAGACGCTCCAGATAGACCGGGGTTGCGTGAAAATCGGGCAGAGAGAGTCCCAGCCGTTCACAGGGCAGCGATTCGGTCAGCCGATGGAAGCGCCCGAGCACCGCACCGACCTCGCGCGCCTGACCGTCATCCGCGATCCGCTCCAGGGTCACGGCATCCGGGATGAATTCCATCAATCGCCAGCAACCGCCATTCGCATCACGTAGCGAGGGTGCCCCGTCACGGGTCGCGATCAGTGTCGGCAGACGCAGCCCGGCACTCATCTGACCGGCCAGATGTTCGCCAAGCACCCGCAGATTGGACATGATCCGCTCGGGATCGGGAAAGACCGCGCCGTTGATGCGCTGGAGCACATAGCGCCGTCCACCTGCTTGCAGGCTGAAGGTGTCGTTGATGAGACCCCGGCCCAATGGCTCAATCGCGCCCGGCGGCGAATCGATGGCGAAGCGCGCGGCGATGGCTCGGAGGGACGGGGCGTCATCGCTTTGTCTAAGCCGTTGGGTCATATGGCAGGAGGCTCATGCAAGACGGCTGGCGGGATCTGCTGGTACAGGGGCCAGAGCATGAATGCAGTCTGCTCAGAACACAAGTTTCAGTCTGCATTGCGGTCGGAGAGCGTCGTGCAGGATGATGCATCGTATTTCAAGCGCATCGAGATGCCAGAGCAGCGGGCTTCTTTTGGTTCCCTGCGATACAAGAGGAAAATCGCTGTTGAGCAGAAGGAGCCGTTGCAGCCATATATCCGGCATCATCGTATGGTGTCGTCACCGATCCGCGCGCCCTGATGGAATGCGCGTACCTTCTGTCCTCATCACGCTCGTAGTCTCAGCGCGCCACCGATCTCTTAAACAATCCTGTCCATCCTGTCTGTTTTTCCGGAGTATTGTGCCATGCTGAACGTGCAATCACGTCTGACGCCGCAGGACTATCTCGACTGGGAGCGTCAGCAGGAAACCCGTCACGAATATGTCAATGGCGAGATCCACGCCATGACCGGGGCGAGCCGGAAGCACAATCTGATTTGCATCAATTTCGTTGCAAGTCTGCATGGGCAACTGCGCGGCAAACCCTGCGAGGTTTACAGCAATGATATGCGGGTCAAAGTCAGTGAGACGGGAATGTATGCCTACCCGGATGTGGTAGTCGCATGCAGCAAACCGGAATTCGAGGATGCGCACGTCGATACCCTGCTCAATCCGGTTTTAATCGCCGAGGTGCTCTCCGAATCCACGGCGAATTATGATCGCGGCGCCAAGTTTCTGCATTATCGCAATCTGCCATCATTGATGGATTATCTGCTGGTAGCGCAGGATGAATGCCGGGTCGAGCATTACAGCCGTCAGCCGGGAAATCGCTGGCTGCTGACAGACTATCGCGAGCTGAATGAACAGATTGATTTGATCTCGATTCGTTCTGTTCTTTTGTTGCGCGATCTGTATGAGCGGGTGGAAATCAGGTAGCCGACCGGCGCAGAGGTCTCGGCCCGCGCGCCGCCGCGCGGACGGGCAGACAGATTCACATGAGACCCGGCGCCAGTCCGCCATATGCAGGAGCCTGCCATCGTTGTGGCGCTCAGACCCGATAGCGTTGCACCACATTCCGAAGCTGGCTGGAGAGCCCGCTCAACTGTTCGGCAGCGACCGCCGTGCGCTGTGCCTGCTGGCTGGTGGCGTCGGCGATGCGGGTGATCATCTGTATGTTGTGGTCCACATCCGTTGCCACCGCGCTCTGTTGTTTGGCGGCGCTGGCGATCTGCTCATTCATGTCGTGAATGTGCTCCACTGCGCGGGCAATGCCATCCAGCGAGGATGCCACCTCTCCGGCCTGTGACACGCTGACCTGCGCCTTGTCATGACCGGCGGCCACGCGCGCTTCGGCTTGTTGCGAACCCGTCTGCAGGCGCTGGATCATCGACTGGATTTCATCCGTGGAGGTCTGGGTGCGCGAGGCCAGATTGCGAACCTCGGCGGCGACGACGGCAAAGCCGCGCCCCTGCTCGCCAGCGCGGGCGGCCTCGATGGCGGCGTTGAGTGCGAGCAGGTTGGTCTGCTCGGCGATGCTGCGGATCACATCCACCACTCCGCCGATACGCAGACTCTGTTCCGCCAGCTCCTGCATCTCGGCTCCGCCCTGTTCCACCTCACTGGCCAGAACCCGGATCGCATCCATGGCGATACGCACCACCTCCCGCCCCTGTTCCGCTTCGCGATCGGCCGATTGAGCGGCGTCGGCGGCCTCTGCGGCGTTGCCGGCGACCTCGGCGACAGTCGCGCTCATTTCGGTCATGGCGGTGGCGACCTGATCGGTGCGGTTGAGCTGGTCCAGTGAGCCCCGCACGGTCTCGGCCGCCACGCGCGACAGATCAGCCGCCGCCTCGTTCACCTGATCGGAGGTGCGCGCGACATCCTCGACAAAGCGGCGCAAGGCCTTTTGCATCTCTTCCAGCGAGCGCATCAACTGACCGGTTTCGTCTTCACCCCGCGCCACGATGTCTTCGTCCAGATGACCGCTGGCAATGTGCTCCGCGACTTTGATCGCCGCCTTCAGTGGTTGCACGATGGCGCGAATCAGCAGACCTGCCAGCAGCATGATCAAGGCGATACCGATCAATCCGCCGCTGAGCGCCGTCAGTTCCGTCCGCGAGACGATCTCGGCTACCTCATGGCTGCTGGCTTCGGCCTGGGCTTTGAATTCCTTGCCGCTATCGAGCAGTGTTTGCTTGATGGAACGCCAGAGCGGGGTTTCTTCCGTGTTGAGTATCTGTTGCGCTGAAGCGCGGTCGCCTTCCTTCATCGCCGCCAGGATGCGTTGATGCAGTGCGGTTTGCTGCGCGAACGACTGCGCGATCTGCTCCAGCCCCGCATGTTTCGGATCTGTGGTGCTGAGAACGCTTCGTGCCTGCTCCTGCAACAGTTTGAATTCGTTCCTTGCCTGTTCCAGATTGTCGTAAGCCTTTTGATTCGTGGGGTCGAGGATGATGTTGCGGAGTGCCTGTCCCATCTGCAAGCCCTGCGCATACATGCCCGAATAACCTTCCGCGAGCTTCTGTTCGTGCTCGATGAAGCTGGTGAACCGGGTCTGTATGTGCTGCATGCTCAACCACATGGCCCCGACGGCCAGGGCGCTGCAACAGAGGATGATGCCGATGCCGATCCAAATTTTGGTCGCAATCCTGACATTGGCGAAAGTGAATCCGGGGCGATGCATGGGGCGTTAGTCCTGCTCGATAAATGACACGGGTTGATGAAAGTGATCGCAAGTTTCAGGGGGAACGTCCAAATTCCCGATAAATCCCAAGATTCCCTTCCACCATGGCGTCGATGGAAAACTCCCGCGCCATGAGCGCCTGCCCGCCCGCGCCCAATGCACGGCGGCGTTCCGGGTCGGCCAGCAGTACGCCGACTGACTCGCGCAGCGCGGTGACATCGCCGGGTGGAACCAGCAGTCCGTTCTCGCCGTCGCGCACCGCCTCGGGGATACCGCCGACGCGGCTGGCGACGATGGGCACGCTGGCGCTGGCGGCCTGGAGCAGCGAGACGCCGAGCCCTTCCATCAGCGCCGGATGCACCAGCAGATCGAGACAGGGCAGGATCTCGGCCAGATCCTCGCGAAAGCCGGCCAGTTGGACCCGCCCGCTCAGGCCGGTCGCGGCGATACGCTGGTTCAATGTGTCGGCCAGCGGCCCCTGACCGAAGAAGATGACCCGCAGGTTTGGATAGGCGGCGAGCAGCGGGGGCAGGGCGTCGAGCAGGAAGGCGTGTCCCTTGCGTGGAATCAACTGGGCGACGACGCCGATCAGGAGCGCATCGGCGGGCACATCGAGCCGGGCCGCGATGGCCGCACGCGCGCAGGGTCGGGCGTAAGCGGCGTAATCGACCGCGCTGCGCACGATGCGCAGCTTCTCGGCGGGCAGACCCTCGGCGAGCAGCACCCGGCCAATCCCTTCCGAGATGGCGATCACCCGATCATGCAGCCGATATTTGAGCGCGACCAGCCAGCGCGGTTCGGGGTTATCGACGCGGCGCGTATGAATCACAGGTACGCCGGTCAGCCGCGCCGCAATCCCGCCCATGACATCGGCGCCGATGCGGCTGTGCAGATGGACCAGATCCGGACGACTGGCGCGGATCAGCCGGCGCAGACGCAGAACCATGAGCAGATCCGCATCGCCATGCATCGGCAGACCATGCACCCCGGCGACCGGTGCGGCGGCCTCGGCCAGGGCGCAGCCACGCGGACAGGCGAGCAGGTTCTCATGACCCCTTGCCGCCAGCCCGCGCAGCAGATGGAGCACCTGAAAGGCGCCGCCATAGAGATGACGCCCGCCTTCGACATGCAGGATCTTCATACCGCCATGACCTCGCGTGCAGTGGCGAGAATCTCGTCGATCCCGATCCGGCGCATGCAGTCGAAGACACCGCCACAGGTCGGGCGGCGCTTGCAGGGCGAGCAGGGCAGGGGATGATAGAGCACCCGTGCATTGGCGTGGGTGGTGTCGAGATATGGACAGGTGGAGCCGAACAGCAGCAGGCTCGGGGTGTTGAGTGCGATGCCCATGTGTCCGAGCCCGGTGTCCACCGCGACCAGCAGCGCGGCGCGGTCGATCAGCGCCGCCGCTTCGGTGAGACTGGTTTGACCCGCTAGATTGACCAGCCGTCCGTCGCCGGCAGCCGCGATCCGGGCGGCGGCCTCACGGTCTGCCGGCCCGCCGAGCAGCACCGGAATCAGTCCAAGCTCGCGATGGATACGCGATGCCAGCCCGGCCCAGCGGTCCTCGAACCAGTGTTTCTGCGGACGGGTGGTGAAGGGGCAGAGCACGGCATAACCCCCGGTCAACCCCTCGCGCGCCATGACCTCGGCGACGAAGGCCGATTCAGACTCGCCATAACCGACCGTCATCGCGAAATCACCGAGAGGCAGACCGATCTGTTCGGCCAGATAACGATATTCGGAGCCGATCCGTTTGACCTCGCCGCCGCGCGGGAGGACGCGGGTCATCAGCCATTGGCTGCCCTCCCGCGAGCCCAGCCCGATCCGTTCGCGCGCGCCGGAGAGCCAGGTGAGGACGCCGCTTTTCAGCAGTCCCTGAAGGTCGAGCGCCAGATCGAAATGCCGGGCGCGCAGTGCTGTTCGCAGCGTGCGGATCTCGGCCAGGAGTTCAACGATGCGACGCTCGCGCCAGAGACGCCGCCACTGCCCAAGGTTGCAGACGATGACCTCGTCCAGATCGGGATGCCGATCCAGCAGGGCGCGGCACTCGGGCTGAACCAGCCAGACGATCCGGGCCTCCGGCCAGGCGCCGCGCAGGGCGGTGATGAGCGGCGAGGCGAAGACGATGTCGCCGATGGCGCTGAGACGAACGACGAGGATGGATCTCATGCCGGTGTCCCGGCGAGCGAGCGGAAGAAATTCAGATAAGCGCGCGCGGCGGGAATCAGTCGATACGGCTCGGCGGCCTGACGCAGGCGATCCCGGTTCAGGTCGTCGGCTGCCAGCCGGTCGAGTGTCAGTGTCATGGCGTCAGCCAGTGCGGCGGGATCGCCGACCGGGACCAGCGGGCCGAGTTGTCCGTCTTGCAGCAGCTCACGCACGCCGCCGGTGCAGTCGGTCGCCACCACTGGAATGCCGAGCGCCAGCGCCTCCACCAGTGCATTGGGCAGACCCTCGCGTCGTGAGGAAAGCGCCAGCAGATCGGCGCGCGCGAGCCAGGGAAAGGGATTGGCGACGAAGCCGGGGAGATCCACGCGATCCTGGATGCCAAGCCGCCGGGCGAGTGCGGCCAGCGCCGCGCGCTCCTTGCCCTCGCCGATGATGACGAGCCGTGCGTCAGGCCGCTGAAGCCGGGCGAAGGCGCGCAGCAGGGTCGCGAAATCCTTGACCTGACGCAGACCGCCCAGGGCGACGATCAACGGGCCGGATCGGTCTGCGCTGGATTCGGCCAGCCAGGGCTGATGACAGGGCAGGGCAGCCAGATCCTCCAGATCGTCGGGAATAATGGGATTGGCGAGCACGGCGACGGGCACCTCCCGAATCCCGAAAACCTGTTGCAGATCCTCCGCTACGGCCTGGGACACGGCGGTGACGCCATCCAGTCGCCGATAGCAGGCGCGGATGCGCCGCGTCTCGCGCAGGGTCTTGAACGGATTCCAGCGATGCGCGGCAAAGCGCCCGGACATGAGCGTGCCGACCGCTGCGACCAGCCGGACCCGGTTTTCCGCAGGCAGGTCATCGCGCGCCTCGACCGCTGCCAGATCGTCCCTGAGCTTGCCGGTGATCAACGCCTCCGGGCGCTCGCGCGCCATGAATTCACGCAGACAATCCGCGCGCGATCCCCGCACCGGCAGCACCCGAATCGCCGGATCCAGGTCGCGCAGATAGGCATGATCCGGGTTGCCGACCAGCAGCCAGGTCTCGACTCCGAGTCGGGCGAACCCGCGCGCCAGATGGGTGAAATTGCGCTCGACCCCGCCGTCCTCGAAATCGCTTGCCATCAGGGCGATGCGGTGCATGCTCATTCCTTGCGGTCCTCTGTTGCCAGATGCAGACCATAGAGCAGGCCCAGAAAGAGGATGCAGAAAAAGCGCAGATCCAGGTTCAGGAGGCGGAAATCGTAGAGACAATAGAGCAGCAGCATGACCCCGCCCAGGGTCAGAAAAAGACGCAGATCCGGCGCCGTGCCGGGATCGGACCAGAGCGAGCGATAGGCGCGCCCCAGCACTGCAAGCAGCGCGCTGGCGATCAGCAGTCCCGCCAGACCGAAGCGCACCAGCAGCTCCAGCGGCACGCTGTGCAGATGCGACCACTCCGGTGCATGGGCGAGCTGATAGTCAGACACCGGGACGATCCGCTGTGGCACCAGAAACTCGGTGGCGCTGGTTCCCGGCCCGAAGCCGAGCAGCGGGCGCTCGGCGATGACCTGCACGCCCACCTGCAACAGATTGAGGCGGGTCGAGATCGAACCGGCATAGCTCAACTCGCTGTGCCGGCTGCCGGTTGTCAGCTCCTGCCAGTCATAGACCTGACGGCTTTTGGCCGTCCACAGCAGCAGGACGGCCAGCGCCACCAGCAGCGCGGCAAAGGCGAAGCTCAGGCGCTTCTGGCGCGGCGAACGCTCACCCTGACGTGAACGACTCTGGATAAAGGCATAGAGTCCCCCGGCGACGGCCAGTCCCAGCGCCGCGCCGCGCGACTGGGTGACGACCAGAATCACCAGCAGCAGCGCCAGTCCCAGCCCCCAGAGCGTCCAGCCGAGCAGCGGTCGGGCGCGACCGCCAGGATGGATCTGCACGATCCGCGCACGGAACAGAAAGAGCCCCAGCAGCATGACTGAGGCGATGAAGGCCAGACCCAGCGCCGACTGGCCGAAATCGTAGCGCAGCCCGTTCAGCACCTCAGCGGTCAGCGACCAGTCGGTCTTGCGCAAGACCCCGACCACCAGTCCCAGCATGGCGCAGCCCAGCACGGCCCACACCTGCTGCGGATCCCGTCGCAGCCACCAGGCAATGACGATGAAGAGCAGCGGCGCGCTCCAGGCGCCGATTGCGTCCAGTTGATCGAAGGCCGTGGCGGGAAAGAGCCAGACGCCGCGCAGCGCCAGCAGACTGGTGCACAACAGCGCCCCAACCAGCAGCAGAAATGCCGGCTCGCGGCGCAGTTGCGCCCAATGGCGGGGGATGTCGGCCAGAAACAGCAGGATCAGGAGCGTCAGCGCCAGATTGGCTGGCGCGGTGAATGACCAGGCGCAAAAGGCGAAGATCAGGAGCAGAACCCGTGCAATCGCGGATTGATGAGCAAGGATGACGCGCGGCGGGATCATGTTTCGGTTCGGCAGGGCGGCGGGATGTGGATGATAAGGCATTGGCGGGGTGCGCTCCATGTCAATCAGGCCATTGTATCTGTGACATGATGACCATTCGTGTCATGGCCGGCGCGTTTCCATATAGACTGGCAACCAATCCGCCCGGATTCCTGCCGCGCTCAACGGAGCCATTTGATGACCCACCAGAAATCGCTCGGCGTGCCCATCGCCATCTGGATCGCCTTCTTCGTCTTCGCCGATCTGATGCTGCTCTTCCCGCAGATCGATCTGCTGATCTCCGGGCTGTTTTTCACCCCCGGACTTGGCTTTACGCTCAAAGGCCAGCTCTGGGAGCGGACGCTGCATGAATCGGTCCCGGTCCTGATGGTGGTGGTCAATCTGTCGCTGATCGCGCTCTGGTGGTTCAACCGGCACAGCGGGCGTCGCCTGCTTGATTTCAGCGGGCGCAAACTGGCTCTGCTGCTGTGTCTGCTGATCCTGGTGCCGGGCCTGCTTGTCAATCAGACGCTCAAGGAGCATTGGGGGCGGGCGCGTCCGGTCACGGTGCTTGAATTCGACGGCAGCAAAGGCTTCACCCCGCCATTCGTGATCTCGGATCAGGGGGGCGGCTCGTTCAGCTCGGGGCATGTCGCGGCGGCGGCCTATCTGATCGCGGTCGCCGCCACCCTGATGGGGCGTCGCTCGGTCTGGGTGGGCATCGCTCTGATTTACACGCTGCTGGTTGGATTGGCGCGCATAGCGTCAGGCGGGCATTTTTTCAGCGACGCGATGACATCCCTGTTTCTGGTGCTGATCGGCTATCTGATGCTTGAGCGGTTGTGTGGTTGTTCCGGTGCAGACCGCTAAACCGCGTCCGTGGGATGCGGTTTAATAAGTTGACAACCTTGCTGGACAATCTAGCATAGCCGGCCTTGAACTGAGCCAAGCCCTGGCTCAGATGCTGCCGCGCCGATTATCCACCATGTCCCCATCCCCGACTGTCCCGACTCTCCGCCATGACTGGGCGCTCGATGAGATTCAATCCATTCTGGATCTGCCCTTCAACGATCTGCTGTTTCACGCCCAGACGGTTCATCGCGCCCATTTCGATCCCAACCGGATTCAGGTCAGTACGCTTTTGAGCATCAAGACCGGCGCCTGTCCGGAGGATTGCGGCTACTGCGCGCAGAGCGCGCGCAACGAGGCGAAGCTTGAGCCGGAACGTCTGCTGCCATTGGACGAGGTGCTGGCGGCGGCGCGCGCGGCCAAAGCACAGGGCGCGACCCGTTTCTGCATGGGGGCGGCCTGGCGTCATCCCACCGACCGCAATCTGGAGCAGGTGGTGGCGATGGTCGAGGGGATCCGTGCGATGGGTCTTCAGACCTGCGTCACCCTCGGTATGCTGACGGCGGCGCAGGCGCGGCGGCTCAAGGATGCCGGGCTGGATTATTACAATCACAACCTGGACACCTCACCGGAGTTTTACGGACAGGTCATCACGACGCGCACCTATCAGGACCGGCTCGATACCCTGGAGCACATCCGCGCGGTCGGGCTCAAGACCTGTAGCGGCGGTATCCTCGGCATGGGCGAGTCGCGCCGCGACCGCGCCTCCATGCTGCGCCAGCTCGCCAATCTGCCGGCGCATCCCGAATCCGTGCCCATCAATCTGCTGGTCCAGGTCGAGGGTACGCCTCTGTTCGGCGCTGAAGCGCTTGATCCCTTCGAGTTCGTGCGCGTGGTGGCGACTGCGCGCATCCTGATGCCGGTCTCGCATGTGCGTCTCTCCGCCGGGCGCAGCGAGATGAGTGACGAGCTTCAGGCGCTGTGTTTTTTCGCCGGGGCCAATTCCATTTTCTATGGCGAACGTCTGCTGACCGCGCCCAATGCCGAGTCTGATCGCGACCGGGCGCTCTTTGTCCGTCTGGGGCTGGAGTTTGAAGAGGTCGAGGCCGAGCGTCAGGAGCCCGGCGCCTGTCACAAGACGATTGATCGCATTTAAACCGCGTCCAGAGCGATATGCTGAGTTTCGAGTCAATTCGACGTTTGGCGCATCCACGACACTTAGCGGGGACGCGGTTTAAAATTCTATATTTTTTAGTATTTTAAACCGTGCCAACTCTCACGGTCGTCGATGCCGCCAAGATCGATCCAAGCCAAAAACATCGCATATCGCCCGGGGCGCGGTTTAAAAATCAGACCGCATTTCCGATCAAACAACGCCCCCGCTTTTCCGGGGGCGTCTGCGTCTTACTCGACCACGTAGATCTCCACCCGGCGGTTCTGGCTGCGGCCTTCGGCAGTGCCGTTGCTGGCGATGGCGCGTGAGGCGCCGAGACCCTCGGCGGTGAGTCGAACCGGCTCCACACCCCGTTCGATCAGCGCCTGTTTGACGGCGACGGCGCGCTGGCGGGACAGCGGCAGATTGAGTTCGTCGCCGCCTGCGCTATCCGTGTGTCCCTCGATGCGGATGGTCAGGCTGGGCTGTTCCGCAAGCAGGGTGGCGATGCGATCCAGGCTGGCGATCTGTCCTGCCGGCAGCGTGGCCTGACCAGGGGGAAAACGCAGTTCGCTTTCCGCCAGTCGCAGCAGCAGACCGCGCTCGGTGAAGGTGCCGCCAAGCTCGGCAAAACCGGCATAGAGCGCACGCAGACTGGCAACCGCGCTTTCCGCCTCGGCGCGGATACTGGCCTGGGCGTCGGTCGCGCTGGCGCGTTCCTGCTCCAGACTGGCTTCCAGCGCGGCGATGCGGGCATTGGCGGCTTCGATCTCCTGTGCCAGGGACGGATCCGCCTGTTCCCTGGTGTCCTGGGTCGAGTCCGTCTGAGTCCTGGTCGCCTGCAATTCGGCCTCGGTCGCCGTCAGCTTTTGCGTGGTGTCGTCCAGCGTGCCTTTGAGTGCCTCCAGCGCCGCTTCCTGTTGCTGCTTCGCCTCGTCCCGTGCCTGCTGCTCGGCAGCCAGACGCTCGGTCAAGGCGGCGATCTGTTGCTCGGCTTCCTTCGCCTGATTCGTCGCCGTTTGCTCCGCGTCGGCGACCCTGGCCTTGAGATCGGCGATCAGCGCGGTGTCGTTTTGGATCTGGGTCTGCAAGCTGGTCAGCTTCTCGGCCTGTTCATCCGTTTGCGGCGATTGTCCGCTCAGTTCGGCGAGCCGGCTTTCGGCCTCGGCCATCGCCTCGGCATGAATGGCTTTGGCGGCGTCGAGCGCCAGGGCGGCAGCGGTCTTTTCCTGCTCGAATTCGGCCTGGGCGCGCTGGAGCGCTTCCTGCGTCTGCGCCAATTGCTGGCGCACGGCGTCATGCTCGGCTTGCAGCGATTCCAGTTTTGCCGTGGCGGCGGCGAGCTGCTCGGCCATGACCTGCTGTTCCCCGGTCACCGCCTCATCCGGCGGCAGCACGCCCACGGCCTGGGCCGTGCGCAACAGCTCGGCATCCATCGGGGTGATGTGGGAGAGATTGATGCGCTCGTTGATGTGCTGTTCCAGCTCTTCGATCTTCGCCCGATGCGCGGCGGCAGCGGCGGCGATGGCTTTCTGCACCTTCGAGAGATCGTTCTGGAGGGCCATGATCTGTTCCCTGGCCTCCTCATAACGGCTTTGCAGCTCGGCGTGCGCGGCGGCAAGCTGGTCCTTTTCGCCGCCGATCCGGTCGGCCTGGGCCTGGATCCTGGCCAGTTCAGCGGCATGGGCCGCTTTCAGCGACTCCAGGTCGCGGTCGAGCTCGGCCCCGGTCTTGAGCGCCTCCTCATGTTCAGCCTTGAGTGCGACGATCTGTGCGCGCAGCGCCTCCTGCATCTGTTCAGACTCCAGACGCCGGGCATCCACCTTCTTGATCTCTTTGGCCGAGAGCGCAAGCCGTTCATCCTTCTCCGCGATCTGTTCGTGGAGTCTGTCGTCGTACCACTCATAGAGCACATAGACGCCGATGAGTGTGAACAGCAGAAACCAGGCGATGGGTTTGCAGAGCGCGGGACTGGATACGGGCATCGTGACCTCCTGATGGATGATGTGTGGCGTTTAACGCTCTCGTGTTATCGGGCCGCGCGATTATCCTGCATTTATCAGGAGAATGCGCGATACGCTCAGGCCGTCACTGCCGCCAGTGCCTGCTGGGCGATCTCCAGCTCCTCATTGGTCGGGATCACCAGCACCTGGACCTCGCCCTCGGGCGGACTGATGCAACGCTCGCCACGCGCCTCGCTGGCTTCATTGGCCGCTTTGTCCAGCACAATCCCCAGACGCTCCAGCCCGGCGCAGGCGCGGCGGCGGATGTCAGCCGCATTTTCGCCGATGCCGCCGGTGAAGACGACGGCATCGACCCGGCCCAGTTCGGCGTAATAGGCGCCGATGTATTTCTTCAGTCGATGGGCGGTGATACCGATGGCCAGCTCGGCGTCGGCATGGCCTTCCTGAGCGAGACGGTTGATTTCGCGCATGTCGTTGACGCCGCAGATCCCCAGCAGTCCGCTCTGACGATTGAGCAGCCGGTCCAGCGCCTCGGCGTCGAGTCCCAGGTTCCTGCTCAGATAAATGAGCGCAGCGGGGTCGATGTCGCCGCAGCGGGTGCCCATCACCAGACCTTCCAGCGGGGTCAGACCCATCGATGTATCGACACACCGGCCCGCGTGGATGGCGGCGGCGCTGGCGCCGTTGCCCAGATGCAGGGTGATGAGATTGCAGTCCTGCAACGGCTTGTCGAGGAAGGCGGCGGCGCGCTTGGCGACGTAATAATGCGAGGTGCCGTGAAAGCCGTAGCGGCGGATGCGATGTTCGCTGTAGAGCGACTCAGGCAGCGCATAGCGATAGGCGGCCGGCGGCATGGTCTGGTGAAAGGCGGTATCGAAGACGGCGACCGAGGGCACGCCGGGAAAGAGTGTTCGCGTCACCTCAATGCCGACCAGATTGTCCGGGTTGTGCAGCGGCGCGAGCGGAATGGTGTCGCGGATCGCCGTCGTCACACTGTCATCGACGATGGTCGGGTGCTTGAAATGCTCGCCGCCATGCACGACCCGATGCCCGATGGCAGCCAGTTCGGCCACATCCGCCAGCGCCCCGCTCTCGCGCAGACTGGCGACGATCTGGTCGATCCCGTGCCGGTGGGTCGGAATCGGCAGGCTGCTCCGGCTGGACTGCGGCTCGCCCGCGCCATCGAGCCAGTTCAGCCTGAGTTCGCTTTCGCTCTCGCCGATCCGCGCCACCAGACCATAGGCGATGGCGGTCCAGTCGGCGCTGCGGAAAAGCTGATATTTGATCGATGAACTGCCCGAATTGAGCACCAGCACCTTCATTGTACGTGCTCCTGAGCGGCATCATTTTCGTTCTGGGCCTGGATGGCGGTGATGGCGACGGTGTTGACGATGTCATTCACGGTACAGCCCCGACTGAGATCGTTGACCGGTTTGTTCAGCCCCTGCAGGACCGGGCCGATGGCCAGCGCGCCCGATGTGCGCTGGACCGCTTTGTAGGTGTTGTTGCCGGTGTTGAGGTCGGGGAAGATGAGCACGGTGGCGCGTCCGGCCACCTTGCTCTCGGGCATCTTGGTATGTGCGACCTCGATATCCACCGCTGCGTCATACTGGATCGGTCCTTCCAGATTGAGATCCGGGCGCCGTTGACGGGCGATGCGCACCGCCTCGCGCACCCGTTCCACGTCCTCGCCCTTGCCGGAATCGCCGCTCGAATAGGACAGCATGGCCACGCGCGGCTCGATGCCGAAGGCGGCGGCGGTGGCCGCCGAGGTGATGGCGATGTCGGCCAGCTCGTCGGCGTCGGGATTGGGGTTCACGGCGCAGTCGCCATAGACCAGCACCTGATCCTCCAGACACATGAAGAACACACTGGAGACCAGCTTGACGCCGGGCTTGGTCTTGACCGTCTCGAAGGCGGGACGAATGGTGTGCTGGGTGGTGTGGGTCGCGCCCGAGACCATGCCGTCTGCGTCGCTGTGATAGACCATCAGGGTGCCGAAATAGCTGACATCCTCCACGAGATCGTAGGCCAACTGCTCCGAAATCCCCTTATGCTTGCGCAGCTCGAAATAGGTTCGGGCATAGCGTTCGCGATCGGGTGAGGTCACCGGGTCGATGATCCGGATCCCGTCGAGCTTGAGACCCAGCTCGCTGATGCGGCGGTGGATGCGGTCAGTGTTGCCGAGCAGGATCAGATCGGCCGCCTGACGCAGCGTCAGGATCTCCGCCGCGCGCAGGATCCGTTCATCGGCCCCTTCCGGGAGCACGATGCGCTGGCGTCGCGCCTTGGCGCGACGGATCAGCTCGTACTCGAACATGATTGGCGTGACGCGATCAGAATGGCGCACCGCAATCCGCTCGCGCAGATCATCCACGTCCACATTGGCTTCAAAGGCGCCGAGCGCGGCGGCGATCTTGCGATCGTCTCCAGGGAGGATGGTCGGCTCGATCCGGCTGACGTTCATGGTCGTGGTAAAGGTGTCGGTCGGCACCCGCAGGATCGGGAGCTTGGTCCGGCGCAGACCTTCGATCAGGCGCTGCATCTTTTCGGCGGGTCGCAGATCGCCGGTCAGCAGCAGACCGGCCACGCGCGGGAAAGACGATGACACATCCGCCGCCAGACTGGCGAGGATGATGTCCGAGCGGTCGCCCGAGGTGATGATGAGCGCGCCATCCTCGATATAGTTCAGGAAATCCGGAACCTCCATGGCGGCAATCTTGTAATTGCTCACCGCCTGATTCAGTTCGTCGCCCTCGCCATAGAGACAGATGGCGTTCAGCGCCTGCCGCACCTCGGCGATGGTCGGCATGCTGAGCGCGGTCTGTTCCGGGAGCACATAGATGGCCTCGTTCTCACTCGCGGCGAACAGCTCGCGGGCATGACGCGTCAGGGTGTCCACATCGTTCGCCGGCACGCCGTTGAGTACGGTCGCCAGGAAATTCCCCCCCCGTTCGCGCATCATCTCGTGCGCGATGCGCAGGGCGTCGAGCGATTCCAACTGGCTGCGCCCGAAACCTCTGACCACGACCACCAGCCGGCAGTCGAAGTTGTTGGCCAGATCGGCGTTGAAGTCGAATTCGAGCGATGACACGAGGCCGTTGTAATCGGTGCCCGCGCAGACGACCAGATCGCAGCATTCCTCAAGTGTCTTGAATTTGTTCATGATGAGCTTGAGCAGCTCGTCATAGCGACCGGCGCCGAGGAGTCGGCGGGCGGTATCGACGGTACACCCGTAAAGCATCTCGGGCGGGAAAGGCAGATCGTAGCGACTGCGAATGAGCGCGGTCAGATTGTCCGGTTTCGTGCCCTGCGGCGCGAAGGGCCGGAAAAAGCCCACCCGCTGATTGACAGCCGACAACATCTCCATGAACCCGAGCACCACCACGGATTTCCCGCTACCGGCACCGGCGCCGGCAATATAAACGCTTTGCATCGATTTCTACTCTTGGGGGAGGGGACAGACGGCGAAAAGATGCGCCGAATGCTGCACTGCGCAAAAATAGCAGATTATGCGGGTGAAAGGTGGATGGGGATATGACGGTTTTGCCGTAAAAAGCCGTATCGGGTCTTTAGCCGCGCAACCGGCTGGCAGTCGGCCCGCAAATGGCCGACAAGCCGGCTTGTCGGTCAAACCGTTCAACGAGTCTGCGGGCGTCAGGATGACAAGGCCAGTTCGTAAACCTGCCGCGATTGTTCAAGCGTGACATCCTGGCGTTCACCAAGCGCGGTCATGCCATGCTGCGCCAGCTTGTCGAGCAGTGGCGGGATGGCCTCGGCGCCGATGCCGTAGTCGGCGAGACGGGTCGGTACGCCCAGCGACTCGAAAAAGGCACGGGTGTGCCGGATGGCGGCGTCGATGCGCTCGTCTTCGCTGCCGTCGCGCAGATTCCAGACCCGCTCGGCGTATTGCAGGAGTTTGTCCCGCTTCTGGGTGCGTCTGACCTGGAGCATGGCCGGCAGCACGATGGCCAGGGTCTGCGCATGGTCGAGTCCATGCAGCGCGGTCAGCTCGTGGCCGAGCATGTGGGTGGCCCAGTCCTGCGGCACCCCGGCGCCGATCAGACCGTTGAGCGCCAGGGTCGCGGTCCACATGAGATTGGCGCGGACATCATAGTTGCCGGGTTCGGCCAGCGCCTTCGGTCCCTCTTCGACCAGGGTCAGCAGCAGACCTTCAGCGAAGCGGTCCTGCACCCTGGCATCGACCGGGTAGGTCAGATACTGCTCGGCGATATGCACAAAGGCATCGACGACGCCATTGGCGACCTGACGCGGTGGAAGCGTATAGGTCCTGGTCGGATCAAGCACCGAGAAGACCGGGAACAGCAGCGGATGCATGAAGGCCAGCTTGTCCTGCGTGGCCCCTTTGGTAATCACCGAGCCGCTGTTCATCTCCGAGCCGGTGGCCGGCAGGGTGAGCACGCTGCCAAAGGGCACGGCGGACTGGATCGGTGCGCGTTTGGCGAGGATATCCCAGGGCTCGCCGACAAAAGGAATGGCTGCGGCGATGAACTTGGTGCCGTCGATGACCGAACCGCCCCCGACCGCCAGCAGGAAATCGATGCACTCGCGGCGGGCAAGTTCGACCGCCTGCATCAGTGTTTCATAGGTGGGATTCGGCTCGATCCCGCCGAACTCGAAGACCGTGACGTTTTGCAGTGCCGCCTTGACCTCGTCCAGGGTGCCGGTCTTGACGACACTGCCGCCGCCGTAAGTGATGAGAACGCGCGCGCCGCTCGGGATTTCGCCTCCCAGATCGGCGATGCGGCCCTCGCCGAAGAGGATGCGGGTGGGATTGTGAAAGGTGAAGTTCAGCATCGGCAGGTTCCTCATTAAACCGCGCCCAGTGCGGTATGCGATGTTTTTGGGTTGGAGCAACCTTGGTTGCATCGACGGCCGTCAGAGCAGGCGCGGTTTAAGAATTAAAAACATAAAAAGATTCGATTACGGGTGCGAACCTTCCCGAAATCTCCTTGAATGAAGGGTCTTCAGGACATGCTCAAACCGAGTGATCGAGGAATGGATAGTCCGTATAGCCGTGCGCGTCGCCGCCGTAGAAAGTGGATTCATCCGGCGGATTGAGCGGGGCGTTCAGACGCAGACGTTCGACCAGATCGGGGTTGGAGATGAAGGGTTTGCCGAAGGCGATCAGATCGGCGCCGTTGCCCGCCCGCACCGCCAGCGCCAGATCGCGGGTGTAACCGTTGTTGGCGATATAGGTGCCCGAAAACAGGGGGCGCAGCGTGGCGAGCTGGAAGCTGTGGCCGGTGTCGCGCGGGCCGCCGGTCGCGCCCTCGATGATGTGCAGGAAACCGATGTCGCGCGCCGCAAGCTGTCTGACGACATGCGTGAAGAGCGGCCCCGGATCGCTGTCGGCGATGTCGTTGACCGGCGAAAGCGGCGAGAGACGCACGCCGACGCGGTCCTTTTCCCAGACTTCGAGCACCGCATCGACGACCTCAAGCAGCAGACGGGCGCGGTTCTCGATGCTGCCGCCGTAGCTGTCGGTGCGCCGGTTACTCTGATCGCGCAGAAACTGATCCAGCAGATAACCGTTGGCACCGTGGATTTCGACCCCATCGAATCCAGCCGCACGCGCGTTCTGCGCCGCGCGCCGGTAATCAGCGACGATGCCAGGGAGCTCGTCAATATCGAGCGCGCGCGGCGTCACCATCTCGACTAGACCGCTGCCGGTGAAGACCTGACCCTTGGCCCGAACCGCCGAGGGCGCCACCGGCAGTGCGCCGTCCTGCTGCAGATCGGGATGCGAGATGCGCCCGACATGCCAGAGCTGGATGACGATCTTGCCGCCCTGCTCATGCACGGCGTCGGTGATCCGCTTCCAGCCGGCAATCTGTTCGTCGCTGTAGATGCCCGGTGTCTGGATGTAGCCCTTGCCCTGCGGCGAGATCTGCGACGCCTCACTGATGATGAGCCCGGCGCTGGCGCGCTGGGCATAGTAGGTTGCCATCAGGGGCGTCGGGACATCGCCCGCACCCGCGCGGCTGCGCGTCAATGGGGCCATGACGATGCGATTGGCAAGCGTCAGGCTGCCGAGTTGATAGGGTTGGAAGAGGTCGGTGGTTTGTTCGCTCATGTTTTTGTCCGGTAGAGTTGGCAGTTGGCAGTTGGCAGTTGGCAGTTGGCAGTTGGCAGTTGGCAGTTGGCAGTTGGCAGTTGGCAGTTGGCAGTACAGGAAAAAGCATTCCAGGATCCTGTCAATCCTGAAAAATCCTGTTAAACCGCACCCGGTGCGGTATGTGATCGTTGAGGATTGAGTCGGCCTTGGCAGAATTGACGACCATTCGCGCGGGCGCGGCTTAAGATATTAAAAAATATAAAATTTTAAACCGCATCTCCACTGATTTTGATGACATCTCCAAAGCTAAACACAAACTGAAAATAACGCCTGTCGCGCTGGACGCGGTTTAATCCTGTCCATTCGGACGCGGATCAAACCGTCGCAGTCGCAAACTGTTGGTGACGACGAAAAGGCTGGAAAGACTCATCGCGGCGGCGGCGAGCATGGGATTCAGCAGCCAACCGGTCAGTGGATAAAAGACCCCGGCTGCCAAGGGGATGAGCGCGACATTGTAGGCATAGGCCCAGAAGAAGTTGACGCGAATAGTGCGGAGTGTGCGTCGCGCGAGGGCGATGGCATCGGCGATGCCCATGAGGTCGCCGGTCATGAGGATGACTTCACCCGCTTCCACCGCGATCTCGGTTCCGGTGCCGATGGCGATGCCGACATCGGCGCACGCGAGCGCGGGAGCGTCGTTGATGCCGTCGCCGACGAAGGCGACCCGCCGTCCCTGCGCCTGCATGCGCTGGATCGCGACCGACTTGTCGGCGGGCAGCAGCTCGGCATTGACCTGGGCGATGCCCGCCACACGGGCGACCGCTTCGGCGGTGCGGCGACCGTCTCCGGTCAGCATGGTCACTTCAAGCCCCAGCGCACGCAGCCGGGCGACCGCCGCCGGGCTGCTGGGTTTGATGGGGTCGGCGACCGCCAGAACCGCCAGCAGGGTTCCGTCGACTGCCAGATAGACGGGCGATTTGCCCGCCTCGGCCAGACGCGCAGCCGGTTCGGCTGCCACTGCGCGCGCTACGCCGAGCCGGTCCATGAAGCGTCCGGCGCCGATGGCGACCAGCCGGCCATCGATCCGGGCCTGGATGCCGAAGCCCGGCACGGCCTCCAGTTCGGTGACAGCGGGCAGAACCAGTCCGCGTTTCTGGGCGGCCTGAACGATGGCGGCACCGATGGGATGCTCGCTGTGTCGTTCGACGGCGGCAGCCAGGGTCAGGGCCATCTCGTCCGTCGCGCCGAAGGCATGGAGATCGGTGAGCGCGGGCCGCCCTTCAGTCAGGGTGCCGGTCTTGTCCAGCACCACATGATCCACCCGCGCCAGGGTCTCCAGCGCCGCACCGCGCCGGAAGAGGATCCCCAGCGCCGCGCCACGCCCAGTGCCGACCAGAATGGCGGTCGGGGTCGCCAGCCCCATGGCGCAGGGACAGGCGATCAGCAGCACGCTGACGGCGGCGACGAAGGCATGACTGAGCACGGGCGCGGGGCCAAGCCACAGCCAGATCAGGCCAGTAATCAGCGCGGCCAGCATGACCAGCGGGACGAAGACCGCCGCGATGCGGTCGGCGACACGCTGGATCGGCAGCTTGCCGGCCTGGGCCTCTTCCACCAGCCGCACGATCTGCGCCAGCACCATGTCCGCGCCGACGCGGGTGGCGCGATAGCGGAAGGCGCCGGTCTGATTCACCGTGCCGCCGATGACCGCATCCCCGATCCCTTTGCGCACGGGCAGTGATTCGCCGCTGATCATGGACTCGTCGATGTGGCTTCCGCCTTCGGCGAGGATGCCATCGACCGGAATGCGCTCGCCGGGACGCACCGCGAGCAGATCACCCGGCAACACCTGCACTGCCGGGATCTCGGTCTCGCCGTCCGCGCGCACCACACGGGCCGTCGGCGGCTGGAGACGCACCAGACGACGGATCGCCTCGGATGTTCGGCCCTTGGCCAGCGCCTCCAGCGTGCGACCCAGCAGAATGAGTGTGACGATGACCGCCGCCGCCTCGAAATAGAGATTGGCGGTGCCCGTCGGGAAACGCTCGGGCAGGATCAGCGCAGCGAGTGAATACAGATAGGCCGCTGAACTGCCGAGCATGACCAGGCTGTTCATGCCGGGCGCCAGATGGCGAAGCTCCATCCAGCCCGAGACGAGAAAACGTCGCCCGGCCCACAGCAGAACCGGGGTGGCGAGCAGACATTGCACCCAGCCCCAGACGACCATCGGGGCCAGTCTGTGCAGCGCCGCATCGAGTCCGGGCAGCAGCATCGGGGCCATGCTCAGGAACAAAAGGGGCAGGCTGAATCCAGCGGCGAGCATCAGGTCGCGCCGCAGACCCGCCAGCGCCTCGACCTGATGCAACTGGGCCTGGTCGGACTGAGACACGGCATCCCCGGCTGCGTCCGGCTCGGGCTCGATCGGCTCATATCCCGCTGCACGGATGGCCAGGACGATGCGCTCGCGATCGATGGTTTCCGGGAGATAGGCGATGGCTGCCGACTCGGTGGTCAGATTGACCGTCGCCTCGACCACACCCGGCAGCGCCTTGATGATACGCTCCACCCGCGCCACGCAGGCGGCGCAGCTCATACCGCTCACGCCAAGCCGGATCTCCCGGGCGACGACAGGCCGGGCGAGTGGCTTGGATGGTGGGTGCATGGGCGGAACTCCTTCAACCAGACGATTTGAACGCGCGAGGGCAGGGCACATGATGATCGATTGGAACCAAATCGACAGCGTCTTTCTGGACCTGGACGGCACCCTGCTCGATCTGCATTTCGACAACCATTTCTGGCATGAACATCTCCCGCGCCGCTATGGCGAGTTGCGCGGGCTGTCGCTGGAGGTCGCGCGGGCGGAGCTGCTGCCGCGCTATGCGGCGATCGAGGGCACCCTGAACTGGTATTGCGTGGATCACTGGAGCCGTGAATTGGGGCTGGACATCGTCGGACTCAAGCAGGAGGTCGAACATCTGATCGCCGTCCATCCGCATGTGGTTGATTTTCTCGAATACCTGGCCCTGCTCGGCAAGCGGCGCCTGCTGGTCACCAATGCCCACCGCAAGACGCTGGGGCTGAAGATGGCCCGCACCCGACTCGCCGGTCATTTCGACCGCATCGTCAGCGCGCACGATCTGGGCGAGGCCAAGGAGTCGCCAAACTTCTGGACCCGCTTCCAGGCCATCGAGTCCTTCGACCCGGAGCGCACCCTCTTCATCGACGACAACCTGAGCGTGCTGCGCACCGCCCGCGCCTTCGGTCTGCGCTGGCTGATCGCTGTGCTGGCGCCGGATTCCAGGAAACCGCGCCGGTCGAGCGACGAATTTTCGGGCATCGGCGATTTTTCGGAGCTGATTAAACCGCGTCCAGATGAGAGTGGCTGCGACCTTGTCGCGCGTCTTGGCAAGCCCGGATCCATATCGTAAGATCCATCAGAATTATCAATATGAAGCATGCCGAAAGGTCAATACACATGACCGGCCAGGCTGCCATCGACAACGGCACCGCACGTTGTCGCCATCGCGGGGGATCCGTATGTCCGAGCCCAAGGCATCGCCGCGCCGCTATTCCCGTCTTGCTTTAGGCATGATGTTTGTCGCAGGCATCGCCTTCGTGTGGCTGCTCGATTTCGCCATCGTCTCCACCAATACGGTGGAGTTCTGCACCTCCTGTCACACCATGTCGACCAACTTCAAGGAGTACCAGGAAACCCTGCACTACAGGAACCGCTCGGGTATCCAGACCTCCTGCGGCGACTGCCATGTCCCCAAGGAACTGGTGCCCAAGCTCATCGTCAAGATCGTCGCCGCCAAGGATGTCTATCACGAGATCATTGGCACCATTGATACCCCGGAGAAATTCGAGGCGCGCCGCTGGTATCTGGCCAACATGGTCTGGGACCGCATGAAGGCCGGCGATTCGCGCGAATGCCGCTCCTGCCATGAGCTGCGTCACATGGATCTTCCTGAACAGAGCCGCTCGGCGCGCAACCGACACGCTGCTGCGGAGGAAAATGGCGAGACCTGCATCGACTGTCATAAGGGCGTGGCCCACCATGAGCCGGACGAACCCGAAACGACCGATTCCGAGTGAGACGCCAGCCGACGACGCTTCCTGAGGCGCCGTGCCACATCGCCTTGACGAAGCGCCCCCCAATCCGATCCAACCAAGAGAAGAAGAGGAGAGACGCAACACCATGGCTAAACCAACCTTCAGCCTGACGCTCGCGGTCGGCGTGCTCGCCTGCGGATTCGTCTCCGGGGCACGCGCCGACGCCACCGCCGAGATGCTCGCCAACAGTTGCACCGGCTGCCACGGTCAGCAGGGCAACAGCCTTGGCCCCACCGCGCCCTCCATCGCCGCCATGGCTCCGACGGTCTTTGTCGAGACCATGGAACGCTTCAAAAGCGGCGAGACCTATTCGACCATCATGGGCCGCATTGCCAAAGGCTATTCGAGCGATGAAATCAAAAAGATGGGGGAATACTTCCAGCGGCAGCCGTATCAGTATGCCGCGCAGACATTCGATAAAACGCTCGCCAAAAAGGGGGCGAAGCTGCATGAAAAATACTGCGAGAAGTGCCACACCGATGGCGGCAGACCCGTGACCGACGAAGAGGATTACAACATCCTGGCCGGTCAGTGGGTGCCTTATCTCCAGTACACCATGGAAGATTTCCGCGAAGGCCGCCGACCGATGGAAAAGAAAATGAAAAGCAAGCTCGACGAGCTGCTCAAGGCCCAGGGCGACGATGGCCTTGCTGCCGTGTTCGCTTTCTACGCCGCCAGCCAACGCTAACGCTTCCTGAGGACAGAACAGACATGAAACTCAGCAGACGTGATTTCGTCAAGGTTTCCGGGGTTGCCGCTGCGGCGGGTCTGATCGGCTTTCCCCATCTCGCGCTCGGCGCCACGTCCAAGGTCGTCGTGGTCGGCGGGGGTACCGGGGGCGCGACCGCCGCCAAATACATCAAATTGGCCGATCCGGGCATCGAGGTGACGCTGATCGAGCCCAACCAGACCTACTACACCTGTTATCTCAGCAATGAGGTCATCGGCGGCGAGCGCAAACTCGAATCGCTCAGGCAAAACTATGACGGGCTCAAAGCGCACGGCGTCAAGGTCGTGCATGACAGCGCCGTCGGCATCGACCCCGATAAAAAGGTCGTGAAGACCGCTGGCGGGACGGAGTTCGGCTATGACCGCTGCGTCGTCGCCCCCGGCATCGAGCTTTTATACGACAGGATCGAAGGCTATAGCGAAGCGGTCGCCGAGACCCTGCCGCACGCCTGGAAGGCCGGCGAGCAGACCAGGATCCTGCGCACCCAACTGGAAAACTTGAAAGATGGCGGAACCGTCATCATCGCCGTCCCGCCTGCGCCCTTCCGCTGCCCGCCCGGACCTTACGAGCGCGCCAGCCAGATCGCCCATTATCTGAAACACCACAAGCCGAAATCGAAGGTCGTCATCCTTGACAGCAACCAGAAGTTCTCCAAGCAGGCCCAGTTCACCAAGGGCTGGGAGACGCTCTATGGTTTCGGCACCGGGCAGGCGCAGATCGCCTGGCAGGCGGGACCGGACGCCGGTGTGGTCAAGGTGGATGCTGCCCAGATGCAGGTCGAGACCAGTTTCGGCGACGAGATGAAAGGCGATGTCCTGAACATCATCCCGCCCCAGCGTGCCGGGAAGATCGCCCAGGTCGCGGGTCTCGCCAACGAAGGCGGCTGGTGTCCGGTCGATGTCAAAACCTTTGAATCCAGACTCCACCAGGGCATTCATGTGATCGGGGATGCTGCCATCGCCACCGAGATGCCCAAGTCGGCCTATTCCGCCAACAGTCAGGCCAAGGTCGCGGCGGCGGCCATCGTCGCGCTACTCAAGGGCGAAATGCCGGGAACACCGTCCTATCTCAACACCTGTTACTCGATTCTGGCGCCCGCCTACGGGATTTCGGTGGCGGGCGTCTATCGACTCAGTGAAGACGGATCCAGCATCGCCAGCGTCCCGGACTCAGGCGGCGTGACCCCGGTCGATGCCCCGAGCTGGGCCTTGGCGCGCGAGGTTCAGTACGCCTATAGCTGGTACCACAATATCGTGCATGACATTTTTGGTTGAGCACGAGACGGATCGGTCTGATGTCAGGCCGATCATTCGATTGGCTCCAGAGTCGATTGGGGGGCGTTCACTCCGTCAGTGGAGGGTTTGCGCCGACGGCGGCGGCGTTTGGGTTTCGACTCGCCGTTTGTGGTCTCGCTTTTGGCCACCGGTGCGCCGAGGATCGCCGCCTGTTCGGGCGGTAGCTGGATCAATTCCAGCGGCAGACTCGTCAGCGCGGCCTGCTCGACCTTGGGGCGACGACGCGGTGTCCTGGGGCGGATCTCGTCCGGGGTTGGGGTGATGACGGGCGGGGCCGGGATGGCTGTCGCGCTGTCGGCGGGCGGCGTGACCTTGACGTCAATCGATGGCTGGTCGCCGGATTTGGGACCGCTGGCGCGTGGACCGCGACTGCGTCGCTCGCCGCTCTCTGCGCGCGGCGGGCGCTCGCTGTGGGGTTTGCGTCCATCGCGATCACGCCGTTCTTCCCGATCCTCGCGATCCGGACGCAGCCGGCTGCGCGGATCGACCTCGGCCAGGAGCGCCGGATCGACCGGCAGGACCGGGATCTTGGCGCCGATGTAGGTCTCGATATCCGGCAGACAGAAGGCGTGGGTCTCGCAGACGAAGCCGATGGCGTCGCCTGCCGCACCGGCGCGGGCGGTGCGTCCGATGCGGTGGACATAATCCTCGGCATCTTCGGGCAGATCGTAGTTGACCACATGGGTCACGCCCGGGATGTGCAGACCGCGCGCGGCGACATCCGTTCCAACCAGTACCGGCAGGGTGCCGTCGGTGAAATCGCGCAGCAGCTTGAGCCGTTTTTTCTGGGGCACGTCGCCGGACAGCACCGCCGTGTTGATGCCGTTACCCTGGAGATAGCCCCAGACGCGGTCGGCCTCGCGCTTGGTGTTGACGAAGACCATGATGCGCGCATCGGTCCAGCCGCGCACCAGACCCAGCAGCAGCGGGATCTTTTCGTCGTTGGAGGTCATATAGCAGACCTGGCGCACCCGATCTGCGGTAATCTTGTCGGTCTCGATCTTGACCAGTTGCGGATGATTCATGTGCTCGTAGGCAAGTTCGGTCACGCGATACGAGAGCGTGGCCGAAAAGAGCAGACCGAGCCGTGCTTCGGGTGGCGGCATGCGCCGCAGCAGAAAACGGATGTCCTTGATGAAACCGAGATCGAACATGCGGTCGGCTTCATCCAGCACGACCACTTCGATGGCCTGGAGATCGAAGACCTTCTGCTTGAAATAATCGATCAGACGTCCGGGAGTGCCGATGAGGATGTCAATGCCGGCGGCCAGATCATCGCGCTGCTGCTGATAGCCGGTGCCGCCATAAACCAGTCCTGTGCGCAGCCCGGTATGGCTTGCCAGCACCAGGGCGTCGCGATGGATCTGCACCGCCAGCTCGCGGGTGGGGGCGAGGATCAGCACGCGCGGGCGGCAGATCTGGGATGGCGGCGGTGGCGGCTGGCTCAACAGTCGTTGCATCGCCACCAGCAGGAAGGCGGCTGTTTTACCCGTTCCGGTCTGGGCCTGACCGGCGACATCGCGGCCGGCCAGCGCAAGCGGGAGCGTTTCGGCCTGGATCGGGGTGCAGCGGCTGAAGCCTGCGTCAGCGAGGCCGGCCAGGATTCGCGGGTCGAGCGCAAAGCTGTCGAAGCGAATCTGGGTGAGATGTTTGTCTGTCATGGTGTTGAGTGTCGGGATTGACCAGCGTTTGGGGTCGGGCCTCACAGACGGGCAAGGCTTGCAAATTATCTGCGCTTTGGATCAAATAGCATCTTAACCAAGGGCGCATGGCAACGCCAATTCGCCCGCTACTCTCCTCGCCGCCAATCCGCTCGACGGCCAGCCCTTCACTCCTTCCCCACGACGACAATAAAACAGGAGACGACTTCAGTGAGCGATCGCATCGTCCATGTGACCGATGACTCTTTTGAAGAAGATGTGTTGAAATCCGCCGAACCCGTGCTCGTCGATTACTGGGCCGACTGGTGCGGACCCTGCAAGATGATCGCGCCCGTGCTTGACGAGATCGCCGGAGACTATGCCGGTCGTCTCAAGGTCGCCAAGCTCAACATCGACGACAATCCCAACACGCCACCCCGTTACGGCATCCGTGGCATCCCGACGTTGATGCTGTTTCGCGCCGGGGAGGTCGAGGCCACCAAAGTGGGGGCCGTGTCCAAGTCGCAGTTGACGGCCTTCATCGACAGCAATCTCTGATTGCCCGCGCACGCCAGACGCGACTCCGCTTCGAGGAGATCGCCTGACTTCAAGTCGACACGGGGCGCCTGTCCGGCGTCCTCTCTCCGGTAAGCTGCCGCCCCCAGACGCTTTCACCCGCAACGTCGATCCTGTATGGGGCGCTGCCTGCCAGCCATGACCTCTGTCCTAAACGAAAACCGTGATGAATCTAACCGAACTGAAAAAGACGCCGGTACCTGATCTGGTCGCCCTCGCTCAAGCGATGGAGATCGAAGGCGTCGGGCGCTCCCGCAAACAGGATCTGATCTTTGCCATTCTCAAGGCCCAGGCCAAGAAAGGCGAGGACATCTACGGCGATGGCGTGCTGGAGATCCTCTCGGACGGCTTCGGCTTTCTGCGCTCGGCGGATGCCTCCTATCTCGCCGGACCCGATGACATCTATGTCTCGCCGAGCCAGATCCGCCGTTTTGCGCTGCGTACCGGCGACACCATTTCCGGCAAGATTCGTCCGCCCAAGGACGGCGAGCGTTATTTCGCGCTGCTCAAGGTCGCCGACATCAACTTTGATCGGCCCGAGAACGCCAAGTCGAAGATCCTGTTCGAGAACTTCACCCCGCTCTTTGCCCAGAAGCGCCTGACGCTCGAAATCGGCAACGGCAGCACCGAAGACATCACAGCCCGCACCATCGATCTGGTCGCGCCCATCGGCAAGGGCCAGCGCGGACTCATCGTCTCGCCGCCCAAGGCCGGCAAGACCATGATGTTGCAGAACATCGCGCAGTCGATCGGACACAATCATCCCGACTGCTATCTGATCGTGCTGCTGATCGACGAACGTCCGGAAGAAGTCACCGAAATGGCGCGCTCGGTGCGCGGCGAGGTGATTTCATCCACCTTCGACGAGCCGGCCACCCGCCATGTGCAGGTCGCCGAGATGGTCATCGAAAAGGCCAAGCGGCTGGTCGAGCACAAGCGTGACGTGGTCATCCTGCTCGACTCCATCACCCGTCTCGCCCGTGCCTACAACACCGTGGTGCCCTCCTCTGGCAAGGTACTGACCGGCGGTGTCGATGCCAACGCGCTGCAACGGCCCAAGCGGTTCTTCGGCGCCGCGCGCAATATCGAGGAAGGCGGCTCACTCACCATCCTGGCGACAGCCCTGGTCGATACCGGCTCGCGCATGGACGATGTCATCTACGAAGAATTCAAGGGCACCGGCAACATGGAGATCCACATGGATCGCCGCATCGCCGAACGCCGCATCTTCCCCGCCATCAACATCAACCGTTCCGGCACCCGCCGCGAGGAACTGCTGATGGGGCAGGCCGAATTGCAGAAGATGTGGATCCTGCGCAAGATCCTGCATCCCATGGACGAACTGGCCGCGATGGAATTCCTCCACGACAAGCTCAAGGCCACCAAGACCAACGACGAGTTTTTCTCCTCGATGAAGGGTTGACGCCCTGGTCCGGTCGGATACGCGCGGCGTATCCGACACCGGCCGGACGACCCGCAGCGGTTTGCCGTCAGCAAGGCACCGGGCTGTGATCCGGCCGGGTGTGGCTTATATCCACTTCAGCATCAACCCAGGGCAGGCCAGGTCTGCCTCGGCATGCCCTGCCTCCGGCGTCAGGCGTTCCAGTGTGACAGCGGTCTGCCAGAGCCGGGAGAAAAGCGGTTGCGCAGATGGACTGCCGCTGGTCCAGAATCGCTCGCGCCCGGCTCGTTCCGCTGGTGCGAGCAGACCGGATTCGGTCAGACGCCGCCGCACCTGACGGGCGACCGCTGCGCCCGAGTCGAGCACCACGACCTGCGGGCCGGCCAGTTCCTGGATCAGTGGCGTCAGGTGCGGATAGTGGGTGCAGCCCAGCACCAGGGTATCCGCCCCGTGCGCCAGCAGTGGCGCGAGATAGCCAGCCAGCAGGGCGCGGGTTGGCGCGCCATCCAGATCGCCCGCTTCGACCTGTTCCACCAGTCCGGGACAGGGCTGGGTCAGGATCTCGGCATGCTGAGCAAGACGCCTGAGCAGGTCTGAGAAATTGTGGCTGGCGACGGTCTGGCGGGTCGCGAGCACGCCCACCACCCCGGAGCGGGTCTGCTCCACCGCCGGCTTGATCGCCGGCTCCATGGCGATGATGGGCACTGGGTAGCGGCTACGCAGCAGAGGGGCCGCCGCGCCGGTCGCGGTATTGCAGGCCATCACCAGTGTTTTGGCGCCCTGCGCGAGCAGGAATTCGGTGATGGCGATGGCGCGCGATTCGATGAAGGCCGGCGGTTTGTCGCCATAGGGCGCATGACCGGAATCCGCGACATAAAGCAGGTCTTCATGGGGCAATTCGCGACGGATCTCGCGCAGGACGGTGAGTCCGCCGACGCCGGAATCAAAGACGCCGATGGGTTGCTTGGCAGGCATGGGACGCTCGTGGTCAAAACAGGCTGGTCAAACCCGCATGACGGTTAAACTGCGTCCGGCATCCTCTCAACGGTGGTATCGGAGCGGACGCAGTTTAAGTGGTCGGGTCTGTTGCCTCTATCCTGATGGTCTTTTCCCGCCAAGACAATAGGGACGTGGGTTGATCTGAGCCGGGATTGATCCTGAGTTCGTTAAACCGCGTCCAGAGCGATATGCGTCATTTTCAGTTTGTATTCGGCTTTGGAGAGGCCACCGACCTCAGTGGCGACGCGGTTTAAATTTTATATTTTTTAATATCTTAATCCGCGCCCGCTCGAACGGTTGTCGATTTTGCCAAGGCCGACTCAATCCTCAACGATCACATGCCGCACCGGGCGCGGTTTAGCGCATCAAGCTGCCTGACTCCCCATCGCCACCCGCAGATCGGCCTCGGCGTCGTTGCCGGTCAGGCGCAGATCGAACCGCTCCTGGAGGATCGCGAAGACGTTGGGCGTGACGAAGGCCGGCGGATTGGGACCGAGGGTGATGCCCTTGACGCCGAGACTCAGCAGGGTCAGGAAGACGGCGACCGCCTTCTGCTCGAACCAACTGATCACTAAGGTCAGCGGCAGATCGTTGACCCCACAGTTGAACGCCTTGGCCAGCGCGACCGCAACCGCAATGGCGCCATAGGCATCATTGCACTGCCCCATGTCCATCAGACGCGGCAGACCCAGATGCTGGCCGTAGTCATGATCGCGGATGCGGAACTTGCCGCAGCCGAGGGTGAGGATGAATGAATCGCTCGGCGTGGCCTGCGCATAGTCGCTGAAATAATTGCGACCCTGTTCCGCGCCGTCGCAGCCGCCGATGACGAAGAAACGGCTGATCTGGCCGGCCTTGACCGCATCGATGATGGTTGGCGCGGCGTCCAGCAGTACGGTGCGATGGAAGCCGACGGTGGATTCGCCGCTGATCTGCTCCTCGCAGGGATCGCAGCGACGCGCCTCGGCGATGACGGCGGAGAAGTCTTCATCCAGCCGCTGACCATTCGGCACCGCCGTGGCGCGCATGGTGAACAGCCGGCCCTTGTAGCTTTCGGGCGGAATCAGCACGCAGTTGGTCGTGCCCACGACCGGGCCGGGGAAGGCGGCGAATTCCTTCTTCTGCTTCTGCCAGGCGCCGCCATAGTGACCGGCGAGATTCGGATGCTCGCGCAGCCTGGGATACATGTGCGCCGGCAGCATCTCGCCGTGGGTGTAGACCTTGATGTCCGTCCCTTCGACCTGCTGGAGCAGGTTCCAGAGGTCGAGCAGATCATGTCCGGTGACCAGGATCCCCGGTCCCGCCTGCGTGCCTTCCTTGACCTGGGTCGGGGAGGGCTTGCCGAAGGTCTCGACATGCCCCTCGTCGAGCAGCTCCATGACCCGCAGATTCATCTCGCCGCATTGGAGACAGAGCGCCAGCAGGCTCTCCAGATCGAAGTTGACGTTGGTCATGGTCGCGAACAGCGCCTCTTCGATGAAGGCCGACACCTGTTCATCATGTTTGCCCAATCGGCGCGCATGATGGGCATAGGCCGCCATGCCCTTGAGCCCGTAGAGCAGGGTTTCCTGGAGCGACTGGACATCGGCATCCTTGCCGCAGACGCCGGGGGAATTGACGCAGGCGGTCTGGCGGAAGGTCTGTTCACACTGGTTGCAATGCATGGTGGCCTCGAAAGCTGGAAAAGGGGTCAGGGTGCGCGGGGTTTGCCGGGTTCATGAACGGTCTCGCGTCGAGAGCAAGTGTCGAGAAACCGGCGCGGCGCGGCCTTGATCAAGGTCAAGGCACGCGACTGATGGCACTTGGGATGCCTGACGCTGCCCGCATTTGTTAATCTAAGACGCCAGTCGGCGTCAGCCCGGAACCATCTGTTTGAGGAATCATTCGCATGAAAATCATTGTCATCTCGACCATCCTGCTGTCAGCCATGGCCGTTTCTGCCTGTGGCACCACCACCACCTCGCGTACCGGTAGCGGCGCGGCCATCGGCGCTGCAAGCGGTGCGGCGATCGGCTCCATGAGTGGCAACGCGGGCAAGGGTGCGCTCATCGGTGCTGGCGTGGGCGCGCTGGGCGGCTATGTCCACGATCAGAACGAGAAAAAGAAAGAGCAGCAGTACTACTGGTAAGCAGAATGCCCGACCCGCCGCCAGACGGCGGGTTCCATCGCTCCACCCCTGATCGAATCCCAATCAACTGATACGAGACAGACTGACCCATGTCGGAATTCATCAACGTCACCGTGACCAAAGCCGCCAATGTTTATTTCGACGGTCTGGTGACCAGTCGCACCCTGACCTTCCCGGACGGCAGCCGCAAGACACTCGGGATCATGCAGCCCGGCGAATTCGAGTTCGGCACCGGCGCGGCGGAGATCATGGAGATCCTGAGCGGCGAACTGGATGTGCAGCTCCCCGGCGAGGAGCAATGGCGCCCGATCCAGGGCGGTGAGTCGTTCGAGGTGCCCGCCAATGCCCGCTTCAGCGTCCGGGTGCATTCATTGACGGATTACTGCTGCGCGTTTCTGGATTAGGCGATTTCCAGGACCGTTTCCACCCGCCTGAAAGACCGTCAATTGGACAGGATTGACAGGATGAATCAAGATTAACAGGAATCAAAACAAGGCATTAAATATCTTGTTAATCCTGAGAAATCCTGTTAATCCTGTCTATTCAGACCCGGATTGCTGGTGTCAGTCTGTTTAGAAATCGCCTGATTCCGCCGTCGCCCCCGTATGGAACTCACCAATCAAATCATCCTGATCGCCTCGTTCGTGCTGCTGGTCAGCGTGCTGGCCGGCGTGCTGACGAGCCGGGTCGGGGCGCCGCTGCTGCTGGTGTTCCTCTTCATCGGCATGCTGCTCGGCGAAGACGGTCCCGGCGGGATCGCCTTCGACAATGTGCAGGAGGCGCATCTGATCGGCAGTCTGGCGCTGGCCATCATCCTCTTCGATGGCGGACTGGCGACGCCCTATCGCAATTTCCGCGTCGGGCTCAAACCCGCACTCGGACTGGCGACCCTCGGCGTGCTCCTGACTGCCGGGATCACCGGCGGCTTTGCCGCCTGGTGGCTGGGTTTGCATTGGATGGAGGGACTCCTGCTCGGCGCCATCGTGGGTTCGACCGACGCCGCAGCGGTCTTTTCGCTCCTGCGCTCAAATGGATTGGAATTGAAACAGCGGGTGGGCGCGACCCTGGAGATCGAGTCCGGCAGCAACGATCCCATGGCGGTCTTTCTGACCATCGTCCTGATCGAACTCATCCAGAGCGATCAGGGCAATCCGGGGCTGGTGCTGCTGATCGAGTTCTTCCGGCAGATGGGCCTGGGCGCCCTGTTCGGTCTTGCCGGCGGTTTTGGCGTGGTCTGGCTCATCAATCGTCTGGAGATGATGCCCGGACTCTATCCGCTGGCGGTCCTGGCGGGCGGACTGAGCATCTTCGGCGTGACCGCTGTGCTTGATGGCAGCGGTTTTCTGGCCATCTATCTGGCCGGACTGGTGATCGGCAACCGTCCGCTCCAGTTTCGCCTTGACATCAAGCGTTTCCACGATGGCATCTCCAATCTGGCGCAGATCGGCATGTTTCTGATGCTGGGGCTGCTGGTCACGCCGCTCGAACTGCTGCCGGTGGGACTGGATGCGCTGCTGTTTGCGCTGGTCCTGATCCTGGTGGCGCGTCCGCTGGCGGTTGGACTCTGCCTGCTGCCGTTCCGCTTTCCCTGGCGCGAACAGGTCTTCATCGGCTGGGTGGGGCTGCGCGGTGCGGTGCCCATCATCCTGGCGCTGTTCCCGCTGCTGGCGGGGCTGCCTCAGGCCCAGATGTATTTCAACATCGTGTTCTTCGTGGTGCTGCTGTCGCTCCTGATCCAGGGCTGGACACTGGCCCCGCTGGCGCGCTGGCTGCGACTGGAGGTGCCGCCGACCACGCATGTGGTGCAGCGGGTGGAACTGGACATCCCCGGTCAGCAGGAGCTGGAACTGGTCGGCTATCGTCTGGCTGACAATGCGCCGGTGGTGATCGAAAAACGGGCGGCATTAACGCTTCCCAGGGGCGCGCGGGTGGTGGCCGTCCTGCGCGACAGACATCTGCTGGAGAGCATCGACCCCTTGGATCCGCGTCCGGGCGATTATCTCTATCTGATGGCGGACCCGCGCGACCTGCCGGAACTCGACCGTCTGTTCGTCGCGAGCCCGGTCCCCGAACGTCTGTCCGATCTCGCCTTTTTTGGCGAATTCGTTCTCAATGGCGAGGCCCGCGTGAGCGACCTGTGCGCCGCCTATGGACTCAAGCTGCCGGTTGCTGACCGCGACATCACGCTCGATGCACTCATCCGCCGCAGCCTTAATGCCCATCCGGTCGTGGGTGATCGGCTGCATGTCGGTCAGGTGGAACTGGTGGTGCGGCAGGTGCAGGATGATCGGGCTGTCAAAGTGGGGCTGAAACTGCCCCATGGAGCCTGAACGGCGTCCGTCCGTAAACGAGATGGCCTGAGCGGCCCGAACGATGTGCTGGAAGTGTGCCGCCAGGAGGTGACGGAGGGACAGCCATTGACCACTCCTGAAAACAAGATAAGCTGATTTCTGAATCGATCAGACTCAGCATCTTGTGCTTCAGCCTGGATATCTCCGTCAAACGCCCTAAATTTCCCGACCCTGTTGCCGCCTGTTCGAGCCGCAAAACCCACTCATTTCATCTGTTCATCTGTCGCCGTCCGTTCAGGCGATGGATCAATCCAACGACTATCGAGGACAGCCAGCATGCTGAACTGGGACGATCCACTGGTCGCGGTCAAGCCCCGCGACGACCATCAGACATCCATTCCGCCGGATTCGATCTTTGCCGATGGCAGCCTGGATGTCCTGGATCCTGACACGCTTTTCACACGCAGATCTGAACCCCGTGACCGCAGCGCCGCTGTCCGTCCCGGTCAGGGTCTGGTCGGCAACCACGCCTTGATGGCGACCGCTGGTGCCGCGCCAGTCGTCGATCCCAATCCCTTCATTTTTGCGCCGACGCCTCAGGCCGAACTGCCCATTGAAGACATGCTGATTCCTGCTGGGCACCGGCAGGCGCAGACGCCCGACCAGGACCGCTCCGGCAGCCCTGTCGCCGGTGGTGCGACCGGGCTCGAAAACCTGGAGATGGGCGCCGGGCGGGTGCGGGTGGATGATAAACAGATCATCAACTGCCGCGCCGATCTCAACCAGCTTGTGCCCTTCAAATACGACTGGGCCTGGCAGAAATATCTCGACGCCTGCGCCAATCACTGGATGCCGCAGGAGATCAACATGAATGCGGATATTGCGCTCTGGAAGGATCCCAACGGCCTGACCGAGGACGAGCGCACCGTCATCAAGCGCAATCTGGGGTTTTTCTCGACCGCCGATTCGCTGGTCGCCAATAATCTGGTGCTGGCGGTCTATCGCCATCTGACCAACCCCGAATGCCGTCAGTATCTGCTGCGTCAGGCATTCGAGGAGGCGCTGCACACCCACGCCTATCAGTATGTGGTCGAGAGTCTGGGGCTGGACGAGGGCGAGATCTTCAACATGTACCGCGAGGTGCCGGCGGTGGCGCGCAAGGCCGAATGGGCGCTGCCCTTCACCCGCCATCTGGCCGACCCGCACTTTCACACCGGCACCCGCGAGAACGATCAGATCCTGCTGCGCGAACTGGTTGCCTTCTATGTCATCTTCGAGGGCATCTTTTTCTATGTCGGCTTCGTGCAGATCCTCAGCATGGGTCGGCGCAATAAAATGACCGGCACCGCCGAGCAGTTCCAGTACATCCTGCGCGACGAGTCCATGCACATGAATTTCGGCATCGATGTCATCAACCAGATCAAGATCGAGAACCCGCACCTGTGGACGCCGAATTTCAGGCAGGAACTGGTGGACATGATCCGCGATGCCGTCACCCTGGAGGCGCAGTACGCGCATGACACCATGCCGCGCGGCATTCTTGGGCTCAATGCGCAGATGTTCGAGGAGTATCTCCAGTTCATCGCCAACCGTCGCTGCGCTCAGATCGGTCTGCCCGAGCAATATCCCGGCGCCAGCAACCCCTTCCCCTGGATGTCCGAGGTGCTGGATCTCAAAAAGGAAAAGAACTTCTTCGAGACCCGTGTCACCGAATATCAGACCGGCGGGGTGCTGAGCTGGGATTAGGATGTCTGCTGTGCGGTGTCAGGCTGGGAGAGGCGCGGGGCTTCATGGATCCGGGTGAGGGTCATCCGCACCTCGAACTGGGTTTCACAGACGCTGGTCGTTCCGGTCACCGGCGCCGCTGAGGTCGGCAAGGCGGAGACCGCCAGCGGGATATGACCCTCGCCGGCCAGCAGACCGGAGGTGGCGTCCATGCCGATCCAGCCGGCGCCGGGGATATAGGCCTCGCACCAGGCATGGAGATCGACGAAATCGGCATCGGGACCGGACGGCCCCTCAAGCGGTCTGTCGTCGGCCACTAACTGGATCAGATAACCGGAGACAAAGCGCGAGGCGATGCCCAGATGACGCAGCAGTTGCGCCAGCAGCCAGGCGCTGTCGCGACAGGATCCGATCTGTTTGCCAAGGGTTTCCTCGCAGGTCTGGACGCCGGGTTCGAGTCGGGTCAGATAGGAGACGGTCTCGCGCACCCGCTGATTGAGCAGCACCAGCAGGGCGATGGTGTTCATGCCCACCGGGATCTCACGGCGAAAGGCCGCCAGCCAGTCATGCAGGCGGGGGCCGGACGCAGAAGAGGCGGTATCCAGGAAGGGGATGAGCGCGGCGGCCAGGGTGTCGGGATAGACAAAGGGATAATGCTCGGCCCATTCATCCAGGAAGAAATCGAACGGATTGATGGCCGTCAGCTCTGCCAGCAGATCGACGGTGATGTCGATTTCGCAGGTCGGTTCCGGAAAATTCACGCGGGCGACAAAATTCCCGTAGGCGTCCTGCTGCCAGTGGAGGAGATGTTGTTCCGGACGGATCCGCAGCGAATAATCTGAAATGGGCGTGCGCGAATGGGCGGCCGGTCGCAGTCGGATTTCGTGCGGCGCCGCAATCACCGAACGATCAAACAGATAATGCGATTGGTGATGCAGCGCAACGCGGATGGTCATGATTGGGGTGTATCGCTTTTGACAGGATTAAACCGCGCCCGGTGCGGTACGCGATGTTTGGGGATGGGGACGGCCTTGGCAGAATCGACGACTGTTGGAGCTGACGCGGTTTAAGATATTAAAAAATATAGAATATTAAACCGCGTTCCCGCTAAGGGCCGTCGATGCGCCAAACGTCGAACTCACTCGAAACCCAGCATTTCACTCTGGACGCGGTTTAACAGGATTGGCAGGATTTTTTGACCGCTTGTTTTTAATCCTGTTCATTCTGTCAGTCCTGTCTGGTCGTCAACTGTCACCGCTGGCGCATCAATCAACCAGTCCGGACTGGGGAGCGAGGCGAAGACGCCGCGCAGTCCTTCGCTCCAGCGTTTGCTGATCTGCGAGAAATAGGGATCGTCCGCCGTGATGTGCTGCTCGAAATCGAGCGCCAGACTGGAGGCGCCATAACAGACCAGATCGATCGGCAAGCCGACCGACAGGTTGCTGCGCATGGTCGAGTCGAATGAGACCAGCACGCATTTGATGGCCTCGTTAAACGGGGTGTCGGGCGTGATGACCCGGTCGAGGATCGGCTTGCCGTATTTGGTCTCGCCGATCTGGAAGAAGGGTGTCTCGTCGCCTGCCTCAATGCAGTTGCCTTCGGCGTAGACCAGATAGAGACGCATGCGCTCGCCGCGAATCTGACCGCCGACAATGAAATTGGCGCTGGCATCCACGTTATTCTGCGCCAGATGCACACCGTCGCGCTCGCGCACCGAACGCAGACAGTCGCCCAGTAACTGCGCGACATCGAACATCGATTCGGCGTTCCAGAGATTGGGCCGGTCGGGATGGCGCCCGTGCTGTTCCAGTCGATTGATGGCGTTCTGGGTGACGGACAGATTGCCGGAACTCAGAATGACGATGGTCCGGTCGCCGGGATTGACGAAATGGCGCATCTTCTTGAAGCAGGCGATCTGATCGACTCCCGCATTGGTCCGGGAGTCTGACGCGAACACCATGCCGACGTTCAGTTTGAGGGCAACACAGTAGGTCATGTGATTTGAGTCAGTGAATCTGCGATGGGCTATGGTACCTCAGACTCCCTGGCGTTGACGCTGCATGGCGGTGGGCGGCATCAGCCGTGCCGCCGGGACGACGTCCCGACGCGAGAGAAAGGAATCCCGGATCTCCCGTCCCAGCCGGTCAGTGTGCCCCAGAAAATTCGTCAGGTACTCGTGGAGCCCCTGCGCAAAGACGGTTTCAATCCGACCGAAATGCAGGGCCGCATGCAATTCACCAGCCAGACGCCGTGCCTCGCGTCCCGAGGTGCCGTCGATCTGGATGAGCGCCTTCTCGACCTCGTCCAGGCAGGCATGCAGTGAACGCGGCATATCATCACGCAGGATCAGCAGTTCCGCCACCCGCGACGGCGTGATCGCATCGCGATAGATCTTGCGGTAGGCCTCGAAGGCGCTGACCGACTTGAGCAGCGAGCGCCATTGATAATAGTCCACCGCGCCGCCGACATCGCTTACGCTGGGGAGCAGGATGTGGTATTTCACGTCGAGGATACGGGCGGTGTTGTCGGCCCGCTCCAGAAAGGTGCCGAGCCGGATGAAGCGTAGTGCGATGTCCTGGAGGATGGTACCCAGGGTGACGCCACGAAACAGATGCGAGCGTTCTTTCACCCACTCGAAGAACTCGGAATCACGCTCGGCTGGCAACGGGTGAGGCAGACGTTTGACCTCCAGCCAGGTGGCGTTGATCACCTCCCACATTTCAGAGGTAATGGCGCCGCGCACCGAACGCGCGTTTTCGCGTGCCTGCCGCAGAGAATTGTAAATGCTGGAGGGGTTATCCGGATCCAGCGCCATGTAATGGGTGACGGCGTCCGCTCGGGCCAGACCGTATTTCGCTTCGTAGCCGCTCGCACAGCCGGTGATATTGAGCGGGGCATACCAGAGATAGGCTTCCGTCCCGTCCAGATCGAGCGGCAGCAGCGAGGAGAGATGGGCGACATCCAGAATGCGGGCGGTATTTTCGGCGCGCTCGATATGACGCGCCATCCAGAACAGATTCTCGGCGGTGCGTGCCAGCATGCTTCAATCCTCCAAGACCCAGGTGTCTTTGGTGCCGCCGCCCTGCGAGGAGTTGACGACCAGCGACCCGTCTTTGAGTGCGACCCGGGTGAGTCCGCCCGGCACCAGCCGGATCTCCCGGCCTGACAGGACGAACGGACGCAGATCCACATGACGCGGCGCCACGCCAGCGTCCACCAGGGTGGGACAGGTCGAGAGCGCCAGGGTCGGCTGTGCGATGAAATTGTCCGGCTGCGCCAGGATGCGCTGCCGGTAGGTCTCGATTTCAGCCTTGGTGCTGGTGGGGCCGACCAGCATGCCGTAGCCGCCCGATCCCTGCACTTCCTTGACCACCAGTTCCGGCAGATGCTCCAGGACATAGCGCAGATCGTCAGGCTCGCTGAGCCGCCAGGTGGGCACATTCGAGAGGATCGGCGTCTCGCCCAGGTAGAAGCGGATCATCTCCGGGACGAAGAGATAGGTGGATTTGTCGTCGGCCACGCCGGTGCCAACGCCATTGGCCAGCGCCACGTTGCCACTGCAATAGGCATCCAGCAGACCCGGCACGCCGAGCATCGAATTCGGCTGGAACACCAGCGGATCGAGAAAATCGTCATCGACCCGGCGATAGATTACGTGCACCTGCACCGGTCCCTCGGTGGTGTGCATGTAGACCTTCTGCTGCTGGACGAACAGATCCTGTCCCTCCACCAGTTCCACCCCCATCTCGCTGGCCAGAAAGGCGTGCTCGAAGTAGGCGCTGTTATAGGCGCCCGGCGTCAGCACGACGATGACGGGGTCGGCGACATCGGTTGGTGCAGACTCGCGCAGCGTCTCCAGCAGCATCTGCGGATAGTGCTCGACCGGCTCCACGTCATGCATGGCGAAGAGTTCGGGGAAGAGCCGCATCATCGTCTTGCGGTTTTCCAGCATGTAGGACACGCCGGAGGGGGTGCGCAGGTTGTCCTCCAGGACATAGAATTCGTCCTGCGACACCCGCACCAGATCGATGCCGGCAATCTGGGCATAGACCCCGTTGGGCAGATCGACACCCTGCATTTCAGGCCGGTACAGTGCATTGTTCAGTACCTGACGGGCATTGATCGCGCCGGCCCGGATGATCTCCCGATCATGATAGATGTCATGCAGAAAGGCGTTCAGGGCGCGCACCCGCTGTTTGAGCCCCTGTTCCAACCGTTGCCATTCTGCGGTACCGAAAATGCGTGGCACGATATCGAAGGGGATCAGCCGCTCGCCACCGTCCACCTCGCCATAGACGGCGAAGGTGATTCCCAGTCGCTGGAACAGGAGTTCCGCCTCGGCGCTCTTGCGTTCCAGGGCACCATCCGGCAGGGCCGCCAGCCACTGCCCGTAACGCCGATAGATGTCGCGCACGGCGCCATCTGAGGCGTGCATCTCGTGATAGAAGGCTGAAGCGTTTTGCGTTTTCATGTCAAAGCGGAATGCAATAAGCGATCCATATGAAAGGCCAGCGAGAAACCGGGCGTCAGGCCTGTCATTTGGTTGTGAATTGCACCAATTCGGACGCCTCGCGAAGCATTTCGCATCATTTTGGCCGCGTTGGCGTGGCGGCGATTGACACGCGGATGACTTTGCGCAGGCAGCCTCATCCGCTGGTCCAGTGATTCGACAGGGTATCCATTTGCGAACACTGGCTCATCCTGCGGCGATCAATCCGCCTGCAAGCCATTCAGGTGCGTCTCGAACGCGGCGGGCAGCCAACAGAGAGGGCGCGCCTGGCGGCGTGACGCGCGGCGTCAGGCTTGACAGGAGCGTTCGCCGGTTCGGCGGGCTCGGTATGGCGCTGCTGCTGATGGGTTCGATGCCTGCCAGTTGCGTGCTCTACAGCGACGCGCGCGTTTTCAGGACCGGGAATCGATGCTCTGGTGCAGAGCGCATAAAAAAACCCGACACGTCGGGGGAGGATGTCGGGTTGAAAATGAGTGGCAACGTTGCAGATTGCGACTGGCGTTTACTTTACTAAATTAGTCGGCTTTAGTCAAGGAGTCTGGTCAGAACCAGAGAATGGCGTGTAGAGTCTGCATGAAACTGATTCCGGAGGATAATCATGTCCGCGAATTCTTCCCATGACCCATTGCGTCTGGCCCCGCTCATCTGGCTGGCCCAGTTCGGTTCGGTGCTGCTGCTCATGGCGCTGACCTGGTTTCTGCCCGACCTGATGGCGATCAACCCCATCGCCGTCCTCAGTCAGGCGCTGCTGCTCGTCGCGCTGCTCGCCGCGCCTGCGGCCTTCGTGCTCGTACGCTGGCTGATGTCGGACAGGACGTCACGTCAGGATCGTTACGATCCGCTGGCGAGCGCCCCGATTGCGCCGTCACCCGAGGCCCGGTTCGCCCGTTACATCCTCACGCTGGCGCTGTGCGAAATTCCGGCGATTCTGGCGCTGCTCGCGGCGCTGACCGGCGCCTATCCGCTCCAGGCGCTTGGTGTGGGTGCAACTTCGCTGCTTCTGCTGCTGTGGCGGCGCCCGCTCAGGCGTGACTGACTCTGATTGCTCATCAGGCTCCGACACCAGGAATTTGGAAACGTGAACGACACCCAGGCCCAATTTGTCGATGTCGATGCACTCTGCGTCGGCATGTATATCTACCTGGATCTCGGCTGGATCGGGCACCCCTTTGCGCTCAATCATTTCAAGATTGTCGATGACGGTCAGATCGAGACGATTCGCGGTCTGGGGCTGACGCAGGTGCGCTGGTCGCCGGAACGCAGCGATCTGCCATCGCCCGCCAGCCCTGCGCCGGTAGCGGAAGACGCAGCGTCCTTGGTCAGGGCGAGCGACGACCGCCGTCAGCGTCTGCTTGACCAGCGTCTGAGTCTGGATCGCTGCGAGCGTGAGTTTTCCGGGGCGACGCGCGCTTTCCGCGACATCCTCAAGCTCGCGCCAGCCCAGCCGGAGGCCGCGCGTGAGCAAGCCGAGACGATGGTTGGCGATCTGGTTGGAAAGCTGCTCGATCAGGGTGAGTCCTGCATCCGTCTGCTCTCGGAACAGGCTGGCGATAAGTCGTCGCTGCATGCGATGAACGTAACCATGATCTCGCTGCTGCTGGGCAAGAGTCTGGGGTTCGATGCGGCGGCCCTGCATCCGCTCGGGCTCGGCGCCCTGCTGCATGATTTCGGCAAGATTGCGCTGCCTGAGCGTTTGCGCTGGCGCGATGACGGCTTCAGCATCGCCGAGCGCAACCTCTTTCAGGAGCATGTGGCCCAGGGGGTCGAACTGGCGCGGCGGATGGGATTGAAGCCGGACGTGTGCGCCATCATCGCCCAGCACCATGAATACGTCGATGGGAGCGGCTTTCCGCAGCGTTTGCAGGGGGACGCCCTGTCGCCCGCGTCCTGTATCGTGGGGCTGGTCAATCACTATGACATGCTCTGCAATCCGGCCAATCCGGTCGCGGCGCTTACGCCGCATCAGGCGCTGTCCATGATGTTCGCCCAGTCGAAAAAGAAGTTCAACGCCGCCATTCTCGGCGCCTTCATCCGTATGATGGGAATCTATCCGCCCGGTTCGGTGGTGATGCTCACTGATGGCCGTTATGCGCTGGTGGTGTCGGTGAACTCGTCGCGTCCGCTGAAACCTCGGGTGCTTATCCATGATCCGCGCGTGCCCCGCGACGAGGCGCTGGTGATTGATCTCGAAGACCAGCCCGACCTGGGGATTCGTCAGAGTCTGAAGCCACTTCAACTGCCGCGCGCAGTCTTCGACTATCTCTCGCCGCGTCAGCGTATGTGCTATTTCTTCGAGCGCGCACGCAAACCGACCGATCTCCGGGATGGCCAATGAGTCGTGGGCAGCTTCCCCCGGCTCCTACTCAGGCAGCGAGCGATTCCGGCCACGTCGCCGACCCTGAGCACTGGCTGTCGCTGATCGATGGACTGGCCGAGGCGGTGTGGCTGGTCGATCCCGTCGAACTGCGCATCCTTGCCGTCAACCGCATGGCTGAAGACTTGCTGGGGATGACGCGCGGGCAACTCATCGGACAGCCGGTGATCGATCTGGCCTGCACCCCGGAGGATGTCTTCTTCTGGGAAGATGTGGCGGCCGGGCGCACCGACAGTCTGTTGTCCGAAACCGTGCTGCGTCGTCCGGACCAGACCCTGATCAGGGTGTTGCGCCGGGTGAGCCGGGCGCAATGCGCCAGTGGCGCGGCGCTCTATGTCGTCGGCATCATTGATCAAAGCGAGCGTCATAGGGTCGAGAGCGAACTGGAAAAGCTGGTGGCCGAGCTGCGCGCGACCCTGGAGTCGTCCGCCGACGGTATCCTCGTCACCGATCTGAATGGCGGGATTCGCGGTTTCAATCAGCGTTTTGCCGAGCTGTGGGAGCTGCCCGAATCGCTGCTCACCGAGCGCAACGACGCCGGAATCTATGACTGGATGGCGCGGATGGTGTCCGATGCCGGCGAGTACGCCGCGCGCATCCATGCGATCAGCGCCAACCCCCTGCTCGAAGCCACGGACGTTCTGGTTCTGCGTCACGGTCAGGTGCTGGAACGGGTCACGCTGCCGCAGTATGCGCAGGGTTGCCCCATCGGTCGCGTCTATTCGTTTCGCGACATGACCCGGCGGCTGGCCGACGAAAAAGGGCTCAGGCTTGCGGCGCGGGTGTTCGAGGCCAGTCTCGACGCCATTTTCGTCACCGATCCGGCGTTTTGCATCGAGGCCGTCAATCCCGCCTGTGAGCGCATGATCGGGCATCGTTCCGCCGAACTTGCTGGACAGATTCTGACCCGCTCACTGCATCTCTGGATCGGCGACCAGCCGCATCAGGCGATCCAGGAGGCGCTGGCCCGCGACGGACTCTGGCAGGGTGAGATCCTGCAACGCCGGACGGATGGACTGGCCTTTCCCTGTCTGGTCTCACTGGTGCGGGTACTGGACGCCGAGGGCGCCCCCTTTCACTATGTCGGTTTCGTCAAGGATCTGTCCGAGGCCGCTGCGGCGCGTCAGCGGATCGAGCAGCTTGCCTATACCGATGCCCTGACCGGCCTGCCCAACCGCATTCGTCTCACTGAACGTCTCGAATTCGCCATCGATCTTGCCAGCCGTGAGCGGAGCAGTTTTGCCGTGCTCTTCATCGATATCGACCGCTTCAAGCAGATCAACGATTCACTGGGTCACATCTTTGGTGATCGTGTCCTGATCGAAGTCGCGCAACGTATCACCGGCTGTCTGCGACGGGTGGATACCGTCGCCCGTCTGGGCGGCGATGAGTTCGTGCTGCTGCTGCATCAGGCCAACAGTCTGGGCGCGGAGCAGACCGCGCGCCGGCTGCTGGAGGCCATGGCGCAGCCGTGCGTGATCGATGGCATGAAATTTTCACTGACCCTGAGCATCGGTGTTGCGCTTTACCCCGAAGATGGCGAGACCCTGGACGATCTGATCAAAAACGCCGACAGCGCCATGTACCATGTCAAAGAGCGCGGTCGTGGCGACTTCAGTTTTTACCAGCGACAGATGAACATCGATCTTCTGACCCGCATGAAGATCGATCATGCAATGCGCGAGGCGCTGACCGAGCAGCGTTTCCGTCTCGTCTATCAGCCGCAGATCGATCTGCGCAGCGGTCGTCTGATCGGCGCCGAGGCGCTGCTGCGCTGGAAGGATCCTCAGATGGGCGAGCTGTCGCCGGGCCAGTTCATCCCCATCGCCGAGGAGACCGGATTCATCGTTGCCCTTGGCGGCTGGGTGCTGCGCGAGGCGATCCGTCAGAGTACCGAGTGGCACACCCAGGGGATCGGCCTGACCATGTCGGTCAATGTCTCGGCGGTGCAGTTCCATCAGGCGAATTTCATCGAGTCGGTCTCGAACCTGTTGCGGGACAGCGATCTGCCGCCGGGCCGGCTGGAGCTGGAGCTGACCGAGTCGATCCTGGTGCAGAACATCGAGGAAACGCTGATCCGGCTCGATGCCCTGGTTGCGCTCGGGGTGCGACTGGCGATCGATGACTTCGGCACCGGCTATTCCAGTCTGGCCTATCTCAAGCGCTTCCCCATTCACCGGCTGAAAATCGACCGCTCCTTCGTGCGCGACATCCCCGACGATGAAAGCGACGCCGCGATTGCGACCGCCGTCATCAATCTGGCGCGTGCGCTCAATCTGCGGGTGATCGCCGAGGGGGTCGAGAACGCGGTCCAGCGCCAGTTTCTGCTGGACGCCGGCTGCGACGAATTCCAGGGCTATCTGTGCTCTCCCGCGCTGGCGCCGGGCGATTTTCTGCCGCTGGTGCAGGGGATCGGGCTCGCCGATGCGCTGGATTAAGGCCATTGCCCGGAAAGCCCGTCCCTGTGGTCAGGTCTTTTTCGACAGGCGATCACGCCCCGATCTCATCTGACCGGATAGGTGACGCCGTCTTTTCCATTGCGCTTGAGTTGGTTGCGAACCTGCTCGGCGGTCTGTTTATTGGCATAGGGACCGGTACGCACGCGATGCGTGGTCTGGCCGTTGGGCAGGGTGGCGGTCTGGACGCTGGCGGCGATGCCCAGCAGACCCAGCTCGGCCCTGAGCCGCTCGGCGTCTGCCGCGCGTTTGAATGAGCCCGCCTGGACGACATAGGTGCCAGGTGTCGCGGCGGTGGGTTCGGGGACCGGCGAGGCGGTCTCCGGCATCGGCCCGGCGGGCGGCTGCTCCACCGCTGGCGGTTGCGGACGGGGCGCTGGCGGCGGCGGAGCCCTGTCGCTGACATCGACCTGGGTGTCGCTGAGGATCTCCTGAAACTTGAAGCTCGGCTGCACGGCGGGCGGGCGCTCCTCGCTGGCTGGTTTGGCTGCCGCTTCGGGCGGCGGCGTCTCGGCGCGTCGCGAGGCGTAGAGATTCCCGACGATGACGCCCACCAGGCTGCCCAGGAGGAACCACCAGACACAGGTGCGGCTGGTCTGCTTGCGTTTTGGCGTGGTCTGGGCGGGTGTTTTGGGCAATGCCTCGCGCCGATAGTTTTTGGCCATTTTACATGCTCTCCGGGGCCGACACGCCGAGCAGCCCCAGGCCATTGCGCAACACCTGCCGTGCGGCCAGGATCAGCTTGAGACGCGCGTCGCGCAGAACGGCATCCGCGACCAGGAACTGATGGGCGTTGTAATAGGTGTGGAAGTCGTTGGCCAGCTCGCGCAGATACTGAGTGATCTGGTGTGGCTCGGCCTTGAGCGCAGCGGATTCGACCACTTCGGGATAACGGTTCAGGGTGCGCAGCAGGATCTGCTCATGATTCTCGGTGAGCCGCTCCAGATTGACCGTGCCGGGGCTCGGATCGACCGTCATGCCCTTGTCCGCCGCCTGACGCAGCACGCTGGAGACCCGCGCATGGGCATACTGGACATAGTAGACCGGGTTGTCCGAGGACTCGGATCTGGCCAGATCCAGATCGAAATCCAGATGCTGTTCGCAGCGGCGCATCACATAGAAGAAGCGCGCGGCGTCGCGCCCGACCTCCTGGCGCAGTTCGCGCAGGGTGACGAACTCGCCCGAGCGGGTGGACATCTGCGCCTTCTCGCCGCCGCGATAGAGGATGGCGAACTGCACCAGCAGCACGTCGAGCCGCTCGGTATCGTCGCCCAGCGCCTGGAGTGCGGCCTTGACGCGCGGGATATAGCCGTGATGATCCGCGCCCCAGATATCGATGACGCGGTTGAAGCCGCGTTCGAGCTTGTCCGCGTGATAGGCGATGTCGGAGGCGAAATAGGTGCTCTGGCCGTTTTCACGCACCACCACCCGATCCTTCTCGTCGCCAAAGGCGGTCGAGCGGAACCAGAGCGCGCCGTTCTGCTCGTAGAGATGGCCGGATGCGCGCAGCCGCCCGATGGCCTTGTTGACCGCGCCGCTCTCGGTCAGCGAGCGTTCCGAATACCATTCCTGATACTCGACCCCGAATTCGGCGAGATCGGCGCGGATGTCGTCGAGGATGGTGTTGAGTCCCAGCTCGAAGACATAGCGATAACGGTTGTCGCCGAGCAGATGTTTGGCGGCGGCGATGAGCCCGTCGATATGGGCCTCCTTGTCGCCGGGCTGGTCCTGGGGCTCACCCTGCTGCGGGGTATCCGGCGGCAGATCGGCGAAAACGGTTTCAGCGTCCACCCGGTAGCCATCGCCATGCTCGCGGTGCAGCGTGGCGGCGATCTCCCACACATAATCACCCCGATAGCCGTTGCTCGGGAAGCGCAGCGTCTCGCCGCAGAGTTCGAGATAACGCAGCCACACCGAGGTGCCGAGGATGTCCATCTGGCGTCCGGCGTCGTTGACGTAATACTCGCGATGCACGTCGAAACCCACCGCCGCCAGCAGGTCGGCGACCACTGAACCATAGGCCGCGCCGCGTCCGTGTCCGACATGCAGCGGGCCGGTCGGATTGGCCGAGACGAATTCAACCTGCACCCGCTGGCCGGCGCCGATGCGGCTGCGGCCATAGTCGTGCCCGGTCTCCAGGATGCGCGGCACCACCTCGCGGTAAGCGTCTTCGGTCAGAAAGAAATTGATGAAGCCGGGGCCGGCGATCTCGACCCGCGCGATCAGCGGCGAAGCGGGCAGGGCGTCCACCAGTTGCTGGGCCAGATCGCGCGGTTTGGCGCGGGCAAGTTTGGCGAGCACCATCGCCACATTGGTGGCGAAGTCGCCGTGCGTGGCGTCCTTGGTGCGCTCCAGTTGCGGCTCAGGCAGCTCGATCAGATCGAGCTGGCCCTGATTGACAAGTCCCTGGAGGGCGGCGCGGATGAGGTCTTTGATGTCTTGCTTCATGCGGATTGACGACTGCCAAAAGAAGAGCGATGCCCGGATGCTGGATCGTCCGGCACGGGAGCCATAATGCGGTGCTAAGCGTAGCGCTAAGGATACCCGAATCCGGGCGTTATCGTGAACGTCGCGCGGCAGGTGCCCGCAATCTCCGTGGGGCTGGTCATTGGCACCGCGTATCTTTCATCGTCCGAGGGTGGCGTAGCGCCATGATCCCGTTAAACCGCGCTCCGTGCGATAGGCGATGTTTTTGGCTTGAATCGATTTTGGCGGCATCGACGACCCTGTGATCCGGCGCGGCTTAAGATATTAAAAGATATAAAATTTTAAACCGCGTCCCAGCCAAGGGCCGTGGCTGCGCCAAACGTCGAACTCACTCGAAACTCAGCATCTCGCTCTGGACGCGGTTTAGAGCATATCCTGAGGGTCCACATCCAGTGACCAGCGCAGCCCTTTGACGCGGGGCAGGGCGCGCAGGGCGGTGTTCCACTGCGCCAGCATTTGCTGCAATCGCGGACGTTCGGCGCACTGCGCCAAGAGTTGGGCACGATAGCGACCGGCGCGGCGCTCCATCGGCGCGGGCACCGGCCCCAGTAATTGCACCGACGGCTGCTCCAGCCCTGTCGCCAGCGCGCGCGCCTCGCGCAGAAAGGCGAGCGCGGCCTCGGCCTGGGGCGATTCGGCACGCAGCAGGGCGAGATGGGCGAAGGGCGGCAGCTCGGCGGCGCGGCGCTCATCCAGTGCCGCCGCCGCGAAACCGGCATAGCCATCGCGCAGCAGTGACTGCAACAGCGGATGTTCGGGATGACGGGTTTGCAGCACGACCCGACCGGGGCGCTCGGCACGTCCGGCGCGCCCGGCGACCTGCACGATGAGCTGGGCGGTGCGTTCCGGGGCGCGAAAATCGCTGGCATAGAGCGACTGGTCCAGATCCAGGATGCCAACCAGGGTCACGCCCGGAAAATCATGGCCCTTGGCCAGCATCTGGGTGCCGAGCAGGATCTGCGCCTCGCCCCGCTGAACGGTGCCGAGCAGACGGTCCAGTTCGCCCTTGCGCCGCGTGCTGTCACGGTCGATACGGGTGATCGTCGTCTCCGGGAACAGCGGACGCAGATCGTCTTCCAGCCGTTGGGTGCCGCGCCCCAGCATGCGCAGATCGTCGCTCCGGCAGTCGGGACAGCGGTTCGGCAGAGGTTGCGACCAGTCGCAGTGATGACACCAGAGACGCTTGAGATGGAGATGCAGGGTCAGACGCGCATCGCAGTGCGGACAGCCGCCGACCCAGCCACAACTGTGACAGGTGAAGACCGGGGCATAGCCGCGCCGGTTGAGAAACAGCAGGATCTGGTTGCCGGCGGCGATCTCGGCGTGCATGTGCTCGCGCAGCACGGACGAGAGCCCGGCCTGTAGCGGTTGATTGCGGATGTCCAGCAGCGAAATGGTCGGCGGCCGGGCGGCGCCGGCCCGTTGCGGCAGACGTAGCCAGCCATAGCGTTCGGTCCCGGCATTGTGCAGGGTTTCCAGCGACGGGGTCGCCGTGCCGAGCACGACCGGACAGCCGGCCAGTTGCGCGCGGCGTACTGCCAGATCGCGGCCCGAGTAGCGGAAGCCGTCCTGCTGTTTGAGCGAAGGATCATGTTCCTCATCGACCAGGATCAGGCCCAGACGCGGCAGCGGCACGAAGACCGCCGAGCGCGTGCCAAGCACCAATGTCGCCTCACCCCGCGCCGCCTGGTGCCAGTTGCGCTCGCGTTCGCTGGCATTGAGCGCCGAATGGAGCACGGCGATCGGTCCCGGCAGACGTTGCGTGAAACGTTCGCGCAACTGCGGGGTCAGACCGATCTCGGGCACCACCACCAGCGTCTGACGCCCGGCGGCGATGACTGACTCGATCAGCCGGATATAGACCTCGGTCTTGCCGCTCCCGGTCACGCCGTCGAGCAGGAAGGATCGAAAGCCACCCAAGGCGTCGAGGATCGCCTGTACCGCCAGCATCTGGTCCGGGTTGAGATTCGGCCGGTTGGTCTCCGGCAGGGGTGGCGGCGGTATCAGACTCGAATCGGGCGTGAGTTGGCAGAGAGTCAGCAATCCCTTTTCGCGCAGTGTGCGCAGAGGGCCGCCGCAGTCGCCCAGTCGCTGTCTGAGCGTGCTCATCGCGAGGCCGGCGGGAGCGGCCTGAACCAGTGCAAGCAGCTCGCGCTGTCTGGGCGCCCGCCCCAGGTTTGCCGGATCGCGGTTCTGTCCGGCGGGCGTGACCTGAACCCCGGGAACCCGGTCATCCAGGAGGGGCGAGGGCTGGCGCAGACGCGCCGGCAGGGCGGTAAACAGCGCCTCGCCGATTGGCTGCTGATAATAGGCCGCCGCCCATTCGATCAGACGCAGATCCACGGGCGACAGCAACGGTCGGGCGTCCAGAATGGACTCGATGCGCTTGAGGCGCGTGGGATCCTGCTCGGTGCGTGCGGCGAGCGCCAAGAGGATCCCGACCCGGCGAGCGCGTCCGAACGGTACCAGCAAACGCAGACCGGGAACCAGCGCCTGATCTGACGGAATTGCTGGTGGCAGATAGTCGAAAAGCCCGGCCAGCGGCGCGGCCACCGCGACGCGCAGGATCAGACTGGACGTTGAAGCGATCTCGCAGGAGTCAGAACAGGGCGCCAGGTTAAACCTCGTCAGGGTTTTCGCAATCGATGACAGCGTGTATGATGCCCGCAAATTCCGAGCCGTTTTCCGCCATGTTGCCACTGAATCAGCAGGTACTGCGAACGGATTTGGCAGGCATGCCCCTGGAGTGGGTCGATTATCGGGCTGCCGCCCGGCTCTATTTTCTGGGCCAGGTCGCCTACGCCTGTGGCGATCTGCTCTACCGGCTGCGCGGCGGCGTCAACGCCGTCACTCAGCGCCAGAGCCGGCTGGACATCCACTCCATCATTGCCACCCACGGTCTCCACCATCCCCTGAACAAACTTCAGCAGGACTATGTCCCGCCGCTGTCGAACCGCACCCTGTTTCAGCGCGACGACCATCTCTGCATGTACTGCGGTCAGCGTTTTTCCGACCGTCATCTCTCACGCGACCATGTCCGTCCCACCAGCAAAGGGGGCGCCGATCACTGGAACAACGTGGTAACGGCCTGTATCCGCTGTAACCACTATAAAGCCGGACGCTCGCCGGAAGAGGCCGGGATGGAACTGCTGGCGGTTCCCTTCGTGCCGACCCACGCCGAATACATCTATCTGATGAGCCGCCATGTGCTGGCTGATCAGATGGCGTTTCTGCGCGCCCATTTCCCCCGCTCCAGCCCGCTGCATCGACGGCTCGGACGAGAAATTCCCGCGTGAGCCGAGCGGGATTCACCTGGGATGCCATCGCCGAACGGATCGGCGCGGCAACCGGTCAGCCCTTCAGCGTGCAGCGCCAGCGTTCGATCAGCGGCGGCTGCATCAATACCGCCGCTGTGTTGAGCGATGACGCGCGCGGCTATTTCGTCAAACTCAACACCGCCGCGCGTCTGACCATGTTCGAGGCCGAGGCCGAAGGGCTGACCGCCCTGGCTGCGCCCGGCGCCATCCGCGTCCCCGCGCCTATCTGCACCGGTGTCGTCGGCGAGCAGAGTTATCTGGTCATGGAACGGCTGGATCTCGGCGGGCGTCTCGATGGGGCGCTGGCCGGGCGTCAACTGGCGCAACTGCATCGCGCGACGGCAACGGCCTGCGGCTGGCACCGCGACAACACCATCGGCTCCACCCCGCAACCCAATGTACCTTGCGGGGATTGGGTTGATTTCTGGCGCGAACGGCGTCTGGGCCATCAACTGCACCTCGCCGCCGCCAATGGCTATGGCGGTCGCCTGCAATCGCTGGGCGAACGTCTGCTGGCCGATCTCGATGCGCTGATTGGACATGATCCCGTGCCCTCGCTCCTGCACGGCGATCTCTGGGGCGGCAACATCGGCGCCACCCCGGACGGACAGCCGGTCATCTTCGATCCCGCCGTCTATCATGGCGACCGCGAGACCGACCTTGCCATGACCGAACTCTTCGGTGGTTTCGGCGCTGAATTCCAGGCCGCCTACCGCGAGGTCTGGCCGCTGGATCCCGGTTACGTGACCCGCAAAATCCTCTATAACCTCTATCACGTCCTGAATCACCTGAATCTGTTCGGCGGCGGCTACCTGCATCAGTCTCAGTCGATGATCGAGCGTCTGCTCGCCGAGATCCGCTGAGGTGACGCAAAAATGACGAATGTGTTAAAAGTTGGGTCTGGACACCTGTGCCTTTTGACCCTTCAGCTTGAACGACACCAATCCCCCCATGCCGATGCGCCGCGAACTCCTGCTCCTCCGTCATGCCAAGTCGGACTGGGACTCAGGAAGCCTGACCGATTTCGCGCGTCCGCTCGCCAAACGCGGCAGAAACGATGCGCCCAAGGTCGGCTCCTGGCTCTATCGCGAAGGACTGGTGCCGGATCATGTCGTCAGCTCGCCCGCCGAGCGTGCGCGCCAGACCGCGCTCAAGGTCTGCAAGCGGCTGGACTTAAAGAAAAACCGTATCGTCTGGGAGGCCCGTCTTTACGAGGCCGGAGTGCCCGAGCTGTTGGGCGTGCTCGCGAACTGTCCCGGCGAAGCCGCAACGGTGCTGCTCATCGGTCATAACCCGGGCTTGGAGGATCTGGTCAGACATCTGGCCGGTGAGGATCTGGAGCTCCCCGCAGACGGCAAACTCATGCCGACCGCCACTGTGGCGCGATTCGAGATGCCGGACGACTGGTGCCGGCTCGACCCCGGCAGCGCACATCTGGTCTCAATGACCCGTCCGCGCGGTTTGTGAGCCAGGGTGTCGGTTCTCATTTTTTAGCCGCCCACAGTCGCAGCCCCATCAGCACCCCGAGCAGCAGTCCCAGCGCGCCGCCGATCCATAACCCTGCCGCCAGCGGGTCGCGTTCGAAGATGGCGGCCTGATAGAAGATCGTCGCGGTCAGAAAGGCGATGCCGGTGGTCCAGGCTCCGACGAACATGGCCCAGGCGCTGCCTGCCTCGCGCACGATGGCGCCGATGGTGGCGACACAGGGAAAATACAGCAGCACGAACAGCAGATAGGCAAAGGCGCCGGCCTGGCCGTCGAAACGCGCGGCCATGGCGCCGAAGGTGCCCTGACGCACACCCTGTTCTTCGGCTGCCGTGTCCAGGTCGCTCAGGTCGCCCACCTCCAGCCCGAGCGGGTCGAGCAGGCGTTCGCCGAGCGCGGCGAGGTTCGTGCCCACCGATGCGCCGGCCTCACCCAGATCGCGCCAGAGATCGAATGGCTCGGGCGTGGCGGGAGGCGCCGCATCCTCGGCCAGTCGGCCATAGAGCGAATCGAGCGTGCCGACGATGACCTCCTTCGCCAGCACGCCCGAGAAGACGCCGAGCACCGCCGGCCAGTTGTCCTCGCGAATTCCCATGGGTGCAAAGAGCGGCGTGGCGGCACGGCTGACCTCGGCGAGGATGGAGCGGTCACTTTCGCGATTGCCCAGACTGCCGTCGCTGCCGATGGCAGCCAGGAGATTCAGCGTCAGCACCATGAGCACGATGATCTTGCCGGCCTCGCGCAGAAAGAGTTTGACCCGGTCCCAGGTGCGCAGCAGCACGCCTTTGAGCGTGGGCAGATGATAAGGCGGCAGTTCCATCAGCAGGCCCGAGCTGTCGCCCTTGAGCAGCGTGTGCTTCATCGCCAGACCCGAGAGGATGGCGACGGCGATGCCCGTGAGATAGAGCGCGAAGACCAGATTCTGACCCGAGCGCGGGAAGAAGGCGGCGGCAAAGAGCACATAGACCGGCAGCCGCGCCCCGCAGGACATGAATGGATTCATGAGAATGGTCAGCCTGCGCTCGCGTTCGCTCTCCAGGGTGCGGGTCGCCATCACCGCCGGCACGTTGCAGCCGAAGCCCACGATCAGCGGCACGAATGCCTTGCCCGGCAGGCCGATGGAGCGCATGAAGCGGTCCATGACGAAGGCTGCGCGCGCCATATAGCCCGAGTCCTCCAGGATCGAGAGCACGATATAGAGACTGGCGATGATGGGAATGAAGGTGCCGACCACCTGAAGACCGCCGCCGATGCCCTCGGCCAGCACCAGCGTCAGCCAGCCCGGCGCACCCAGATGGCCGAGCAGTGCGCCCAGACCATCGACGAAGAGCGCCTGGCCGGCCAGATCGAAGAAATCGATGAAGGCGCCGCCAATGTTCATGGTGAACATGAACATCAGATAGATCATGAGCAGAAAGAGCGGGATGCCGAAGACCCGGTTCAGCACCACCCGGTCGATGCGGTCGGACAGGGTGCGCTCGATGCGCCGGCTCTCGCGCACCACCCGCTGGGCCAGCGTGTGGGCGTGACCGAAGCGGGTGTCGGCGATATGCAGATCGGCATCCTCGCCGGTGCGTTCGGCGATCCGGTGGCGGCATCGCACGGCCAGCTCCAGTGTCTCCGGTTCGACTGACTGCTCCGCAGCCGGATCGGACTCCAGCAGCTTCAGCGCCAGCCAGCGCGCGTTGGCCCGCTCAGGGATGCCGGTCATCTGCGGCAGCAGGTCGGCGACCGCCTCCTCGACGCACTCGCCATGCGCCAGCGCCAGCCCCGCCGGCTCGCGTCCCTCGCCCACCGCCAGCAGACGCGCCTGCAATTCGGTCAGTCCTTCTTTGGTGACGGCGACCACTGGCACCACCGGGCAGCCGAGCGCGGCGGACAACTGTCCGCTGTCGATCTGGATGCCGCGTTTGCGGGCCACGTCCATCATGTTGAGCGCCGCCACGATGGGCACGCCCATCTCCAGCAGTTGGACGCTCAGATAGAGATTGCGCTCCAGATTGCCCGCGTCCAGCACATTGACGATCAGATCGGACTCGCGGCTCAGGAGATAATCGCGTGTGACGACCTCATCGAGCGAGTTGGCATCGAGCGAATAGATCCCCGGCAGATCGATCACCCGGATCTTGCGCCCGTCCAGCTCCAGTGCGCCTTCCTTGCGCTCGACGGTTACGCCGGGCCAGTTGCCGGTGGTCTGACGGATACCAGTCAGGGCATTGAACAGGGCCGATTTGCCGCAGTTCGGATTCCCGGCCAGGGCGATGATGAGCGGGCGCTGGGGCGAATGAGCCGTTGCGGCGGGGCGACTGGAGATGACGGCCATCGCGCGCTACCCCGGCTCGCCAGTGGCAGGCAAGGGTGGGTTCGATGAATCAGAAGCCGCCAGCGCGACCGTCGGCGTCACCCATATCTTCTCCGCGATCCCCGCGCCGACGGCGATCCGCGCCTCGCCGCTGGCCAGTACCAGACCCTGACTGCGTCGCTGCACCACGCTGAAGAGGCAGCCCTGGCGCAACCCCAGTGCCAGCAGACGGCGGGTCAGATGGTGTCCACCCCGAATCTCGGTGAGATAGGCGGCGGTGTCGTGCGGGAGATCGGCGAGACGGATGAGTTCGGCAGCAGGGTCAGGCATGGCTCGGTATGACGAAGGCGGGGCGGTCAGGCATCATGGATGAAAGTCTGAGCATAACCCGAACCGGGGCATCGCCGCATTTCTGCGATGGGCCGGGTGCCGTATTAAACTGCGCCCAGATCGCGCAGCGCGATCAATCTGTGGCGCCGGTGTGGCAGGCCCGCGAGTCGGTCCCGGCGAGAGCGCCGAGTGCATCATTCGCCGCGCCCGCTCGAACACTCGCCGGTTCTGCCCAGGCCGACTCAATCCTCAGCGATCACATACCGCACCGGGTGCGGTTTAATATGAAGGGAAAAACCATGATCGAACCCGGCGCCCTGGTCGCCTACTGCGATGAATTCCTTGAGGCGGCGCGTTTCGCCGATTACGCCCCGAACGGTTTGCAGGTCGAGGGCGAGCGTCCGGTGAGCCGGCTGGTGAGCGGTGTGACCGCCAGTGCGGCGCTCATTGAGGCGGCGATGGAGGAGGGCGCCGACGCCATCCTGGTTCATCATGGCTGGTTCTGGAAAAACGAAAATCCCTGTCTGACCGGCATCAAAGGGCGTCGCGCCAGGACATTGCTCCGCGCGGGCGTCAGTCTGATCGCCTATCATCTGCCCCTCGACGCGCATCCCGAGGTCGGCAATAACGCGACCCTGGGTGTCCGGCTCGGGTTTCTCGACAGCCAGCCCACGTCGCTCGCCAATGGTCTGGTCTGGACCGGTCGGCTGCCGGCCCCGGCGGCGCCCGAGGAATTGGCCGAACGGGTGTCGCGGCAGCTTGAGCGCCGCGTCGTCCTGGTGGGGCAGGATCGTGCTCCCATCGCGCGAATTGCCTGGTGCACCGGCGGCGGGCAGGGTTATCTCGAACAGGCCGCCGCCCTTGGCGTGGATGCCTTTCTGAGCGGTGAGCTGTCCGAGCAGACCACTCATCTGGCGCGTGAAACCGGGATCAGTTATCTGGCGGCGGGCCATCATGCAACGGAACGCGATGGTGTCCAGGCGCTTGGCATGCATTTAGCTAGACGCTTCGGTCTGTGGCATCGCTTTATCGACATCGACAATCCTGCTTGAAGCGAAAATCTTGGAAAAGCCGATGTTTGCGGCTTTTTCCTTGACCTGTCTCGGCTGAATCGCAGAGAATGCGCGGTCGATTTCGCAGACAAATGTCGTTTTTCTAACCTTTCCACCTGAAGTTTCATCCAAGCTGCGTGGGGTTTCCGCCAAGATAGCGGGTGGCGGTGCTTGCATCAGCCGGGGGATATTGGCCTATGAGCGCGCAAGGCGTGAACAAAATGAGGCGACGAGTGCTCGTCGCCGCGACCAGCGTGGTCGGTGCCGTGGGCACCGGTTACGCGCTTGTCCCGTTCGTCGCATCGATGAACCCGAGCGCACGCGCTCGGGCCGCCGGTGCGCCGGTCGAGGCGGATGTCAGCAAGCTGGAGCCGGGTGCCCTGCTGCGCGTCAAGTGGCGCGGCAAGCCGGTGTGGATCGTGCACCGCACGCCCGAGATGATTGCGGCGCTACCGAGCAATGATCCCAAGCTGGTTGATCCCAACTCAGAAGTGGACCACCAGCCGGCTTATTGCAAGAACGCCACACGCTCGATCAAGCCGGAGTATCTGGTAGCAATCGGTATCTGTACCCATCTGGGTTGCTCCCCGACCTTCCGGCCCGAGTTCGCGCCTGACGATCTGGGCGCCGATTGGAAAGGCGGCTTCTTCTGCCCCTGTCATGGCTCGCGCTTTGATCTGGCGGCCCGTGTCTTCAAGAATGTGCCAGCGCCGACCAATTTGTGGATCCCGAAGCATGTCTATCTCAATGCGAGCACCATCCTGATTGGTGAAGACCGAGGAGGAGCGGCCTGATGAGCGGTGACAAGACCGAAAACCTCAGTTGGATCGATAAACGATTCCCGCTGACCGAGACCTGGCGCAACCATGTCTCGCAATACTATGCCCCGAAGAACCTGAATTTCTGGTCCTTCTTCGGTTCCCTGGCGATCCTGACGCTGGTGATTCAGATCGTCACCGGCATCTGGCTGGCGATGAACTACAAGCCGGACGCGACCCTGGCCTTTGCCTCGGTCGAGTACATCATGCGCGATGTCGACTGGGGCTGGCTGATCCGGTACATGCACTCGACCGGCGCCTCGATGTTCTTCATCGTCATCTATCTGCACATGTTCCGTGCCTTGCTCTGGGGCTCCTATCGCAAGCCCCGCGAGTTGCTGTGGATCATCGGCGTGATTGTCTATCTGGCGATGATGGCGACCGCCTTCTTCGGCTATCTGCTGCCCTGGGGCCAGATGTCCTATTGGGGTGCGCAGGTCATCGTGAACCTCTTCGCGGCGGTGCCGGTGGTCGGCGACGATCTTTCGGTGTGGGTGCGCGGCGACTATGTCATCTCGGACGCAACACTGAACCGCTTCTTCGCCTTCCATTTCCTGTTGCCGTTCATCATCGCGGCACTGGTGTTCCTGCATATCGTCGCGCTGCATCATGTCGGCTCGAACAACCCGGATGGCATCGAGATCAAGGAAGGACCGAAGGGCAATCGCTGGAGCGACAAGGCGCCAGCCGACGGCATCCCCTTCCATCCCTACTACACCGTGAAGGATTTCATGGGCGCCGTGGTCTTCCTGGCGATCTTCAGCGTCATCATGTTTTATGCGCCGACCATGGGTGGCATCTTTCTTGAGGCTCCCAATTTCCAGCCGGCCAACCCGATGCTGACCCCTCCGCATATCGCGCCGGTTTGGTATTTCACGCCTTTCTACGCCATGCTGCGTGCGGTACCGCCGATGTGGAATTCTCAGTTCCCCGGTGTGGTGGTGATGTTTGGCGCCATTCTGATTCTCTTTGTGCTGCCCTGGCTGGACCGCAGCCCAGTGAAATCGATGCGCTATAAGGGGCCGATCTTTAAGACGGCGACCGCGATCTTCGTGGTGTCCTTCATTGCCCTGGCCTGGCTTGGCATGCAGCCAGCGTCGGATTTCTACACACTGCTCTCACAGATCTTCACCGCGTTGTATTTCGCCTTCTTCCTGTTGATGCCGATCTACAGCTCGCTGGATAAGACCAAGCCTGTTCCGGAGAGGGTGACCTCATGAGAAAGCTGATCATCACCGCCCTGCTGCTGCTGTCGCCGGGCATTCTGCTGGCTGCTGGCGCCGGCCCGCATCTGGAAAAAGCGGACATCGACCTGCACGATCAGGGATCACTGCAACGCGGAGCCAAATACTTCGTCAACTACTGCATGGGTTGTCACTCGTTGCAGTACATGCGTTACAACCGTCTCGCCAAGGATCTGGATATCGACGAAGTGACGCTGCGCGAGACCCTGCTGTTCGGCGAGGCCAAGCCGGGCGATCTGATGGAGAACGCCATGCGTCCGGAAGACGCGCTGGCCTGGTTCGGCGTGGCGGTGCCCGATCTGACGCTGGTGACCCGCTGGCGTTCGCCGGACTGGGTTTACACCTACCTGAAGAGCTTCTACGTCGATCCGACACGCCCTTATGGCGTCAATAATGTGGTCTTCCCCGCTGTGGGCATGCCGCATGGTCTGAGCGACCTCCAGGGCATCCAGGAGCCGGTCATGGGGCATGACGCCGCTGGCGCGCCAGTGGTGACAGGTGTCAGACTGGTTAAGCAGGGTAGGCTGTCGCCTCAGGAATATGACGCCATGGTGCGCGACATCACGGCCTTCCTGACCTATGCGGGCGAGCCGATCCAGCTCGAACGTCAGCGGCTCGGTCTCTATGTGCTGCTCTTCCTGGGCTTCCTCTTCATCATTGCCTATCTGATGAAGAAAGAGTTCTGGAAAGACGTGCACTGATCTGACCCCGGTTCAGCGGCCTCTGAACAGAGGCCGCTGTTTTTCGTCTCCCCGCGTTGCGGCGGGTCTATACTTGGCCTTCCGGTGCGCTTTTGTTATCGGTTCTGCCTGCCGTCCGTCGGGTGATCCGTGGCGATGATGCCGCCGCGCATTCCGCCGACTCGTGCGGATCTCCCCAATACAGCCGATCCGGACTGATCGGCGATATGAATTGACCGAGCCCTGTCGGGCTCAGCCGCAGTTGGAGAAGGGACTCCTGGCCGTGGCTGCAAACAGACGAACTCTCATGACGCTATTTTCCGATCCGGTTTGTCCCTATTGCCATCGGGTCAGGATGGTGCTCGCTGAAAAAGGGATCGCGGTGGACGTCGTCGATGTCGATGCGAATGCCCTGCCTGATGAGGTGATGGACTTCAATCCCTATGGAACGGTCCCGACCTTTGTTGATCGCGATCTGCGTCTCTACGAGTCGCGGATCATCATGGAATATCTCGACGAACGCTTCCCCCATCCGCCGCTGCTGCCGGTCGATCCGGTCTCCCGCGCGAGCGCGCGTCTCTTCATGTATCGCATCGATCACGACTGGTATTCGTTGATGGGGCGTATTCTCAAGGGACGGGGCGACGAGGTCGTTCAGGCACGCAAGGAATTGCGCGAGAGCCTGATCGTGACCGCGCCGGTTTTCGCCGCGCATACCTTCTTCATGAGCGAGGAATTTTCGCTGGTGGACTGCTGTGTGGCGCCGCTGCTGTGGCGTCTGCCGGTGCTCGGCATCGAGTTGCCGCCACAGGCCGAGGCGGTCAATGTCTACAAAAAACGGATCTTCGCCTGGGACGCCTTTCGCCAGAGTCTCACCGAGGCCGAGAAGGAGATGATTGCGGACGTCGCCTGATGAACAACGAAGCCAACGCCATGACCTCGAGCAAACCCTATCTGATTCGGGCGATCTACGAGTGGATTCTGGACAATCAGATGACGCCCCATCTGGTCGTGGACGCCAATTATCCCGATACGCGCGTGCCGATGGAGTTCGTCGATGAGGGACGGCTCGTGCTCAATATCGCACCCGGCGCGGTGCGCGGGCTCGTGATCGGCAATGACTGGATCGAGTTCAATGCCCGCTTCAGTGGTGTGGCGCGGGATATTCTGGTGCCGAGCGAGGCGGTCATCGGCATCTTCACCCGCGAAAACGGTCAGGGCATGGTCTTTCCGGAACCGCATTATCCGGTGTCGGCAGCAGAAGGCGCCGCGTCCTCGCCAGGGGCAACCCTCAGGGCGGTTGATGATGGCGACTCAGGTCCGGGACGTCCAGCCCCGTCCGGTCAGCCCAAAGGCAGGACGAAAGGCGGGCCAACGCTGAAGGTCGTCAAGTAATCGAAGGCCTCGCTCAAACCACAGAAACCTTGAAAACCGTACTGTTCGCCCTCATTTCGGCGATCTCGCGGATTGGCCGTGAGAAAGCAGATTTCTTCTGTTATCGCAATGTTAAACACTTGAACCGCGTCAGCCGCAGAGCCTGTCAGTGTTGATCGGGGCGAAACCGATGCGAGACACGCCATGTGCGACTGGATGCGGTTTAAGCAAACATGGAGATCGTCAATGAAACGAACGCTAGCCAGCACCGCTGTCGGTATCCTCGCCGTTGCCATTGCCAGTACTGCGTCCGCCGCACTCAAGCCTGAAGAGCAGATTCAATATCGCCAGGCCGGCTACAGTTTCATGAGCTGGAACATGGGCAAGATCAAGGCGAACCTGGAGCGCGACTACAATCAGGCGCAGGTCGCCGCAGCAGCCAATGCGATTGCCGCCATCGCCAACTCGGGCATGGGCGCGCTCTATGGACCAGGCACCGATAAGGATGTCGGCGACACTGAGACGCATGTGAAGCCGGAACTCTTCCAAAACATGGAAGAGGTCGGAAAGCTGGCAGGCGATTTCGTCGCGGCGGCTGACAAGTTGAACGCGGTCGCTGCCACTGGCGACCAGAGCGCGGTGCAGACCGCGTTCGGCGATCTCGGCAAGACCTGCAAGGCCTGTCATCAGAAGTTCCGCGCCGACGATTGATCTGGCGCTTTGCCGTTCCTGAACACAAAGGCCGCCCACACGGGCGGCCTTTGTGTTGATGAGCGGTCAGCTACCAGCCCCGTTTGGCGGTCCATTTGTTGCTGACGCGGGTTCTGTTTAAGAACCCTTGAATTCACGCCGTTTGGTCCTCCTGTTTCTGAACGAGTGCAGGGTTTGTCTGGCGGGGCGCTCGCCATGCCTCGAAGCGCTCCGGCAGGCCCATCACGAACACGAAGAAGACGGGTACGAAGAAGATGGCCAGCAGGGTCGCGCTGACCATGCCACCGAACACGCCGGTACCGATGGCGTTCTGGGTCTCGGCGCTGGCACCCATGGCCATCATGAGCGGCACCACACCGAGACCGAAGGCCAGTGAGGTCATGAGGATCGGGCGCAGGCGCAGCCGAGCGGCCTCTACCGCAGACGCCGTCAGCCCCTGACCCTGCTCGTGCAGTTGCTTGGCGAACTCGACGATCAGGATGGCATTCTTGGCCGACAGGCCGATCACGGTGATCATGCCAACCTTGAAGAAGACGTCATCGGGCATGTCCCGCAGCAGTACCGCGAGCACCGCGCCCGTCAGACCGAGAGGCACCACCAGCATCACCGACACTGGAATGGCCCAGCTTTCATACAGCGCGGCGAGCACCAGGAACACCACCAGTAGCGATAGCGCCATCAGCATCGGCGCCTGGGCGGCTGACTCACGCTCCTGCAGCGATTGACCGGCCCAGACCACCGCGAAGCCGGCTGGCAGTTGCGCGGCCAAGCGCTCCATCTCGGCCATGGCTTCGCCGCTGGACGCACCCGGCGCCGCATTGCCGGAGATCCGTGCAGCCGGAAAGCCCTGGAAGCGCACGAGCTGCTGCGGTGTTTCGCTCCAGACTGGCCTGACCACTTCGGACAAGGGCACCATGCCGCCGCTGGCGTTGCGCACATACAGCCTGAGCACGTCGTCGATCTGCATACGTGCAGGCGCGTCGGCCTGGATGATGACCTGCTGCATGCGGCCGGCGTTGGGGAAGTCGTTGACGTACAGCGATCCCATGGCCGTGGACAGTGTTTCACTGATGCTGGTGAACGAGACACCCAGCGCTTCGGCCTTCTGTCGATCGATGTCCAGGCGGATGCTGGTACCGGCCGGCAGGCCGTCGGGGTACAGGTCACGGACGATCCTGCTCTGCGCCGCGAGTTCGAGCAGCTTGGTCTCGGCGGCATTCAGCGCCGCATAGCCCTGGTTGGCACGGTCCTGCAAGCGCAGGGTGAAGCCGGAACTGGTGCCCAGTTCGTCGATGGCTGGCGGCAGCAGTGTCATCACTGTGCCTTCCGTGGTGCCGGCCATGGCCTGCTGGGCCAGGTTCGCTTCGCTCTGGGCTGTGGCGCCGTTGCGCTCACCCCAATCCTTCAGCATGGTGAAGGCCATCGCCGCATTCGTGCCGGAGCCCGAGAAACCGAAGCCCACGACGGTCATGTTGGACTGAATCGACGGACGCGACGCCACGTGCTGTTCATAGACCTTCACCAGGTCCAGCGTGCGCTCCGCTGTCGCGTCGGCGGGAAGCTGGATGGTGGTCATGAAGTAGCCCTGGTCCTCTTCGGGCAGAAAGGACGAAGGCAGTTGCCGGAAGGCCAGCACCAGGACCGCCACCATTGCGGCGAACACCAGCATCACGCGGCCTGTGCGCATCACCAGCGTGCTGACGCGCAACGCATAGCCCCGCGTCACTCGGTCGAAGCGGCGGTTGAACCAGCCGAAGAACCCGTGCTTCTCGTGGTGTCCCGGATCGACTGGCTTCAGCAGCGTGGCGCAGAGCGCCGGTGTCAGGGTCAGCGCGAGAAAGGCCGAGAACAGGATGGACACCGCCATCGACAGCGTGAACTGCTGATAGATCACGCCCACCGAGCCGCTGGCGAAGGCCATGGGGATGAATACCGCAGTCAGCACCAGCGTGATGCCGATGACCGCGCCGGTGATCTCCTTCATCGCCCTGGAGGTTGCATCCTTGGGCGACAGACCCTCATGAGCCATGATCCGTTCGACGTTCTCCACCACCACGATGGCATCGTCCACGATGAGGCCGATTGCCAGTACCATGCCGAACATGGTGAGCACATTGATCGAGAAACCCGCTGTCAGCATGATGGCGAATGTGCCGAGCAGTGCGATCGGCGCCACGATGGCCGGGATCAGCGTGTAGCGCCAGTTCTGCAGGAACAGGTACATCACCAGGAAGACCAGCACCATCGCCTCGATCAGCGTATGAATGACCTTCTCGATCGAGATCTTGACGAAGGGCGCGGTATCGAACGGAATCGAGTAGCTCATGCCCGATGGCAGGGTCTTGCCCAACTCGGCCAGGCGCGCCTGCACGCCCTCTGCGGTGCGTACCGCGTTGGCACCCGGCGCGAGCTGCACGGCCGCTGCGGTGGCGGGCTTGCCGTCTTCACGGTTGCTGAAGCCGTAGGATTGCGCGCCCAGTTCGACCCGCGCCACGTCGCCGAGCACCACCTTGGAGCCGCTGGCGTTGGCGCGCAGCACGATGCCCGCGAACTCCTCGGGGTTGGTCAACTGGCCTTGCACCGTGAGCGGCACCGTCACGCGCTGCCCCGGCAAGACGGGCGAGGCGCCGACACTGCCGGGTGCGATCTGGACGTTCTGCTGGCTGATTGCCGAAGACAGGTCGTTCATCGTCAAGCCGTAGGAAATCAGCTTGGCCGGATCGACCCAGATGCGCATCGCCTGCTCGGAACCGAACAACTGGACGCGCCCGACGCCGTCGATTCGCCGCAGCTCTTCGACCAGGTTACGCGCCAGGTAGTCGCTGAGCGTGGTCTCGTCGAAACGGCCGTCGTCGGACCTCAGACCGATGATCATCAGGAACGCGGACGATGCCGATTCCACGGTCAGACCATTCTGGCGCACCGCCTGCGGCAGGCGCGGCTCGACCGCCTTGAGCTTGTTCTGTACATCGACCTGCGCCATCTCCGGATCCGTCCCGGGTTTGAATGTCGCGGTGATCGAGGCTGAGCCGGAGGTATCCGAGGAGGACTCGAAGTACAGCAGGTTCTTGACGCTGGACAGTTCGCGCTCGATGAGGCTGAGTACCCCATCGTTCATGGTCTGTGGCGTAGCGCCAGGGTATGTGGCATAGATACTCACGCTCGGTGGAGCGACCGATGGATAGCGCTCGACCGGCAGCTTCGGAATGGAGAGCGCGCCGAACAGGATGATGAACAGTGCGACGACCCAGGCGAAAACGGGGCGTTGGATGAAGAATTGAGGCATGGTAGGAGTCCAGTCAGTTCAGTGCGCGGAATCCGCAGGGGTGGAAGCAGGCGTTTTCCAGTCCTGCGCGATCACTTCAGCGCCGTCAGACAGCCGTTCCATTCCCTCGACCACGATCTTCTGCCCGGCGCTGAGTCCTGCGCGGATGCGATAATGTCTGTCCACCATTTCGCCCAGCTCCACAGACTTGAGGTGTGCGTGGTTGCTCGCATCGAGAATCCAGACCAGCGGCTGGCCACCCACGCGCACCACTGCCTGTTGCGGTATGGTCAGCGCATCGGCGTAGCTCATGTGCGGCACCCGCGCACGCACGAACATGCCCGGCAGCAATTGCCGTTGCGGGTTGTCCATCAACACGCGCAACAGCACATCCCCGGTGCTGGCATCGACGTTGACCCCAGAGAACAGGATGTGCCCTTTGGTTGCGTAGGGCTCGCCATTGCTGCGCAGCACGGTCACCGGCAAACCGTTGCCGGAATTCGCCTTTTGCGTCGTCAGCGCTTCGCGCAGGGCTTCGAGCGACGCCGCTGGACGCCGCACGTCCACGTAAACCTGATCGATCTGTTGGACGCGCGCCATTGGGTCGTTGTCACCGCTGTTGACCAAGGCACCCTCCGTCACCAGTGCCTGATCGATACGGCCCGAGATTGGCGCTTCCACCGTGGCGAACTTCAGATCGAGCTGCCGGCGCGCCAGCATGGCACGTGCCTGCGCCACGTCGGCTGCGGCCTGATCGCGCTGTGACGTCGCCTCGTCGTAGACCTCGTGACTGATCGCATCGGTCTTGACCAGCGGCTGAAGCCGTGCCATTTGCACCTGGGCGCGCGCCAGCGCCGCTTCAGCCCGCTGAAGAGTGGCCGCCGCCGTGTCCGCATCGGCCTGGAAGGGAGCCGGGTTGATCTGGAAGAGTGGCTGCCCGGCGCGCACCTCGGTGCCTTGCTCGAACATGCGTCTCTGCACGATTCCGCTGACCTGCGGACGGATCTCGGCGACGCGCACCGCCGCGACACGGCCGGGCAGGTCTTCGGTCAGTTCCAGGCTGGATGTTGTTAGGGTTGTAGCGGCAACCAGAGGCAGCGGGGGCGGGCCTTCCGGTTCCGGTTGGTCACAGCCGGCCAGCAAGACGGCCCCCAGGACGCCTATGCACAATCGTTCGATCTTCATGGAGATTCCTTCAAAAGCCCAGGCCACCAGGTGCCTGCAAAGACAACCGTCAGTATGAATCGAGCTTTTGGTGTTTCGGCTGCGTTACGATGGAGATTCGATGGAGATGCGGAATATGTCTGAAGTCGGCGTCATGTCCGTGATCGCGCCACAGTCCGGTGCCGAATCAGGTGCCCGGGCCTTGATCCTCATTGCTGAGGATGAGCCCGAGATCGCTGACATCCTTGCCGCCTATCTGGCGCGTGGTGGCCTGCGTACCGTACATGCCGCCGACGGTCAGCGGGCGCTGGAGCTTCACCTGTCGCTGAAGCCCGACCTCGTGTTGCTGGACGTGCAGATGCCACGGGTGGACGGCTGGAAGGTGCTGGCCGAAATCCGCCACCGCGGCGACACTCCCGTCATCATGCTGACGGCGATGGACCAGGATATCGACAAGCTGATGGGACTGCGCATCGGCGCCGACGACTATGTGGTCAAGCCGTTCAATCCGGCAGAAGTCGTGGCACGGACGCAGGCGGTGCTACGGCGCTCCATGTCATGTGGCGGTCGTGAAGACCGGCACGTCCTGCGTGCGGCGCCGTTCGAGATCGACCTGGACAACCATGAGGCCAAGGTGCAGATCGGCAGGCAGTGCCATACGCTGGCGCTGACGCTAACCGAGTTCAATCTGCTCGCACAACTGGCGCGCGCGCCCAGGCGGGTCTTCAGCCGTGCTGAACTGCTGGCAGCCTGTCTGCCAGAGGGCGATACCCTGGAGCGCACGGTGGACAGTCATATCAGCAAACTACGCAGAAAACTGGAGGATTTGGCTGTCAAGGGCATCCCCGTTAGCGTTCGCGGAGTCGGCTATAAACTCTGGAGTGCCGAATGAAACTCGTTGGCTTAAGTCGCCAGATCGCCTTGTCGATGATGGCGATGGCGTTTGGCGTAACACTGTTTGTCGTGCTGACGTCCTATGCGTTCTATTTCCTGTGGGAAACGTACTGGCCGGAGCATATCCCGGAGGTATCAGCCGTGCCCACAGGCCCGGAATGGGCGTGGATTGTCGGCACTACCCTGACGTGCTTGACACTAGCAGCCTTTGTTGCGGTCAATCTGTCGCGCCGCATCCTGGTTCCGCTGAACTCGGTGACAGACAGCATCCGTCGCGTCGCCCAGGGCGATCTCAATGCCCGCGCCGTCGCCGGTGATCGTTCTTTGGGAGAGGCCGCGTTGCTGGCCGACGACTTCAATGCACTGGCAGACAAGTTGCAGCGCATGACCGAAGAGCAGACATACTGGAATGCCGCGATCGCCCATGAACTGCGCACGCCGGTGACCATCTTGCGCGGACGCCTGCAGGGCCTGGCTGAAGGCGTTTTCACGCCGGACGAATCCCGGTTCCGCAGTCTGCTGAGTCAGGTCGAAGGACTGTCTCGGTTGATCGAGGATCTGCGCATCGTCAGCCTGATGGAGAGCGGTCATCTCGACATCCTGGTGCAGGAGGTCGATCTTTCCGCTGAAGTCAGATCTGTCGTGGAGTTCGTTGGGGACGCGCTTCAGGCGGCAGGACTGCATGTCGTGTTGAACCTGGCCGGGCGGCGCGTCCAGTGCGATCCGGTTCGTATCCGTCAAGTGCTATTGGCCTTGCTGGAAAACGCCAGGCGACATGCTGTGCCAGGTTCAATACGGATCCAGACGCGCCTCGATAACGGATTGTGCTACCTGTGTGTTGAGGATGATGGTCCTGGCATTTCACAGGAATTTGCACCGCACATATTCACCGCTTTTCGGCGCGCCGCCGATACAGGTCGCGGGGGGAGCGGGCTGGGCCTGACCGTTGTTGCCGCAATCGCGCATGCACACGGCGGGCAGGCAACATGCCGCCCAACAGCTTGTGGCGGCACTCTTTTTGAAGTGTGTTGGCCAAATTCGCAACGCTGATGTCGCAAAAGGACTAGCGGTTTGAAAGGCCCCCAAGAGCCGCTGCCCTGATCCTGAACGCACGTTAAACTGATCGCTGGCAACTGAAAGCTGACCGCTTACCAGCTTGGAACCGACCCCGGTGGCGGGGGTGGTGGTGGCGGTGGCAGCAGCCCGCCATCTGCGATCCAGACCACAAGGACGGCCACGCCCAGCGCGATGAGCAGGGCGAGGATCCCGCCGCCGCTGGCCGATTGGACCGCCGGGTCGGTCACGTCCTTGTACCCCGTCAGCATCGGTCGGATCAGATCGTCCCGGTGCACGAATTTATAAAAGAGCATGGCGGCGATATGGAGCGCGACCAGGATGCCGATGAGCCAGATCGCCTGCCGGTGCAGACCGGTGAGCCAGGCGCTGGTATCCGCTGACACCAGCGCATAGAGCGGCCCCTTGAAGGCGATGTCGTCATTGGCGACCAGTCCGCTCAGGGTCTGGAACAGCAGGAGCCCGAGCAGGGCCAGCACCGACAGTGCGCCGAGCGGATTGTGGCCGATCCCATGCCAATTCCCGCGCAGATAGGCGACAATCGTCGCCGGTCCGCGCACAAACTGGCTGAAACGGGCGTAGGTCGAACCAACCACCCCCCAGATGAGCCGAAACGCCAGCAGGCCGATGATCGCAAGTCCCAGACGACCGTGCCAGACCATCAGGTTGCCGCCGATCAGGCCGGTGGCGAAGGCTGCCGCGACCGCGAGAAAGAGTAACCAGTGAGTCAGGCGGGTGGGTAGATCCCAGAGTTTGATACGCTTGTTTTGCATGTCATGGTGCCAAAAGTTGGATTGAGCAGGATGATGGAGTGTCGCCCTGGCTGGCGCTTGCAGCCAAGTCCGTCAAAGTGATTTCCCGCAAAGTTTATAACCGCCCGACTGAAACCGCTTGGCTTGCCGGCTCTTCGACATGGCATTACATTGACATGACGACCTGAACGGCGACAGTCCCATGGCGCGTACCAAGAACGAAGTCCTCACCATCCGCGCCACTGCCGAGATCAAGGCACTGCTTCTGGACGATGCGAAAGCGCAGAGTCTCGCCCTTCCTGACCCGAACCAGACCGGGCGCAAGGACGCCACCCAGCCGAGATAACCGAGATTAACGCATGACAGGGAACGCCCTTCACAACATCGAACAGATCGAAGCCAGCCTCTGGGAGGCTGCCGACCAGCTCCGCTCCAACTCCAAGCTGACTTCCAGCGAATACGTAATGCCGGTGCTCGGCATCATCTTTCTGCGTCACGCCGCCAATCGCTATTACGTTGCCAAGGCTGCTATTGAGGCCGACCAGGCGGCGGGCCGGATGCCCAAGCGCTCACTGATCCAAGCCGATTTCAAGAAACGTCGGGCGATGCTGCTGCCGAGGGAGGCGCAGTTCGACGAGTTGCTGAGGCTCCCGAAAGACGCCAACTTCGGCGCGGCACTGGTGGGCGCCATGCACGCCATTGAGGCTGAATTCCCATCGCTCGCCGGCCAGCTTCCCAGAGATTACGACGGTTTCGACCCTGCCCTGCTCGAAAACCTGCTGCGCATCTTCGACAGCGAAGCCTTGCGCACCGCCTCGGGCGACGTGTTTGGGCGCATCTACGAATACTTCCTGATGAAATTCGCCATGCAGGGCGCGCAGGACAATGGCGAATTCTTCACCCCGCCCTCGCTGGTGCAGACCATCGTCAACGTCATCGAGCCCGATCACGGCATCGTCTTCGATCCCGCCTGCGGCTCGGGTGGCATGTTCGTGCAGTCCAGCCACTTCATTGAGGACCAGGGCCAGGACACCAGCCATCGGGTGACCTTCTACGGTCAGGAAAAGACCGGCACCACCATCCGGCTGGCCAAGATGAATCTCGCTGTGCATGGCCTGGAGGGCGACATCCGCGAGGCCAACACCTTCTACGAGGACGTGCACAGTCTCTACGGTCGGTGCGACTTCGCTATGGCGAATCCGCCCTTCAATGTCGACATGGTCGATGCGTCCCGCGTGTCGAGCGATTGCCGCCTGCCGTTTGGACTTCCAGGGATCACGAAGAACAAGCAGACGAAGAAGGAAACCGTCTCCAACGGCAACTATCTCTGGATCTCCTATTTCTGGAGCTACCTGAACGAGCGTGGACGGGCCGGCTTCGTCATGTCGTCCCAGGCGTCCAGCGCCGGACATGGCGAGGCAACGGTACGCCGCAAGCTGGTCGAAACCGGCGACGTGGACGTGATGATCGCGATCCGCTCCAACTTCTTTTACACCCGCACCGTTCCCTGCGAGCTGTGGCACCTGGACCGGGGCAAGCCCGAGGAGCGCCGCGACCAGGTGCTGATGATCGACGCGCGCAACGTCTACCGGAAGGTCACGCGCAAGATCTACGATTTCAGCCCGGAGCAGCTCGCCAATCTCACCGCCATCGTCTGGCTCTACCGGGGTCAACAACATCGTTTCCTGGATCTGGTCGCGGGCTATGTCGATCGGATCGGCGATGAGATCGCCTTGATCGAAGATGCCGTGCTCGCCTTCGAGGAACGGCTCGTCGAGATCGAGGACGGGCTCAAGGCTTTTGCTGATGGAATCCGCGCCATCGCGGATATTGATGAGGCGCAACGGCAACCGCTGATCGACGCCTTCACCGAGTTGACGGAGGCCGAGAGCGCCTACGAGACCGACCGCGCCTCCCTGCTCGACGCTCTGGCGGCATTCGTCGCGATGACAGCTAGGACGCCGCCCACCAGCAACGGGGATCAGCACGCCGCCCGGCACACCTTCACCCCGCTGGCCGAGCGCGTCAAGGGTCTGGTCAAACAGATCGACCTGCTCTATAAGCTCGCCGCCCGCGCCGCGCAACTGGTCCAGGATTTCGCGGGCGCGCACGAAGCGGCGGCTGCGATCTACGATCGCCGCATCCTCTCCCGCGCGCTCAAGCCGCTTGATGCCGAGCGCAAGACCGCCGTCGAGCAGCTCAAGCTCGCGGCCTATTTCTATCGCCAGGTGGTCTGGCTCCAGGAGCGCTTTCCCGATGCCGAATTCGTCGCCGTGCCGGGTCTTTGCAAGGCCGTCACCCGCGCCGAGATCGCCGCCGCCGACTGGAGCCTGACGCCGGGTCGCTATGTCGGCGTCGCCCCGACCGAGGAGGACGAGGACTTCGACTTCGAGCAGACCCTGCGTGACATCCATATCGAGCTGGCGGACCTGAATCGCGAGGCGGCTGAATTGGCAGCCAGAATTCAGGCGAATCTTGAGGATATCCTGTAGGGGCGAATTCATTCGCCTTGAATTCCCCCGAATTCATTCGCCCCGAGACGTTCAGACCGTCCAACCAGCCTACAGACATCAACATATGCCACGCGACGACCTACTGAAAGGACGTTTCTCCTGCTCCGGCCACGTCTACCACGTCACGACTTGCACCGAGGCCCGCGTGCCCTTGTTCCGCGATTTTTCCTGTGGAAGGCTGGTCGTGAAAGAGATGCGAGAGCTGAACGACGCCAAGACAGTCACATCGTTGGCCTGGGTCATCATGCCCGACCATGTTCACTGGCTGTTCCAGCTTGGAAGCGACCTCACCTTGTCGCAGACCATGAAGGGTTTTAAGGCCCGCTCGGCATTGACCATCAATCGTTTCCTGAATCGGCGCGAGCCAGTCTGGCAACGCGCATTCCACGACCACGCCCTACGCCGGGAAGAAGACCTGCGCACCGTCGCGCGCTACATCATCGGCAACCCGCTACGCGCCGGCCTGGTCCAATACATCGGAGATTACCCCCTATGGGATGCCATCTGGCTGTAGGGGCGAATGAATTCGCCCCTACAACGCCGGGCGTCATCCATGTGGAGGCCGCAAAACCCGTAGGGGCGAATTTATTCGCCCCGTTGCCGGCAGGGATTCAGGAGAATTTCGAGGAGTTAGGCGAGTGAGTTGGTCTTTATGCAGTCTTGATGAATTGGGTTCGGTTTCGCGGGGACGCTCACGGCATCGCCCACGTGATGCCTCCCATCTCTATGGCGGCCCTTATCCGTTCGTACAGACTGCGGACGTGAAAGCAGCCAACCTTTATTTGACCGAATACGAGCAGACGTACAGTGAGGTAGGGCTTGAGCAAAGTAGGCTCTGGCCACCGGGAACCTTGTGCATCACCATCGCCGCAAATATCGCGGAAACTGCAATTCTCGGTATCGAAGCATGTTTCCCGGACAGCATTATTGGCTTCATTGCGAATGCAGATAGAGCGGATACGCTGTTTGTGAAGTACATGTTTGATGCGGCCCTGAAGATGCAATATCGGGCCTACACGCAGGGGGCTGCACAGGATAACCTGAGCCAAGCCAAGTTGCTGGCGCTGAAGTTCTCGGTTCCCGATGTTGCAGAGCAGCGCCGAATCGCTGATGTTCTTTCTGCCTACGACGACCTGATCGAAAACAACCGCCGCCGGATGGCGCTGCTGGAGGCGGCGGCGCGTCAGCTCTACCGCGAGTGGTTCGTCCGCCTGCGCTTCCCCGGCCACGAGCACACTCGCATTATCGATGGTGCGCCGGAAGGATGGGAGCACAAACCGCTAGCGTCGCTCTGTGAAAATGAGACGGGGATTCAAACCGGACCTTTCGGTAGTCAGCTCCATCAGTCCGATTATGCCGAGGACGGAATCCCAGTCATCATGCCGCGAGACCTTGTCAACTTTACGATTTCGCTCGATTCAGTCGCACGAATTCCTGAGCAGATCGCCGAGCGGCTAGATCGGTATCGGTTGATGATCGGAGACACGGTCTACGGGCGGCGCGGCGATATGGGCCGTCGCGCATTCATTGGCCCGCGACAGTCCGGTTACATCTGTGGAACCGGCTGCTTACGCATTCGCCCGAACCCTGAACGAATTAACCCGAGGTATCTGTTCGATGCCTTGGGATCGCCCGAAACGGCCGGGACAATCGCGAGCCGGGCAAAGGGCGCGACAATGCCGAATCTGAACTCAACGGTTCTCAAGACTGTTCCGGTTCTCGTCCCACCTCGGCGCATGCAGCAGCACTACGTTGAGCAGATAGAGCCACTGACAGCGATGTGTGAGCTACTTGCCGAGTTAAATCAACGACTCCGCACCGCTCGCGACCTCCTCCTCCCCCGCCTCATGAGCGGCGAGATCGCGGTATGACGCTGGAAGACCAGCACACCGACCGCAAGTCGCTGCGCACCGTCACCGGCAAGAACCCGCATTGGGACGAGATAGCCAAGGACTGCGTCTGCTTCGCCAATAGCCAAGGCGGTCGACTCTTGATCGGGATCGAGGATAACGAGACAGAGCCGCCTGCCGGACAAGGGATTCCACCGGAACTGATCGATCGGCTGCGCAAACGGATCGGCGAGCTGACGGTGAACGTGCAGGCGTTGCCCAGCGTGCGACAAGCCGCGAACGGTGCCGAGTTCATCGAGCTGCTGGTCGACCGCTCACCGAGCGTCGCCTCGACCACGGATGGTCGCTATTTCCTGCGGGTGGGCGATACCTGCCAGCCCGTCTTGGGGGATGACGTGCTGCGCCTGGCCAACGAGCGACCGGGCCGGCCTTGGGAGTCGATGGACGCCGGGGCTGTCCGCGCCGCGACGGATCCCGCCAAGTTCACCGATTTCGTGCGGGCGATCCGCGAGTCCGACCGGGTCAAGGCATCGGTGAAGGAGAAAGGACCGGATGAGCTGCTGACCCATTACGGGCTTGCCCAAGGGGCAACGCTGACGCGGCTTGGTGTCCTGCTGCTCGGCACCATGACGGATCGGCGGGCCTTGGGCACCGCGCCCTTGGTGCAGGCGATCAAGTACGACGGGTTGGGACAGAAGATCAACAAATGGGTGTGGGACGATTGCGCCTTGTCACCCGTGGAGCTGCTCGATGCGATCTGGCAGGAGATCTCTGATTTTCGCGAGAGCCAGGAAGTCCCGGAGGGGATGTTTCGGCATAGCGTGCCGGCCTACGACGAAAAGGTGGTGCGCGAGCTGCTGGTCAACGCCCTGGTGCATCGGCCTTACACCCAGCAGGGCGACATCTATCTGAACCTGCATCCGGATCGCCTGGAGGTGGTCAATCCCGGTCGGCTGCCCCTGGGGGTCACCCCGCGCAATATCCTGCACGCCAGCCGTCGCCGCAACGAAGGTCTGGCGCGGATCTTTCACGACCTGAAGCTGATGGAGCGCGAGGGCAGCGGCTTCGATCTCATGTACGACCGGCTGTTGTCTCAGGGCCGACCAGCGCCGCTGATCGAGGAAGGCACGGATTGGGTCAAGGTGACCATCCAGCGACGCATCCTCAAGCCGGAGGTCATCCGGTTGATGACCGAAGCCGATGCGCGTTTTCAGTTGACGCAGCGCGAGCGCATCACCTTGGGGATACTGACCCAGTCGGACGACTTGCTGGCAGGTGAGCTTGCCGAAGGACTTGAGACGCCAGTGGATGCCTTGACGACTTGGCTGGGTCGGTTAATCGAGTTCGGTCTGGTTCAAACCAGCGGACGCACCAAAGGAACCCGGTATTTCGTTTCGCCGGATCTGCTGCGTGGCACGGGGCTGGCCCGCATGACCTCTCTGAAGCGTATTGAGGCGCATCGACTGGAGGCATTGGTCAGAGAAGACTTGAAGCGATACCCAAAGTCGCAGATCGGCGAGATCCATTCCCGAATCGGACCGGAGATTCCGCGGAGTCGGTTGAAGCGTGCTCTGGCGCAACTTGTCGATGCCAATATCGTCGTGATGGAGGGCACGCTTGGTGGGGCACGTTACCACTTGCGCAGTCAGGGGTGATGCTATGCGCTTTGGCTCATTGAGGCTGGAAATAACGGCTAAACCAACTGCCGACATGCACTAAGGACGATGAGTTGATCCGTTAAACAACTGTCTTTTATCTATCTTTATTGATCTTGGCGGCTGATGAATGAGCCAAGCTCGGACCAAGGAAGTGAGCCAAACAACGATGGCCGTGACCGACATCAACAGCGAAGACCGCTTGGTCCAACAGACCTTTGCCAACCACCTGCATGAGGTGTTGGGTTGGGACAGTGCCTACGCCTGGAATCAGGAGACCTTCGGACCGGACGGCACGCTTGGGCGCAGCGACACCAGGGAGGTCGTGCTCACCCGCGACCTGCGCGCGGCGCTCATCCGTTTCAATCCCGAGCTGCCGGAGCAGGCGATCGAAGAGGCGATCGCCAAGCTAACCCGTCAGGACTTCACCCGCTCGACCCTTCAGCACAATCGGGAATTTCATCGTTTCATCCGCGACGGGGTGCCGGTCAGTTATCGGGACGCCAAAGGCCAGGTGCGGCAGAGCTTCGCGCGGGTCATCGACTTCCGCCATCCGGAAGAAAACTGCTTCCTCTGTGTGCGCGAGCTGACGATCACCGGGTTGCGCGCGCCCCACTACAACCGCCGCGCCGACCTGATCTGTTTCGTCAACGGTCTGCCGCTGGTCTTCATCGAACTGAAGGCGGTTCATATCAACATCCGTGCCGGCTTCGACGGAAACCTGCGCGATTATCTGGACGAGCATGTCATCGCCCACGCCTTCCATCACAACGCCTTTCTGATCGTCAGCAACGGGCATCGGGCGCGCTATGGCTCCATCACCAGCGGCTGGGAGCACTTCGCCGAGTGGAAGCGCCAGGACGAGCGCGACCGGGGCAGCGTGGATGCCGAGATGCTGCTGAACGGCCTACTCGCCAAGGATCGGCTGCTCGACATCGTCGAAAGCTTCATCCTCTTCGATGCCAGCAAGCCGGGCGCGGTCCGTAAGATCGTGGCAAGCAATCATCAGGTGCTGGGCGTGAATCGGGCAGTCGATTCGGTCGTGCGGCAGGAGGCGCTGAAACGCGCGTTTCCGCCTGATCAGCGGCTGGGCAGCCGGGTTATCAAGCTGCCGCTCGAAAACCGGCGTTTCCTCAAGGCGGCGGAAGAACCCGGTTCGTACATCCGAAAAGGGCCAATCGAGCTGAGCGAGCGCGCGCATCCGGACCTTGGCCGGCTCGGCGTCTTCTGGCATACGCAGGGCAGCGGCAAGTCCTACTCGATGGCCTTCTTCGCCGAGAAGGTGCGCCGGATCGTGCCGGGCAACTTCACCTTCGTCCTCATGACGGACCGCAACGACCTGGACAGCCAGATCTACAAGACCTTCGTCGGTTGCGGGGTGGCGGACGAGCGGACGCCGCGCGCGGGCTCGGGGAGGGAACTGGAAGCGTTGCTCAAGGAGAACCATCGTTACGTCTTCAGCCTGATCCACAAATTCAATCAGGAGGTGAAGCGGGACCACCCCTACAGCGAGCGCGACGACATCATCGTCATCTCGGACGAGGCGCACCGCACTCAGGCCGGCAGGCTGGCGCGCAATATGCGCCAGGCCCTGCCGAACGCCGCCTTCATCGGCTTCACCGGCACGCCGCTGTTCAAGCATGACGAACTGACCAAGCGCCTCTTCGGCGGTTATGTCTCGCGCTATGACTTCAAGCGCTCCGAGGAAGACGGGGCCACGGTCAAGCTGGTGTATGAGAACCGTGGCGAGAAGCTCGGCATTGCCCGGCTGGACCTCAACGACCGCATCGCCGAGAAGATTGAGGAGGCCGAGCTGGACCCCGATCAGGAGGCGCTGCTCGAAAAGCTGCTCGGCAAGGATTATGAGGTCATCACCGCCGACGAGCGTCTGGATAAGATCGCCGACGACTTCGTCGAGCACTGTGCAACCCGTTGGGCGTCCGGCAAGTCGCTACTGGTGTGCATCGACAAGATCACCTGTGCCCGCATCCAGCAGCGAATCCTGCCGCGCTGGAAGACCAAGGCCGCAGCGGTGCGCCGTGAAGCCGAGGCTCGGCAAGCGGATCTCCAGGCCGCGCTTGATCCGGATCTCCGGCAGCGGCTGTACGCGCAACGCGATCGACTGATGGAACAGGCCCGCTGGCTCGACGAGACGATCATCGAGATCATCATCAGCGAGGGGCAGAACGAGGTCGCCGACTTCAAAAAATGGGGCTTCGACATCATCCCGCACCGGGCGCTGATGAAGCAGGGCTTCGAGACGGCGGACGGTAAGCGGGTGGATGTCGAGACGGCCTTCAAGAACCCTGAGCATCCCTTCCGCGTCGCCATCGTCTGTGCCATGTGGCTGACCGGGTTCGATGTGGAATGTCTGTCCACGCTTTACATCGACAAGCCGATGAAGGCCCATACCCTGATGCAGGCCATTGCCCGCGCCAACCGGCGCTATCCCGGTAAGGACTTCGGGCTGATCGTCGATTACAACGGCATGCTCAAGAGTCTGCGCGCGGCGCTGGCCCAGTATGCGCTTGGCGACGACGGCAAGGATGGTGGAGAGATCGTCGCGCCCATTGAGGAGCGGGTGCAGGCGCTACTGGAGGCCATTGAGGCGACCGAGGCCCATGTTCGCGCGCTGGGGTTCGAGATGCAGTCCTTGATCGGATCTCAGGGGTTCGTCCGTATCAAAGGTATGGCGGATGCCGTGGAGGCCATCTACACCAGCGATGAGTCCAAGCGGCGTTTCGAGATTCTGGCCCGTCAGGTCTTCATCCGTTTCCGGGCGTTGCTGATGGAGCCGTCCGCGTTCGCCTATGCCGAGCACCACGACAACATCGAGGCCATCTACAAGAAGCTCTCGGAACGGCGTGACACGGCGGATGTCACCGAACTTTTGAAGGAACTGCACCGCATCGTGAATCAGGTGATCTGCGCCGAAGCGCCGGGCGAAGACCAGACCGAAGGGCTGACCTTCGACCTCAGCCAGATCGACCTGGAAAAGCTCCGCGACGAGTTTGCAAAGAAGGTCAAGCGCAAAGCGACGGTACTTCAAGACATCCGCGACATCGTCGAGCAGAAGCTCGCGGCAATGCTCAAGTCCAATCCGCAGCGAATGGACTATTACAAGCGCTATCAGGCGATCATCGCCGACTACAACTGCGAGAAGGATCGGGTCACCATTGAGGAAACCTTCGCCGCGCTGACGGACCTGATTGACGGCCTTGATGCCGAGCAGCGACGCGCTGCCGAGGAAGGATTGGACGAGGATGAACTTGCCCTCTTCGACCTGCTGAAGAAGGATACTCTCGGCAAAGATGAACGCGAAAAGGTCAAGCAGGCGAGCCAGGCTTTGTTGGCCTCGCTGCGCAGACTGCTGGCACCACTGGAGCACTGGACCGACAAGGAGCAGACCCAAGCCGAAGTGGAAATCTTCATCCTCGACCAGCTCTACACGAAATTGCCATCGCCCTCTTTCACTGAAGAGGATAAGCAGGAAGCCGCAGCGGTCGTTTACCGGCACGTCTGGCAACAGGCCGTCAGTGGCGCTTTCAGGATGGCGACTTGACGCGCCAGAACTAAACAATATTTTGATTTTTACAGATAAAGTAATCGATATGCGTAAAAAAACCGCCGGAACGATGACGAAAGCAGTGGTGCTGTTGAGCGGCGGGCTGGACTCGACGACGACGCTCGCCATCGCCAAAGCCGAGGGCTTCACGCCCTATGCGCTCTCCTTTCGCTATGGTCAGCGGCATGCGGTGGAGCTTGAGTCGGCGGTGCGGGTCGCGCAGGCCATGGGGGTCGCCGAGCATGTGATCGCCGACATCGATCTGCGCCGCTTCGGCGGCTCCGCCCTGACCGCCGATCTGCCGGTGCCCAAGGCGCGCAGTCTGGACGAGATGGGCGCGGGCATTCCCGTCACCTATGTTCCGGCGCGCAATACGGTGTTTCTCTCCTTCGCGCTGGCATGGGCCGAAGTGCTGGGCGCGAGCGATCTCTTCATCGGCGTCAACGCGCTCGATTATTCCGGTTATCCCGACTGTCGGCCCGAGTATCTCGCGGCCTATGAGCGCATGGCGAATCTGGCGACCGCTGCCGGGGTCGAGGGACGCCAGCAGCTACGCATCCATGCCCCATTGATGCAGTTGACCAAGGCCGGGATCATCCGCTGGGGTCTCGCACTGGGCGTCGACTATGCCCTGACCAGCAGTTGCTACGATCCGGGCGCGGCTGGCCGGCCCTGTGGTCAGTGTGATTCCTGTCTGCTGCGTGCCAGGGGCTTTGCCGAAGCGGGCGTGGCCGATCCGCTGCTCGCACGCTTCGCGGAGGCCGTATGAGCGAACGTCTGCTGCATGTCGCCGCCGCGCCCTTCGAGGCGGCCTGCCATATCCCGATTCTGCCCGAAGGTCATCGCTCGCGCCGTCTGCACGGTCACAGTTTCCGCGCCCGTGTCCGCGCCGACCTGCCGTCCGACTGGGCGCCCTTTCCGGGGGCGGCGACCGGACGTCTGACCGAGGCGCTCAAGGAATGCATCGACGCACTCGACTATCGCAATCTCAATGAGATTCTGCCGGTTCCGACCGACGAAAACCTCGCCCGCTGGGTGCGCGCACGGCTGACGGCGCCGGGGATCGAGTCGGTCGGCATCCAGAGCACCCACGATCAGGGCGCGGATCTGGACGGCGCCGATCATGTTCATCTCTGGCATCGTTTCCGCTTCGAGGCCGCGCACTGTCTGCCGAACGTGCCCGCCGACCATCCCTGCGGACGCCTGCACGGTCACGGCTTCGAGGTCATCCTGCACGCCGATCAGACGCTTGCGGACGAGGACATGGGGATGGATTTCGACCGGCTCGCCGCGCTCTGGGCGCCGCTTCAAACCGAACTCCATTACGCCTGTCTCAACGACATCGCCGGTCTGGAGAATCCGACCAGCGAGCGGCTGTCGCACTGGATCTGGCAGCGGCTCAAGCCCGAGCTTCCGGTGCTGTCCTGGGTGACGGTCTACGAGACCGCCACCGCCGGCTGTCACTATGACGGTACCCATTACCGCATCTGGAAGGAGCAGCGATTCGAGAGCGCGCTACGGCTGGTCGCCGCACCCGACGGCGATCCGCGACGGCGGTTGCACGGTCACAGTTATCTGCTGCGACTGCATCTCACCGCGCCGCTCGATACCGTACTGGGGTGGACGGTCGATTACGGCGACGTGAAGCGGATCTTCAATCCGGTTTACCAGCTGCTCGACCATCACCGGCTCGATGCCCTGCCGGGGCTCGATGCGGCGGACCCTGGCAGTCTGACCCGCTGGATCCGCGCCCGGATCGCGGACGATCTGCCCCAGCTCGACCGCATCGATCTGCACGAGACGCCGGGGTGTGGTGCGACGCTCTGCTGGGGCGAACTGGGACCGGCCCTGCCGACATGAGCTATCTGGTCAAGGAAATCTTTTACACCCTGCAAGGGGAGGGTGCCCAGGCTGGCCGCCCGGCCGTCTTCTGCCGCTTCGCCGGCTGCAACCTCTGGTCGGGACGCGAACAGGATCGCGCGCAGGCCGTTTGCACCTTCTGCGACACCGATTTTCGTGGCACCGATGGCGTGGGCGGTGGTCACTTCCGCACGGCTGAGGATCTGGCCAGCGCCATCTGCGCGCAATGGCCCCGCGAGGCCGGTCTGTCAGCGCCGCCCTATGTCGTCTGCACCGGAGGCGAGCCGCTGTTGCAGCTTGATGCCGCGTTGATCGATGCCCTGCACGCGCAGGGCTGCGAGATCGCGGTCGAAACCAACGGCACCTGTCCGGCCCCGCCAGGGCTCGACTGGATCTGTGTCAGCCCCAAGGCCGGCGCCGGGATCAAACTGACCGTCGGCGACGAACTCAAGCTGGTCTATCCGCAGCCGGCAGCCCCGCCCGAGCGCTTCACGTCACTCACCTTCACGCACTTTTTTCTGCAACCGCTGGATGGTCCCGATCTCGCTGTGCACACTGCACGGGCCATCGCCTACTGCAAGGCCCATCCGCGCTGGCGCTTGAGTGTGCAGACCCACAAGATGCTTGGTTTTCCTTGATTTATTTTTCAATGCATGCAAAGGCTGCGGGTGCTCTCTTTCGTGCTGGCAGATGATTGCCTCACATGTAAATTCAGATTGACATTGTTGGGTGTAAAGCTAAGATGACAGGTAGGATCGCAAAGTGCATCGTCTGATCCGGATGCGGTGACATTGGGCAGGCGAAGCACCCTCAGTATCGCGGTCAGTTTATGACGCCATCCTGTCATCCAGGATGGATATGATGTCAGTGTCTTTCCTAACGGAGTCCCATCTCGTGGCTGAACAGAAATTTACCCCCGCTCAACAACCCAAACCCCGCGTGGAAGCCGCTCCGGTCGTCGCTCAGGCTCAGAGTCTGTCCGGCCTGACCGACCAGCAGGCGCAGGAATTTCACGAGCAGTTCAAAGTGACCTATACCGCATTCGTTGCGCTGGCAGCGGCTGCTCACCTCTTCGTCCTTGCCGTGAAGCCCTGGTTCTAAAATCCATCCCGCACCGAGATCAACGATCATGAGCGACCATCTCGCAGGGCCGAAAAATCCCGCCGACGATTGGAAGATCTGGCTGGTGGTGAATCCATCGATTTGGCTGATGCCGATTTTTTATGCCCTGCTGACCCTGGCCATTTCCGTCCACGCCGTTGTCTTTGCCGTTGGTCTGGGCTGGAATTAAGGGGCGGAGCCCGCGTCACTGACGAACGGGTTTTCTGTCAGATCGTTTCCCTGATCTGTCGGTCTGGCGTGCGCGGATTGATTGAATTCGGCGCTGGCAGCCACATGGCTGCCAGCGCCGATTGCGTTTCAGCCTTCCGGAAAATACCCGCCGGGCAAAGAAAAAGGGCTTGGTTTTTTAAATCCAAGCCCTTGATCTGATTTGGCGCTCCCTAGGGGGTTCGAACCCCTGTTACCGGCGTGAGAGGCCAGCGTCCTAACCGCTAGACGAAGGGAGCAGTATTGCGGTCAAGAATCGCGTATTATACGCTCATTGCGCCGCCGCACAAGCGGCTGTGACAATCCTTTGACCAATCGACTGACCGCGCTCGCCCGCTTGGGAACCTTCGACATCCGTTCCCGCATCGTTCACGAGCGCTGCCCTGGCACTTTTAAGGAATCCGCTCAAATACGGTCATGCAGGAATCCGACCCCGACACAACAGGCACCACGACTCCACTGGTCGTGCCACGCCCGGAACATAACATCTCCCGCGCGCAGATCAGCGAGCACGCGCTCAAGGTGCTCTACCGACTCAGGCAGGAGAATTTTCAGGCCCATCTGGTGGGCGGCGGCGTGCGCGATCTGCTTCTGGGCCACGAGCCCAAAGACTTTGATATTGCCACTGACGCCACGCCTGAACAGGTGCGCCAGGTCTTTCGCAACTGTCGCCTGATCGGGCGGCGGTTCCGGCTGGCGCATGTCCATTTTGGGCGCGACATCATTGAGGTTGCGACCTATCGCGGCAGCGGCGACGATGCCGATCCCGCCGATCATCGTCTGGAAAACGGCATGATCGTGCGCGATAACATCTATGGCAGCATCGAGGAGGATGCGCGGCGGCGCGATTTCACCATCAATGCGCTCTACTACAATATCGCCGATTTTTCGCTGATCGATTATGTGGATGGACTCGCCGATCTGCGCGCGGGCAAACTGCGTCTGATCGGCGACCCGGAACAGCGTTACCGCGAGGATCCGGTGCGGATGCTGCGGGCCGTGCGCTTTGCCTGCAAGCTCGGCTTTGCCATTGAGCCGTCAACCGAGCAGCCGCTCTTCAGGCTCGGATCGCTGCTCGGCGACATTGCCGCCGCGCGTCTGTTCGATGAGCTGATCAAGCTCTTCCATTCCGGCTATGCGCTGGATGTCTTCGAGAAGCTGCGTCATTACGGGCTATTCGGTCAGCTCTTCCCGGAAACCGACGCCTGTCTGGCGCTGGAGGATCAGGGTTTTCCGGTCATGTTCGTCAGCCGTGGTCTGGCCAACACCGACCGGCGCCTGCAGGAACACAAGCCGGTCGCACCCGCCTTTCTCTTTGCGATTCTGCTCTGGGAACCGGTGCGCCGCGCAACCGAGCAATTGCAGTCCGAGGGCATGGACGTCAATGAGGCGATCCTCGTGGCTTCCGCCGATGTCTGTCACCGGCAGCAGTCGCTGGTGGCGATCCCCAAGCGTTATTCATTGCCGATGCGCGAGATCTGGGCGCTGCAACCACGGCTTGAGCAGCGCGAGGGCAAACGGCCCTACCGGCTGATGACCCACCCGCGTTTCCGCGCCGCCTATGATTTTCTGCTGCTGCGCGCCGAGGCGGGGGAGACGGATCCCGAGCTGGCCGACTGGTGGACCCGCTTCCAGGAGGGAAGCAGCCAGGAACGGGCGAGCATGACCGAAAGCGGCGCCAAGCGGCGCCGTCCACGTCGCCGCCGCAGCAAGTCCAAGACCCCGGCAAATGAAGTGGCCGGTTGACCGCGTGTCCAGATCGCTATTCTTGCATTATCCCTGATGCCCCCGGAGCTGCCGATGTCCACTGCGCCGATCTCAGTCGCCACCCTTGCCGCCATGAAGGCGCGGGGTGAGCGGATCGTTTGTCTGACCTGCTATGACGCCAGCTTCGCCCGTCTGCTCGATACGGCGGGCGTGGATCTGATGCTGGTGGGCGATTCACTGGGCATGGTGCTGCAGGGCCATGCCACGACGGTGCCGGTCACCATCGACCAGATGGTCTATCACACCGCCTGTGTCTCGCGTGGGCGGGAACGGGCGCTGCTGGTGGCCGACCTGCCTTTTCTGGCCTGTGCCACGCCGGAGCGTGCGCTCGACCATGCCGGGCGTCTGATGCAGGAAGGCGGGGCGCAGGTGGTCAAGCTCGAAGGCGGCGCGCCCATGCTGGAGACCGTGCACCGCCTGACCAGTCAGGGCGTGCCGGTCTGCGCCCATCTGGGTCTGCTGCCGCAGTCGGTGAACCGGCTCGGCGGCTATCGTTTTCAGGGGCGCGATCATGCCTCGGCGGAGGCGATCCGTCATGACGCCCTGGCGATGCAGGATGCGGGGGCCAGTCTGCTGGTACTGGAATGCGTGCCGACGGCGCTGGCAACCGAAATCAGTCTGACCCTGACGATTCCGGTGATCGGCATCGGCGCTGGCGCGGGTTGTGACGGCCAGGTGCTGGTGCTTTATGACATGCTCGGACTCAATGCGGGCCGTCCGCCGAGTTTCAGCCGCGATTTTCTGACCGGTCACGGTTCCATGGCCGAAGCGGTTGCCGCCTATGTGGCGGAAGTCCGTCAGGGCACCTTCCCGTCAGCGGCTGAAACGCCGTATTAGAGTCCATTTCCTGAAAACGCATACCGATGCAGGCCTGAAATAGACAGGATTAACAGGATTCCCCATGATGGACAGGATTTTTAAACGCTTGTTTTCAATCTTGTTAATCTTGAAAAATCCTGTTAATCCTGTCTATTGACGGCGTTTCGGATTGGCATCAATCTTCCAGACATCCCAAATTATCTATGCACCGCGTTGAGCAACTTCATGACCTGCGCGCCCAGGTCGCCGGCTGGCGGGCCAGCGGCGAGCGGGTGGCCTTCGTGCCCACCATGGGCAACCTGCATGCCGGGCATCTGACCCTGGTACGCGAGGCGCGGCTGCATGCCGCGCGCGTGGTCGCCAGCATCTTTGTCAATCCGCTCCAGTTCGGTCCTGGCGAGGATCTGGACGCCTATCCGCGCACCCTGGACGAGGATTCCCGGCAACTGGCCGAGGCCGGGTGCGATCTGGTGTTCGCGCCCAGTGCACGGGTCGTCTATCCGCGCGGACAGGCCGAGCAGACGCGGGTGGAGGTGCCGGGGCTCTCGGATATCCTCTGCGGCGCCAGCCGGCCCGGCCACTTCGTCGGCGTCGCCACCGTGGTGTGCAAGCTGTTCAATATGGTGCAGCCGCATGTGGCGCTCTTTGGCGAGAAGGATTTTCAGCAGCTTCTGGTGATTCGCCGTCTGGTCGAGGATCTGGCGATGCCGGTTGAGATCCTTGGCGTGCCAACGGTGCGCGAGGCGGACGGGCTGGCGATGAGCTCGCGCAACGGCTATCTGTCGTCCGTCGAGCGCAGCCAGGCGCCCGCGCTCTATCGCGCCCTGACCAGCGCCGCTCAGGCGCTGCATGCGGGCTGCGTCATCGCCGAGGTCGAGCAGGCGGCGCTGTCGCAGATCGCCGACGCCGGGCTGCGACCCGATTATTTTACGGTACGTGTTGCGGGCGATCTCAGCCCGGCAACGCCGGACGATGCCGACCTGATCGTGCTGGCCGCCGCCTATCTTGGACGGGCGCGGCTGATCGATAATCTGCGGGTGATGCGCGGCGCTCATTGACAGCCATCCGGCAGCGACGGATTCGCCGCAAAATCGGATGCTGCATCGCAACAAAGGCTGCGCTACACTATTCACCATCTAACATCAATCATCTTCATTCAATCTTGAAGATTTGGCCGTACTGGCCCTTGCGAGGATTTCTGACATGCATTTGACCCTTCTGAAATGCAAACTGCATCGCGCCTGCGTGACGCATGCGGAAGTGGATTACGAAGGCTCCTGCGCCATCGACGAGGAATTCCTCGATCTTGCCGGCATCCGCGAATATGAGCAGATCCAGATCTACAACGTCACCAATGGCGAACGCTTCACCACCTATGCGATTCGCGCCGAAGCCGGCTCGCGGGTGATCTCGGTCAATGGCGCGGCGGCCCACAAGGCGGCGCCGGGGGATCGGGTCATCATCTGCGCCTACGCCGCCATGACCGAGGCCGAGGCGGATGTCTTCAAGCCGAGCCTCGTCTATCTCAACGAGCACAACCGGGTGCTGCGCACCGGCGACGCCATTCCCGCCCAGGCCGCCTGATCCTCACCTGCTCAGGCCAGCGCCAGGCTGGCCTGAGTCTGACGCTCGGCGATGGCGTCGGCATAGAGCGCCAGATATTGACGCGCGCTGGCCTCCCAGCTCAGGTCCTGTGACATGCCCGTCGTCGCCAGGCGTCGCCAGGCATCCGGGTTGTCGCGATACAGCCGCAGCGCCTGATGGATGGCATGCAACAGTGCCTGCGGCTGCGGTTCGTCGAACAGAAAACCGGTGGCTGTGCCATTGGCAAGCGTGTCGGGGGTGGTCTGGACGACCGTATCCGCCAGTCCGCCCGTGCGATGGACGATGGGCGGCGTCCCGTAGCGCAGGCTGTAGATCTGATTCAGCCCGCAGGGCTCGAAACGCGACGGCATCAGAAAGCTGTCGCAACCCGCCTCGATGCGATGCGCCCGCGCCTCGTCATAACCGATGAAGACCCCGACCTGACGCGGATGACTGGCGGCGATGTCGAGCAGCGCCTGCTCGATCTGACGTTCGCCAGCCGCCGCCATCACGATCTGGATCCGGGGATCGCGTAACAGCTCCGGCAGCATGGCGAGAATCAGATCGACTCCCTTCTGTTCCACCAGTCGTCCGATATAGCCCAGCACGAAGCTGTCCTCGCTGCGCGGCAGCCCGAACTCGCGCTGTGCGTCGAGCTTGTTCTCGGTCTTGAGGCCGAAACTGTCGCGGTCATAGGGTTGCAGGATCAGCGGATCGGCGGCCGGATTCCAGGCCTGGTAGTCGATCCCGTTGAGGATGCCGCTGAAATGGCTGCCAACCTGACGCAGCAGGCCATCGAGTCCGCAGCCGAAGCGCGGGGTGCGGATCTCGTTGGCATAGGTGGGGCTGACGGTGTTGACCCGATCCGAAAAGACGATGCCGCCCTTGATGAATGACAGACGCTGATGGAATTCCAGCCCCGACAGGCTCCAGAGCGCCGGGGGCAGACCGATGCGATCAAAGGTGGCGCGATCAAACAGACCCTGATAGGCCAGATTGTGGATGGTGAAGATGCTGGCCGTGGGTGTGGGCCGATCCGACATCAGCGCCGGGGCGAGACCGGTCTGCCAGTCGTTGGCGTGCAGCACGTCCGGTCGCCAGCCGATCATCGGCAGACCCTGGGCGATCAGGGCAATGACGCGGCAGAAGAGCAGAAAACGCTCGGCATTGTCGCCCCAGTCGCGACCGCTGAGGTCGGTATAGGGGTTGCCTTCGCGGCTGAAATAATCGGGCGCATCGACCAGATAGACCGGCAGGTCGTGGTCCGGATGCCGTCCCTCGATGATTCGTACGCTGGCCTGCGATCCCGTGACTCTGAGTTCACACAGGCTGCGTGGTTCGCGTAACTGTCTGGCGGCACACGGATAGGCCGGCAGGATCAGACGTGCGTCATGTCCGAGCTGGCGCAGCGCGGCGGGCAGGCTGGCGGCGACATCGGCGAGCCCCCCGGTCTTGATGAGTGGATGTGCCTCACTGCTGGCCATCAGAATACGCAGCGTCTGCCGTTCCGGGGCGGCGGACAAGGAAGAAATGGACGATTCCATGGATGGTCTCTGCATGAGGGGCGCTTGGCTTGCGGTCAGACGCAGCGCGACAATGTGATGACAGACTTCACGTTAGCATACTTACCCTGGAGCGGGGCAACAGGCTCGGACTGGATCCCGTCTCGCGGGCATGATCCAATGCGCTCGCGGTGATTGACCCCCATTTCAAGGTTCAGCCTTTCCAAGGAGACCAACCAGCATGTCGCTCGTGAACCAGACCCCCCAGTGGCAGGCCCTGCAGGATCATTGGGATGCGATGAACGGAGTGCGGATGTCCGATCTGTTCGCCGCCGATCCCGGTCGCGCCCCGGCCATGACGCTCTCGGCCGCCGGACTTCATCTCGATTATTCCAAAAACCTGGTGACGCCGGAGACCCTGTCGCGTCTCATCAATCTGGCCGAGGCGGTTGATCTCAAGGGCTGGATCGGGCGGATGTTCAGCGGCGAGCCGATCAACAACACCGAGCAGCGTCCGGTGCTGCATGTGGCGCTGCGCAATCGCACCAATCGTCCGATCCGGGTTGCGGGCGAAGATGTCATGCCCGCGATCAACGCCGTGCTGGCGCGGATGGAGTCCTTCGTCGGGCGGGTGCGTTCGGGCGAGTGGACCGGCCACACCGGACAGCGCATCACCGACGTGGTCAACATCGGCATCGGCGGCTCCAATCTCGGCCCCAAGATGGTCTGCACCGCGCTCGCACCCTATCAGCGCGAGGATCTGCGGGTGCATTTCGTCTCCAATGTCGATGGCACCCATCTGGTCGAGACCGTGCAGCGCCTGAACGCGGAGACCACGCTCTTCATCGTCGCCTCCAAGACCTTCACCACTCAGGAGACCATGACCAACGCCACCAGCGCACGCGACTGGCTGCTGACCGCGCTGGGCGATCAGGCGGCGGTCGCGCGCCATTTCGTCGCCGTCTCCACCAGTGCCGAGCGGGTCGCCGCCTTCGGTATCGACACCGCCAACATGTTCGGCTTCTGGGACTGGGTGGGCGGGCGCTATTCGCTGTGGTCGGCGATCGGTCTGCCGATTGCGCTGGCGGTGGGGTTTGATCGCTTCGTCGAACTGCTCGCAGGCGCGGAGGCGATGGACGATCATTTCCGCACGGCGGAGCTGTCCGCGAACATGCCGGCGCTGCTGGGTCTGATCGGGGTCTGGTATGCCAACTTCGCCGGGGCGCGCACCCATGCGGTGCTGCCCTACGATCAATCGTTACGCTATCTGCCGGCCTATCTGCAACAGGGCGACATGGAGAGCAACGGCAAGGGCGTGACCCGCGAGGGCGTTGCCGTCGATTACAGCACCGGCCCGGTGGTCTGGGGCGAACCCGGCACCGACGGTCAGCATGCCTTCTATCAGCTCATCCATCAGGGCACCCAACTGATCCCGGCCGATTTCATCGGGGCCATCCACAGCCATAACGAGCTAGGCGATCATCACCCCAAGTTCATGGCCAATTTCTTTGCCCAGACCGAGGCTTTGATGCGCGGGCGCCGCTTCGACGAGGCGCTGGCCGAGCTGCGCGCCGCCGGGATCGCGGAAGAGCGCGCGCAGTTCCTGGCCCATCACCGCACCTTCCCCGGCAACCGGCCGACGAACAGCATCCTCATGGAGCGTCTGACCCCGCGCACGCTCGGTGCCCTGATCGCGCTGTATGAGCACCGCATCTTCACCCAGGGCGTCATCTGGGGCGTCAACTCGTTCGATCAATGGGGTGTGGAGCTCGGCAAACAGCTTGCCAGCGTCATCCTCGACGAGATCCAGGCCGGCAGGGTCATGGCGGATCACGATCCTTCCACCCGCGCCCTATTGGAGCATTTCATCCGTCAGCGCCATGCCTGATTGCGCCCATCGGCACCCCACGACCCTGCATCGATCATGGCCAATTTAAGCGAAGCTGCGCAAAGCCTGTCGCCCGACGAACGACGCATTCTCCAGGTCGTATCCGTCGTCTATGAGCCGCTCAATCAGACGACATTACAGGACATCCTGACCCAGCTCGGGTGGCGCGATCAGGGCGGACGCCCGCTGGCCGCGCTCGTCGCCAAACCGCTGCGCGAGCGTCTGCTCGCTCAGGGGCTGCTGGTCAAGCAGGGACCGGGATTCGTCTGCGCCCCTGAACTGGCCGAGAGCCTGACGCGCGAGACCCAGCGCGCGGGTCATTTCGACCATATCGTCGCCGTCGCCGAACAGGCGATGCCGTCCAAGCCGCGCTATCACTGGGAGACGGTCAGCGACCGCAAACAGACGCGCCGTCTGCGCAACGCGCTCTATGCCGGCAATGAAAAGGACGTGCTGACCCAGCTTGGTCTGACCGAACGCGCGCCGGGGCAGCCCGTGACCTATCGCGAGGTCGAACGGCTGTCGCGGATCTGTACCGCGCTGCCCGATGCGGACTGGTTTGCGACCCTGAGCCCGCGTCTGCGCATCCTGGCGCTTGGTCCACGCCTGACCGAAACCAGCCTGCACCTGACCCCGCAACCGGAATTCCACGACTTCCTGGCGCAGAATCTGACCCCACTGGCCGCCGAGCATCCCGCCGCCGCCTGCGCGCTGGCCGAGCAGGCGCTGTTCCAGGGGCGTATCGAGGCGGCCGCCGCCATCCTGGGCAATCGCATCACGCCCGAGACCCTGCCCCTGATCGGCTGGCTGCATCTGCTGCGCGGGCGTCATGACGACGCCATCGAGGTTTTCGAGCTGCATCTGACGACCCAGCGTCGCCAGACCCGCAAGCGCAATCTCGCCGTGCCCGGTCTGCCCGGTGTCATGCACCTGCTGGCGCTGTTGCGGCGCGGCGCGGCGGGCGATCTGGAACGGGTGCAGTCGCAGTCCAGTCTGATCGCGCGCCTGCCGGTGACCGACCCCTGTGCGCCGGTCTTCCAGACTCTCAACCAACTGGCGGCCATCCTGGCCGGACGCCAGCGGGCCGAGGACGCGAACTGGATCCGTCAGGCACCGGCCAGCCTGCGCCCCTTCGATCTGCTGTTTCTCTGTCTCGCCCGGCACTGGCTGGGCGAACGCCCCCCGCTGGAGGCGCTCAAGGCGCTTGCGATCCAGTCCGAAGAGGCGGTCAAGGCCGGCATCTTCTGGTATGCCTGGGAAGGGCTCGACCTGCTGCGGCGGTGCAGCCGGCCGCTCCAGCTTGCCGCGCTGCCGACGCCGCCGGCGGGGCTGACCCGGCTCACCGGGCTCCTCACCCCGAAATCGGCCTGGGAGATTGCGCTGGATGCGCTCAAAGGGATCGGAGCCGCCAGCGAGGGCAAATCGACAGCCGGCACGGATGCCGAGGCCGGACGCGACCGCCGGATGTGCTGGGTGCTCGCGCTCTATGGCGGTCAGGGCACCCTGGAGCCGCGCGAACAGAAGCGCAACAAGTCCGGCGGCTGGACCGCCGGACGGGCGGTGGCGCTCCAGAAGCTGGCCGATGCGCCCGAGGATTACGACTATCTGACCCCGCAGGACCGGCGGATCTGCGGCTACATCCACCGCGAGACCGACAGCGGCTGGTATGGCCGGACCTATTATCGTCTGGACGCGGAAGGGGCCCTGCTGGCCGCCGTCGGTCATCCGCTCGTCTTTCGCGCCGGTCTCATGGATGCCCCGGTCGAACTGGTGAAGGGCGGGCCAGCACTCGAAGTCATCCAGGGCAAGGACGGCATCCTGGTGCGTCTGCATCCCTTTCCGCCCGAGGGCGCATCGCTGCTGCTGGTCAACGAACAGGCGCAGCGGATCCGGGTGGTCCAGTTCGACGCCGCACAGCGGCGCATCGCCGGCATCCTGGGACCGGAAGGGCTGCGTGTGCCGCCCAACGGCAAGGAGCGTCTGCTCGAAGGCATCGCCGCCATCGCTCCCCTGCTGACCGTGCATTCGGCCATCGGCGGGGCCGAGCGGGTGGCTGAGTCGCTGCCGCCCGACGCGCGCCCCTTCGTGCATCTGAATCCGACCGAGACCGGTCTGACCCTGGAGCTTCTGATGCAACCATTGGGCGAGACCGGGCCGCGTCTGCTGCCGGGGCAGGGCATGGCGACACTCTTCGCCGATCTCGACGGACGCGCCGTCCAGACCACGCGCGATCTGGCCGAGGAGCGCCGTCAGGCCAAACGGGTGCTCGATGCCTGCCTGCGGCTGACCGACAACGGCACCTGGACCTGGTGTCTGGACGACCCCGAAGAGGCGCTGAGCACCCTGGAACAGTTGTCCGCGCTCGGCGAGGGTGTGGTGCTGCAATGGCCTGAGGGCAAGCGTATCGGTCTGTCCAATGAGGCCGCGCTGTCACAGATGCGGGTGAGCGTCTCCCAGGGCCGCGACTGGCTGGCGCTGGAAGGCGGACTGACGCTGGATGATGGCAGTCTGCTCGGCATGCAGCAGCTCCTGGAACTGGTCACGGCATCACCCGGACGTTTCGTGCGTCTGGACGAACGCCAGTATCTGGTCCTGAGCGATGCGCTGCGCAAGCGGCTCGACAGTCTGCGCGGACTGACCGAGGGCGGACGCTTCCATCCGCTGGCGGCCGGGGCGATCGATGAGGCGCTGGACGGGATGGAGGTCAAGGCCAGCAAGCGCTGGTGCGAGCTGCTCGCACGTCTGGCCGAGGTCCGCGACCTGGAGCCGGTCGTACCCTCCACGCTTCAGGCCGAACTGCGCGACTATCAGGTCGAGGGGTATCGCTGGCTGGCGCGTCTGGCGCACTGGGGCGCGGGTGCCTGTCTCGCCGACGACATGGGGCTGGGCAAGACGGTGCAGGCGCTGGGCATGATCCTGTCGCGCGCACCCGATGGACCGACCCTGGTGCTGGCGCCCATGTCGGTCTGTTCCAACTGGGTCAGCGAGGCCCGCCGCTTCGCCCCGACGCTGAATCCCAAACGCTTCGGCGAGGGCGACCGCGACCGTATGCTCGAATCCGCCGGTCCCTTCGATCTCATCGTCTGTAGTTATGGACTCTTGCAGACCGAGGGCGAACGGCTCGCCAGGGTTGAGTGGTCAACCATCGTTGCCGACGAGGCGCAGGCGTTCAAGAACGCCATGACCAAGCGGTCGCAGGCGATCATGAAGCTCAATGCCGGATTCCGACTCATCACCACCGGCACCCCGATCGAAAACCATCTGGGCGAGCTCTGGAACCTGTTCCGCTTCATCAACCCCGGACTGCTCGGCTCGCTGGAGTCCTTCAACCGGCGCTTCGCTGCACCCATCGAACAGCAGCGCGACTCGGGCGCGCGCCAGCGGCTGCGACAGTTGCTCAAGCCCTTCATCCTGCGCCGGCTCAAGAGCGAGGTCTTGAGCGAACTGCCGCCGCGCACCGAGATCACTCTGGAACTGGAACTCAGCGCCTCCGAGGCCGCGCTCTACGAGGCGCTGCGCCGTCAGGCCATCGAGCGGCTGGAAACCGCAGAGAGCAACCCCGGCCAGAGGCGCATGCAGCTCCTCGCCGAGATCATGCGGCTGCGCCGCGCCTGCTGCCATCCCAAGCTGGCCTTGCCCGACAGCGACCTGCCGAGCGCCAAGCTCGACGCCTTCAGCGAGATCCTCGACGATCTGCGCGACAACCGGCACAAGGCGCTGGTCTTCAGCCAGTTCGTCGATCATCTGTCGCTCATCCGCGCCCATCTGGACGCCAGGGGCATCCGTTATCAATATCTGGACGGCTCCACCCCGGAGGCCAAACGCAAGACCGCCGTCGCCGCCTTTCAGGCCGGGGAGGGCGAGCTCTTCCTGATCAGCCTGCGTGCCGGCGGCTCCGGGCTCAATCTCACCGCCGCCGATTATGTGATCCACATGGATCCCTGGTGGAACCCGGCGGTCGAGGATCAGGCCAGCGACCGCGCTCATCGCATGGGACAGGAACGCCCGGTGACGATCTATCGGCTCATCACCAAAGGCACCATCGAAGAGAAGATCATCGCCCTGCATGCGAGCAAGCGCGATCTGGCCGACGGACTGCTGGAAGGGACCGGCGACGGCGGACGCCTGAGCTACGAGGATATGCTGGCGCTGATCCGAGAGCAGGGATAGCTGTTTAAGGCGATTTCCGGGAAAGTTCGTACCCGCCCGAAACGCCGTCAATGGACAGGATTAACAGGATGATTCAAGATTAACAGGATTTAAAACAATGATTTAAAAATCCTGTCCATCCTGCAAAATCCTGTTAATCCTGTCCAAAACGATCCGGTTCGTCAGGTGCAAGGATCCGCGCATCGGGATTCGGGAATCGCTCGACCACCCAGTCCGGTAATTTGGCCTGATTGGCATGATAGAGCGCGTCCGACTCGATCATGACCAGCACCAGTACGGTCGCCATCACCGGCAGGATGCCGATGCCAGCAACCAGCGCCCAGACTGCCTCTTTCATCATGCCGCCATAGGCATGGCCGGCCCAGCCCAGCGTGATCGCCAGCAGCAGCAGACCGAGCATCAGCAGAAAGATGCGGCTGCGGCGTGCGCAGACCTGCCAGTGACACATGACATACCAGGGATCGCGGTCGATGGCGCGGCGCGCACGCCAGAGGATGAAGCCGAGAATGCCGAATGAGATCGCCGGGATCAGCGCCATGATCCAGGGGAAACTCCCGGCAAGGCCGCCTAAGGCCACTGTCAGCAGGATGTGATTGCCGATCAGATTGGTCAGAAACAACTCGTGCGGGACGTTGGCCCGTTTGATTTCGTCGCGGCTGACTGCAAAGCGCATGGGTATCTCATCCTCGATGACGGCTCAACCGCGTCCGGGACGGCAGGCGGCGTTTGCGCATGATGCGGTGCCCACCGCCATTCTGCAATGCGACCGGCGGGGATTTGCGGTTGAAATCGCCGCGACCTTTCGCTAGTTTCGATCCCCGTATCTGACTGAGGCCGTCAGGGACGCCGCGCCGGTAACGGTTCTTCGGTGTTCGGAACATCTCAGCCCGAGCGCGCGCACCGCCCCCGGCGTGCGGCGAGCCCTGCATCAGCACCGAGGAAACCGATGAGCGCCATCCCGCAAGACTTCGTCCGCAAGACCGCCCAGCTCTCCGAGGAGGTCACGCGACCCTTTCCGAACTCGCGCAAGATCCATGTGACCGGCTCGCGACCCGATCTGCGCGTGCCCATGCGTGAGGTGGCGCTGACCCCGACCCAGACCAGCCAGGGCGAGGAAGACAATCCGCCGGTTCTCATCTATGACACCTCCGGCCCCTATACCGACCCGAGCGCACAGATTGATCTGCTCGCCGGTCTGCCGGACGTGCGCAGCGCCTGGGTCGTCGAGCGGGACGATACCGAGGAACTGGCCGGCCCGACCTCCGCCTTCGGTCATGCCCGCCAGAGCGATCCGGCACTGGCCCATCTGCGCTTCGAGCATCTGCGCACCCCGCGCCGTGCCAGGTCCGGTCGCAACGTCACCCAGATGCACTATGCCCGTCAGGGAATCATCACCCCCGAGATGGAATATGTCGCCATCCGCGAGAATATGCGTCTGGACGAACTGCGCGCCGATCCGCGTTACAGCAGGCTGCTGCGCCAGCATCCCGGCCAGTCCTTCGGCGCCGCACTGCCCGCGACCATCACCCCCGAATTCGTGCGCGACGAGATCGCGCGCGGACGCGCCATCATCCCGGCCAACATCAATCACCCCGAGCTGGAGCCCATGATCATCGGGCGCAATTTCCGGGTGAAGATCAACACCAACATCGGCAACTCGGCCCTGTCGTCCTCCATTGAAGAGGAGGTCGAAAAAATGGTCTGGTCGGCGCGCTGGGGCGGCGACACGCTCATGGATCTCTCGACCGGCAAACACATCCACGAGACCCGCGAATGGATCCTGCGCAATGCGCCCATGCCGATCGGCACCGTGCCCATCTATCAGGCGCTGGAGAAGGTCGATGGCCGGCCCGAGGAGCTGACCTGGGAGATCATGCGCGACACCCTCATCGAGCAGGCCGAACAGGGCGTGGATTACTTCACCATCCATGCCGGGGTGCTGCTGCGTTATGTGCCGCTGACCGCCGACCGGCTCACCGGCATCGTCTCGCGTGGCGGCTCCATCCTCGCCAAATGGTGTCTCGCGCACCATCGCGAGAATTTCCTCTACACCCATTTCGAGGATATCTGCGAGATCATGAAGGCCTATGACGTGGCCTTCAGCCTGGGCGACGGACTGCGCCCCGGATCGCTCGCCGACGCCAACGACGCCGCCCAGTTCGCCGAACTGGAGACACTCGGCGAACTGACCCGGATCGCCTGGAAACACGATGTCCAGGTCATGATCGAAGGCCCCGGCCACGTGCCGATGCAGATGATCCAGGACAACATGACCAAGGAACTGGCCGACTGTCACGAGGCGCCCTTTTACACCCTGGGGCCATTGATCACCGACATCGCCCCGGCCTACGACCACATCACCTCCGGTATCGGCGCGGCCAACATCGGCTGGTATGGCACCGCCATGCTCTGTTATGTCACGCCTAAGGAGCACCTGGGACTGCCCGACAAGCAGGACGTGCGCGACGGCATCGTCACCTACAAGATCGCCGCCCATGCCGCCGATCTCGCCAAGGGACTGCCCGGCGCCCAGATCCGCGACAACGCACTCTCCAAGGCCCGTTTCGAGTTCCGCTGGGAGGACCAGTTCAACCTCTCGCTCGACCCCGAGCGCGCCCGCGCGTACCACGACCAGACCATGCCCCATGCCTCGCACAAGGTCGCCCACTTCTGCTCCATGTGCGGGCCGCACTTCTGTTCGATGAAGATCACTCAGGACGTGCGCGACTATGCCCGGTCACACCAGATCGACGAGATCGAGGTTGCGGTCGAGGCCGGTATGCAGGAGAAGGCGCGCGAGTTTCTGGAGAAAGGGGCTGCCATTTATAAGGTAGTGTAGTCACGGCGCACATCTACGCGACCGACCATGTCGGGGGAACTGCTTTTCGCGATCCCGTAAAGGTAAGTGATACCTGGAATCGCAAGAAGTGCCTGCGATAAGCTCTTACAGCAATGGGAAAAGATAGCCTGATCTTTCGCCACACAGGATGCGTACCTGGCGGCGGCTTGCCAAGAGGATGGCCATGAAGCTCGAATACCAAGACTTGAGCGAAGACCAGTTCGAGCGACTCGTGATCGCGGTTTGCACATGGCTGCTTGGTTTCGGCGTCCAGGGCTTCAGCAAAGGCCCGGACGGCGGCAAAGATGCTCGTTTCCATGGCCGAGCAGAACGATTTCCAAGCACCGTAGGCCCTTGGGATGGACGTATCGTCATCCAGGCCAAGCACACGGATCTGATCAACCGTAAGTTCTCCGAGCCAGATTTCTCGGGCGAGGCACCCAGTGCTGTTCTTAGCCAAGAAATTGCCAAGATCAAGCGGCTACGTGATGCCGATGAGATCGATTATTACCTGCTGTTCTCGAACCGCCGGCTGGCAGCCGGGGCCGAGCAAAAGATTCGCAAGCGGATTGCAGCGGCGGTCGGGATCGACGAATCTGCCGTGCATCTATGCGGGGAGGAGGAACTGGACAAATATCTCACCTGTGAGCCGGATATCCCAAGACGGGCCGGGATCGCATTGTTCGATGTTCAACCTTTCATCGACCCTGGCGATCTGGCGCGGATTATTAACGCCTTTGCCGAAGCGCGTGATTGGCTGACAACGGTCTGGGACGATGGCACACCACCGCCGGAACGGCGCATCAGCCTGAAGGAAAAAAACCTGATCAATGGGCTTTCACAAGCGTACTCAAAGCGAATCGAGTCTTATATCAAGGAGTTCAAGGTGGTTCAGGACTTTCTTGCGTCACCGGAAAACAGCGTCTTCCTACGTCACTACGATGACACCGCCGAGGATCTCAACGGGTTCATCTTGACCCATAGGGAGCAACGCCACAGTTTCGATCAAGTTCTGGAACGGGTGTTCCAGCTTCTGATCGACCGCGACTATGACCTCAGGGTCAACAAGCGTCTGACGCGTATTGTCTTCTACTACATGTATTGGAACTGCGACTTGGGCAGCGAGAACCATGCTTAGACCATCCAAGCATGCCCACCCCGACAAGACCGTGGTAGCGGTTGCCACCTTGCTTCTTCGCCGCCTGCAAGCAAGGCGCGTCGAGACCTTCGACGACTTGCGTGCGCATCTTTCTGGCGCTCAGGAGGGTGTTGGCACGCTGTTCCTACCGGCACTGAGCCTGCTTTTCTTGCTAGGGTTGATCGAGTACCGCCCTAAGACCGACGCATTCGAATACACTGGACGCTGACGATGCGCCTATCACAGATTTACTGTAGTCAGCCGAATCTCTTTGGACCGATCCGGTTCAACGCTGGCTTCAATGTTGTCCTTGGCGAGATCCGAGTACCGGAAAACCGGGACAAGGATACGCACTGTCTTGGAAAAACTACGCTGGCACGGTTACTCGATTTTTGCCTCCTCAAAAAACGCCACAAAGACTTCTTCCTGTTCAAGCATCAGCGCCAGTTTGCCGATTTTACGTTTTTTTTGGAGGTCGAAATCCTTTCAGGCGACTATCTGACTATCCGCCGCTCCGTCGCCGAGAACACACGCATCGCTTTCAAGCATCACGCGGAACCACTCAGGAATTTCGCTCGATTACCGGATACCGAGTGGGACCACGCTGATGTTCAACTCGACCGCGCGCGCCAAATCCTCGACGGGTCACTGGATCTACGTGCCGTCCAACCCTGGGATTACCGGATGCCAGCGAGCTATGCGCTGCGAACGCAAAAGGATTTCAACGACGTTTTTCAGCTCGACAAATTTAAGGGTAAACACGCTCAGTGGAAACCTTACATAGCCCACATCCTGGGTTTTGACACGAAGCTTGTCAGATCGAGCTTCGATCTCGCGCACCAGATCGAAAGCCTGAAGCAGGGAATCGCCGCAGTCCGAACCGAACTGCTCGGCGTCAATACGGACCTGGATACGATAGAGGGTCTCCTAACGCTGCGCTCTGAGGAAGCCGAGTCGCTTGCTGGCCGAATCGAAGCATTCGACTTCCGTTTAGCGGACTCCCAGGTCAATAAAGAGTTGGTCGATGAGCTTGATCGACAGATCGCCGACGCAAATCAAGAGCGCTACTACCTTTCGACCAATCGCGCCAAGATCGTCCGCGCGCTGGAAGAGCACGCCATCGTCTTTGATCCCAAAACCGCGAGTCAATTATTCGAGGAGGCCGGCCAGATTTTTCCAGGCCAAGTCCGCAAGGCATTCGAAGATCTGATCCGCTTCAACCTTGCTATTACGGACGAGCGGAGAGGATACCTGCTAGTCGAACTGAAGGATTTAGATGCCAATATGTTCGCCTTGGAGGGCCGACTCGAAGATCTTAACCGCCGCCGAACGGAAGCGCTAGTCTTCCTGCGCGACACCGACTCGATCCAGAAATATCGCGATTTGAACAGACGTCTCGTCACCCTGCGAGCGGAGATCGAGCGCCTAACGAGTCAACGGGAAGCATTTCTGCATCTACGAGAGAAGGAGCGTGAGCGTGTTCAGATGGAGGAGCAGCGCGTCCAAGTGCAACAGCGTCTTGAGGATAACATTGAGTCCGAGGCTCGTGCCCCCGAAAGCCGTTACCAGGCCGTTCGTCGCTATGTGAACGAATTTACTCGCGAGGTTTTGGATCGCGAATCCCTGCTCTCCACACGACTCAACAAAGAAGGCAACATCGAGTTTGCCGCCGAGTACTTGGGTGCCAGCGGCAAACCTAATAGTGAGGACCAGGGTAAGACTTACCGTCAAATGCTATGCGCGGCATTCGACCTCGCGGTTACCCGTGCCATGCTTGACGAACCTTATATCCGATTTCTCTATCACGATGGCTTGCTGGAGGGGCTCGACAATCGCAAGAAGCTCAACTTGGTCAGCACCATCCGCCGCTTTGCTAGCCTCGGCATCCAGCAAATCGTGACTGTCATCGACTCCGACCTGCCGATGGACGAGACCGGTGCACGCTTCACCTTTCGCAACGACGAAGTGGTGCTGGTGCTCCATGATGAGGACGACAGCGGTCGTCTGTTTCGGATGCCTGGATGGTGAGCAGCCCGGAAACATTTCCCATAATGGACGTTGGCCAGATAGCAGAAATGTCAAAAAACCAGATTATTAACAGTCTCTAATTTCTGCTTTTTCGGTTAAACCGAGCAATTTAGCGGTTACCATGGCGACCACTCCGCATCCAGGACAGGCTTATGGCGCTCAAGGCAACCGTCTTCAAAGCAGAGATCCAGATCAGCGATCTGGATCGTCATTACTACGAGAACCACGCGCTGACGCTCGCCCGCCATCCGTCGGAGACCGACGCGCGGATGATGGTCCGGCTGCTGGCCTTCTGTCTGTTCGCCGATCCGCAACTGCGCTTCACCAAGGGGCTCTCCACCGATGATGAGCCCGATCTCTGGCAGCACAGCCTGAGCGGCGAGCTGGAACGCTGGATTGAAGTGGGGCAGCCTGACGAGCGGCGTCTGCGCCAGGCGTGCGGACGTGCCCGCGACGTGGTGGTGATCACCTACGCGGGTCGGGCCGCCGATCTCTGGTGGCAGCAGAACGCGGCGGCCTTGCAGCGTCTGCGCAATCTGCGGGTGCTGGATGTGGATCCCGCCGGGGTGGAGGCGCTGGTCGCCCTGGTCGAGCGGACCATGGTGCTTCAGTGCACGCTCGACGGCGGTCAGGTCTGGCTCGGCAACGGGCGCGTGACGGCGGAGCTGACTCCCACTTGGCGACAGGCTGGAGACACGCGATGAGTCAGGGCCATCCCGACCGGCTGTTCGCGCGACATGGCCGGTCGGGTGCTGAAAAGCCTGGAGGAACAGGGACTGGTGAGCATCAAGCTCTTCGGGGCCAGATCGATCAAGCCAACTCAATGATCCCCGTAATGTCCGCTGATCGCGAAGATATAAATCGCCTCATCGTCGAACCGATAGATGACGCGATCTTTTTGCGAGAGGCGACGCGACCAGAGGCCGCTCAGATTATGTTTCAAAGCCTCCGGCTTACCAATGCCTGTTGCCGGATCACCTCGTTGCATCTCTTTGAGAACCCGGCACAGGTTGAGATGCAGCCGCTTGTCCGCGATCCGAAGCGCTTCGTACCGCTCCCAGGTATCACCCTCAAAGATGATTGAGCGCATCGAGCTGCTCAGGTGTGGGCCGATAACCGCTGGAGGTTGCATGCGTGCGCGAGGACTGGGTGATCTGAGCCATGAGTGAGGCGTTTTGCAGGACAGACAGGGTTTCCTGCTCGCGTTCCCAATCCTCGGCGCTGAGGACGATGAAATCGGCGCCATTGCGACGGGAGACCTTCAGTGGTTCATGATCGGCGATCACCTTTTCAACATAGGTGCGCAGATTGTCCCGGAAGTGGTTGACGGTCACGGTGTCCATTGATGAATACCTGATTCTGTACGGTAAATCGGTACGCAATATAGCGCAGACTCCTGAGAAGACAAAGCCCGCATCGGCGGGCTTTGTCAGTCACGCGAAGAAGAGCCGCGCCAGTTCAGCCCCCGGATCCTCCGCCCGCATGAAGGCTTCACCGACCAGAAAGGCGTTGACGCCATGCGCGCGCACCCGCGCCACGTCGTCAGTCCCCAGGATGCCGCTTTCGGTGACCAGCAACCGTTCGGCGGGGATGGACCCCAACAGCCCAAGGGTCGTTTCCAGCGTGACCTCGAAGGTGCGCAGATTGCGGTTGTTGATGCCGATCAGCCGACCGGGCAGGGCCAGCGCCCGCGACAGTTCCGGGGCGTCATGCACCTCGATCAGCACATCCAGACCCAGCGATTGCGCCAGCGCATTGAGTTCGCTCAGTTGCGCATCGTCCAGACAGGCCGCGATCAGCAGGATGCAGTCCGCGCCCAGGACACGCGCTTCATAGACCTGATAGGGATCGATGATGAAATCCTTGCGGATCACCGGCAGGGTGCAGGCGGCGCGCGCCTGCTGGAGATAAGCGTCGCTGCCCTGGAAGAAATCCACGTCGGTCAGCACCGAGAGACAGGCCGCCCCGCCCCGCGCATAGCTCGCCGCGATCTCGGCGGGGCGGAAGTCCGGGCGGATCACGCCCTTGCTGGGACTGGCTTTTTTGATCTCGGCGATCACCGCCGGCTGACCGGCATCGACCCTGGCGGCGAGTGCGGCGGCAAAACCGCGCGGCGGGTCGGCATCCGCCAGCGCGGCCCGGAGTTCGGACAGAGGGCGGTGCGCGGAACGGGCGCGCACTTCCTCGACCTTGCGATGGATGATTTTTTTCAGGATGTCGGGGGTCTCGGCCATGCTGCTGCCCATGTCTGGAAATCGCCTGAATGTGGTCAAAAACTTGCGGTGAGTGCGATCAACCGCTCCAGTCGCGCCGCCGCCTCGCCGCTCGCCAGCACCTCGCCGGCACGGGCGATGCCTGCCGCCAGGGTCTCGGCACAGCCGGCGGCATAAATGGCCGCACCGGCATTAAGCTGCACGATGTCGCGCGCCGGCCCCGCTTCGCCAGCGAGCACCGCGCGCAGCATGAGGAGACTTTCGGCTGGATCCTTGACGCGGATGGCATCGAGCGGGGTGCGGCTGAGACCGAAATCCTCGGGCCGGATGCTGTAGCGATGGATCTCGCCATCCCTGAGTTCGGCGACATCGGTACTGTCGGCGATGCTGATCTCGTCCAGGCCGTCGCGGGCATGGACCACCAGCACATGCCGGCTCCCCAGACGTTGCAGCACCAGGGCCAGGGTCTCCAGCAGCGTCGGGCTGAAGACACCGAGCACCTGATTGGGCACCCCTGCCGGGTTGGTGAGCGGTCCCAGCACATTGAAGATGGTGCGCACGCCCAGCTCGCGGCGTGGCCCGATGGCGTGTTTCATGGCGCTGTGATGACCCGGCGCGAACATGAATCCGACCCCGGCCTCGCGCACGCAGCGCGTCACCTGCACCGGCGTCAGATCCAGCCGCACCCCCGCCGCCTCCAGCACATCGGCGGCGCCGGATTTGCTGGAGACCGAGCGGTTGCCATGCTTGGCGACATGACAGCCTGCCGCTGCCGCCACGAACATGCTGGCGGTCGAGACATTGAAGGTGCCGGAGGCGTCGCCGCCGGTGCCAACGATATCGACCGTTTGCTCCAAACCGCCGAGATCCACGCCACTCGCCAGCTCGCGCATCACCGAGGCCGCCGCCGCAATCTCAGTCACGGTCTCGCCCTTCATGCGCAGAGCAACCAGAAAGCCCGCGATCTGGGCCGAGGTCGCGCCGCCGGTCATGATGGCCCGCATTACCCCGGTCATTTCGTCATGATCGAGATCCCGGCGCTCGATACAGCGGGCAATGGCGTCTTTGGGATTCATCAGTCGCGATCCTCGATGAAGTTGCGCAGCAGGTCGTGGCCATGCTGAGTCAGGATGGATTCGGGATGGAACTGCACCCCCTGGATCGGCAGGGTCCGATGGCGCACGCCCATGATGCACTCACGCGCACCGTCCGCCGTCTCGGTCCAGGCGAGCACTTCCAGACAATCCGGCAGTGTCGTGGGCTCGATGACCAGCGAGTGATAGCGCGTCGCCTCGAATGGATTGGCCAGCCCGCTGAACACGCCCCGGCTGATGTGATGGACCGGCGAGGTCTTGCCGTGCATGATCATGGGGGCTTTGACGATGTCGCCGCCGAACGCCTGACCGATGGACTGATGCCCCAGACAGACCCCCAGAATCGGCACCCGCCCGGCCATGGCCTGAATCAGCGGCACCGAGATCCCGGCCTCGTTCGGCGTGCAGGGCCCCGGCGAGATGACGATCCGTTCGGGAGCGAGCGCGGCAACCTGCTCGACCGAGAGTTCATCATTGCGCACCACCCGCACCTCGGCCCCCAGTTCGCCGAAATATTGCACCAGGTTGTAGGTGAAGGAATCGTAATTGTCGATCATCAGCAGCATGTGCGGCATACCTGTTGTGTGGCATGGCGCGCGTGACGTGGCATCGTCCAGGCGTCGCCATTGACTGAAAACGTGCGATTCTATGCTATGCGGCGTGCTTCAGCGCCTGCTTGGTCGGTCCATGTCGGGGATATCCTCATCGTCAGCGTGCATGCCGGATTTTTGAGACGCCAGTATATCGCCCGATCAATGCCCGCACGCTGTCAAACGCCACCGCTGAATGTCCGGCGCAGGCAAGGGTTGGAACGCCGTTCGTGAAAGCTGGACACTGAAATACATGACATCGGGCAATCAGCGAGCGGCAGAGAGCCACTTCAGCACCATTTCATACAGGGCGTCGGGATCGACTGGTTTGGAGAGGAAATCGTTCATTCCTGCCCGAAAACAGTTGGCCTTGTCTTCGGTAAAGGCGTTGGCGGTCATGGCGACGATCGGTGTGGATGCATGCGTTGGCAGGCGGCGAATGCGGCGGCTGGCCTCCAGTCCGTCCATCGTCGGCATTTGCATATCCATCAGGATCAGATGGTAGTCATGGCAGGCCGCCAGATCGGTGGCTTGCGCGCCATCGATGGCGACATCTGCGTGCAATCCGGCGGCCTCAAGCAGAAATTGCGCGACCTCCCGGTTGATCGGTTCGTCCTCGGCCAGCAGCACGCAACAGTCGCCGAACTCCTGCCTCAGCCGGGCGCAAGGGTCGCTTGCGGGCGGCGTGTCCGGCTCGGACCCTGCCGCCGGGGTCTCCACGGCGAGACGTGCGGTGAACCAGAAGGCGCTGCCCTCGCCCGGAACGCTGGACATGCCGACCTCTCCCTCCATGAGCCGGGCCAGGCGGCGAGCGATGGCCAGACCGAGCCCGGTGCCGCCGAATTGACGGGTCGTGGAGTTGTCAGCCTGCTCGAAGTCGGCGAACAGGCGACTGACCGCCTCGGGCGCGATGCCTACTCCGGTATCCGCGACCTCGAAGCGGACGACTGCCGCATCCGTTGTCTGCTCAATGATTCCGGCCCGCAGCGTCACCGAGCCGGAATGGGTGAATTTCACTGCATTGGCGGCGTAATTGAGCAGCGCCTGCTCCAGACGGGTTGGATCGCCCATCAGGGGCGCGGGCTGCGCGCCGGCTTCCGCATGCAGGCCCAACCCCTTGGACCGCGCCTGCGGGGCGATCAGTTGCAGGACATTGTTCACCACCGTCTCGATCCGAACCGGGATCCTTTCCAGTTCCAGCTTGCCCGCATCGATCTTGGATAAATCGAGAATGGTGTTGACGATCTCCAGCAGGTGTCGGCCAGCCGCATCCAGGGTATCGAGCCAGTGGCTCTGCTGCGCGGTGATGCCGGATTTGCGGACCATGTAGGCCATGCCGATGATGGCATTGAGCGGCGTGCGGATCTCGTGACTCATGTTGGCCAGAAAGGCGCTTTTGGCGCGATTGGCAGCCTCTGCGGCGTCCCGCGCCTGGGTCAGATCGGCCTCGCCCGCCTTGCGGGCCGTGATGTCTTCGATGAAGGCAATGAACCATTCCTCGGCAGCCGCGCGATGGAGATAGACGGTGATCTGGACCGGGTAGCATGAGCGATCCTTGCGCCGATGCAGACTCTCGATCTGCGCAACGCCCGCACCATGTCGCAGGTCGTCCGCTGTCTGCCGAACACGTTCGGGCGGCAATTGCGGGTTGATGTCGCTGATCGTGCGTTGCAGCAGTTCCTCGCGCGTATAACCGAGCTGGCGGCACAGTTCGTCGTTCGCGTACAGAAACTGGCCGGTCTCGGCATGGTTCCAGGCGATGCCGATCCCCGCCCGATCCATGGCGAACTGCGTATGCGCCAGTTGATCGTTGCTCTGCTGCAAGGCGTCGGTGCGACGCGCGACCAGCAATTCGAGTTCCTGGCGGAAACGCTGCTCGTTTTCCAGCAGCTTCGTCTCGGCCTCCCGCTGTTCGGTGACATCCAGGACAACGCCGTCCCATATCACACCACCGTCGGCAGTCCGGCGCGGACGTGAGTGGATCAGCAGCCAGCGTTGCCCACCATGCGAGGGATGAAATGGCACCAGCGCCGAAAAATCGCTGAGTTCAGCCGCGCTCTTCGCTTCGGCCTCCGCATAGTCCGCAAGCGCGGCGGGCGGGATCCGCGCGAAGAGCGGACCTGCGTCCAGGATCACTTGTTCGGGACGGCATCCCAACGTCCTTTCGGCGCCGGCACTGAGGTAGCGAAAACGGGGCCGGCCATGCGATACCTCGTATTGGTAGATGAAACCATTGGGCAGGTTGTCGCCGATCGAACGCAGTTGCAATTCCCGGTCGGCCAGCGCCTGCTTGGCCTGCGTGAGCTCGGTCGTGCGCGCCGCCACGGCGCGCCGCAGCGTCAGGATCCAGATGCCGAGGAAGGCAAGCGCCAGTGCCAGCACGGCGGCGGCCTCGACGGCAAATTGGGCGTAGCGCCCGTAATCGGTCGGCTCGGTCAGCCATTTTCGGCGCAGTTCGTTCATCTCCGCAGCGGAAATCGCCGCCATGCCCTGTTCGACCAGACGCAGGGTCACGCCATTTCCCTTGCGCACCGCCCGGTGAAACTGGCCTCGATACAGCTCGAACGCCTTGACGAACTGGCGGTGCGCATTCTGTTGGTACAGATAGAAATTGGCCGGGTACTCGTCGAGACAGAACACCTTGATGTCCTGCACCTTGGCCGCCTGGATCAGTTTGGTGTAGTTGCCGTAGTAGACGAGGGTCTGGATGCCGCTGTCCTGGAGCTTTTCGATACAGGCATCGCCCTCCATGACCCCCACCTGAAATCCGCGCAGCGATGCCAGGTTGGTGAGACCGCCGATCGAGACATCCCGATAGATTGCCACCGGCAGGTCGGCGTAGGGCGGGGAAAAATCGTAGAGCGGTTCGCGTTGCGGGGTCTGGAAGATATTCTCGATGACATCGGCATCTCCACGCAGCAGGATACGCTGCGCCTCCTCCCACTTGGTCGCCTTCAGCTCGACCTTGACGCCGGTCTTCTGCTCCCAGAGCTTCCACAAATCGACGAGCAGACCATCCTCGCGTCCGTCCGCGTTGAGAAACAGATAGGGTGGATAATTTTCGTCGCCAATGACGCGGAGAACCCGGTCTTCGGTCATTGCCGCAGACGGCAGAAGAATCAGCGCCACCACGACCCAGCGCCCGAGGAACAACCGGGTCAGCGCCGCAAACCGCCATTTAAGACCAGCTTCCATCTGCAAAACTCCACAATGTGCACCCTGTCATTTTCCGATGATCAGACTCCGACAATCCTTAAGTCTGCCGGGGTCGATCCGATCCAAAAACATCACATACCGCGCTGGGCGCGGTTTAATGGCATGGCGGAACGCTTTAAAGGGCGGGTCTCTCATCTCGCGGAACTTGACGGCAGTGCGTCTCGCGCACGAAGAGCGCCGCGATCAGACCCAGCAGGGCGAAGCCGCCGGACAGCCAGAGTCCGTTGTGATAATCGCTCAGTGTGTAGTGGCGCACGCCATCGATCAGGGCGCCGGTCCAGGTCAGATCCATGACCCAGCCGAAGGCCGGCTGCATGATGGCGGCGCCGAGAAAGAGTCCGGTGTTGACCAGGGCGATGGCCATGCCGGCGACGCCCGGCGGCACGACTTCCTTCGCCGCGGCATAGCCCACCACGAAACCGCCGGCGGACAGTCCGAGCAGGGCATAGAGCGTCAGCCCGGTCCAGCCCGGCCCCCAGGGCAGCAGGATCAGCGCCAGCCAGGCGAGCACCGAGAGCGCGCTGGCGCCGATCATGACCGGCTTGCGTCGCCCCAGATGGTCCGAGAGCGAGCCCATGAGAAAGGAGCCGAGCGCGAATCCGGTCAGCGCGGCGGTGGTGTAAAAAGAGGCGTCGGTGCGATCCAGCCCGAAGACATCCCGCATCAGCGGGACGCCCCAGAGTCCGGCGAAGGCGAAGAGACTGCCGGTCACGCCGAACATCACGAAGAAGCTCGGCCAGACCGCTGGCGTGGCGAAGACCCCGCGCAGATCAAGGAGCCAGTGCTGGTGACGTGGCGGATGCGGCGGCAGACCCTCCAGTTCGCGCACCGACGGCAATCCGGCATCCTCCGGGCGGCTGCGCACGAAGAGCACCGTGAGGACGGCGATGATCACGGAGAGCAGACCAATGCCGACGAAGACGCTGCGCCAGGAGGTGACGTGGAGCAGGAGCGCCAGCGGGCCGGCGGCCAGGATGGAGCCGACATTGCCGAGCAGCAGGGTGAGTCCGCTGATCACCCCGTAATAGCGTTCGCTGAACCATTGCGTGTTGGAGCGCATCAGGCCCACGAAGACCACCGAGACGCCGAGTCCGACCAGAAAACGGCCCACTGCGGCGGCCTCGAAGGTTTCGGCCAGTCCGAACAGAACCGATCCGGCCCCGGCCACGAGACAGCCGAGTGCGACGCCGATGCGTGCGCCCAGGGTGTCCGCCAGCACCCCGGCGGGGATCTGCATGGCGGTATAGATGTAGTAATACATGGCGGCCAGCGAGCCGAGCGCCGCACCGCTGGTGTGGAAGGCCGCCATCAGGTCCGCTGCGACCACACCCGGCGCCATGCGGTGGAAATACACCGTCATGTAGGCCAGGATGAGGATGGCGTAGATGGTCCAGCGCAGACGCTGGAAGCGCCGCCGGTTGATTGGATCGTCGATTGGGTCGATGGGCATGAACGGCGCCTCGGGTCGGTGTTGAACCGCGCTCGGCGCGGTATGCGATGTGTTGGATCGGATCAACCTGGACGCGGTTTTAAGACTGTAATTGCCTGATCTCCAGGATTCGCCGTTCGATCTCGCGTCTGAGTTCGCGGCGCATGGCAGCAGCCCGATAGCGTCGCTGCGCAGTCGGGGTCGTGATGGTCAGTGGTGGAACCGAAGTCGGATGGCCCGCATCATCCACCGCCACCATGGTGAAATAACAGGTGATCACATGCCGGCTGGTTTTGCGGATGATGTTCTCAGCCATCACGCGGATGCCAACCTCCATCGAGGTGCTGCCGGTGTAGTTGACGGCAGCCAGAAAGGTCAGCAGCTCACCGATGTAGACCGGCTCGCGAAAGAAGACCTGATCGACCGAGAGCGTCACCACATAGCGATTGGCATAGCGTGAGGCGCAGGCGTAGGCCGCCTGATCCAGCAGCTTGAGGGTTGCTCCGCCATGGACTTTGCCCGAAAAGTTGGCCATCTCGGGCGTCATGAGCAGGGTCATGGTCAGCGTCTGATGCTGGCTGTCGGGTGTGTCCGTCATCGCGTTTCCTTTTCTTGCTCTCCCAGAAAAATCCATCCACTGACACTCGCCTTGAACAGACAGGATTTTCCAGGATGGACAGGATTTTTAAGTCCTTGTTTTAAATATTTTTAATCCTGAATCATCCTGTTAATCCTGTCCATTTGACAGTCTTTCAGGCGGATAAAAACCTTCCTGTCAACCCTGAAGCGATTTCAGCCGTGCCAGACGTTCGCTGGCCGACTGTGCCGTCGGTGCGCGTCCGCTGGCGGCGGCAAGCGCGGCGGCGATGTTTGGATCGTCCTGTTCCGGGCGTGTGGGGGCCAGCAGTTTGGCCTTGGAGGCGGCGGCATCGGCCTTGGCCAGATCGTGGGCGGCGGCCTCGTTCATCGCCTTGAGTGCAATGTTCAGGCTGTTGGTGCTGCTGCTGAGTCCGGCGGCGCGGCGCGCGGCCTCGGCCTGACGCTCGGCCAGTTCGCGCTGCTGCTCGGCGCGTTTCAGGTCACGCTCGGCGCGTTCCAACTGACGCCGTGCCTCTTTCAGCTTGGCCCCGGCATCGGCATAGGTGCTTTCCAGCATCCCCAGGAAATCCTTGGCGTCAGCGGCCTCGCTGGTTTCGCGCTCCACCTCGGGGGTCATGTCTTCCAGCATGTCGAGCAGGGTGCCCAGACTCTTTTCGAGCTGGCCCTTGCGGATGGGATCGGCCTCGGCGCTCAGTTGGGTTTGCAGCATTTCAGCCGCCGCCATGCGCTGATTGAGCAGTGACCGGATGGCGTCGGCCTCTTTCTGCTCGCGGTCATAAGCGCTGCGCGCCTGCGCGACCTCCATGCCCAGATCGTCGAGATGCTCTTCCATGGTGCGCAATTCGGCCTCGGTCGCGCCCTTTGGATCCCAGCGCACCAGGGCTTCGAGACCGGCCTGCATGGCCTGATCGGTTTTGACGCCAGCGAAATGACGGAGAAAGTTCAACATGATGGATGTCTCCTGTTTGGATCAGATTCAGTTGGTGAATGTTGAGGCTGACGGTTTAAACGATTCATTTTTTAAAATCTTAAACCGCGCGAGCTCATACGTCGTCGATGCTGTCAGGTCGATTCAGGCCAAAAACATCGCCTATTGCGCTGGGCGCGGTTTAACCCGACATCGCCCCCGCATTGAGCAGGCCGATCGCCAGTTGCACGCTGACCAGCATCAGGGCGGCGGCGATGTTTTCCGCTTCAATGGCGGCGCGGAAGCCGCGAAACAGCAGGATGAAGATGGCCAGGGTCAGCAACTGGATCAGCACCGCGACCAGCCCCCAGAGCACGATGTCGAGCCAGAGGCTGCTGGTGGCGAGGGTGGCCGCCAGCGGGATGGCGAGCGACAGCAGGGCACCGCCGAGCACCAGACCGGCGGCGCGGTTGCCTTCGGCGATCAGGGCGCGCTCGCGAAAGGGCGTGATGAGCGTATAGAGCAGCGCACCCAGAATCAGTAACACCAGTGTGGTGAAGAAATGCAGCAGAAGGAACGGCAGACCGCTGGCGAGGGTCTGCCACAAGGCTGAAAGGATGTCGGTCATGAGAATTCGCTCCAGACGAAACGGAAAGACGGATTAAACCGCGCCCAGCACGGCATGTGATGTTTTTGGATCGGATCGGCCCCCGCAGACTCAGGGGGTGTCGGAGCCGGCGCGGTTTAAGATATTAAAAAATAACCTTTAAACCGCGTCTCCACGACTGTTGATGACACCCTCAAGGTTAAACACAAAATGAAAATCACGCCTGTCGCACTGGACGCGGTTTAGCTGAGTTGCAGACTGGCGATGGGGAGATCGATGCCGGTGTGGATCGTCACCCAGGCGGCGTCCTCCTGATCGACGGCGGACACCAGCAGATAGTCGGTCGGCGGCGCAGGTGGGACGGCGCCGGTGGATCGCGCATAGAGCATGGCCTGCTGACGGCGGCGCGGCGCGCTGCCCTCGCCGGTTTCCAGGGTCTCATGGATGGCGCGCGGGGCGACGCGCCGCTCACCAGCGGACCAGAGACGCTGATAGAGCCGACCGTCTTTGGTCTCGAATTCAGGCCAGCCGATGAGTCCTTCGGCCTCGTCCAGCCAGACGCCCCATTCAGCCGCATCGGCTGGCGTCACCTCGTCCAGCAGCGAGAAATAGCGGCACTCGTCGGGGTTGCCGCGCGCATCCAGATGCACCTGAAAGAAGCTGTTGCCGCCGGAGACATAGAGCCGGTACCAGGTCAGCCCCTCGCACACCGCTTCTCCCACAGTCTCCACTGACAGCAGACCGCTGGCGGTCGCCGCCTCGGGCGCCTGAATCGCGCTATAAGGCGCGGCCAGAATGAAGAGCGAGGGATCGACCGGCAGGGTCATGCCGACGCGAAACCAGTTGGGGCGATAGGGCTGACGCGCCGCCCGCGCGGGCGCGCCGGAGCGTCGCTTGGCGACATCGCCAAAAAATTTGCGCCAGATGAGGATGGTCACGAGTGCACCGAGGAGGAGTAAAAAGAGCGCAGCCAGGAGTGCCCCGTAGGGGAAGGATTCGGTCTGTGCGGGAGGTTCGACAGCCGGCTCGACAATGGGCGGCGGATAATCGGGATCGCGCGGCCCGCTCATCCCGGCAAGACGGCTATCGAGCGCCGCAAGCTGACGTGCAATCTGCGGATCGTCGCGCGCCTGCTTCTCGGCCTCGGCGCGCCATGCCCGGTATCCCGGATCCTCGGCATGATGATAGAAAAACTCGGCATGGCCTGGACGCGATACCGATTCCAGCAGACCCCAGAGCAGGGCGGCGCTCCAGGGGCTGAACGAGGCGGCAGCCTGACGCGCGACAGGTGCGGCGGCCTGACCGCCGGTCCAGGAGCGCGAGCCGGTCCAGGCCGAGGGCTGGCGTGGATAGCTGATGCCTGCGGTCGATGGACGCCGGGGGGCGCTGACCGTCGCGGGAGTTGATGTCTGAGGGCGCGACAGGGTTTCCGGCGGCGGTTGCGTGCTTGCGCGGAAGGCGTCCAGCGCCTGCTTGGACGCGCGGCGGGCCAGTGCCCGATCACTTTCCCCGCCCCGGATCGCGTATGAGGTGGACGCCGAGTCGCTGCGCGGACGGCTGTAGCCGCCGCTGGTTGAGGGTGTGCGCGAACGTGGCGCAGAGATGGCACGGGTCGAGGGGGTGCGACCACTCGACGGACGTGAATAACCGCCGCTGGACGAGCTGCTTTTGCTCTTGGCCCAGCTATCGCTGGGTGTTGCCCAGCCGACGGTAAAGGCAACGAGCAGCGCAAGGCTGAAAGCGAGGCTGACTGGTCGTCCTGTCATCTGGAGACACCACTTCTAGGCAACGGATTGGCCGGGACAGCGTCACGCGCCTCAGTCCAGGCATGGCGATTGATCGCCGATCTTACTCAAAAAACGGAGATGGCGGTTTAAAAACAGTGCGATCAACCGCCGCGCGGATCGAGCCGCCACACCTGCTCGGTGAGCGCGGTCAGCCCGCGCTGGCGAAAGCGCGGCGAGTCATCAAGCACGTCGAGCGTTGCCAGCTCGCGGATGGCATAACGATCACCAAACAGACGCTCGATCTCGTCGCGATGGACCGCAAAGGGCGGGCCGGTCATCTGGTTCTGATCGTAATCCAGCGTGATCAGCAGTCCGCTGGCAGCGTCCGGCATCAGGGTCTTGAGGTGCTGCGCGTAACGGGGTCGCAGATCGGGCGGCAGCGCAATCAGCGAGGCGCGATCATAGACCGCACCGACCTCCAGCAGATGATCCGGGGTGAGCGCGAAAAAATCCCCGCACAGCAGCGTGAGTTCGTCGAGCCGATAACGACGAAACGGCGGCTCGTCGGTTATCTCGGTAGTCAGCCCCTGTTCGGCGAAGAATTCGTCCACCGCCAGCGGGCTGATCTCGACACCGAGTACGCGATGCCCCCGGCTCGCCAGCCAGAGCAGATCCAGCGTCTTGCCGCACAGCGGGACAAAGACCAGCCGCTCCGCCGGCAAATCGAGCCGGGGCCACCAGTCGCGCAGATGCAGATTGATCTCCGGCAGGTGCCAGCCGGTTTCGCCACGCTGCCAGCGTTCGAGCCAATAGTCAGGTGTCATTGCCACTCGTTCTCCAGAAAAGCCGTCTCAGTATCCAGTTAAATCGTCCCGACAGATGCCGCTCAGGCCGCCAGCCGTCCCATCTCATAGTCATCGATCGCCTGCTTGATCTCGGCGCGGGTATTCATCACGAAGGGGCCATAGTGCGCCACCGGCTCGCCCAGCGGGCGGGCGGCGAGCACCAGCGCCCGCGCACCCTCTGCGCCGGCCTGGAGCGGGATCACTTCGCCCGGACTCAGCACCGCCATCTGACGTGGTGCGATCATCCGGTTGGCCACCCGCAGCCCGCCCGCGATCAGATAGACCAGTGCGCGATGACCCGCTGGCACCGGCACCTCCAGCCCGGCGTGCGCTGGCAGCCGCACATCCAGATAGAGCGGATCGGTGGCGATCCCCTGCGCCGCACCCTGGATGCTGTTCGCGCCGTCCGCGAAGCTGCCGGCGATCACTTTTACCTCGACGCCGTCCGGGCGGGTCACGACGGGGATGATCTCGGCTGGGAGATGCCGGTAGGCCGGATCTTTCAGCTTGTCCTTCGCCGGCAGATTGATCCAGAGCTGAAGCCCGTGCATCCGCCCGGATTCCTGCTGCGGCATTTCGGAGTGAATCACGCCGCGCCCGGCGGTCATCCACTGCACACCGCCCGACGACAGCAGCCCTTGATGACCGAGATGATCCTCATGGAGCATCCGGCCTTCCAGCATGTAGGTCACGGTCTCGAAGCCACGGTGCGGATGAGGCGGGAAGCCGGCGATGTAATCGCTCGCCGCGTCCGAGCCGAACTCGTCGAGCAGCAGAAAGGGATCCAGGCCGCGCATCCCGTTCGGGCCAACGATGCGATAGAGCTTCACGCCGCCCCCATCGGACGCAGGCGAGGCGGTCAGAATCTGTTCGATGGTCATGGGTTGCATGGTCTGCTCCTAAGCGGCGAGACGTTGAATGTGTTGGGTGGCCGCCGCCAGCGACTCGCGGCGTGCGGCATCGCCCAGATTGAGCCCTTCGGCATAGACGAATTCAATTTCAGTGATACCGAGAAAGCCAAGCATGGTCGTGAGATAGGGGCTCTGGGTGTCGGTAGGCTGGCCATGATGGCGACCGCCCCGGCTGGCGAAGATGACCGCCCGCTTGCCCGCCAGCAGCCCCTGCGGCCCCTGTTCGGTATAGCGGAAGGTGACGCCCGCCCGCGCCACATGATCGAACCACGCCTTGAGCGGGCTGGGGATGCCGAAGTTGTACATGGGTACGCCCAGAACCAGGATGTCCGCCGCCTGAAGCTCGGCGATGAGTCGATCGGCCTCGTCGGCGATCCGCTTCTGCTCGGGCGTGCGTTGCGCGGTGGGCGTGCCGATGGCGGTGAGCCGCGCGGCGTCCAGATGCGGAATCGGGTCACGGCCCAGATCGCGGTGATTGACCACCAGATGCGGATTGCGTTCACTCAGACGGGCGATGAAATCGGCGGCCAGGGTCGCGGAGACGCCGTTACCGGAGAAAAGACTGCTGTCGATGTGCAGGATACGGGTCATGGTGGGTTCCTCAAGCGATGATCAGGATTGAGCTTGAGACAGAGCATAGTCTTGGTTTAGCGATGAATTGATGCTAATTTCAGTCTTATCTCATCGATAAATCGAATCAGTCATGTCCAGCGACCTTCCCCGCACGACACTCGAACAGTGGGCGACCTTGCAGGCCGTGGTCGATCATGGCGGCTTCGAGCGGGCCGCCGAGGCGCTCAGTCGTAGTCAGTCGGCGGTCAGCTACAGTCTCAAGCGCTTGCAGGAGCAGTTGCCGGTGGCGGTGCTGGTGCCGCAGGGTCGGCGGACGCAGCTCACCGATCCCGGAGCGGTGCTGTTGCAGCGGGCGCGGCTGATGCTCGACGAGGCCAGACGGCTGGAGCAGTTGGCGGCAACCCTGGCGCAGGGTTGGGAGACCGAGGTGCGGCTGGCGGTCGAGATCGTGATGCCGCCCGATCCGCTGCTCGGCGCACTCGCCCGCTTCAGCGCCCAGGCGCCGCAGACGCGGGTGCAGATGATGGAGACGGTCTTATCGGGAACCGGCGAAGCCCTGTTGCAGCAGCAGGCCGATCTGGCGATTACGGGGCTGGTGCCGCCGGGCTTTCTCGGCGATCCGCTGGTGCGGGTGGATTTCATCGCGGTCGCCCGGTCGGACCATCCGCTGCACCGGCTGGGACGGACCCTGACCCTGGAGGATCTGCGCGCGCACCGGCAGGTCGTCATCCGCGACACCGGGCGCTTTCGTCAGCTCGACAGCGGCTGGCTCGACGCCGACGAACGCTGGACCGTCTCCCATCTGCTCACGGCGATTGCCATCATCAAACGGGGTCTGGCCTTTGCCTGGATGCCGCGCCCTCATATCCAGGCGGAACTGGAGAGTGGCGAACTGCGACCGCTGCCGCTGGAACAGGGCGCGATCCGCCCGGAGACACTCTATCTGGTCTATGCCGATCCGGTTGGCGCCGGTCCCGCAACCCGCGCGCTGGGGCGGCTGCTGGCAGCAGAGAGTCAGTCATGGCTGGCTGTCTGATCGTGCTGACGGTCCTGAGGGCATAAAAAAACCGACACCTTGGGGGTGTCGGGTCAAAATGAGTCGGACCTGATCCGCCGCCCGGACAGACCGCTGACCTTAGGCGGTGACATTGAGTTTTGTGCCCACATGGGCGGGCAGACCCTGGGTCGCGCTGGGCAGGCTTTGGATCAGTTGCATCGCGGATTGCTCCTGGATATCGATGGCCTTTTTCAGGACCGCCACGCCCACGGCCCCCTCCAGTTTGTTCTGACTCAGACTCGTTGCAAGCTGGGTCAGGCCGGCGGTTGAACTGGGAATTTCCATGGAATGACCTCACGGTGTTGGATGAAATGGGAACCCTGGCCCGTTCAGCCTGACGTGCCACTCCCGGTTTAACGGCAGTCGCCCCGACTTCTGGATGAATACCCTGCTCAGTGCGCGCGTTCACCCGCACTGCGGGATACGGTCGCCTGCCTGGAAAATCCTGTCCATTCAAGTGCTGTCACGATGAGGATTCGCTATGAGTCAGGTTCACCTCCGCCGCTTCACCGGCAGCGCCATCGCGCCCCATCTGCATGATGTGGCCGATCTGCGGATCCGGGTGTTTCGCGAGTGGCCCTATCTGTATCAGGGCGACATGGATTACGAGCAAAGGTATCTGGAGACCTACAGCCGCTCCCCTGAGAGTCTCTTCGTGCTGGCCTTCGACGGCGAGCGGGTCGTGGGCGCCTCGACCGGGGTGCCGATGGCGGATGAGACCGATGAATTCAAACAGCCCTTCATCGCGCGCGGCGACGATCCGGGGCGGATCTTCTATTTCGGCGAATCGGTGCTGCTGCCGACGTATCGCGGTCAGGGCGTCGGCGTGCGCTTCTTCCAGGAGCGCGAGGGTTATGCCTGCGAACTGGGTCGCTTTACTCACACGGCATTTTGCGCGGTGGACCGTCCGTCCGATCATCCGCGCCGTCCGCCCGATCATGTCCCGCTGGATGATTTCTGGATGCGTCGCGGCTATGTCAAACAGCCGTCGCTGACCACGCTGCTGACCTGGCTGGATCTGGAGGAGTCCCGGCCAACCGCCAAGCCGATGACCTTCTGGCTCAAGCGTCTGGACGGTGTCGATGCGAATTAAGATCGCTGCCTGTCAGTATCCCATCGATTCTCTGCCCGATCTGACCGCATGGCGGAACAAGGTGTCCGCGCTGGTCGCCGAGGCGGCCACTGCGGGGGCATCGCTGCTGGTCTTCCCCGAGTATGCCAGTCTGGAGCTGGCCTCGCTGCTGCCCGAAGCGGTGCGCAGCGATCTGCGGGCGACCCTGGCGGGGATGCAGCCATTCCTGCCCGAATATCTGGCGCTCCATCGCGAGCTGGCCGAGCGCCATCAGGTCTATCTGCTGGCCGGCTCCTTTCCGGTCGCAAACGATGGCGTCTACCGCAACCGCGTCTGGCTCTTTGGTTCCGACGGTCGCTGCGGCTGGCAGGACAAGCTGATCATGACCCGCTTCGAGCGTGAACAATGGGGCATCGCGGGGGGCGAGGGGCTGACCCTGTTCGAGACGGCAATCGGTCGTCTGGGGATTCTGATCTGCTATGACGCCGAATTTCCGCTGCTAGCCCGTGCGCTGGTCGCGGCGGGTGCGGATCTGCTGCTGGTGCCGAGCTGCACCGATGGCTGGCCGGGTTATCATCGGGTTCGCATCGCCTGTCAGGCGCGCGCCCTGGAAGGGCAATGTTATGTCGTGCAGTCGCCAACGGTGGGCGAGGCATCCTGGTCGCCAGCGGTGGATGTGAATCGCGGTCTGGCCGGCGTCTTCAGTCCGCCGGATCATGGCCTGCCGGATGACGGCGTGATCGCGCTGGGGCGTGCTGGCGAAACCGGCTGGGCGCTGACCGAGCTGGATTTGGATCGGCTGCGCGCGGTGCAGACGGGTGGGCAGGTGCTCAATCGCCGCGATTGGGGCGAGCAGCGCCCGGTCGTGGTGCGGGAGATCGATCGGGTCGTGCTCTGATTGTTTCGGGACCGCCAGCACCCTGCCGGTGGTCCCGGAGACGATGGGTCGATCAGGGCACGGCTTTCTGCGGCTGGGCCGAGTCCTCCGCGATTTTGCTCAACTCGGCCGGAGTCAGCTTGTCGTCATAGATGCCAGCGCCGACCTGGATGTCGGACTTGAACGACACCGCCGCGCTGTGGGCATAGGAGATCTTGCGCGATGCCTTGGCCTCGCCCGGTTTCGGCCACCAGTATTCGACCCAGCCGCCATCTTTTTGGGCGCCGGCCTTGCACAGATCCTGGAAAAGGGCGTGGTCCTTGTCGTCGCGCATCTGCAGGATGGGTTTGCCGACCAGATCCGGGCGCAGTGGATGGGCGATCATCACATCTTCGCGGCAGCTATAGACGAAGACATAGCTGTCTTTCCAGACCCAGCGGGCGTCCTTGTTGTTATTGAAATCGGCGAAACCCGCCAGACCCTTGGCGTTCAGATACTGAACGGCCTCGCGCACCTTGCTCACCACTTCCTCGGGCGTGGCGTTGATGGCGGGGTCGGCGGCCCAGGTGCTGGCGGGGACGGCAGCGCCCAGACTCAGAACCAGTCCGGTCAGAGCAACGGTCATGTTTTTCATCGTCGAATCCTCTTGAAGCGAATGGTGCGGAAAGCGGGCGTCGAACCGGCGCGCGGTGGAGCCGTCAGCTCACCCAGGGCTTGCCGGCCGGCAGCAGTTCGCGCCCATAGAGTTCGTTCAGGATGATGCGGGCCATCATGTACCAGGCAGTCAGGGCGCAGGCCATCAGCACATAGCCGGCGACGACCGTCATGCCCGGATAGCCGAAGTGTGCCAGATCCAGAAGAATGAAGCCGGCCAGCAGCAGGGTGAAGGTCAGCGCCATGGCGCCGTGGATGCGCAGCGAACCGACCCAGAGGATCGCGGTGAACAGGGTCCAGGCGACCAGGAAATAACCGACATCCTCGGTCCCGGCCTTGAAGAGGTCATATTTGTTGGCAATCAGCATCAGCGCCAGCGCAATCCAGAAGGCGCCGTAGGAGGTGAAGGCGCAGTAACCGAAGTTGTTGCCGGTCTTCTGCTCCTGAATACCGGCGATGAGCTGTGCCAGACCGCCGAAGATGAGCCCGAGCCAGACCACGGGGCCGATGCTGGGCATCCAGCCCACATTATGGAATTGCAGCACCATCGTAGTGAGACCGAAGCCGGCCAGGCCGACCACCGCTGGGTTGCCAAGTTTTTGTTCCGTCATGATGTCTTTCCGAGCGTTGCCAGAAGATAAGGGTTTCCCCGGCGCGACGGCGGGGCGCCAAATGTTACTCCATATTTAAACCGCGTCCGTCATGGTATGCGTTGTTTTCAGTGGTCAGCCGGTTTGGCATCCCTCTGGAACGTCGGCATCGACGCGGTTTAAATCATTCATTTTTAATCTTTAAACCGCGCCCCGCCGAACGTCCGTGGTGACGCAAAGCGAGTTGACGTGCCACGAAAGGATGTTTTTCGCTCTGGGCGCGGTTTAAGGCGTCCGTGCCACTGTCCAGACCTCCACCTGTGCAGCACCGGCACGCAGCAGAACCCGGCTCAGTTCGGCCACGGTGCTGCCGGTGGTCATCACATCGTCGATGATCGCCAGATGCCGCCAGCGCAGTGGCGCCGTGACGGCGAAGGCACCGCGCAGATTGCGCCGACGCTCGCGTTCGGTGAGTCCGCTCTGGGGTGGTGTCGCCGCGATCCGCGCGCAGCCGTGCGCAGCGACAGGCAGCGCCAGCTCCCGACCCAGCACACGGGCGATTTCCAGCGCCTGATTGTAGCCACGCTCGCGCAGCCGGCGCGGATGCAGCGGGACCGGGACCAGCGCCTCCGGTAGCGCCAGGTGCCGTTCACGGATCGTCTCGGCCAGACACTGGCCGAGCAGACGCGCCTGATTCAACCGACCCTGAAATTTGGCGCCGATTACCAGGATCGGTACGGCGGCTTCATAGCGAAAAACCGCGATGCAGTGCTCGAATGGTGGTGCCTGTTTCTGACAGCGACCGCACAGGGTTCCGGCTGGAACCGGTCCCGCAAACGGCAGGGCGCAGCGGGCGCAGAAGTCTCGATTGCGCGGCAGATCCCGGTCGCAGCCGTCGCAGAGATCGCGACCCCGTACCCCCGGCGCGCCGCACAGCACACAGGTGGGCGGGAACAGGGCTGAAATGAGTGTCTCGAAATGCGTTGCCTGACGCATGGCGGTTTTTCTCTTCGTCCGTCCAGGTTCTCGACTGGAAACCGGGTTGGCGAATCAGATACAAAGTCCCATATCGCGGCGGGTGCGGTTTACTATTCTCCAACCCCCGGATGTCAATGAACCATTTGGTCAGGCGTATCATGCATTGTGTCAGCGGTTTTGCCCTGCTTATTTCCCTGCTGCTGTCATCGACACTGTCATGGGCAGGCCTGCCCATTGCGGTCGATGGACAGCCTTTGCCGAGTCTGGCGCCGATGCTGGAGCGCGCGGTGCCTGCCGTGGTGAACATTTCCACCGTGAGCCGGATCGACAGTGCGGATCACCCACTGTTGCGCGATCCCTTTTTCCGTCATTTTTTCGATGTTCCTCCGGAGCGTCAGCAGCGCCGGAGCAACAGTCTGGGAACAGGCATCATTGTGGATGCGGGACGCGGGCTGGTGCTCACCAATCATCATGTCGTCGCCAAGGCGGACGAGATCGATGTCACCCTGCATGACGGACGCACTCTGAAGGCCCAACTGGTGGGAACCGACCCGGATACCGACGTGGCGGTGCTGCGTATCCCGGCGCAGAAACTGACGGCCCTGGATTTTGCCGATTCGGATGCGCTCAGGGTCGGGGACTTCGTGGTCGCCATCGGCAACCCTTTCGGCCTCAGTCAGACCGTTACGTCCGGCATCGTGAGCGGTCTGGGTCGCTCCGGGCTGGGTATCGAAGGTTATGAAAACTTCATCCAGACCGATGCCTCCATCAATCCGGGCAACTCCGGCGGCCCGCTGGTCAATCTGCGCGGCGAGCTGGTGGGCATGAATACCGCCATCCTCGCCCCCGGCGGCGGCAACATCGGGATCGGCTTCGCCATCCCGGCCAACATGGTGCGCTCGATCATGGAGCCACTGGTCGAGCATGGCGTCGTGCGGCGCGGTCTGTTCGGTGTCGGCGTGCAGGATCTGACGGGTGAACTCGCCGCTGCGCTCGGTATGCAGGAACGCGGGGGCGCACTCGTGACGAGCATCGAAGCGGGATCAGCCGCTGCGGAGGCGGGTCTGCGCGCGGGTGATGTCATCCTCGCTGTCAACGGCAAACCGATCAAAGGCGTGACCGATGTTCGCAATCGTCTGGGACTGCTTGGCGTCGGGGCGCGGGTGGAGCTCAGTATTCTGCGTGACGGCAAGCCGCGCCGCCTGACCGGCGCCATTGCCGATCCCTATCGCCACTTCATCCGTGGCGAGCGTCTCTCGCCCAGTCTGGCGGGGGCGCTGTTCGGTGAGCTGGATCGCTACGCTGGAGTTCCCGCCATCCCCGTCGGCACGGTGGAGGTCAACAGCCCGGCGTGGCAGGCGGGATTGCGCGAGGGCGATCGTCTGCTGGAGGTCAATGGCGAGCGCATCGGCGATGTGCGCGACATCGCGCACGTGCTGCGGAAATCCGATGCCCTGTTCAGTCTGCGCGTCCAGCGTGGCGATGAGCTGATTCTGCTGGCGCGACGCTGAGACCGGCGTTCTGCACTAACGCAGCCATTGTCCGAGTGGCTCGCGCGGCAGGATGTAATTCAGGGTCAGAAAGACGGCATTCGAAACGGCGTCACCATGGCTTTCATAGGTTTGCCAGCGATAACGGTAGCTGAGACCAAGCCTCAACGAATCGCTCAGGCGGCGCTCCAGACGGGGTTCCAGCGCAATGTAATCCCGGTCGTTTTCCGAGATTTCGCCGCCTGGATTGCGATTGCGGTAGCCCTGAACGTCAATCTGAAATGCCCACAGCGATGAGAATTGACGGTTGAAGGCCAGCGCAAGCCCGGTGGTGTCGAGCAGGGTGCCATTACTGCTCGGCAAAAGCGAGCGGCTGGCGCTCATCGAAAGACTCCCCGTCTCAAACCGCTTGCTGAGGCTCACCTGAAATAACGGGCCATTATTTTCGGTTTCATCGATCTCGCCGTTGGTGGGTGTTTCGGAACTGGCGTGGCGGATACCGGCAAAAGAGCTGAAGGTCCAAGTTTCCGACAGCAGATGATTCAAACCGACCTCAAGGCCGACGCTATTGCTTCTGGTATCGACTTTGGGCGCGTCATACTGATCGTAGGAGAGGCGCCCCGACACTGTTGTGCGCTCGCTCAAGGCGTAAGCGGAGGTCAAGGCTGCCGTGGCGAAGGTGTAATCGTAAAGCGGGATGAATTGAACGTCCTCATAGGAGACATCCTGATATTTCACTTGGGCGTCAAGTGTCGCACGGGGAGAGAGCGAATAGCTCCAAGAGGGATTGATCGCCAGACTGATGCGGGGTTTATTCACCTGAACGAATCCGGTGGTTTGGATCTCGCTCGTCAACGTCGAGTCATAATCCACATTGGCATTGAGTCCGAAGCGATTTCGATCCAGTCGATAAGCACTGACCAATCCAAGCGAACCGGCAGTCTCATCGAACTCGGAAAGGTCGGCGTAGCGAGTCCCCGAGATCCTGGCGCCAATCCCGATCTCACTCACCTCGGTGCGCCGCCCGCTTTCCATTTTAGCCTGTGCCTGAGCGCCAGATGAACTCTGTGGGTCGTCGGTGGAGAGACGCACATTATCGTCATAGAATCCGCCGAGACTGGCGCTGGGTTCGATATACCACTGGCTTGCCCCAGCCCATGCCGGAATGAGCACGACCGCAAGCAACAGAGCATTCGCTCGTCCGCAACGGAAACATTCTGCGCGATCAGGCATCGGATGTCGGGCCTCAAGTCAGCAAAGGGCAGTCCCCGGTATCAGGGTACAACGATGACATCTCCCGCCTGTAATGAGATGTTCTGCTCAAGCAGCTCACCACGCATGACTTTTTTATAATTGAAGGAGATGGAGCGTTGAGCGCCGCTCTCTTTCCGCAGCACCTTGATGTTCTTTTCGTCCGCAAAGGGGGTCAGGCCGCCGGCCATGGCCAATGCCTGCATCACGGTGACATCGCGCGAAACGATGGGAAAATCTCCCGGTTTATTCACGCGACCCGTTACGTAGATCCGGTTGCCCGGAATTTCCTGCAGGGTGACGGTGACAACCGGATCCGGGATGTATTTTGATAATCTTTGCTTGATGGCGCCTGAAAGATCGTCAATCGTCAATCCGCCTGCCTTCAGGTCGCCCGCCAGGGGAAATGAGATCCCTCCATCCGGTCGAACTAAAACCAATTGTTCAAGACCGGGTTCCTGCCACACCGAAACGGACACGATGTCGCCCGGTTGGAGTGTGTAGCCCTGCATCAGATCTGAGCTGTTCGTCGCCAGTGCAGGTATTGCAACTGAGAATACCAAAAAAAGCACTGCAAGTCGTTGAGCGACAGTGGGTCGCCCGCAACGACCATGGGAAATACTCGGTTGCATGGGCCGCTTACCTCGAGTCCTGGATTAACCAAACCTAGATATTTGAAATGAATTGGAAAATTGCTTGGCCGACGGGGATTGTCAAACGCTTGAAACAAACCTTCGATTTCTCAATCGTGGTTCGTGCGGATCGTCAATGCACCCCAAGCGTGTGTGACGTGAATCATTAGATCATCGACCGCTGGGTTTTTCCAGTGTGGTGCGTGCTGATTGATGCGGGGAATGGGTCGGTCAACGCGAAGGCGGATGGCCAAAACGATAGCGGATTCCGGGAAAAGAGGCACAAAAAAGCCCGCTACAGCGGGCTTTTCGGACAGGCCTGAGGGATCGGATTATTTGATCTTGCCTTCCTTGTACATCACGTGCTGGCGAATGACGGGATCAAATTTCTTGATCTCCATCTTGCCAGGCTGATTGCGCTTGTTCTTGGTCGTGGTGTAGAAGTGACCGGTGCCGGCGCTTGAATTCAGGCGGATCTTTTCGCGTGCTGCCTTAGCCATGGATGAGCCCTCCGGTTAGACCTTTTCGCCGCGTGCGCGGATTTCGCCAAGCACGGAGTCAATGCCTTTTTTGTCGATGATGCGCATGCCTTTGGCAGACAGCCGCAGTTTGACAAAGCGTTTCTCCGCCTCGACCCAGAACCGGTGTTCATGAAGGTTGGGTAGAAAACGGCGTTTGGTCTTGTTGTTTGCGTGCGAGACGTTGTTGCCGGTGAGGGGGTGTTTACCGGTAACCTGGCATACCTTGGACATGACGGAGATCCCTGCAAGTCGGCGTGGTGTTTCAGTGCATAAAAGAAGCGGAATTCTAGCACGCGAATTTCAATCGCTGCAAGTGCCGCAAATCTCGGCGGTAAGATCAAACCGCCTCATAGGGCACATAACGTGGCTCGAACATCCGGGCGCGGATGAAGGACTCCAGATCATTCGGACGCTTGATGCCGGCGAGACCTTCGGCGAAGGCGATCTCGCAGACGGCGACCGCGATCTGTACTGAAATCTCGCGGATCAGGGTGAGGTCGGGATAGAGACGACCGACGGACAGGCTGTCTTCGCCGACCAGACTCGCGAGGGTGCAGGCGGCGGCATAGAACATGGAGTCCGTGACCTTCGCGGCGCGGCAACTGATGGCGCCCTGACCCACGCCGGGGAAAATGTACATGTTGTTGCACTGACCCGGCACCAGCAGGCGTCCGCCGCGCGTGATGGGATCGAAGGGGCTGCCGCTGGCGAAGAGCGCGGCGCCGTCGGTCCAGGCATAGGCCTGGTCGGCGGTACATTCGGCCTTGCTGGTCGGGTTCGACAGCGGAAAGACGATCGGGCGCTCGCAATGGCGGTGCATCTCCCGGATCGCCGCCTCGCTGAAGCTGCCGGCCTGACCGCAGACACCGATGAGCACGGTCGGCTTGATGGTGCGGATGACATCGAGCAGGTCCGCAATCGGTGCCGAATCCTGCGCAAAGGGGCGTTTGTGCTCGGAGAGGCTGTCGAAACGGTCGAGCGTCACCAGACCCTGCGAGTCGAGGGTCCAGATCTGACGCCGCGCCGCCTCCAGGCTTAAGCCCCCTTCGGCCATCATGCCGGCGACGATGGTATCGGCAATGCCGCGCGCCGCCGATCCGGCGCCCAGAAAGACCACCCGCTGCTCGGCCAGTTTCTGTCCGGTGATGCGCAGTGCGCTGAGGATGCCGGCAAGGGTGACGGCCCCGGTGCCCTGGATGTCGTCGTTGAAGCAGAGCACCTGATCGCGATAGCGGGCGAGCAGCCGGAATGCCTGGTCGTTGGAGAAATCCTCGAACTGGATCAGCGCGTGCGGCCAGCGGGCATGCACGGCGCGGACGAAGGCATCGACGACCTCATCATAAGCCGGGCCGGTCAGACGTTCGGCGCGGCGTCCGAGATAGAGCGGGTCGTCACGCAGCGCGCGGTTGCCCGTCCCCACATCGAGCATGACCGGCAGGGTGCGCGGCGGATGGAAACCGGCGCCGACCACATAGAGCGAGAGCTTGCCAATGGGGATGCCCATCCCGTTGGCGCCCAGGTCGCCGAGCCCGAGGATGCGGCTGCCATCGGTGACGACGACGATCTCGACCTCGTCCTCGGGCCAGTTGTGGACCATCGAGTCGAAATGGGCGATCTCGGCGGCGCCGAAATACATGCCGCGCGCACGCTGGTAGATATGCGCGAACTGGCTGCACGCCTGACCGACCACCGGGGTATAGATCACTGGGGTCAATTCGTTGATGTGCGACAGCAGCACCCGGTAATAGAGCGTTTCGTTGCGGTCGTGCAGGGTCTCCAGATAGCTGTAGCGGTCCAGATCGCTGTACTGGCGGTGAAAATTCTCCATGATCCGGCTGGCCTGATCGTCGATGCTGACCACTTGCGGCGGCACCAGCCCGCGCAGACCCAGCGCGTCGCGCTCGCTGTCGGGAAAACCGGTGCCCTTGTTCAGCAGGGGATCGTGGACGAGCTCCAGCCCGCGCTTGCGCACCGGGAGTACCGGCGCATCGGGGGAGTCAGTCACATGGTGTTCGAAGGGTCTGGACATGGTCAGGTCTATCGGCGGTTGGCGAATGAACAGGGTTGCCCATTCTACTCCCGCTTTGCCGGGGCGCCATGTCGGTTGATGGCCGCCAGCCGATCTGGCAGGGCGCGCGGCTTTATTACGAATTGTTGACACTTGCTGCGGCCAGATCGGCTAAATTAACACCGTTTTGTCCCTACAAAAAAAGAGTTGATACGCCGGTTTCTACTCGACATTCAAGGTCGTCCGCCACCCGTCATGACTCATCGCCCATTCGTTGCTCGGACCTGCCGTCAGGCGCAGGCCGCGCTGTCCGCATCCTTTCACCGTTCCATGAGGAATCCCGGATGCCGTTGATCGCCCTATTGATCCTTTTTCCACTCTGCGCAGGGCTGGCTGTGCTCTCCACGCGTGACATCGAGCAGCGCGAGAATCTCGTGCGCTGGCTGGCCTATGGGCTCGGCGGCGCCACCCTGCTGCTGGCGCTGCTCCATTTCCGCACGGAACCAGAATTTTTTACGCTCGGTCAGGGGCTGACCGGTGCGCTGGACAACCTCTTCATGCTGGGTGGGATCGCGGTCTCGCTCTATCTGCTCTATGCCTGTCGGCAGATCAAGGGACGCGAATGGTATATCCCGGTCCTGTTGCTGGTGCAGATGGGTCTGATGCTGTTCGTCGAACTGGCCCCCGAGCATCCCGTCGTGGCGCGGCCCTTCTATCTCGACAGCTTCTCGGTCCTGATGGCGCTCATTGTCGGCGTGATCGGCGGTCTGATCTGCATCCATGCCGTCCGTTACATGCACGACTATCACGCGCATGGTCATGGGGCGCAGGAGGCGAAGACGACCTGCCCCGAACGGCGGCGGCGCTCGTTCTTTTTCATGCTGTTCGTCTTTCTGGCCGCGATGTTCGGCATCGTCTTCTCCAACCATCTGCTCTGGCTGTTCTTCTTCTGGGAGGTGACGACACTCTGCTCCTTCTGGCTGATCGCTTACTCGGGGACGGATGAGGCGGTGCGCAACGGTTTTCGCGCGCTCGGCATCAATCTCATCGGCGGCGTCTCCTTTGCCGGCGCGCTGGTCTGGCTGACCCATGGGCCGGGACTGCATACCTGGGAGCTGGATCAACTGGTTGCCGCTGGCAGTGCGCTGGCGCTCATTCCGGCGGTGCTGATCGCGGTCGCGGGTCTGACCAAATCGGCGCAGATGCCCTTCTCGTCCTGGCTGCTGGGGGCGATGGTCGCGCCGACCCCAGTCTCCGCACTGCTGCATTCGAGCACTCTGGTCAAGGCCGGCGTCTTCCTGCTGGTCAAGCTCGCGCCGGTCTTCCACAATACCTACGCCGGACTGCTGCTGTCGCTGATCGGCGGCCTGACCTTCCTGGTCACCTCGCTGATCGCGATCAATCAGCGTAGCGCCAAGCTGGTGCTGGCCTATTCGACCATCGCCAATCTGGGGCTGATCGTCATGTGCGTCGGCATCGGCACGGCGGCGACCCTGTGGGCGGCGATCCTGCTGATCGTCTTCCACGCCGTCGCCAAGGCGCTGCTGTTTCTCGCCGCCGGGACCACCGCGCATCTCATCGGCGGGCGCGACATCGAAGATATGGAAGGACTGGTCTATCGCCGTCCGGCCCTGGCTGCCGCGATGCTGATCGGCATCCTCGGCATGTTCCTCGCGCCCTTCGGCATGCTCCTGAGCAAATACGCCACCCTGCAAGCCTTCCTCACTGTGGAAGTGCTGCCGCTGGGCGGCGTGCTGCTCGCGGTCATCATCGTCTTCGGCAGTGCCCCAACGCTCTTTTTCTGGAGCAAATGGATGGGCAAGCTGGTGGCCGTGCCACGCCGTCCGCAGCCGAGCGAACTGCCGCTGCCGCGCGACGAGGCCATTGCACTCTTCTCGCTCGCGGCACTGACGACGCTGGCCTGTGCGCTCTTCCCGCTGATCGACTGGCTTTTCATTCATCCCTATACCGGCTCGCTGATTGGCGCCGGACTGATCCCGGCGCTGGACGGGCATCTGCCATGGGAGACCATTGCGACCATGAGCTTCATGCTGGCCGCGCTCTTTCTGCTGCCCATCCTCTTCTGGCTGCGCCCGCCGCAGTTCCAGGCGTCGAGCGGCTATCTGAGCGGCGCCAATGTGGACGGCAGCGCCTCCTATCGCGGCGCGATGGGCGCCGAACGCGAGGTCGCCAGCCGCAGCTATTTCCTCACCGATTTCATCCGCGAGGGGATGCTGACCCGTGTCGGTCTGCTCGGCTCCGGATGTCTGCTGATCCTGATGATGCTGACGGGGGCGATCCGATGACCGCGCACGCCTGGACCCTGGCCTTTGCCTTTCTCATCCTGGGGCCGCTGCTCGGCGCCCTGCTGGCCGGACTCGACCGCATCCTGACTGCGCGGATGCAGTCCCGGCGCGGGCCGCCGCTGCTGCAACCCATCTACGACGTGCTTAAGCTGTTCGAGAAGGACACCCTGGTCGTCACCTCGCTGCAGACACTCTATCTCTGGGGCTTTCTGCTGTTCATGGCGATTTCGGGATTCATCCTCTTTCTCGGCGGCGATCTGCTGCTGAGTCTGTTCGCACTCGCGGTATCGGGGATCCTGCTCTGTCTCGCCGCCTATGCGACCAATTCGCCCTACAGCAACATCGGCTCTTCGCGCGAGCTGATGCTGATGATGGCCTATGAGCCGATGCTGCTGATCGTCCCGCTCGGCTTTTTTCTGGTGACCGGCAGTTTCCGCGTCTCCGACATCATCGCTGGCGAGCCCTGGCAGGTGCTGGAGCTTGGCGGCATTCTGATCGGCTTTCTCTTCATCCTCACCATCAAGCTGCGCAAATCGCCTTTCGATCTCAGCTCGTCGCACCATGGCCATCAGGAACTGGTCAAGGGTCTCACCACCGACTTCTCAGGCAGCGATCTGGCGCTGGTCGAGATTGGTCACTGGTACGAGAACGTCATCCTGCTCGGCTGGCTCTATCTCTTCTTCGCCCCGCTGGGCGTGGCCTGGGCGCTGCCGATCTCGCTCATTCTCTTTTTCGGCGAGGTGCTGGTCGATAACACCCATGCGCGGCTCAAATGGGCGCCCACGCTCAGGTTGTCCTGGTGGGTCACGGGCCTGTTTGGCGTGACCAATCTCGTGCTGCTGTCGCTGTTTGCTTAGGTTTTCAAGCGGGTAACTAGACGATGTCTTTCATCACAAAATCCCCCTGGATCCTGCATTACGCAGCGACCAGTTGCAACGGCTGCGATATTGAGCTGCTGGCCTGCCTGACGCCGCATTACGACGTGGAGCGGTTCGGCATCGTCAATACCGGCAATCCCAAGCACGCCGACATCTTTCTCGTCACCGGCTCGGTGAACGAGGAGTCGCGCAAGGTGGTCGAGAATCTCTATGCGCAGATGCCCGACCCCAAGGCCGTGGTCGCCATTGGCGCCTGCGCACTCAGCGGCGGCATCTTCCGCGATGCCTACAATGTCTATGGCGGCATCGACAAGGTCATTCCGGTCGATGTCTATGTCCCCGGCTGCGCCGCGCGCCCCGAGGCAATCATCGATGGGGTCGTGCAGGCGCTCGCCATCCTGGACGAGCGGGCGAAAGAGCGTAAACGTCAACGTAAAATGGTGGCAGCATGAGTCTGGGCGAACCGTTCGAGGATCTCGAACTCGATCAATGGGTGACGACCGCCGTCCGCCATCAGTCTGAGGGCTTTCGTCTGGTGCAGATGACCGGCACCGCGCGTGCGGATCATTTCGAGATCATGGTCAGTTACGACAAAGATTATCGCTGCGTGAATTACCGCACCCGCATTCCGCGCGACCACCCGGAACTGCCCAGCCTGAGCGCCATCTTTCCCGCCGCTTTCACCTATGAAAACGAACTCAAGGATCTGTTCGGCGTGGTCGTACCGGGTCTGACGCTCGATTATGGCGGAAACTTTCTGCGCACCAAGACCAAGATCGCCTTTTCCGGCGAGGTCGTGGTGAAAAAAGGCGCCGCGACAGCCACCAAAGCCGGTCAGGAGGTCTGAGTCATGTCCAATACCATCGTCCCCTTCGGCCCGCAGCATCCGGTCCTGCCCGAGCCCATCCATCTCGATCTCGAACTCGACGACGAGCGGGTCGTGCAGGCGCTGCCGTCCATCGGCTATGTGCATCGCGGGCTCGAACTGCTCGCCGAGCGTCATGACTTCACCGAGATGGCGCAGGTCGCCGAGCGCATCTGCGGCATTTGCAGCTTCATCCACAGTCAGGGCTACTGTCAGGGCATCGAACAGCTTCTGGGCATCGAGGCGCCGCCGCGCGCCGCCTATCTGCGCACCGTCTGGGCCGAACTGTCGCGGATCCAGAGCCATCTGCTGTGGCTGGGACTGGCTGCCGACGCCTTCGGCTTCGAGAGCCTCTTCATGCAGAGCTGGCGCATCCGCGAGGCGATCGTCGATATCATTGAAGAGACCACCGGCGGACGGGTCATCTTCGGCACCTGCAAGGTCGGCGGTATCCGCAAGGATCTCGATGCCGACACCGTGCAGCGGGTGCGCCAGCGTTTGCGCGACATCGAAACCGGCTACGATGAACTGGCGACGATCTTTCGCCGCGATCCCACCGTCAAACAGCGCACCGTCGGCGTCGGTCTGCTCAGTGGCGAGGACGCCTATGCGCTCGGCGCCGTCGGGCCGGTGATCCGCGCCAGCGGCATCGTGCGCGACACCCGGAAGCTCGGCTATGCCGCCTACGGCGAACTCGACTGGGAGCCGATCGTCGAGCAGGCGGGCGACTGCTACGCCCGCTGCGAGGTGCGTCTGCGCGAGATCAGCCAGTCGTTCGATCTCATCGCCCAGTGTCTCGACCGTCTGCCGTCAGGCGAGATCGAGGTCTCGGCGAAAGGCAAAAGGCCCAAGGGCGAGGCCATGTTTCGGCTCGAACAGCCGCGCGGCGAGGTCTGTTATTACATGCAGGCCAACGGCCAGAAAAACCTGGAACGCTTCCGCGTCCGCACCCCGACCTTCGCCAACATCGCCCCGCTGGTGCACATGCTCAAAGGAAGCGAACTGGCCGACGTGCCGGTCATCGTGCTGACCATCGATCCCTGCGTGAGCTGTAACGAGAGGTAACGCCATGTCCTGGTTCCCCATCTCCACGCTGGTGACCCGGAACGCCATGCAGCGTCCCGCGACCCGGCTCTATCCATTCGAGCAGCGCACGCCCTATGCCCGCACGCGCGGGCATGTCGCGTTCGCCATCGACAACTGCGATTTCTGCACCGTCTGCGCCGTCAAATGCCCGACCCGCGCCATCGTCGCCAGCAAAAAAGACCGGACCTGGGCCATCGACCACAGTCTCTGCATCCTCTGCGAGAACTGCATTGAGGGTTGCCGCGAAGGCTGCATCACCCTGAGCGACAAGCCCTGGCCGCCGATGCTGGCCAAGGATGTGCTCGGTTTTCGGCAGGCATTCGAGTCGCCTGCTGTTTAAGGCGGTTTCCAGGATACGTCAGACATCAGGCCCGCGCCGCAAGACGACGGGCCTGTGTCATTGCCGCTACATCATTCCCAGGTAGGTCGGCAGCCAGATCGACATCGTCGGCCAGTAGGTGACGAGCATCAGGAAGCAGAGCATCGCCAGCAGCCAGGGCCAGACGGCGACGGTCAGTTCGGTGATGCCCATCTTGGTGATGCCCGAGGCGACATAGAGATTGAGCCCCACCGGCGGGTGACACATGCCGATCTCCATGTTCACCACCATCACGATGCCGAAATGCACCGGATCGATCCCGAGCGCCATCGCTACTGGAAAGAGGATCGGCGCAAAGATGAGCACGATGGAGGTCGGCTCCATGAAGTTGCCAGCTGCCAGCAGCAGGACGTTGACCGCCAGCAGGAAGCCGATCGGCCCCAATCCCTGCGCCAGCATCCAGTCGGCGAGCGTCTGCGGGATGTTCTCGTTGGTGAGGATGAATGAGAACATCACGGCGTTGGTGATGATGTAGAGCAGCATGGCGCTCATGTTCGCCGAGTTCAGCAGCACACGCGGCACGTCCTTGAGTTGCATGTCCTTGTAGATGAAGACGGCGACGATGAAGGCATAGACCGCGCTCATGGCGGCGGCCTCGGTCGGGGTGAAGAGTCCGGCATAGATACCGCCCATCACGATGACGATCAGCATCAGACCCCAGATCGACTCGCGGAAGGTGCGCCAGCGCTCGCCGAAACTCGCCTTGGGCATACGCGGATAGCCGAATTTGCGTGCCCGCCACCAGGTCACGCCGCCCAGTACGGCGGCGAGTCCGATGCCCGGAATCACGCCCGCCATGAACATGGCGCCGACCGAGGTGTTGGTCGCCACTGCGTACATCACCATCACGATGGACGGCGGGATGAGGATGCCGAGCGCGCCCGAGGTGGTGACGATACCGGCGCCGAATTTGCGGGGAAAACCGGCCTTGAGCATCGCCGGCAGCAGGATCGAGCCGATCGCCACCACGGTCGCCGGACTGGAGCCCGAGACCGCCGCGAAGAGCGCGCAGGCCGCGACGCCGGCCAGACCCAGCCCGCCGTACCAGTGTCCGACCATCGCCGAGGCGAAGGCGATCATGCGTCGCGCCACCCCGCCGTGGGTCAGAAAATTACCGGCGAGGATGAAGAAGGGGATCGCCATGATCTCGAACTTCTCGATGCCGGTGAAGAGCTTGAGCGCCACGGATTCGAGCGGCACCTGGGTCATGGTGAAGAGGAAGGTGAGCACGGTCAGACCGAGCGCGATGGAAATCGGCATCCCGGTCAGCATGAGCAGGGTCAGGATACCGAAGATGATGAGTGCGCTCATGACTGGCGGTCCTCGCGGTCGGCGCCGTCCTGGCGGTCGGACTCGCCCAGGGATGGATGTTTGAGATCGCGGTAATGCAGGTTGTCGTCCATGTCGTAGACGTTCACATCCACCGGCACGGTTTCTTCGGCCAGACCTTCGACATGGCCGTGGTCATGCTGCGGCAGTTCGCCGGTGCGGAGGAAGCTGTAAGCCACCTGCAGAAAGCGGAAGCACATGAGGGTCGAGCCCAGCGGCACCGCCAGATAGACGAGCCAGGTCGGCCATTCGAGATCGGGCGTGGTCGGGCCTTCCGGGAGGTCGCCGGTCTCCAGACCAAAGAGATTCAGCGTGGCGTAATGCGCACCGTTTTCCCAGATGAAGCGGGCGCCGAGCGTGGCGACGATGGCGGTGAAGATTGCGCCGGCCAGCAGGCCGAAGAGGATGATTTTGGCGCGCCGGCTGTCCGAGAGACGGTTGATCAGCACATCGACGCCGACATGGATGCCGGTTCGTACCCCGTAGGCGGCGCCGAATTTGGCCATCCAGACGAAAAGGATGATGCAGAGTTCCTGAGTCCAGCCGAAGTCGAGCGACAGCAGCCAGTCCTGCACGACGGGAATGTCATAGCCGGAGGCATAACGGTGCAGGACCGAGGCGAAGACGATCAGGGTCGCGCTGCCCATGAACAGAATCACGAGCCATTCTTCAAGATGATCGAGCAGTTTCATGCGTGGATGCTCCAATTTAAACCGCATTCAAAAAAAATGACGGGCGACATTTCGAGCCATGACTCGAAACGCCGCCCGTCACTCTTGACGCCGTTTAAAGCGAGTCGGGCTTGAAGCCGGTTGCCTGATAGATGTCCTGAATCAGCTTCTTGCCGACGCGCGGGGCCATTTTTTCGTGCACCGGCACCAGCTTGAGTTTGAAGGCCAGCTTCTCTTCGTCAGTGGGCTTATAGATCTTGGTCTTGCCGCTCGCCTCAATGCCGGCCAGCGCCTGATCGTTTTCTTCCTTGGCGATCTTGTTTGCCAGTTCGGTGGCTTCGTCCATGGCCTGGTTCAACTGCTTGCGGATGTCATCCGGCAGACCTTCCCAGAATTTTTTGTTGACGATGACCGCATAGCCCAGATAGCCGTGCTGGGTCAGGGTCAGGTCGGATTGCACCTCATGCATCTTCTGGGTGTACATGTTGGACGGCGGGTTTTCGGTGCCATCCACCACGCCGGTGTCGAGCGCCTGATACACCTCGGAGAACGCCATGACCTGCGGCAGCGCGCCGAGCGCCTTCATCTGCGCTTCGAGCACCTTGGACGACTGGATACGGAATTTCTTGCCCTTCATGTCATCGGGCGTCTTGATCGGGAAATTGGCCGAGAAGGACTTGAAGCCATTGTCCCAGTAAGCCAGACCGACGATGCCCTTGGGCTCCAGCTTTTTGAGGATCGACTTGCCGATCTCGCCCTGAGTGACCGTGTGCAGATCGTCATAGTCGGTGAAGATGTAGGGCAGGTCGAAGGCCTCGAAGTCCTTGACGCCCAGCGGGCCGAACTTGGCCAGCGAAGGGGCGAGCATCTGCACCGCGCCGATCTGGAGCGCCTCCATTTCCTCTTTGTCTTTGTAGAGCTGGCTGTTGGCATAGACCTCGACCTTGACCTTGTCTCCGGTCAGCTCGGCGGCGCGCTTGGCGAAGAAATCGGCGGCTTTTCCCTTTGGTGTGTCCGATGCGACCACATGGCTGAACTTGATGACGATCGGCTGATCGGCGGCCTGGACAGCGCTTGCTGCGCCAATGGAGAGCGCCAGGCCGAGTATCAGGACGGGAAATTTCATGCTGTACCCCTCATCATTTGAAATAGTCTTTCGTTAGGCTATAGAATTCAACGTCATGTGACGAAGAACCCGTTGCAGACTACACGTCCGTTGGGCTGCCTTCAAGACAGGGGAACCTCTCGCCAGACGCGTGGGCATCCGGCCGCGATTGCGGCATCCGCAGGCTCTGTTGCTCGAACTGCCCATTTTTCAGGAATCTCCGATGTTCAAATCCGGCTTCATCCGTTCCAAGGTTGCAGGCGCCCGTGGCTGGTCTGCCATCGCCCTGACGATCCTCTCGCTGACTGCCTGTGGAGAGCGGGCAGCGCCTCTGATCGAAATCGATGGCCCGACGATGGGTACCTACTATTCGGTCAAGATCGCCCGCCCACCCGCCGGCCTGACCACCGAAGGTTTGAAACCGGGACTGGAAGCCGTGCTTGATCAGGTGATCGCTGAAATTTCGACCTATGACGAAACCTCCGAATTGTCGCGGCTCAACCGCAATCCGAGCACCGACTGGATTCCGGTCTCGCCCAATCTCTATGCCGTCATCGCCGAAGGTCAGCGCATCGCCGCACTGACCGATGGCGCCTTTGACATCACCATCGGACCGCTGGTCAATCTCTGGGGCTTTGGTCCCGAGTCACGGCCCGAGACGGTGCCGAGCGCCGAGCAGATCCAGGCGGCGCGTGAGCGGGTTGGCTGGCAGAAGCTGGAACTGCGCGCCTCGCCACCGGCGGTACGCAAGGCGCGCGCCGATCTCTATATCGACCTCTCCGCCTTGGGGGAAGGGGAGGGGGCCGATCGGCTCGCGGTCTGGCTGGATGGGCAGGGCGTGACGGATTACATGATCGCGGTGGCCGGCGCCATCCGCGCCAAAGGGCTCAATGCCAAAGGCCAGCCGTGGGCGATTGCGATTGAAGAACCGCGCCCCGACCGGCGCGCCGTGCATCGCATCATTCCGGTCTCGGATCGGGCGCTCTCGACCTCGGGCGACTATCGCAATTTCTTCGAACAGGACGGCAAACGCTATTCGCACGAGATCGACCCCGCCACCGGCGCCCCGGTCGATCGCAATCTGGGCTCGGTCACGGTCGTTGGCGACAGCGGTCGGGTGGTTGATGGTCTGGCGACCGCGCTCATGGTACTCGGCGACCAGCGCGGTCCGGCGCTGGCCGAAGCCCAGGGGCTGGCGGCCTATTTTATCGTCCGCGAGGGCGACGGCCTGCGCGGCTTCGGCACGCCGGGGTTTCAAAGCGAAGTCGAAGGCGATGAACGGGGCGAGTGAAACTGACAGGAACGATTGAACCCAGCCGGACGGGGCATTCGCCCCGTCCGAAACGGTTTGAGCGATGCCGATCTGTCTTCAACACGTACGTGACGGGGTGAATACCCCGTCACGCTTGGAGCAACTGCTGGGGCGAATGAATTCGCCCCTACGATCTTATCCCATGATCTCCAGCCGCTCGCCCCAGACCTGAGCCGTTGCGACGATCTCCGCCGTATCCAGCCGCGTAGGCATCCCGTCGCGGAGCACCTGACGCCCCTGGATCCAGACCTGACGCACCTGATGACGCCCGGCGGCATAGACCAGTTGCGACACCGGATGATAGAGCGGCTGCGTATGCGGATCGCGCAGATCCAGGGCGACGAGGTCGGCTGACTTCCCCGGCTCCAGCGAGCCGATCTCATCCTCCAGCCCCAGGGCGCGTGCGCCGTTGATCGTCGCCATCCGCAGCGCGGCGGCAGCGGGCACGGCCGAGGCCGAGCCCGCCACGCCCTTGCCGAGCAGCGCGGCGGTGCGCATCTCGCCCAGCAGATTCAGGTCGTTGTTGCTGGCTGCGCCATCGGTGCCGAGCGCGACATTGACGCCGGCCTCCAGCAGTCTGGCGACCGGGCAGAAGCCGCTCGCCAGCTTGAGATTCGACTCCGGACAGTGCACCACATGCGCGCCGGTCTCGGCCAGCCGCGCGATCTCGGCCTCTTCGAGCTGGGTCATGTGGATGGACACCAGATTCGGCCCGATCAGCCCCAGACGGTCCAGACGGCTCAATGGACGCTCGCCATGATCGCGCAGCGATTGGACGATCTCGTCGTGGGTCTCATGCAGATGGAGATGGATCGGCACCTCCAGCTCGTCGGCCAGGGTGCGGACCCGTTGCAGCGGCGCGTCGCAGACGGCATAAGGCGAATGCGGCGCGAAGGCGACCCGGATCAGCGGATGGTCACGATACTGATCGTGCAGGCAAAGCCCCTTGGCGATGTAGGCGTCGGCGCAATCCGCATAGCCGGTCGGAAAATCGACCACGATCATGCCGATCACGGCGCGCATCCCGGCCTCCGCCGTCACCTGCGCCGTCACGTCCGGGTGGAAATACATGTCGTTGTAGCAGGTCACACCGCCGCGCAGCATCTCCAGCACCGCCAGCCGCGTGCCGTCGCCGACGAATGCCGGATCCACCCAGCGCTGTTCGGCCGGCCAGATGTGATCGTGCAGCCAGGTCATCAACGGCAGATCGTCGGCCAGACCGCGCATCAGTGTCATGGCGGCATGGGTGTGGGCATTCACCAGTCCCGGAATCAGCACATGACCCGGCAGCTCGACCACCCGTTCGGCCTGGATCGACTGCCGCGCTTCAGCGGAAGGCAGGACTGCCAGAATGCGCCCCTCGGCAATGGCGACCGCATGCTCGGTCAGTTGCCGATCTTCGGGGTCAACAGGAAGCATCCACTGCGCATGGATCAGGAGTTCGGCTTGCATCGTGCGGTCCTTTGGTTGTGGCGTCGAATGGGAGAGAATGGCGGGCAACATGCCACAAGGAGACATTGATGAAAACCACCCCCGCCATCCCCACGCCCGACGATGCCGCGCTCTGGCATGAAGGCCGTCTGTATCTGGCCGATCAGCGTCTGCTGCCTGAGCGCGCCGAGTTTCTGGTCTACGACCATGCCGCCGAGGTGGCCGACGCCATTCATGACATGGTCGTGCGTGGTGCGCCCGCCATTGGGGTGACGGCGGCCTATGGTGTGGTGCTCGCGGGACGCGATGCCTTTGCCGCCGCCGGTGCGGGCTGGAGGCAGGCCATCGAGGCCGATCTCGAACGTCTGGCGGCATCCCGTCCGACGGCGGTCAATCTCTTCTGGGCCATCCGGCGCATGCGCGACCGGATCGCGCAACTGGATGCCGCCGATCCGACCCCGGCTCTGTTGGATGAGGCGCTCGCCATCCATGAGGAAGATCGCGCCGCAAACCGGCGCATCGGCGATCTGGGTGCCGAGTTGATCGCGGGTCCGACCGACATCATCACGCACTGCAACGCGGGTGCCATCGCCACCGGCGGTTATGGCACCGCGCTGGGCGTGGTGCGCAGTGCTTATGCTGCCGGCAGGATCCGCCGTGTCTACGCCGACGAGACCCGGCCCTGGATGCAGGGCGCGCGGCTCACCGCCTGGGAGCTGATGCATGACGGTATCCCCGTCACCCTGCAAGCCGACTGCGCGGCGGCAAGCCTGATGGCGGGCGGGACGGTCGGCTGGGTCATCGTCGGCTCGGATCGGATCGCGGCCAACGGTGACGTGGCCAACAAGATCGGCACCTATGGTCTGGCGGTCATGGCTAAATATCACGGCATCAGGGTGATGGTCGCCGCGCCGACCTCCACGGTCGATATGGCGATCAGCTCCGGCGCCGAGATCCCCATTGAGGAGCGCGATCCTGCGGAACTGCTGGGCTGCGGCGGACGGCGCATCGCCCCGGCGGGCTGTCTGGCGCGCAATCCGGTGTTTGACGTGACCCCCGCCGCGCTGGTCGATGCCATCGTCACCGAACGCGGTGTGGTGCTGAACCCGACGACCGAGAAAATGCGGGCGTTGATGGGGTAGGGGCGAATTCATTCGCCCCGGCTCCGGCACCAGCTTGAGCCCGATGATACTGGCCGGTACCGCCGTAGTAGGGGCGAATAAATTCGCCCCTACTCGGAAACGAGCTTGAGGCCAATGATGCCGATCAGGATCAGACCGACGAAGAAGAAACGCGCCAGGGTCGCCGGCTCGGCGAACAGCAGGATGCCGATGACGAAAGCGCCCACCGCGCCAATGCCGGTCCAGACCGCATAGGCGGTGCCCATCGGGATGGTCTTCTGGGCGACCAGCAGACAGGCGCCGCTGGCGAGGATGCAGAAGATGGCGAAGGCGATCCAGCCCCAATGCAGCCCCGCGTCCGTCAGGCCGAACTTGAGCCCGACCGGCCAGCCCCATTCAAACATCCCAGCAACCACGAGATAGATCCAGGCCATTGCAGTCGATTCTCCAGCGTGATGGGCGGTTGGGCGCCCGAGTCAATGTTTGAAGGGCAGAGCGATCAGTGACGAGTCGTCCGCGAACATGGCGTCGAGTCGGTCGATGTCGAGCTGTCGCTCCGTCGGCAGACTGCTTTTAAGCATCCGCAGCCGGTTCATCGTCTTTTGCGCCTGATCGGTGCGATTCTCGGCCAGATGATCCTTGGTTTCATTCAGCAATCTCGCCAATTCATCGGGGCGGCTGGATGCCATCCCGCCAGACGGTTGCGGCGTCTCGACCCTGTCCGCTGCGGTTGGCGCGGGAGGTGGGTCGCATGCAGTCAGCATCAAGGCGATGAGCGCCCAGCAAGGGGCGAAGAAAGGCTTGTTCATGAGGGCGAGGAATGGCGCTGATCACTGTGAATTCCGGTTCGAGCAGATACACTACCGCCGCCAACTGCCAACTGCCAACTGCCAACTGCCAAGGATACCCATGAGCGATCTTCTGGCCATCTTTCTGCTGTTGCTGCTGGGCTGGTTCTGGCTCGACAGCCTGCGCGCCCGCGAGATCGCGGTCGGCATCTGTCAGGCCGCCTGCGTCCAGCGCGATCTTCAGTTTCTGGATCAGGCCGTCGCGCTGCGCCGGCTCGGGCTGGCCTGGCGCGCCGAAGGCGTGCGGCTGCGCCGGGTCTACCGCTTCGATTTCAGCGAGGAGGGCACCGGTCGGCGCAGCGGCTATCTGGTGCTGCGCGGTCTGCATCTGGAGGAACTGAGTTTCGGCCTGCCGGATCAGGTCGCGGACGCCTGAGCGCCACGCGCGGTCGCCGTCCTCCGGCGGACGCCAAACCCTAATTTCGGGTACCCTAAACCGCGCCCGGTGCGACAGGCGATGTTTGGGGATTGGGCCGGCCTTGGCAGAATCGACGACGGTTGGCGCTGGCGCGGTTTAAGTCATTCAATAATATTAAATTTTAAACCGCGTCTCCACTGAGGTCGCTGGCCTCATCAGAGCTGAATACAAAATGAAAATGACGCATATTGCGCTGGACGCGGTTTAGCGCGATGGAACATCAAGCCCGCAAACGCTTCGGCCAGAATTTTCTTCACGACCCCGGGGTCATCCAGCGTATCCATGCCGCGATCACTGCCCGCCCGGGCGAGCGGCTGGTCGAGATCGGCCCCGGTCAGGGCGCTATCACCAGGGGTTTGCTCGCTGCCGTCGGCAGGCTTGATGTGGTCGAGCTGGACCGCGATCTCATCGAGCCGCTGCGTCAGCAGCTTGGCCCCCTGGGCGATCTGCGCATCCATCATGGGGATGCGCTCGCTTTCGATCTCTGCCAACTGGTGGCGGATGAAGAGAAGCTTCGCGTGGTCGGCAATCTGCCCTATAACATCTCCACTCCGCTGCTCTTCCATTTCATCGACCAGGCCGATTGTCTGCTCGATCTGCATCTGATGCTGCAAAAAGAGGTCGTGGATCGCATCGTCGCCGATCCCGGCGACAAGACCTATGGACGGCTCTCGGTGATGGTGCAGAGTCGATGCAGCGCCAGCCGCCTCTTTCTGATCGGCCCCGGCGCGTTCAAACCCGCGCCCAAGGTGGAATCGGCCTTTCTGCGTCTGCGGCCCCTGCATCCCCTGCCGTATCCGATCGATGATCCGGCGCTGCATGCACGGATCGTCGCGGCGGCTTTCGGTCAGCGGCGCAAGACGCTGCGCAACAGCCTTTCCGGGCTCGTCGATCAGGCGCTCTTCGATGAGGCCGACATCGACCCGACCCGGCGCGCAGAAAATCTCGATATCGCCAGTTATGCCCGGCTGGCAAACGCCGTCTGCCGGGCGCAGCGTTCGCAGCCGGACTGATGACGCGGAGATGACAGCATGAAACAGGCGTGGCTCAAGCAAAACAGCAGTTCTGTCCTGGTGCTCCTGGCGGTGCTGGCGCTGGTGCTGCTGATGGGCGTGCAGATGCGTCAGCGCGGCAATCCCAATCCGGTCGCCTATCCGGGGCCATCGGGTCTGCCGCAGGTGGTGCTGAAAGAGAATGGCGTCCACCAGTATGTGGTCACCGGACGCATCAATGGCGAGCCGGTGGAGTTCCTGGTGGATACGGGCTGCGCCGATGTCGCCATGTCCTATTGGCTGGCGCAGCGTCTGAGGCTGCCATTGCAACAGGGGGAGATGCATGTGACCGGCAATGGCAATGTGCAGGGCTGGTCCGCCCGGCTCGATTCGGTCGATGTCGGCGGGCTGATCGTGCGGCAGGTGAATGCGACCGTACTGCCGAACCTTCAGGGCGGTCAGGTGCTGCTGGGCATGGCCTATCTGCGTCATATGGAGGTCATCCTCGCCGGTGGCGAGATGACCCTGCGGCCTGACGTCAATCGTTGAAATAACCCTGTTTGTGCAAGCGTGCCTTCATGCGCCGGATCCCGAGCCAGGCCGCGCCGACGATGACCGGCGCCGCCAGACCGGTAGTATAGGTGGCGTCGAGCGGCAGACCGTGGGCCTCCAGTCCTTTCAGCAGATAGCCGACCAGCCCGACCCCGTAATAACCGATGGCGATCACCGAGAGCCCTTCGACGGTTTCCTGCAATCGCAGTTGCAACTGGGCGCGCCGGTTCATGGACTCCAGCAGATTCTGATTCTGCTTTTGCAGCCCGACCTCGACCCGAGCGCGCAACAGACTGGTCAGACGCGCCGCGCGCTCGGCGAGATTCTGCTGGCGTCTGGCGGTCGATTCGCAGGTGGCGATCGCCGGGGCGAGACGGGCGTCGAGAAATTCAGAGAAGGTCTGCAAACCTTCGATGCGCCGCTGGCGCAGCTCTTCGAGCCGTTGCTGGATGACCTTGTAATAGGCGCGCGAGGCATCGAAGCGCGAACTGGTGCGCGCCGCCAGGGTCTCGATCTCGGCCGCCAGGGTGGTCAGCTCGGCCAGGAGTTCGGCATCCGGCACGCCGCTGCCGAAGGCGTCCTCATCGGCCATTCGCGCCGCCACTTCCACCAGCCGACGGTCGGCATTGCTCAGACAGCCATTGGCCTCGCGCGCGACGGGCAGACCCAGCAGCGCCATGGCGCGGTAGGAATTGATTTCGAGGAAGCGTTTGGCCGAGCGGCCGGCCTGATTATCGGACAGCCCCCGATCACGCAGCAGGATTCGCGAACAGCCATCGCTGTGGATCCGCAGATCCGACCAGGCGAGCGCTGCGCCATTCACCACTTCCGAGCCGATGATGACATTGCCGGCAAAGAGTTCGCTCAGTTCCTCGCTGCTGCGCTCGGGCATGTCGCGCGATTCGAGCGCCAGCGAGACGGCGGCGACGACCTCGCCCGGCATCTCGGCCAGCCAGTCGCGCGGAAGCTCATTGAGCACCGGATAGGCGAAGGGATGCACGAAGGCGCCCTGTTTGCTGAAGGTGTAGGTCACAAACTCGGTGTGACGCTCCCAGCGCAGCCGGATGTCGCCAAGCCGGGCTGAATAATACTGATCGATCATTTCCGGCTGTGGCAGGCCATAATGCTCAAGCAGCCGTCGCAGATGCCGGACATTGCGGCCACTGCCTTTTTCGCCACAGAGGGACGCAAGATGTGAGACACGCTCAGGTGCGTGCAGCGGCTCATAGGTGCGCGCATGCAGCTCGGCGATGCCCTGATGACGGAGCGGATGTTCCTTGAATGGCAATGGCATGGTGCAGGCTTTCCTGTAGGTGCGAATTCATTCGCACAGGCGTTGTGGCAGTTTGCAGTTTGCAGTTTGCAGTTTGCAGTTTGCAGTTTGCAGTTTGCAGTTTGCAGTTTGCAGTTTGCAGTTTGCAGTTTGCAGTTTGCAGTTTGCAGTTTGCAGTTTGCAGTTTGCAGTTTGCAGTTTGCAGTTTGCAGTTTGCAGTTTGCAGTTTGCAGTTTGCAGTTTGCAGTTTGCAGTTTGCAGTTTGCAGTTTGTTTACTTGATTCTGAAAAGTTCCCGTCGGATCATCGTTCTGACGACTGACGACTGACGACTGACGACTGACGACTGACGACTGACGACTGACGACTGACGACTGACGACTGACGACTGACGACTGACGACTGACGACTTTCTTCAAACCCGTTGCGGACCCCCCGCAATCTCGCAATGTGATGCCTTCAGGATGGCTGAACAACTCGACTCGCAATTTTATGATGAAGACGCTGAAACCCTGCGCAAGACCCTGGATGAAATGCGCCAGGAGGCGGCGCGGGAGGTTGAGCGTCTGAACCGCCAGCTTGCCGAACGCCATTATGCCTCTGACAACTCGGTCGCTTCCGCCACCGAGCGTCTGGCGCTGCACCAGGAAATGACGGTGCTGCAACAGACCCTGGAGGCCAAGGCACAGGCGCTCGATCAGATCACCGAAGAGTGCCGGCGTCTCGAAGACGAGCTGGAAGATCACAACATGGCGCTCGATGGCCTTAAACAGGAGGTCGAGCGCAAGGAGCAGGCGCTCAAGGATGCACAGTCTGAACTGGAGCAGTTGCGGCGGGAAATGGCCGAGCGCCAGCCGCCGTCAGCCGCAATCAGCCCGGCGGCTCCCAGCCGGCCCGCGCCGCCCCCCGCACCGGTCAGGCATCCGGTGAACACCGCGCTGGCCGGGCTCCTGGTGCTGTTCGTGGTGCTGTCACTGTCCATGGGCGTGTTTCTCTATCTGATCCGGGATCGGATTGATTTCCAACTGGCGGGCTTGCGCCAGCCAGCGGAGGTGCCTGCCGTGGTCGCTGTTCAGACATCGACAGCGGGCGCGACCGCTTCCCAGACTGAGCCAGTGGTCAGGACCCCGGAGACAGCCAGCTCAACCGTGACGGAATCCGAACCGCCGCGCGTGCAGAATGACCGTCTCCGCAGCGGCGGACTGGGTCCGGCGATGGCGGCGCTTGCGGGCGGTGTCTTTCAGATGGGCAGCAACAGTCTCTCTGGCGAGGATTTCAGCCCGGCGCGCGAGGTGCGGATCGATCCCTTTCTGATCGGTGTCCATGAGGTGACTTTCCGTGACTATGACCGCTTCGCGCGGGCGACAGGACGGTCACTGCCCAATGATTTCGGCTGGGGACGCGACACCCGCCCCGTGGTGGGCGTGAGCTGGGATGAGGCGACGGCCTATGCCGACTGGCTGTCGCGGGAGACCGGCAGGCGCTATCGGCTGCCCAGCGAGGCGGAATGGGAGTTCGCCACACGCGCTGGCGGCACCGGTTCTTACTGGTGGGGCTTTGGCATGGAGCCCGGACGCGCCGTCTGTCTTGACTGTGGCAGCCAGTGGGACAATCGCTCGACGGCACCGGTCGGGAGTTTCCCGCCCAACCCATTCGGTCTCTACGATCAGGCGGGGAATGCAATGGAATGGGTTGCCGATTGCTACACCGCTGGCTATCGCGGCGCGCCGGACGACGGACGCCCGCGACTGGATGGCGATTGTGCGACACGGGTCGCCCGGGGCGGAGCCTTCAACCGACCGTCGGTGTCCATGCGCTCGCATGTCCGCGCCCGCTTCACGCCTCAGAGTCAGTTCAATCTACTGGGATTCCGAGTGGCCCGTGAACCATGAAGCGGCTTTCCAGGAAAATTTATACCCGTCTGAGATGCGGTCATCGGACAGGATTAAAAGGATTAAAAACAATGATTTGAAAAGTCCTGTCCATCCTGGGAAATCCTATTAATCCTGTCTATTTCGATTTGAATCGCACAAACCCCGCATGACCACCGTTGTCCTCGCCGAAAAACCCAGCGTGGCGCGCGATATTGCCCGGGTGCTCGGCGCCGCCCGCAAGGGTGAAGGCTGTCTGGAGGGCAACGGCTATCGGGTGACCTGGGCGCTGGGTCACCTGATCCATTTTGCCGAGCCGGACGACTACGGCGAGGACTGGGCCAGACGCTGGTCGCTGGATCCGCTGCCGATGGTGCCGGAACGCTGGAAGCTGCAGGTGGGCGAACGAACCGCCAGCCAGTTCAGGCTGGTCAAGGCGCTCATCAACGCCCCCGAGACCGAACGCATCGTCTGCGCAACCGACGCCGGGCGCGAGGGCGAGCACATCTTCCGGCTCATCTACGAGCAGGCGCGCTGCAACAAGCCGGTCGAACGGCTCTGGATCTCCAGCCTGACCGACGAGGCGATCCGCGAGGGCTTCCGCACCCTCAAGCCCGGCCAGACATTCGATCATCTGGCCCAGGCCGCGCGTGCCCGCGCCCAGGCCGACTGGCTGGTGGGCATGAATCTGACCCGCGCCTATACGGTGCATAACCGCGTGCTCTGCACCATCGGTCGGGTACAAACCCCGACCCTGGCCATGATCGTGGCGCGTGATGCTGAGATCGCCGGTTTTACCAAGGCGTTTTTCTATGAGCTGGTCGCCCATCTGGCCGAGGGTTTCGAGGCCCGTTATCTGCTCGACGGCGCGACACGCATCGAGAGGAAGGAAACCGCCGAGCGTCTGCACCGCGCGCTCAGTCCGCACCCGACCGGCATCGTGCGCAAGGTGGACAAAAGGATCCGCCAGAACCGTCCGCCGCCGCTCTATGACCTGACCAGTCTGCAACGCGACGCCAATCGGCGTTTCGGCTTCACCGCCGCGCAGGTGCTGGAACAGGCGCAGACACTCTACGAGACCCACAAGCTCATCAGCTATCCGCGTACCGAGAGCCGGCATCTGTCGGAAGACATGCTGCCCCGGCTCCCCGGCATTCTGCGCAATCTGGAGCACCCGCTCGCCGCTGAGGCGCTCAAGCGTCTGGAGGCCGGGCACCGCTTGAGCAAGGCTTATGTTGACCGCACCAAGCTGACCGATCATCACGCCATCCTGCCTACCGGCAAGATCCCGCCGGCTGATCTGCCGGGACCGCTGCGCAAAATCCATGATCTGGTCGCCGCACGCTTTGTCGCCATCTTTCTGCCGGATCAGCGGCTGGAGGAAACGCGGGTCGAGATCGCCATCGGCGAAGGGCTCTTTCTGGCGCGCGGCTCAGTGGTTCTGGATCCGGGCTGGAAACGGGTCGATGCAAAGGAGGCCGGGCCGGATCGTCCGCGCTCGGGCAGGCAGAAGGACGCCGCAGCGGAGAGCGACGACAGCGAGCCGCCGGGCTCGCTGCCGCCGCTGGAGCCGGGTCAGACGGTTCATGTGGACCGACTGGAGGTGCGCGAGAAAGAGACCCAGCCACCGCGCCACTACGATGACGCCAGTCTGCTCGCCGCCATGAAGAACGCCGGACGCACCATTGAAGACGATGCACTGGCCTCGGCGATGGCGGCGTCCGGTCTCGGCACCCCGGCGACTCGCGCTGAGACTATCGAAAAGCTCATCCGCACCGGCTATCTGGAACGCCAGCGCAAACAGATCCTCGCGACTGAGAAGGGCAGGGCGCTGATCGGTCTGGTGGCCGCGCCGCTCAGAAGCCCCGAGCTGACCGCCGAATGGGAACAGCGACTCAAGGATGTGGAGCGTGGCGAGGGCGATGTCGCCGGTTTTTACCGTGACATCGTCGCCTTCGTGCGCGATCTCATCCCCTGCATCGCCCAGGGGCCGGCCCTGAGCCCCGAGCAGGTCGAGGCCGCGCGGCAGGGCGAGCCCAAGCGCCGGGGCGGCAAAGGCGCCGCGCGCGCTGGCGCCGTGCAGTCCGCCGGGCTCGGCAAATGTCCGCTCTGCAAGACCGGCGAAATCACCGAAAACACCAGGGCCTTTGGTTGCAGCCGTTATCGCGACGGCTGCGGATTCACCATCTGGAAGACAGTTGCGGGCCTGAGCCTGACCAAGCCACAGGTGCGCCAGCTCATCGAGCAGGGGCGAACCGACGTGATCGAGGGTTTCTGTTCCAAGGCCGGCAAGCCCTTCACCGCCGCCCTGCGTCTCGATGCTACGGGCAAGGTCGTTTTCGACTTCAGCACCGCATCATCTGAGCCCGTCTCCGCATCGCGCACGGGTATCCGCGAACAACCGCCGCGCTGCCCCAAATGCGGTCAAGGCCAGATCATTGAGGGTCGCCGGGGATATGGCTGCAACCGCTACCGCGAAGGCTGCGATTTCGTGGTCTGGAAGTCGGCTGGCGGTCTGATACTCAACGAGGGACAGATCCGCGAGCTGATTGAGCAGGGACACACCGGGCCGGTTGATGGGCTGGCAGGCGACGACGGAGAGCCCCGGCGCGCGGTGCGCCTTCATCTCGACGAACAATGGCGAGTGGTGTTCGAGTGAACGGAGTCTGGATCGTCGCCGTGTTGGTGTTCGTCTGATGTATCATCGCACGGCTATTGACCACCTTTCCGTTCCGTTCACCATCGATCAACTCTTCACTCGTGATGACCAGCCTAGATAACAGCCTGATTCCGCACAATCCAGTCCTGGTCCTGGGTGACGGCCCCGTCATCGCCCTGGTCGCCCAGCCGGGAGATGAGGCATTTGGGTGCGGCGGCGCACTTGCGCGCCATGTCCAGGCTGGCGATCAGGTCGTGGTGGTTGTCGCGAGCGGCAATGAGACTTCGTCGGTCGAGATACCCTCCATCACAGAGAGTCGCGCCTGCGCCACCTGTCTTGGCTATGACGACATCCGTTTCTGGTCAGTATCCAGCGCGCATCTTGCCTATGACGAAGGATCTGTGCGCCGGGTCATGCAGCTGATCGCCGAGATTGATGCCGCGTTGCTTTATGCCCCTTTCCCGGAGGATCCTGACCCCGTTCGCGCCCGATGGGGTCTGATCGCGCGCGAATCAGTGCGGCGTGCGGCGGGCCGCTGCTGTCTGGCAGCCTATGAAATTGGCGTCCCATTGACGCCGAACCGGCTGCTCGACATCACCGCCACCTTAGAGCGAAAACAACAGGCCATGGCCTGTTTCCAATCGCGACTGACAACCCCGCTCGATCAGCAGACCCTGGCCCTCAATCGGGTGCGTACCTTCAACCTGCCAGCGTCTATTGCAGCCGCAGAGGGTTATTGGCTGGCCGCGTCGGCGGAGATCCCGGATTGTCTGCCCGGCCTGGCTGCGCGTCCGTTCAGGCGCGCGTTTCAGCCCACCATTGCGCCGGGGTCGCTGGTGTCGGTCGTGATCCGCTCGGCGGGGCGCGCGACCCTGGATGAGGCGCTGGACTCCATCGCTGCTCAGACCTATCGCCATGTCGAGGTGATCCTGGTCGATGTGACCGGCTGCATGGCGTTGACTCTCCCTGATTGGTGCGGTGAATTTCCGCTGCGCCGGGTCTCGACCGGCGCTCCGCTCGGCCGTGGCGCTGCCGCGAACGTCGGGCTGGCCGCCGCATCCGGAGAGTTTGTCATTTTCCTTGATGACGATGACTGGTTCCTGCCCGAGCATCTTGCCGGGCTGGTCGAAGCGATCAAGACTGCAGATGGCGCCTCGGCCGCCTACGCCGGGGTCGAATGTCGGACTCAGGGCGCTGATGGCGAGAGGCGGGTTCTGCATGTGTTCAACGAGTCGCACGATCCGGTGCGTCTGCTGGTGGAAAACTATCTGCCAATCCACGCCGTGCTATTCAGTCGTCATCTCCTCGGAGACGACTTGCGCTTTGATGAGGCGCTTCATGTCTACGAAGATTGGGATTTCTGGATCCAGCTCAGCGCGCTCACCGACCTGGTGCATGTCAATGCTGTGACGGCTGTGTATCGGATCGCTCAATCAAGCGGCTTTGGGATTCGCCATGCCGATCCGGCGGTTGAGCATGGACGCGCCGCGCTGTTCGCCAAGTGGCGCTCGCGCTGGAGCCTGGAGCAGTTGATGGTGATCGCCGATTATGCCAAGCATCGCTCCATGTACCTGGAGCTGCGCGAGCGTGGTGAGCGCGACGTCATGCAGATGAGCGATCTGTACAAGCAGTTCGACCGGGTTCGTACCGATCTGGAGCAGAGTCAGGTTCAGTTCGCGCTCCTCTCCGCCGAGAAAGGTGCGCTGGATGAACAGGTCCGTAGTTTGCGTGAGCGGATTCTGGCAAACGAGGGGTATTGCCGTGCCGCTGAGTCAGAGCGGGACGCCAGCCGGAAATGGTTAGGCCTGCTCGGGATCGAACAACTGGACGACGTCCTCAAGTGTCGCGATGATCTGGCCCGGTATCGTGCGTTCCAGGGGCGCATGCGTTCTCTGGGTGAATGGGTGGTGCGTCCCTTCAGGGGGCCGCGACGGGCATTCAAGCGGGCGACCCTGAAAATGGTGGCGCCGTTGTCCCGATCAACCTCCCATCTTTGGCATCTCGTCCTGATCATTCAGGCCTTTGGGCCGCTGGCTGTACTGCGCGCTTTGCGTTCGCGTCTGGGCTCGCCGGGTACCAGCCGCAGCAATCCCAGCCTGGCAGATCTGTGGCAGGTCATCGAACTCGAATCGATTGCACTGCCATCGTCACACCCACGGCCGCTGGTCTCGATCCTGATTGATCTCGGCATCCAAAGCCTGGACTTGCGTTACCTGCTGGAAGGGCTGGCGAAGACCCCAAACGCGCCGCCGATTGAGGTCTTGCTTCTCTGCCCTCGGGAGCATCCGGTGGCGGCGCTTCTGCAAACCCGGTTGCAGCAGATGAGGATCGTGCAGATCGATGACACGAAGGGGTTTGCCGCAAGGCTCTCCGCCGTGCTCGCACAGTGCAAGGCTGACTGGCTGCTGTTAACCGTCAATGCATCGCTGCATCCGGTTGACTGGCTGACCCGGCTTTTAGATGCCGGGCGGGATGCCCAGGCAACCGGGACGGCGGCCGGCGCGGTCTGTTCCAAGGTGATTGGCACGGATGGCTGGCTGGTTCAGGCGGGAATTTTGCGCACACATGATGGAAAACTCCTGCACCTCGGTGCGGGTGGGGATCCGCAGGCACCAGAATATAATTATCTGCGCGAGGTGGACGCCGCCTCGGATGTCTGTCTGTTATTGAATCAGGAAGCGGTGCGACAGGCGCTTGCGGCCTCCGTCTCACCAGTCGATACCTTCGGCTTGATGCATCTATTCGAGGGGATGCGTTCGCGCGGCTGGTCCGTTCTCTACCAGCCGGAAGTAACGGCGACCGTCGTCAGCCCCGAGCCCTGCGTGCCCGCCCTGCTGGAAACAAGCCGCAAGCGGTTACTGGTTCTGGATGCCGTCATGCCGACCCCGGATCAGGATTCGGGATCACTGCGGATGACCAGTCTCCTGGAGATTTTTCTCGACCTTGGCTGGCATGTCACCTTTGTTCCCTCGAACCTCGAACTCTGCGCGCCCTACGGCCCTTACCTCCGGCGTCGGGGGATCGAGGTGCTCTATCGTCCGCTGGTCGGCTCGATCCCGACGTTTCTTGAGCAGCGCGGCAACAGCTTCGATCTTGTGATCCTGAGCCGGCACTATGTCGCCACCGCCTTTCTGGATGTCGTGCATCTGCACGCCCCGCAGGCATGGGTCTGGTTTGATACCGTCGATCTGCATTATCTGCGCGAACAGCGCGAAGCCAAGCTGCGCGGCGACCCCGTCGCGCTCAAACAGGCGATCGAATGCAAACGTCAGGAGATCGACTTGATGCGCCGGTCTGATCTCACCCTGGTTGTGAGCCCGGTCGAGCGCGACCTGCTCGCGACCGAGGCACCGGATGTTCGGGTCGAGATTCTGAGTAACATCCACTCACTGCATCCGACTGAAACGCCTTTTGCGGCGCGTGATGCCATCGTCTTCATCGGCGGCTTCAATCACACACCCAACGTCGATGCCGTTGAATACTATGTGAACGATATTCTGCCCCTGGTTCGGGCTCAGCTCGGACCGGTGCCGACCTATCTCATCGGCAGCCGTCCGCCTCAGGAGGTCCTGGCGCTGGATGCCCCCGACCAGGGTTTACATGTGACCGGCTATGTCGAGGATGTCACCCCTTTCTTTGCGCGGGCGCGTCTCTCGATTGCTCCACTCCGTTACGGGGCTGGCGTCAAGGGCAAGATCAACATGAGCATGGCCTATGGTGTCCCGACAGTCGCCACGCCCTGTGCCGGCGAGGGCATGTTCCTGCGTCCGGAAACAGACATCCTGATCGGCGAGGACGCCGCCGCCTTTGCCGCTGCGGTCGTCCGTCTCTACCGCGATCAGACGCTGTGGGAGTCCATTGCCGCCAACGGACTCGCTAACATCGAAACCCATTTTTCCCGACAGACCGCGCAGGTCATACTAAAACGACTGCTGTCGGAGCGTTTCTGATGAAGGTTCTGCTGATCACGCATGGCGAGTTTCTCGACGACTCGCGCATCGCCTCGGGCAACAGCGTGCGCGCTTATTATCTCGAACGCGGCCTTGCCGAGGCCGGGATCGAGATCGTGCATGTCCATCCTGCGGCATTGGGCACGCCCGCCGATCCGGCACCCCGGCCCGGCATTCGGGTGCGCGTCTACCAGGACCGCAGCACCCTGGCCTCACTGATCCGTGAGGAGTCTCCCGAGGCGCTGATTGTCGGTTACTGGGAGCTGATCGAATGGCTGCCGGAAGATCTGGATTTGCCGATCATCCTGGATGTGGTCGCGCCACGGATCCTGGAAGCCATGTATCAGGACCAGCTCGATCTTTCCGGCGAGGTTGGACGCGCACTCGCCTGTTACCGTCGGGCTGATCGCTTTCTGGTCGGCAACCGGCGTCAGGCCAGCTTTCTGACCGCCTGGCTGATCCTGGCCGGATTCGACTGCCGGGTGGCGGCGCCCATCGATGTGCTGCCGATCTCGACCGAAAGCGCGCCGCCGATGGGAGCGACTGCCGACATCAGGCTGCGATTGGTCTCCGGTGGCGTTTCCTGGCCCTGGCGTCGCACCGAACGCTGGTTCGACACCCTGGTGAGCGCGCTCCAGCAGCAGGGCACGGGCGGCGAGGAACTGACCTTATTCTCGGGTCGCTATCTCTATTCGCTGGAAGAGGAGAAGCCGGTCCCTGGTCCGCGTGAAGCGGCCTGGCCAGCGACGCTCGTCAAGCGCCACGAGTTGCTGCCCTATGGCGAGATGCAGCGATTTCTGCGCAGCGCATGCCATGTTGGCATTGAGCTTGCGGACGAGAATCCAGAACGCTGGCACAGCCAGTCATTCCGCGCCATGGAGTTCCTGCGTAATGGCCTGCCGTTGATCTGCAATGGGTACACTGAACTGGCGGAGCAGATCCGCGCCCAGGATGCCGGCTGGGTGATTGACCACGAAGACGAGCTCGATGCAGTGATCGGTGAGATCGTCGCCCGTCCCGACCTGATCGCCAGCAAATCTGCCAATGCACTGAGGCTGGTTGACGAGCGTTTTCATTATGCCCTGACGATCAAGCCGCTGCTTGCGTTCCTCCGCGCCCCTGTCAAAGCTGTTCCCGGCGCGCCACTGATCGCACTGGAGCCGGTCGCGCCACCCCCGGCCACCAGCATCGACCCCAGACCCGCTGATCAGCCTGATGACAGCCCGGCGTCCGCGTTGAGTGGATCCTTGCCCCTCGCGCTTGCGCGGCGCATGCGCAGGCACGTCCGGCAGCTATCGCGAAGCCTGCTGTTGCCGGTCGCGCGCGCCATGGGTCGACTTTACCGAACCGACGCGGTCATCCTCGTCTCGCGCTCTGACATCCGACCCGCCAATCATGGTGCGGCAGTAAAGATTGACCGCACTGCCTGGGGGTTATCGCATCTGGTCGAGGCCGTCTATCTGCTAAGCGAGGATCGCGCCATCTACCATGAGGTGCGCGCCGGTCGCTTCCAGGAACGACGTTTCCCGCGCTGGCTGCAACGGATCGGCCCGGATCAGGAAAGGGTTCGCGAGAATCTGATCGCAGCCGGCATACCCTCTGGCGACGCCTTTCTCTATGACCCGGTCGGTGACTGGAGCTTCATCGTCCGTATCCTTTACCTGGCCCTGAAGACCGGCGCGCGCACCTATCAGGCGGAGTTTCCAGCCTATGGTCGTGCGACGGTCTGGGCGCGCGATCTGCTCGGAGGACGGGCGCTGCTGGTCGAGCATAATGTCGAGTATCTGCGCCTGGCGGAACAGACGCCTGATCTGCCAGCCCACGGGTTGCGATTGCTCCGGGAGATCGAGCTTGCCTGGTGCAATCGCTCGGATGCCGTCATCACGGTCTCCGAGGCCGATCGCCAGCGTCTGCTGGAGGCGGGGGTCGGGGGCGAGCGGTTGCATGTGATCCCGCATGGCGTGGATCTGGAACAATTTGATCGCGCCGAACCGCTTGACCTGCATGCCATCTACCGGATCCCGTGCGAGCGGGCGATCCTGGTCTATCACGGCATCTATCTCTATCCACCGAATCTGGAAGCGATGGAGGTCATGGCGCGAGAAATTTTGCCGCGACTCGAACGTCTCGGCGTGGCGGCAACGGTGCTGGCGATCGGTGCCTATCCGCCCGCACTGACGCTCCATCCGCACCTGATCTTCACGGGGCCGGTCGATTCGGTGGCGCCTTACCTGAAAGGCGCGGATCTGGCTGTCGTCCCGCTACAGAAAGGCGGCGGGACGCGCATGAAGATCCTTGACTATTTTGCGGCTGGTCTGGCCGTCGTGAGTACCACCAAAGGCGCCGAGGGGATCCCGATCAAACCAGGTGTGCAGGCGAGCCTCGCTGACGATCATGATGGTTTCGCGCAGGCGGTTGCCGCTCTTCTGGCGGCTCCGGAAATGAGTCAGCGTATGGGCGTGGCGGCGCGGGAGTTCGTCGCGCCGCTGGACTGGCGGACCATTGCCGCGCGTTATCTGGAACTGGCCTGAGCAACGCCAAGCTCCTCACAGTCGGTAAAGCGCGGCGCCTCCTTGCTCGCCAGACCGAACGACTCATAAAGACTCTGTGCATAGGCATCCGCTTTGGCGCGGATGTCCGCATCCAGGTCGATACTGGTGGCGACCTGACGCTGGACCTCAACGATCTCTCGCAGTTGCATCAGATTGAAATTGGACAGCGTCAGGCTGCGCGGATGACGGCGGTGGTCGTTCAATGCCAGCGGCGAGAAGGCGATGGATCCTTCGCGTAACAGCTCCAGGTAGGCCACCCAGTCTCCCGCGATGCGGTAACGGCGGATCCGCTCCAGATTGGAGCGCAGAACACTCAGGAATGCCTGGCGCCGGAAAACGACCGCGCTGACATTCGGGATGCTGTTCTTGACGGCCAGAGCCTGGGCGATCTCCTCATGCCCGGAGCGCGTATAAGGACGGCGCCATTGCTCGCGTGACAGATCAGCGACATAGTCCAGATAATCCCCGCACAGCACCTCACCGGTGGGATCGATCTGGCGCGACTGGGTGAAGCTCATCACGACGTCCGGCGTGGCAAAACCGCGCATCGCCTCCTCCAGAAACGAGGGGGCCGCCAGATCGTCCGCCTCGGCAATCCAGACATAGTCGCCGCGCGCGCGTTCCAGCCCGGCGAGCCATTGCACAAACGGCGAGCCCGAGTTGTCGGCATTGAGGATGATCTGTGCCTCGGGGGCGAGACGCGGCAGTTCGGTTTCCAGCCAGTGGCGGCTGTCATCGGTCGATCCATCGTCCAGGACGATCAGTTCATAAATCGGCAGGGTCTGGTGAAGGATGCTTTTGATCCTTGCTGGCAGATAGCGGCAGTAATTGAAATTGGGCACCACCACTGAGATTCTTGGCGAAGGCGCGCGAGTCTCCGCCAGGAGATCGAACAGATATCGCTGAAAACCGAAGTCACGCACGATCAACTCGCGCCCGCGCATCCCTGCCGCGCGGCGCGCGTCCTCATGGTCGAGGAATTCGGTGATGGTCTGGGCGAAGGCATCAACCGTCAATCCGGGAACCAGGCGCACGGCTCCGCTGGGCGCAAGATCGGCAAACCCGCCAGCATCCTCGAAGGCAACCACCGGCACCGCGACGGCCAGCGCCTCCAGCACCACCGAAGGGAATGGATCCTCGCGTGAGGTCATGGCATAGACATCGGCACCGGCATAGAAGGCGTCTGTCTCAGGCAAGTGTCCGGGAAACAAAAAATGGGGTTGCGCATTTGCCTGGTCGATGAGTGGCTCGACCATTGTCCGCATCCCGCTGTCGATGCCGCCCACCCAGACGAAATAGGTATCGGAGCGTGACGCGTAGATCGCCAGACCAATCAGCGCAAAGAGATCGAATCCCTTGCGCCGATCTCCATATCCGACCCCCAGTACGATCCGCGCCGATAAGGGCAAGCCGAGTTGTTGCCTCAGTTGGGTGCGGATCTGCTTGGATGTCAGCCGTGCGGCAAGCCGATTCTGCTTGTAGAGCCCCTGAGGACGGATTCGACTCTGAGCGTCGCGCAGACTGGCAAAGCGGATGAAGCCATCACGGACGATGCGCGCCGGGAAGACGACGACATCCGCGTCGGTGGCAATGTGATGCGCATGAACTCTAAGGTCGAGACTGCGGATCAGCTCTGGCAATTCATGCACGAGGGCGATGATGCGGAATCCAGCCGCTCGCAGACTTGGTGTGAATCGACCCGAAGCGGTCGAATTAACGATAGCATCCTCGATGCCGCGTTCGCGGAGCCGCTTGGCGAGCCGGTGTCCGGGCGCGCGATCAGCGGTGTCGGCGTCGAGTCGATGCACGTCGGCGACAGCGGCATAGTCGGGGAGCAGGCTGCCCGGACCGAGCACCACCATCGTGACCTGATAACCGAAATCCTCATGGAGTCGTTGTGCCATGCGGAGTGCGAGATACTGCGCGCCGTGGGGATGCGCATCGTGCGCCACCAGCAGGATCTCGCGGCGGACTTTGGTACGTGAGCGCAGCAGTGCGTCGCGGGTTGCCTGTAGATAGGCGTAGCCATGACGTTGATCCGGTTCGAGGTGTGCGCCCTCCGCCCACTCATTCCAGGCATTGATGAAGACGAGTCGTTCGGAGGGATCCGAGAAGCGATCAGCCGTGTCTTCGATCGCATTTTCCAGCCATTCCCGATACCCCGCCGGTGTCGAGCCGAGGAATAGTGTACCGCTGCCGCGTCGACGTGCCTCATTGTCCCAGCCTGGATTGACGCCGCGAAACAGCGGGTAATCGCAGGGCATGTAATGACGGCTGCGCTCAGGATAGACCGTCCAGTCGTAGATTCTGCCCTTGAAGGCCGGGTCACGGTTCTCGATCTGGTTGGTGATGTCAACCGGATGACTATTGTTGGGCGGAAACTCGATGGCGGCATCGAAGCCATAATCGGTTGGTGAAGTGGACTCGAATGATTGCGTGTATGCCAGGTAGATATCACCGATACCATTGTCTTGACACCAGCGACGCCAGCGTGCGGCGGTTTCAGCCGGGTTCGGGAGCAGAGTCGGACGGTAGACCAGCAGCAGCGGTCTTTGTCCAATGCGGATGTAGCGAGGATCGCGGAGATATTTTGCGACCGCAGCAATAAAGGCAATGTCGTCCTCGGGGGAATGCGCTTGGGCCATCAGGATCTCGTTTTCGCGCCCATCCCAGCGTCGGCTCCAGCTTTCGTTGGCCCAGCAGAGACAGAAGGGGAAATCCAGCGGCCGGCTCAGATAGTCCTCCAGCGGTCGTTCCAGCAGTCGCTTGCCATTGAACCAATAGTAGTAAAAGGCAAATCCACTGAGTCCATACCGCTTCGCGAGTTCGATCTGGCGCTCCATGACCTCGGGTAGTCGCAGGTCGTAGAACCCCAGTTCACCCGGCAAGTGGGGTTGATAATGGCCGGGAAACTGCGGTCTGCCCCGCACGACGTTGGTCCATTCGGTAAAGCCCCGTCCCCACCAGGCATCATTCTCAGGGATCGGATGAAACTGAGGCAGATAGAAGGCGATGAGCCGCGCTGGGAGCAGACCTGGTGGTTCGGCGTCAAGGTATGCGACGGGTTCGACCACCCGCTCCTCTGGCAGAATTCCGGTTCCGCGCCACAAATCGCCACGCTGACGGGCCTGCTGATAGAGCTGGAACCCCGGATGCGATTTAAATAAAAATGGCAAGGTGCGGAACATTGCCCGCTGAATGCGCTGGCGTGCGGGAATATCGAGTGGCAGGAGGCGCCACAGAGGACGAAGCAGATCGGCGACCATATTTCGTAGCTTGAACGTGCTATTCGCTGCCCGATAGCGCAACGCGAGAGCATCGTCCCTGAGGCCATCAGGCATGGTGTGGAGTGGGTGTCAGGTCTCGCAAGACCAGGACGGTACAATATCAGAGAACAGGCTGTCGGTGCCCGTGAAAACACATGTCAACCGACCTCCGACCCGGCGATTCGCCACTCATCAGTCAGCTCCGGTTCGTTTCGCGTCAGGCGATTCTTCCACAAGAAATCCAGGCTTCCGTTCGCTGCATCGATTTCTATGTCGGGTCAAGGGTTATGCCGGAAGGCACCGGTCACGCCCCGCAACGCATCCCACAGGGCCAGACCCATCATCCGCAGGTGTTCGCGCCGGGGCGGGATCACCAGTCCGAAATAGAGCAGCTTGAACAGCGCACGCGGGAAGTCCTGGATCTTCCAGGCCCAGGGAACATAGCGGCGACCATAGAGCAGGAAACGGTTGCGGGTCTGATAATACTGACGCACCGGATCATGAATGTAGATCGGTCCCTTGCTGTGACGCACGGAGAGAAACCGCGTCTGCTTGCCGATCTGGTGATAGAGCACCGCATTGCAGACGCCGTATAAATCGAATCCCCGATGCCGGGCGCGAAAGCACCATTCCAGATCGATGTTGTCGATGAAGAGCGCATCCTCCGGCAGACCAACGCGGGCATAGACCCAGGCCGGCGTCAGCAGACCGGATGAGATGAGAAAATCGGTGCGGATCAGGTCATCCATGCCCTGACAGCGGCCTTTCAGTGCTGCATACGGCGTGAAACGGATGAATGGCATGGAACGACCCGATGGCTCGAAGACCGCGCGCGGCCCGACGCCAGCGATCTGCCGTCCATCATCCAAGAGCCGACGGTAAGCGGACAGCAGCCGGGCGACCAGATCCGGCGCGGGCAAACTGTCCTGATCCAGCAGTAGCGTAAAGGTCGCGCCCAGCGCCAGTGCGGTCTCGATCCCCTGACGCTGTCCCGTCGCCAGTCCGAGATTGTCGGCATTCTCCAGCAGCACGGCGCCTTGCGCGGCGGCCTGCGCGACCAGCATTGCCCGCAGCGATGGATGCGAGGCGTTATCCACCAGCACCAGATGTTCGACCTGAACCGCAATCCGCGCCAACCGCTGTGCGAATTCCGCCGGCTCAGGGTTATAGCTGACGATGATGGCGGCGACCGTTTCTGGCGTCATGTTCGCGTTCGCCGTTGGCGATGGCGTCACCGGAGCCGATGGCCCAGCCGTTTCCAGAGCACGGCCAGCGCCATGATGGAGCCCGTGGCATGATGGAGCAGCCAGCACAGCAGCAGCTCGCTCCAGCGTGGACGCACCGTCAATGCCTGCGGCTGACGACGGTTGACGAGCCACCAGACCAGCCAGACGCGGACATGCTGACCGCTGGTGCAGCGGGCAAGGTCGTTGCGATGATCGAAATAGGATGGGTTCATGGACGGATCCGACTCAAATCGAGATAACGCAGCAGTGGATTCAGCCCTGGCAAAGGTATCAGACGTCCCGAGCCATAGATCCAGTTCGAGCCCCGCAGCCGTTGTAGAACGGCGCGAGGGGACAGAAAATCACGCAGACGCAGACGATCATGCGTCAGGTGCATGACGGCGTCAAAACCGAAGTCCTCGGAGTGCGTCACCTGCATCAGCGCCTGTGCCTCCTCGCGTGTCGGATGCGCCACCACCCGTTCGGTCAGGGTCATGATGAAAGGCCGAATCTCCTCGAAGGTGTAGCCGGTCAGGCGCGCGGCATGGACGAAGCGCTCGGCGAAGGCCAGCGCCCCGGCGCGGAAGTCATCGATCTGCGGGTTCATGGCCAGCTCCGCGCGACGATCCGGCGCGGCGTCGCTCTTGAGCACCGGCTCCACCCGCCCATTCGCGTCGCGGGCATAGCCCAGGGTGCTGGCATGGAGCGCGCGGGCGCCTTCCTCGAAGAGTTCCTCGAAACGCGAGACCCCATCCTCCAGCCAGTTGCGGCGGCGCACATCGTACAGCAGTCCAAAGATGGTGTTGCGCGCCGGATCGAAGCTGTGACGGATGCCATGCACCCAGCCCAGATAGAGCCCGAAGACATGCGGATAATCCGCACGTTCGCCGTAGGCGTCCTGGAAATAACGCTGGCTGGAGCCGTTCCAGCCGATGTCTACCAGCCCCACCCGCTGCGCCGAGAAAAAGCCGTTCTGCGCCAGATAATCGCCAAGCAGTTCGCGGCAGGCGCTGCCGTGTCGCCTGACCACGGACTGAAACGCCGGATCCTCGATCAGCGCCCGATAGCGGGGCGAATGCCAGTCGTAGATCGGCTCGTCGAGGTCATAGCCATGACGCGCGGCGATCTCGCGGATGTCTGCGGGCGGGATGTCGAAGGTCCGGCAGAGGCTCAGGAGTCCCTGCTGTTTGGGATTGTAGAGCGGGGCCAGACTGGTTTCATAAGCCAGACCATCGGCCAGCGCCGCCGGGGCGGTGGACTTGCGTGAGACGTACAGATACTCGACCGCCGGGATCTCCTCCGGCTCCATGAGTCGCGGTGCCAGATACTCGAACAGACGCAGAAAAAGCTCGCCTTCGCGGGCGAGAAAAAACAGCCGCTCAATCCGCTCGGTGCGGACCTTTTCGATCACGCCGAAAATAAAGGTGCAGAAGATCGGTCCCAGGTAGGAAAAACCGAGATCGAAGGCGAATCCCCGCGACGGCTCCGGGGCGATGAGCTGCATCAGATGCCGTCCGCGCCAGTAGGGGTTTTTCACTGCCAGCCAGGCATGACCGCGCAGGATGGCGCGGCGGCGATTGTTGGCGCGGTCGTCGAGCCAGATGGCGCGCAGCCCGAGACTGAGCGCCATCTTCACGTCTGAATGGTGGTTGTCGCCGATATGCAGCACGGACTGGGGGGCGACTCCCTCCGTCTCCAGCACATGCCGGAAGAGGCGGCCCGTGTATTTGCCGATGCCGGTGTCGGACGAGACATAAATCTGATCGATGAAAGGGGACAGACCCAGCCGCGCGAACAGAATTTCCAGATGCGACTGATCCAGATACATGTCCGAGACCGCAATCACCCGCAATCCGCGTCGGCGCAGTCGATCCAACAGCGATTCCATCCCCGGTTTGACATAGAGACAGTCGCCCTCGGCGCGCAATTCCTCAGCGACGATCCAGTCCGCGAGCTCAGGATCCGGCGCGCCGGTCAGCAGACGCGCCATCTCGGCAGCCAGATCGGAGAAACGGCATTCATGGTCTTTGGCATCCGCCTGACGTTCGCGCCGCAGACGCGCTTCCACGTCCGCGCGCAGCGACAGCAAATCGGCCAGATCCCATTCCCTGCTGAGATGGACCCGCAGATGTCTGACCAAGCCGCGTGCGGCGATCAGCTTGACATGATCCGGCGGGTCGATGAGCCGTTCCAGCAGGGTGTCGAAGATGTCGAATGAGACCAGTTTCACGCCGTCCAGATTGGCCTCGATCAACTGGTGCAACTGCGCCGGATCGCGTGCATGGGCGGGTTTGCCGGATGTCAGACCGGCACCAATCCGCCGCAGACGGTGCAGCGGGCTCAGCAGTGCGAATCCAAACCGATAGATGCGACTATGGCACACGGCATCCAGTTCGGATTGAACCTGGACCAGTTTCGCCTCGCTGGCTGACAACAGATCGTTCAGGCGCTGGCGTTCGGCATCCAGCTCGCCATTCGCAGCAACCAGACTCTGATTCGCCTGATCCAGGGCGACATTGGCGGTATGCAGCCCCGTGTTCGATGTGCTCAGTTCAACATTGATTCGGTGCAGATCGCGGTTGCTCTCGTTCAGCGCGCGATTGGCACTGTCCAGCTCCAGATTGATCGCGTGCAGCTCGGTGTTCGACTCGGACAGACCATCGACGGTCGCCTGCCAGCGGCGACGCCAGCCTTCGCGATCCAGCTTGACGATATGCCGTTTGATCCGGTTGAGATAGGCCAGTCCGGGTGCGATCTCTGCGCCGAACACACGCGGCAGATACTGGCGCAAGAGGAAATCGGTCTCCAGATTCGCCCGCAGCGGGTGTTCCAGGATGGCGTTGGCGCCGTGCAGGCGGTAATCGAGCAGCGGCTCGTCAAGCAGAAATTCGAGTTTCAGCCCCGGCGTGGTCGCGGCGCGCAGCAGATACTCGTAATCGAGCACATAGCGGAATGGACGCAGACCGCCAAGCCGTGCGTAGGCCGCGCGCGTCATGAAGAAATTGGAGGTCGTGATGGCCCAGTTGCCGGTCAGGAGTGCGCGCGCCGGATCGCTTTCCGCGACATAGCGCGCCTTGAGATCCGCATGCCAGCGCCGCCACCAGTGCGTCGGGTCGGTCACCGGGTCGCCAGCGGCATCGATCAGACGCAGATCGCTCAGAATCAGATCGCAACCGCCTGCCTGACTCACCTCCAGCAGACGCGCCAGACGCCGGGGATGGAAGCGATCATCCGAGTTGAGAATCGCCAGATAGTCGCCGGTCGCCAGATCGAGACCGCGATTGATGGTGCGCTGCGAACCCTGATTGGCCTGATGGTGGAGTTGCAGACGCGGATCATCGATGGCGGAGAGCACCGCCAGGGTGTCATCGCTCGAACCGTCGTCGATCACAATCACTTCCAGGGTCACTTCTTCCTGCTGCAGGACCGAATGGACCGCCTCCGCCACATACCCCTCGTGGTTATAGGCCGGAATGATGACTGAAATCAAAGGTGACGCCATGATGGTGACTCAAACTGGTTGGCAGTTGGCAGTTGGCAGGACGACTGACGACTAACCGCGTCTCCCAACCCGCAGCCGGATGAGCAGACGCCGCAGCGGTGCGGTCAGACGCCAGGCGGTGGAGTCCAGCACCGCGTCCAGGCGCGCCTGACAATCCAGTCGCGCGCGTGCCTGCTCCGCCAGATCGTGTCGTAATTGCTCCAGATACCGATTCTGGCGCGCCAGCTCCATGAGATCCAGAAATCCCTGCGGCGTCACGCGCTCGCGCCACTTCGCCGCCAGCAACAGGGCGCCGGCATGAATCTCATCAATGGGCGCGCTCACGCCGAAACCGGTGCCGGCATCAATCCGGTAAAAAGCGGTCAGTCTCGGCACTTCGATAAAATCGGTGTGCTGCGCGACCTGCAACCAGAAATCCCAGTCCTCGAAACGGTCCAGCGACTCATCAATGCGACATCCGTCACTCAGCAGGGTCCGCGCAAAGAGCACGCTATGGATCGGCAGAAAATTCCCCGCCAGTAGTTTGGCCTGCCCGAATGATTCCGCGAAACGCTGAGGCAGCGCGTGACCCGCGCCATCCACCACCTGGCAGTGGCTGTAAGCCGCCTGTGCGCGCGACTGTCCGACCGCCTCCAGCAGTCCGGCCAGATGATCGGGCGCGAGAAAGTCATCATCGTCGAGAAACAGCAGCCAGTCACCCCGTGCCGCGTCCAGTCCGCGATTGGCCGCCGCCGCGCGCGGCACGGGCTGGGATGAATCGATGAATCTGACCGGCCGTTCGCCCCACAGATCCGGTGCCGGACGATGATCCGATCCTCTGGCATTGACGAGCAGGATCTCGATCAATGGATGCGTTTGTGCGGCAAGACTGTCCAGTGCCTGGGCAAGTGTCTCGCGGTCAAGGCTGCGCACGATCACGCTGACCAGCGGCAACGACGTAGCGCAATGCCCTTCTGTGAATGGGTGGCGACGATCTGAAACGGGCACGCAATCTGCTCCATCGAATTGAGACATTCCGGCTCGGGTCAGGCGATATTCCTTAAAATCCGGATCCGCGCCCGCAACCCAGGGAGATGCAGGTTCCCAAGGAAACAGCGTGGTATAGTGCGCGCAGACTAACAGAAAATCCTTTGGCGACGTGCACCGAAACACGGGGCCGACGAGGGCTTTGTGAGCAGGTATGGATCGATACCTGATTGAAATGCGGGCTCTTTGATGGACTTGCTTGTGTTCAAAGGGGCCACGACAGGGCATGTCTGGTTATCGCGTTGAGCCGCTATCGTTATCTTCCTGTCTTTGGACACCCACCTGATGTCAACCGACCTCCAACCCGGCGACTCGCCACTCATCAGTCAACTCCGGCAGGGTCTGCGCCGCGATCAGATCGCCAGGGCCGTGCATGACATCGGCGCGGGCTGGCAGCGGCGCGAACTCTGGATGACGCTCGCCCTGCACGATGTGCGCAAGCGTTATCGCCGCTCCAAGCTCGGCCCCTTCTGGATCACGCTCTCGATGGGCGTCATGGTGCTGGCGCTGGGTCTGCTTTACGGCCAGATCTTCGGTCAGGACCTGCACGACTATCTGCCCTTTCTGGCCGCCGGATTCGTCGTCTGGGGGCTGATCTCGGCCATGATCAACGACGGTTCGCAGGCGTTCATCGACGCCGAGGGCATGATCCGCCAGCTCAATGCGCCGGTTTCGATCTATGCCTATCGCGGGCTGTGGTCGACCCTGATCGCCTTCGCCCACAACATCTGGATCTTTTTTGCCGTCGCGCTCTGGTTCGGCGTTGATCTGAACTGGAACCTGCTCTGGATCCCGCTGGCGATTCTGGTCCTCTTGCTGAACGGCCTCTGGATGTCGCTCTTTTTCGGTCTGTTGAGCGCGCGCTTTCGCGACGTGCCGCTGATCATCGGGAGCGTGGTGCAGGTGCTCTTCTTCGTCACGCCCGTCATCTGGCGCCCCGAGATGCTGCCGGGACGCGCGCTCATGCTCCATCTCAATCCCTTTTATCACATGGTCGAGATCGCACGTGCGCCCATGCTCGGCCAGCCGCCCGAACTGGAACACTGGCTGGTGGTTCTGGCCATACTGTTCGTCGGCTGGGCGATCACCCTGTTTTTTTACTCGGCTTACCGGTGGCGCATCGCCTACTGGGTTTAAACCGCGTCCGGTACGGCATGCGGTGTTCGTGCGTGGGTCCGGTCTCGCTGGCAACGGATGGATGTCGGCGCTGACGCGGTTTAAGTCATTGATTTTAAAATTTACCTAAACCGCGTCGCACTGAACGTCGTTGGTCGCCGCAAGGCCAGCCTTCACTCGAAGCAACGCCCGTCACACTGGACGCGGTTTAGCAGGACACGACTGTGGCATCGATCACCCTGGAAAACGTCTCCGTCTCCTTCCCGGTTTATAGCGCCTCCACCCGCTCGCTCAAGAATCGTCTGATCCAGAGCGCGACCGGCGGCCAGATCCGCGCCGATGCGACCTCGCAGCGCATCTCGGTGGTGCAGGCGTTGCAGGACATCAATCTGTCGCTGCAAAGCGGGGATCGCATCGGTCTGGTGGGACACAACGGCGCCGGCAAGACGACCCTGCTGCGGGTGCTCGGCGGGATCTATGAGCCGAACAGCGGGCGCGTCGCGGTCAAGGGCTCGACCGTGCCGCTCTTCGACATCAGTCTCGGCATGGACCAGGAAAGCACCGGCTACGAGAACATCATCCTGCGCGGGCTCTTTCTGGGACTGACACGCCAGCAGATCAAAGCCAGGATGGACGAGATCGCCGATTTCACCGAGCTGGGCGATTTTCTCAGTCTGCCGATCCGCACCTACTCCGCTGGCATGCAGATGCGGCTTGCCTTTGCCGTCTCCACCTCGGTCGTCCCCGACATCCTCCTGCTGGACGAGGGCATCGGGGCCGGCGACGCCGCCTTTCTGAACAAGGCGCGCGAGCGTCTGCAACGCTTTACCGAGCGGGTCTCGATCATCGTCCTCTCATCCCATTCGGACGAACTGATTTCAAACATGTGCTCGAAGGCGGTGCTGATGGAGCATGGCCGGATCCTCTGCTATGGCCCGACCGACGAGGTGCTGGAGCGTTACCGGGTGCTGCGCGGATAAGTCCGGGGTAGATCGGGAGGAGGGTGCGTGCAAACCACGCCGGTTCGGTTTGATGCTAATGCGTGATTGCTGTTAGGCTCTTTTTGTGTCAAGCATGCGATCATATTCCTTAATGAGTGCCGATCCAAATCCAGATGTAACCACCTTCATCCTCAATGGCGAGTGCTCAATGCTCGATTCCGACATGAACCGACCAAAAATTCCCGACTTTCTTGACATGCAGGGACGGGTGGCGAGGATTCTCTTTCAGTAGAGCGTAGTTCTTTCGTGCAAGATCCTGAATACGTGCTGGAAGTGCATGGAAGCAAATCCAAAATCTATTCGTCGTTCGGTGCATTAGATTTGACGAAGCGTTCCTTTTCGTTTTTCGTCAAGCGCCTCTTCCATCAGAAAATCCAGGCTTCCATTGGCTGCATCGATTTCAATTTCTTTGTCCCACGAGTCTGCATCGTGTTCGGCTAGCCAATGCACGAGTTTCATGTACTCACGGTGAGGTAATGCCTCGATTTGAGATTTAACCTCTTCGAATGTTTTCATGAGAAGACCTCTTTGGGAGTCTGGTGAATAGATTAATCGGCTCCGCTGGCGCGTCAATGCAGAATGGGCACGGCGTCGTCTGCTCTTAAACCGTTAGGCGGTTGCTGCTATCAATGTTGGGGTGCGCTTCCGCTTACCCCAAATCTACGGCCGTTATTAATTGTAGGATGGGTAGAGCGCAGCGAAACCCATCATTTTTCGTCCGTTGCGGTGAATGATGGGTTTCACGGCCAATCGGCATCCGTGCCAAAGGTCAATGTCATACCGTGGCCGTTCTACCCATCCTTGTATCTTGGATTTCGTGATGGTTAGCTCCCATCGCACGAGACTGAGGCAGCTTGCGGGCTCAGGTAAACAGCCACCGCTGCACAAGTCTTGTGTAGCGCGGCATGACCACATAGACCATCAGGAAGACGACCACGGCGGTGACCACCAGCGTGGTGAGCAGCGGGTTGGTCGGAATCCCGGCCAGCCGAAAGGCGGGCGCGACGACCAGCGGCGCCCCAAGCGCCAGGGGATAAATCGCCGACCACGTCAGCAGATACTGCTTCCAGCGCACCGGCACCTTGGCCTTCGCTCCCGCCGGCGTGAACCAGAAATCCAGGCCACTGCTGACAAAGAAGTCATCGCTGCCGACAAACAGCGGCTGAACCTGCGCGATCAGTTGTTCGCGAGCCTTCGACTCCATCCACTGCTGGAGATGTTCTTTCGTGTCGAAGCGGATGATGACCGTATAGGTTTCGGTCAGGCCTGGGATGGGTCGGACGATGTGCCAGTCCAGGTGACCGGGCGCGGCTTTGCACAGCGGTGCGATCTGGTCGAGCCAATGCTCGTATGCCGCATGCTGATCCCCACGCACTCGATGCGTGATGACGGCCGTGGCGCCCTCATTGTCTTTGATGGCGGGCTGGATTGATTGATTGTTCAATAGCTGCGGGCTCCGCTCTTAAACCGTTAGGCGATTGCTGCTATAAATGTTGGGGTGCGCTTCCGCTTACCCCAAGCTACGGCATTTGTCCGTTGCGGTGAATGATGGGTTTCACGACCAATCGGCATCATTTGCAATTTTCGATGTTGTCGCGTGGCCGTTCTATCCATCTGCCTTGCTAACGGAGAATCTATCTTTGCTTTTGCGACAAACTCTTGGTCAAGTTGCAAGTAGGGAAATTAAACCGCGTCCAGAGCGAAATGCTGAGTTTCGAGTGAGTTCGACGTTTGAGGCATTGACGGCCCTTATTTGTGACGCGGTTTAAAATCTTATTTTTTAATGTTAAACCGCGCCCGCTCACACGATCGTCAATGCCGCCAAGATCGATCCAAGCCCAAAACATCGCATACTGCACGGGGCGCAGTTTAGTTATATGCGAATCAAATACAGTCAAAATTCAGATCATATAGATTAGGGCGCCGCTTTATTCTGCATATAATGATAGCTTTTGATCTTTAAGCTTTTTTAGCAAAATTTCAGTCTTATTTTGGTCTGGGTACAGTCTGCCTAAGTCTGTATCTTTTATTTTCAGGTTGTTTTTAGCTGACTCATAAGCCGGCAAAACTGGCAGATATCGATTCTCGTAACCAACCCATCCTCCGCCTACCATGAGCGCTGCTAAAGATGCAGTGAGCGCGATATAGATCCATCGTTTGTAATGAAACTCGACCAGAGGGAATAGCGCAATCAATGCTGCCCAGAACCAGGAAGTCATGGTCAGATATCTGGAGATAACAGAATAAGAAGGCTTGTCTTCTGAAAATCGACCGGATGAAACAGCAAAGGCAGTCAAAATCAAGAATATCGCTATTGCAAAATAAGGAGAGACAATAAGCCGTTGGCCCCTGCTGAGTTTCAGGGGCACCACAAGATAAAAAATCAAGCCGAATACGCCAAACAGCCAAGCAATATGCCAGTGTGTGAAGATGGGTGCGCCAAGAAAATTGAGTATCCAGATGCCCCATGAGTCCAAATGAGTCAAGATGTAACTGAAATCAAGATGGCTTTTTGTTTGCCATCCATGGAAAAAAAATGTCACTGAGATAAGCGAGAAAATTGACCAAGCGACAAGTCGGAGTAATCGCAGTGCGCGATCCTCGAATTGTAGGAGGATGAAAAATCCGCAGATCCAGTAAAACAAACCGTTCGCCATGGAATAATTCGCCACGAAACCCAGCGCTATGGCTCCATAGAAAGATAAAGGGCTCGCTTGTTTTGCCAGCAGGAAAAAACCTATGACGACACTGAGCATGCCCAGATACATGATCGTCTGAAAACCAATCAGCCAGCTTTCCCATTGCCCAAGATTAAAAACAACCAGCACGATTAATGGAATCGTCCAGATGTCGGGGGAAACATCAAGCCGAGACCAGATTTTTTTAGATTGCCATATAAAAAAAACAAGCGTGATCAGGGCGAAAAAAAAGTTTATCCATAACTCTGCGTTTACATTATATTGAGTGAGCTGCGCCAATCCAATCCAGATTATTCGCGGAAAAAACGGCCTGTGCTCATTGTGCTGTGAAATTAATTGTTCGAAGGAAATTCCCGTATCTTGGATTTTTAACAGTTGAGATAAAAAATCCCACTGATCCCAGAAAGGGATATTTAATCCAAGCAGAAAGATATAGCATGCCACAATGGCGGGGGGCAGTGCGGCAATTATAAAAAGATAATTTCTTCTATTTCTCATGTGGCGACTGCATTTGTTAGCTCGCGTTGGGATGAATGGGCGCAAATCCCAACATCACGCCAGCAAATGGTTTGGGTTCGCAAACTCACCTCAACGCGATATTATTTTTAGTCTGTTGCGCTGAATAATGGGTTTCACGCCTAATCGGCATCACTGGAAACCATTGGGGTTATCGTTTGCCTGTCCTGCCCTGCTGTATTTTTCCTTGGTAAGAAATGCCAGGCCGTAATATTTGTTATTGTTGAACTCAAATTCATTTATGACTTCAATCCCTGCCTTTCTTGTATGCGCAAAATATGATCTCGTATTTACTTTGTTAATAAAGGTTGTTCCAACTTCATATTTATCTCCCATTTCCTCTTTCATTTTACTGAATAGCATCGGAAATGAATCGGTCCCCCGGAGATTGAAGTCGATGCAGACGGGTCCGTATTGAAAAGAATTTTTTAAATCTATTTTTATGCCTTTGTATGTTATTCTGCCGAAAAGTTTTATCATGTGTTCAAACATTGGTCTTCCATGGAAATAATCCCATCCGGCAGCTACAGCATAGCCAAGAATTTTACTATTGCCGTCGATTACAAACAAACCGTCCAGTTGAATCAAATCATGAATCTGCTCTCCAGTAAATGGGGTTGTCACGAATCCGTTTTTCTTTTTTTCGTCCGTCAGGTTGGTAACAAGGTTTTTTTCCTGGAGATCAAGTATTCCAGCGATATCGGATGATTCTGCAATTCGATAGTTCATTCTGTGCCGCCACAATAAAATCTGTTTTTCCAAACTTGGAAAAGTTTGAAATGCATTTCGTAAAATATTCCGGTTTGCGCAGGTCGGGATGAACGGGAGCGAATCCCGACATCGCGCCAGCAAATGGTTGGAGTTTCAGCTCGTTCAGCTCGTTCCCACGCTCCCGAGACTGTGCAAGTTTCGCATCTGCCATTTAACGGCCGATTGTCGTAGGCTGGGGTGAGCTTGCAAACCCGAGCATTTCAGCGGTTTACGGAGCGACGGATGCTGGGTTTCGTTCTTCAACCCAGCCTACAGGGAATACTTGCCCAATCTCTCCCGCGTGGGAATGCCGTTGCACCGCTCTAGCGGCGCGGATGGTGACGCGACGCTGGAGCGTCGCGACGTGCTCCCACGCCGGAGCGTAATGGGAGTCAGAGATTATAAGTTTACCCCATCGACTCTTCTAATTCTGCTAATGCTGTTTCGAGTGTTCCCTTGTGACTTTCCTTTGTGAGTCTTGATCTATGCGGTAATGCGGCCATTCTTATGAACTCCGCCACATCGGTATCTGGAACGATCCAACCAAACTGGTTGTTTATATCCGCAGCATCCAAAATTGCTTTGGCTTCTTCTAGAGAGAAGTACTGGTAATGTGATAACCGGGCTACTAGCGCATGTGTTGCCGCAAAGCTTCCGCATGTTTCTAGTTCGTCTATCAGGGCTTTTTTCTCTGGATCAAAAGAGAGGCTGACGCCGTCATAATGGTCTTCAACAAATTTATTTAAGCTCTTGTATCCAATTAATCTGGAGGATTTTCTGGCTGACCACTCGTGAACAAGAAAAGGATTCAGATCGTCTGTGTTAACTTTTGAATAGAAGTCGCTGTCCTCGCTGATGAGATAAAGATCCTCATCATCTGGAACTGCTTTGAGGAGCAGCAGCCAGTTTATCGCGTCACCTATCGAGCCGTTTTTGCCTGGGGGATTGCCAATGTCTATGCGCATTTTGGCTATTGAATAAATATCTTGCGTTGTGGGGATTGCTGTCGATCTATTAAATATCTGTTCGATTAGATGATCTGCGCGCAAGTTGTTTGATTTGATGTCTTGGTAAACGCGCCTTGTTACGTCTGAATATTTTCTCTTGAACTGGTTGGCCAGCTCCAACAATGATTGATATTCTTCGTATCCTTTTATAAAATATGGGAACTGCGCAGCTAAACTAACTCCCTTCATCTTGTTTAATGCATCGACGATTTTCGCCTCCCTATTACGCCAAAATTCATCCTTTACTTGATCTGTTAGGTGAACTATTACTGCGCCTTGATTATTTGAAACAAATACGCTATTTAATGCGTCTAGGTCATCATTGGTGAAATGATAGAAGTTCAGCAGAATGTTTGTATCTATGAATACATGCATGATTTTCATCCGCGCAAAATATTCTAAATTACACAACTTTTCTCATGCTCTAAGCTGATCGCGGCCTGAAACAAGAATCTGCGCAGGCCAGAATGAACAGCACAAATCCCCGCAAATCCTTTGCCGTCATTGCAGGGTTTTTCTCTCGCTCATTCCAGCCTGCTGAAACTCATTCCTCAAACCACCCCATACATCTATTCAAACCCCGCCGGTGCGGCCTGATGCCAGTGCGTCACATGCTGGAAACGATGCGCGACATTGAGCAGTCTGGCCTCATCGAAATAATTGCCGATGATCTGTAGACCGACCGGCAGGCCATCGACCGGTTCGACCGGAATGGACATGCCCGGCAATCCGGCAAGGTTGGTCGCAATCGTATAGATGTCGTTGAGATACATGGCGACCGGGTCATCCATCTTCGACCCGAGCGCAAAGGCTGTGGTCGGGCTGGTCGGTCCCATGATGACATCGACCTGCTCGAAGGCGCGCTTGAAGTCGTCGGCGATCAGATGGCGGATTTTCTGCGCCTTGAGATAGTAGGCGTCGTAATAACCGGCTGAGAGCACATAGGTGCCGATCATGATGCGGCGCTGGACCTCGGCCCCGAAGCCCTCGGCGCGGCTGCGCTGGTAGAGGTCTGCCAGGTCTTGCGGGTTCTCGCAGCGATGCCCGTAACGCACCCCATCGAAACGGGCGAGGTTGGACGAGCACTCGGCAGGGGCGACCACATAGTAGACGGGCACCGACAGCGGGCTGTTGGGCAGGCTGATCTCGACGATTCTGGCGCCGAGCGCCTCGTATTCCTTGATCGCATCCTGGATGACGGCGGCAACGCGGCTGTCCAGTCCGGCCCCAAAGTATTCCTTGGGCAGACCGATGCGCAGACCGTGCAGGTCGTCGTCGAGCGCATCGACATAGTCCGGCACCGGGACATCGGCGCTGGTCGAGTCGCGCGGGTCGAAGCCGGCCATCTCGTCGAGGACGAAGGCGGCATCGGCGGCGGAGCGGGCCATGACGCCGGCCTGATCGAGCGAGGAGGCGAAGGCGATCATGCCCCAGCGCGAGCAGCGCCCGTAGGTGGGCTTGATGCCGCTGATACCGCAGAGCGCGGCGGGCTGGCGGATGGAGCCGCCGGTGTCGGTGCCGGTGGCGGCGGCGCAGAATCGCGCGGCGACGGCGGCAGCCGAGCCACCGGATGAGCCGCCCGGTACCCTGCTCTCGTCCCAGGGATTTTTGACCGGGCCGTAGAAGCTGGTCTCATTGCTCGACCCCATGGCGAATTCGTCCATGTTAGTCTTGCCGAGCACCACGGCGCCGGCAGCGGCGAGACGCTCGACCACGGTGGCGTCGTAGGGCGCGATGAAGTTATCCAGCATCCGCGAGCCGCAGCTCGTCCTGATCCCCTCGGTGCAGAAGATGTCTTTATGGGCGATGGGGATGCCGGTGAGCGGACCCGTATCGCCGGACTTGAGCGCCCGGTCGGCGCGTTCGGCAGCAGCCAGGGCCGATTCGGCGGCGACCGTCACGAAGCTGTTGAGCCTTGGATCCAGCCGTTCGATGCGATCCAGATAATGGCGCGTCAGCTCGACACTGGAATAACGGCGCAGCCGCAGATCGGCGGCCAGTTGGGCGATGGATTTGTTCTGCATCAGTCGAGAACCTTCGGAACCAGATAGAGTCCGCCCTCGGTCAGCGGGGCGATGGACTGGAAATGTGCGCGCTGGTCCGGCTCGCGGGCCTCGTCGGGACGCAGACGCTGAACCATGTGCAGCGGATGCGCCATGGGTTCGACGCCGCTGGTATCGACGCTGTCCATCTGGGCGACCAGAGTGAGGATGTTGGAGAGATCGGCCGCATAACGCGCGCTCTGTTCGGGGGTGATCGCGAGCCGGGCGAGGTGGGCGATCTTATCGATATCGGAACGGTCCAGTGACATGGCGATCCTGCCTGGAGGCTGAAAGCTCGGCAAAATACCATAGGGCGTGTGAGTGGGGAACTCGCCACAGCATGACCTGCATCGCCCTTTGCGTCGCCACGCCTTGCCGATCCAGGCCGGCATTGCTAGATTAGCCGCCCAATCAACCTGTGGCTCCTGTTCCCGACCCCGAACGGCCCTCTTTACCGGATGCCCCCACGCGCCTGGCGTCCTTATTCCCTGGAAGGTAACTACCTGATGTTTTTTAGACGCATTCGTGGGATGTTCTCCAACGATCTGTCGATTGATCTTGGCACGACCAATACCCTGATCTATGCCCGTGGTCTGGGAATCGTGCTCAATGAGCCCTCCGTGGTGGCGATCCGTCACGAACGGACGGGCGGCGGCAAATCGGTGGTGGCGGTTGGCGAGGAAGCCAGACAGATGCTTGGACGCACCCCGCAGAGCATTACTGCGATCCGGCCGCTGAAGGACGGTGTCATCGCCGACTTCACCGTGACCGAAAAGATGCTGCAATATTTCATCCATAAGGTGCATGAGTCGCGGATGTTCCGCCCCAGCCCGCGTGTGCTCATCTGTGTGCCCTGCGGCTCGACCCAGGTCGAGCGCCGCGCCATCAAGGAGTCCGCCGCCGGTGCGGGCGCGCGCGAGGTCTATCTCATCGAAGAGCCCATGTCGGCGGCCATCGGCGCGGGTCTCATGGTGCACGAGCCGCGCGGCTGCATGGTGATCGACATCGGCGGGGGCACCTCCGAGGTCGCGGTGATTTCGCTCAATGGCATCGTCTATTCGGAATCGGTGCGGGTGGGCGGGGATACCTTCGACGACGCCATCATCAATTATGTGCGCCGCAACTACGGCACCCAGATCGGTGAGGTCACGGCGCAGCGCATCAAGCACGCCATCGGCTCCGCCTTTCCCGGCAACGAGGTGCTGGAAATCGAGGTCAAGGGTCGCAGTCTGGCCGAGGGCATTCCGCGCAGCTTCACCCTCAACAGCAACGAGATCCTTGAAGCCCTTCAGGAACCGCTGGCGATGATCGTGCATGCGGTCAAGATGGCGCTGGAGCAGACCCCGCCGGAGCTGGGCGCCGACGTGGCCGAACGCGGGATCGTGCTGACCGGCGGCGGGGCGCTGCTGCGTGATTTCGACCGTCTGATCGCTGAGGAAACCGGTCTGCCGGCACTGCTGGGCGAGGATCCGCTGACCTGTGTGGCGCGTGGCGGCGGCAAGGCGCTGGATATGCTCGATGCGCAGGAAAGCGGTCTGTTCGCAACCGAATAGACAGCGGGCGGGCTCCACCCCACGGGATCCCATGCACACTGAAGGTTCTGGTCGAGGAACGCCGTCATCAAACCCCTGTTCGTCCATGGACCTTCTCCCGCCCTGCGGGCGATTCTGGCCGTGAGTCTGGCGCTTGTGCTGATCATTGCCGATCACCGTTACCATCATCTGGGTCTGGTGCGCTCGCTGCTCTCGGTCATCGTCTATCCCTTGCAGTATGCCGCCAATCAACCGGCCAAACTGGCCCGCGAGGCGCAGGGCCGACTGGCCAGCGAGGCGGATCTGCGTCTCGCGGGCGAGACGCTGCGCCGCGAGAATCTGCTGCTCAAGGCGCGTCTGCAACGACTGGAGGCGCTGGAGGCCGAAAACATGCGTCTGCGCGATCTGCTCGGCTCCTCGTTCGATGTCGGCGAGCGGGTGCTGATCGCGGAAATCCTCTCGGTGGATCTCGCGCCCTATCGTCAGCAGGTCATGGTCAACAAGGGAACCAGCTCGGGGGTCTTCATCGGTCAGCCGGTGCTGGACGCCAATGCCGTGATGGGACAGGTGATCCAGGCCAATCCCTTTTCGTCGGTGGTGCTCCTGATCACCGATGCGGATCACGCGCTGCCGGTGGAGGTCAACCGCAACGGGCTGCGGACCATCGCCGCCGGCACCGGCCCGAGTCATGAACTCGAACTGCTCTATATCCCGAAAAATGCCGATATCCGGGTCGGCGATCTGCTGATTACCTCCGGGATGGACGAACGCTTTCCGCCCGGTTACCCAGTGGCGCGGGTCAAAACGGTGCGTCAGGATCCGGATAATCCATTCACCACGGTCATCGCCGAGCCGAACGCGCGGCTGGACCGCAGCCGGGAAGTGCTGCTGGTCTGGACCCTGAGCCCGGAACTCCAGCAACAGGCGCTGACCGGCGATATCCGGAACACCGTGAGCGGACGGCAATGAGCGCGGGAGCATGGCGGAATATCTGGACGGTCGTGCTGAGTCTGGCGCTCGCCATGTTTCTCACCATCCTGCCGATGCCGGCTGCGGTCGAGGACTTCCGACCGCAGTGGGTGCCGCTGACGATCATCTTCTGGTGTCTGACCCGGCCGGAGCAGGTGGGTGTGTTCTGGGCCTTTGGCACCGGTCTGACGCTTGATGTCCTGGCCGGTTCGCTGCTTGGCCAGCAGGCGCTGGGGCTGTCGGTCATCGCCTATGCGGCCGTCATCCTGCACGCGCGGATCCGGCTCTTTCCGCTCTGGCAGCAGAGTCTCTTCGTGTGGGTGCTGCTGCTGGTCGAGCGTCTGCTGACACTCTGGGTGCTCGGCGCCACCGGCCAGCCGCTGCCGACCCTGACTTACTGGCTTCCGACCTTCGTCGGTCTGCTGCTCTGGCCCTGGCTGTTCGTGGTGCTGACCGCCATCGAACAGCGGCTGAACGGGCGCTGATCATGGGCGAGCCCAGTTTTGAGGATCGCAAGCGCGAGCAGCGGCTGGTGACGAGTCGTGCGGTGGTATCGGGCGTGCTGGTGATCCTCGTCCTCTCGGTGGTGGTGTTGCGTCTGCGTTATCTGCAAATGGACCGCCACGAACATTTTTCGGTCCTCTCCAAGGATAATCGGGTCAAGATCCAGCCGGTTCCGCCGACGCGCGGACTCATCTACGACGCCAACGGTGTGGTTCTGGCCGACAATCGCCCGACCTTTTCGCTTGAAATCACAGTCGAAAAGGTCGAAGACCTGAAGGCGACCATCGACGAACTGGCCCGCATCATTCCGATCGACGACAAGGATCGTGCCCGCTTCGAGCGTCTCAAGCGCCAGCGGATGCGTTTTCAGGGCGTGCCGATCCGGCTCAATCTGACCCCGTCCGAGGTCGCGCGCTTTTCGGTGGACGGCTATCGCTTTCCTGGCGTCGATGTCCGCGCCGAACTGATCCGCATCTATCCGTTGAGTGAAGCCACCGCCCATGTCCTGGGCTATGTGGGGCGGATCAACGAGCGGGATCTGACCCAGATCGATACCGGCAACTATGCCGGCACCCATTTCATCGGCAAGGGCGGTCTGGAAAAGGCGCATGAGGACGTGCTCCACGGACGGGTCGGTTATCAGCAGGTCGAGGTCAACGCCCGAGGGCGCGTCCTGCGCACCCTGGAGGGCAGCCCGCCTACGCCGGGTCAGGATCTGCTGCTCTATCTCGATATGGCGCTCCAGCAATCGGCCATCGACGCCCTCGGCGACCGGCGCGGGGCCGTGGTTGCCATTGATCCGCGCACGGGCGGCGTGCTGGCCATGGTGAGCAAGCCGAGCTTCAATCCCAATCTGTTCGTCGAGGGCATCAGTCAGGCGGATTACGAGGCGCTGCTGCATTCGCTGGACAAACCGCTGTTCGACCGTGCGGCGCGTGGTCAGTATCCGCCCGGCTCCACCGTCAAACCCTTCATCGGTCTGGGTGGACTCAACGCCAATTTCATTACGCCGAAGAAAATCACGTTCTGTCCCGGTCATTTCTCCTTGCCCGGACAGAGCCATCGCTTTCGCTGCTGGAAACGCACCGGGCATGGCTCCACCAACCTGGAAAAGGCCATCGTCGAATCCTGCGATGTCTATTTTTACGATCTGGCCAGCCGCATGGGGATCGATCGGCTGTATGGGTTTCTCAGCCAGTTCAGCTTCGGCGAACGCACGGGAATCGATCTGTCCGGCGAATTGCCCGGACTGCTCCCTTCGCGCGAATGGAAACAGCGGGTGCGCAAGCAGGCCTGGTATCCGGGCGAGACCCTGATCGTCGGCATCGGTCAGGGATCCTTTCTCGCCACACCGCTGCAACTCGCGGCCGCAACCGCGACCATGGCCAATCGCGGACATTTCATCCAGCCAAGGCTGGCTCGTGCCAGCCGCTTTCCCGGCGCGGACACTGAAAGCCAGTTTCCGCTGGTTTCACGCCAGATGGAGACCATCGACTCGCATCATTGGGACGAGGTCATCAAGGATATGGCTCAGGTCGTCGAGAGCCCGCGCGGGACGGCCAAGCGCATCCGCTCGCCGGATTATCGTATTGCCGGCAAGACCGGCACCTCGCAGGTCTTCACCATCGGTCAAAAGGAAACCTATGACGAATCGAAGGTTTCCGATCGGATGCGTGACCATGCGCTCTTTGTCGCCTTCGCGCCGGTAGAAGATCCACGGATCGCCGTGGCGGTGCTGGTCGAGAACGGCGGTCACGGCGGTTCGGACGCCGCGCCGGTTGCGCGACGGGTGATCGATGCCTATCTCGGCGGCACTCCGCTGGCCGGACCGGTCGAGGCCAGTGATGGCGACTAAACCCATATCGACCGGTGCCATTCCCAGCGGCTTCGATCTCGATCTGGAGGCTGCCCCCCCGAGCATCCTGCGTCGGCTCCATCTCGATCCCCCGCTGCTGCTGGGACTGCTGGCGCTGTGCGGTTTCGGTCTGCTGGTGCTCTATAGCGCGGGTGACCGTAACCCGCTGATCGTCGAGCGCCAGCTCCTGCGGCTGAGTCTCGCCTTTGGTTTCATGTGCGGGGTTGCCCAGCTCTCGCCTGTCACGCTGCGCAACTGGTCGATGCCGCTCTATTTTCTCGGGGTGCTCATGCTGATCGCCGTCATGCTGTTCGGCGACATCGGCAAGGGCGCGCAGCGCTGGCTCGACTTCGGCTTTCTGCGCTTTCAGCCTTCCGAAATTCTCAAACTTGGGGTGCCGATGGCGGTGGCCTGGCTGTTGTCGATGCGCCCCCTGCCGCCGCGTCTGTCGTGGACCTTTCTGGCGGTGATCCTGATCCTGATTCCGGTGCTCATGATCGCCGAACAGCCGGATCTGGGCACCTCGCTGCTGGTGACCAGCGCCGGGATTCTGGTGCTCTTCATGGCCGGTCTGCGCTGGCGGATCATCCTGGCGCTCGCCGTCCTGATCGCCGCCATCGCGCCGCTGGTCTGGTTCTTCGCCATGCATGATTATCAGCGGGCGCGGGTTCTGACCTTTCTGAATCCGGAATCGGATCCGCTCGGCACCGGTTATCACATCATTCAGTCCCAGATCGCCATCGGTTCGGGCGGCATCTCGGGCAAGGGTTGGCTCAACGGCACCCAGTCGCATCTCGAATTTCTCCCTGAACGCCATACCGACTTCATTTTTGCGGTCATCGGCGAGGAATTCGGTCTGACCGGCATCCTCGCGCTGCTGGTGCTTTATCTCTTCATCATCCTGCGCGGACTCGTCATCGCCGCACGCGCCGCAGACAACTACGGACGCATCCTGGCGGGCGGATTGACCCTGGTGTTTTTCGTCTATCTCTTCGTCAATGTCGGGATGGTGACCGGGCTGCTGCCGGTGGTCGGGGTGCCGCTGCCGCTCATCAGCTATGGCGGCACCTCGATGGTCACGCTCATGGCCGGCTTTGGCATGCTGATGTCGATCGAAACGCATAAGAAATAACGGGCCGGGGCCGGTGATCGGCCTGTGGACCGGCTTGCCAGCCGGGCAGATCCGGGTGCATGCTTTCGCGCATCCGCCACCATTGCCCGACTGCGCCCATGCCGGATTCACGCCCCGCCCGTCGTCCGCTGAAGACCCGCAACACCTCCTGGGCGCGCTGGCTCGCCTGCCGGCTCGCCGCGCGGCGGGTTTCGCCCAATGCCATCTCGATCTTCAGTCTGGTCTTCGCCGGTGTCGGCGCGCTGGCGATGCTGGCGGCGCCGCTGTCCGCGCCTGAGGTGCGCGGGCTCTGGCTGATCGCGGCGGCGGTCTGCATCCAGTTGCGTCTGCTGTGCAATCTGCTGGATGGCATGGTGGCGGTGGAGGGTGGACTGGGATCCAGGACCGGCGAGATCTACAACGAACTGCCCGACCGTCTCGCCGATCCGCTGCTGATCGTGCCCGCCGGTTATGCGACCGGCATCGCCGGGGGGCCGGAACTGGCCTGGGTCGCCGCGATCCTGGCGCTCCTGACCGCGTATGTCCGTACCCTCGGCGGTCTGGCCGGGCTGTCTCAGCATTTCGCCGGACCGATGGCGAAGCCGCACCGCATGGCAGCCATGACCCTGGGTCTGCTGCTGGCGGCGCTGGTCGTTCCCTGGGGGATGGAGGGTGCGGTGCTGCTGGTCACTCTGGCGGTGGTGGCGCTGGGGACGCTGATCACCCTGATCCCCGCCGCACCGGGGCCATCCTGCGCGCGCTGGAATCGTCATGAACCTGGATCGTTCTGCCGCGCGGATCCTGGCCGGATTCACCCGGCTGTTCACGGGGGTGCGGGCGGGCGGCTGTCTGCCCACGGCGGGCGCGGTGCAGCGGGTCTATTTCGCCAACCACGCGAGCCATCTGGATACCCTGGTCATCTGGGCCTCGCTGCCGCTGGCGCTGCGTGCGCGGACCCGCCCGGTGGCGGCGGCTGATTACTGGGATCGTCCAGGGCTGCGCCGCTGGCTGGCATGGCGCGTTCTTCAGGCGCTGATGGTGACACGCGGCGGCGCTGGCAGTCGCGACGCCCTGCACCAGCTCATCGCGGCCCTGGATGAGGGCGATTCGCTGATCATTTTTCCTGAAGGCACCCGTGGCGATGGCGGCGGTGTCGGCGAGCTGCGTCCGGGTCTCTATCACATCGCCCGCGAGCGTCCGGCGGTTGAGCTGGTGCCGGTCTTTCTCGACAACCTGAACCGCATTCTGCCCAAGGGCGAATATCTGCCGGTGCCCCTGATCGGGCGCGTCACCTTCGGCGGGCCAATCCGGCTCGAAGCGGGTGAGGATCGGCACGCCTTTCTGCAACGGGCACGCGACGCCCTGCTCAATCTGGGGGATCGGCGATGACGCTCATCTGGGATCGCGACATCCTCATGCTGCTCGGCGGGGTGGTGGCACTCCTGATTCTGGGCAGTCTGGCCGGACGGATCCTCGACCGGCGGGTGACGGAGGAATCGGGGCGGGCGGTGGTGATCAATCTCAATGCCCGGGTGCGTGCCTGGTGGGTCATGGTCGCCGTCTTTGTCTTGGCGCTCGCGACCGGCGGGATTGGCTCGGTGGTGCTCTTCGGTCTGCTCTCCTTCGTGGCGTTGCGCGAACTCATCACCCTCACGCCGACCCGGCGGGCGGATCACCGCACCCTGTTCTGGGCCTTCTTCGTCTTTGTGCCGGTCCAGTATGGGCTGGTCTACAGCGAGTGGTATGGGCTCTTCGCCATCTTCATCCCGGTTTACGCCTTTCTCTTCGTGCCGGTGCGCAGCGCACTGGCCGGAGACACCCAGGATTTTCTCGCCCGCACCGCCAAGATCCAATGGGGTCTGATGCTGGCGGTCTACTGCGTGAGTCATGCCCCGGCGCTGCTGATGCTCCAGATCCCCGGTTACGCAGGGGAGGGCGCCAAGCTGCTGCTCTATCTGGTGATTGTGGTGCAGTTGAGCGACGTGCTTCAGTATGTCTTCGGCAAGACGCTGGGCCGGCATCGGATCGTCCCGCAGGTCAGCCCCAACAAGACCTGGGAAGGCTTTCTGGGCGGGGTCGGGGCGGCGACCCTGATCGGCGCCGGACTCTGGTGGGTGACGCCCTTCAGTCCCTGGGCCGCTGTCGGCATTGCCCTGCTCATCAATCTCGCGGGTTTCGCTGGCGGGCTCTGTCTGTCGGCCATCAAGCGCGATCTCGGGGTCAAGGACTTCGGCACCCTGATCGAAGGGCATGGCGGGGTCATGGATCGCATCGATTCGCTGTGCTTCGCCGCGCCGCTTTTTTTCCATGTCGTGCGTTATTTCTACACCTGATTCAGGACGGCGGTGATCTCGGGAGCCGTATTGCCCTGCCTGATCGCTCTCCGGCGTCCGTGCCCGAATGCGGTATCGACGGGCTTCTCCGAATCAAAAATCGCTTTAAGATTAAAGCGCTTTGCGCCTATACTGGAAGTCAATTCTGCGCCAGGCATCGCTTCCGGAGCCCCGATGCTCGCCATCCGCCGTTTTCTGCCCTTGCGTCTCCTGAGTCTGGCTCCGCTGCTGACCCTGTTCCTGATCGGCTGCGCCAGTCGCGGCGACCGGAGCGACGACGAGATCCCGCCGCATATCGCCCGCATCCCCGACGCTGTGCCCAAGGTTGAACCGCTGTCCAGGTCGGGCAATCCTGAATCCTATGTGGTGCTCGGCAAGCGTTACTACACCCAGCGCGACCGCCGGGGCTATGTGGAGCGCGGGCTTGCCTCCTGGTACGGCCAGCCCTTTCACGGGCGCCCGACCAGTTCGGGCGAGACCTATGACATGCACGCCATGAGCGCGGCGCATAAGACGCTGCCGCTGCCAACCTATGCGCGGGTGACCAACCTCGAAAACGGTCGCAGCATTGTGATCAGAATCAATGATCGCGGTCCTTTCAAGGATGAGCGCATCATCGATCTGTCGCATACGGCGGCGGTCAAGCTGGGCGTGGTCAGAACAGGTACGGCCAGGGTCGAGGTCCGCGCCATCGAGCCGTCCCGTCGGGGTGCGGATGCCAGTCCCTTCCTTGCCAGTCATGCCGACGGCGGGAGCAATCAGCGCCGCCTTGCGTCGCGCCCGACGACGCTTACAGCATCCAGACCACCCAGCGCGCCCGCCACCCCGACCAGGATCCGGGAGGCAACATCCGTCACGCCATCTCCGCCCATCGCCGCCGGGGTCGCGCCCCGCAGTCAGGTGCCGGTCCAGGGAACCCCGCTGTATCTACAGGTCGGCGCCTTTGGTGATCCCGGCAACGCCGAGCGTCTGCGCGCCCGTCTGACGACTCACCTGCTGCACGAGCAGATCCGGATCCTCGATCCCGATACCAGCGGCGCGGTGCTCTATCAGGTCAGAATCGGGCCGCTGGCCTCCGAGCATGAGGCCGAGCGACTCGCCGAACAGATCACCGCCCTTGGCGTGGAGCGCCCGCTGCGGGTCTGGAATTGACGCCGGGTGCCAAATCCAGGGTGGGAGGGTTAGAATGGCGGTCGCCCAAACCCCGCCATCCCCAGCTCCGGATACCCCCTCATGAAGTCAGCATTCACGCTTTTCTGGTTTTTTCTGTGCGCCTTCCCGGCCCTTGTCCTTGGCGCGCAGCCGCCAATACCCGGCCCTCCCGAGTTGCCGGTGAAGGGTTATGTGCTGATCGATTTCAACAGTGGCAAGACCCTGGCCGAGATGAATGCCGACGAGCGCCTGGAGCCGGCGAGTCTGACCAAGATCATGACCGCTTATACCGTCTTCCGCGAACTGGCAGGGGGCAAGATTCAGCTCACCGATCAGGTGCTGATCAGCGAAAAATCCTGGCGAACCGGCGGTTCAAAGATGTTCGTCGAGGTGGGCAAACAGGTCAGCGTCGAGGATCTGCTGAAAGGTATGATCATCCAGTCCGGCAACGATGCCGCCGTGGCGCTGGCTGAACATGTCGCCGGCAGCGTGGAGTCCTTCGCCGATCTCATGAACGCGCACGCCAAGCGGCTCGGCATGACCGCCAGTCATTTCACCAATCCCAATGGACTGCCCGACCCGGATCTCTATACCACCGCCCGCGATATGGCGCGGGTCACCCTGGCCCTGATCGCTGAGTTTCCGCAGTACTACGCCTGGTACAAGAGTCTCGACTTCACTTACAACAAGATCACCCAGCCCAATCGCAATCCGCTGCTCAAGCGCGACCCCACGGCGGATGGCGTCAAAACCGGTTACACCAAAGCCGCCGGCTACTGTCTGATCGGCTCGGCCAAGCGTGACGATATGCGACTGGTCTCGGTCGTCATGGGCTCGGCGAGCCCCAATGCGCGCGCCGAGGCCAGTCTGGCCCTGCTGAACTACGGGTTCCGTTTCTATGAGAGCCACGTCCTGTATCCGGTCGGTCAGCCGATTGAGACCCTGCGGGCGTGGGGGGGCAACCTGGAAAAGCTGCCCGTGGGACCGGGTTCGACGGTTGCGGCGATCATTCCGCGCGGCACTTACGATCAGCTTAGCGCGCACATCGAAAAGACCTCTGATTTCAGGGCGCCGATCGCCAGCGGTGCGCAGGTTGGCGATGTCGTGGTCATGCAGGGCGATGATGAAATCATGCGCGTTCCCTTGGTCGCGCTGGAGGAACTGGCGCAAGGCAATCTCTGGCAGCAGGCCAGGGACAGCGTTTTGCAGTTGTTTTAAACCGCGCCCGGTGTGGTAGGTGATGTTTGGGGATTGGGTCGGCCTTGGCAGAATCGACAACTGTTAGGGCTGGCGCGGTTTAAGTTGAGACGATGGGATAGAGGTCATGTCTGATTCATCAGAGACACTTTTCGAGTTTCCCTGCCATTTCCCGATCAAGGTCATGGGACGCGCCGACTGCGGTCTGGATGCGGTCGTGATCGAGATCGTCAGTCGCCATGCCCCCGGCGTCGATACGACCGCCATCTCGATCCGCCCCAGTCGGGGCGGTAAGTGGATCGCGGTCACACTCACCTTCGAGGCGCAGAGCAAACCCCAGCTCGACGCCATCTATCGCGATCTCAGCGCCCATGAACAGGTGGTCTGGGCCTTGTGAGCCAAACCCTGTCCAATCAGGTATCCCGCTTCCGAATCCGGCAACTGTCCGGTCTCCAGGATTATCTGACCACGCTGGAGGCGATGCGGGACTTCACCGACCGCCGCGATGCGGGGACCGGCGACGAGCTCTGGCTGCTTGAGCATCCGCCCGTCTTCACCCTGGGTCAGGCCGGACGCCGCGAGCATCTGCTTGATCCAGGCGACATCCCGGTCATCCAGGTGGATCGAGGGGGACAGGTGACCTATCACGGTCCGGGACAACTGATCGCCTATCTGTTGCTCGATCTGCGTCGCGCCGGACTGGGCGTCAAACGGCTGGTGAACCTGCTGGAGCAGGCGGTCATCGATCTGCTGGCGATCTATGGCATCGACGCTGAACGCCGGGCCGACGCGCCCGGCGTGTATGTCGCTGACGCCAAGATCGCCTCATTGGGTCTGCGGATCCGCAACGGGTGCAGCTATCACGGTCTGGCGCTGAATGTCGCCATGGACCTGGAGCCCTTCCGGCGCATCAATCCCTGCGGTTATGCCGGGCTGGCCGTCACCCAGATCTCAGATCTGATTGAGGGAGTTTCGGTGACAGACGCCGGCAGCGCACTGGCCGAAACACTCACCCGTCTGTGCAGGCAGCAATCGCCTGCACCCTGACGCTCACCGGTCACTGGACCCGCGAAATATCCCGCACGGCGCCATGTGCGGCGCTGGTGGTCAGGGCGGCATAGGCCTTCAGCGCCGTTGACACCTCGCGCTGACGCGCGCGCGGTTTCCAGGCGCTCGCGCCCCTGGCACTCATCCCGGCGCGGCGTGCGGTCAGGACATCGTCGGCGACCGCCAGATGAATGCGTCGCTGCGGGATGTCGATCTCGATGATGTCACCCTCTTCGACCAGCCCGATCAGCCCGCCATCGGCGGCCTCCGGCGAGACATGTCCGATTGAAAGCCCCGAGGTGCCGCCCGAGAAACGTCCGTCGGTGATGAGCGCGCATGCCTTGCCCAGCCCCTTGGATTTGAGATAGCTGGTGGGATAGAGCATTTCCTGCATGCCGGGACCGCCCTTCGGGCCTTCATAGCGGATCAGGACGACATCGCCGGACTGGACGCGGTCAGTCAGGATGCCGTTGACGGCCTCTTCCTGGCTCTCGAAGATCCGCGCCGGGCCGCTGAAGACCAGGTTGGCGGCGTCCACCCCCGCCGTTTTGACGATGCAGCCATCTTCGGCGAGGTTGCCGAAAAGCACCGCCAGTCCGCCATCGCGACTGTAGGCATGCGCCAGATCGCGGATGCAGCCGGCGGTGCGGTCCAGGTCCAGACTCGGCCACTGGGCATCCTGACTGAAGGCGATCTGGGTCGGGATACCGCCCGGCGCGGCGAGATAACGCGCGTGGGCCTGCGTATTCCCCGCGTGCATCACGTCCCAGCGATCCAGCGCGTCACCCAGGGTCGGGCTGTGGACGGTGTGCGCATCCCGATGGATGAGTCCGGCGCGGTCGAGTTCGGCCAAAATGCCGATCACGCCGCCGGCGCGGTGCACGTCTTCCATGTGATAGGTCTGGGTGGCGGGCGCGACCTTGCAGAGATTCGGCACCTGACGGCTCAGACGGTCGATGTCCGCCATGGTGAAATTCACCTCACCCTCATGGGCGGTCGCGAGCAGATGCAGCACGGTGTTGGTCGATCCGCCCATGGCGATGTCCAGGCTCATGGCGTTCTCGAATGCCTGGAAGGTCGCAATCGAACGCGGGAGCGCGCTGGCGTCGTCCTGCTCGTAGTAACGCCGCGCCAGATCCACGATCAGCCGGCCGGCCTCCAGGAACAGATCCCGGCGTGCGGCATGAGTGGCCAGCAGCGAGCCGTTGCCCGGCAGGCTGAGCCCCAGCGCCTCGGTCAGACAGTTCATTGAATTGGCGGTGAACATGCCGGAGCAGGAGCCGCAGGTGGGACAGGCCGAGCGTTCGATCTGAGCCACATCCGCATCGCTCTCGTTGGGATTGGCGGCGGCGATCATGGCATCCACCAGATCCAGATGCCGTTCGCCATCGGCCAGCCTGACCTTGCCCGCTTCCATCGGCCCGCCCGAGACGAAGACGACCGGGATGTTGAGGCGCATCGCGGCCATCAGCATGCCGGGGGTGATCTTGTCGCAGTTGGAGATGCAGACCATGGCGTCCGCGCAGTGGGCATTGACCATGTATTCGACCGAATCGGCGATGATCTCGCGCGAAGGCAGCGAATACAGCATGCCGTTGTGACCCATGGCGATGCCGTCGTCGATGGCGATGGTGTTGAATTCCTTCGCCACCCCGCCAGCGGCTTCGATCTCGCGCGCGACCAGTTGCCCCAGATCCTTCAGATGCACATGGCCGGGGACGAACTGCGTGAAGGAATTGACGACCGCAATGATGGGTTTGTCGAAATCGGCGTCGGTCATGCCGGTCGCGCGCCACAGGGCGCGGGCGCCAGCCATGTTGCGGCCATGAGTGGTGGTGCGTGAGCGGTATTGAGGCATGGCAAAAGACCCGAATGTTCTGATGGACAGGATTGACAGGATTTTGGACAGGATTAAACCGCGCCCAGAGCGGTATGCGATGTTTTTGGATTGGATCGACCTTGGCAGCATCGACGATGCGTCGGAGCATGCGCGGTTTAAGTTATTAAAAAATATAAAATTTTAAACCGCGTCCCGGCTAAGGGTCGTGGATGTGCCAAACGTCGAACTCACTCTAAACGCAGCATCTCGCTCTGGACGCGGTTTAACAGGATTAACAGGATTCAAAACAATGGTTTGAAAAATCCTGTCCATCCTGGAAAATCCTGTTAATCCTGTCTATATCGATGCCTTTAAAGGTCTGTGCGTTGCAGGAGATCCCCTACAGCGACCCCCAGGAGCTCCGGCGGCGGCGGAAGCGCAGATGGGGCAGGATCAGTCCGATGATGACGCCACCGCCGAGCACTCCGGCACCGATCATGAACCACTGCTGATTGGTCTGATTACCCAGATCACGGTTTTCCTGGATGAGATTGGCGCGCTCGCGGGTCAGTTCGCTGACCTGGATGCGCAGCCGGTCGCGATCATTGGTGATTTCCAGGACGTTGGTCGAGGCGTGACGGATGGTGGCCAGCTCCTGTTCCAACTGCTGTTTGTCATGTTGCAGTTTCTGTGCTGTCTCGGTCAGGGTGGCGTGCTCGGACTGGATCGCGGCGAGCTGTGCGGCCAGCGCCTCGGGTTTCTGCTGCAATTCGGCCAGTCGGGCTTCCATCTCGGTGATACGGTTGCGGGCGCTCGGTTCGGTCTGGATCTGGCTGACGAGGACGTAGCCCAGGGTGCCGTCCGGGGTGCGAACGCGGGCGTAATCGGTTTTCTGATTGACACCGAGCACCTCCAGCGGCGTTCCGCTCGGCAGCATCCGCAGGATTTTGTAGCGTGTGCTTTCGCCTGCGCGCAGCGTGATCTCAAGCTGGTCCGTCACATAGCGGGTTTCCGCCGTGACAGCCGCAGCGAACAGCGTGGCGGAGAGGATGAACAAAAGCGGCGTGAAGCGTCCCACAAAGATCCTCCGGGCGGCTGGTTTTGAGCGGTGGGGTGAGTGCAGCAATGCAGATGTTCCGGGACCGTCTCTGATCGTTGTCGTTGTCGTCTTCGGCTTGCGAATCTTCGATTACGACAACGAAAATGACAACGAATGGACTCGGGATTTATAGGCTATTGGACCAGACGATTCTATCACCCGCGCCCGGCGCTTGAGGTCAGCAGAAATTCCAGCAGTGCCTTCTGGGCATGCAGACGGTTTTCCGCTTCGTCCCAGACGACCGATTGCGGGCCGTCGATGACGGAGGCGGCGACCTCCTCGCCCCGATGCGCAGGCAGACAGTGCATGAAGAGGGCGTCCGTCGTCGCCCGCGCCATGATGGCGTCCGTGACCTGAAAGGGCGCAAAGCAGGTCTGTCGGCGCGCCTGTTCGTCTTCCTGGCCCATGCTGGCCCAGACATCGGTCGCGACCAGATGGGCGCCTTCCGCCGCCGCTTCCGGATCGCGGAGGAGGGTGCAGCGATCACCCGCCGCCGTCAGCAGGTCGGCATCCGGCTCGAAGCCTTCGGGACAGGCGATCCGCAGCTCGAAATCGAAGAGTTGCGCGGCTTCGATGAAGGAGTTGCACATATTGTTTCCGTCGCCGATCCAGGCCACGCGCCGCCCGCGAATGTCGCCGCGATGCTCCTGATAGGTCTGGATGTCGGCCAGCAACTGGCAGGGATGAAGCCGGTCGGTCAGGCCGTTGATGACGGGCACCTGTGAATAGGCTGCAAAAAGCTCGACCGTCTCCTGGCTGAAGGTGCGGATCATCACCGCATCGACCATGCGCGACAGCACGCGGGCGCTGTCCTCAATGGGCTCGCCGCGACCGAGCTGGGTGTCGCGCGGTGACAGAAAGAGCGCATGACCGCCGAGCTGCACCATCCCGGTCTCGAACGAAACGCGGGTGCGGGTGGACGATTTCTCGAAGATCATCGCCAGGGTGCGGTGCGCCAGCGGGCGATGATCCTCGCCGGCCCTGAGCATCCGCTTGAGTTCGATGCCGCGCGCGAGCAGCGCCCGCGCTTCATCGGCGCTGAGATCGAACAGTGAAAGAAAATGCCGGCACTGGATTGGATGAGCATCCATGGGATAGCGTATCTCCGACAGGGGCGTCCTCAGACGTTGCCCGGAAAGCCTTGGATCAGTTCGCCGAGCACCTGCACGATCCGCTCGGCCTCGGGCGCGCTCAGGATCAGCGGCGGCAGGAGACGGATCACGCGCTCGGCGGTGACATTGATGAGCAGACCGGCGTCGAGCGCCTGACCGACCAGCTCGGCGCAGGGGCGATCCAGTTCGATGCCGATCATGAGTCCGCGACCGCGAATCCCGACCACGCCTTTGGTGTCCGCCAGGCGCTCGCGCAGGGCACTGAGCAGGGCGTCGCCCTGGCGGGCGGCGTTCTCAATGAGATGATCCGTGTCCAGCGTCTCCAGCACGGCACGTCCCACCCGGCAGGCGAGCGGATTGCCGCCGAAGGTCGAGCCATGAGCGCCGGGCGTCAGCACCTCAGCCGCCGCGCCACGGGCGAGACAGGCGCCGATCGGCACGCCATTGCCGAGCCCCTTGGCGAGCGTCACGACATCCGGGCGCGCAGCGACATGCTCATGGGCGAGGAAACGTCCGGTGCGGCCCATGCCGGTCTGGATCTCGTCATAGATCAGCAGCCAGCCCTCGCGGTCACAGATGGCGCGCAGACGTGGCAGATAGTCGTCAGTGGGGACACGGATGCCGCCTTCGCCCTGGATCGGCTCGATGAGGATGGCGACGATATTCTGACGATGGCTGGCGGCGATCTCGATCGCCTCGACATCGTTATAGGGGACGCGCAGGAAGCCCTGCACCAGCGGCTCGAAGCCGGCCTGCACCTTGCGGTTGCCGGTTGCTGACAGGGTTGCCAGGGTGCGTCCGTGAAAGCTGTTTTCCGCCACCAGGATCGCCGGGTTCTCGATCCCGCGCCGGTGTGCATGGAGCCGCGCCAGTTTGATCGCGGCCTCGTTGGCCTCCGCGCCGGAATTGGCGAAGAAGACTCGGTCCATGCCTGTCCGTTCGGTCAGCATGGCGCCGAGGCGTTCCTGCTCGGCGATGCCGTAGAGATTGGAGGTATGGATCAGTTGTCCGGCCTGCTCGCAGATCGCCTCGCGCACGGCGGGATGGGCGTGCCCCAGCCCGCACACGGCGATGCCTGACAAGGCATCCAGATAACGCGTGCCGTTCGTATCCCACAGCCAAACGCCTTCGCCCCGCGCAAAGGTCACGGGCAGACGTTTGTAGGTAGCCATCAAGGGTTCGCTCATACCGGCAAGGCCCCGATCACGCTAAACCGCGTCCAGAGCGATATGCGTGATGTTCAGTTTGTGTTTGGCTTTGGAGAGGTCATCAACTTCAGTGGAGACGCGGTTTAAAATTTCATATTGTTTAATATCTTAAACCGCGCCAGCGCCAATGTTCATCGATTCTGCCAAGGCCGACCCAATCCCCGGACATCGCCTACCGCACCGGGCGCGGTTTAACAGGGAAAGAAATAAAAAAGGCGGTTCCACCGTTGGGGAAACCGCCTCTGCATCAAGGCGAAGTGTGCGAATATAACGCGAATATCGCGTCTGGCACAAGAATTCAGTGGATATTCCGCATCCTCAACCGGCGTAATTCGCCGCCACGAAGGTCCAGTCGATCTTCTCCCAGATGCTTTCGAGATATTTGGGGCGTGCGTTGCGGTAATCGATGTAATAGGCGTGCTCCCAGACATCGATGGTGAGCAGCGCGGTCTGGCCGGCGGTCATGGGCGTGCCGGCATTGGAGGTATTGACGATGTCGAGCGAGCCGTCGGCGTTTTTCACCAGCCAGGTCCAGCCGGAACCGAAATTGGTCGCGGCGGACTGGGCGAATGCCTTTTTGAATTCGTCGAACGAGCCGAATCTGGCCTGGATCGCCTCGCCGAGCGCGCCGTCGGGCTCGCCGCCGCCGCTGGGGCTGAGACAGTTCCAATAAAAGGTGTGGTTCCAGACCTGGGCGGCGTTGTTGAAGAGCCCGCCCGAGGATTTCAGAATGATCTCTTCCAGGCTCAGGTGCTCGAACTCGGTCCCGGCGATCAGGTTGTTCAGATTGGTGACATAGGTCTGATGATGCTTGCCATAGTGATAATCGATGGTCTCGGCTGAGATGACGGGTTCGAGCGCGTTCTTCGCATAAGGCAGCGCGGGCAATTCATGTGTCATGTCGATCTTCTCCAGTCAGGTTGTTGCGATTGGGCCGTGTGGACGGGCTTCAAATTGGGCCAGTGGCGGGTATCTCAATCCGCAGCCGGGATCAGGCGGGCGCTGATCCTGGTTTTCCCGCACAGGTGGTCGCACCGTCACGCGCCTGCGCGGCTTTTTCCGCGTGCATACGCTCCAGAAAGGCGCGTGTGGCGGAAGTCAGGTGTCTGCCCTGAGGATAGATGGCATGCCATTGGCGCACGAGCGGGAAACCACGCACGTCGAGTACCGCAAAGGCGCCCGATGACTCGTCCAGGGCGAGCGTGTGGCGCGACCAGATCCAGATTTCCCGGCTGATGTAGAGATCGTCGAGGCGCCAGCCGGCGAGTCGCCCACGCCTGCCGCCCCGACAGCAACCAGGGCCTAAAGTACGCCGTGCCGCGCCATAAGTCGTGCGCCAGCGGGTGCCGGATCTCAACGATCCCCGTCGTCCGCTGCATCCGCCGCGTATCTGGCCCGACTGACCGCCAGGAGCCAGGAGCAGGGCGTGACCTGATCCCCGCGTCATGGCGCTCAATCAGGTTGAACGGCTGCCTGCCCCGTACCTCATTCTGACTCGCCAACCTGGAGCCTGCCATGCCATTCGAACCGGTCGTGTTCTTCTTCGTCCTCGGCGCGGCGGCTGGCCTGCTGCGTTCGGACCTCAAGATCCCGAGTGCCATTTACGAGTTTCTGTCCATCTATCTGCTGCTGGCCATCGGGCTCAAGGGTGGCGTGGAGCTGGCCGGGCATCCACTGGGCGAGATCGCCCTGGTCAGTCTGGCGGTGGTGGCCGTGGCCGCCGCCATCCCGCTGATCGCCTTTCCCGCGCTGCGCTTGCTGGGCGGTCTGTCGCGGGCCGACGCCGGTTCCATCGCCGGCCATTATGGCTCGGTCAGCGTCGTGACCTTCTCGGTGGCGGTGGCCTTTCTCAATCAGCACGCCATCCCCTACGAGGGCTATCTGATCGTCTTCCTGGTACTGCTGGAGATGCCGGCCCTGATCATCGGCGTGATTCTGGCGAAGAGCGGCGACGCGGTACGCTGGGGCAGGATGCTGCGCGAGGTGCTGTTCGGCAAGAGCATCCTGCTCCTGACCGGTGGTCTGATCATCGGCCTGCTCGCGGGGCCGGAAGGCATCAAGCCGCTGGATGCCCTGTTCTTCGATCTGTTCAAGGGCATGCTGGCCCTGTTTCTGCTGGAAATGGGTCTGGTCGCCTCCACCCGCATCGCCGAGTTCAGAACCTATGGCACCTTCCTGCTGGGCTTTGCCGTGGTCATGCCCATGATCGCGGCCCTCATCGGCAGTCTGACCGGGGCGCTGCTCGGTCTGTCCGTGGGGGGCGTCATGCTGCTGGCGACGCTCTATGCGAGCGCCTCTTACATCGCCGCGCCCGCCGCCATGCGTATCGCCGTGCCGGAGGCGAATCCGGCCCTGTCCATCGGCGCGGCCCTGGGCGTGACCTTTCCGTTCAATCTCTTCTTCGGCCTGCCACTCTATTACTGGCTGGCCGAGTTCTTCGTCCATCGCCTGGGAGCAACCACATGACGGCGCAATCGAAGACGCTGCTGACCATCATCACCGAGGTGGCGCTGGAGAACAGTCTGATCGATGACTTCAAACGTCTCGGCGTGACCGGCTACACCATCGTCGAGGCCCGGGGGCTTGGCACCCACGGACTGCGCACCGGCAACTGGCGCAAGGAGGGCAACATCCGCATCGATATCGTCGCCGACAGCGACCAGTGCGCGCGGATCGTCGAACATCTCCGGAGCGCCTATGACCGGGATTACGGTCTGCTGATGTACAGCTGTCCGATCGATCTGCATGTTTGAACCCCGATACAAATTCTCAACGTGATCCTCTTCGGTTCAGTCTTTTTCCCATGAACCGAGTGACAGGAGCAATGCCATGAACGAATCCGCCATGCCGTACCGCATCAGGTCCGAACCCTATTACCGGGCCACAGGCAATGAGATCCGCCAGTACGAGGCCGCCTATGCCGCGCGTCTGCCCATGATGCTCAAGGAGCCGATCGGTTGCGGCAACCGGCTCGGCAAGCCGCTTGTGACCGTGGCATGTCGAGGTCTACAACGCGCCGCACAGCGAACCCGCCCGGCTGCGCGCCATGATGGCGGAAGGGCAGCGGGTGCTGGCGGGCATCCCCGGCGTGCGCGAGGTTCAGGCGGGGAGCGTCATCGACCAGAGCGCGCATTATCGATACTGCTGGCTCATCCGTTTCAGCGCACCGGAGGCGCTCGACAGCTACCGGCATCACCCCGCACATCTGGCCTTTGTCGAACGCCCGTTTCGACCCATGGCCACGGATCGGATGAGCGCCGATTATCAGGTGGCCGATGCCCGCACCGGGGTTGCCGCGCTGCCGGACGCTGCGAGCCTTGCGCAAACCGACGGACTGGCCGCCTGAGGAATCCAACCGATTGGCCGAGTGTAAAGGTACGCGATGCGTACCCTACCCGGCTGTCGAGCAGCAGGACATCCAGGCGCTCCATCGGATGCGCAGCCTCACGGTCGAGCGGCGCACGGTCCAGGTCAATCAGGTGCGCGGTCTGCTGCTGGAGTACGGGATCGAGATCCCACAGGGGCGTGCGACGCTGATGCGGTGCCTGCCCGAGATCCTCGAAGACGCCGAGAATGGCTTGAGCGAGCGCTTTCGCGCGGAGTTGAATCGCCTGCTCGAGGAACTGCGCCACCTTGATGCGCAGGTCGCGCATTTCGACACCCAAATTCAGGTCATCGCCCAAAGCGACGAGACCGCCCAACGGCTGATGACGATTCCTGGCATCGGCGCCCTGATCGCCACCGCCCTGATGGCAGCCGTCGGCGAGGACGTCGGCCTGTTTCGCAACGGGCGCGCCCTGGCGGCCTGGCTTGGGCTGGTCCCGCGACAGCATTCCACTGGCGGGCGCGAGCGCCTGCTCGGGATCAGCAAGCGCGGTGACGTCTATCTGCGCCAACTGATCATCCATGGGGCACGCGCCGTCATGCGCTGGGTCAAGCGCAAGGAGGACGCCACCAGCCGCTGGGCCCGCGCGCTCAAAAGCCGCCGTCCGACCAACGTCGCCGCCGTGGCGATGGCCAACAAGATCGCGCGCATGGCCTATGCCGTGATGCGCACCGGCAAGCCCTACGATGCGACGCTCGGGGCGCTCGCCAAGGGCTAATCGCCAGGTCGACGCCGAGCGCGCGGCCATGATCGCGTCAACCGCCCAGAGGGCACCAAGACCACCGAGTATCACCACCACGAGTTGCGAAGAGTGAACCTCACTGTGATGGCTAAAAAGACCAGTCCTACCTCCCTGAAAACCTGTGGCTCCCACCAGCCAGCCGATGCTGAGACTGCGAGCGTGATGAGGACGGGAAGGTACGCGCATTCCATCAGGGCACGCGGATCAGCAACGATCCATCAAGACGATGTCGGATAGATGGCTGCAACGGATCTTTCTGTCCAACAGCGATTTTCCTCTTGCATCGCGGGGCGGACCATATATGGGAGCCAGAGGATATCCAAGTCCTGGTTGACGGGGATGTAATAAACAAAATAATAGCAGCCAGTATTGTTGCAATAAGCGAACTTGCTCTGAATTCATCCCAGCCCAATCTGTTAATAATGAAAACACCGGCATAAATAAAAATCACCAATAACAACCTAATAAGTAGCCCTTGAGATAAATCATGTATGACAAGAGAAAGCAATTTGTCATAGAGAGTGCTTTTATATTGTGTATCAGTCATTCTTTCTCCAACGCCTAACGTGGAGCCCAAGGCGGCGCGCGCTCGCTCTTTGGGCGTTCGTTAGGCATAGTCTGCGGCTCTTAGGTTTAGGAATTAATTAAACTGTTCCCGGCACTGCGTTAGGTCTCACTGCTCACCCGGGCGAGAGTATGAAATTACCAGGGCGCTATGTGGAGGAGCCACGTCGCCGAATGCGGCGCGATAGTTGTCGTTCGGCAGAGGACTTCCTTGACTGCAGTTGCATATGGATTCGATGACGTCCGCAATTGTGAGCGTGCGACCTTCGAGAAGGAACTTAAGCTCTTGGTCGGTCCACGGTGCCTTGGGATCAGGACGAGCCAGGGTTGCGGAGTAGGCATCCGAGTGCCAGACGCAAGCCGAACCCTCAGGTGGAAAATCCTTCGGCTGTTTGCCAAACGGAAACTCACAATAGAACATCTCCCAGATCGCAGCGTAGTGGCTCTGCGCGCACTGGCGTAGTAATTGTGAGTGAAAGTGCGATTCACCAGAGGACTTCTGCCTGGAATCCCAGGTGTCCTCGTGCGTGCTTAGCCGAGGCCACTTCGCTTCGAACACCGACGCCTTGAACTCGGTCTTGTTCTGCAGAATGATGCAGGCGTCTGCTCCGATCTCGCGTTCAGCGCTTGGGTTCAGAACTTGCACCTTGGCGCTGAGGCCAGGGAAGTGCCTTGCGTTGATTTCTCTCCGCAGTGAGCCAGTGAAGTTCGATGTGTAGTCGTTCTCGCTCACAACGAAGCCATCGATCAAGTCTGCACGGACCAGCCTGTCTGCCCAATGTGCGCAGTCCATGATTGCGTGGATGATTTCTTGGGGGAAGAGCATCGGAGAGGTGTCCTGTGAGGCCTAACGCATAGGTTAAGCGGCCCCGCTGGCACAGCATTTCAGAATACGTGCCGCGCCGTCTGCGGGGTCCGCGCTTGAACCGATTGTTAGGCGATTCTTTCATTCAGTCTGAAGCTGTTCGAGAATAACGTGGTCTGTCCCGGTTTTCTCCTCGACTTGCTAGATTCCATCATGGTCAATTGTGCCTGTATATCGTATTAACAATATCTTTTTGTTCAATATGCGCCCCATTTTGTACTTTACTGGCACTACTGCCACCAGTTTCATCTATAGCCATTTGTACCCAAAGTGTTGGACAGCCTGCACTAGTGTCTCGTATTAATGTGCATGTGGCATCAAATAAGTTTGTACTTTTACTATCATCCCAAGTACCTATGCAACGATCCGTTCGGACATGTTGAGTATGCCCGGAATCTTTATAGATAGCCAAATCAATACTTAGTGATTTTGAAGTTCTATCATAGTTACTTTTGGCATTAAAATATAATGGTATCCCATTATAGTCATTACCATCAGCATCTTTAGAAAACTTTCCTCCACCAAAATTAAACTCCATATTGTTATAAAACAACGCAGCACTAAGTCCAGAACACCCAACTTGTCCGTCAACATAATCGCACATGGCGTTATAACGGAGAGGGGTATAATTTTTTTTCTTAATATAAGATAGAGTTCTATTATGATGGACAACTCTGTCTACGTTCGCATCAGTAGTTGCTTCATACACAGTTGCAGTGTTGCCGGAGACGCTTTCAAAAAGCATCACATGGTGGTTGGATAAATTTAAAATATCCCCACGCCTTAAGCTGTCCACTGACCCTATATTTCCCACGTTATAAGAAATAGCAGATAGTTGACCTGTTCCACGTTTAGTTGGCAGATTCCACGCACGCGATACGAAACCAGAGCAGTCAACCCCCTTTGAGCAGATTTCCACCCCCTTTGTATCGATGTCACCTGCTTGAAGGCCGGATGCCATATCATCGTTAAAGGACTTGATTGAAGAAAACCCGCCCCAATCGTATGGCACGGAAGAGTAAAAGTCTGCTGTAGTTAAGTATCTTGGTTTGCCACGCCCAGGACATTCACCACTAATATTCACATCGTCAAGAGGAGACGAATTGTTAATAAATGCCTGGGCATTTGATATGACATCAGGTCTAAATATCTTGCAACTTACAGCCTTAGAAGATGGGCTAATGTTTTTTTCTAAAACTATGTTTTCTATAGTATTATTTTTTAGTGAATTTAAGTGATCTACAAAAATTAGCTTTCTGATTTCAAATCGCTTGGGGTATGCGACTATTGTGTAAATTTCGCCATTTTCATTGTTGACACTAAGATTGTGGTCTATGTCGATAAATCCATCTGTAGGGATTCTGGATATTTTCTCTACGCTTCCATCGGAAGTATATTGGCGGATAGTCTGATACAATTCTTGATTGCTCTCGTCAACGACAACAAAAATTCTGTTATCGTTAGTCACATGTAAAATATGCAAACCTATTAACTTGCCATCTACGGTCACAGGAAAGCGCTTATTTCCTATGGCAACTTCCCCCAACCCATTAGAAATGTTAGCGATATAACTTATACCTTGCCGTGAAACACCCTCTATTTGAGAAATATTAACAGTGGATTCCCCAAAGCTCATTTCACCAAGGACATCGCCATTGTCACCAATAGAGAGGCCGGTCAAGTCATCACTTAAATTTTTTGGTATCTGAAAAGTATCTAAGACATCACCTGAAAACATGAGTTGATAAACGCTAGGGGTAGGAGAAGCTGAGTCGAGAACCCAAATACTACCTTGAGAAATTTTTATATCAGTTGCACCAACTAGCGTTTCCGGTAACGGTATAGATCGAAGATATTTACAGGAAGAGCTGTATTGCAGCAATCTATTAGCTGCCGTGTCAGCGATAATGAAATTACCATCCTGATCTATAGTAAAGGATTTTGGTCCCCAAGGAAGAGCATCTTTAACTCCGACACCTTCATAGTGGACACCTCGTTTTCCTCCTACGGGAATAGAGCAAACTAACTCTGTTGTATCAGAACCATAAGCAAATGTGGAATATTGAAAACTTGTTAAAAAACAAGCCGATGCTAATGCCAAAAATAAGCGGTTTTTTGGTAAAAAATTGGTAGCCATAAATCACCTCTCTAAAATATCGTGGACTCAATCATGGTATTTCATAATTCCCGAACGCCAGATTGGGGATCGCTCTTGACGAAAACTTAATAGAATCATTAAGTTTTCAGTTTAAATTAGTGGCAGAATCTTGAAATGAGACCCACCTGCCTAACTATTAAGCATTTATCCATCGGGCGCACAGCAGTGAGCACTGATCTCGCGCCGACGCTTAAGCGCCCGATGGATAAATGTCTGTTGGACTAATCCGATCCTGGCACGCCCGGGCCGGCGGCGCAACGGGCATGCCTTATAGAGAGGGAATTGTATTGGTCGGCCCTGGACGGCGCGGGAGCGCCGGTGCCGACAGGTCGATCATGAGGGACGTCGCGAAAGCAGAAAGCGGGCATCGGGAGGGCTCCCAAGGTGCTGCGAGGACGTGTATTGGGGAGGATTTTAGTCCAATTCCCGTGCGCGAGGCGAGCGCCATCGCAGACCCACTTGGGGACTGAGATAAAGACCGGATGCGGAAGTGGAATCGGCGCTGAAGGGCGAGCGTTATCCTCCGTCGCGGCGTTTCGGTGCGAGCGCGGCGCGCACACGCAACCGTCCGGTGTGGCAGCTCGGACAGGGATAGCCGTCAAACGTCGGCGTTGGCGCCTCGTGCCCCGCCGTCACTGGACAGGTCGTCGCCGCCAGCGCCGCAATGGCGGCGCGGATCTCGGGCAAGCGCCGGGTGCGGCAGCGATTGGCGAGGAAGCCGAAGTGACGCACCCGCATGAAGCCTTTAGGCAAGACATGCAGCAAAAAGCGCCGCAGCAGTTCCGCGCCTGAGAGGGTCATGACCTTGCGACGATCGCCGTCGCGGTAGTCCTTGTAGCTCAGTTCCACGAACTCCCCGTCGAAGCTGAGCAAGCGGCGGTCGCTGAGGGCGGTACGGTGGCTGTAGCGCCCCAGATAATCGACGACCGTCTCGGTGTGCACCAGGCAGGGCTTGGAATAGACCACCCACTCGGTGCGCATCAAGGTGTCGAGCACCCGGTCGATCTCTTTGGGGTCGGTCAGCCGCGGCAGACCTCCGGCCTGCGCGGCCTGGCGCAGGCGGCTGACGAAGCCGCCGCGCACATGCCGGGACAGCGCCCGGACCGGAAACAGATAGGTGCTTTTAGCGGGGTGCCACTCACCGGAGGCAGAGAACGCTCCGCCGGGAACCAAGCCGTGCAGATGCACATGCCGGGTGAGCGTCTGTCCCCAGGTGTGCAGCACGGCGGTCATACCGAGTTGCCCATCCAGGCGCTTGGGATCGGCCGCGAAGGCCGAGAGCGTCGCCCACACCGTCTCGAACAGCCGGTCGTAGATCTCTGTGGGATGGACCTCGATCCAGCCATTGAGCGTGGCGGGCAAGGTGAACACCACATGGTGATAGGTCACCGGCAGCAGCGCCGCGCGCTGGCGCTCACACCAATCCAGGGACGTCCGGCGCTGACAGCGCGGACAGTGGCGGTCCCGGCAGGCGTGGTAGCAGACCGCCTCGGCTTCACACTGATCGCAGCGCAAGGCGAAGCCGCCAAGGGCGGCGGTGCGACAGGCGAGGACATGATGACAGACCTGCCACTGGCGCGGGCTCAAGGTTTGGGTGGCCGCCAGGTCGTCCAGACAGGTCCGGATGACCGCTTGCAGTGAGGCCGGCTCAGCCATGGGCCACCTCCAACTGGGCGATGACATCCAGCGCGCCTTCGCCCTCGCCGGCACTCGGGAGCCAATGCACATAGCGCAGGGTCGTCTGGATACTCTGGTGTCCGAGCAGGCGTTGCAGACGCTGCACCGGCAGTCCGGCCGCGAGCTGATGGGTCGCAAAGGCATGGCGCAGCCCATGAAGGCCGCCGACCTTGTGCACACCGGCGCGTTGCTTGGCCTGCGTGAACGCCTTCTGGAGCGTGGTCGGGGTAAGCCTCGCGCCGTCACGACCAGCAAACAGCCAGTCATGGGGACGATAGGCACGCCAATAGGTTCGCAGTTGCTCCAGCAGGGTGGGGGAGATGGGGACCAGGCGATCCTTGGCGCCCTTGCCCTGCTCAATGCGCAAGAGTCGACGCTCGCCGTCGATGTCGCCGACGCGCACCGCCAGCACCTCACTCAGGCGCAGCCCGCCGCCGTAGCAGAGCGTGAGCATGGTGCGATGGCGCGCATCGGGACAGGCCCGCAGGATGGCTGCGACCTCTTCGCGTGTGAGCAACTCGGGGATCCGCTGCGGCCGCTTGGGCAGCGTCACCTCCAGGTCGACGGCCGGCCAGTCCAGAACCTCCAGGTAGAAGAAACGGATGCCGTTGTAGAACAGCCGCACGCTGGCCGGCGCCAGCTCACGCTCGCGCACCAAGTGCTCGAAGTAGCGCTTCAGATCCGCCGAGGTGAGCGTATCGGGCGCGCGGTGGGTGAACTTCGCGAGATCCCGCACCGACGCGAGATAGCTCTCATGGGTGCGCGGGGAAAAACCATGCATCTGCATGGCCGCGATCATGCGCTGACGCAAGGGTGTCATCGTCCGGTCCTCACTCAACGACCCGGATTGGGTCACGGCGAGTGTGGACGACGCTGAGAAGATCGACAGTCAGCGCTGACGGGGAGGAGAGCCTCGACCAAGGCCCGCGGAGCGGATTAGTTCAATATGGCGCTAGACAGATTCCAGATTCGCCGTAGTAGACAGAATCGGCCTAATCTCCAAAACCACCCTGGTCGGCACGAGTGACTTTGTGGCCCCTGGTTCCGCGTTCCGTGTCGTTTTGCCGGAGAGTAAGCCATGACGCAAAACCCGTCAACTCATGAGGAAAAAGTCCGCTCCTTCTGGGATCGCTACGTGCAAAGCCTCCATGAATCAGGCATTCAGCCGCCTTTTGACCGCTGGATGGTGATTCGCGCGGAGCACGACATCGCGGCCTATCCCGACCGCAAACTGGCGGAGCAGTCGCCCGAGGATGTGGACGCTTACCTCGCCGTGCTGGGGCGGAAACCCGGACTGAAGGACTGGCAATTCCGACAGGCGGTCGATGCTATACAGAATTTGCTCCGTCTGGCGAGCGTGAACTGGTTGGATCGGGTGGACTGGGACCATTGGCGGGCGTCGGCGCGCGGATTGGCGTCGATTCGCCAGGCTCATGAAAGAAAAAGGGGACGGATTTATTTGTTGCTCTCACCCCGAGAAAATAAATCCGTCCTCTTTTTCTTTGCGTCCCCTTTTTCTTTCAACGCCGACATACGCACGGGACGCGCACGCGCCTGCCGCACGTCAAGCGTGCCCAATCGGGACTGCCTGCTGGCATCGAATACCATGAGCTGATGCAGACCGCAGACAGCGCGCCCGCGCGGGTCTGCTGTATCGAATGGCATGTTCCATACTCAAGGAGCTGTCACAACCCATCACAGGTCATCCAACTGGAATCAGAAACCCATGTCCACACCTCAGGTCAACCCCGAATTCGCTCAAATCCTGCAACCCTTGGGGACCGGTGCCATCGACTTCTTCCTCGCCGCCAGCCTCTACCAAGCCAGAAAAATCAGTTTCAGTGCCGCCGCTGCCCTCGCGGGATTGGGTTTCGACGAATTCCACTATCGTCTGAAAGAGCATTTCGGGGCCGGTTTCGCCATCAATGACACGGTCGTCCTGGAGGACATGGCACTGGTGCGCTGCCATTTCGGATCCGGCGCATGAAACTGGTCATCAACGCCAGCCCCTTGATCTTTCTGGCCAAGGTGGATGCCCTCAACCTCCTGTCGGATTGCTTCGACGCCATCCTGACACCTCCAGCGGTGGTCGCGGAGATTGGGGCGTTGCGCCTTCCGTCGTTTATCAACGTGACAGCCTTATCAGAAATCGGTAGCGCCTTTGTCCGTGGAGCCATTGGCAGCCTCCATGCCGGCGAACTGGAAGTCATGATTCTGGCGCGAGACTCCGGTATCGGCCTGGTTGGACTCGACGATCTACTTGCCCGACGCAAGGCCCAACAAATGGGGCTGCAACCCATCGGTACGATCGGTATTCTGCTGCTTGCCCGTGAGCGCGGAATCCTGACCAATGCGGAGGCATGGTCCAGGGTTGAAGCACTGGTCAAGACGCATGGCCTTTATCTTTCGCCTCGGATACTCGAAAGTGTTCGCACTGCGCTGCAATAACGGCTCTCCCAACGGTACTGGCAAATCGGCACGAACCAAGCAGGACGGGGTATTCACCCCGTCCTGTACGTTTTTAGCGTCCGCGTCCAACCGACGATGTTCAAATCGTTCCAAACGGGGCGAATGCCCGTCCGGCTGGGGGTATGTCGAGTTTCGAGTGAGTTTGACGTTTGGCGCATGCCGGGTCTTTTGCGGGGAAGCGGCTTAAATTTTATACTTTTTAATATCTTGAACCGCGCCAGTCCCGATGGTTGTTGATGCACCCAAGACCGATCCAAACCAAAACATCACATACCGCACGGGGCGCGGTTTAATCCTGTCTATTTGAAGCGAGTGTCGGGTATGAACTTTTCAGGGAATCACCTAAAGGCCCTGCTGTTCGATGTCGATGGCACCCTGGCCGAGACCGAGGAACTGCACCGCCTGGCCTTCAACGCCGCCTTTGCCGGGCAGGGATTGAACTGGCACTGGAGTCAGGATCTCTACCGCGAACTGCTCCAGGTCGCGGGTGGGCGGGAGCGCATCCGTGCCTGGCTGGCCCAGGCGCATGCTCATCTGCTCGAACAGCCCGACATTGATGACCGTATCGCCGTGCTGCATCGCCTCAAAACCGACCATTACACCGCCGGGGTGGCCGCCGGGCGCATGGCCCTGCGTCCGGGCGTCGCCCGTCTGATCGGCGAGGCCCGGTCGGCGGGGCTGCGGCTGGCTATCGTCACGACCACCAGCCGCGCCAATGTGGATGCCCTGCTGGCGGCGACCCTCGGCACAGACTGGGAAGAACTCTTTGACGCGATCTGCTCCGGTGATGAGGGGCTGCCGAAGAAGCCCGCACCCGATGCCTACCGCTGGACGCTGGACCGGCTGGGACTCGACGGGGGCGATTGCGTCGCCATTGAGGACACCGCCAACGGCGTCCAGGCCGCGCGCGCCGCTGGCGTGCCGGTACTGGTGACCGAAAGCCTCTACAGCCGGGGCGAGGATTTTGACGGTGCCCTGGCGGTGCTCTCCGATCTCGGCGAGCCCGGACAACCCTTCCATGTCGTGGCAGGAAAGGATCCCGGCGCAGGCTGGGCCGATCTGGCACTGCTGCGGCGGCTGCTTTGCTGAGTATTCCGCTGCATCCAGGGCGCACTCTTCGGCTATCCTTGCGCCCTTGATGCGAGAGTGAGAGTGGGAGCGTTCCGATGTGCGGTATCTGCGGAGAGTTACGATTCGACAGTCGGCCAGCCGATCTGGATGCGATTCAGCGCATGATGGCCGAGCTGACCCGGCGCGGCCCCGATCACGGCGGCAGTTACAGCGATGGCGCTCTGGCCTTCGGTCATCGGCGGCTGGCGATCATCGATCTCTCGGTGCGCTCCAATCAGCCGATGGTGGATGCCGAACTGGGTCTGGCGCTGGTCTTTAACGGGACGATCTACAACTACCGCGCACTGCGGGCCGAACTCCAGGCGCGCGGCTATCGCTTTTTCTCCGAGGGCGACAGCGAGGTCATCCTCAAGGCGTGGCATGCCTGGGGCACGGATTGCGTCGAGCGACTGCACGGCATGTTCGCCTTTGCCATCTGGGACGCCAATCAGCGGAGGCTCTTTCTGGCGCGTGACCGTTTCGGCATCAAGCCGCTCTACTGGTCCGGGTCGGGCGCCGTTTTTCGCTTTGCCTCCAGCCTTCAGGCGCTGCTGGCAGCGGGCGGGGTGGAGACGGCCATCGATCCGGTGGCGCTGCATCATCTCTTTACCTTGCATGCCGTGGTGCCTGCGCCGCGCACCATCCTCCAGGGTGTGCGCAAGCTCGCGCCCGCTCACTGGCTGTTGATCGATGCCGATGGTCGCCAGACCGAACGGGCCTATTGGCGGCTCAGTGCGACCCGTCCCGAACCGGCTCTGAGCGAACCTGAATGGCTGGAGGCGATTCATGCCGCGCTGCGTCAGGCGGTCAGGATCCGCAGCGAAGTGGCCGACGTGCCGGTCGGCGTGCTGCTGTCCGGCGGGCTGGATTCCAGTCTGCTGGTGGCCCTGCTGGCTGAGGCTGGGGTCTCCGATCTGCGTACCTTCTCGGTCGGTTTCGAGGACACCCCGGAAGAGGCCGGCAGCGAGTTCGTCTACTCGGATCTGGTGGTCGAGCGTTATGGCACTCGCCACTGCAAATTCCTGGTGCCCAATGATCAGGTGCTCAAGCGTCTGCCGGAGGCCATCGACGCCATGGCCGAGCCCATGTTCGGTCAGGATGCCGTGGCCTTTTATCTGCTCGCCGAACAGGTCTCGCGCGAGATCAAAGTGGTGCAGTCGGGGCAGGGGGCCGATGAGGTCTTCGGCGGCTATTTCTGGTATCCGCGCATGCAGGCGGAGTCTGATGGCAGTCCGCTCGAACGCTTCCGCAGGCACTACTTCGACCGTGATCACGATGAGTATCGGCGTCTGGTCACGGACGCTTACGCCGGCGAGGACCACACCTCGGCCCTGATCGCCGAACGGCTCGACGAACCGGATGCGGATACCTTCATGGACGCCGTGCTGCGGCTCGATGTGACCACGCTCATCGTCGATGATCCGGTCAAACGGGTCGATAACATGACCATGGCCTGGGGTCTGGAGGCGCGGGTGCCTTTTCTGGATCAGCATCTGGTCGAACTGGCCGCACGCTGTCCGCCCGAACTCAAGCTGCGCGAGGGCGGCAAATACCCGCTCAAGGCGCTGGCGCGAGGTCTGCTGCCGGATGCCGTGATCGACCGGCCCAAGGGCTATTTCCCCATGCCGGCGCTCAAATATGTGCGCGGACCCTTTCTGGAGATGATGCGCGACACCCTGAACTCGCGTGCCTGCCGTGAGCGCGGGCTCTATCGACAGTCCTATCTCGATCAACTGCTCGCCGCCCCGGACCTGCATCACACCCGCATTCAGGGCAACAAGCTCTGGCATCTGGCGCTGCTCGAATGCTGGTTACAGCGTCATGTGGATTGAAATCCCGGCGATCACCTCAATTTTTATCCGCCAATTCAATCAGCCACCCCAAGAGGTCAGCCATGGACGTGTTGGAACGTATCGACGAACAGGTAAAGGGCAACCCGGTCGTCATCTATATGAAGGGCACACCGCAGTTTCCGCAGTGCGGATTTTCCATGCGCGCCGCGAAGGCGCTTCAGGAGTGCGAGGTTCCTTTTGCCTATGTCAATGTTCTCCAGGATCCCGAGATCTTCGAGAACCTGCCGCGTTACGCCGACTGGCCGACCTTTCCGCAGATCTATGTCGCTGGCGAGCTGATCGGCGGCTGCGACATCACCCTGGAACTCCATGCCAACGGGGAGCTTCGGGGCATGATGGAGCGGGCGGCGAGGGCAGCACCTTAGAAATCCCGAGGCCGTTCGTTGTCGAGGCCGTTCGTTGTCGTTGTCGTAATCGAATATTCGCAAGCCGACAACGACAACGATCAGAATCTGAAAAGAGTCGTCAGTGACCAGCCGCCTGAACCATCACCCCTGATGGTTTGACCGACAGGTCAAACCATGCGGATCGCCCTCCCAGAAATGGACCGGATCCAGTTCGCGCCAGCGATTGACCACGGCGCAGAAGAGCCGTGCGGTCTGTTCGGCGTCATAGACCGCTGAATGTGCCTCGCTGTTCTGCCAGGTCAGCCCCGCCGCTTTCGCTGTCTTCGCCAGTACGGTCTGGCCGAACATCAGGCCGCCCAGGGTTACGGTGTCAAAGACGCTGAATGAATGGAAGGGATTGCGCTTGTAGCCGGTGCGCTCCACCGCCGCTTTCACGAAACCCAGATCGAAATGGGCATTGTGTCCGACCAGGATGGCGCGGTTGCAGCCGGTGGACTGCACCGCCTTGCGGATCGGGGTGAGGATGCGGTTCAGCGCATCCTGCTCTGAGATGGCGTCGCGGAAGGGATGGTCCGGGTCGATGCGGTTGAAGGCCAGGGCGCGCGGATCGATCTCCGAGCCCACGAATGGCAGCACATGACAGGCCAGCGGAGCGGCGGGCTCCAGCCGTCCATCGGGCGTCATGCGGATGATGACCGCCGCGATTTCAAGCAGGGCATGACGCTGGGCATCGAAGCCCGCCGTCTCCACATCGACGACCACCGGCAGAAAACCGCGAAAGCGCTGCGCGATACCATCTGGAATCTGTTCTTCTTGGTTCATCGCGACAGCATAAGTGGCGCGGCGGCGAATGCCAAATTTTGACTGCGCCGTGGTAGGATTTCGCGCATCGCTGGCTGGAGATTCTCTACAGATGAAGGGTGTCGAAATGAGTGCGTTCAGGGGAATGGGTGCGTTCCGGCTGGGCTGGCTGGTTGTGGGCGCGGCGCTCCTGGTCGGCGGCTGCTCCTCGAACCCGGATCGGGTGAGAGATCCGCGCGATCCGCTGGAGCCTTATAACCGTGCTGTCCACCGTTTCAATTCGGACTTCGACAAGGCCTTTCTGCAGCCGATCGCGAAGGGTTATCGGGTCATCACGCCGGAGCCTGTCGATCGCGGGATCACCAATTTTTTCAATAACCTCGCCGATCTCACCTCGGCGGCAAACAATGCACTGCAATTCAAGATGTCGCGTGCGGGCAGCGACGTGGGACGGATCTTCATCAATTCCACGGTGGGCGTTCTGGGCTTTGTCGATGTGGCAACCAATGTCGGGCTGCCGAGCTACAAGGAAGACTTCGGCCAGACGCTCGGCTACTGGGGGCTTGAGTCGGGCGCCTATTTCGTCCTGCCGCTGCTCGGCCCGAGCAGCATCCGCGACACCATCGGTCTGGCGGGCGATATCTTCACCGACCCCCTGTTCAATATCGAGGAAGACAAGGTGTACTGGGGGCTGGTCGGTCTGAGGGTGGTGGATCGTCGTGCCGACCTGCTGGCCGCCTCGCAGATCCTCGACGATGCCGCCATCGATCCCTATGTCTTTCTGCGCGATGCCTATCTCCAGCGCCGGCTCAGTCTCGTCCACGACGGCAATCCCCCGCCGGTCGAAGGTCAGGAGGACTTCTGGGACGCAGTGGATTTCAGCGCCGAGGGTAAACCGGGAAAGCCGGCGTCTCGATCAGGACGTCTTTAAGGCGCTTTCCAGGAAAGTTTTTACCCGCCCGAAAGATCGTTAAACCGCGTCCAGCGCGATATGCGTAATTTTCAGTTTGTGTTTAGCTTTGGAGATGTCATCAACATCAGTGGAGACGCGGTTTGAAATTCTATATTTTTTAATATCTTAAACCGCGCCCGCTCGAACGGTCGTCGATTCTGCCAAGACTGACTCAATCCCCAAACATCACATACCGCACCGGGCGCGGTTTAATCGATCAACCGCCAGGACAGCGTCTCCCCGGCCCTGAGCGGCACGACCTCACTGCCGCCAAAGGGATAGCGTTGCGGCACCTGCCAGGTCTCGCGGCGCAGCCGAAGCGTCCCGCTGTTGCGGGGCAGGCCATAGAAATCCGCGCCGTAATGACTGGCGAAGCCTTCCAGTCGATCCAGTGCGCCAGCCTGCTCGAATGCCTCGGCATAGAGTTCGAGCGCGGCATGGGCGCTATAGGCACCGGCGCAGCCGCAGGCGCTTTCTTTGTCGCCGACGGCATGGGGGGCGCTGTCGGTCCCCAGAAAGAAGCGCGGATGACCGCTGGTGGCGGCCTCCAGCAGCGCAAGGCGATGGCGTTCGCGTTTGAGCACCGGCAGGCAATAGAAATGGGGCCGGATCCCGCCCGCGAGGATGGCGTTGCGGTTATAGAGCAGATGATGCGGGGTGATGGTGGCTGCCAGTGTATCCGGCCCCTCGCGCACGAAGGCGACGGCGTCTGCCGTGGTCACATGCTCGAAGACGACCTTGAGCGCCGGAAAGTCCGTGACGATGTGCCGGAGCCGTTCCTCGATGAAACGCTGTTCGCGGTCGAAGATGTCCACCTCGGGTGCCGTGACCTCGCCGTGCACCAGCAGCGGCAGACCTTCGCGCTGCATGGTCTCCAGCACCGGAGAGAGGGCGTTCAGGTCGGTCACACCGCTGTCTGAGTTGGTCGTGGCGCCAGCGGGATAGAGCTTGCAGGCGACCACCGCGCCACTGGCGCGGGCGGTGACGATCTCAGCCGGTTCGGTGCGGTCGGTGAGATAGAGCGTCATCAACGGCTGGAAATCGCTTCCAGTCGGCAGCGCGCCCAGGATCCGCTTACGGTAGGCGATGGCCTGTGCCGTCGTGACGACCGGCGGTCTGAGGTTGGGCATGATGACCGCCCGCGCGAACTGGCGGGCGGTGTGTCCGATGACATCCGCCATCGCCGCGCCATCGCGGACATGCAGATGCCAGTCGTCGGGACGGGTGATGGTGATTTCGTCGGAATGCTGCATTTTAATTGTTCCATAAACCGCAAAGACGCAAAGGACACAAAGAAAAAACCTTTGCGTTCTTTGCGCCTTTACGGTTCAAAAATAAATTTTAAACCGCGTCCCCACCAAGGTCCGTGAATGCGCCAAAGGTCGAACTCACCCGGAACCTGGCCTCTCACTCTGGACGCGGTTTAAATGCTGGAATCAATCCGCCCGTGGCCCAACCGCCTTGATGCGCTCATCGACTTCATCGGCGAACTTGGTGAAGTTCTTCTGGAACATCCCGGCGAGCTTGCGGGCTTGGGTGTCGTAGGCGGCGCCGTCCTTCCAGGTGTTGCGTGGATTGAGGATCTCGCTCGGTACGTCCGGGCAGGACTCGGGGATCTCCAGACCGAAGAAGGGATCGGTGCGGGTCGGCACGTTGTCCAGCTTGCCGTCGAGGATGGCATTCACCATGGCGCGGGTGTGCGGGATCTTGATCCGGTCGCCGACGCCATAGGGGCCGCCGCTCCAGCCGGTGTTGACCAGCCACACACTGGTGCCGTGCTCGGCGAGTCGCTGACCCAGCAGGGCGGCGTATTTCTGCGGATGCAGCGGCATGAAGGGCGCGCCGTAACAGGCGCTGAAGACCGGCGAGGGCTCGGTGACGCCCTTCTCGGTGCCGGCGACGCGCGCCGTATAGCCCGAGATGAAGTGATACATGGCCTGCTCGGGCGTGAGACGCGCGACCGGGGGCAGCACGCCGAAGGCATCGCAGGTGAGGAAGAGGATGGCGGTGGGATGACCGCCCATGCCGGTCTCGCTGGCGTTGGGGATGGCGCTGATGTGATAGGCGCCACGGGTGTTCTCGGTCAGCGAGTCGTCGTCCAGGTTCAGCCGGCGATCTTCCGACTCGACCGTCACATTCTCCAGCACGGTGCCGAAACGCTGCGTCGTGGCGTAGATCTCAGGCTCCGCCGAGGGCGAGAGACGGATCATTTTGGCATAGCAGCCGCCCTCGAAATTGAAGACGCCGTCGTTGCTCCAGCCGTGTTCATCGTCGCCGATCAGGGTGCGCGAGGCATCCGCCGAGAGCGTGGTCTTGCCCGTGCCGCTGAGACCGAAGAAGAGCGCGGTCTTGCCATCGTGGCCGATGTTGGCCGAGCAGTGCATCGGCAGCACGCCCCGGAAGGGCATCATGTAGTTCATCACGGTGAAGAGCGACTTCTTGATCTCGCCCGCGTAGCTGGTGCCGCCGATCAGCACCAGACGCTTGGCGAAATTCACGAGGATGAAGGTCTCGCTGCGGGTCTTGTCGAGCGCCGGCATGGCGTGGAAACGCGGGGCGTCGATGACGGTGAATTCGGGAACCAGGTTTTCGAGCTCTTCGGGCCTGGGCTGGATGAAGAGATTGCGCGCGAAGAGATTGTGCCAGGCGTATTCGGTGATGACGCGCACCGGCATGCGATACGCCGGATCGGCGCCGACGAAGCAGTCACGCACATAGACATCCTTCATTTGCAGATAGGACGCCAGACGGTGATGGACCTGATCGAAATGGGCCTCGTCGATGGGCCGGTTCACCTCGCCCCACCAGATGTGCTCCCGGCTCTGCTCCTCCTCAACCACGAACTTGTCATTGGCCGAACGCCCGGTGTGATGGCCGGTACGCACGACCAGCGGCCCCATGTGCGCGAGCATGCCTTCACGCGCGCGCAACGCCTGTTCGTACAGGGCGGGCGTGTGCAGGTTCCAGTAGACGTTGTTGAGGTTGTAGAGACCGTGATGATCGAGCGTGTGGTGGGTGTTCGGTTGTCCGGAAACAAGCATGGCGGTGACTCCGTCGAGGGTTCAGGCTATCGGGTCGGTCGGTCGGTCAGTCGATGGTTAGCGAGACTACACCATAACGCGATCCGGCTAAACCATGCGCGAAGTCGAGGGTTCAGGGCTTTCCCGTCCGGATGCCGGTCGATGTTGGCGTAACGTGTTTGAGCGGCGATGGCGTCGCCGGGCGGGATGATGGCGACGGCGATGCGGGGAGTTCCCGCGTTCGGGACGCAGGTTGCAGCAGAGTGCGGTCGATCCCGACGGATCGACCGCAAAAGGTGTTCAGGGCGTTGTTTTGGTCGCTGGTGCGGGTGCGGTCATCGCGGCTGGTGCGGGGCTTGCTTCTTTGGTTGCTTCGGCAGCCACCGGCGCCGGGTCCGTCTTGGGCATGGCCTGGGGGGCGGCATCTTTTTTCGCGCCCTTGCGGCAGTGGCTGGACACCTGCACACCGTCTTTACGGGTGTACCCGTCCATCCAGCGGCATTCGGCCTGTGCGGCACAGGCCGCTTCATCCAGTCCTTTGCAGACGGATGGCGCCGAGATGGCCGGGGTGGCGAAGAGTGTGACGAGTGCGGTCGAGAGCAGTGTGATCCCTGAGGGGCGGAACAATGCGTGTTTCATCGTCTGTTTCCTCTCTGTAAATGCTCAAAGCCCACGAAATAATCAACCTCTATTCCGTGCATGATGACCATAAGAAAGACGGTGAATCAATTCAAGTAAAATTTGACCTGGTTCACACTTTTTGAGTGTGGCGCATGTCAGCGAGGAGTAGATAACGGGCATGCAGCGGCTGGATCAGCGCGTCCAGCGCGGCGGGATCGCCACTGTTGTCGAGGCGGTCATCGGCGCGGGCGAGCCGCTCGTGGCGCGGGGTCTGGCTGGCGATGATGCGCCTGATCTCGTCTTCCGGGAGTCCGCTGCGACGTCTGACCCGCTCGATCTGAATCGACTCGGGGACATCGACCACCAGGACACGATCAGCAAGCGTCTGTTGACCGGTCTCGAACAGGAGCGGAATCACGAGGACGGCGTAAGGGGTCGTGAGTCGGGCCAGACGCTCCAGCATCAGCGTCTTGATCGCGGGGTGCAGGATGGATTCCAGTTGTGTGCGTGCGTCAGGATTCTTGAAGACGCATTGGCGCAGTGCGGCACGGTCAAGCGCACCATCCGCGTGCAGCATCCCGTCGCCGAAGGTCGCGGCGATCCGCGCCAGGACCGGGCTGCCGGCGACCGTCAGTTCGCGCGACAGGAGATCGGTATCCACGATCCCCGCACCGAGCGCGCCGAGCCGGTCGGAGACGCTGGATTTGCCGCAGCCGATGCCGCCGGTCAGCGCGACGACGAACATGAGTCAGCCAAGACCGCTCAAACGCAGATAGGCGTCATTGATGGCCTGACCCCAGACCAGACTGATCCAGCCGGCGGCGGCGAGAAAAGGACCGAAGGGCATGGGCGTGCCGCGCTGATGGCGCCCGGTGACCATCAGGAGCACGCCGAGCACGGCCCCTGTGAGTGCGGACAGCAGGATGATCTGGGGCAGAAACGACCAGCCAAGCCAGGCGCCGAAGACCGCCAGCAACTTGAAATCGCCATAGCCCATGCCTTCCTTGCCAGTGGCGAGCCGGAAGAGCTGGAAAACCGTCCAGAGACTCAGATAACCCGCCACGGCGCCGATGATGGCCGATTCCGCGTCGGTGAAAAGCCCGAACAGGCTCAGGATCAGACCGAGCCACACCAGCGGCAGGGTCAGACTGTCGGGCAGAAGCTGGGTGTCGAAGTCGATCAGCGCCAATGCGATCAGCGTCCAGGTCAGCAGCAGGGCGGCGGGCGTCTGCCAGGTCAGGCCGAACTGCATCACGACCAGCAGGGTCAGGAGCGCGGTGAAGCCTTCAATGATCGGATAGCGCACGCTGATGGCCACACCACAGGCCGAGCAACGTCCGCGCAGCAGGAGATAACTCAGTATGGGGATGTTTTCATGGGCGCGGATGCGATGACCGCAGGCCGGACAGGTGGAGGGCGGCGAGGATAATGTGAGACGCGGCGCGGATTCAGCGGGCATCGCCTCATCGTCAGACAGCTCGGCGCAGTCACGCTTCCAGCCCTCTTCCAGCATGTGCGGCAGGCGCAGGATGACGACATTGAGAAAGCTGCCGAGGATGAGTCCGAGCAGGACGGCACTCGTATACAGCAGCCAGGGGTTCGTCTGGAGTAGCTCCAGCCAGATGGGCGTGGACATGGTCGTGTTCCTTGAAACCTGATCGCCGGGATCGGAAATTGAATCATTCAGACAGGATTAACAGGATGAACAGGATTTAAAAGAATGCGTTAAACCGCGTCCAGCGCGATATGCGTAATTTTCAGTTTGTGTTTGGCTTTGGAGATGTCATCGACATCAGTGGAGGCGCGGTTTAAAATTCTATATTTTTTAATATCTTAAACCGCGCCAGCTCTAACGGTCGTCAATGCTGCCAAGGCCGCCCCAATCCCCAAACATCACATACCGCACCGGGCGCGGTTTAATCCTGTCAAAATCTCTCGGGTCTAGACAACGGCGGCGAGCTTGAAGATCGGCAGATACATGGCGACCACCAGACTGCCGACCAGGCCGCCGATGACGACCATGATCATGGGTTCGAGCAGACTGCTGAGACTGTCCACCGCGTTGTCCACCTGTTCCTCGTAGAAATCGGCAACCTTGGCCAGCATGTCGTCGAGCGCGCCGGACTCCTCGCCGATGGCGGTCATTTGGATCACCATGTGGGGAAAGAGATCGCGCTGACGCATCGCGAGCTGGAGCGACTGGCCGGTGGCGACCTCCTCGCGCATCTTCAGGATGGCGTCCTGATAGACGATGTTGCCGGTCGCGCCGGACACCGATTGCAGTGCATCGACCAAAGGCACGCCCGCCGCGAACATGGTCGAAAGCGTGCGCGCGAAGCGGGCCAGTGCGGCCTTGTTGAGAATAACGCCGATGATCGGGATCTTCAGCGACATCCGGTCAACGCCCTCGCGGAGTTTGCGCGAGCGTTTGTAGGTATACCCGGTGCTGTAGACGACGGCGCCCACGCCGAGGAAAAAGGCCCACCACCAGTCGCGCAGGATGTCGGACAGACCGATGACCATGAGTGTGAAGGCCGGCAGATCGGCGCCGAAGCTCGAAAAGAGTTCCTTGAACTGCGGAATGACGAACAGCAGGATGACCACGGTCACGATCACCGCCACGACAATGACCGCCGCCGGGTAGAAGAGCGCCTTCTTGATCTTGCCCTTGATCGATTCGGTCTTTTCCTTGTAGGTCGCGATCTTGTCAAGCAGCACGTCGAGCACACCCGCCTGCTCGCCAGCGGCGACCAGATTGCAGACCAGATCGTCGAAATGCAGCGGATACTTGCCGAGCGCCAGCGCCATCGCCGTGCCGCCTTCGATATCCTGTTTGATAGCCAGGATCATGTCCTGCATCGCCGGATTGTCGTGACCGCGGCCCACGATGTCGAACGCCTGCACCAGCGGCACACCGGCTGCCATCATGGTGGCGAGCTGGCGGGTGAAGATCGAGAGATCGGCGCTGGTGATCTTCTTCTTCGCACTGAAGAGCGGCTTGGGCTTCATCTTGACCCGGGTTGGATTCACCCCCTGGCGACGCAGATCAGCCCGCACTGTATTGATGTTGGCCGCCCGCATCTCGCCCTTGACGCGCGCGCCGCGCTTGTCCATGCCCTCCCAGGTGAAGACACGGGCCTGCTCGGCCTCGACCTTGGGCTTGACCTTGCTTGCTGTTGCCAGTGCCATCGTCATGACTCCTTGATAATTTCAATGGACAGGATTAAAAGGATTGCTCAAGATTGACAAGATTAAAAACAATGACTTGAAAATCCTGTTAATCCTGTCTATTTGATGCGCTCACAGGTATAAATTTTTCAGGGACTGGCTATTCCTTGGTCACCCGGTTGAGTTCTTCCAGGCTGATGAGCCCGGCCTTGACCTTGCGCAGACCGGACTGCCGCAGATCCGAAACGCCTTCGCGTCTGGCCTGATCCGCCAGTTGCATGGCGTTGCCGCCTTCGAGGATCAGACGCGAGATTTCATCCGAGACCTTCATGACCTGAAAGATGCCGATGCGACCCCGGTAGCCCTTGGTGCACTGATCACAGCCAACCGGCCCGTAAATGGTCAGACCTGCATCGATCTCGGCATCGGTGAAGCCTTCTTCGCGCATCGCCTCGCGCGGCAGATCCAGCAGTTTCTTGCAATGCACGCAGAGTTTCCGCGCCAGTCGCTGGGCCATGATCAGCAGGACCGAGGAGGCGATGTTGAAGGGCGCGACGCCCATGTTGGCAAGACGGGTCAGGGTCTGCGGTGCATCGTTGGTATGCAGCGTGGAGAGCACCAGATGGCCTGTCTGCGCCGCCTTGACCGCGATCTCGGCGGTTTCCAGGTCGCGGATCTCGCCGACCATGATGATGTCGGGATCCTGGCGCAGAAAGGCGCGCAGAGAGGCGGCGAAGGTGAGTCCGGTCTTGGGGTTGAGATTGACCTGATTGATGCCGGGCACCTGGATCTCGACCGGATCCTCGACGGTGGAGATATTGATGTCCGGCTGATTCAGAATATTGAGCGCGGTGTAGAGCGAGACCGTCTTGCCCGAGCCGGTAGGACCGGTGACCAGGATCATGCCATAGGGCTTCTTGATCGCGCCAAGAAAGGCCTCGCGCTGTTCGACCTCGAACCCCAGCGCCTCGATGCCGACCTGCGCCGAGGATGAATCGAGGATTCGCAGGACGATCTTTTCGCCATAGACGGTCGGCAGGGTGTTGACGCGGAAATCGATATCGCGGTTACGGCTCAGTTTGAGCTTGATGCGTCCGTCCTGAGGCACGCGGCGCTCGGCGATGTTCATGCGCGACATGACCTTGAGACGCGAGGTCAGACGGTTGGCGAGATTGAGTGGCGGACTGGCGACCTCGCGCAGCATGCCGTCCTGACGGAAGCGGATCCGATAGGATTTCTCGTAGGGCTCGAAATGGATGTCCGAGGCGCCGGCGCTGATGGCATCGACAAGGATCTTGTTGATGTAGCGCACGATGGGCGCCTCATCGATATTGGCGTCCGACTCGGCGCGCTGTCCGTCGTCATCGTCATCACCGGCCGCAATGTCGAGCTTTTCCAGATCCGCATCGGCGAATTCGCTGATGGTCGTGGTGTCCTGCGCATTGATCGCCGTTTCAATGGTGGCGTTGAGCTTGTCCTCCTCCACCAGAATGGCGTCGGTGGCAAGCCCGGTATTGAAGCGGATTTCTTCGAGCGCCTGATCGTTGGTGGGATCGGAGACGGCGAGGAAGAGCCGGTTGCCCCGGCGCAGCAGCGGCAGGGCGTGGTGCTTGCGGATCAGGCGCTCATCGACCAGATTGAGCGGCAGGGTGCTGAGATCGAGGGCGGCGAGATCGAGCAGCGGGACACCGAATTCATGCGAGGCGGCAATGGCGATATGCCGGCTGTCGAGCAGCTTCTGCTCGACCAGATGCCGCACGAAGGGTTTGCCCTGACGGGCGGCCTCCGCGTAGGCGGTCAGCATCTGAGGCTCCGAGATCAAATGATCCCGCACCAGACCCAGAGCCAGTCCTGAGGGTTTGATTTTGGCTTGATCCGTTGACATTAGGCTGCCTGTCCTGTCATGCCGTTGCGAATGATGGGCCGAGACCGCGTCCGGTCAAGGCCGTGCGGACCCATTGCCGGCCCCATGCGGTTGAGCCAGATATAAAGCGCAGCTGAACCGCAAAGAACGCAAAGGATGTCAGAATCCGGTTCGGTTGCCAGCGTCACCCGATGGGTCAGTCAAAGCCGCATCCTGCCGTTCTTCGTATCCTTTGCATCTTTGCGGTTCAAACCACATGGGATTATCGGTTTACCGAAAAGGCCAGCCTGACATTCTTCGCCACTAAGCCGTTGTCTTTCTGCTCGCTCTCGTTGACATAGAATTCCAGCACCGTTTCGCGGTTCATCAGCAGATCCTCGCTCACGTCTTCAGCCAGTTCGTTGGCATGACAGAAGATGCTGGTGTAGGGCGATTCCGCTTCACGCGGATCCGTGACCCAGAGATGCGGCGAAATGCGATCCATGATACGCAGAAAGCCGTAACCCTTGTCGGTGAACCATTTGGTGCAGACCCCACGCACGCAGGAACCGGGCTTGCCCCATTCGTTGCGGGGCTCGTAGGAAATCGGCAGCAGATCAGGGATGAGAAACCCGGAATAGAAGGCATCGACTTCCTGCTGGAGCTGGCGTGAGACATTCTTGAAGCCGATCAGCTCGACCCGGCAGCCGGTATTCTGGAGGGCTTCAACCACTTGCAGGAAATCGCCGTCACCGGTGACCAGCACCACCTGTTCCAGTTTATTGGCCTGCAACATGGCGTCCACCGCCATGTCCAGATCCGCATTCGCCTTGGTGGTCACGTTGCCGGCTTCGTCGGTGTAGCGGCGTACCAGTTTGACACTGATCTTCCAGCCGAAATCGCGGACCATCTGCTGGTAGGTCTGCGCCTTTTTCCTGTAATCCAGATCCTCGCGCGCCCGTTCGGCGTCGAAGGCCATGTATGTATTGAGTCGTTGCAGCACTCCGCCTTCACGGGCGGCGAAACGGCGCAGCACGTCATAACGCATCTGATAGCCGCCGTTGTAACGCACGTTTTCAGCATCGACAAAGACGCCCACTCGAAAATTTGAACCCAAGGTCAAGCCTCATTGATTTGAGATAATGATTAAATCCGTCCATTCCGCGCATCGGGGCACTTCCCTGCCGACAACATGGAGTCAGATAAACATCTGATTTCAGGCCAGGAATGCCCGCCGTCGTCAAATGTGGCGGGCATCCCGGAGCTGGCGCCGATTACTGGTTGGCGCGATTGTCGATCAGGTCGTTCACCACGGTCGGATCTGCGAGCGTCGAGGTGTCGCCCAATGAGTCGATTTCATTGGCGGCGATCTTGCGCAGGATGCGGCGCATGATCTTGCCCGAACGGGTCTTGGGCAGACTGGGTGCCCACTGGATGATATCGACGATGGCGATCGGGCCGATCTCGTTGCGCACCATCGCCACCAGTTCCTTCTTCAGCGCATCGGTCGGTTCGATGCCGGCCATCGGGGTGACATAGGCATAGATGCCCTGACCCTTGAGGTCGTGCGGGTAGCCGACCACGGCGGCCTCGGCGACATCCTTGTGCAGCACCAGCGCGGATTCGATCTCAGCGGTGCCCAGACGATGGCCCGACACGTTCAGCACGTCGTCAATGCGTCCGGTGATCCAGTAATAACCGTCAGCATCGCGGCGCGCGCCGTCACCCGTGAAGTAATACCCCGGATACTGCTTGAAGTAAGTATCGACATAACGCTGATGATCGCCGTAGACCGTGCGCATCTGGCCCGGCCAGGGCTGGGCGATGACCAGCGCACCTTCGCCAGCTCCCTCGATCAGGGTGCCCTCAGCCGGATCGACCAGTGCCGGCACGACGCCGAAGAAGGGAAGGGTGGCCGAGCCGGGCTTGAGTGCCGTGGCGCCCGGCAGCGGGGTGATGAGGTGTCCGCCGGTCTCGGTCTGCCACCAGGTATCGACGATGGGGCAGCGCTCGTCGCCGACCACACGGTGATACCACTCCCAGGCTTCGGGGTTGATCGGCTCACCGACCGAGCCCAGGATGCGCAGCGATTGACGCGAGGTCTTCTTGACCGGCTCCTCGCCAGCGCGCATCAGCGAGCGGATGGCGGTGGGCGCGGTGTAGAAGATATTGACCTGATGCTTATCGACCACATCCCAGAAGCGCGACATGTCGGGATAGTTCGGGATCCCCTCGAACATGATCGAGGTCGCGCCATTGGCCAGCGGGCCATAGACGATATAGGTGTGACCCGTGACCCAGCCCACGTCGGCGGTGCACCAGTAGATCTCGCCTTCCTGATAATCGAAGGTGTACTTGTGGGTCATGGCGGCATAGACCAGATAGCCGCCGGTGCTGTGCAGCGCACCCTTGGGCTTGCCGGTGGAGCCGGAGGTGTAGAGGATGAAGAGCGGATCTTCCGCGTCCATCTCTTCGGGTGCACACTCGGTCGCGGCGGCGGCGATGGACTCGTCGTACCAGATGTCGCGGCCATCGATCCATTCGACCGGGCCGCCGGTGCGCCGCACCACGATCACGGTTTCGACGTTCGGGCACTCCAGCATCGCCGTGTCGGCGTTCTTCTTCAGCGGAATGTGACGTCCGCCGCGCACGCTCTCGTCGGAGGTGATGACCAGCTTGCACTCGGAGTCGAGCACGCGGTCGCGCAGCGAATCGGGCGAGAAGCCGCCGAAGACGATGGAATGCACGGCGCCGATCCGGGTGCAGGCCAGCATGGCGACGGCGGCCTCGGGGATCATCGGCAGATAGATGCAGACGCGGTCGCCCTTCTTGACGCCGCGCGACTTGAAGACGTTGGCCAGACGGCAGACCTCTTCATGCAGTTCGCGGTAGGTGATCTTGCGATCCACCTCGGGATTGTCGCCTTCCCAGATGATGGCGACCTGATCGCCACGGGTCGCCAGATGACGGTCCAGACAGTTGTAGGAGACGTTGAGCTTGCCGCCATCGAACCATTTGATGTGCAGGTCGTCAGCCTTGAAGCTGTAATCCATGACCGAATCCCACTTTTTGGACCAGGTCACGAACTGCTCCGCCTGATCTCCCCAGAACCCTGCCGGATCATCAATCGAGCGTTGATACATGGCGGCGTACTGCTCGGCGTTGATATGGGCCTTGGCGGCAATCGCCGCTGGCACGGCATAGATCTTTTCTTCCGACATACTGGTCATCTCCTCAGCTCTGGGTGGTGTTGTGTTGGGCGCCGACGGACAGCGGGATCTCGATTTCCGCGATCCATAGCCCGGTTGGTCAGAACGTCAATAGTAAACCTTCGCTCTATCCGCATCTAGCTGGAACATTTGGGGGCAACGGGATCCGGCATCGTTGGCGCATTGCTGGCGACAGAGATCGCGGGCAACAGCGGCGCAGTGTAGTCTTCAACCGATCGTCGGGGCGCCATCCACCGCACATCACGCATATTGAGCCGTTTTTCAATCAATCGCCATGCAACCGAATGACACTATCGCATCGACCAGCACCAACGTGATGTCTCGCCGACGAGTCAGGCTTCACACCCTGGGTTGTCGTCTCAACGAAGCGGAACTGGAGGACTGGGCGCAGCGTTTCCAGGCGCAGGGCTTTCTGATCGTCGATGACGACGAGCCGGCTGACCTGATCGTTGTCAACACCTGCGCCGTGACCCAGGAGGCGGCGCGCAAATCGCGGCAGATCCTGCGGCGCGCCCATCGCACCAATCCGGGCGCGCGACTCATCGTCAGCGGTTGTCTGGCGACCCTGGAGGCCGAGGCGCTGGCCCGCGAGGCCGGGATCGATCTGGTGGTCGGCAATACCAACAAGGAGCGGCTGGTGGAAATCGCGCTCACGACCCTCGCCATTCCGGCGATGCCGGAACTGGCGATCACGGACATCGCCAGTTCGCTCTTCATGCGCGGTCGCCAGCGCGCCTTCGTCAAGGTCCAGGACGGCTGTCGCTATCAGTGCACCTTCTGCATCACCACTCAGGCGCGCGGCGCGGAGCGCAGTCGTCCGCCAGACGAAACGATCACAGCGATCAGGCGTCTGCATCAGAGCGGCATCCAGGAGGTCGTGCTGACCGGCGTCCATCTCGGGGGCTACGGCAGCGATACCGGCAGCGATCTGGTCAGACTGGTGGTGCGGATTCTCGCCGAAACCGACATCCCGCGTCTGCGTCTGGGCTCGCTGGAGCCCTGGGATCTGCCGGATGTCTTCTGGACGCTCTTCGCGGATCCGCGTCTCATGCCCCATCTGCATCTGCCGCTCCAGAGCGGGTCGGATGCCGTGCTGCGGCGCATGGCCCGACGCTGCAAGACCGGTGAATTTGCCCGGCTGGTTGACGGCGGGCGCGCGGTGGTGCCGGATCTGAACGTCACCACTGACATCATCGTGGGATTTCCGGGCGAAACGGCGGACGACTGGCGCCAGACCCTTGAATTTGCCGAGCGCATGCGCTTTGGACAGATCCATGTCTTCGCCTATTCGCCACGCGCCGGAACATTGGCGGCCAGACTTCCGGGGCGGGTGGACGCCGCCGTCAAGCGGCAGCGCTGTCAGGAGCTTCAGACCCTCGCCGGGCGGATGAAAGAGGAGGTCATGCGCGAACAGATCGGCAGGCGGATGCGCGTGCTCTGTGAAGGCGCGTCCGACATGGAGCAGTCCGGCGTGCGCTTCGGTTATACGCCCAACTATCTGCCGGTTCAGGTCATGACGGACAGCTTCCCGCCCACCGGCAACCGCCTGCTGGATGTCGTGCTCACCGGTCTGGACGCCAGCGGCGGGAGACTGCTGGGACAGGCGCTCGGCCAGATTGATTTTTAAGGCTATTGATTGGAATCAGTTAAACCGCGCAGCTACTGAGGCCGGTGAGATCCCCAGGGCTAAACACAGTCTGAAAATGACGTTTGTCGCACTGTGCGCGGTTTAACCGACCACCCGATCCCGTCCGTCCGTTTTCGCCTGATAGAGCTTGCGATCCGCCAGCTCAACGAATTCGTCGAGTTCTTCCCCCTTGTATTGCTGGACACCGCCGCTGATGGTCACCCGCAGCGCCGGCTGGGACCATTGCAGAGACTTGATGACGGCGCCGATGCGTTCCGCGACCTCCAGAGCTTCCGGTGCGCTGGCATGGGGCAGGATGACGAGGAATTCCTCGCCGCCATAGCGACCGGCCACATCGACCTCGCGCAGACAGCCCTTGAGCGCGCTGGCGACCTGGATCAGCACCTCGTCGCCGACCCCGTGCCCGAAGGTGTCGTTGACCTGTTTGAAGTGGTCCAGATCGAACAGAAAGATCGAGAGCGGATGGTGATAGCGTTTGACGAGGTCGACTTCCTTGGTCAGCCGCAGATAGAGATAGCGCCGGTTATAAATGTTGGTCAGCCCGTCGGTGAGCGAGGCCGAACGCAGCTCGTCCTGGATCGTCTTCAGCTCGGTGACATCCGCCAGCGAGATAAGCTGACTGGGCACGCCTGAAAATTGCAGTGGAATCGCTGACACCAGCGCCCAGCGCGGTGTGCCGTCGGCGGCGGGGATGGGCGTTTCGCGCGGTTCGCTGACATCCGTTGGCAGGCCGGCGGCATAGAGCGTCAGCCAGAGCTCGCTGGAAAAATGTTCGCTGCCGTCTTCGCGCAGATCAAGATACGCCTTGGCCGCGCGATTGGCCTGACGCAACCCGAGCTGACCGTCCTCATTGAGAACCATGGGGAAGGGCGCGGCCTCGAAGACGCTGCGCAGATTGGATTCGCTTTCGCGCAGACGGCGCAGGAGTCGGTCGGTTTCCCACCAGGCGAAGCTGATCAGACATAGAAAAACGACGCCGACCCAGAGCAGGTTGACCCGGACATCGTTCAGCAACTGCTCCAGAAACGCCGGATTGGAATAACAGGTGGCGATGCCGATCAGCAGACGATCCTGCGGATGATAAAGCGGGATGTGGGCGACGAAACACTCTGCGCAGTCATCCCGTCCCTGGACCAGATCGAGATTCCCGCCGGGGGCGTCGAACAGGTCGTAATCGATGGTCAGGGCGATGCCCTCGATGAATGGCTCGCGCGTGGACTGATCCTTGATGAGCAGCATGCCATCCAGGGTGGTCTGTAACTCGTTGCGCAGACGCTCCGCCGGGAGACCGCTGCCCAGCAGCCGTTCGATGCTCTGCGCCTGCGCCTGCGCCAGTGCGCTCGCGCGGCTTTCGGCCTCGGCGCGCAGGGTCGGCTTGAGCACCAGGAACCAGTGCAGGGCGATCACGATGGCAAGCGTCAGACCGAGCAAACCAAAAATGAGTGCCAGATTGCGCTCGAATTTGAGCGAGCGACGATGGCGGGCAAACGCGGTTTTAGTCATGTTGCCGCGCCACCTGCAAAAAAAAGGGTTTGAAACGAATCCGGGCGCGTTGCGCCTGAGTCAGGTTGATGTAAGGCAGAATCCGGTCAGCGACATAGAGGCCGGCGACGGCGCCCGCCTCCACTTCGCCATCGAAGGGTGAAAACACCAGTACCTGATAGCGTTCGGACCAGGCCCGCAAATGCCTGGAACCCAACCCCACGCTGGCGACAAAAATGGCGCTCACTTCAGCCTCCCTGTCTTCATCAAGCGCCGTCACGGACAGCGCCTTCGCGTTCAGTGTCAGACCACGAACCCTGCCGATTCCGTTGAGACTGGTCACGGCCTGTCTGGCGGCCGCATCAGATCCTTCGTAGACCACCAGCACCTGCAGCGAGCCATCTGACGTGAGCCGGTCTTCAAGTGATTCCACGGCGCCGAGACAGGCGGGAAAGATCTTGAGTCCGACGCGAAAGCGTTGCTGCTCCTCCTCCCAGAGTGTTGGCGTCTGCGCGAGCGCAGCTGGCGGCAGGCTCACCAGACCGCCGGTCAAAGAGAGTAAACAGCACAGCAGACGGGCGAGTTGCTTCGTACCCGCCAGCAGGCGTGGATCAGCGATCAAAAGGCGTAAGCGACCGACAGCCATGCCTGACGACCGGGACGCGGATAGTCGTCCGGCATGAAGCGCCGGGGGCCGACGAAGGATTGATCCGGATAGGCGAACTCGGTGTCAGCCAGATTTTTGAATCCGAGGGTGGCATAGGGGCCGGTCGGCGAAGGGCGGTATTGGAACGTCAGATCCAGCAGGACGTAATCCGGGAGCGGATCGCGCGGATCATAGTCGGCGCGGGCGCGTTCGCCGACATAACGGGTCTGCAGGGCGGTGGTCCAGCCCGCGACCGGACGCCACAGCAGGGCCAGATTGGCGAGCAGATCGGTGCCGCCCTCCAGTACCTCGTCCGTATCCAGACGCCGCGCGTCCACATAAGAGGCATTGGCGTCCAGTTTGAGATCGCGCGTGATGTTCCACTGCAATTCCAGCTCGACCCCGCGCAGTTCGGCATCGGCGCTGTTGATGAAACCGACTCCGCCATAGGCGACCGTGACCGGGCGTTCCAGCTCCGTGTTGAAGGCGGTGAGACGCGCCTCCCAGCGTGGCTGCTTCAGGATATAGCCCATTTCATAGGTGGTGACGATGCTGGTCTTGACCGGATCGCCGGCGGGATATTCCAGATCATGGAAGGACGGCGGACGGAAGGCGCGGGCATATTGCAGCTTGAGGATATTGTGATCGTTGAGCCGCCAGACGCCGGCCAGACGCGGACTGGCGAAGGCGCCCACGTCGCTGTAATCGTCGAGTCGCAGGGTCGCGGTCAGATCGATGTGATCGGTTACGCAGAACTGATCCTGCATCAGTGCGCTGAGCATCCGTCGGTTACGATTGGTGTCCCAGCGTTCCGTGGGCGGTTCGAGCATCTCCGCACGAGCGGCCTCCAGGCCGAGCAGCAGTTGATGACGGGTGTGCGGCTGCCAGTAGAGATCCGCTGCAACCTTGTAACGGGCCTCGTCCATACTCTGCTCAAGATAGTAGGGCTCCTTGAGCCCCATGATGCCGGCGGGAAACAGAAAAAGATCGCTGGTGTGCTCGTGTCGCCAGGCCTCGACGCGCAGATTGGCGCGCAGGGTGTCGGAGAACGTCAGGTCATGGGCGATGCGCCCGGTGACGAAACGCTGCTCGTTGGCCAGGCGGTCATCGTTCGGCGGCAGATAATGATGAGCGCCGTAATAATCGCCGTATTCGTCGTTCAGGATCTGGAGCGAGGCGACCGTCGCGCCCCAGTTCAGATTGACCAGGAGACTGCCGTAGCGGGACGTTTCGTTCGATGGGCCGGGGGCATTGGAGAGCGTCGTGCGACCGATATTAGAGAGCGCGTCCCGCTCGACCCAGGCGCCGTTCTCGCTCCGCACGCCAGCCAGATTGATCGAGAGCGCGAGATCGCGCGCCTGATCCTCCCAGAACCAGACGCCGCCGCCGCCCGCGCCCCCGACCTCCCCGATCTGCGCATGCACCCGTCGTTCGCGCTGGCGGCTGATGACATTGACCACACCGGCATAGGCGAACTCGCCATAGATGGAGGCGCCCGGTCCACGGATGACCTCGATGCGCTCGACCTGCTCAATGGGCAGATTGAGCAGCGCATTGGCCGTTCCCATCGACGACGAATTGAGCGAGACCCCGTCGAGCATGAGCTTGATATTGCCCGAGGTATAACCGGAATAGCCGACGCCCCGGCTCAACACCTGACGTTCACCGGTCATTTCCAGTCCCTGCGCCATCCCCGGCACCAGCGACAGCGCCTCCCAGACGGTGCGTGCGCCGCGCAGCAGCAAGTCGTCGCCGGCCAGGATGGTAGCCATGCCGGGAATGAAGTCCGCATTCATGCCGCTGCGGGTCGCCAGCTCGGTCTCGTTGTTCAGCAGCGACAGCAGGTCGTGAAGCTGTTCATCCTCTGCCGCTGTCTCGGCGGCGAATCCGGCGTCGGACAGACACAGCAGCGTCGCCCCTAAAAAAAGGGAGTGGAAGGGCAGCCATCGCGACGGACCAATCCGAGCCGGCAAGGCATCGGGGAGCAACTGAAGACGAGTGCGGGCAACCGGGATGGAAGGAGCCATATCTCAGGTGTTTCGGCTGGTTGATGCGGAGCGCGAACACTACATGATGAGCGTCCGGTGAGCCAGCATCAAAAAGACTGATTCCGCTCGGCCCGGCAGCGCATGTTCACTCCAGAAAGGCCATGACGCGCGCAGCCAGACCACGTCCATCGACCACCGAGAGCGTGACATAGCCGGGGCCGTCCGGTATCCAGCGGGCAGAGCGGGCGAAAGGCTCGCGGGCAATTGGCAGCCCATTGGCAAACCAGGTGAAAGGTGGAGTGCCGCCGCGCACCTTGAGCACCAGATTGACCGCCCGGCTGTCGGTCTGTGGTGCGTTCGATTGAGCGGACAGGCCCAGGTCGATACGGGAACCAGCGGGAGGGTAAGCGATTTCCGGAGGATTTTCGGTAATGCCGGCCACATTTTTTTGGCGCGCATCCAGTACACGCCGCAATGGTGGCGGCAGATCGGCTGAGGTGGCGGTCAGGATCCCAGGCGGCGCAGGGCGCAGCGGGACACGCGGCCCCAGACGGGCGAAGGCATCGAACAGGATTGGCGCGGCGGCATCAATGCCGACCAGTCCCGGCACCGGCGCGCCGTCCGCCCGCCCCGTCCAGACGCCGATCACGTGGCGACCGTCGAAACCGATGGCCCAGGCATCGCGATAGCCGTAAGACGTCCCGGTCTTGAAGGCGAGATGGCCGGACAGTGCGTGGACTGGCGCGGGTGCCCCGGCGAGAATGGACGCCACCGACCAGGCCGCCCGCTCATCAAGCACCGTCGCGGTCAAGGCCCCTCTCCCTTCGCGGGAGAGGGGTTGGGGAGAGGGAGAGAAGGGGCCGGAATGGCTAAGTGGTTTTTGAACCGTGACCAGCGTTTCACGCAACTCGACCGCTGCCCCGCCACGCGCGATGGCGGCATAGAGCCGCACCAGATCGGTCAGGGTCACGCCGACTCCGCCGAGCCCGATGGCGAGTCCCGGCGGCGAGAGATCCGGAAGCTGGGGCCGGACCCCGGCGCGACGCATCCGCGCCACCAGACGGGCCGGGCCAACGGCATCCAGCAGCCTGATCGCCGGGATGTTGAGTGAGAGTTGCAGCGCCCGGCGCACCGTCACCGTGCCCTGAAAATCGCGATCAAAATTGGTCGGGACATAGCCGGCAAAACCGCTCGGTCGATCCTCGATCAGACTCTCGGGATGGGCGACGCCATCCTCGAAGGCCAATCCATAGATCAAGGGTTTGAGGGTCGATCCGGGCGAACGGACGGCGCGGGTCATGTCGATGTAACCGCGTCGGCCATCGTCGAACAGATTCGCCGAACCGACCGAGGCCAGGATTTCACCGCTGCTGTGATCGACGGCGAGGATGGCGACCGAGACTTTGTCGCCCAACACGGGTGCGCGTTCGGCAGCCAGCGTTTCCAGACGGCGTTGCAGCCCGGCGTCGAGGGTCAGATGCCGGGTCGCCAGTGTCGGGTGGGCGCGATGCTGACGCCAGGTGAGATGCGCGGCGAGCATCGGAAAAGGCCGGCGCTGGCCTGGCACCGGCTCGCGCAGTGCAGCGGCCAGCTCAATGTCGTCGATCACCCCGGACGTCTTTGCGCGCACCAGAATCCGGTCGCGCGCCCGGCGGATTGCCGCCGGATCGCGATCCGGGCGGCGCGTCTCCGGCGCCTGCGGCAGGGCGACCAGCAGCGCGGACTCGGCGGCGGTCAGGCGTCGCGGTTCTTTGCCGAGCCAGGCCAGCGAGGCCGCGCGCACCCCTTCGAGATTGCCGCCGAATGGGGCGAGGGTCAGATAGGCGCTCAGAATGGCGTCCTTGTCCAGCCGACGTTCCAGCGCCAGCGCGGCGCGGATCTGATGCAGCTTGCCGGACACCTGCCGGGTCGAGCCGCCATCCAGCAGTCGCGCCAGTTGCATGGTCAGGGTCGAGCCGCCGGAAACGATGCGCCCGTTGCGCAGATACTGCCAGGCGGCACGGACGAACGCGCGCGGATCGACGCCGGCATGGTCACGGAAGCGGCGATCCTCAATGGCGATCAGCATGTCCAGATAGGCGGGATCGATCTCGTCCAGGCTCACCGGCAGGCGCCAGCGCCCATTCGCGACCGTGAAGGGACGCAGCAGATGCCCGTTGCGGTCGAGAATCTGGGGGGAGGTGACGGGGCGGGTGTCGGGGAGTGCGGTCGCGGCGATCAGCGAGTCGAAGCCGATGCGCACGGACAGCATACAGACGGCCAGCAGGCCAACCACAATCAGAAAATGCCGGATCTTAGGCATGTGACACCAAGGGTGCGGGACGGGGTACATACCTCGTCCCGCTTGGGATGGCTTCCATCCTCAGCGTCCCGGCTCGCGCACCTCCACCGTCGTCGTCCCGGTCCAGGCCCGCTGCTGGGGTCGATACATATCCTCCACCGTCGCCGCCGGGTGGGCGAAGACGCCCGGCGAGACGGCGCGCAGCCGGTAGGCGAGCTGGAATTGCTGGCGCGATCCCGACTCGCGGTCGATGGCGGCGACGAAGCGGTCGGCGCGGAACTCGGTGTGCGCCGCCTGCTCTTCCAGACCCAGCCACTGGATACCGGCGATGTCGCCGGCCTTGATCAGGTTCGGGTTGTCGATCTCGAAGCCGGCCGGGAGCGGGTCATTGACGATCAGCCGCGCCTGTCGCGATGCATCTGCCGTGACCGTGATGATGGCCACCAGACGTTCGCCCTGCGCCACGCCGGAGGGCTGGACGCGCCGCCCGTCGAGATCGTAATAGGCGCGTTCGATGCGATAGCCATTGCCGCCCGCCGGCTCCGGTGTCAGCGGCACACCCGTCACCGTCACCAGCGCATCCAGGGTCTGCGGGCCGCGATTCTGGACGGCCAGCGGTTGCGCGGCGAGCGTCTCTGCCGCCAGCCGGCGATAGAGCGCGCCCTGCATGGGCTGACCGTCGATGGCCAGCTCGGGCTGATCCGCGCCCTTGGTCAGCGCCTGAGCGGCGAGCAGGAGCCAGGCGTTGTCCTGGGTGCTGGTATAGCCGGCGGCCGACCATTGCTCGCCGAGACGCGCGACCAGCGCACGGCGATCCACCGCCTCGCTCCCGGTCTCGGCAGCCAGGGTCAGCAGCGCCGCGCCATCGCGCAGACTGGAGCCGAAATCGGCGCGCCAGGTGCCATCATCGGTTGCGCCAAAATTCCTCTGCGCCTCAGCAAAGACCCGGTCGGCGCGCGGGCGGTCGCCATAGAGCGCCAGCCCGGCGCCAAGCTGGGCCTTGGCCAGCGGTGTGGCGAAGGCGTCGAGCCTGGTGTCGGCGTAATAACGCAGATCGCCGATGGCGGCGCGTCCATTGCGGGCCAGCACATAGAGCGCGTAGGCGATGTCCTCGCCGCCCGAGCTGAAGTCGGCGGCATAGCTCAGACGGTTGCGCAGGTTGTCGAGCGCCAGATTGAAGGCGACATCCGGCACCGCATAGCCCTGCTCGCGGGCGCGGGTCAGGAAATCGGTGACATAGGCGTCCAGCCAGCCGTCGTTGCCGCCGCCGCCCCAGAGTCCGAAACTGCCGTCGCTGCCCTGATTGGTCAGGATCTCGCCGATGGCGGTCTGCACCCGCTCCTTCACCTTTTCGTCGCCGTCGAGGCCGACCGCACGGGCGACCTCGTCCAGATAGAGCAGCGGCAGGGCGCGGCTGGTCAGTTGCTCGGTGCAGCCAAAAGGATAGCGGTCCAGCGCCATGAGCAGACCCGCGACATCCAGCCGACTGGCACCGCCGATTGACACCAGCAGCGAGCCGGTGCCCGGCACCCGGTCAGACAGCAGGCTCGCGTCCAGATGCAGTTCGACGCCGGGCGTCAGCTCCGACAACCGGGTGCGCGAGGTCGGCGGGGCATTGGAGCGCACCGGAATGGTCAGGGTCTTGAGCAGATCGCGTCCATCCGGGGCGCGCAGATTGATGGTCAGACGATCGTCGCCGACGCCAAGCGCCTCGATGGGCACCGTCACCTGGGCGCGTCCGCCTTCGGCCAGGGTCAGCGACTGCGTGGCGCGCTCGTCCGGGATACGGGTGTGACCGCCGTCCGTCGCGACGCTGAGATCGACCGCGCCCGCCGGTCCCTCGACATGCGTCAGATTGACCAGCAGTCGCGAGCGGTCGCCGGGTGCGAGGAAACGCGGCAGCGCGGCGGAGACCACGACCGGGTCACGCACCAGCAGATCGCTGACCGCGTGCCCGACGCCGGTGGCGGTCCAGGCCATCGCCATGACGCGCACCGTGCCGTTGAAATCCGGGATGTCGAAGGAGACGACCGCCCGCCCCTGAGCATCCAGCCTGACGATGCCCGAATGGAAGGCGACCAGTTCCTCGGTCGGCGGCGGTCCCTCCAGCTTGAGCAGCGAGCCGTCGCCGCCCGAGCGCACCACGCCTGGCACGCCCTGCATGCGGTCGATGAGCTGGCCGTAGAGGTCGCGGATCTCCATGCCGAGCTGGCGCTGGGCGAAATACCAGTCATCCGGTGCGGGCGGCTGATAACGGGTGAGATTGAGGATTCCGACATCGACCGCCGCGACCGTGACATAGGCGGTCTGGCCGGCAGCGAGATTGCCGACCGCGACCGGGATCTCGATGGTCTGACGCGGGCTCACGGTGCCTTGCAACGCGGGCGGCAGATCGAGCCTGAGATCGAGCCGACGCTGTGCCGGATCGACTCCGGCCCAGGTCAGACCGATGGCGCGTGCCGGCATGCGTTTGGCGGCGAGATCCATTGGACGGTAGAGCGTGGCCGTGACATAGGCGCCCGGACCCCAGTTCGCCGTCACCGGCAGCTCGACGGTCGCCCCGGACTCGGGCACCTCGACAGCGCGCATCTCGATCAGCCGGTCGTCGATCACCATGACCAGCGCCAGACCGGGGAAACGCGGTTCGATGCGCACCTTGGCCTTCTCGCCGATCCGGTACTTCTCTTTATCCAGCGAGACCTTGAGCAGGTCCGGGGTATCCTGCGCCTGCGGGGCGACATACCAGCCGGCCTCGAAGTCCAGATCGGCCGGCAACACCCTGCCATCCGGACCTTCCAGCACCAGACGATAGGCGCCCCAGCCCACCCTGGACTCGATCCGGCCTGCATCTGCCACACCGGTCGCCAGGGTGCCGTCGGCGACCCGCTGACTGGAGACGATGGGTTCATAGTCCCAACTGCCGTCCGATTCGTACCACTGGAAACTGGTGGTCAGACGCGAGAGTGTCCAGCGCACGCCATCGAGCACGATGCGCTGCCCATCCGGGCCGATGGCGATGACCTCGAAGCGGGCATTGCCACCGTCCTCCACCGAGCCGTCGAACAGCGGTTTGACGCCGATGCGCGCCAGCTTCGAGGCCACCGGCAGCGTCAGCGAACGCTCGACCGGACGCCCGTTGTCGTCCACCACCTGCACCTGAAGACTGGCCTCCAGCAGCTTGCTGGTGGGCGCCAGCTCCGGGAGCGTCAGGGCTACCTTCGCCTTGCCGGCGTCATCGGTCGTGGTTGCCGCGAGCGGGCCGCCGACCGGCTCGAACGACTCGCTCTCTAAGCCGAAGCGATAACCGGGGAAGGCGGACAGGCCCGTCGCTGGCTTCAACTGGATCTCACCCTCGACCGCCAGCCCGGCGGCGGGCGCGCCATAGAGAAAGCGGGCGTCCAGATCGATATCCGGCGGGTCGTCCGGATCGATGCTTGGGAGACGGCTGGCGAGATCGAAGGTCAGTCGCTCCGGTTCGAAGTCTTCCACCAGAAAGGACAGATCGGCGAGCGACGGTCCTTTGGGATCGCTGTAGATCGATGCCTGCCAGGTGCCGCGCATGGCAGTGCGGCTGAGTGTGACATCGGCCTGATGTCCGCCCGCTCCCTGATCCTGAGTCAGTTGACGCAGATGTTCCACACCATCGGGGCGTTTGACGACCAGCGTGATGGGCAGATTCGGCACAGCGACAGCCCTGGCGTCGCGGATCAGCGCCGTCAGATGCACGGTCTCGCCGGGTCGGTAGGCACCGCGCTCGCTGACCAGATAGACATCGAGCGGCTTGGGCGAGGGACGGCCATCGACGCCCCGGTCGCTGAGATCGAAGGGCGTCTGGGTGAGATCGAGAAAGGCATAGTCGCCATCCGGTCCTTCGGCCACCAGCAGGGCCGGCGCATTGCCGCCGGTCCCGCGCAGCAGACCCGGATCGAAACGGGCATAGCCTTTGGCGTCGGTGGTCGCGCGTCCGAGGATCTCGTTATTGGTCGCCATCAGCCGCACTGCGACCCTGCCGACCGGCCCGGCGCTCGACAGCGAGCGTACCAGCGCATGCAGACCGTCGTTGCCGGCGAAGGTCGTCAGACCCAGGTCCGAGACCACGAACCACTGAGTCGCCTGGGTGTCCTCATCGCTCTTGGCATTGCGTGCCCTGGCGGTCATGGCATAGGCGCCCGGCTTGAGATCCGCGATCACCGCGCCGACCGGAATCGCGGTGGTCACGTCGCGATTGAGCTCGGGTTTGATCTCGACCGAGCCCTTCCAGATCGATTCGCCGAGCCGGTCGGTGATCTGTTCGGCATCCCACTGACCGAGCTGTTTGCGGAAGGTGCCGTCCGCAATCGCCTGGATCAGCGCGCGGTCCCCGATGCGGTAGACCGTCGCGTCGATCAGATCGGTATTGACCGAGACCACTGGAATCGCCGCCTCGCCGCCCTTGGGCAGCACATAGGCGCGACCCAGGAAACGCACCGCAGGCGAGCGGTCGCGCACATAGATGTCCAGATCCGAGCCCTTGATCAGGGTCTCGCCGTCCGCCGAGGGCAAGCCGGCGCGCACCAGCACCCGATAACGCTCGCCATGTGTGACGCCATCGATACAGATCTGCCGGGCTTCGGCTTCAATCGGCAGATCGGTGCGGTCGGCGACCCGCACGAAGTCGGTCAGATTGGCGCGATTGCGGGGCAGGGGATCGCTGAACTGGAGACAGATGCGCGGACTGGCGGCGTCCGAATCGACCTCATGCCCGGTGACGCGAAAGCCATGCTCGGCGACCAGTTGCTCATAGGTGGCGCGCACCTCGCTGGACTCGACCAGCGCCAGCGCGGCGCGCAGGGTGCGGATCGCCGGTCGCCATACTTCGCGGCGGCTGAAGGTGCGTCCCAGCAATTCAAGCGCGGCGGCGCGCTCGTCGGCGTTGTTCGAACGCAGATAGGCATTGATGGCGGCTGAACTGGCGTCCTGCTTGAACCGCTGCTGGGTCTGCCAGTCGTCCGGGCGTGCCGCGAGCGCGGATCCGGCCAGATTCAGCCAGAGTGAACGGTCTTCAGGATCCAGGCGCAGCGCACTGGCATAGAGATCGGCGGCGCGCTGCGGGTTGCTGGCGCCTGTTGCGGCGCGCGCCTCGGCGATCAGCGCCGCGCGGCGTGCGGTCGGCGGCGGTACCCGAGCGATGCGCTCGGTCAGCAGACGCGCCTCGGTCAGTTCGCGCGGGGGCAGAAAGCTCAGATCGGCCTGCCGGGTTGGCGCCAGCTCCGGGGGCGTCATCGATCCAGCGACGATGTGTCCCGAAATGGCGCCATCGAAGGGGCGCTGCTCGCTGAAACTCTCTTTTAGAAAGCACCAGCCGGCCTTGACGTTGAAGGTGAATGCCTGACAGCGGCGGTCGTCGCGACAGGCCGCTTTGCAGTCGTCCAGGCCGATGTCCTTGATGGTCTGATAATCGCTGCCGAAATAATCCATGCCGGGGTTGACCGCGAGGGTGCGGTCAGCGGCGGGTGCCGCACCTGTGAGTCCGGGGATGAGCAGGATTGGCAGAAGAACGAGCAGCGGGACGGGCCTGAAACCGGACATGGCGATAACCCTGTGGTCAGTGATCCTGATGCGGCAACTCTAGTGCCTCGTTCGTCACAGGTAAAGTCACCGCGATGACGCCCGGATCAAAATTGGATGGATGGCGCCAGCGTCGGAACGGGCGGCCGGTTTGGTCCTGGAAAATCGAACACCATTTGATCAGTTCGATGCATTTCCCTTAACACGCAGTTTAGGTAAGGGTTAAGATCGCAGGGCTTGAAAAAAATCGATGGTCTGTCGCGTGGAGCGGTTCGGCCATCGGCCATTCACCACAACACACCCTTAACAGGAGGGTTCGTCGTGTCCAACTCTGCGAAACAAAGTTCATTTCTGCTTGCGTTGTTGCCGCTCGTGATTCTCTATGCCGGTGCTGCGGTCCTCGTGGTGCTGTCCCGCGATGGCTTGGGCGGCATGGTCCAGTATTGGGAATTCTTCGTCCCGGTTGTTGCCGTCATCTCGCTGATGTCCGGCTGGGGACAGGCCTATGTGAATGGTAATTCGCGTCTCATGTATCTGATCAAACAGGTCATCATCTGGGGTCTGCTGATCGCGATCCTCTGGATGTTCCAGACGCTGGGCATCACCTCCGCCCTGGGCGATCAGAAATATGCGCTGGTGCTGCTCGCGCTGCTGGTTCTGACCGCGATTGCCGTCGGGCTCTCGCTCGATTTCAAACTCTTCTTCTTCGGTCTCTTCCTGGCCGCTGGCGCCTATCTGCTGGCCGTGCCGGCTGACACCACCATTTTGACCAAGGTTGGCGAGATCTTCCGGATCGCCGATCCGCAGAACAAGCCGCAGACCATCGTGGTCACGATGGCCCTTGTGGGTTTCGTGCTCAGCGCCTTCTTCCTCATCAGCGTCCGTGGCGCCATCATGGCCAAGCGGATCCGCGCGAAGTAAGACTGCGCCCGAGGTCACCTGCACCCTCGCCTTCGGGCGGCGGTGCGGGCTGCTGCACCGTCCATTGCTTCAGAGGATGGGCGAATTTGCATTCAGACAGGATCAACGACCTGTTTTTACCCTGACAGTCCTGTCAAAAACATGCTCATCACTCAGCATGCCTGCTCAGATCAAACCCTTTGAATACCGCTTCATCATCCGTCTTCACGATACGGATGCCGCCGGGCTGCTCTTTTTCGGCCATCTGTTCCGCCACGCCCACGATGCCTGCGAGTCATTCATGGCCGGGATCGGCTTCCCGCTGGACCGGCTGATTCAGGACGGACAGATCCTCCTGCCGCTGGCCCACGCCGAGGCCGATTACCGTCTGCCCCTGCGGCACGGCGACACGGTGCGCGTGCTGGTCGGGATTGCGGAGATCCGACGGCGATCCTTCGCCATCGACTACCGTTTCATCAACGACGGGGATCAGGTGGCGGCGACGGCGCGCACCGTGCATGTGCTCGTCAGTCCTGACCAGCTTGCAGGCGCTGTCAGCGGCGACCGACGCCCCGACAGAGAGACGACAGACACCGATGCCCTGCCAGCACCACTGCGCACGGCGTTGTCAGCCTATCTTGGAAAATTTCAGGCAGGATGAACAGGATTGAAAACAATGGCTTGAAGAATCCTGTCCATCATGAAAAATCCTGTTAATCCTGTCCCTTAAAATTTGGCATCCAGCCAACTCACGCCCCGGCAGCGGCCTTCTGCTCCGCACGCGCCCGGTGCATCAGGATATTGAGCATCCGCATCGTGGCGCCAACTGCCGCGAAGACCTGGTTGGCGTGGACGCCACGGGTGCGCAGTTCGCCCGCTTCGGTCTCCCAGGCAATGCTGCACTCGGTCAGTGCGTCGGTTCGTCCACCTTTGGGGATGCGCACCTCGTAATCGATCAGGGTCGGCAGGGCGAGTCCGCGCTTTTTCGCGAGCTTGGCGAGTGCGCTGACAAAGGCGTCGAAACCGCCGTTGCCGCTGCCGACGGCGGTATAGATCTCATCGTCCAGGCGCACCCGGATGCTGGCGGTCGATTCCAGATCGAGCGTCGAGGCGATGGAGCAGGCCAGCAGCTCGGCATGGTTGTAATCCTTGCTCTCCAGCACCTCGGCGATGATGAAGGGTAGGTCCTCGGTGGTGATGGTCTTTTTGGAGTCGCCCAGTTCGACGATACGCTTCAGCACCTTGCGCTGATTCTCTTCCGAGAGATCGATATCGAGCCGTTCCAGGTTCTTCGCCAGCGACGCCTTGCCGGCCAGCTTGCCGAGCGCGTATTTGCGCCGTCGGGCGAAGCGTTCGGGCGAGAGCCGGCTGTGATAGAGACTGCCCTTTTTGTCGCCATCGGCGTGGATGCCGGCGGTCTGGGTGAAGACATCCGCGCCGACGATGGGCGCGTTGTCGGCGATGCGCTTGCCGGAGAAATATTCGACCAGCTCGCTGATCCGCGCCAGATGGGTCTCGTCGATGCCGACCTCGAACCCGAGCTGATCGCGCAGATTGACCGCAACCTCGGCCAGCGAGGCATTGCCGGCGCGCTCGCCGAGACAGTTGACCGTGCAATGCACCGCCGCCGCGCCAGCCTGCGCAGCGGCGAGCACGTTGGCGGTCGCCAGTCCGTAATCATTGTGCGGATGAAAGTCGAATTTCAGTTCAGGGAAACGCCCGACCATGTCTGAGACGGCGGCAAAGACCCGCTCCGGGGTCATGACGCCGAGCGTGTCGGGCAGCATGAAATGACCGATCCCCACATCGGCCAGACGCTCGACCAGTCCGAAGACATAATCCGGGTTGTCGCGATAGCCGTTCGACCAGTCCTCCAGATAGAGATTGACCGCCAGCCCGCGTGTCCGGGCGTGGGCGATGGTGGTGCGGACATCGGCGACATGCTCATCGAGCGTCTTGCCGAGCTGGCCGCGACAGTGCTTTTCACTGCCCTTGGCGAGCAGATTGATGACCCGCCCGCCGGCATCGGCGATCCAGTCCACGCTCTGCCCGCCATCGACAAAACCCAGCACCTCCACCCGTTCAGCCAATCCCCTGGCGCGCGCCCAGTCGATGATCTGCGCCAGCGCCTCGGCCTCGCCGCTGGAGACCCGCGCCGAGGCGACTTCGATGCGGTCAACCCGCACCAGTTCCAGCAGCGCCTTGGCGAGATTGACCTTTTCATCGGGCGAAAACGACACGCCCTGAGTCTGCTCGCCGTCGCGCAGGGTGGTGTCCATGATCGGAAGATAGCGAGTGGATTCGCTCATGTCGGCACCTCCAGGACGGATTGCAGATGGCCTTTGATGGCCTCGGGCGTGGCATCGAGTTCGACGCAGCGCGATTCCTTCTCCAGCAGCCCCAGGAGCGACGGGGGCGGCGGTGCCTCCTGTCCGATGGCCTCGCGCACCGCCTCGCCGAACTTGGCCGGATGGGCGGTCGCCAGACAGACACAGCCCGGCAGATCCTGCGCGGCCCGCACCCCGACCGCCGTGTGCGGACAGAGAATGTAGCCGCTGGACGCGAAGGTCGCGCGGATCTGGTCCAGGGTCTCGGGATCGCTCACGGCGGCTGCGCTGAAATCGGCCTGAACCTGCGCATGACGGGCGGGATCGACCGACAGCCGTCCGGTATCCTGCAGATCGCCGAGCAGGGCGCGCACCTGAGCCGTGTCGCCGTCGTGGAGATGATAGAGATAACGCTCGAAATTGGAGGCAAGCTGGATGTCCATCGCCGGACTCAGGGTCTGATGGACCCTGTCTTCGATGGCATAGACGCCGGTTTTCACGAAGCGGGTCAGGATGTCGTTGCGGTTGGTGGCGATCACCAGCCGCTCGATCGGCAGACCCATGCGCCGCGCGAGATAACCGGCGAAGACATCGCCGAAGTTGCCGGTCGGTACCGAGAAACTGACCGGCTGCGCGGGATCGCCGCCGCTGACCCGACCCCAGGCATAAAAGTAATAGACCGTCTGTGCCAGGATCCGCGCCCAGTTGATCGAATTGACCGCGCCGAGCCGGTAGGCCGACTTGAAGGGCAGGTCATTGAACAGCGATTTGACCACGCGCTGGGCGTCGTCGAAGGTGCCCTGTACCGCGATGTTGTGGACATTGGCGTCCAGCACCGTGGTCATCTGGCGTTCCTGGATCGGTGAGACCCGGCCCTTGGGATGCAGGATGAAGATCTGGATCCGCTCCTTGCCGCGCACGCCATAGATGGCCGCCGAGCCGGTATCGCCCGAGGTGGCGCCGACAATGTTGAGTTGGCTGCCGTCGCGCGCCAGGAGATACGCGAAGAGATTCCCGAGCAACTGGAGCGCCACGTCCTTGAAAGCGGCGGTCGGGCCGTGAAAGAGTTCGAGGATCCGCTGGCCGCCGGTCTTGATCACCGGCGTCACCTCGGGATGGGTGAAGGTCGCATAGGAGCGGTCAATCAGGGCGCGCAGATCGGCGCGCGGGATCTCGTCGCCGACGAAGGGCGTCAGGACTTCGAGCGCCAGATCCTGAAACGACAGACCGGACCAGGCGCGCAGGGTCGCGGCGTCGAGTTGGGGAATCTCGGCCGGCACCAGGAGACCGCCATCGGTGGCGAGCCCCATCATGACCGCATCCGCAAAGCCGATGGGGGCGATGCCGCCCCGGGTGCTCAGATAATGCATGCTGTTCTCTGTACGAAGTCATCAAAGTCGGAGGGTGACGGTTGTTGCCGTCCGGACGTGCTGCAAGTGGTCCAGAGTAAGAAACCCGGCGGGGAATGGCAACCAGGCTTACCTGAGCCTGACTCACGCATGACGTCACAGGTCGGCATTGTGACGGTTTTTCAATTCTGTTGATTGATGAATGCGTTTTTCAGTCGTTGACAGGATGGTGATCCGCCGAGAGAATGTCCTCAGTCCGCCCACATCACAACAAAGAAGGCGGACGCACCAGAAGAAATAAAATGCTGGAGGACACCGTGGCAATTTCACTTCCCGCTCAAAGTAGCGGCGGGGAGTGTCGTCTCTGCGTCATCCAGATTCATTCCCGATCATGCAAATCTGTATGGAGTGACATGGCATGACTCCCGATAAACGCGCGGATTACTGGAGGGCGAACCTACGCCTGCTGGCAATACTCCTGACTGTCTGGTTCATCGTTTCCTATGGCTTCGGCATCCTCCTGGTGGAGCCGCTGAATGCCGTCTCGCTCGGCGGTTATCCGCTGGGATTCTGGTTTGCCCAACAGGGTTCGCTCTATATCTTCGTGGCGCTGATTTTCATCTATGCCGCGATGATGAACCGGCTCGACGAGGAATTTGATGTCGGCGAGGACGGTGGCTCGGGGCTTGCCTCGTCATCCCACCCCATGACTGCCGGGACGCCGCCAGCGCATGACGCAAGCGATCACCCGACAGACCCGCGTGCGGAATACTGGAAGGCCAATCTGCGTCTGCTGGCCATCCTTCTGACCATCTGGTTCATCGTCTCCTATGGCTTCGGGATCATCCTGGTGGAACCGCTGAACGCCATCTCGCTCGGCGGTTATCCGCTCGGCTTCTGGTTTGCCCAGCAAGGCTCGCTCTATCTCTTCGTGGCGCTGATTTTCATCTATGCCGCGATGATGAACCGTCTCGACCAAAAATTTGACGTTAGCGAAGACTGAGGAGACATCCAGCCATGACAGCACTCGAACTCTGGACTTACAGCATCGTCGGCACGACCTTCGCGATGTATATCGGCATCGCCATCTGGTCGCGTGCCAAATCGACCAGTGAATTCTATGTCGCTGGCGGCGGCGTTCACCCGGTTGCCAACGGCATGGCGACGGCGGCTGACTGGATGTCAGCGGCATCCTTCATCTCCATGGCTGGCATGATTGCCTTTGGCGGTTATGGCGCATCCGTCTTTCTGATGGGCTGGACCGGCGGCTATGTGCTGCTCGCGCTGCTGCTCGCGCCTTATCTGCGCAAATTCGGCAAGTTCACGGTGCCGGAATTCATCGGCGACCGCTATTACTCCAACTCGGCGCGCGTGGTCGCCGTGGTCTGTCTGATCCTCGCCTCGGTCACTTACGTCATCGGTCAGATGACGGGTATCGGCGTGGCCTTCTCGCGGTTTCTGGGTGTCAGCTACGAGATGGGCATCCTGATCGGCATGGGCATCGTCGCCGTCTACGCCATCATGGGCGGCATGAAGGGCATCACCTATACCCAGATCGTGCAGTATGTGGTGCTGATCCTGGCCTACACCATCCCGGCGATCTTCATTTCCCTGAACCTCACCGGTAATCCGATCCCGCAGCTCGGTCTCGGCAGTACCTATATCGGCGATGACGCCGGTCTCTCCCTGCTCGGCAAGCTCGACCAGGTCGTGACTGACCTCGGCTTCAAGGAATACACCACCCAGGTGCTGGGCAGCTCGCTCAACATGTTCGTCTATACCCTGTCGCTGATGATCGGCACCGCCGGTCTGCCGCATGTCATCATCCGTTTCTTCACCGTGCCCAAGGTCCGGGATGCGCGTTATTCCGCCGGCTGGGCGCTGGTCTTCATCGCCATCCTTTACACCACGGCACCGGCGGTCGGCGCCATGGCCCGTCTCAACCTGATGAACACCATCCAGGTCGGCCCGGTCGGCGAGGAAGCCAGCAATCTGGTCTATGACGAACGCCCGGAATGGTTCAAGCGCTGGGAGACCACGGGTCTGCTCAAGTTCGAGGACAAGAACGGCGACGGACGCATTCAGTACTACAACGACGCCAATCCGGAATTTGCCGCCAAGGCGGAGGATCTGGGCTGGAAAGGCAATGAAATGGTGACGGTCAACAACGACATCATGGTGCTGGCCAACCCGGAAATCGCCGCCCTGCCGAACTGGGTCATCGCGCTGGTGGTCGCCGGCGGTCTCGCCGCCGCGCTCTCCACCGCAGCCGGTCTGCTGCTCGCCATCTCGTCATCGATCTCGCATGACCTGCTCAAAGGCGTGATGATGCCGACCATTTCGGAGAAGAACGAGCTCATGGCCGGACGACTCGCCATGATCGCAGCCATCGTGCTGGCCGGTTATCTGGGTCTGAATCCACCGGGCTTCGCGGCGGGAACGGTCGCCATCGCCTTCGGTCTGGCGGCCTCGTCGATCTTCCCGGCGATCATGCTCGGCATCTTCTCGAAGCGCACCGGCAACATCGGGGCCATTGCCGGCATGATCACCGGCGTGACCTTGACCCTGCTGTATGTGTTCCAGCACAAGGGCATCTTCTTCATCAAGGGTACCGAGTTCCTGATGCCCGAACTGGGCATGGGCGCCAACTGGTTCTTCGGCATCACGCCCGAAGCCTTCGGTGCAGTGGGCGCGCTGGGTAACTTCATCGTCGCCATCGTCCTGTCCAAACTCACGGCACCGCCTCCGGAGCACATTCAGCATCTGGTCGAGGATGTGCGCATCCCGCGTGGTGCGGGGGTTGCGACCGGGCATTGATCCGGCTGCTGTAAGCCCTGATCGTTCGCTGGCCCCGCTTATGCGGGGCTTTTTCATTTTCCCCTCTGCCTGACGCGGACATCCCCTTTTACCCAGACTGGAGCAATAGGCAGAATCGGCCGGACATGTCAGCATAGGCAAACGCCTGAAAGGCGGAAGATGCAGGGTCACTCAAGATGAAAATCCGGATCACCAGCAAACTCCTCATCGTCTTGATCGTCACCGCCTTCGCCCCCCTCCTGATTCTGGGATGGGTCGGTTATCAGAGCACGACCGGCATACGCCAGATCGCCTCCCAGGCCAATCGCGATGTCGCCGATCTCGCCATGTCGGACAGCAGCGCCGCCCTCTCGGCGGAACTCAAAACGCGCCTGACCAACATGACCGAGCGCTATGCTGGAGACATCGACGACATCCTGCAGAAGGTTCAGGGTGATACCCTCAAGCTCGCCGATTTTGCCAGCTATCTCTTCAATCACGGGGAGACGCTCAAGCGTTACGCCTCGCCGAGTCTCTATGAACCCGCACCGCAACATCGCATGTTCGGCAGCCGTCAGCCGAACGGGAATTCCTGGCTCGGTGTCTTCGGCAAAGGGGTGGATGCCAGCGGTCAGGTCAGTCCCGGCATCCTGAAGGAAATCCATCTCACCGAGTACATGGATATCCTGTTCCGCAGCATCGCGGCAACCAATCCCTATGCCGTGCAGACCTATATCAATACGGCGAATCAGCTCTCGCGCGGGATGCCGTTCGTCAACGGCGAATTCAAATGGACCGATGCGACCGAGCAGTTTGCCAATCTGCCCGACGTCACGGCCTTCGATTTCTATTATCTGGCCGATGCGGCGCACAATCCGGAACGCAAGCCCAAATGGACCGAACTCTACTGGGATCCGGCAGGGCTGGGCTGGATGGTGTCGAGTATCGCCCCGGTCTATCGGGGAGATGATCTGGTTGCCGTGACCGGAATCGACATCACGCTCGACCGTATCGTCAAGGGCATCCTCAATCTGAAACTGGAACAGACCGGATTCGCCTTCCTGATGTCCGAGCGCGGTCAGGCCATCGCCTTTCCCGAACGGGCGGCGGATTTTCTCGCGTTCCAGGGCAGCTTCGAGGGCCAGTTCAAAGAGAACGAGGCATTCAAACACTCGCTCACGGCAATTCGCGATCCGGCCTTTCAAACGATCATCGCGGCGATGCGGCAGGGCGAGAGCGGGCTGAACACCTACACCGACCCCAAAGATGGAAAGGAATATTTCTTTGCCTATCACCCGATTCCGGTCACTGGCTGGAGCGTCGGTCTCGTCGTCCCCGTGCAGGAGATCATCGCCCCGGCGCTGCTGACCAATCAGAAGATCGAACAGAGCCGCGCACTCACCGACGCCACCCTCAACGAACGTGCGGACTCGCTGGTACAAACCTTTCTCTGGCTGCTGCTGGCCATCATGCTGACCCTGGCGCCCGTCGCCCTGGTCTTCGCGCGCAGCATCTCAAAACCCATCCAGGCCCTCGCCGAAGGCTCGCGTCGCGTCGGCGCCGGCGAACTGAAACACCGCATCCTGGTCACCTCCGGCGACGAAATCGAAGACCTCGCACTGACCTTCAATCAGATGGCGGAGGATCTACAAACCAAGATCGACGAGATCGAAAGCGCCAATCGGGAGCTGCTACAGCTCGACCAGCTCAAATCCAAGTTCATCTCAATGGCGTCGCATGAATTGCGCACGCCATTGATCGCGATCCAGGGCTACGTCGATCTGATCCGCGAAGGCCGGGGCGGCGACATCTCGGAGGCGCAGCGGACGATGCTCGACACCGTGTCGCGCAACGCGACACGCCTCGCCCGCATCGTCACTGAATTGCTGGACATCTCGCGGATCGAAGAGAACAGGCTGGTGTTGGAGCGGGTGCCGGTTTCGCTGGCGACCATCATTACCCAGATCGCCGAAGAACAGGTGCCCTATCTGGAGAGTCGCGGACACCATCTCGCCCTGGAGATCGCAGAGGATCTGCCCCCCGTCAGCGGCGATCCCGACCGACTCTCGCAGGTCATCATCAACCTGCTGGGAAATGCCATCAAATACACCCCCGATCAGGGGCACATCCGTATTCGGGCCTATGCCGAATCCGACCGGGTTCACATCGAGGTCAGCGATACCGGCATCGGGATCAAGCCGGAGGATCTCGGCAAGCTGTTCAAACGCTTTTCGACCCTGGGTGATATCACCAAACATCGCACCGGCAAGAATGAATTCCTCGCTGGCGGCACCGGGCTCGGGCTTTCCATCGTCCAGGGCATCGTCCAGGCGCACGATGGCAGGATCTGGGTCGAGAGCGAATACGGCAAAGGCAGCACCTTCCATCTCCAACTGCCCATTGCGCATGACCATGACGGCAGTGCGGCGCCAGTGGCAGAACGAAGCGACGACGCACCGCCGGCCATCCAGACCTTCAAGGTCATCCATTTCGAACGGCCTGATGCCACCCCGATCGACATCGCCCCTGATGAGCGTCTGTCCATCCTGGTGGTGGACGACGAGGCGGATGTCATCACCTTCACGCGCGCACTGCTCGAAGACGATTACACGGTGTTCAGCGCCCAGACCAGCGCCCTGGCGATCAGGGAGGCGATCAACCGCAAACCGCACCTGGTGCTGCTGGATGCCTGGATACCCGGCATTTCCGGCTACGATATCTGTCGCACGCTCAAGCGCAACAGCCACACCAGAGAGATGCCGATCATCATCTTCACCGCCGCGACCCAGAAGATCGACGAAGAGCGGGCGCGGGAGTCGGGAGCCGACGGTTTCGTCACCAAGCCTTTCCGTCGCGAACAGATGGTTGAACTGATCGAAAGTTTTCGCGGGCATCGGGTATGAGCAAGCGTCCGAAACTGCTGGTCGTCGATGACGAAAACAGCGTCCGCCAATTCATTTGCACCCGCTTCAGGGAGCAATACGACATCCTCGAAGCCTCGGACGGAACCGATGCCCTCGTCATCCTGGAGTCCGATCACGACATCGATGTCGTGCTCCTGGACATCATGATGCCCGGACTCGACGGATTCGAGGTGCTGGACATCCTCCAGTCGAATCCGCAGATGGCGAAATCCCGCGTCATCATGCTGAGCGCCAGAACAGACGTTGACAGCAAGGTTCGCGCCCTGGCGGCTGGCGCCGTGGATTTCATCAACAAACCCTTCGATCCGTTCGAGCTGTCCGCGCGTGTCGATACCCAGTTGCGCCTGTTAAGGATCGAATCGGAACTGGCACGGGCCAAGCTCGAAGCGGAGGTGGCCAACTGCGCCAAAAGCGAGTTCCTGGCCAATATGAGCCACGAAATCCGCACCCCGCTCAATTCGATCATCGGCATCAGCGAGCTGCTGGCAAAGACGCCGCTCGATGCGACTCAGCGCGAGTATGTGCAGATCATCGAGACGAGCGGCAGCGTCATGCTCGACCTCATCGATGACATTCTCGATTACTCCAAGATCGAAGCGGGCATGCTCGAGCTGGATTGCGCGCGTTTCGCCCCTGCTGAATGCATCAGGGATGCCATTGGTCTGTTCAAGCTGAAGCTGGAGGAGAAAGGACTCAGGCTGGAGGTGACGGTGGATTCGACGCTGCCCCGCTATTTTCTCGGCGACAGCCATCGTTTTCGGCAGATCGTCATCAACCTGCTCGGCAATGCCGTCAAGTTCACCGACCAGGGCCGGATCGGCCTGTCGTTCACCGGTGCTGCCGTCATCCCCGATCCGGCGACGATCCCGGTCGATGCAGGGCGGTACCGTCTGACCCTGACCGTCGAGGATACCGGGATCGGCATACCGTCTGATCGTCAGTCGCATATTTTCTCGAAATTCAGTCAGGTCGATGCCTCGACCACGCGGCGTTTCGGCGGAACCGGCCTGGGATTGGCGATCTGTAAACAGCTTGCCGGTCTGCTGGACGGTGACATCGAGGTCGAAAGTCCGGGCATTCCCGGTCTCGGCAGCCGCTTTCGCTGCACCCTCATCATGCGCGTCTGTTTCATCCAGGACGAGCAGGCGCCGACCGGGACGGCAAATGAATCGGCATCGGAGGGGGGCACAGGAGAGGCCGTCCGGGGTGAGAGACGTCTGCCGGAAATCGAACCGCAGGGCGTCGCGGCATCCGGTGCGCAACCGCTGCCTGCGCTCCGTATCCTGCTCGCGGAGGATAACCCCTCCAACCAGCTGCTGATGCTCAAGATGCTCAAAGCAATCGGTCTGCACGCCGATCTTGCCGGCAACGGCCAGGAAGCCGTCGATGCCGTGCGCAGACAGACCTATGATGTCATCCTGATGGACGTGCAGATGCCGGGGCTGGACGGTATCGGCGCGACCCGTCAGATTCGCCAGATCCAGCCGGACCCCTGTCAGCCTCGGATCATCGCGCTGACAGCCAATGCCACCGAAGAGGACCGGCGGGCCTGTCTTGATGCGGGAATGAACGACTTCGCGACCAAGCCCATCCGGCTGCAAAGGCTGGCCGAGGTTCTAAACCATGTCCAGCCTGATGTTCGCTCCTGATGACGCAGTCCCGGTATCGCCTCAACTCGTGCTGTGTTTCCGCTCGGTTTTGACGTGCTTTCAGATTAAGATCTCCACCATGACCGCCTGTGAGCCTGCTCGCTGCATCGAACTGCCGCCGCCATCCAAAATGAACCAACAGGGTATTACGCGATGGACATCGAACTGATCGAAATCCAGGAATTCCTGGCCAGCCGCCCGCCCTTCGATCAGCTCCCGGAGGAGACGCTGGCGCGTCTGCCGAAGCATCTGTCGGTACGTTATTTCCGTCGCGGAACCGTCTTTCCGCCGGAGGACGCCGATCAGTCCTATCTCTATATCCTGCGTCGGGGTGCGGTCGAATTGCGTGATCCGCAGGGCGAGCTGGTCAGCAAACTGGCTGAAGGCGATCTCTACGACATGCAGTGCGGCGATGCGCCACAGGATGCCAGCTACCGGGGCATGACCGCCGAGGACACCCTCGTCTACATTCTGCCCTGTGCGGATCTGTCGATCCTGCGGGCAGAGCACGCGGCCTTCGCCGAGCACTTCGAGCAGTCGGTCTCGAACCGGCTGCGCAAGGCGCTGGATGTCATGGTCGATACGCCGAACGCCGGGACTGGCCTGATGACGGTGCGGGTGCGGGACATGGTCAATCGTGCGCCCATTACGGCCACGCCCGAGACCAGCATCCGCGAGGCGGCCAAAATCATGTCCGCGCATCACGTCTCCTCACTCATGCTGATGGAAGGCGAGCATCTGGCCGGCATGATCACCGACCGCGATCTGCGCAACCGCTGCGTCGCCGTCGGGCTGTCGATCGAGCGTCCGGTGCGCGAGATCATGACCGAAAAACTGGTCACGGTGGACCTGGAGACCCTGGGCTTCCAGGCGCTCATCGCCATGACCCGGCTGAACGTCCACCATCTGCCCGTGCTCGACGGCAAACGGGTGGCCGGGCTCATTTCGTCCACTGATCTGACACGCTACCAGAGCGCCAATGCGATCTATCTGGTCGGCGATATCCATCGTACCAACTCCATCGAGACGCTGATCCAGATCAGCGCCAAGATCACCGAATTGCAGGTGCATCTGATCGCCAGCGGCGCGACCGCCAACTCGGTCGGACAGGCGATCAGCGCCATCACCGACGCCATCACCCTGCGTCTGATCGAAATGGCGGAGGCCGATCTCGGCTCTCCGCCCGTGCCCTATGCCTGGATGGCGGGCGGCTCGCAGGCGCGGCGCGAGCAGTCGTCACACTCGGATCAGGACAATGCGCTGCTGATCGCTGACCATGCCCAGCCCGAAGATGACGCCTATTTCGCCGCGCTCGCCAAATTCGTCAACGACGGTCTTGCCGCCTGCGGTTTCATCTACTGCCCCGGCGAGGTCATGGCGTCCAATCCCAAATGGCGTCAGCCGCTGCGCATCTGGCACAAATACTTCGCCAACTGGATCGTCAAGCCGGAACCGATGGCGCTGATGCTCTCCAGCGTCTTTTTCGACCTGCGTGCGGTCCACGACCCCGAAAACCTGTTCGAGGAATTGCAGGAGCGCATCCTCGAACGCTCCCGCACCAATCGCATCTTCATCGCCTACATGACCGCGAACGCGCTCAAGACGCGCCCGCCATTGGGCTTTTTCCGCAATATCGTGCTGATCCATGGCGGCGACCACGACCAGACTTTCGACATCAAACACCGGGGTCTGGTCCCCATCATTGATCTGGCACGGATCTACGCGCTGTCCGCCGGTATCCCCGAGACCAATACCATCGAGCGTTTGCAGGTCGCCGCCGAGCGCGGGGTGCTGAGCCGGGAGGGCTCGGCCAACCTGATCGATGCCATCGAATTCATCGGCACCCTGCGCATGCGCCATCAGGCGCGCCAGTTGCGCAACGGGCGCGGGGCGGACAATTTTCTCTCGCCGGAAGATCTGTCGCCGCTTGAGCGCGGTCATCTCAAGGAGGCCTTTCTGCTGATCAACACCATGCAGGAATCCCTGGGACAGCGCCATCAGGCGGGTCGCTTCGCCTAATATCCGTTCATCAAGGCCAGGGAGCCGCTCATGCCATCCTTGCTCGACTGGCGGCGTCGCTGGCACCTGCGCCACGCACCGCCGGGCCCATTGCGCGACTATCTGGAGCAGCCGTTTGCGCACCCGCGCACGGACTATCGTCACCAGGAGTATCTCGCCATCGACCTGGAGACGACCGGGCTCGACAGCCGTCGGGATCTGATCCTGAGCGTCGGTTATGTGATCGTGCGCGGGATTTCAATCGATCTTTCGACGGCATGCCATCGCGTGGTGCGCATCGATCGCTCGATTCCGGAGGCCAGCGCCGTGATTCATCAGATCACCGACGATCAGTCGGCGCAGGGCGGCGAACTCATTGATGTGCTGACCGAACTGCTGCCGGTGCTCGCCGGCAGGGTCATGATCGCTCATCATGCGAGCATCGAGCAGGGGTTCCTGTCGCATGCCTGCAAACGGCTCTGGGGGCGTGAACTCTTCACGCCGCGAGTCATCGACACCCAGGTGCTGGCACACCGCACCTTCGAGCGGCGACAGATTCCCTTCAAGGCATCGGATCTGCGTCTGCACTCGCTTGGCAGCCGTTACAACCTTCCCCGCTATGGCGCCCACAATGCACTGAGTGACGCGCTCGCCGCTGCCGAGCTGTTTCTGGCTCAGGCCGCTTATCGGGATAATGGCAAGGGGTTGCGGCTGGGCGATTTCCTCTGTTGAAAATCCACCCAGGGGACGGTTCCGCCTGAGCGGGCAAGTGCTGGACAAGATTGCGCAAACTCCGCACAATTCGCCGCGATTCGTCGCCTATCCTGACCGGATGTGCGGCACTCCCCAACCGACTCACAGGCACCTGGCGCGATGGCCGCAATCCTGGTCCTCAATGGACCCAATCTCAATCTGCTCGGCTCGCGCGAGCCCGGACATTACGGTCGCACGACCCTGGCCGACATCCGACTCGGACTGGAGCTGACCGCGCAGACGGCGGGTCATCGCATTGAATTCATCCAGAGCAACGCTGAACACGTCCTGATCGATGCCATCCATCGCGCGCCACAGGACGATGTGCGTTTCATCCTCTTCAACCCGGCCGCTTTCACCCATACCAGCGTCGCCCTGCGCGATGCTTTGCTTGCCGTTGCGATCCCCTTTATCGAAGTGCACCTGTCGAATGTGCATGCCCGCGAGCCGTTCCGCGCCCACTCCTATTTTTCTGACATCGCGGTGGGCGTGATCAGCGGACTCGGGGCCGAGGGATACGCCTTGGCGTTGCGCGCCGCGCTCAGTCGCCTGGCGCCAGACCACACGAACGAGACCCACTGACCATGGATATCCGCAAGGTAAAGAAGCTGATCGAGCTGCTGGAGCAATCCGATGTGGCAGAGATCGAGATCCACGAAGGCGAGGAGTCGGTGCGCATCAGCCGGCATGGCAGCGGCGCGATGCCGCTTTATATGCCGCAACCGATGCAGGCGGCGAACGCACCGGTTGCAGCAGCGCCTGCGGCGGCGCCCGTCGTCAGCAGTCCGCTGGACGAGATCGAAGGCGAGATCGTGCGTTCGCCGATGGTTGGCACCTTCTACCGTTCGCCCTCACCCGGCGCCAAATCCTTCGTCGAGGAAGGACAGACCGTCAAGGCCGGCGAAACCCTGTGCATCATCGAGGCGATGAAGATCCTCAACCAGATCGAGTGCGAGCAGGCCGGAACGGTCAAGCGCATCCTGGTCGAGAACGGCCAGCCGGTCGAATACAACCAGCCGCTGTTCGTGATCGAATAATGGCTCAGGTCTGTCCGGCGCGTGATCGCCGGGCGCTCGTCCACGCACGGCGGCACGGGTTGATGACCGAGTGTTCAGCCCGCCGCCCTTTACTGAAGACACCCCCATCATGTCTGCAATGATCGAGAAGGTTCTGATCGCCAACCGGGGCGAGATCGCGCTGCGTATCCTGCGTGCCTGCCGCGAACTCGGCATCAAGACCGTCGCCGTGCATTCCGAGGCCGACCGCGACCTGAAGCATGTGCTGCTGGCGGACGAATCCGTCTGCATCGGGCCGGCGTCCTCGCTCCAGAGTTATCTCAACGTGCCGGCCATCATCAGCGCGGCCGAGGTCACGGACACGGTCGCCATCCATCCCGGCTATGGCTTCCTGTCGGAGAACGCCGACTTCGCCGAGCGTGTCGAGCGCTCGGGCTTCATCTTCATCGGTCCCCGACCCGAGACCATCCGTCTGATGGGCGACAAGGTCTCGGCCATCGCCGCCATGAAGGCCGCTGGCGTGCCCTGCGTGCCCGGCTCGGACGGCCCGATCGACGACAATAAGAAGCGCACCCTGGAACTGGCGCGCGAGATCGGCTATCCGATCATGATCAAGTCGTCCGGCGGCGGCGGCGGACGCGGGATGCGCGTGGTGCACTCCGAGGCCACCCTGCTCAACGCCATCGCGCTGACCAAGGCAGAGGCCGCGGCGGCCTTCAACAACGACATGGTCTACATGGAAAAGTACCTGGAGAACCCGCGCCACATCGAGTTCCAGCTCCTGGCCGATCAGATGGGCAACGCCATCCATCTCGGTGAGCGCGACTGCTCGATGCAGCGGCGTCATCAGAAGGTGGTTGAGGAAGCGCCCGCGCCTGGCATCACCGAGGCCCAGCGGCGCGAGATCGGCGAACGCTGTGCGGCGGCCTGCCGCAGTATCGGCTATCGCGGCGCCGGCACCTTCGAGTTTCTGTACGAAAATGGGCATTTCTATTTCATCGAGATGAACACCCGCGTCCAGGTCGAGCATCCGGTCACCGAGATGGTCACCGGGGTGGACATCGTCAAGGAACAGATCCTCGTCGCCGCTGGCGAGCCGCTGCGCTACCGGCAGCAGGATATCGTGCTGCGCGGGCACGCCATTGAGTGCCGGATCAACGCCGAGGATTCCGAAACCTTCCTGCCCTGTCCCGGCAAGATCACCGAATTCCACGCGCCTGGTGGGCCGGGGGTGCGGATGGAGACCCATATCTACAGCGGTTATACGGTGCCGCGTTATTACGACTCGATGATCGGCAAGCTCATCACCCATGGCGAGGATCGCGAGTCGGCCATCGCCCGCATGTCCAACGCCCTGCGCGAGACCGTCATCGACGGCATCAACACCAATATCAAGCTCCAGCGTTCGATCATGAAGGATGGTGCCTTCCTCGCAGGCGGGGCGAATATCCATTACCTTGAGAAGAAACTCGGGCTTTAAGGCCATTTCCCGAGAAATGCCTGCCTTGACGCACCTGAAATAGACAGGATTAACAGGATGAACGGGATTTGTAACAAATTGTTTTTGATCCTGTTAAACCGCGCCCAGCACGGTATGCGATCTTTGTGGATCGAATCGGCCCTGGCAGACTCAAGGATTATCGGAGCTGGCGCGGTTTAAGATATTAAAAAATATAAAATTTTAAACCGCGTCTCCACTGATGTCGTTGACTTTCCCAGAGCCAAACACAAATTGAAAATTACGCATATCGCACTGGACGCGGTTTAATCTTGAAAAATCCTGTTAATCCTGTCCATTGACGGCGTTTCGGACGGGTACGAACCTTCCTGGAAATCTCCTGAAAATGCCCTGGCTGCAACTCTCATTCGATGTCCCGCGCGAGCGGTCGGAACACTTCTCGCTGAATCTGGAGATCGCGGGCGCGCTGTCGGTCACGCTCGGCGATGCCGGCGATGAACCCCAGCTCGAACCCGGTCCCGGCGAGACCCCGCTGTGGTCGGAGGTGACGCTCTCGGCCCTGTTCGAGTGCGACCCGGAAACCGAGGCGCTGGTCGGGCGGCTCGCGCAGCACCTGACCGCGCAGTTGGGCAAAGCGCCGCGTGTCGAACGGATCGAAGATCAGGTCTGGGAACGGGTCTGGCTCGACACCTTCAGGCCCACCCGTTTCGGCCAGCGCCTGTGGGTCTGCCCGCATGGCCAGGATCCCGACGATCCGCACGCCATCGTGGTCGCGCTTGATCCGGGGCTGGCCTTCGGCACCGGACACCACGCCACCACCGCGCTCTGTCTGGAATGGCTCGACGGTGCGACGCTTGTCGGCAAAACCGTCCTCGATTTCGGCTGCGGCTCGGGAATTCTTGCCATCGCCGCACTCAAGCTCGGCGCGGCCCGCGCCATTGCGGTCGATCATGACCCGCAGGCGCTCGACGCCACGCGCGAGAATGCCGCCGCCAACGGCGTCGCCGACCGGCTCGACATCCATCTGCCGCAGGACATGCCGGATCTCGCCGTCGATTGCGTGCTGGCGAACATCCTCGCCGGCCCGCTGATCGAACTCGCACCCCGGCTGGTCGGGCTACTGAAGCCAGCGGGCGATCTGGTGCTCTCCGGCGTCCTCGCCGAGCAGGTTGAGAACGTCCGCGCCGCTTATGCGGGTCGGATCGAACTCGATCCAACCCGCATTCGCGAGGATTGGGCGTTGATCTGTGGGCGACGGTTGCGGGATGCTTGAGCGCGCGGGATTTGCTTTTGCTTCCACAAGGGATAGCGCGAGACATCACGCCAGATAAAACCCTCACAACCTGCACCACAGGAAACAATCGCGTGAGCATGAATCTGTTTTTTCAGGCATTCGCCGCAGAAGACGTCGCGGCAATGGAGCGTGATCAGTCCCTGGTCAATGAATGGATCGAGGGCGAAGCCAGATGTCTGCTCTCGACTGACATCGGAACCGCCTGGGACATTTTGAACAGGCTGCTGGCGGGCGCGGGGATTCGCAGCAATCGATTCTTCGATGATGTGCTGTCAAACGGCTGCGAGGTGGTTGATCCGGCGCTCGTGCAGGGTCATGCGGAGCGTCTGTCCAACTGGACGCACGCGCAACTGCTGGACGGTTTGCACAATCTTTCCGGTGCAGATGAGCTGTACCACCTCGAATATTTCCAGGACGAAGAGCAGGATCTACTGGACGAATTCGACAAGCTGGTCGCTTTCTATCGGGAAGCGGCTGCGCAAGGGCTGGCCGTGCTTCACTATGCGGCATAGTCCGCGCGGCACCGCGCGGTGTCATCTCAACTTGCCGGCCTTGGTGCAGACGCGGTTTAACGGGATCCTGGCGGCGGATCCTCCGTGTCTGCATCGGTCTCCAGGCCCAGCTCCTTGATCTTGCGGGTCAGGGTATTGCGCCCCCAGCCGAGGCGTCTGGCGGCTTCCTGGCGCCGCCCGCCGGTGTGCTCCAGCGTGACCTGAATCAGAATCTGCTCAAAGGCCGGCAAGGCCGTGCCAAGAATGGCTTCCTGTCCCTGTTGCAGACGCTGACGCGCCCAGCGACGTAGCGCGTTCTCCCAGGATTCGTCCCGCGCGGTGTCATTGAAGGCGGCGCTCAACTCCGGCGGCAGGTCTTCGGCATGGATCTGCTTGCCCGACGCCATGACCGTCAGCCAGCGCGCCGTGTTTTCGAGTTGGCGGACGTTGCCCGGCCAGTCGAGGCGCTGCAACTGGTCGATGGCGCTCGGTAACAGCGTTTTGGGTTCGCAGCTCAGTTCCAATGCGGCCTGGGCAAGAAAGTGACGCATCAGCAGCGGAACGTCTTCACGTCGATCACGCAGAGCCGGCAGATGGATACGGATGACATTGAGCCGATGGAACAGATCCTCACGGAAACGGCCCTGGCGTACCAGTTCCTCCAGATTCTGATGGGTGGCGGCGATGATGCGGACATCCACTTTGGTCGGCGCGGTGCCGCCGATGCGATAGAACTCGCCGTCGGCCAGCACGCGCAGCAGACGGGTCTGCAATTCGGCGGGCATATCGCCGATCTCGTCGAGAAAGAGGGTGCCGCCATCGGCCTGCTCGAAGCGTCCCTCACGGCGTGACTGCGCGCCGGTAAAGGCGCCGCGCTCGTGGCCGAAGAGTTCGGATTCCAGCAGGTCGTGCGGGATGGCCGCCATGTTGAGCGCGATGAATGGCCGGTCGCTGCGCGGGCTGTGCCGGTGCAGGGCATGCGCGACCAGCTCCTTGCCGGTGCCGGATTCGCCATTGATGAGGACGGTGATATGCGAACGAGCGAGCCGCCCGATGGCGCGAAACACATCCTGCATCGCTGGTGCTTCGCCAATGATGTCCGGCCCCTTGGCGGTGATCGCCTCTTCGGTGCGCTCATCACGTCCACGCCGGCAGGCGCGATTGACCTGCGAGACGGCTTCGTCCAGATCGAATGGCTTGGGAAGATACTCGAATGCGCCGCTGTGGAAGGCGGACACCGCGCTGTCCAGATCGGAATGTGCGGTCATGATGATGACCGGCAGCCCCGGATAGCGCGCCGCGACCTGGCGCAGCAGATCCAGCCCATCGATTCCCGGCATGCGGACATCGGTGAGGATGACATCGGGCTGTTCGCGTTGCAGCGCCTCCATCACCCCGACCCCGTTGGAAAAACAGGTGACGTGCAGCGCGGCCTTGCGCAACGCCCGTTCCAGCACCCAGCGAATCGAACGGTCGTCATCGATCACCCAGACCTCAGGCTCTCTCGTCATGGGCAGTCTCCAGCGGCAGATAGACAAAAAAGGCGGTGTCCCCCGGACGGCTGTCGCATTCGATCAGTCCACCGTGCTGACTGATGAGCTCCTGGGCGATCGGCAACCCCAGACCCGTGCCGCTCGGATGGCCGGAGACCATCGGGAAAAAGATCTGATTGCGGATCTCCTCGGGGATGCCGGGGCCGTTGTCGCGAACCTGAGCCTGGAGCACCAGTCGATGACGCCGATGGCCGATGGTGAACTGGCGCAGGACGCGGGTCCGTAATTCCAGATGACCGTAGACGCCTGCGGCGGCGGCGGCATTGCGGGCCAGATTGAGAAAGGCTTGAATCAGCCGGTCTGCATCGGCCATGACATCCGGGATGCTGGGGTCATAGTCGCGCAGCACCTCGGGGCCGCGCGGGAATTCGGCCAGAATGAGCCCCCGGACATGCTCCAGGATGTCGTGAATATTGACGGGTTCGCGTCGCGGCAGGCGATTGGATCCGATCATGCGATTCACAAGCGCCTGCAAGCGGTCAGCCTCGTCGATGATGATCCGCGTGTATTCGCGCAGGCCGGGATCGGGGAGTTCCTGCTCCAGCAGTTGCGCCGCACCGCGCAGACCGCCGAGCGGATTCTTGATTTCATGCGCCAGTCCCCGGATCAGCGCCTGGGTCGCCTGATGCTGCGACAGCAGATGCTCCTCGCGCGTGATGCGTAACTGGCGATCCACCTGATAAAGCTCAACCAGCACTTCCTGGTCTGAGTCAAAATGGTTCAGGGGGAGCACGGTGCAGTTCACCGTTTTGGTGCGACCGTCGCCGACACTGACATTGATCTCGCGTTCGGTAAAGGGATGGCGTGAGGACAGCGCCTCAGCCAGACGCTGCTCGACCTGGGTATCCGGGCAGGGCAGCAGATGGGCCGCATGCAGGCCGACCAGATGTCTGGAACTGACCTCAAACAGCACCTCGGCGGCGGGATTGATGTACCGCAGATAAAGATCCTTGTCGAAGAGCATCACGGCGGTATTGAGATGGTCGAGAATCGTCCGCTCAATCGCCGGTTTGCCTGCTGGCTGATTCGTCATGTGGCGTCATCCAAATGGCTGTCTGCTGTGATTCCGACCCTGGTTAAACCGCGTCCAGTGCAGTCTGCAATGTTTTTGGTTTGGATCGACCTTGGCAGCATCGACGATCATGGGAGCGGGCACGGTTTAAGATATGAAAAGTCACATTACATGCGAGATTTAAGCATAAATCATTCCATATTTTAAAATGCGCCAGCGAAAGCGTTTGTGAATTGAGCGAGGTTGAATCAATACACGAACACAGCCGATTGTCCGTCAGGCGCGTTTTAACGCAGGAGGCCGGGTTCCTGGGGTTCCTGAGGGGCTTGGGTTTGGCGGAGATGAACGCTTTGGAGGGCGGTGCGGGCGATGAGATCTCCATCGGCATCGCGGATCTGCACCTGTAGACGATGACTGCCGAAACTGGCGCCGCTCAGTCTGAACTGTGTCGCGGCGTTTGCGAGCGGAACCGCGACGCCATTGAGCACGGCTTCGACGCGATGTCCCTCCAGCAGCGGCGGATCGAGGATGAGACTGACGGCCAGATCGCTCTTGTCCTGGGTCAGGGTTTCGTTGGCGCCGGGCGCGACGATTTCAAATGCGGTATAGGGGCCGAGGAACGCCGCCTCGTCCGCTTCCGGTGGCGTCGCGGCTGGAGGGTTGGGCGCGCGGGTCGCGGCGGTTGGGATCCCCGTGCGTTCCGCGCCCTGCATCCGACGGTCGGAGAAATGCACCTGACCATCGGCGTCCACCCAGCGGTAAATCTCCGCATGGAGTGCGGTGCCAGGCACGAGGGCAAGAAACAGGAGGGCTCTGATCGTCATGCCGAGAGGATAGCCGAGCGCCTTCGCGCACACAATGACCAATCATCGTCATTGGCGGCCTGTGAATCGGGGTGGAGTCAGGAGCGGGAAGATCTGATGAGAAGCGGTGCGTCCCTGCACCGTGCAAGCGTTGAGCGGAGCGACGGATTGCTTTAGAGGCTGTAATACATGTCGAATTCGACCGGGTGGGTCGTCATGCGAATGCGGGTGACCTCGGTCATCTTGAGCGCGATATAGCTGTCGATCAGATCGTCGGTGAAGACGCCGCCAGCGGTCAGGAAGTCACGGTCCTTGTCGAGGCATTCCAGGGCCATGTCGAGCGAATGGCAGACGGTCGGGATGGCCTTTGCCTCTTCGCGCGGCAGGTCATAGAGATCCTTGTCCATGGCATCGCCGGGGTGGATCTTGTTCTGGATGCCGTCGAGACCCGCCAGCATCATCGCCGCAAACGACAGGTAGGGATTGCCGGTGGAGTCCGGGAAGCGGACTTCGATGCGGCGACCCTTGGGGCTGGCGCAGTGCGGGATGCGGATGGAGGCGGAGCGGTTGCGGGCCGAATAGGCCAGCATGACCGGGGCCTCGAAACCGGGCACCAGACGCTTGTAGGAGTTGGTCGAGGCGTTGGTGATGGCGTTGAGCGCGCGGGCGTGCTTGATGATGCCGCCGATGTAATAGAGCGCGGTGTCGGACAGACCGCCGTATTTGTCGCCGGCAAAGAGGTTCTGACCATCCTTGCTCAGCGACTGGTGGACGTGCATGCCGCTGCCGTTGTCGCCGACCAGCGGCTTGGGCATGAAGGTCGCCGTCTTGCCATAGGCGTGGGCGACATTCTGCACCACATACTTGGTGATCTGGTTCTTGTCGGCGCGACGCACCAGGGTGTCGAAGCGGGTGCCGATCTCGCACTGGCCGGCGGTGGCGACCTCGTGGTGATGGACCTCGACCGCCACGCCCATTTCTTCGAGCGTCAGACACATGGCCGCGCGCAGATCGTTCAGCGAATCGACCGGCGGGACCGGGAAGTAACCGCCTTTGATGCCGGGACGATGCCCCATGTTGCCATCGGGGAAGACGCGCTCGGAGTTCCAGCCGGCCTCTTCGGAATCGACCTTGTAGAAGCAGCCGCTCATGTCGGCGCCCCAGCGGACATCGTCGAGGATGAAGAATTCAGGCTCGGGACCGAAGAAAGCGGTATCGGCGATGCCGGTCGATTTGAGATAGGCCTCGGCGCGCTTGGCGACGGAACGCGGATCGCGCTCATAGCCGGTCATGGTGTCGGGTTCGAGGATGTCGCAGCGAACGATCAGGGTATTCTCGTCGGAGAAGGGATCCAGCACCGCCGTCTCGGGATCCGGCATCAGGACCATGTCAGACGCCTCGATTCCCTTCCAGCCGGCGATCGACGAGCCGTCGAACATCTTGCCGTCCTTGAACATTTCATCATCGACCACGCTCGCTGGCATGGAGACATGCTGCTCCTTGCCACGGGTGTCCGTGAAGCGGAAATCGACGAACTTCACTTCGTTGTCTTGAATCATCTTAATGACATCTGTCATTGGATCGTCTCCGATACTTGAGTTCTGAAAAAGCGTGACCGGCTGAATTTAAAGCGATGCAACGCCGGGCAACGTGTCGATCCAGTCGGCATCACATCCGGCGCCGAAGCCTAACAGGTCATGGATCGCGCTGCACGACTCGCTGCGCGACGTGACGAATCCCGCTCAAAACAGAGGATGCCGGCACCGCTTTCGCGACAGGACATCAGGGATCGGATCGCGCACTCCATCGCCTCGTAGCGCGTAAGCAAAGAACACGCCAATCAGGCGGTTTCCTGGATGCCTCATGCCCGAAGCAAGGTGTTGATTTGGACAGGATTAACGGGATTAACAGGATTGAAAACAGCGGTTTAAAAATCCTGTTCATCCTGTCGAAAAAATTTGATTGCAGGTACGAACTTTCCCGGAAATCGCCTTGAATCGCGTCCGGCCCGTCGGTCGGGTCAGGCGCGCGTCGCTACAGGTTTTCATTGTTTGCTCAAAGGCTTAACGCGCACCGTGACCTGACTTCGTCTCACGGAATGTCGGGTTAGGCTACGCTGACGCGAGCGACGGGGCTGAATGTCGGTCGTCCAGCGATCCAGACAGACTGTTGAGCCTGTCATCTCTCTCCGTGCACCGAAATAGCCGGATCGACGCCCGCAGTGCACCAAAACAGCGCATCCACTTCTGCCAGGAAGATTCTTATATACTGCGTCGTTTTCTTCACCGCCTCGCCGAAGGAGCCTGTTTTGAGTCTCGAATCCGAGGATCTCTCGACCTTTCAAGGTCTCATCTTTGCACTGGAACGCTATTGGGCCGATCTGGGCTGTGTCGTGGTGCAGCCCTACGACATGGAAGTCGGCGCCGGCACCTTCCATCCCTCGACCTTTCTGCGTTCCATCGGTCCTGAGCCCTGGCGCAGCGCCTATGTCCAGCCCTCGCGCCGCCCGACCGACGGGCGTTACGGCGAAAATCCGAATCGGCTCCAGCATTACTACCAGTATCAGGTCGTGCTCAAGCCGTCGCCGATCGACATCCAGGAACTCTATCTGAATTCGCTGCGCCGGCTCGGCATCGATCCGCTGGTGCATGACATCCGCTTCGTCGAGGACAACTGGGAGTCGCCGACGCTCGGCGCCTGGGGCCTGGGCTGGGAGGTCTGGCTCAACGGCATGGAAGTGACCCAGTTCACCTATTTCCAGCAGGTCGGCGGTCTCGACTGCCGTCCCGTGACCGGCGAGATCACCTATGGCCTGGAGCGCATCGCCATGTATCTCCAGGAGGTCGAGAGCGTCTACGATCTGGTGTGGAGCCGTTCGCCTGCCGGGGTCGTCACCTATGGCGATGTCTATCATCAGAACGAGGTCGAGCAGTCCACCTATAACTTCGAGCTGGCCGACACCGCCGCGCTCTTCGCGCAATTCGACACCTGCGAGCGGATCAGCGCGCAACTGATCGAAAAGGGTCTGCCGCTGCCGGCCTATGAGCAGGTCCTGAAGGCATCCCACACCTTCAATCTGCTGGATGCACGGGGCGCGATCTCAGTCACCGAACGGCAGCGCTTCATCCTGCGGGTGCGCACCCTGTCGCGCGCCGTGGCGCAGGCGTATTACGAGAAACGGGAGTCGCTCGGCTTCCCGATGTTGACAGCGTAGCGGGAGAGGACATTGGATACATTCACTGATCTGCTGATCGAGATCGGCACCGAGGAACTCCCGCCCAAGGCATTGCCCACACTCTCGCAGGCGTTCGCCGAGGGTCTGCGGTCGCAGCTTGTCGCCCAGGGAATCGCCTTCGACGAGATCGAACGCTTCGCCGCGCCCCGGCGACTCGCGCTGCTGGTGCGCGGCATTCTCACCCGCCAGCCCGATCAGGAGACCGTCCGGCGCGGGCCGGCGGTGCAGGCGGCCTTCACCGCCGAGGGTCAGCCCACGCCCGCCGCGCTCGGCTTTGCCCGCTCATGCGGCGTCGAGATGGACGCACTCGGACGTGAAGAGACCGACAAAGGCGCCTGGTTGAGCTTCCGCAGTCTGAAACCGGGCCAGGACACCGCCAGCCTGTTGCCCGCGATGACCGAGGCCGCGCTGGCCGGACTGCCCATCCCCAAACGCATGCGCTGGGGGAGTCGCGACGAAGAATTCGTCCGGCCCGTGCAATGGGTCTGTCTCATGATGGGCTCGACACCCGTCAGCGGCACCGTGCTTGGTGTGGAGGCGGGCGCCGCCACGCGCGGCCATCGCTTCCATCATCCCGATCCCATCACGCTCGATTCAGCCAGCGACTACGCCGAGACACTGCGTACCACCGGCTCGGTCGAGGCGTCGTTCGAGCGTCGGCGCGACCTGATCCGCGCCCAGGTCAGGGCACTGGCGGATGAACAGGGTCTGACCCCACGGATCGATCCCGATCTGCTGGATGAAGTGACCGCCCTGGTTGAATGGCCGCAGGCGCTGCTCTGTCATTTCGATGACCGCTTCCTGGAGATCCCGCCGGAGGTGCTGATCGAGACCATGCAGAGCAATCAGAAATATTTTCCGCTCGAAGACCGTCAGGGCAGATTGCAGGCGGCCTTCATCGCCATCGCCAATCTGGTCAGTCGTGAGCCGGAGCGGGTGCGTGCCGGCAATGAACGGGTGATCCGGCCCCGTTTCGCCGATGCCGCCTTTTTCTGGTCGCAGGATCTCAAACAGCCGCTCGACGCCTTCGCCGCGCGTCTGGAGACGGTCGTTTTTCAGGACAAACTCGGCACCCTGGCCGACAAGAGCCGGCGCGTCGCGCGGCTGGGCCGTCAGTTGGCGCCCGCGCTTGGGGCCGATCCACAGCAGATCGAACGCGCCGCGCGGCTTGCCAAATGCGACCTCGTCACCGCGATGGTCTATGAATTCCCCGGTCTCCAGGGAATCATGGGGCGCTACTACGCTGCGCGCGCCAATGAGGCCCCGGATGTCAGCGCCGCCATGGACGAACAGTATCTGCCGCGTTTTGCCGGCGACGCCCTGCCCGCCGGTGCCTGCGGCAAGGCGCTCGCCATTGCTGACCGTCTCGATACCCTGGTCGGCATCTTCGGTATCGGTCTGCGTCCGACCGGCACCCGTGATCCCTACGCACTCCGGCGCGCGTCCATTGCCGTGCTGCGGATCCTGATCGAGACCCCGCTCGATCTCGATCTGCGTGAACTGCTGGAGACCGCCGCCGCCGGCCATGCGACCGGTGTCCTGAGCGACGACACGGTGGACGCGGTACTGGCCTATATGCTCGAACGGCTGCGCGGCTATTATGGCGAGCGGGGGATTGCGGGCGATACCGTGGAGGCCGTCCTGCACAGTGGTGTCACCAATCCCTGGGATCTGGACCGGCGGATCGCGGCGGTGGTCGCCTTCCGGGCGCTGCCCGCCGCCGAGTCGCTGGCCGCCGCCAACAAGCGGATCCGCAATATCCTGAGCAAGAACGACATGGACGGCGCGGCGACCGGTCAGATCAATCCTGATCTGCTGACTGATCCAGCCGAGATCCGGCTCGCGGCCCGAATCGATGAACTGGGCGGACAGATTGCGCCGCTCGTCGCGCAACGCGACTACATCGGCATCCTGGAAACCCTGGCCGGGCTGCGTGAAGCGGTCGATGCCTTCTTCACCGAGGTCATGGTCATGGCGGATGACCCGGCGGTGCGCGAGAATCGCATCCGGCTGCTCCAGTCGCTGGCGGCGCTCTTTCTGCTGGTGGCGGATCTCTCGCGTCTCCAGGCGTCGTGACCGCCGGGCGCCTGCTGATTCTGGATCGGGACGGAGTCATCAATGAAGACTCGGACGACTATGTCAAATCGGTCCAGGAATGGAAGCCGCTGCCCGGCAGCATCGAGGCCATCGCCCGTCTCGCTCAGGCCGGCTATCGGATCGCCGTCGCGACCAACCAGTCCGGACTGGCGCGCGGGTTGTTTTCGTGCGTCGAGCTGAACGCCATGCACCAGCGGCTGCACGATCTGGTCGCGGCGCAGGGCGGGCGGATCGAGCTGATCGCCTTCTGTCCGCATGCGCCAGCCGACCACTGCGACTGCCGCAAGCCGCGCACCGGACTGCTCGACGAGATTGCCAGCCGGCTGCATGTCGATCTGCGGGGTGTGCCGGTCGTGGGCGACTCCAGGCGCGACCTGGAGTCGGCCCTTGCCGTGGGGGCGGCTCCCTGGCTGGTGCTGACCGGCAAGGGACAGCAGACGCTGACCAGCATCCAGGCGCAACCGCATGATTCTTTACTGGCGGTGGTTCCGGTCCGTGCGGATCTCCGCGCCGTGGCCAATGCACTGCTTCAGATTTAAACCGCGTCCAGAGCGAGATGCTCAGTTTCGAGTGAGATTCGGTGTTTGGCGCATCGACGGCCCTTGGCTGGGACGCGGTTTAAATTTTATATTTTTTAATACCTTAAACCGCGCCAGCACACACGGTCGTCGATGTCGCCAAGATCGATCCAAACCAAAGACGTGGCATATCGCACATGGCGCGGTTTAATTGGACAGGATTTAAAACAGATGATGCTGCTCCTGCTTCGTTCGCTGATTTATCAAGTCTTCTTCATCGGCTCGACGCTGGTCTTTTCGCTGGCCATCCTGCTGATTGGATGGATGGTGTCGGATACCCTGATTGCACGACTCGCCCGTTCCTGGGCGCGTGTCAATCTGGCGGCTCTGCGGCTGATCTGCCGTCTCGACTATCGCGTGCAGGGTCTTGAACATCTGCCCCGTGACACCGCCATCGTGCTCTGCAAGCATCAATCCGCCTGGGAGATCATCGCTCTGCGGGCGATGCTGCCGTTCGAGCAATCCTGGGTCTTGAAGCAGGAACTGATGCGGATCCCGGTCTTCGGCTGGGCGCTGAAACGACTGCACCCCATCGCCATCGACCGCGCCGCAGGACGCCGCGCCGCCGCGCAACTCATCCGCGAGGGCGAACGGCTTCTGAATGCGGGACGCTGGATCGTGATCTTTCCGGAAGGCACCCGGGTCGCGCCCGGCGTCCGTCAGCCTTATGCGATTGGCGGCGCCATGCTCGCCGAGCGCAGCGGTCGTCCGGTCGTCCCCATTGCACATAACGCCGGTTATTTCTGGGGACGCCGGCGTTTTGTCAAATCTCCGGGCACCATTGATGTCGTGATCGGCCCCCTGCTGGAGACCCAGGGACGCAAGGCGGCTGAGATCAATACAGCCGTGGAGGAGTGGATCGAAAGCACTCTGGACGCGCTGCCAAAGCCAGACTGAGGCCTCGGATCCAGACTGCTCATCGTCTGAGATGATCGCCATCCGGCGCCCGCACGCATCACCCCATGATCCGGTCGTACATGGCTTCTGAGGTTCCATAACAGCCGCAGGCGGCATCGATCAATCCGGCGCGGTCGAGAATCGCGATATTCCCCCGCTGATACTGAATCAGCCTGCGCTGTTGCAGTGCGCTGGCTGCCTTGGTCACGCCGACGCGGCGCACACCGAGGATCGAGGCCAGAAATTCATGGGTAATGTGCAAATGGTCGGAATGCGCCCGGTCCTGGGTCATCAATAGCCAGCGGGCGAGACGCGCCTCCAGGACATGGAAGCGGGTGCAGGCGACCATCCGTTCAACCTCGCTCGTCAGCACGAACAGATAGCGATTCAGCGTCGTGCGCAAGGCGCTGCTCTCGCGGAGCGCATCGCCGAACCGTTCCGGGGTCATGCGCCAGGCCGGACCCGCACCCTGGACAAAGGTGCGCAGCAACGTCACCTCGACCCCCAGAATAAGGGGCGTTCCGATCATCCCTTCATTACCGACCAGCCTCACCTCCAGACCGGCGTGATCGTCCGGCGAGGTCAGCATGGAAACAAAGCTGTCAGTCGGAAAATAAACGTAGCGAATGCGCTCGCCCGGTTCGCTGATCACCTCGGCCAGATGCAGTTCGACCGGCTCGCAGTGACCCAGAATCCATCGACGGTCGTCGCTGGGCAGGATGGCCAGCAGGCGATTGACAAAGAGGACGGGATTTTTCACGGATAGCACGCGCGCTCTTTTTGTTGATCGGGTCGGACCTGAGCGAAAGCGCGGGTCATTGAGTCAGGATGCCCCGCCCCTGCTTCTCATTCGGTGCGTTGACAAACATAGCGCATAAAAAATACGTCTCCTGTGTGCGCTGGCGTACCGAACGTCTGTGACTTGATCTTTATGCTCCGAAGTCAGTACCGGGCGCGGCGCGCACTGCGCAGAGGCATCGTTATCAATCTCGACAATGACCAATGATCGGTGCGCCAACGAACAGACTCACGATGAGGTCGGGGTTATCGTCGAATCTACATTCAATCAAACTGGAATGCAGAAGATAGGTCATGACGCTGATCTCATTGGTCGTCACTCTGTGTTTACTGACCGCCTTCGGTCTGCTTGCCCCATTTCGGGGATACGCATGCGCTAATTGCTTGCTCAATGGCGATCCATGAGTCCCACCGGACATCGAACGGAGAGCGGGAAAATGAAAACACTGAACATCGTTGCGGTCGCACTGATTGTCGCTGGCGGATTGGGTTTGGCCTATGGACAGTTCGGTTTCACCAAAGAGACGCAGGAAGCCAGGATCGGCCCGCTTGAATTGACCGTCCAGGATCGGGAAACCGTCAACATTCCACAATGGGCGAGCATTGCGGCAATCGTTGCTGGCGCACTTTTACTCGTTGTACCCAGGTCCAGCTAGCGTTCACGCCACTGGGTTCGTCCGGTTTACCTTATCGGTCTCTCTTTACGGAGAGGCGGGAGCATGAAATGAATGATCGTTCATCGTCAGTCAGGGCCGGTCTGACCCATAGAGCCAGCCAGGTCGTCAGCTATTACCATCCGAACACCTGGAAAGAGAAAGGTCTGTGGTGGACCGGCGGACTCTTCCTGATCACCTATCTGGTGATCGTCATCATTCTGGGATTAATCTGGTCGCGTTCGCCAGCCACGTTCGACGTGCACGTGAACGCCCTGTCGCTGGTCAACCATGACGACAGCAAGCTGGTTCCAGGCGTCGCCACCACAGCGACCGCTATCCGTATCGCCGAAACCCTGCTGGATAAGCCCGGCGGGTATCTGGCCAACGACATCAGTCTTCCAGGCATCTATCTGGACAACATCCCGAACTGGGAATTCGGCGCACTCACCGGGTTGCGCGATCTCATGCTCGCCATGCGCAATGACTTCAGCCGCGCCCAATCGCAATCGGTCGAGGACGCTGACCTGGAAATCGCGCAGCCCCATTTCAATTACCAATCGGATTCCTGGATCCTGCCGTCCACCGAGTCGGAATATCGCCACGGCACGGAAGCACTCTATCGTTATTTGAACCGGCTCTCCGATGATCAGGCCCTGGATGGACAGTTCTTCGCGCGCGCCGACAATCTGACCCTGTACCTGGAGGCGGTCGAAAAACGGCTGGGAAGCCTCGCGCAACGGCTGTCCTACGCGGTCGGTCAGGCGCACCTGAATACGGCCCTGGCGGGCGATCCCCAAGCCCGTCAATCGACGCCGGTCCCCATGAAAATACAGACCAAGACGCCCTGGCTCAAGATCGACGACATCTTCTTCGAGGCGCGCGGCTACATCTGGGCGCTACTCCATGTCCTGCAGGCAATGGAGATCGATTTCGCGCCCGTGCTCAATGACAAAAACGCTCTGGTTTCACTGCAACAGATCAATCGCGAGTTGCTGAATACCCAGAACAGGATCTGGAGTCCAATGATTCTCAATGGCACCGGATTCGGACCGATGGCGAATCACTCGTTGGTCATGGCCTCCTATATCTCCCGGGCGAATGCCGCGATTACCGATCTGAGCAGGCTGTTGCAGCAGGGCTGAATGCTGTTGTGATTGACGTTCCAGTCCATCGATTGCCGGAGTCTGAGGTTCCGGCCTCTTTCAATGAAAACACGCAGTTCATGAAGCGAACGAAAAGAGATGCTTTCTGGAACCTCCTGGACTGCTACTGATTCCATAAACGAGGACATACCATGGCCTACATTCAACTTCTGATCAATCTGGTCGCTTTTGCTGCCATACTCTGGGCGGTGAACCGTTTCATTCCGATGAACGCGACGGTCAAGAAGGTTGTCAACGCGATTGTGATCGTGATTGCGATACTTTTCTTACTCAGCGCGTTCGGATTTTTCGGTCCAATCGTGTGGTGATTTCACGGAACAAGGCGAGTGATTTTAAAAACCTTGCCATCGCGGCAGGTCGGTATTGACTCGACGAGTTGAATCTGGCGGCCTGCCGCGCTAACCCATAAAAACAGGAGCACGTCATCATGTCGCACGGAGATGAATGCATCGCGCAATTCATTTCGTTGCCACTAAATCACGTTCAGTATGGCATTCTCTCGACTCATTGATCCCGAGCGAACGCAGTTTAGAGGTGAATGATCGATGCATGATATGAATAAGCTGGAAGCGCTTCGCCGCTCCATTCTGGCGACCGACCTCGATGAGGCCGAAATCCAGGCGCTCGCGGATCGAATGGGGATGACCACGCTGCGCGACGGTGAGGTGCTGGTCGCTGAAGGGGGATTGTGCCAGAAACTGTTCCTGCAGGCGGCGGGGGCAATTCAATTCTATCGGGACTGTGCCGGGAACGAGGAAATCCTGTACCAGATGCACATGGGAGAATGCGTTGGAACTCGCAGCTTCATCGACGATTCGGCTTACGTGTTCGGGCTGCGTTCGGTCGGTGACAGCATGGTCCTGACCCTGGAGCCCGCCGCTCTGGAGTCCCTGGAGGAAGACCACCCCCGGTTGCCATATAAGGTAATGCGGTCCTTCGTTCTCATCACCCACGGAACGCTGGCGCGTATGCGCCTTGAAGATACTGAGCTGCGCAATTACCTGCTGAAGTCCGGTGGGCGTTATTGAGTGTCCGGTTATGTCTTTGATTTTCAGTTCGTATCGGTATAAATCTCCGCTTTTAGGCTGAATAAAATTCAGTCTTTTTTTGCTGTCCAGTACTGAAAATTGGTTCGACACATCGACCGATCCGCGATTAAAAATTCAGCCTATGTTGGCTTCCGCACTGATTGGATGCGATCACGAGTGTAATCTATGTCTTGAGTGATCGGGATTTTCATTCCGAACTCGGGGCGTGCATTAATTGGCGCTGCCATGCTGACTCATTCATCTCGGGAAATCACCATGAACAAAGAACAGGTTAAAGGCCGTTACGAAGAAGCGAAAGGTTCCGTTAAAGAGGCAACTGGCAAGGTTGTCGGAAATGAGCGCCTTGAACAAAAAGGCAAATTCCAGAAAAATGCCGGCAAGGTACAGGCTGGAGTTGGCGATCTCAAGGAGGAAGTCAAGAAAGAAAGCTGATCAGGATTGATCAGGCGGTGCAGATAAGTCCTGGCAAAATGACTTTCTGCACCGCTGCTGATTTAGGCGGACTTTTATTTGGCAAACCTGACGCGAAAGGAGAGCGAGTATGTCATTTTCACTTGGCACGGTTTTACTGATTGTTCTGATTCTGCTGCTTGTCGGCGTTATTCCCACCTGGCAGCATAGCCGGGGCTGGGGTTACGCACCGAGCGGGGTGATCGGGACGATTTTAATCATTGTTCTGGTTCTGTTTTTACTTGGCAGGCTTTGACTGAGGTTGACGCCTTACTGAGCAGGGCGCTGTATTTTAACGAATCAAGAAAACGCAAAATGGCTGATCATGAATGCAAATAACGATTCCATGCAGAGCGATGTTTTGATGCATCTCTTGTTAATCGCTTTTTTATTTTCCGCTTTTGGCTTTTTCAGCTATCAAATCGGCTTTAACTCTGCTGAAAAGGCAAATTTCATCGCTGAGAGAGTCGTGGAAGAAAAGGCGTTTGGTTCGCAACCCGCTTTGTTCGGCCAAGATATGAACGAAAAGGCGATAACCGCCAACATCAATTATTCTGACAGAGGTGAATGAAAAACATCATGAAAAATCGAAATCAACCACAGCATCGCGTTGCAGTCACAGGCATGGCCGCTGTGATCAGCCTGTTTCTTGGCGCCTCGCTTGCCGGGGTGAGTGCGTCTTATGCCGGATCCGGCCTGGATCAGCGTGATGCGGGCTGGGGTATCGAGGCCCACATCGAACGTCTGACCAAGGATCTCGACCTCGACATGGCGCAGCAGACGAAGATTCGCCAGATCATGGAAACCGAGCAAGCCCAGCGCGAGGCGCAACGCCTGGAAACGCGCAAGCAGATCAATGCGCTGCTGACCGACGCGCAGAAGGCCAAGCGTGAAGACATGATGCAGTCGCGCATGGAACGTGATCTGGAGCGCATGACCGACCGACTCGATCTCACCGACGATCAGGTCAATCGGATCAAGGCGCTGTTCGATGAGCAGGCGGCAAATCCGGCACAGCCGCGAGCCGAACTGCGCCAGCGCATTGCATCCATCCTGACCGATGAGCAGCGCGCGAGCCTTCAGAATCGGAGACGTCCCGACTGCGACTAATAAAGACCGTTGCCGGCGCGGCACCCCCATTTCCGGGTGTTCCGCGCTGGCTTTGCCGTCGGTGTCAGGTGGCGCCAGATCAGGTTTGATCTGGCACTTCGATGTCCAATGCGAATTCACTAATGAGGTGTGCGATGAATCAGGTGTACGCCATCCATGGTCCGCGACTCGTCAGCCCAGGGACCAGCTTGCGGTTGGACGTTGATTGGGCGGAGCAATGCTCGAAACTCCTGGGTGTGAGTGAGGAATATCAGAGCAGTGCGGCCAGCGTGGCTCATCTCCAGGCGGCGATCCGCCGTGAACCGCGCCTGAATACTGTCTTGCAGTCGTCGTTGAGCGAGATGCGGGAGGCTAATCAGTCACTCCGGCAGGAGCTGATGGGCCTGCTGAATGGCCTCATCGGGCGTATTGAGGGCGGTATGCTGAACGTCGATGGCGGCAGATCGGGCGATTGACGATCCAGCCCGGCCCATTTTCTGTGTTCTCGTGATTCAAGCGAGGGATTGATGTCGATATCTGATCTTGCGCACCCAACCCTTCTTGGCCCGGATCATCGGGACGATCTCAAGCTGGCTGCCTCACAAATGTCGGGAGCCAAGCAACGAGCGTTCCAGGCAGCCATAACCTTGAAGTACTGTGCCGGAAACTCCCGGCAGGCCGAATCGGTGTTTGGATGGAGCCGCCGGGCGGTGGAGTTGGGATTGGCCGGACGGTGGAACGGCGGATGAATCAACCGCAGAGGCGCTGCGGTGAGTTCATCAGTGGTGACGCCTATTTCACCAATACATCGGGAAGCAGTCGGAGATATTCTTGCCGGACGACCTCGTAGCATTCGCAAACCCGTTCTTCCAGTCCCGCGCGATCAATCACGGTGATCCGGCCCCGGCTGTAACGAATGAGCCCGGCGCGCTGCAATTTGCCAGCGGCCTCCGTGACGCCCTCGCGCCGCACACCCAGCATGTTGGCGATGAGTTCCTGGGTCATGTTGAGTTCGTTCGACGGCAGCCGGTCCAGACTGAGCAGCAGCCAGCGACAGAGTTGCTGATCGACCGAATGGTGACGATTGCAGACCGCTGTCTGTGCCATCTGGGTCAGCAGGGCGAGCGTGTAGCGCAGCAGCAGCGGCTGCAATGTCCCCCGGCGTCGCCCGCCGGAGCGCGTGAGTTCCTGCTTGAGTCGCGCCCCTTTCAGTCGATAGGCGTGGCCGGCGCTCTGGACAACGGCCCGATTCGGCATGGTCTTGCCGCCCATGACGAGTGCGACACCCACGATTCCATCATTGCCGGTCACGGCGATTTCGGCGGACGCACCATTCTCCATGACATAAAGCAGCGACACGATGGCGGTGGTCGGGAAATAGACATGCGCCAACTGTCCCCCGGACTCATAGAGAACCTCCCCGAGCGGCAGGGTCACCTGCTCCAGATAAGGGAGCAGGTGTGCGTATTCGGCGCCAGGGAGAGCGGCGAGCAGGTGATTTTGCTTGGGATGAATCGCCGGGTGCGGTGCGTGTATGATTGGCATGGAAACCGCGCCGGGCATCTGTCGGGCTTGCATCTGTTGAGTGTTTTGCATGCCAGACAGCGTAACGAAATGTTGAAAGACACGGTATCCGTGTGATTACCCTGAGTATGATACCGGACACACGAATTGTTTCACTTCTTGCCCGTCTCATGACCAATGACGCCGCCGACGGCGGCCCCGCCAACTGTCCCTAATGTGCTGCCACCGGTCAAAACCGAGCCGGCAACGCCACCGATGCCGGCCCCGACCACCGTGTGTTTGGTCTGTTTTGACATTCCGCTACAGCCAGTCAGGCCGGGCAGAACGGCTAACATGATTGAATAAGCTATCGATTTTTGCATTGTGTTCATTGCAGTCAGTCTCCATCCAATCCCGATCGGGCAGGCGCTGCCCATACGTTCAAAGGCGGTTTCCGAGAGTCACCGCCATGACCGCCTTGAGAATAATCAACATCATGCCTCCACTCAGTGCGCTGCCAAACAGAGCGCGTCTTTTTTCCTGAAAAGGCGTGAAGATCTTTGATTTCAATATCAGCATTCGCTTTTCGGGTGACGCGGCACAGGATAAAGGCGCGCTATGTGCGCTATCGAACGGAGATTTCATCAATATCTGTTTAGTCTCCCGGCTGTCATTGGAACAATCCGATCTTTCGGATGAGACGGAGCGGCGCGACAGCCTCGGATGTCAGGCAGTCTTTTTCCCAGCAACGCATGTCAGATGACTGAACGGAGATGAACAGATGATGAATCTACGACACACACTGAAAAACGCCCTGCTTGTGACGGTCGCTGCATTTTCACTGGTGGCGGTCAGCGGTCAGGTGTTCGCCGCCACAGCGGAAGATCTGCATCAGGATGCGGATAAAGCCCTGGAACTGCTGTATAAAACCAATCCCTCTGCCGCAGCCATTGGCAAAAATGCCAGAGCGATTCTGATCTTTCCAAGCGTTATCAAAGCCGGACTGATCTTTGGCGGAAGCTATGGTGAAGGCGTGCTGAACAAGGGCGGCAAGGTTGCCGGCTATTATAATTCGGTGTCCGCATCATGGGGCTGGCAGGCAGGCGCGCAGTCATACAGCTATGTTGTTTTTCTCATGAACGACAAGGCGGTGAAGTATCTTGACGAATCGAATGGGTGGGAAATCGGAACCGGGCCAACCGTCGTGGTCATGAATGAAGGTGCGGCAAAGAATTTCTCATCATCGACATTAAAAGATGATGCCTATGCCTTTATCTTCGATCAGCAGGGTCTGATGGCCAGTCTCAGTATCGAAGGGACAAAAATCAGCCCCATCAAGCGTTAAACCGCGCCCCGTGCGATAGGCGATGTTTTTGGTTTGGATCAATCCTGGCGGAATCCATGACTGTTGGCGCTGGCGCGGTTTAAGATATTTAAAGAATATAAAATTTTAAACCGCGTTTGCGTCAAGGGTCATGAGTGCGCTAAACGTCGAACTCATTCGAAACTCAGTATCTCGTTCCGGAAGCGGTTTAACAGGATTGCAAACAATGATTTGAAAGTCCTGTTCATCCTGCAAAATCCTGTTAATCCTGTCTATTCCAAAGATCATTTAGGCCACGGAGAGTCTCTTGACCATTCATGACGGTTTGCTCCGGTGGCGACAGCGGCTCACAGGCCACGACCTGACCGCTCCGGTGATCGGCGACGAACCGCCGCTGCGCTCGGAGCTGTTCAGTGCGGTGCAGATGGAAGAGCATGGCCGCCGGCTCGCCGAATCGCATGGACTGATGCCCGGACATCCGCCGGATCGCCTGCTGGCGCGTCTCACCGAGAATGAAACCCTGCTGGTGAGCGTCTGCCGACGGTTGATGGTCGCGGTCACTGCACATCGCCGGATCGCACCGGCGGGTGAATGGCTGCTCGACAACTTCTATCTGATCGAGGAACAGGTTCGCACCGCCAAACGGCACCTGCCCCGAGGCTACAGCCGGGAGCTGCCGCGTCTGCGCCAGGGTCCGTCGGCTGGACGGCCACGGGTCTATGACCTGGCGCTGGAAATCATCGCGCATGGTGATGGCCGGGTGGATCCAGAGAATCTCAACCGTTTCGTCGCCGCTTACCAGCAGGTCATGTCTCTCAAGCTGGGCGAGTTATGGGCCATCCCCATCATGCTGCGGCTGGCCCTGATCGAGAATCTGCGCCGGGTCGCGGCCCGGATCGCCAGCAGCCGCACGGACCAGGATCTGGCCAATGGCTGGGCCGACCAGATGACGGCGATGGCCGAGAGCGATCCCAAGAATCTCATTCTGGTGATCGCGGACATGGCGCGCTCGAACCCGCCCATGTCGGGCGCCTTCGTGGCCGAGCTGGCGCGCCGGTTGCGGGGCCAGAGTTCCGCACTGGCCCTGCCCCTGACCTGGATCGAGCAGCAGCTCGCCGAGTCGGGTCTGACGATCGAGCAACTGGTGCAGGTCGAGAACCAGCAACAGGCCGCCGATCAGGTTTCAATCGGCAACAGCATCGGCAGTCTCCGCTTTCTGGGGGCAACCGACTGGCGCGCCTTTGTCGAGTCCATGAGCCAGGTCGAACAGACGCTGCGCGAGGATCCGTCCGGGATTCATGCGCGGATGGCGTTCGCTACCCGCGACCGTTACCGCCATGTCGTGGAGAAGATCGCCCGCCACAGCCCGCTGTCCGAGAGCGATCTGGCGCGGCGGGCGGTCGAGCTGGCGCGTGAGGCGGCGCTTGCGAATGGTACCGATGCGCGTACCGCGCATGTGGGTTTCTATCTGATCGGTCGCGGCCTGGGGCGTCTGGAGCGCGAGGCGCGGATCCATGTTCGCCCGCTGGAAGCGGTGTGGCGATGGGGCCGTCAATTCCCTCTGTTTCTCTATCTGGGCGGGATCCTGCTCCTGACGGCGCTGCTCGCCGGTGGGCTGCTGACGCAGGCGCGTTCCGATGGCATCACGGACGCCTGGCTCGCGCTGCTGGCCGTGCCCGTCCTGCTTGGCGCCAGTCAACTCGCGGTGGCGCTGGTCAACTGGCTGGCAACGCTGCTGGCGACGCCCCAGCCGCTGCCGCGTCTGGATTTCTCTGCCGGCATCCCGTCGGCATGGCGCACCCTGGTGGTGACTCCGACCATGCTCACCAGCGCCACAGGCATCGCCGCCCTGATCGAGGCGCTGGAGGTGCGGTTCCTGGCCAATCGGGACGACAGTCTGCATTTTGCGCTGCTGACCGATCTGCGCGACGCCGCAGCAGAGACGGAGCCTGAGGACGCGGCGCTGTTGGAACTGGCCGCGCGCGGGATCGCGGTCCTGAATGAGAAATACCCGCGCACCGCTGGCGACACCTTTTTTCTCTTCCATCGCGCTCGCCGCTGGAACGCGACCGAGCGAATCTGGATGGGTTACGAGCGCAAACGCGGCAAGCTGGCGGATCTGAACGCCCTGCTGCGTGATCCTCTCCCCAACTCCGCTGGGGGAGAGGATCGGCGCACCCGTGATCGCTTCGCGCTGATTGTCGGCGAGACGGCGATCCTCGTCGGGGTGCGCTTCGTCATCACCCTGGACACGGACACCCAGCTCCCGCGCGACGCGGCGCGTGAGATGATCGGCACCCTTGCGCACCCGCTCAATCGGGCGGTCTACGATGCGTCCAGCGAGTCGGTGCGTGAGGGCTATGGCATCCTGCAACCGCGTGTCGCCGTGAGTCTGACCGGCGCCAACCGCTCGCGGTATGCGCGTCTGCACGGCAGCGATGCCGGCATCGATCCCTATACCCATGCCGTCTCCGATGTCTACCAGGACGGGTTCCAGGAAGGCTCATTCATCGGCAAGGGCATCTACGATGTCGATGTCTTCGAGCAGGCTCTGGAGGGACGGTTTCCCGAAAACCGGATCCTCAGCCACGACCTGCTGGAAGGCTGTTACGCGCGCTCCGGACTGCTCTCGGATGTGCAGTTGTACGAGGACTATCCGGCCTGTTACAGCGCGGACGTGAGCCGGCGCTACCGCTGGATTCGCGGTGACTGGCAGATCGCGCACTGGCTGCTGCCGCGCGTCCCCGGTCACGACGGGCGCGCACGCTGCAATCCGCTCTCGGTGCTGTCGCGCTGGAAGCTGGCGGATAACCTGCGGCGCAGTCTGGTGCCGGTGGCGCTGACGCTTCTGTTCGTGCTGGGCTGGACGGTCACGGACGCGCCCGGACTCTGGACCCTGTCGGTGCTGGGTCTGTCGCTGATTCCCTCGCTGCTGACTGCGTTCCTCAACCTGCTGCAAAAACCGGGCGACGTGCGCTGGCGTCATCATCTCGCGGCGGCGATCCGCGCGGCGGGCCGACAGTTGGCCCAGGCGCTCTTTACGGTCATCTGTCTCCCCTTCGAGGCGCTCTACAGCCTGGATGCCCTGGTCCGCACGCTCTGGCGCACAACGATCAGCCACCGCCGGATGCTCGAATGGATCTCCTCCAGCGATCTGGATCGCGGCGATCAGGGATGGCGCGCCTTCCAGCGGACGATGTGGATCGCCCCCGCGCTTGCCATCTTCACTGCGCTCGATCTGGCCCTGTCCGATCCGTCCGTGCTGCTGGTGGCCGCTCCCATCCTCTTGTCCTGGCTGGCAGCACCAAGCATCGCCTGGTGGATGAGCCGCCCGCAGACGCGCCGCGAGCCGCGCCTGACCGCCGACCAGTTCCGCTTTCTGCGCATCCTGTCGCGCAGAACCTGGTCCTTTTTCGAGACCTTCGTCGGCCCGAACGACCACTGGCTGCCACCGGACAACTATCAGGAGCATCCGGTGGCCGTGGTTGCGCATCGCACCTCCCCGACCAACATGGGGCTGTCGCTGCTCGCCAATCTGGCCGCTCATGACTTCGGCTATCTGACGACCGGCAGTCTGATTGCACGCACGACCGCCGCGCTGGACACCATGGCCGGCCTGGAGCGGTATCGCGGTCACTTCTTCAACTGGTACGACACCCAGACGCTCAGGCCGCTGCCGCCGCTCTATGTCTCCTCGGTCGACAGCGGCAACCTCGCGGGTCATCTGCTGACCCTGCAACCGGGTCTGCTGGCGCTGATCGACGCCCCCGTACTCAATCCGCGCTGGCTGGACGGGATCGACGACACCTTCAATCTCCTGGCGGACGCGATCAAGCCTCCCGAGCCGGGGATCGCGAGCGGACTCCTGCGGAAGATCGCGCTGGTGCACGACAGCCGGATCGCGGCTCAACAGGCGTCGCTCGCGCCATTCCAGCGCGCACTGGAGTCGGTCTCCCAGGCACCGCCCAGGACGCTGACGGCGGCGCGGCAGGGTCTGGAGAGGCTGATCACGGCGGCGGAGTCCCTGGCGCAGGGACTGGAAGGGCACGCCGAAGCAGACGCGCAGGAGTGGGCGCAGGCATTGGTCAGGCAATGCCGCGACATGCTCGACGATCTGCTGGTCCTCGCGCCCTGGCTCAAGCAGGGCGAGTTCCCCGGCAACGCTTCGCGTGGGAATGCCGTCCTGGCCGCTCCAGCGGCCCCGGACTCACTCGACGCTGGAGCGTCGCAACCAGCTCCCACGCTGGAGCCTGGGAGCGAGCTGGCGGGCATCCCCACACTGCGCGAGCTGGCGAGACTGGAGACGGCTCCATCTCCAGCCCACGCGCGCATCGTCGGGCTGGAGCGTCTGGCCATGCAGGTCGGGGAACTGGCGCGGATGGACTATGACTTCCTCTATGACGAGGCCCGTCATCTGCTGGCGATCGGCTACAACGTCGCCGAGCGGCGGCGCGATGTGAGCTATTACGACCTGCTGGCCTCGGAGGCGCGTCTGGCCACCTTTGTGGCGATCGCACAGGGCCAACTGCCGCAGGAGAGCTGGTTTGCCCTGGGGCGTCTGCTGATCCTCGCTGGCGGCGAGCCGACCCTGCTGTCCTGGAGCGGCTCCATGTTCGAATATCTGATGCCGCTGCTGGTGATGCCGACCTATGACCACACCCTGCTCGATCAGACCTATCGGACAGCGGTGGCGCGCCAGATCGCCTATGGACGCCAGCGCCACATCCCCTGGGGCGTGTCCGAGTCCGGCTATTACACCTTCGATCTTCAGCTCAACTACCAGTACCGCGCCTTCGGCGTGCCGGGTCTGGGGCTCAAGCGCTGGCTGGCCGAGGATCTGGTCATCGCGCCCTATGCCTCCGCGCTCGCGCTCATGGTCGCGCCCGAGGCCGCCTGTCAGAATCTCCAGCGGCTCGCCGCGAGCGGGTTCGAGGGGCGTTACGGCCTCTACGAGGCCATCGACTACACACCCTCGCGCCTGCCGCGCGGGCAGACGCACGCCGTGGTGCGCTCCTTCATGGCCCATCATCAGGGCATGAGTTTCCTCGCGCTGGCAGCGCAACTGCTCGATCAGCCGATGCAGAAGCGGTTCGCTCAGGCGCCGCTGTTCCAGGCCACCGCCCTGCTGCTCCAGGAGCGTCTCCCCACGACCCCCGCCTACTACGCGCACACGGGTGAGATCGGCGACATGCACACCGCCGGGGGCAGCGAGGAGGCGCCGATGCGTCTGTTTGACAGCCCGCACACGCCCATTCCAGAGGTACAGTTGCTGTCCAACGGACGCTATCACGTCATGGTCACCAACGCAGGTGGCGGCTACAGCCGCTGGAAGGATCTCGCCGTCACCCGCTGGCGCGAGGACAGCACCCGCGATGGCTGGGGCAGTTTCTGCTATCTGCGCGATCTGGCGAGCGGCGATGTCTGGTCGACCGCCTATCAGCCGACGCTCAAGACCCCGGACAGCTATGAGGCGATCTTCTCGGAGGGACGCGCGGAATTCCGCCGCCGCGACCAGGGAATCGAATCCTATACCGAGATCGCCGTCTCGCCGGAGGACGACATCGAGTTGCGCCGGCTGCGTCTGACCAATCGCGGACGCACCCGCCGGGTCATCGAAGTCACCAGTTACGCCGAGGTCGTGATCGCGCCGGCGGCGGCGGATGCGATGCATCCGGCCTTCAGCAATCTCTTCGTGCAGACCGAGATCCTGCATCCGCAGCCGGCGATCCTCTGCACCCGCCGGCCACGCTCGCAGGAGGAGTCATCGCCCTGGATGCTGCATCTGGTGGTGGTGCGCGGGGCGGCGGTTGATGGAGATTCGGCGCGGGATGCGACGGGTTTCGCTGCGCCCGGCCCATCCTGCGAGACGGATCGGATGCGCTTCATCGGTCGGGATCGCGGTCTGGATGCGCCGCAGGCGCTGGACGCGGGCGGGGCGCTCTCGGGGAGCGCGGGTTCGGTGCTGGATCCGATCGTCGCCATCCGTCACCGCATCACGCTCGATCCCGATCAGTCCGTCACCATCGATCAGGTGACAGGGATCGGCGAGCGCCGCGAGGTCGCCGTGGGACTGGTCGAGAAATATCAGGATCAGCGTCTGGCGGATCGTGTCTTCGATCTGGCCTGGACCCACAGTCAGGTGGTACTGCGCCAGATCAACGCCAGTCAGTCCGACGCACAGCTCTACGGTCGTCTCGCCAGTTCGATCCTCTACGCCAACGCCTCGCTGCGCGCCGACCCGGGCGTGCTCGGTCAGAACCGGCGCGGACAGTCCGGACTCTGGAGCCATGCGGTCTCGGGGGACGTGCCGCTGGTGCTGCTGCTGATCGCCGACCAGGCCAACATCGAGCTGGTCCATCAGCTCGTTCAGGCCCATGCTTACTGGCGGTTGAAGGGACTGACCGTGGACCTGGTGATCTGGAACGAGGATCGCGCCGGCTACCGCCAGCAGCTCCATGACCAGATCCTCGGGCTGATCGCCGCAGGGGCCGACGCCCATGTGATCGATCGACCCGGCGGCATCTTCATCCGTCCGGCGGACCAGATCAGTCACGAAGACCGCATTCTGTTCCAGACGGTGGCGCGGGCCATCCTCAGCGACACGCGCGGCACCCTGGCCGAGCAGCTCAAGCGGCGCACGCTGCCGCCACGGCGTCTGCCCCGGCTGCGTCCGACCAGCAGTCGCTTTGCCGAATGGAGCCGGGGCGTGGCAACGGCTGACGGCGGACAAAAAGCCGTGGGCCGTGATGCGCTGCCCCGTCTGTTGTTCGATAACGGCCTGGGCGGCTTCAGCCCGGATGGCCGCGAATACGTCATCACCACTGCGCCCGGCCAGACGACACCCGCACCCTGGGTGAACGTACTGGCCAATCCGCACTTCGGGACGGTGATCTCGGCGAGCGGCATGGCCTACACCTGGAGTGACAACGCCCACGCCTTCCGGCTCACGCCCTGGCACAACGATCCGGTGAGCGATACCAGCGGCGAGGCACTCTATCTTCGCGACGAGGACAGCGGCCATGTCTGGTCGCCGACACCGCTGCCCGCCGCTGGCGCGAGCGCTTACGTCAGCCGTCATGGGTTCGGCTACAGCGTCTTCGAGCATGCCGAGGATGGCATCGCCTCCGAACTCTGGGTCTACGTCGCCATCGACGCCCCGATCAAGTTCTGGGTGCTCAGGGTGCGCAATGACTCGAATCAGGCGCGCCGGCTCTCCGCGACCGGCTATGTGGAATGGGTGCTCGGCGATCTGCGCCCGAAGACCGCCCTGCATGTCATCACCGAGATCGATCCGACCAGCGGCGCGCTCTTCGCCCGTAACCCTTACAACACCGAGTTCGCCAATCGTCTTGCCATCTTCGATCTGGACGATCCGGCGCGGACCTTCAGCGGCGACCGAACCGAATTCATCGGTCGCAACGGGACGCTCAGCCATCCGGCCGCGCTGACGCGCACACGTCTCTCCAACCGGGTCGGCGCCGCGCTGGATGCCTGCGGGGCGATGCAGACCCACTTCGACCTGGCAGCCGGTGAGACTCACGAGGTCGTCTTCCGCCTGGGCGTGGCGGGACGGCGCGGCGCAGACGACGCCAGTACCCTGGTGCATCGCTATCGCGGGACCGCCGCCGCGCGGGCCGTGCTGGAGGATGTCCGCCGCTACTGGACGCATACCCTGGGCGCCGTGCAGGTGGAGACGCCCGATCCGGCATTCGATGTCCTGGCCAATGGCTGGTTGGTCTATCAGACCCTGGCCTGCCGGCTGTGGGCGCGCAGCGGCTATTACCAGTCGGGCGGCGCCTTCGGCTTCCGCGATCAGTTGCAGGACGCCATGGCCCTCATCCATACCGAGCCCCAGCGTCTGCGCAAGCAGTTGCTGCTGTGCGCGGGGCGTCAGTTCCCGGAGGGCGATGTCCAGCACTGGTGGCATCCGCCATCCGGTCGCGGGGTGCGGACCCGTTGCTCGGACGACTATCTCTGGCTGCCGCTCGCGACCTGCCGCTATGTCCAGGCCACCGGGGACACCGGCATCCTTGATGAAACGGCGTCTTTCCTGGAAGGGCGTCTGGTGGGCGGTGAGGACGACGCCTATTACGATCTGCCCGGTCAGTCCGACGCAACGGCCACGCTCTATGAGCATGCCGTCCGTGCCATCAATCATGGTCTGCGCTTCGGCGAGCATGGCCTGCCGCTGATGGGTTCGGGCGACTGGAACGACGGCATGAATCTGGTCGGCATCCATGGCCGGGGCGAAAGTCTCTGGCTGGGTTTTTTTCTCTACGAGGTGCTGACCCGCTTCGGCGATCTGGCACGCGGTCGCGATGACCCCGCCTTTGCCGGGCGGTGCGCGCGTGAGGCGATGCAGCTTCGCCAGAACCTCGATGCGCATGGCTGGGATGGCGGCTGGTATCGTCGCGCCTATTTCGATGACGGCACCCCGCTGGGCTCGGCGAGTCAGGATGACTGTCAGATCGACTCCATCGCGCAAAGCTGGTCGGTGCTCTCCGGGGCCGGCGATCCCGACCGCGCGCGTCAGGGCATGGCGGCGCTTGACGCGCGCCTCGTCCGTCGCGATGCCGGTCTGATCCAACTGCTCGATCCGCCCTTCGACCGGTCGGCCCTGAACCCCGGCTACATCAAGGGATATGTCCCCGGCGTGCGGGAAAATGGCGGGCAATACACCCACGCCGCCATCTGGGCGGCGATGGCCTTCGCGCGTCTGGGCGATGCGGCGCGTGCCTGGGAACTCTTTGCCATGATCAACCCGATCAACCACGGAGATTCGCCCGAGGCCATCGCGACCTACAGGGTCGAGCCCTATGTGATCGCCGCCGATGTCTACGCCGTCCCGCCCCATGTCGGACGCGGCGGCTGGAGCTGGTACAGCGGCTCGGCGGGCTGGATGTACCGGCTGATGCTGGAATCGCTGCTCGGGGTGAGGCTGGAGGTCGATACACTGCACCTCGCGCCCTGTCTGCCTGCCGATTGGGAGGGTTTCAGGCTGCGTTATCGCTATCGGGAAACGCTCTACCACATCGCCGTGACCCGGATCGTCGGCGGGGAAGGGGAGACACGAATCACGCTGGATGGTGTCGAGCAGGACGCGCCGGGGATTCCGCTGGTGGATGACCATCTGGAACACCGCGTCGAGGTCTGTCTGTCCGGACGGCTGATTGGTCTGCCTGAACCGCCCTGGGAATCCTGTCGAGCGCCTTAAGCCAGAGGAAGAAGCGGACAGTCGAATTTGGAAACATATCGCATGCGGCTGAGCTTTGTGGATACCAAAATCCAGACTGTTCGCTTCGCAGTGTGCTCAAAGGCGCGGAAGGCCGCAGCGACTTTGCCGTTCACCGCGTGAGGCGAGAGCCAGAGGGTCTTGTGCTGGGGGGAGTACGGAGCAAACCGGTCACAGAGGCTCCAGAGTGGAATGACTTAGATGTCCCAGGTGCGGTCCCTCGACGTAGTGGGTCCGAACGCCCAGTCTATGCCATATTGCCGCCATATAAGCCAAAGGCAGTTCTGCGGAAAACCACTTCCAAAGCAGACACTCGGAGTTGAGTAAACTGTCCCCCGGAACTGACTTGAGCAGGAACCCAGAGTAAGCATGGCCCTTCTTAGAACTGACATTGAACGAGCACTTGATGAACTCGCTTCTCAGGAGGAAGGGATGCGCTTCCAGGGGCTGGCGGTGGTGCTTGCCAAGAAGCGCTGGCCCGAACTCATCGCTCGACAGCGCAAGAAGGATCTTGGGCTCGACGCATATGCGCCCGCGAGTCTAGCGCCCGACGGAATCGGCAAAGGACTCGCCGTCTCGATAACGCCAACACTGAATAAGATCTCTACCGATGCTGAAACCGCCACAGAGAATTTTGCTGACCTGAAAATGCTCCTTTTCGCGACGTCCGCCAAAGTCGGCAACGCTGATCGCAAGCGGTGGGAAGCGGCAATCAAAAACAAGTACGGCGTCGAGCTATTTATCCTCGAGCGTGAAGAAATCATCACGCTAATGATGATGCCCGAGAACGCCTTGCTGTGTGTGAGTTTCCTCCATCTTGAACTCCATATAGAACCGCAAATTGCGGACCTCATTGAGCGGACAAGACGTGCTGCCAGGGTAGTCACGAGAACCTGGGCTAGCAAGACTAAAGGTCATCCTCTGGTCGAACTCACGGCGGTACGGATTGAATCGAATGGGGAGGAGTCCGCTGAGCTGCAATCGCTCGAGCAGATCGATGGTGTGCTGTCGGAGAGCGGACGCATCGTCCTTGAAGGGCCGGCGGGTCGCGGAAAAACCACGACGCTGATACAGCTCGCACAACGCTCGCATACTATAGGCACAGCGTTCATCGTTGAGCTTCCAATGTGGACGGCGTCCGGACGGGGTATTCTGGAATTCATTGCTGGTATGCCAGCGTTTCAAGCCGAGAATCTAACGGCAGCCGATCTCGCGCGTGTGCAACAGGAGGAGCCATTCCACTTTTTGCTGAACGGCTGGAACGAGATTGCTGATTCAAACTCCGCCCAAGCGGGTCAAGCACTTCGCGAACTTGAGCGGGCGTTTCCGAGCGCCGGCATCATCGTTGCAACCCGTGCTTACCATTTGATGCCGCCGTTGCCTGGTGCCCAGCGGTTGCAGTTGCGGCGTTTGCTCCGCGAGCAGAGAACAGCTTATCTGAACGCTCGCCTTGGCACGGCAGCCGCAGCGCTTCTTGCCCGCATCGATGCCGACAGGTCGCTCGACGAATTGACCTGCACGCCGTTCATTTTGTCCGAAGTCACTTCGTTGTTTGAAGCTGGCGCCGAAATACCTTCGACGAAGTTCGGGATCCTCACCAAAGTTCTGAATTTGCAGGAAGAACGGGGCGAACACCGAAACGCACTGCAAGCGGCTCCGATCTTCGGTCTTCAAACATACTACTTGAAGGCCATGGCAGCAGAGATGACCCGGTCGGGTGGTGTGTCACTCTATGAGCCGAATGCGCGAGCTATCTGTGCGGCCGTTACACGAGATCTTGTGGATCTTGGCCAAATCGAGTCGGTCGGTGCTCCGACACTCCTCGCTACGCTCACAGCGCATCACGTGCTCGAACGAGTGGACTACCCCCGAGCGGCATTCCAGTTCGAGCATCAGCAATTGCAAGAATTCTACGCAGCGCTCCATGTTCTCCCGCAGCTCCTCGATCTCTGCGAGGATGACCGCGAAGGGATGGACCGCTTCACCGCCGACTATGTGAACGCGCCGGTTTGGGAGGAACCGCTGCGCATGATTGCTGAGGCGCTTGCCGATCAGACTGGCGACGGTGACACCAAGAAGCATCACATCCGTGCAGGGAAAAGCCTTGTCGAAATGGCGCTCGCCGTAGACCTGGTATTTGCGGGTGAGCTTGCCCACCTTTGCGGCCCTGACATTTGGAACGAAGTGCGTACAGGGGGCGGCGAGCGCTTTCGTGCGGCCTACGAATTTCGCGATGAGCACTTTCGTGAGTACGCACTAGCCGCCATGCTCGCCACCGGATCGGACGACTTCAGCGACATCATCGTGCCGTTAGTGTCCGGCCCAAACCAGCAAGTGCGGCTAACGACATATCGGCTCTGGTCGCAGTTTCACGTATCTTCACTAGGACCGAACTGGCGTGATCTAGCGCGGAATTGGGATGATGATGCGCGAGTGGATTTTGTGTCCGAAGTACTGCATGAGAGGGTTGATGAGGAGGTAGCAGCGTTTGCGGCAGAGGACAGCAATCCTGCTGTGAAGGAAGCAGCGGCCTCCGGCCTCCTCTGGATGGGGTCCCACGATGCGCTGATCGACGTTCTCAGCTCGATGGATGCCGAAATGGCCGAAGATGTGCTGCGCAGAAACGTAGATCTGCTGCCAGCGGCGCTGCGACCGCAGTCCATTGCCGCGATGCGTAGGTTCATCGATGACAGCACAGATCTTCGCGCGCGCTTGGCGACCACGCTCGCTTTGATCGAAATCGGTGAGGAGGGCCTTGACGAGGCCGTGAAGGATTCTTTGGCTGCGTTGACAAGCTGCGAGTTTCGCGACCTAGGCTCGCACTACACTGAACCGGCGTTAGCCTATCTGCGTGATAGAGATCCGGCCTGGTTGAGACAGTGGGTGGCTAGCAGGGTCGAAACCTACCTGGAGAAAATCGACACTACCGATCCCGATAGTGCATGCGCGGAGCGCATGCTGAAGGAGATGCCCGACCTCGATGCTGACTCCGCGGCCCACGTGTTCGTCAAGCTGCGTGAGATGTGTCGCAGGGTAGACGGCGAGTCTGGTCGGCCACGACTGTTGGGCAATGAAACGACGAGAAAGCTGGAGAGCTTATATCGGGGTCTTCCCGGCGACGTCGCCGCAACCGGCATCCTCCGCTCCGTCAAGGGCCGTGATTCACTCGACCTTCAAATTGCGACGGAACTTATCAGCAGGGTCGCGAGGGCGAACGATGAAGCGTTTCGCATCGTCGACGATGACCTGAGAGCTAGCCTTCGTGCGTACCTGAAGAGCAGTGTCGAAGTCGTGCTCGGCCAGGACGACTTTGACGGTAATGAGAAGGCGAACATGGCCTCGTCGCTTGCACAGGTTGGGTATCCCGATGACATGGCGGATCTTGTGAAGCTTATCCGCGCCGATATCGAGAGGATGCGCCGAGGTCGGTCCGCGCGCGCGGCGGGAGACCCGGGGCCTGTCGGCAACGGAGGCTGTATGAGCTACGCCGGCTGGCATGTGGGCTCCCTCATGCAGCTCGATCCAGAAGGCGCCGTGGATGTGCTCGTTGATTTTCTATCCGAGCCCGAGTACGTCAGGGACATTGCGGCCGCTATGGCAATCGATTTCCTGCCGAAACCAGAGGGCGCCTTCAGCCAGACAGGTTTCTACGACTTGATCTGGGCGGCACGCGACGGCCACAGGAAGCCTCCTTGTTCCGATTCGCGGCGCACCCGTTTCGCAGAAGCTCTAAATGCCGAGATAGCTCGTCTAAAAGAGCAGGATCAGGACGGAAAACCCGCTTCAGGGCTCAGAGAATTTGCAAAAGCGCTTGCTGCAATTGACGGCCACGGTTCCGCACAAGTTGTCCTTGAACTTATCGAGATACCTGGCGAAGGGGACGAATACGTCCGCTTTGAAACCGCGAAGCTTCTGCTGATGGCGGGCGTCGTGTTGCCCGCAACGACAGCCTTCGCTCTGGTCGATTCCATCTTGGAGCGATCGAAACAGTGGTTGGACGATTCGGATAAGTCCCTGGCGCTCCGCATTCTGGCGCTCTTTCCGTTCTTCGACGAACCTGAGGTCGGTATCGCAAGGCTGCGAGATATGCTTGGTGAATGGCAGCTAGATGTCGCAGCACTGCGAACGGTTGTTCCCGCTCTATCCAAGAGTCACTCAGAGGCCGCCTTCCAACTTCTTCTTGAACTCGCATCTGATCCTGAGAGTTTTGAGAAATGTCCGGATGAGTTTCTCAATTCCCTTGCTGTCATTGATACGCCCCGTGCGCGTGAACTGCTCGTAGGCTTTGTCGACCCGGATATCTCTGGACTTGCATTGTCTGAGGAGTCTCATGTCCGAGGCCATCTCGCGCTGGCCCCACGGCTCGTGGAACTCTCGAGGCGCTGTCCAGAGGTCGCCGCGCGGCTACGCCAACTCTGCGAAGTGGACTTGCCGGATTCCAATCGACTCGTCCTCGCCGAAGTCATGAAGTTACTCGGAACGCCCGAATCCATCGCTGCGAGCATAAGTCTGGCCGACGACGCCAAACGCCCACCAGTTCCGCGAGCTCTCTGGGAGCAACTCGAGAACACATTCGTCGAGCGAAGGCCTGACGGCAAATTCACCAGCGCGTTCACGCAACACGCACGCGCGGCGAACGAACTGCGTGGCAGACTGTTTGTAATGACGGCCAAGGACGAGAAGCGGCGTAAGTCAGCCACGATGATGCTTGGCCAAATCGAGCGATGGCGCCTCGAATACGGGAGGCCTGCGGACGAACCGCGGCATCCAGACTTCGCTTCTCGGCACGATTGGCCACCGAGGCCGCTTTGCTAACTAACGGGGGAAACGGGCTAGGCTCGGATACACTGGATCTTCGGGGCAAGGCTTGAAAGCGGGTCACCTTTTTCGGTGAGTCGCGTTCGTGCGTCTCTGACGGAAGCCGGCACCTTCGGGCGATCTTGTCTCCCCAGTCCGCTCCTCGTGTTTGCCACTTGTCCGGTTAAGTGTCCGTTCCGCGACAAGTTCCGGCCAGTCCATTCGGGACCCTTGGGTGACCGGAATCCGCGTTCAAGCGACGCCGAAGCGGTGTAGCTAACCGACAGATCTTGGCCAATTGGGGGTTGTAGGGAAACTCAAGCGAATGAGCATCGCGGGACCGCTCCGTGGACCAGAGACGGTGGAACCCTCCGGCAAGATCGGTGCGGATGATTCCGAGAAATTCCTCTGAAATACAGTGCGCGACAACACTCGGCGCTCAATCAAGCCCGAGCCTTTGCCGCTGGGTTCTGGCCAGGCGACAAGGGCGACACCAGCCGGCATTTTCAACCTCCGCGCAGGATGCCTCATGACACAAGCTTCTCTCACCGGCGGTCGCGCCGTCCCCAGCTCGCGCCTCAACCGTCTCTGGCATCTCGGGCGGGCGACAACCGACCTCGCGGCTGGCATCGGCGTGCGGGGTTTGATCGATCTCGCGCGGGGGAGCGATGGCGCATCGAACCCTACCCAACTGAGTCCGGCGGCCCTTCAGCGTTTCACGAGTCGCCTTGCACACATGCGCGGCGCGGTGATGAAGATGGGGCAGCTCATGTCCATGGACGGGTCGGACGTCCTGACGCCCGAAGCCGCCGCCATTCTGGGCACGCTGTGCAATCGCGCCGAGCCCATGCCGCTGAGCCAGCTCGCGCCACTGCTTGAGGCCGAGTACGGCAAAGACTGGAATCGACGCTTCCGGCGCTTCGGCTTCACACCGGTCGCGGCCGCCTCCATTGGCCAGGTGCATCGCGCGCAAACCACGGATGGCCGCGATCTGGCCCTGAAGATTCAGTTCCCCGGCGTGCGCGAGAGCATCGATAGCGACATGGACAATCTCGCCTTCATCAGCCGCGCCATCGGCATGATGCCGAAGGGGATGGACCTTCAGCCGATGCTCGCGGAGGCCCGCCGCCAGTTGCACCAGGAAGCCGACTACGGGGCCGAGGCCAACGCGCTGGAAACCTATCGCGGGCTGGTCGGCGACGGCACCGATTTCTTCGTCCCCGCTATGCATCGCGACTTCAGTACCGGGCGTATTCTGGCGATGGATTTCGTCGAGGGCATCGCCATCGATCGACTGGCCGCGCCCGAATTCACCCGGCACGACCGCGATCGCGCCGCCAACCTCGTCATGGAGATCGTCCTGCTTGAGCTGTTCAAGTTCAGCCTCGTGCAGACCGATCCGAACTTCGGCAATTTCCTCTATCAAGTCGACAGCGGCCGCGTCGTGCTGCTGGATTTCGGCTCCACCCACCCGGTTCCGCCCGCCATCGTCTCCGGCTATCGCGATCTGATCCGGGCCGCGATGGTGGAAGATCGCGCGGCCATGTACCGCAGTGCCATCGCGCTTGGCTTCGCCCGCGAGGACACGCCGCCCGAGCAGACCGAGGCCATGCTGGATCTCATGCGCCTGTCGAGCGAGATGATGCGACACCAGGGGCCCTATGATTTCGGTGCATCCGATCTCTTCAAGCGCATCTACGAGCGCGGTCGGCAACTGCACGAGGAAGGCGCCTTCAGCCAGTTGCCCGATCCGTCCAGCATGTTTCTGTACCGCAAGTTCCTGGGCGCCTTCATGCTCTGCCGCCGACTGCGCGCGCGCGTGGATCTGCCGCGTCTGCTCGAACCCTATCTGTAGGCCGATCGACGGGGCCGCTGTTCGGCTGGCCAGACGTCCGCCAAATGGTGGATGTCTGCTCATCGTCGGGACTCCGGGGAAATCGTGCGATCAGTGTTGGACCGTACCGCGAACGGCAGGATCCGCTCTGTGTGGCAGCGTACAGACCCATTCCTCTCGGCAAGCGTAGCTTGACTCGAACTGCTTCAAACCGCTTCGGAGCGAAAAGCCGCGCTTCAGTGGGAGTCATCCCTAGGCCCAACTAACTGACACTGGCGAGATTCGAGTTAGATGCTCCATCACGACAATCAGGTTTCAGTGACGGAGTATCCATCATGACTCCACCAAGCAAGAAAAGAATCGCGTTCGTCGCTATCGCCATCGCCGTCTCAGTGATCGGCTGGCTGGCCTGGACCGCCATGAAACCTTCGGGGCCAGGTGCCGGCTTCGTCAGCGGCAACGGACGCATCGAGGCCACCGAGATCGATGTCGCCACCAAGCTCGCTGGCAGGGTGCAGGATATTCTGGTCAGCGAAGGCGATTTCGTGCAGGCCGGACAGCCGCTGGCGCGGATGCAGGTCGATGTCCTGGACGCGCAGCGCGACGAGGCGCTGGCCAAATCCCGTCAGGCCGTTACCGCCGTCGCCAGCGCCAAGGCCCAGGTCGCCGTGCGCCAGAGCGACACCGCCGCCGCGCAGGCCCTGGTGGGCCAGCGCGAAAGCGAGCTGGATGCCGCGCAGCGGCGCTACGCACGCTCCGAGACCCTGTCCGAAAAGGGCATGACGACCCGCCAGATCCTCGACGATGACCGCGCCCGCGTGCATGGCGCGGAGGCGACGCTGGCCGGTGCCGAGGCCCAGGTGATCGCGAGTCAGGCGGCGATCACGGCGGCGCGCGCCGCGGTCGTTGGTGCCAACTCGGGGGTCGAGGCGAGCGAGGCGACGGTCGCCCGCGTCGAGGCCGACATCCAGGACAGCCTGCTCAAATCCCCGCGCGCCGGGCGCGTGCAATATCGCATCGCCCAGCCCGGCGAGGTGCTGGGCGCCGGTGGCAAGGTGCTCAACCTGGTCGATCTGAGTGATGTCTACATGACCTTCTTCCTGCCTGAGACGGTGGCCGGTCGGGTGGCGTTGGGCAGCGAGGTGCATCTTGTGCTCGATGCAGCGCCGCAGTATGTGATTCCGGCGCGGGTGTCCTATGTCGCCAGTACCGCGCAGTTCACCCCCAAGACGGTCGAGACCGCCAGCGAGCGCCAGAAGCTGATGTTCCGCGTCAAGGCGCGGATCGATCCGGAACTGCTGCAACAGCACCGCAAGCTGGTCAAGACCGGTCTGCCCGGAATGGCCTGGCTCAAGCTCGATGCGGGCGCCGCCTGGCCGGCCAACCTGGTCATCAAGGTGCCGGATTGAGCGCCGTCGATCCATCGGCGCACGACACCACGGATCCAGTCGCCAGCCTGGCCGACGTCAGTCTGCACTACGGCAAGGTGGTGGCGCTGGACGGCATCACACTCGACATCCCGGCCGGGCGCATGGTCGGTCTGCTCGGCCCGGACGGTGTCGGCAAATCCAGCCTACTGGCGCTGCTGTCCGGTGCCCGCGCCATTCAAAAGGGTAGGGTACAGGCATTGGGCGGGGATATGGCGAGTGCGCGCCATCGCGGGCGCGTCTGCCCCCGAATCTCCTACATGCCCCAGGGTCTGGGCAAGAATCTCTATCCAACCCTGTCGATCGAGGAGAACCTCCAGTTCTTTGGCCGGCTGTTCGGCCATCCCGCTGCCGAGCGCCGCCGTCGCATCGACGCCCTGACTGCGAGTACCGGCCTGACGCCTTTCCTGTCGCGCCCGGCCGGCAAGCTCTCGGGCGGCATGAAACAGAAGCTCGGACTCTGCTGCGCCCTGATCCATGATCCGGACCTTTTGATCCTGGATGAGCCGACCACGGGCGTCGATCCGCTCGCCCGCTCGCAGTTCTGGGATCTGATCAAAGGGATAAGAATCGAGCAAACCGGCATGAGCGTGATCGTCGCCACCGCCTACATGGACGAGGCGCAGGGATTCGACTGGCTGGTGGCGATGGACGCCGGCCGTGTCCTGGCGACCGGCACGCCGGCCGAGCTGCTGGAGCGCACCGACAGCGAGTCGCTGGACGCGGCCTTCATCGCACTCTTGCCGGAGGACCGTCGGCGCGGCCATCGGGCCGTGACGATTCCCCCGCTCGCCGCCGGAGGCGACGCGGACATCGCCATCGAGGCGAAAGACCTCACCATGCGCTTCGGTGACTTCGTCGCCGTCGATCAGGTGAATCTCTCCATCCGTCGCGGCGAGATCTTTGGTTTCATCGGCTCCAACGGCTGCGGTAAGTCCACCACCATGAAGATGCTGACCGGACTGCTGCCGGCCAGCGCGGGCAGTGCGGCGCTGTTCGGGCAGGCGGTCGATCCCAGGGACATTGCGACGCGCCGCCGCGTGGGCTACATGTCGCAGGCGTTCTCGCTCTATGCGGAGCTGTCGGTACGTCAGAACCTGGTGCTGCACGCGCGTCTCTTCCAGGTACCGGAGGCCGGGATTCCGGCGCGGGTGGAGGAGATGGTCCAGCGTTTCGGTCTGGTCGAGTCGATCGACGCGCTGCCCGACACGCTGCCGCTGGGCATCCGCCAGCGTCTCTCGCTGGCCGTGGCCATGGTGCATCGACCGGAGCTGCTGATCCTGGATGAGCCCACCTCGGGCGTGGATCCCATCGCGCGCGACAGCCTCTGGCAACTGATGATCGACCTGGCGCGCAACGACCGGGTCACCATCTTCATCTCCACCCATTTCATGAACGAGGCCGGGCGCTGCGACCGCATCTCGCTGATGCATGCCGGGCGCGTGCTCGTCACCGATGCCCCGGACGAGCTGGTTCGCCAGCGCGGTACTGACACGCTGGAAGCGGCCTTCATCGGCTATCTGGAAGACGCCGGTGCGCGGGGCGAGACGTCCGTCGCGCCGGTGACAGCGGCCCCATCGGTTTCAGCCACCGCACCGCGCGCCCGTCGCCTTCCCTTCAGTCTGGGCCGCGCCTGGAGCTACGCACTGCGCGAGACGCTGGAGCTGCGACGCGACCCGATGCGCGCCACCATGGCTTTGGTGGGAACGGCGATGCTGATGTTCGTCTTCGGCTATGGCATCAGCCTGGACGTGGAGGATCTGAGCTACGCCGTGCTCGACCGCGACCAGACCGGCTCGAGCCAGAATTACGCCCTGAACCTGTCCGGCTCGCGCTACTTCGTCGAACGCCCGCCGATCCAGGACGACCGCGATCTCGACCGGCGGATGCGCGCCGGCCAGCTCGCGCTGGCCATCGAGATCCCGCACGGCTTCGCGCGTGACATCGCGCGCGGTCACAGCGTGCAGATCGGCGCCTGGGTGGACGGCGCCATGCCGGTGCGCGCCGAGACGGTGCGCGGCTATGTGCAGGGGATGCACCAGGGCTGGCTGCTGGAGCAGGCGAAACAGCAGCTCGGCCAGGACGCCGCGACCGGCCCGGCCACCATCGAGACCCGCTTTCGCTACAACCCCGACGTGCGCAGCCTGCCGGCGATGGTGCCGGCGGTCATCCCCATGCTCCTGCTGATGATCCCGGCGATGCTGACCGCGCTCTCGGTGGTGCGTGAAAAGGAGCTGGGCTCCATCATCAATCTCTACGTCACCCCGGTCACCCGCAGCGAATTCCTGCTCGGCAAGCAGATGCCGTACATCCTGCTGGCGACGCTCAACTTCACCCTGCTGACGCTGCTGGCCGTGATCGTCTTCGGGGTGCCGTTGAAAGGCAGCTTCCCGGCGTTGACGGCGGCGGCGCTGCTCTTCGTCACCTTCTCGACCGGCTTCGGTCTCTTCGCCTCCACCTTCACCCGCAGCCAGATCGCGGCTCTGTTCGTGACCATGATCGGCACCATCATCCCGGCCGTCCAGTTCTCCGGCATGCTCAACCCGGTGTCCTCGCTCGAAGGCGTGGGACATCTCATCGGTCAGGTCTATCCGGCCGCGTACTTCCTCACCATCACGCGTGGCGTCTTCAACAAGGCGCTGGGCTTCACCAGCCTCGAAGCCTCCTTCTGGCCGCTCGCGCTGGCGGTGCCGGTGATCCTGACCCTGTCGGTCCTGCTGTTGAAGAAGCAGGAGCGCTGAGGATGGCGCATCTCGCCAACATCTACCGCCTTGGCATCAAGGAACTCTGGAGCCTGGCGCGCGACCCGACGATGCTCGTCCTGATCGCCTACACCTTCACGCTGTCCATCTATGTCGCGGCCACGGCGATGCCGGAGACCCTGCACAAGGCGCCGATCGCCATCGTCGACGAGGACGGCTCGCCGCTGTCGGCGCGCATCGCCACCGCCTTCTATCCGCCGCGTTTCGATCCGCCGGCGATGATCCGCCTCTCGGAGATCGATGCCGGCATGGATGCCGGGACCTATACCTTCGTCCTGGACATCCCGCCGGACTTCCAGAGTGACGTGCTGGCCGGGCGCTCGCCCGCAATCCAGCTCGATGTCGACGCCACGCGCATGAGCCAGGCATTCACCGGCAGCAGTTTCGTCCAGCAGATGGTGCTGGGCGAGGTCGGCGAGTTCGTCCAGCGTTACCGGGGCACGGCCGCCTTGCCGGTGGAACTGGCTCTGCGCACCCGTTTCAATCCCAACCTGGAGCAGTCCTGGTTCGGCGCCCTGATGGAGATCATCAACAACGTCACCCTGCTGTCGATCATCCTGACCGGTGCGGCCCTGATCCGCGAGCGCGAGCACGGCACCATCGAGCACCTGCTGGCGATGCCGGTCACGCCCGCCGAGATCATGCTGGCCAAGGTCTGGTCGATGGGTCTGGTGGTATTGCTGGCCGCTGGCGTGGCGCTGGTGTTCGTCGTGCAAGGCGTGCTGCGCATCCCGATCGAGGGCTCGCTCGCGCTGTTCCTGGTCGCCGCCGCGCTGCATCTCTTCGCCACCACCTCGCTCGGCATCTTCATGGCCACCCTGGCGCGCTCCATGCCGCAGTTCGGCATGCTCGCGGTGCTCGTCCTGCTGCCGCTGCAACTGCTCTCGGGCAACTCCACCCCGCGCGAGAGCATGCCGGCGCTGGTGCAGGACGTGATGCTGGCCGCGCCGACCACGCACTTCGTCACCGCCGCCCAGGCCATCCTCTATCGCGGCGCCGGCCTCGACGTGGTCTGGCCGCCGTTCCTTGCGCTGGCAGCCATCGGCGCGGTGTTCTTCGGCATCGCGCTCAATCGCTTTCGCCGGACCATCAGCGCGATGGCTTGAATTCAGATCCTAAACGTCACCATGACTGGCATGATCGTCATGAACATGGAAGAAACACTGATGCGACATACCAGCCACGATCCAGTCACCGGGCTGCCCGGCCTGCCGCTGATCCGCGATCGGCTCGCCAACGCCCTGCAGCGTTCGCGGCGCAATGGGTTCAGCCTGGTGGTGCTGTTCGTCGATCTCGACGGCTTCCATCTGGTCAAGGACAGGGATGGCCATGACATCGGCGACCGGTTGCTCAAGAAGGTGGCCGAGCGGCTCGCCGAGCAGATCCGTCCGGGGGATACCCTGGCGCGTTTTGCCAATGAGGAATTTGTCATCCTCTGCGAGCAGATCGAACAGCCGGCCACGCTGTCCGTTCTGGCCGACCGCATCAACGAGGCTTTGCGTCAGCCATTGGAGTGCGGTGAGCGGCAATTGGTCGTGACGGCGAGCGTCGGGCTCGCCATCGGCAACGGCAATACCCACTGCGTCGATGATCTGTTGAGCCATGCCGAGACGGCGATGTCGGCGGTGAAGGAAGATGGCGGCGACGGCTGGCGGTTCTTCAGTCCGGGTCAGCACGATCAGGACCAGCAGCGGCTCGCCATCGTCAATGGACTGCGCACGGCGATCGAGCGCAACGAGCTGTCGATCCGTTTTCAGCCGATCGTCGTCGCCGAGAGCGGTCGCATCGTCGGCGCCGAACTGCTGCTGCGCTGGAACTCGTCCGAGGGCGAGATCCCGCCTGCAGTCTTCATCCCGATCGCCGAGATGACCGGCGTCATCGTGCCCATCGGCGCCTGGGTCTTCCGTCAGGCGTGTCTAGCCGAGGCGGACTGGCGTCGGCGCTGGGGCGCCGAGGCGCCCTATGTGTCGGTGAATGTCTCCCCGCGACAGTTGATCAAGGAATCGCTGGTCGAGGAGTTTGCCGCCATCCTGCGTGAGACGGGCGCGGACCCGGCGCGCCTGCTGCTGGAAATCACCGAGACCGCGCTGATGGCGGATGTCGAACTCAATCTGCGCATCCTGCGCCGCTTGACCGATCTGGGTCTGCGGGTGGCCGTGGACGATTTCGGTACCGGCTATTCCTCGCTGGCGCAATTGACCCGCCTGCCGGTCGCGGTGCTGAAGATCGACCGGGCCTTCGTCGATGGCCTCGACAAGCGCCCGGAGCACCGCGCGGTCATCCGCGCCGTGATCGGGCTGGGTCGCGCGCTGGGACTGAAACTGGTGGCGGAAGGCGTCGAGACCGACGCCCAGTGTCTCGAACTCCGCGCCCATGGCTGCGAGTTCGCCCAAGGCTATTATTTTCACCGCCCGCTCGAAGAGCCGGCGTTCGTCGCAACCCTGGAGTCCGGGCTTCGGGGCGGCGGCCTGCCTGACCCGGCGCTGTCGCTCTACTTCCTGATCTATGTCAGCCAGGCGACGCCGCCGATGTCCGGGGCGACGCTCGACGCCCTGCGGGAACAATCCAGAACCCTCAATCGTTCGACCGGCCTGACCGGCTGTCTGCTCTACCAGGACGGACTCTTCATGCAGATGCTCGAAGGCCAGCGGGAGGTCTTGTCCGCGCTGATGGACAGGATCAAGACCGACCCGCGTCACCGTGATGTGCGCATCGTCATCGAGGGCTTGGCGCGCCATCGCATTTTTCTGGACTGGGGCATGGTCGTGCGCGATCTGACGCCCGGCCCGAACGAGCCGGATTTCACGCCCTGGCAGCACCGCCGCTTGAGTTTCCGCGATCTGGCCGAGGATGCGCGGACCTGCTACGTCTATCTCACCGCCTACGCGGGCTGCGGCATGTCGGAGGGAATCTCAGTGCTGTCGTGACGCCAGCGTGCGTCCCTGTCTCTTGCTTGCGCCTCAATGCTTTCGCAACCCTATGTTCTGCAACGCACAGACCGACGGGGGGGCAAGGGTGTCTGCTGGCGATTCCCGGACGCGCGATGTCCGGTATCCGCTCGCCACCGCCTCGATGGGCCGCTTCACGGCCAGGCGGCATCACTCATGCTTGACCCATTGCGGAATCGGCCCATGACCACGACGACCCAAACCCTTGACCCGGAGCGCCTGCGCAAGCTCGACGCCTGTTGGCGTGCGGCAAACTATCTCTCGGTCGGTCAGATCTATCTCTACGACAATCCGCTGCTGAAAGAGCCACTCGCACTGTCGCACATCAAACCGCGCCTGCTCGGCCACTGGGATACGACGCCGGGCTTAAGCTTCATCTACGCGCATCTCAACCGCGTCATCAGAGACAACCTGGTCGCCGATGTCATTGACCGGGTGCCGCGACTCGGCCCCAGGGCCGCCTACGCCAGGCAGGCCATTCGCGACAGGCGCATTGAGCACCAGCAATACATCGCCGAGCATGGCGAGGATCTGCCGGAAGTGAGGGATTGGAAATGGGCGCCATAGAACAATCGGCAACGGGCGGCCAGCGCCCGGCGCGCGGTCGTCACAGGGGGGGCGATCAGCCGATGATCGGCACGGCACTCAGCCTGTGTTGTGTGCTGTTGATTGCCGGGTGCGGCCCGCATCTGGCAACGAAGGAGGACCATACCGCTCATCGGTCCAACCCGATGCTCAATACAAACCATGCGGAAGAGGCAGAGGTTCCGTTCGTGACGGAACCCAAAACGGCCATGCCAGAGGGTTCCAGACAGGCCAACTTTGCGTCGGAGAGCGCATCGCGCAGGACACGGGAGACGGCGGATTGGGTGGTCGGTTCAAGAGACAATCTCAACCTGCCGTTCGCGATTGTCGATAAGGTCAACGCCAGGGTCTATGTCTTTGGCGCGGACGGACAGCTACAGGGCGCGGCCCCCGTGCTGCTGGGTCTGGGGCAGGGCGATGAGGTCGCCCCCGGCATCAGTGACATGCCGATGTCACGTATTCCCCCCGTGCAGCGCACGACGCCCGCAGGTCGTTTCGTGACGGCCATGGGTCGCAATTCTCATGGCAAGGAAATCCTCTGGCTGGACTACAAAAATGCCATTTCCATGCATCCGGTCGTGACGGGCAGACCCCAAGAGCGCCGGGCGCAACGCCTGGACTCGCCATCGCCGCTCGATAACCGTATTTCCTATGGCTGCATCAATGTACCGGTGAAATTCTTCAAGGACGAGATACATCGCCTGTTTGCCGGGACGGCCGGCGTTGTTTATGTCATGCCGGAAACCGGGCGGGTCAGACCCTCATCCTGAATACGCAACCAAACCGCGCCAGCTCATGCGGTCGTCAATGCTGTCAGGGTCGATCCAAACCAAAAACATCAGATACCGCACGGGGCGAGGTTTAAAAGGAAAACGCCGCTGGTTCCAGGAGGCCCGGCGGCGGGGCATGACATAGCTCATCGATTGCGTGCGGGGTAGCATTCAGACGTGCGAAAGGCGGTTCCCAGGCCCTCTTCCTGTCGCTCCAGCTCGGCAGAGGCATGACCAGTGGCAGATGGCCGTTCGGGCGAAACCAGGAGTCAACGCTCCAGGGAAGTCCGGTTTCCGTATCGAGGATAACGGCTGTCCAGTGAACCGCCGTGAGATCGAAAAGACTGCGCACTTTCGGCGATGCGACCGTCCAGCCGGCCAATTCCCGGAGATCCCGGAGAATATGCAGATAGGTCGTGGTGTTGCTGGCATTGTCGATACAATCCATTCGCCCCGCGACATCCGCCTCGGCATCGTTAATGGCCAGGTCGTTGGCCAGCAGCGGCTGATACATTTGTGCCAGTAATTCCATTTGCCAGATGCCGATACGCACATGCTGCAAGCGATCATGAAGACTGGTGCCCGGACAAAGCGCCAGATGCCTTTTCAGGAGGGCCATATCCTTGGGAGTAAAGGTCATGGTCTGTCTGCGCGCACAGGACCAGTTAAAGCAGATCCGCAGCGTGACGGACCCCTGCGGGCCGATCACATCGTTATGGCTGACGAGTATGGCGAAGAAACCGATCACAGCGGGCCGCAAAGGCATGAAGGTCATGACAATGGTGTCAACGATTTGCGCCAAATATGAAGCTGAAAGACTTTAAATCGCGTCTTCTACCAGCTTTGTTAATGTGCCAGCACTCTGGACGCAGTTTAATGGTCTTGCGCCGCCCCTTCGACCTTCGCCGTCAACTGTGAATTGTTCAATTTCAAAGTTGAGGGCGCATAGCATTGAAACCGGGAAGTGATTAATTGCGATCTGGTTTTGGCTCATACATCGGGGCCACCGGGGCGGCGGTGTATGGCGCCGGCTCATGCTTCGAGGCGGTACTGCAAGCCGAGAGCAGCAGTACCAGCGTCATGGTGCTGAGAAGCGGTTGTAGAGATGTTGCTCATTTGTCGTGACCTAATGAGTTGGAATTGGAAATTCACGCGACTGAAAGTACGACGGCGATGTCGATGCCTGACTGCCAGCGCCCACCGCCGGGTCCGATGACCCGTCAGGCGGGCGCCCGCACGGGCCTATTTGCCCAGGGGGGCTACGTCCTTGCTGGCGCTGTCGGTGCTGAAATCGAAGAGGGTATAGCTCGGGCAGAAACGGAAGTAAGCGGTGGCGAGCAGCACCGCGCCGAGGACTCCGCCGACCCAGCTACTGCCGCGAAAGACGGCGACGATCAGGAGGACGCCGACAATCGCGCGGATCAGACGATCGATGTTGCCGACATTGGTTTTGCTGATATCGAAATGCATAACATGTGCTCCAGTGGTTGAGGATAGACCTTGGCCTCCGTGCCGGATCGGCCCGTAGCGGGATCGGTTGAGATCGGGTCGCGGTTCCGGTCCTTCCGTCCGCCGCATGGCGGGCGGGAAGTCCTGAGAAATCATGCGAAACCAGGAGCGTGCGCCACGGCAGGTTGCGGCGCTCCTCCAGCGGTGCGCGGGCGCCTCACATATCCGCCTTGACGTCTCTTGCCGTCTCGCTCACGGCATCGCCGCCGCGCTGGATGTCCTTGCCGGCGCCCTCCATGGTATTGCAGCCGAATAATCCACTGATCGTGATCAGCAGCATCAGTGCCAGGAGCCTGTTCATCATCGTCACCTGTTGTCGTTGCCATCGGTTGGCGTTGCACCACGGTCGGTCCTGCGTGCATCTGCACCGGATTTGACTGAATCTATGCCATGCAGGCCATGCATTTCAGTGCGCTAGCGAACTTAGGATGATGTGCTGTCCTGCGATGTTTGCTGGAGCAGCATCTGAAGGGGGTTGAACCGTCGCCATTTCGATGATGCCTGTTGGGTATCTGTACCCATTATCATTTGGTGTCAGGATCTGCGACGATAGCCCCTGGTTCTGCGGAAATGGATGGTAGGCATGAAGCACAGAACGCTGGAGCAGTCAGATGCGCCAGAGGCCACGTCGGAATCGATACCCGCATCCTTGGATGTCGAGCCGGAGCCATTGCCTGATCGGTCTTTCCCGATTGTTGGTATCGGTGCTTCGGCGGGCGGACTGGCGGCCTTCGAGGCGTTTTTCTCGGCCATTCCGGCTGACATCGAAACCGGCATGGCCTTCGTGCTGGTGCAGCATCTCGCGCCCGATCACAAGAGCATCCTCACCGAACTGGTCAGACGCTATACCCGCATGCAGGTGCATGAGGTCGAGGATGGCATGGTGGTGCAGCCCGATTGCGCCTACATCATTCCGCCCAAGCTCGACATGGCCCTCTACAACGGCGCCCTGCGTCTGCTGGAACCCTCGGCACCGCGCGGTCTGCGGCTGCCGATCGATTTCTTTTTCCGCTCGCTGGCGCAGGATCAGCACGAACGGGCGATCTGTGTCGTGCTCTCCGGCACCGGCAGCGACGGCACCCTGGGCGCAAGGGCGATCAAGGGAGAAGGCGGACTGGTCATGGCGCAGGCACCCAAGACCGCCGCCTATGACGGCATGCCGAACAGCGTCATCGCCACCGGGCTGACCGATTTCGTGCTGCCGCCGGCGGAGATGCCGGAGCAGCTCATGAACTATGTCACGCATGCCTTTGGCATGGGTCGGCATGCGGCCATGCCCTCAGCCCCCAAGGTCGAGAATGCGCTGACCAGGATCTGTATCCTGCTGCGCGACCAGACCACGCACGACTTTTCACAATATAAACAGAGCACCCTGATCCGGCGGATCGAGCGGCGCATGGCGCTGCATCAGATCGAGCGGCAGGGGGACTATGTCCACTATCTGCAACAGACTCCGGAAGAGATCGAGGCGCTGTTTCGCGACCTGCTGATCGGCGTCACCAGTTTTTTCCGCGATCCCGACGCCTTCGCGGTGCTGGAGCAGGACGTCATCCCGCGTCTTTTCATCGCCAGGCCAAGAGAGGCGACGGTGCGGATCTGGGTCTGCGGCTGTTCCACCGGCGAGGAGTCCTATTCCATCGCCATCCTCGTCAAGGAACATCTGGACACCCTGAAACATCCGTTCAAGGTGCAGATCTTTGCCAGCGATGTCGATGCGCGGGCGATCGGACAGGCACGGGCAGGCGTCTATCCGGCCAATATCGCCGCCGATGTCTCGCCCGCACGTCTGGCCCGTTTTTTCGTTCAGGATACGGCGGACGGGAGCTACCGCATTCATAAAAGCATCCGCGATCTGCTGGTGTTCTCCGAGCATGACCTGATCCAGGCGCCGCCATTCTCACGCATCGACCTCATCAGTTGCCGCAATCTGCTTATCTATCTCAATGGCGACTTGCAGAAACGGCTGATCCCGCTGTTCCACTATGCACTGAATCCGAGCGGCATCCTCTTTCTGGGCAACTCGGAGACAGTGGGCGAATTGATCAATCTGTTCACGCCCTTGAATCGAAAATGGAAGATCTATGTCCGTCAGGATCAGTTGACCAGCGCCCCCTTGCAGGCACTCGGCGGCGCGCTGCGCTCAACACGGACGAGCATCGCCAATCTGCCGATGCCAGCGACCACCGAGCGGTACGCGAGCCGGATCGATCTGCGTGCGCTGACCGAGCAGGCGCTGCTGCATCATTTCAATCCGGTCGGCATCCTCGCCAACAGTCGCGGCGAGATTCTTCATATCTACGGGCGCACCGGACTTTACCTGGAGCCAGCGCCGGGAGATGCGGCGCTCAATCTCTTTTCGATGGCGCGCGAGGGTCTGCGCCGGGCGGTCACCGCCGCGCTGCATCGGGTGGTGACGAGCAAGGGCGTGGTGCGGCTGCCGGGGCTGCGGGTCAAGACCAACGGCGATTTCACCAGCGTCAACCTGACCGTGCATACCGTGCAGGGCGCTGGCGACGCCGCAGCGGATCTCTATGTCGTGGTGCTGGAAGCGGTGCAGCCATTGGTGCCGGAGGCTCTGAGTCCGGCCCGGCCTGCCGACGGCGAGGCCCCCCCGCCAACCGAGTTCGAGGTGCGGATCACCGAGCTTGAACAGGAGTTGCGCGCCAAGGAGGAATATCTCCAGACCACCCTGGAAGAGATGGAAACCGCCAACGAAGAGCTGAAATCGACCAACGAGGAGATGCAGTCGGTCAACGAGGAACTGCAATCCACCAACGAGGAACTGGAGACCTCCAAGGAAGAACTGCAATCGGTCAACGAGGAACTGGCCACGGTCAACGTCGAACTCCAGACCAAGGTCGCCGACCTCTACCGCGCCAACAACGACATGAACAATCTGCTGGCCGGAACCGGTGTCGCCACCCTGTTCGTCGATCACCAGTTGCGGATCACCCGCTTCACCCCTGCCGCGACCCAGTTGATCAAACTCATCCAGACCGACATCGGGCGCTCGGTGGGCGACATCGTCTCCAATCTGGTGGATCAGGATTTGCTGGCGAGCGTACAGCGGGTGCTGGAGAGCCTGATTCCCGTGGAGCAGGAGGTTCAGACCCGTGAGGGTCAGTGGTTCCTGATGCGCATCGGGCCTTACCGCACCCTGGACAATGTCATTGAAGGCGCAGTGATTTCATTCATCGACATCTCTGCACGCAAGCAGATGGAAGACGATCTGCGCGCGGCGCAGGTGCTCGCCGAAGGCATCGTGGATGCCGTGCGCGAACCGCTGGTGGTGCTGGATCAGGCGCTGTGCGTGGTTTCGGCCAACCGCGCCTTTCAGCATCACTTCTGCCTGTCCGGGCAGATGATCGAGGGTCGTCCGCTGCTCGAACTCAACGGGGGGCGGTGGGACATCCCGGCCCTGCGCGAATTACTTGCGTCCATCCAGGCCAGCGGTGACAACTTCGATGATTTCGAGATCGCCCACGTTTTTCCGCAGCTCGGGCCGCGCACCATGCTGCTGAATGCCCGCCGTCTCGATCCGGGAGCCGGCAAACCCGGCGTCATTCTACTCGTGATCGACGACATCACCGCCCGGCCCCGCCGGTCGGCGCCTGCGGGGGATGAGGCATGAGCAGCGAGCGGAGAACTCAGCCTGATGCCGTTGCGCCGCTGGCGCATGCCGAAACCGAGTCCAGTCAGTCGCTGCGCCGACTGGCGGAAGACCGTCTGTCGCATCCGGATCGCCGCGAGCGGCTGGACTTGACCCCCGATGAGGCGGCTCAACTGCTGCAAGAGCTGCGTGTCCATCAGGTCGAACTGGAGATGCAGAACGAGTCGCTGCGCGACACCCAGGAGGCACTGGAACGTTCGCGGGCGCGTTATTTCGATCTCTATGAACTCGCCCCGGTGGGCTATGTCACCCTCGCCGAAGCGGGACTGATCGAAGAGGCGAATCTCGCCGCCGCGCTGCTCCTGGAGACGCCGCGCGGACTGCTGATCGGTCAGACCCTGACCCGCTTCATCCTTCCCGAGGATCAGGACGTTTTTTACCGCAGCCGCCTGTGTCTCTTCACCACCGGGGAGCAGCAGGCGTGCGAGCTGCGTCTGCGGCGGACGGGCGGCGCCTCGCTCTGGGTACAACTGCAACTGACCCAGGGCATGGATTCGATGGCCGAAGCCCGTCAGGCGCGCATCACCCTGAGCGACATCGACGCGCGCAAACAGGCCGAGTCGGTGCTGCACGAGGAGGAGCAGCGCAAGGACCAGTTTCTCGCCATGCTCGGACATGAGCTGCGCAATCCGCTCGCGCCGATTTTGCATGTCGCCGAGAGTCTGCGGCTCGCGCCGTCGCGCGACCCGCAACACATCCGCCAGGCATCGGAGATCCTCACGCGCCAGGTCGGTCATCTCACCCGACTGGTGGACGATCTGCTCGATGTCGCCCGCATCGGTCGCGGTGTCATGCACCTCGCCAAAGCCGCGTGCGACCTGCGCGAGGCGGCGGAAAGCGCCGCCGAGCAGGTGCGCCCGCTTCTGGCGCAACACGGGCAACGCCTGGAGATGGCGCTCCCCGATACGCCCGTGATGCTGGAAGGCGATCCCGTGCGTCTTGCTCAGGTCATCGCCAATCTGCTGCGCAATGCCAGCCAGTTCAGCGAAGCCGAGACGCCGGTCTCCCTCACGCTGGAGGTGCAGGACGGCGTCGCGGTGCTGCGGGTGCGCGACCGGGGGATCGGTCTGCCTCAGCCACTGTTGCCGCACCTCTTCGGTCCCTTCGCGCGCGGGGAGATGTCGGAACACGCCCAGGGCGGACTGGGGATGGGGCTGGCGCTGGTCAAGGGTCTGGTGGAACTGCACGGCGGGAGCGTCGAGGCGAGCAGCCCCGGACCGGGCCAGGGCAGTATCTTTGGCGTGCGTCTGCCGCTGTCGGGCGCAGCCGTCGCCGTCGCTGCTCCCGCGCTCCAGTTGGCGGGGCCGGCGGTTCGCCAAATCCTGGTGGTCGATGACAACCCGGACGTGGCCGAAGCCTTTGCCCTGCTGCTGGACATCCTGGGTCAGCAGGTCGAGACTGTGGCGGACGGGCCAGCGGCACTGGACGCGGCGGCACGTCTGCGCCCGGATCTGATCCTGCTCGACCTCGGACTGCCCGGCATGGACGGCTTTGAGGTCGCACGCCGGTTACGCGCGTCCGGGTGCACGGCGCGGCTGGTTGCCGTCACCGGCTACGGTGAGGAGCATGACCTTGAAGACGGCAAAGCGGCAGACTTCGATGAACAGCTGCTGAAACCGCTTGGACAGGACGCCGTCATCGCCATGCTGGCGCGCTGTCCTGTCGGGGTTGTAGGGGCGAATTAATTCGCCCCTACTACTGACGGCTATCCATCCGTTCCCATGGAGGATGCATGATTAACCTGGACGACTCCCGCCATGTGCCAGTCGCTTTTGCGAGTGACCCGGTATCAATGCTAACCCTGCGCCAGCGGGCGGAGGCGCAGCTCGGGATCCTGGACGTGGACGAGCACGCCATCACCCCCGAGGCGGCCAGGCGACTGGTGCATGAACTGCGCGTGCATCAGATCGAACTGGAGATGCAGAACGATGAGCTGCGCCGCGTCCAGGATGCACTGGAACTGTCGCTCATGCGCTACTTTGACCTCTATGAGCTGGCCCCGGTGGGCTATCTGACCCTCAACCAACTGGGCCTGATCCAGCAGGCCAATCTGGCGGCGGCCAGACTGCTCGAAACCCCGCGCATCCATCTGCTCGACCAGCCTCTGAGCCGTTTCATCCTTCCCGAAGATCAGGACATTCATTACCGCCATCGTCAGCAGCTCTGGTCCACCAGCGAGCGCCAATCCTACGAAATACGCCTGCGTCAAGCGGATGCCGAGCCGGTCTGGGTGCGTCTGGAGACCACGCTCGCGCCGGAAGTGGAGGGCGACCCGTCCGTGTGGCGGGTCAATCTGGTCGATATCAGCGAACGCAAGCGCAGCGAGCGCGATCTGCTCGACACGCAGGAACGGCTGCGTCTGGTGGCCGAGATCGCCGAACTGACCTTCTGGGAATGGGATCCCCGCACCAATGCGGTCTTCTTTCCGCCCGAATGGTGGCGGCAAACCGGCTATGCGCTGGGTGAACTCCCACGGTGGCTCGGCGACTGGGCCACCCTGCTGCACCCCGAAGACCGCGAGCGGATCCTGGCCTGTCTCGGTGGCTTCGCCGCCGAGGACCATGCCGCGCCTTGCGAGATCCAATATCGGCTGCGCCGCAAGGACGGGATTTACCGCTGGTTCGCGGCCCGTCTGGAGTCAATCCGGAATGGGGCGGACACCGTGGTGCGTGTGCTGCTGGTGCATCAGGATGTCACCCGGCGCAAGGAATCCGAGGATCAGGCGGTGCGGCTGGCGCAGCACGATCCGCTGACCGGACTCCCCAGCCGCGCCCTGCTCGATCAACTGGCCAATCACATGCTGGCGAGCGCCCGCCGCTCGGGCGACCAGTTGGCGATCCTCTTTTTCGATCTGGATCGTTTCAAGCCGATCAACGACACCTACGGGCATGCGGTCGGTGACCGGCTGTTGCAGTCGGTTGCGCAGCGGCTGCGGGACGCCTTCCGCGCCGAGGATCTGGTTGCGCGGCTGGGTGGCGATGAGTTCGTCGTGGTGCTGGCGCGCATCGGCGACAGCGACGACGCAGCGCGTGCGGCGCGCACCGCCATCGCGGCGCTGACCCTGCCGCACCGGATCGACAAGTTGGAGCTGACCTGTCTCCCGAGTCTCGGCATCAGTCTCTTTCCGCAGGACGGCGAGACGGTCGATCAACTGATCCAGCGTTCGGATACCGCCATGTATCACGCCAAGCAGATCAGCCCCGGTCAGTATCAGTTCGTCACCGATTAAACCGTGTCAGCGCGGACGTTCATCAGTCGCCAGCGAGACCTGACCAATGCACAAGCACCGCCTGCCGCACCGGATGCGGTTTAGAGCAGAAACACCGTCGCCAGTCCCAGGAAGATGAAAAATCCGCCGGAATCGGTCAGTGCGGTAATCAGCACCGAACTGCCGAGCGCCGGATCCCGGCCAAAATGCTGACGGATCAGCGGGATCAGCACCCCGGCGGTGGCGGCGAGCAGCAGGTTGAGAATCATGGCGGCGGTCATGACCAGACCCAGCGACGGGCTCAGATAGAGCCACCAGGCCAGCAGCCCGACCACGCCGCCCCAGATCAGACCATTGATGAGCGCCACGCCCAGCTCCTTGCCGAGCAGCCGCCACAGCGCGCTCGGTTCGACCTGACCCATGGCGATGGCGCGCACGATCAGCGTGATGGTCTGATTGCCCGCGTTGCCACCGATGCCGGCGATGATTGGCATCAGCGCAGCCAGCGCGACCAGCTTTTCGATTGAACCCTCAAACAGCCCTATGACGCGCGAGGCGGCGAAGGCCGTCACCAGATTGATCGCCAGCCAGGCCCAGCGGTTTTTCACCGAGCGGATGACCGGCGCGAAGATGTCTTCTTCCTCGCGCAGACCGGCATGACTGAAGATCTCGGCCTCGGACTCTTCGCGGATCTGATCGACCATTTCGGCTACTGTGATCCGTCCGATCAGGTGCCGCTCCGCATCGATGACCGGCACCGACACCAGATCGTAACGCTCGAACGCCTTGGCCGCGCCGCAGGCGTCATCGTTCGGGGCGAAGGTCACGAGCGATCTGGCCTTCATCGCCTCAGAAACAAGCGTCTCCGGCTCGTTGATGAGCAGCGACTCCAACGTCAGGACACCGCGCAGACGCTCCTCGCGGTCGATGACGAAAAGTTTGTCGGTATGGTCCGGCAGCGCCTCGAAGCGGCGCAGATAGCGCAGCACCACTTCGAGGGTCACGTCCTCGCGCACCGTCACCATGTCGAAGTCCATCAGGGCGCCGACCGTGCCCTCGGGATAGGACATGGCGGCGCGCACCTGCTCCTGTTCCTCCTGATCGAGCGAGTCGATGACCTCCTGCATCACCTCCGGCGGCAGATCGGGCGCCAGATCGGCCAGTTCGTCGGCATCCAGGGTCTCCACAGCGGCCCTGATCTCGTCCGGGTCCATGGTCTCGATGAGGGTGGCGCGGACGGCGTCCGAGACCTCCAGCAGGATGTCACCGTCCTTCTCGGCGCGCACCAGATCCCAGACATAGCGGCGTTCAGTGAGCGGCAGGGCTTCGAGAATGTGGGCAATGTCGGCGGGATGCAGTTGATCGAGCTTGCGCCGCAGCCGCGCCAGATTCTGCTTGTGGGTGATGGATTCAACCAGCTTCTGATGCGGCATGCGCTGGCGGTGGACGAGATCCTCGACCAGTTGCTGACGCGACAGCAACTCTTTCACATCGCGTAAATGGCGGTGAAGAGCATCCGGGTCGCGCGGCTTTTGCTCGGTCATAAGGATGTCGCCTGAGAGGTTGCGTTACGGTTTAAGGTCGTTCGTACCGGTTAAATTTTACCTGAACGGCGTCTCACCGAAGGTTGTTGGTCGCCATCAGACCAGCTTTCACTCGAAACAGCATGGGTCACTCGGGACGCCGTTCAGCGCGGCACAAAGAACGGGTTGCCGAGATAACTCAGGACCGCGCCATCGAGCAGGATGCGCTCGACCCGCAGCCCCTCACGGGTTTCCTCGCCCTCCCGGTATTTCAGCGTGTTGATCACGACAAAGCGTTTCGCGGTGTCGGGATCATAGACATGCACGGTCATCAGATAGCCCGGAAGCTGTGCCTGCTGCGCGGCGGTCAGGCGCAGCCGGGTGAGATCGCCGCTGAGTCTGGCCGGCTGACGTTTGGACGCTGGCGGCGGCACGCCCTGCTCGCGCCGCACCTGCTGTTTGAAGGCTTCGATGTCGTCGATCAGATCGCTTGGAATGGGGGTGCGTTCAGGCGGCGCAATGGGTGCCGGCTTGGCGGCGGCACTGTCACCCTGCTCGGCTGCCAACTGGCGTTGCAGTTCAAGCTCCAGTTGCGGGTCCGCCAGGGCATCCCGTGCCGGATCGAAGTTCGGGTTGGGATAGGGCAGATCGTCATCCATTATGACGCCTTCGCCGCGATCAGACCCCGGCAGGGTCGGGGCCGGGCTGACGCGGGGCGAGCGTTTGGGTGGCGGCGCTTCGACCAGCGGCTCGGCTGGTGCTGACCAGGAGGGATCGAGCGGTGCCGGTGCCGTGCCGCGCGGATCGGTCTGCTGTGGCAGAACCGGGGCCGGTGGCGCTGAAACGACGACTGGCGCCGTCGGCCCGCGCAGCGCGGCATAGAGTGCAATGACCACCGCCAATGCCGCCAGACCGACGGCAAGCAGTCCCCAATGATTGGTCGGAATCGGCTCCTTGTCCTCACTGAAGATGCCCGTGGTGTCCAGGGTCGGCACCTGACCGAGCTCGCGCTCCTGCTGCGATTTTTTCAATGCCTCCAGGATATAACTCATGGTGTGCCCACCTCCTTCCCGGACATGGCGCCTCCCTGACTGAGCCAGGGGATACCCGGCATCTTGACCGACCGGGTCAACTGAATAAGCGTGCGCGGGCCGGCGATTCCGTCGGGCTGCAGGCCGCTGGCGGTCTGAAAGGCGCGCAGTGCGCCAGTCAGCGCGGCATCGAAGGCGGGCGAGTCGCTGGGCGTGAGGCCGGGTTCAGGCACCTGAAGCAGCAGTTGACGCAGCCAGCGCACATCCTCAGGGGGTGAGACCGGGCCGATCAGCGTCGCGCCGCTCGGCGGCGGCTGCCAGACCAGGGTATAGGCGCCGGTCCAGATACGTTCCAGTCCCGCGATCGGCACCCGCTCGCTGCCGGTCGCCAGATCCAGGGTGGCCTCGGTCTCGGTCAGTGCACTGAGCACGACAAAGCGTCCCGCGCCATCGGGATTGGTGATTCGCAGCAGCGCGGGCAGATCGAAAAAGCGGACATTGCTGAGTTTGCCCTGTTCGCGTGCGCAGCGCAGACCGACACGCGCCAGACGTGCGCAGGGATCGCCGCGTCCGGGATCCTCCAGCTTCATCCCCCAGCGTTGCAGCAGACGCCGCATCGCATCGGCTTCGGACAGCGCCAGTCTGTCCTGCGTCCTGTTCAGCGCCTCGCCCTCGAAGCTGGACAGGGCGATGAGCGGCAGTTCTGTGGCTGGCGCCGGGAGCGGTTCGCTCTGCGGTGGTGCTGGAGTTGATGCAACCGGTTCGGCAGGGACGGCGGGTTCCGCTGTGGGCATGGCGGGCGTTGCGGTGGCCTGTGTGGTGGCAGGTTCGGCGGTCGTCCCCTGGGTTGCAAAGAGCGCCGCGAGACGACCGCCTGGATCGCCCGCGATCCAGCCATAGCCCCACCAGCCACCCGCCAGCGCCAGCACGAAGGCGCCGACCGCGAGAAAGGCGGGCCGCGCGATGGGGGAGGGCGGCTGGACATCCAGCGGTTCGCCGCGCACCTCACGGGCCGCTTTGGCGACGATGGCCGGTGTCACCTGCGAGCCGCGCGTCACACAGGTTCCCAGCAGGGCGCGATCACAGAGGATGTTGATCAGACGCGGGATGCCGGCGGAATACCGGTAGATGAGACGAATGGCGCGGGCGGTGAACAGCGGGCGATCGACACCCGCGACAGCGACGCGATGGCGGATGTAATCGCCGGTTTCCCGGAGACTGAAGGGCATCAGATGAAAGCGCGCCGTGATGCGCTGATTGATCTGTCGCAACTGCTCGCTTTCGAGCATGCGCCGCAATTCCGGCTGGCCGATCAGAAAGATCTGCAACAGCTTGTGCTTGGTGGTTTCCAGGTTGGTCAGCAGCCGGATCTGTTCCATCACCTGCGGCTGGAGATTCTGCGCCTCATCGATGATGAGCACCGGGCGGCGCCCGTTGGCATGGGATTCCAGCAGATACTGGTTGAGCCGATCCACCAGCAGTTTGACTGATCGCCGTCCAGGCGGCACCGGGATACCGAACTCATCGCACAGATTCAGCAGCAGCTCGCTGGCGGTCTGGGTCGGATTCAGCACCAGCGCCACATCCACGCCATCCGGCAGTTGTTCCAGAAAGGCCCGGCAGACCGTGGTCTTGCCGGTCCCCACCTCGCCGGTCAGCAGCACGAAACCGCCGCTCTCGCCCGCGCCATACAGCAGATGAGCCAGCGCCTCCTTATGCTGTTCGCTGAGAAACAGATAATGGGGATCGGGCGCAATGGAGAAACTGGGCTCTTTGAGCCCAAAATACTTTGGATACACGCTGGCTGCTCGGTGCGATGTTCGCCGGTGTCCCTGACACTGCCGGAGCCGGCGGGCAAGGGGTTGCGACAGATTGGACGATAACGCCTGAATCGCTGCATCGATCAGGGGATCGCGCAGGATTGTTGGGCCGGGTTCAGATTAGACAGGCACCCCGAGGGCGTCAAGCGAGCGCCGCAGAGTATGATCCCGGTCGCAATATCTTGAAGCGGGTGGTTGCCCAAATGATTGGCCCACACCTAAAACCGCGTCCAGTGCGATATGCGTAATTTTCAATTTGTGTTTGGCTCTGGGAAAGTCAACGACATCAGTGGAGACGCGGTTTAAAATTTTATATTTTCTAATATCTTAAACCGCGCCAGCACCGATAATCCTTGAGTCTGCCAGGGCCGATTCGATCCACAAAGATCGCATACCGCGCTGGGCGCGGTTTAATATGCTTGTTAAGACAGGGAGATTTTCTGATTTTATCGTTTACGATCATTGTGGTACTGCCTCAAAAACATCCCTGCTGGATGATCGCTTTTTCATTTCATACCTTCCGGAGACGTGCATGAATCTGCGCCCGCGCCGCCGCGAGCCGGTCGATATCAATCTGGCGCCATTGATCGATGTGGTGTTTCTGCTGCTGATCTTTTTCATGGTCTCGACCACCTTCAAAGACGAGGCGCGGCTGCGGGTGCAACTGCCCGAGGCCCAGGGCGAGAACATTCCGGCTGAAGAGCCAACGATGATTCGTCTGCTCATCGATCAGGCCGGGCATTTTTTCGTCAACGATCAGGCGCTGGTCGATGATCAACCGCAAACCCTGGTGCGCGCCCTGACCGGTGCGCTTGGCGAGCACAAAGCCCTGCCGGTGCTGATCCAGGCCGATGCCAGAACCCCGCATCAGGCGGTGATGACCGCGATGGACGCCGCCAGTCAGGCGGGCCTGAATCAGATCGCCTTTGCCGCCACCCGACCGGATGCGCCCGCCCCATGAGTCACGATCCATCCTTGCCAACCACCGACGCCCGTGCGATCTACCGGCGTCTGCTGGGTTATGTCCGGCCCTATTGGCGGATGTTTGCCCTCTCCATCTTCGGCATGCTGATCTTCGCCGCCACCGAGCCGCTGTTTGCAGCCATGATGAAACCACTGATCGACGGCAGTTTCGTCGAGCGCAACGAAGACATCGTGCGGCTCATGCCGCTGCTGCTGGTGGCGCTCTTCGTGGTGCGGGGCATCGCCGGATTCATCAACACCTATTTTCTGAGCTGGGTCGGGCGGCGTGTGGTCGCGGATCTGCGCCGGGAGATGTTCGCCCATCTGCTGCGCGCCCCGACCCGCTATTTCGATCATCAGGGCTCGGGACATCTGCTGGCCAAGCTCACCTACAACGTCGAAAACGTCTCCACCGCCGCGACCTCGGCGATCACGACCATCGTCCGCGACGGCTTCACCGTCATCGGTCTGATGCTCTATATGCTCTATCTGAACGCCGCGCTGTCGCTCATCTTTCTGGTGATCGGCCCGGTCATGGCCGGCGCGGTGAAATACGCCACCAAGCGGTTCCGTCATCACAGCCGGCGCATTCAGGACCGGGTCGGCGATCTCACCCAGGTCGCGCAGGAGGCCATTGACGCCCATCGCGTGGTCAAGGCATTCGGCGGTCAGGCACGCGAGGCCGCACATTTCAACGCCATCAACGAAAAGACCCGCTCGCTCCAGATGAAGATGATCGCGACCGAAGCGGCGAGCGTGCCGCTGGTGCAGTTGATCTCGGCGGTCGCCATTGCCGTCGTGGTCTATCTGTCCACCATGCAGGGTCTGAAAGAAAACATCTCGGTCGGCGCCTTTATGTCGTTCGTGGTCGCCATGGGCCTGCTGCTGCCGCCGGTCAAGCGGTTGACCTCGGTCAACGCCCAGTTGCAGCGCGGCATCATCGCCGCCGAAAGTCTGTTCGAGCTGGTGGACGCTGAAGAGGAAGAAGACAGGGGCACCCGCACGCTCACCCGCGCCGGGGGGCGGGTTGAATATCGCGACGTGAGCCATGTCTATGCCTCCGACAAGCCCCCAGCGGTTGAAGGGCTGAACCTGAAGATCGAGCCGGGCGAAAAGATCGCCCTGGTCGGCCAGTCCGGCAGCGGCAAGAGCACCATCGCCAATCTGCTGCCGCGCTTCTACGACCCCACGGCGGGCGAGATCCTGATCGACGGCATCCCCATCCGCGATCTGACGCTCGCCAGCCTGCGCGCCCAGATCTCGCTGGTGAGCCAGGACGTGGTGCTCTTCAACGACAGCATCGCCAGCAACATCGCCTATGGCCGCGCCGAACCGCCGACCTTGGCCGAGCTGGAGCGCGTCGCCGCCAGCGCCCATGCGCTCGATTTCATCCGCGACCTGCCGCAGGGCTTCGAGACCCTCGTCGGTGACCGGGGCGTGCTGCTCTCGGGCGGGCAGCGCCAGCGGCTTGCGATTGCGCGTGCCATGCTCAAGGATGCGCCCATCCTGATTCTCGATGAGGCGACCTCAGCCCTGGACACCGAAGCCGAACGTTACATCCAGGCCGCGCTGGAGGAACTGATGGCGCGGCGCACCACCCTGGTCATCGCCCATCGGCTCTCCACCATCGAGAATGCTGACCGCATTCTGGTCATGCAGAGCGGGCGGATCGTCGAACAGGGCGGCCACGCCGAACTCCTCGCACTCGGCGGCTATTACGCCCGGCTGCATCGGTTGCAGTTTCATGATGGGATGGATGCCGACGCCCACGCCTGACTGGGTTCAGGCGCCGCCGCGATAGAGATCCAGCGGGAAATATTCAGTGATGAGGATCACCGGCTGGCTGTCGATGAAGATGCGGTAGGTTCGAAAAACCGCTGAAGCGCCTTCTGCGGTGTGATCCAGGCCGACGTCCAGCACCTCACGATAACTCTCCAGACCGCTGTCGCGGATCAGGACACCAATGCCGATTTCGCGATCGATCAGGCGCTGGCGGAATCCCGGTGGAATGAGCCCGATGCGGATCAGCGAGAAGGCATCGGCGAAACTCCGGTTGCTGTCGGTGCCGCGCAGCCGGGCGTCGCGAGCCAGACAGGTGTCGCCAGCTTCAAGCTGGATCCAGGGAATCGGTTCCTGAGCGGACTCGAAGCGCTGTTCAAGCGTGTCCACAACGACCGGTTCCCAGAAATAAGCCTCCAGAATCTTGGTGACGGTGCCGTCGGTCACCAGGAGCGCGCGCAGAAAAGGGGGCAGTGCGCTCAGTGACAGGGATGCGCCGGAGATGGCGGTGATCACGCCATCGCGGGTGAATCCGTCGCAGCGGAAAGGGGGAGGGGAAGGCGCCAGGGCGGCGCGTCCAGCGTAGCGATGCATCGTTATCACCTCAGGCGATGTGCGCGACGATGGTTGACGGGGGTGCGCGATGTGCGGAGAAATCTGGTGGGGAGTCAGGGATGATGCAAGGCATGGGCTTCAATGGCATGGTGTGAGTCAGGGGACCGCTGGTCGGGAATCCGTCGCATCGGCAAATCGAATACGGACAAATTGTGCCCCATGACAGGGATCTCCTCCAGAGCCGGGCGCGCGGAAGGCGTGTTGGCGATAATGCGACTGTTGGTTTAGCGCATCGATTCGTTTTGTTTCGCTTGCCGTCAGGGTTTGTTCAGGAGGGGGTCGTGAATCTGCAACGATGGCTTCGGTCTGGTCGATCTGAGGGGAAGTAGGATAAATTCATTTAATTCATTGGATTTAAATTATTTTTTTTTGGAAAACTGGTTTGCAGGCAAGGGGTCAGATATTCCGTGACGTTGTGACTGTGCATCCGTTGCAAAAAATCTTCTGATTAACCCTTCTGTGGGCTTGATGTTGAGTCAGATTTGCCTCAATCTTTAGCACCGCTTCCGACTCCAATGCTCGCTTGTCCGTCAGTACCGGTATCCCGCGCGAACGGCCACTCTCAGGTTCGGCTCGGACCTTGGCGAAAAGGTCTGACGCAGCGTTGTTTTTGGAGCACGCGAGGTTCGGAAAAATCTGCATAATGTGTTATAAATATTGGGCCTGATACCCAATTCTACTGGAGATGAACCAATGACCAAGATCACCAAAATCGTTACTCTGTCCGCTGCGGCCCTGCTGAGCGTTTCCCTGATGGGCTGCACCACCGACCAGACCGCTCGTGACATGGCCCAGCAGGCGCTGGACGCCGCGAACGGCGCCCAGGCTTGCTGCAACTCGAACACCGAGCGTCTGGACCGCATGTATCAGAAGGTCATGGGCAAGTAAGACCCATTGCCTGAATGATCCCGGCGTCCCACGACTTGTGGGACGCCGGAGTCTTCCTCGACCGCCCGCTCCACCGCCTTCCAGTCGATCACGACTCCCCCGGCATTCGCTACCGATTCAGGAATGACCGCCCTTGCGCTCTTGCGCACGCTCTTCTCTCCCGTCTGTACCTCAAGATAGAGATCGTCTCCGCGCCAGCCGAGCTTGTAAGGCTGATCAACGATGGCGACCGGCGTCTCGACGCTCGCCAGTCCATACAGCTCCTCAATGCCTTCCGGATACATGCGGATACAACCTCCGCTGACCTCCATTCCCAACCCCCAGGGCATGCTGGTGCCGTGGATCAGATAATCCGGATTGCTCAGACGCATGGCGTAACGCCCGAGCGGATTGTCCGGGCCGGGCGGAACCTGCGCCGGCAGGATGTCACCACGCGCCGCATGTGACGCGCGCACATTCGGCCCTGGAGTCCAAATCGGATCCTTGCGTTTCTCGATAATCTTGAAGTTGCCGAGCGGGGTGCCCATGGCGTCCTTGCCGACACTGATCGTATAGATCCGCACCTGATCGGGATTGTTCGGCGGATAATAATAGAGCCGTTTTTCGGCGCGGTTGATGACGATCCCGATGCGCGGCGCATTCGGCAGTACGAACAGGGTTGGCACCATCACCTCTGTTCCTTCGCCGGGCACCCACACGTCAACCTTTGGGTTGGCTTGACGCATGTCGTCGTAACCCAGATTGTTCTGGCGGGCGATATCCAGCAGTGTATCCTTGTTGCGCGCCGTGAAATAGAAGGGCACGCCCACAACCGAGTCGTTCGGGTTGTCGAACCGAAAGGTCTCGGCCTGAGCATCGCGCATGGCGCCTCCGCCAAGCAGCGCTGCACAGACCGCCGTCGCGAGCCAGGCCCGCTGACGTCTGCCAAATTCCAAGCCACTCATCATCCAATGTTCTCCTGTGTCAGTGAAAAAGCGATTCTAAAAACCGATGAAAAATCCATCCCGATTGTCGCATGTTCGCAATATCGGGGTCGCCGCTCATGTGGATGCCGGCAAGACCACGCTCACCGAGCGCATCCTCTTCTACACCGGCGCCTCCTACAAGATTGGCGAGGTGCATGATGGCGCAGCCCACATGGACTATCTGGCTGAGGAACAGCGCCACGGCATCACCATCACCGCCGCCGTCACCAAAGCGCCCTGGCGCGACCATCTGCTGCAACTCATCGATACCCCCGGCCATGTCGATTTCACCATCGAGGTGGAGCGCGCCATGCGGGTGCTGGACGGCTGCATTCTGGTCCTGGACGGGGTGCGCGGGGTTGAGCCGCAGACCGAGACGGTCTGGCGTCAACGCTCGCACTTCAAGCTGCCGACGCTCTTTTTCGTCAACAAGATGGACCGTCCGGGCGCGGATTTCGTCCGCTCGCTGGCAGCCATCAGGCAGCGTCTCAAGACAGAGCCGGCACCGATTACCGTGCCCGTCATGGAGTTGGGCGGCGTGGTCCATTTGATCGATCAAACCCTGATTCGTTTCACCGGCGAACAGGGCGAAATGGTCATCGTCGAACCCTGCCCCGATCCGCTCTGGGTGTCGCTGGCCGACCTGCGCGAGTCCCTGCTGCTGGCGGCGGCGGAGATTGATGACGAGCTGGCGGAGTGCGTCCTGGCGAATGAAGCGCCTGCACCCGAGGCGCTGCGCACGGCCATCCGCCGGGGGACGCTCGCCGGTCTGCTTTGTCCCTGTTATGGCGGCAGCGCACTGCGCAATCTGGGGGTGCAACCACTCCTGGATGGGGTTCTGGATTTCCTGCCCGCGCCCCTGGATCGGCCACCAGCCATCGCTGACCTGCCCGATGGCGCTCAGGAAAGCATCCACATGAGCAACGATGGGCCGCTGGCTGCACTGGCCTTCAAGGTGCAGCTCTGGGAGGGTCGCCGTCATGTCTTCGCACGACTCTACCGGGGCGTCCTCAAGCCGGGCGACACCGTGGAATTCCGCACCGGCGATGGCCGGCTCCAGCACGAACAGGTCGCGCGCCTCTTCGAGGTGGACGCGGGCAAAAAAACCAGGCTCGATCAGGCCGAGGCGGGTCAGATCGTGCTCCTGGCCGGATTACGCTTCGCCGCTACCGGTGACACGCTCTGTACGCCCGGTCATGTCCTGAATCTGGAGCGCATTGCGACCCACGCCCCGGTGCTCGGACTGGCCATTGAGCCGGCTGCGGGTACCGACGAGGACAAACTGCTGGAGATCCTGCACAAGGTTCAGCAGGAAGACCCGACCCTGCGCGTCGAGGAAGACCCCGAAACCGGACAGCGTCTGCTGCGAGGGATGGGTGAGCTGCACTTACAGATCGTGCTCGAACGCCTGGAGCGCGAATTTGGACTCCAGGTCCGCAGCGGTCGCCCCGCCGTTGCCGTGCGCGAGACCATCCGTCGCGCCGCCCGCGCCGACGCGCTGTTCGCCCCGCCGCCGATATCCGATCCGCGCCAGCCGGATCGGATGGCGCGCGTCACAGTCGCGCTGGAGCCCCTGTCGCGTGGTGCAGGCGAGCGGATTCTGCTCAAGCCTCAGATTCTGCCGACGGGCAGCGAACTGACTCCCGCGCAGTCGCACGCCATTGAAGAGGCGATCAAAGGCGCGCTCGCCTCCGGCCCACTGCAAGGGGCGCAGGTTCTGGATCTGCTGGTCGAGGTCATCGAGGTCGAACTCTTCGGCCAGGGCTCGACGCTGGAAGTGCTGGCCGCCGCTGCCGGCAAGGCAATGCGTCAGGCGCTGGAGTCGGCCCAGCCCGCACTCATGCATCCCATCATGCGGGTCGAAGTGGTGGCGCCCGAGGTCAGTCTCGGCGTCGTTCTGGGCGATCTACAGGCCCGTCAGGCCATCATTCAGGACACCGCGCCGCATGGCGATCAGGTCGCCATCCAGCTTGAGGCCGCGCTGGATACCCTGCTTGGATACACCACCAGCCTGCGCAGCCTGACCCAGGGCCGGGGGCAGTTCAGCATGGAATTTGACCGCTTCGATCTCTGTTAAATCGCGCCCAGTACGGTATGCGATGTTTTTGGCTTGAACAGACCTTGGCGGCATCGACAATTATCGGAGCTGGAGCGATTTAAGATATTAAATAATATGAAATTTTAAACTGCGTCACGCCGACTCACCCCAGGTGATGACGCAGTTGCGCCCGTTGTGCTTGGCGCGATAAAGCGCGACATCGGCGCGTTCGACCAGCTTCTGGGCCGTTTCGCCTTCGCGTGCCTGCGCCAGTCCAATCGAAACGGTGACGCTGCCAATCACTTCGGTCGAATTTTTGCGCTTGAGGCGGAGCGCCGACACTTTCTGCCGCAGCGTCTCGGCAAGAGCACGCGCGACGGCTGCCCGATCATTGACGATCACGGCGAATTCCTCGCCGCCGTAGCGTGCCACAAAGACGGTTTCGGTCTGAAATCCGGCCAGGATTCCGCCAACGATTTCCAGAATCCGATCCCCCATCTGATGACCATAGGTGTCATTGCATTGCTTGAAATGATCCAGGTCCAGCAAGAGCAGGCAGGTTGGCTCATCGGTCATGCTGAGTGATTGATCAAGCGCATCGTCGAAGGCGCGCCGATTGGCGATCCTGGTCAATGAATCGATGCGTGCGCTGCGCTGGCTTTCTTCCAGTTCCTTTCTGAGATGCTCAACTTCGATTCTGGCCGATTGCAGCTCGACCTGAAATTCCTGATTCAGATTTTCAACGGTGGTGGTATCGGCAAGCAACTGGGTGAGGGCATCACGAATGCGATCCGAATCGACCGCCATATCAAAAACATCCATGGCCTCTTTTAAGGTCTCGCCATATTTTTGCGTTCCCTTCACATTTTTGGAAACCGCCTGCGCCAGTTGAGCCACGATATTGACAAGCAGGTTCTGGATGTCAGGACTGTTGGGCAGATAATTCCTGATAAAGAACTCGAAGAAAAGCCATTCGCTTTTTTCATGGTCATATAAGCCCGGGCCGGGAAACTGCTCAAGCAGCGCCTCGCTGAGTTCGGGATGCTGATTCTGGACGTGCACATACCACAAGGCATAATTATGCGGAGTGGGTGGAATCTGGCGCTGGATCATCAATGGCACAGCCATCCGCAGATATTCGGAAGAGGCGCTCAGATCTTCCGGAAATTCGATCTTTTTGACCGTCATAGCTCATCGCTCGCCTGGATACCATCGATTGCGGGACCGATGGCGGAAACCGGCGCCGGCCTTCGGTCAGAGCCCATGATATTCGATGATCCAGCAAGCGTCAGGTCGGAATGTGTGGCGTCCGCACCAGACGGCACGCAGACCTGGATTTGTATGAGATGGAGGGAGAGTCTGGCGCGGACTGACACCGCGCCGCCCGGCTGGCCGGGCGGCGTCCAGGCAGGGTGCCATGAAATCAGGATTTGTCAGCGCCCTGATCCTCACTGGATGCAGGCGTCTTCTCGTCTGATTCGGGCTCTTTACTGCCAGTGCCGCGCCCGGAGGTCGAAAACTGATAGTAAACCAGCCAGCCGACAAGCCCCAGAAACACAAAGATTTCAATCGCCATCAATGAGCCTTTTTCCATCGCCGGATCTCCGTAAACGTGAAGAAGCCAAGAAGCCGTGCCAGGCGATGCCTGACGACTGACTCTGGGTTGGGCTCTGTGCGGCGATTGCAACCGTATGGCGAAAGCGGTTGCGCTGAAGACAAAAAAAGCCCGGCGGGGTGCCGGGCTGGAAACGTCTCATGATGAGAGAGACGAGGAGGACTCGGTAAAAATCCTGGGCTGTCAGGCTTGTCTGCGCCTGATCGGCCGCTGTCTTAGTGCATGAACAGCCCGCCGTTCACTGGCAGATTGGCGCCGGTCACATAGGCGCTTTCGTCGCCGGCCAGGAAGGCGATGGCGGCGGCAATTTCTTCGGGCCTGGCCATGCGGCGCATCGGAATGCCGCTGATGATGCCGTTGCGGATGGTGTCATCCATCGCCAGGGTCATCGCGGTCTCGACATAGCCGGGCGAGATGGTGTTGACGGTCACGCCTTTGGCCGCGCCTTCCTGGGCCAGCGCCATGGTGAAACCGTGCATGCCGGCCTTGGCGGCTGAATAGTTGGCCTGACCGAACTGGCCGCGCTGTCCGTTGACCGACGAGATGTTGATGATGCGTCCAAAACCGCGCTCCAGCATGCCTTCCCAGACCTGACGGGTGACATTGAAGACGCTGTTCAGATTGACCGCGATCACGGCGTTCCAGTGTGCGGCCTCCATCTTTCTGAAGGTCTTGTCGCGGGTGATGCCAGCGCAGTTGACAAGGATGTCGATCTGACCGTACTGGTCGGTGATCTCCTTCACCAGCCGTGCGCTGTCTTCGAACGAGGACACGTCGGCGGAGATGGTCGCGATGTTCAGACCCTCAGCGGCCCGTTCCTTCTTCCAGGTCTCGGCGATCTCCGCCTCGGACGGATGATGATTCGCCACCACGGTGCAGCCATCGTTAGTCAGGCGCGTGCAGATTGCGGTGCCGATACCACCAATGCCGCCGGTGACGAGTGCAATACGTGCCATATCTTTATCCCCCAAAGTTTTTGTTGTCGTGAGTTTGATCAAACATGCAAGGCAATTGTCGAGCAATCATGCGGGGCGGAATCGCCACCTCTATTTGCCATGACTCCCGTATCCTGGGGGTCATGGCAAATAGCAGTCCATCCCTGGACCGCCGGAGACAGAGGCTGCTTAGGCCGCTGCGACATTCTTGCGCAAATCGGCGGTGATTTCAGCCGTATTTTTATCGAACCAGGCACGGTAGTCATCGCGTGCTTCGCCGACCATCTGGATGGTGGCCTTGCCTTCGGCCACGACACGCTCGCTCAGCTCTTTGGACGCATCGGCCTGGCCCTTGAAGAACTCGTTGTAGCCCTTGGCTTCAGTGGCGAGCTTGAAGATGCGGACAGCGTGGTCGGTGTAGAGGGTGATGGCGTCAACCTGACGTGCGGCCAGTTTCTCGAACAGACGAACATTGAGTTCGCCGAGGCTGGCAACGCGCTCAATGCCCTTGCTGGTCAGTTCGTTGACGACTTTCAGTGAATCGTTCTTGCTCATGGGAAGTCTCCAGATGTTTGTGCAGTGCAGCAATGTTGCATTGCACAATAATCGTCTCGCTGCGTCTGGTCAAGTGCGAATTCGCTATTCTTTCGATTGAATCCGTCAAGGCAGAATCAGGATGATTCGTTGCTCTTCTGCTGACGGTCCTGACGATCGCCGCCCAGATCGAAACCGGCCGCGCGCATGAACTCATCCTGGAAATCCGCCCAGATCTCGACGTTTTTCTGGGTCAGACGGGTCATGGTATCGAATGGGGTTTCGGTCCAGGATTGGGTCATTTCCTGCTGCTGCTTGGCAAAGAGATCAAGCGACGCCTCCAGATAGCGGGCGAACATGCCCTGGAGCGTCCCGCCATAAAAGCGGATGATCTGGGACAGCATGGCCGCGCTGAAGAGCGGATCGCTGCCTGCTTCCTCCTCCAGCATGATCTGGAGCAGGATGGAGCGGGTAATGTCGCTGTCGTTGGCGGCATCGACAACCTTGAAGGTCGCACAGTTCATCACCAGTTCGCGCACGTCCGAGAGGGTGATATAGCGGCTGACTTCGGTATCGTACAGGCGGCGATTCGGGTATTTTTTGATGATACGCTCGCTTTTCATGGCACCTGCACCTGGATGAACGTAGTCAAGCACATAGGTCGCCCGTGCGCGTGCGCCTCGCCGGCGTAAGCCAGCGAGGCGCGAGGCGCGAGATAACCGAGCAGAATCAGTTGACAACGGATTCTCCGGTTGTTCAGGCGTCAGAGACGTTCGACCGCCAGGGCAACGCCCTGGCCACCGCCGATGCAGAGGGTGGCGAGTCCCTTTTTCGCATCGCGCTTCTGCATTTCATGGAGCAGCGTCACCAGCACCCGCGCGCCGGAGGCGCCGATGGGATGGCCGATGGCAATGGCGCCGCCGTTGACATTGACCTTGGAGAGATCCCAGCCCATGTCCTGATTGACCGACATCGCCTGCGCCGCGAAGGCTTCGTTGGCCTCGATCAGATCCAGGTCGGCAGGTGTCCAGCCGGCTTTCTCCAAGCACTGAGTGGAGGCCGGGATGGGGCCGGTTCCCATGATGGCTGGATCCACGCCCGCGCTGGCAAAGGCCACCAGACGGGCCATCGGTGTCAGGCCCAGCTCCTTCGCCTTGGATTCCTTCATGACGATGACCATCGCAGCGCCATCGTTGATGCCCGAGGCATTGCCGGCAGTCACGGTGCCTTCCTTGTCAAAGGCCGGGCGGAGCTTGCCCAGCGTTTCCGCCGTGGTGCCGGGACGCGGGAATTCGTCGGTGTCGAAAACCAGCGGATCACCCTTCCGTTGGGGAATGATGACGGGGATGATCTCGTCGGCAAAGCGGCCCGACTGGATGGCGGCTTCGGCCTTCTGCTGGGAAGCGGCGGCGAAGGCGTCCTGCGCCTCACGGGTGAAGCCGTACTGCTTGGCGATGTTCTCGGCGGTCGTCCCCATGTGATACTGGTTGAAGGCGTCCCAGAGACCATCGACGATCATGGTGTCCTTCATCTGCCAGTCGCCCATGCGCTGTCCCTCACGCGAACGCGGCAGCACATGCGCCGACTGGCTCATGCTTTCCTGACCGCCGGCAATGACGATGTCGGCATCGCCACAGGCGACGGCCTGCATCGCCAGATGAACCGCCTTGAGACCGCTGCCGCAGACCTTGTTGATCGTCATGGCCGGCACCTTCTGGGGTAGTCCGGCGTTGAGGGTCGTCTGACGAGCGGGGTTCTGGCCCACGCCGGCGGTCAGCACCTGACCGAGGATGACCTCGTCGATCTGCTCCGGTGCAATTCCGCTGCGTGTCAGCAGCGCCTTGAGCACGATGGCTCCCAGTTCGACCGCTGGCAGGGATGCTAAAGTGCCGCCGAAGGTGCCGACTGCTGTCCGGCCTGCATCGACGATGACGATATTCTCGCTCATGGTGTGGCTGTCCTCATCTGTATGATACTTGGGAGGTGAAATCGCCCTATTGCTTGGGCTGACCGGAGCCGAATTCTACGCACCTTTGTTGCAGTGCACAAACCCACATGCTAAGTTTCGTTTAATTCAACGATCAGGAGGGCACGAAATGAGTAATGAAACCATCTTCAACGACGACTGGCTCCAATTGCAACGCAAATACTGGGACAACTGGGCCGAGATGAGTCGCAAGGCCATGGGTCTGGACAGCGGCGCCAAACTGACCGCGCCCTGGGAGGGATCGTTGGATCACTGGTGGAAGGCGTTGTCGCCCGGCGCGCCGGACGCCTCTCGTGCCTTTATGGAAAAGATGATTGAGCAGGGCAAATCCTTCTTCCGCATGGCCGAAACCTTCGCCTCGCAAGGCAGCGAGGGTTCCGCCGCGAACGGCCTCACCGTCTGGACCAAGGCGCTCGAAGAGATGCAGAAGCGCTTCACCGGCACCCTGGACGACAACGGCAATGCCTTGCAGCACCTGATGTCCTTCTGGGAACTGCCGCTCGACAACTGGCAGCGGATGGTGTCATCCATGTCGCCGCTGCCCGGTGATTTCCTGCGCAACATGTCGCATCCTCAATTCAAGGACCACCTGGATCGCGCCCTGGCCGCGCCCGGACTCGGTTACACCCGCGAAGAACAGGGTCGTTATCAGGATCTGATCCGCTGCTCCATTGAATACCAGGCGGCGATGAAGGACTACAACGATTTTTATTCCCGCCTCGGGACGAAATCGATCGAACGTATGGGCAGCTATATCCAGGGCATCATCGACAGCGGCAAGCCCATCGATTCGGCCCGCGCGCTCTATGACAATTGGGTCGCCTGCTGCGAAGCCGTGTATGCTGAGGAAGTGGCGACAGCCGAATACGCGCAGATCCACGGTCATCTGGTCAATTCGCAAATGGCCTTCAAGAAACGCATGTCTGTCATGATGGACGAGCAATTGGGCGCGCTGAACATACCGGGCCGCTGCGAACTGCGCACCCTGGAGGATCGTCTCCAGGAGACCCGTCGTGAGAGCAAGCGGTTACGCCACAGTCTGCATGCGCTGGAGAAACAGGTCGCGACCCTCGCTGGTGAGACTCCGGCCAGCCCGCCGACCGCGCTCAAGGCGCCTGTACCAGCCGCCAAGGCCGCCACGCCCGCGCGTCGCAAGACCGCCGCCAAGCCCGGCTCGGACGACTGACGGGGCTGGTCATTCACAAGGCTTTTTGACCGACCTGTCCACGTCCTGCCATCGTTCGAAACCTGGAACAGGTCGCTCAATTCAACGTACACCGCGAGGAAAGACATCATGATCCCAATCGATATCCGGCCGGACAAGCTCGCCGAGGAAATGTTCGACTACAGCCGCAAGCTGGGTCAGGGCATGGAAAACCTGCTCAATGCCGGCGAGATCGATACCGGCGTCAGCCCGAAACAGCCGGTCTATCGCGAAGACAAGCTGGTTCTGTATCGTTATGACACCCCCGAAGGCGTCACCCCCGGCCCGGTGCCGCTGCTGATCGTCTACGCCCTGGTCAACCGGCCCTACATGACCGACATCCAGGAAGACCGCTCGACCATCAAGGGCCTGCTGGCGACCGGCCAGGATGTCTATCTGATCGATTGGGGCTACCCGGATCAGGCCGACCGCGCCATCACCCTGGATGACTACATCAACGGCTACATCGATGGCTGCGTGGACTATCTGCGCGAGACGCATGGCGTTGATAAGATCAACATTCTGGGCATCTGCCAGGGCGGCGCCTTCAGTCTGATGTATGCCTCGATGCACCCGGATAAGGTCAACAATCTGGTGACGATGGTGACGCCGGTCGATTTCCAGACCCCCGGCAATCTGCTGTCGTCCTGGATCCAGAACATCGACATCGATCTGGCCGTCGATACCATGGGCAATATCCCGGGCGAACTGCTGAACTGGACCTTCCTCTCGCTCAAGCCGTTCAGCCTGACCGGCCAGAAATACATCAATATGGTCGATCTGCTGGACGACCCGGACAAGGTCAAGAACTTCCTGCGGATGGAGAAGTGGATCTTCGACAGCCCGGACCAGGCCGGCGAGACCTTCCGCCAGTTCAGCAAGGACTTCTACCAGAAAAACGGCTTCATCAACGGCGGCGTCATGCTCGGCGAGCGTGAAGTCGATCTGAAGAACGTCACCTGCCCGGTGCTCAACATCTTCGCACTGCAGGATCACCTGGTTCCGCCAGATGCCTCCAAGGCCATGAAGCCGCTGATCGGCAGCCAGGACTACACCGAACTCGCCTTCCCCGGCGGTCACATCGGCATCTATGTCAGCGGCAAGGCACAGAAAGAAGTCACGCCCGCCATTGGCAAGTGGCTGAACGCACGATCCTGAGTTAAACCGCGCCCGGTGCGGCATGTGATGTTTCTGGACTGGATCGGTCCTGGCAGAATCGACCACGGCTGAAGCTGGCGCGGTTTAAGTCGCTCCAAACGAAAAGGATGGGAAGCACGCGCATCCCATCCTTTTCGCGCACTGGGTGCATGCCATCATCGGCGTGTCGCCCGTAAAACCCATCCAATCCGATCTCTCCCATCACCCTCCGCGTTAAACCGCGCCAGCTCCGGCAATCATGGACTCAGCAAACACCGATCCAGCCCAAGAACACCGCATACCGCGCTGGGCGCGGTTTAGCAATGTCGCCGTTTGTGCAGGTTGCTCGTGGCCGGCAGATACCGATCAGCGTCGGCGTCCGAAGAGATAGATGACGAATGCGGCAAGGAGCGCGACAGTGAGACCGAGCGCGAAGGGGCGGAGAGGCTCCAGGAACTCGACGATCCGGTTGAAATCCCGCTCCAGATAGAAGGCGCCCAGTCCGAAACTCAAGACCCATAGGGTGGTCCCCGCGCCGCTTGCGGCAAGAAAGCGCCACCAGGACATCAGCAGGATGCCCGCTGCAAGGTTGCTCGTCTGGCGTACTCCGTCCAGAAAGCGTGCGATCAGCAGGAGTCCCACGCCCCAGCGGTCAAACAGGCGTTCCAGTTTGGCCAGCCGTTCCGGGCGTTTGATGGTGCTGGCCAGAGATCGCTGTACGCCATAGCGCCCGATGACATAGCCGAGGATGTCTCCAAGCTGGGTGGCGAACCAGGCCACCAGCAGAACACTGACCAGATCCAGCTTGCCGCTGGCGGCCAGCAGGGCGCAGGCAATCAGCATGGTTTGCCCCGGCAGCGGAATACCGAAGCCCTCCACCAGGCAGGAAACAAACAGCGCCCAGAGGCCGTAGCGGTCAAGCAGCGGCTCCAGGCGGGCAATCTCTGTGGTCAATGTCGAGACGAATGCGGTTTCAAGGCTCATGTTCAATCGCTTGTGAGTCGGGCGGCATCAGCCAAAGACATTGAAAAGCGCCTCGTCTGGTCTGTGTGCGGCGTTCAGGGTGCCAGCAGGAAGGCGATCAGATCGGCAAGCTCCTGGTCCGTCAACCCGGTTTTGGGCATCTGCGAATTGGGGATGACTGATTTCGGATCGCGCAGATAGCCTTCGATCCAGGCGGCATCCCGTCTGGAGGCGAGGCCGTCGAGCGGGCCGCCGACATGCGCCATCGGCCCGGACTCGCCGGCCCGGCTATGACAGAGGCTGCACATCTGGGCGGCGTAGATCGCCTGTCCGGCCTGGATGTCGCCGGTCTGGGCGCTGGCAGGTGTGGCGCTCGTCATGAGCGTGGCGGCGATGATGAACAGGGTCAGGCTGGGACGAAGTGTCATGGCGTGTGCTCCTGGATGCTGTTGGCCGGCGTTGCCTCGTCTGAAGAGAGACGCGCACGCAGATCCTTGTGGCCGACCTGGGTATGGCAGGTCACACACTGCATGGCTCCTTCGCTCTTGAAGTAGGTCTGGTGGGCGAAGGTCGCGGTCGGGGTTTGATCCCTGGCCCGGTCGAGATGCGTATGGCACTGCCGACAGCCTGAATCGTAAACATAAGACCCGCGCTGCTCCAGCCTGCCGATCCAGTCCGGCTCCCTGAAGATCGCGACCAGTTCGGCCCAGATGTCGTAAATACCGGTTCGGGTCTTGGCGAGCAGATAGGCGCCGGGGCTGTCGTGAGGCAGATGACAGTCGGCGCAGGCGGCGCTCAACCCCTTTGAATTCTGCCCCCCGTGGAGATCCAGGGCGTGGGTCTCGGCGAAGGGTTTCATGGTGTGACAGACGGAACAGAAGGATTCGTCGGATGTGGCCTGAATGACGCTCTCGGTCAGGGTCCAGGAACCCGCGACGATGATCGCCAGGGCGCTGAGCGAGAGGAGGGCGAGCGACAGCCATTTGAGCTTTTTCATGATTTTGGCGCGGTGCGGTCAGGTTGGCGACTGTTTTTCGAGCCGGTCATGGATTTCGCGGCGCAGACAGGCGAGCGCGTTTTCGCAGGTGATGGGTGTGTCATCTTCGCTGGTGATGAAAAAGACATCCTCGACCTCGGCGCCGACCGTGGCGATCTTGGCGTTCTGCAGACGGATGCCGCAGCTCTCGAACACGTCGCCAACCTCGGCGAGCAGTCCGGGGCGGTCGAGTGTGCTCAGGCGCATGATGGTGCGGCGGTTGGTGTCGTCAGTCGCGAAACTGACCCGGGTCTCGATCGGGAAATAGCGGTGACGGCGGGGGATGGCGCGTGCCACTTTGATGCTGGAGCTGGCCTGTTCGACGATATTCCGCGCCAGAATGAGGCGGATTTCATCCATCCGCTGTGGATCATCGACCGGCGAGCCGTCCTGATCCAGTACCTGATAGCTGTTGACGGCCATCCCATCGCTGGTGGTCAGCACGCGGGCGTCCATGACGCTCAGACGCATCTGATCCAGCAGTGCCGTGGTGTGGGCGAAGAGATTGGCGCGGTCGTGGCAGTAGATGAAGATCTCGGTGCCGCCGCGCGCCGTCACCGGGCGGATGACCACCAGCGGCAGTTGCGAAGGGTCGGCGGCGAGGATCTGGCGGGTCTGCCAGGCGATTTCGTCCGGCAGGTTGTGCAGGAAGAAATCCAGGCCGAAGCGGACCCAGAGCGCATGGCAGGCGTCGCGATCATCGCCGTCACGCGCCATCAGGCGCATGGCTTCGGCCTGTTTCTGCGCGATGAGTTCGTCCTGTGCCTGCGGATTGTCGAGTCCGCGCAGCAGGGCGCGGCGGGTGCCCTGGTACAGCTCGCGCAGGAGCGCGTCCATCCAACTGTTCCAGCGTCCGGGATTGGTGGCGCGGGCATCGGCGACGGTGAGCAGATAGAGATAATCGAGCCGGGTCGGGTCGCCAATGAGCGCGGCGAACGCCTGCACGACCTCGGGGTCGCTGATGTCCTTGCGCTGGGCCGTCATCGACATGACCAGATGCTGTTCCACCAGCCAGGCGACCAGTCGGCTGTCGAATTCGCTCAGACCGTGCAGCCGGCAGAAATCCCAGGCGTCGCGTGCGCCGAGGCTCGAATGATCGCCGCCCCGACCCTTGGCGATGTCGTGGAAGAGACCGCCCAGATACAGCAGTTCGAGTTTGGGGATGCGCCGGGCGATGGCGCTGCACAGCGGGAATTCGTCGTCATGTTTGGGGATGGCGAAGCGGCGCAGATTGCGCACCAGCATCAGCGTGTGTTCATCGACCGTGTAGACATGCAGCAGATCGTACTGCATGCGTCCGACGATGTTGGCGAAGGCCGGGAGATAGGCCGCCAGCACGCCATAGCGGTTCATGCGGCGGATGGCATGGGTCAGTCCGTGCGGCTCGCGCAGGATCTCCATGAAGAGACTGCGGGCGCGCAGATCGGCGCGGAAGGCGTCATCGATACGATGACGGTTCTCGCGGATCAGACGAATGGTGCTGGCGCGCACGCCTTCCAGTTCGGGCTTGATCTGGAGTAGATGGAAGACCTCCAGCAGCGCGATCGGATAGCGCCGGAAGACGCCGGGCGAGGTGACTTCGAGATACCCGCTGCGCGACTGGAATCGCTTGTTGATCGGCACCGGCGGGCCGATCCCGTCATGCAGCAGGATCGCCTCGCGAAACAACTGGAGCAGCATTTCGTTGAGCCGGTTGAGTTCCTGCACCGTGCGGTAGTACTGCTGCATGAATTGCTCGACGGCGAGATTGTTCTCGCCATCGCAGAAGCCGAACTGGTTGGCCAGGGTGCGCTGATAGTCGAAGAGCAGGCGATCCTCACGCCGTCCGGCGAGCTGGTGCAGGGCGAAACGGATGCGCCACAGCAGGGTCTGACCGGCGATCAGCGCCTCATGCTCGGCCTCGGTGAGAAAATCGTGATCGACCAGATCGTGCAGGGTCTCGGCGGCGAAATGACGCTTGGCGACCCAGCCGATCATCTGGATGTCGCGCAGTCCGCCGGGGTTTTCCTTGATGTTGGGTTCCAGGTTGTACGCCGTGTCGCCGTATTTCTGCCAGCGCGCACGCTGTTCCAGGGTCTTGGCGGCAAAGAACGCCTCGCTGTTCCAGATGTGCTCGGGGGCGGTTGCCTCGCGCATCTGCCGGCAGAGCGATTCGTTGCCGCTCAGTGGCCGCGCCTCCAGCAGGTTGGTCATGACGGTGACATCGCCTGCGGCCTCGCGCACGCAGTCCGCAACGGTGCGCACGCTGTGCCCGACCTCCAGTCCGATGTCCCACAGGAAGGTCACCAGCCGTCCCAGCGGCTCGGCAAGACGGCTGTCGGCCTCGGGTTCGATCAGGATCAGGATGTCGATGTCCGATGCCGGTTGCAGCTCCTGACGGCCATAACCGCCGACCGCCATCAAAGCGGCGTCGTCGGCTTCGCCAAGATGCTCGGTCCAGACCTCGCGCAGCACGGCATCGATCAGGCGGCTGCGCTCCAGTACCAGCATGGCGACTGGCGCGCCCTGATCGAACTGCCGGTAGAGATCGTCCCGGCCCGCCCGCAGTCGGTCCTTGTAGCTGGCGAGAAGGCTGGTTGCGGCGGTGGGCGGTTGCATGTTCATGAGGCGAGTTCGTCGCGTTCCTCCGCGCGCAGGGTGAGGATTTCATGACCATCGGGGGTGACGAGGATCATATGCTCCCATTGCGCCGACAGGCTGCGATCCTTGGTGACCACCGTCCAGCCGTCGGGCAGGACCTTGATGAAGCGTTTGCCGGCATTGACCATGGGCTCCACGGTGAAACACATCCCCGGTTGCAGCACCAGACCCTCGCCGGGTTTGCCATAGTGCAGAACCTGGGGCTCCTCATGGAACTCGCGTCCGATGCCGTGCCCGCAGTATTCGCGCACCACCGAATAACCCTGAGATTCGACGAAACGCTGGATGGCGTGACCGACATCGCCGAGCGTGGCGCCCGGACGGATGGCGGCGATGCCCAGCAGCATGGCCTGCTGGGTGACGGTGACCAGACGCCGGGCGAGCACCGAGGGTTCACCGACGAAGAACATCTTGCTGGTGTCGCCGTGGTAGCCGTCCTTGATCACAGTGATGTCGATGTTGACGATGTCGCCTTTCTTGAGACGCTTGCCGCCAGGAATGCCGTGGCACACCTGATGATTGATCGAGGTGCAGATCGATTTGGGGAAGTTGCGATAGTTCAGCGGGGCGGGGATCGCCTGCTGAACCTCGGTGATGTACTGGTGACAGAGACGGTTCAGCTCGTCGGTCGTGACGCCGGGCTGGACATAGGGTCCGATCATGTCGAGCACATCGGCGGCGAGCCGGCCGGCGACGCGCATCTTGGCGATCGCCTCAGGAGTCTTGATCTGCACACTCATCGTCGTATTTGAGGCGTCCATTGATTTTTAAGATCGGATCTCGGCAGGAAACCGGGGCAATTGCCCGTATCGAGCCAGCTATGGTATAAAACGCGGCGCGCTGCCGCAATCGACCGGATGTCTGTTCAAACCGGTGCTGGCGCTCGCGCCAGGCGGAAAACCTTGGTTTTTCGCTTTCTTTTTATCTGTCCACACATGCGTCGACACATTGCGGCTGGGTGCCTGGCAAAGCGTTCCAGGTTGCCGCGTGGGACGCATGGAGGCCCAACCCAAACCTTAGAGGAAGAAGACCTTGAGCGACGTGACCATGCGCCAGATGCTGGAAGCCGGTGTCCATTTCGGCCACCAGACCCGCTACTGGAACCCCAAGATGGGTGCCTTTATCTTTGGGCATCGCAACAAGATTCATATCGTCAACCTGGAAAAGACCCTCCCGCTGTATCAGGATGCGGTCAATTTCATGGGTACCCTGGCTGCCAACGGCGGCAAGATTCTCTTCGTCGGCACCAAGCGCGCCGCCCGCGACGCCATTCGCGACGAGGCGCTGCGCTGCGGCATGCCGTTCGTGAATCATCGCTGGCTCGGCGGCATGCTGACCAACTTCAAGACCATCCGCCAGTCGGTCAAGCGGCTCAAGGATCTGGAATCCATGTTCGAGAGCGGCACCATCGAGCGCTTCAACAAGAAAGAGGCGCTGGGTCTGTCGCGTGAGCGCGCCAAGCTGGAGCAGAGCCTCGGCGGCATCAAGGACATGGACGGTCTGCCTGACGCCATGTTCGTCATCGATGTCGGCCACGAGAAGATCGCCGTGACCGAGGCCAACAAGCTCGGCATCCCGGTCATCGGCGTGGTCGATACCAACAACGACCCGAGCAACGTCGATTACGTCATCCCCGGCAACGACGACGCCATCCGCGCCGTGCAGCTCTATATCAGCGGCGCCGCGAGCGCCATTCTCGACGGTCGCGATACGGCGGCGGCGATGGTCGGTCGTCGCGAGACCTTCATCGACGAAACGGCGCAGGTTGCCGATCCTTCCTGATGGCTTCGGCGGTCGGTCGTCGTTTGCAGGCAGTGATCGCTGTTAATTAGACAGGATTAACAGGATGAACAGGCTTAAAACAAGCGGTTAAAAAATCCTGTTAATCCTGTCAAAAGTGATACCTGCAAAAAACTGACGACTGACAACTGAAAACTGACGACTAGATTATTGAGGTAGTTCAGACATGGCGATTTCAGCCGCATTGGTGAAGGAACTGCGCGAGCGCACGGGCGCCGGCATGATGGAATGCAAGGGCGCGCTCGTCGAGGCCAATGGCGATATCGAGGCGGCCATCGAGGCGATGCGCAAGTCCGGTCAGGCCAAGGCCGCGAAGAAGTCCGGGCGCATCGCCGCCGAAGGCGTGGTCATGATCGCGATTGCGGATGACCGTCGGCGCGGGGTGGTGGTCGAAATCAATTGCGAGACCGATTTTGTGGGCAAGGACGCGAGCTTCCAGGCCTTTGCCGAGGCCGTGGTCGCGACGGCGCTGACGAGTGCGGCACAGGATGCCGCCGCGCTGGCGTCCGAGCCGCTGGCCGGTGATTCCGCGCAGACCGTCGATGGCGCACGCGAGGCGCTGATCGCCAAGATCGGCGAGAACATCCAGGTCCGCCGTCTGCTGCGTTTCGATGGCGTCGAGGGCGCGCTGCACAGCTATCGTCATGGCGTGCGTATCGGCGTGGTGGTGGATCTGGTCGGCGGTGATGAGGCGTTGGGCCGCGATCTGGCGATGCATGTCGCTGCGACCAATCCGCTCTGCATCGGGGCCGATCAGGTGCCGGCCGAGCTCCTGGACAAGGAGCGCGAGATCTTCAAGGCGCAGGCGCTGGAGAGCGGCAAGCCCGAGGCTATCGTCGATAAGATGATCGAAGGCCGGATGCGCAAATATCTCGAAGAAGTCACCCTGCTCGGTCAGCCTTTCGTCAAGGATCCCGAGCAGTCGGTCGAAAAGCTCCTCAAGCAGGCCGGCGCTCAGGTGCGCAACTTTGCACGCATCGAGGTCGGTGAAGGCATCGAGAAGAAGACCGAGAACTTCGCCGAGGAAGTCATGGCCCAGGTGCGCGCCAACTGATCGCGAGCAGTCCATTCGGTTATCCTCCGCCCCCATCCGCTTCAGACACGACGAGGTCAACGGTCATGCCGGCCCCAGTCTATCGACGCATCCTGCTCAAGCTCAGTGGCGAGGCGCTGATGGGTGCGGGCGCGCACGGCATTGATCCCGATGTGCTGGATCGCTTCGCCGCCGATGTCCGTGAACTCGTCGGCGCGGGGGTCCAGGTCGGTCTGGTGATTGGCGGGGGTAATCTTTTTCGCGGCGCAGGACTGGCAGCGCGGGGAATGGATCGCGTGACCGGCGATCACATGGGCATGCTGGCCACGCTCATGAACGCGCTGGCGATGCAGGATGCACTGGAGCGGCTGGGTGCCCCGGCGCGGGTCATGTCGGCCCTCAGCGTGGAGCGGGTCTGCGAGGACTATGTCCGTCGGGATGCCATGCGTCATCTGGAAAAGGGACGGGTGGTGATCTTCGCCGCCGGGACCGGCAACCCGTTTTTCACCACGGATACCGCCGCCAGTCTGCGGGCGATCGAGGTCGGGGCGGAGCTGCTGATCAAGGCCACCAAGGTCGATGGGATCTATTCCGCCGACCCGATGACCGATCCGGGCGCGACCTTCTATCCCCGCATCAGCTATGGGCAGGCGCTGCGTGAAGGGCTCAAGGTCATGGACACCACCGCCATCGTGCTGTGCCGGGACCACGGCATGCCACTGCGTGTCATGAATATCAACGCATCCGGTGCCCTGCTGCGGTTGATCCGTGGCGAAGACATTGGATCATTGGTTGTAAGCGGGAACTAAGATGATCGACGATATCAAGAAAGATGCGGGTGAACGCATGGGCAAGAGTGTCGAGTCGCTCTCGCACGAACTCGCCAAGATCCGTACCGGTCGTGCCCATCCGTCGCTGCTCGACCATATCATGGTCTCCTATTACGGGCAGGACGTGCCGATCCGGCAGGTCGCCAATATCAATGCCGAGGATGCGCGGACCCTGGCCGTCACGCCCTGGGAGCGGAACATGGTGCAGGCGGTCGAGAAGGCCATCATGCAATCCGATCTGGGCCTGAACCCCAACACCGCCGGGACCGTGATCCGCGTGCCCATGCCGGCTCTGACCGAAGAACGGCGGCGCGATCTCATCAAGGTCGCGCGCAACGAGGCCGAGCAGGCCCGCGTGGCGGTGCGCAATATCCGTCGCGACGCCAATCACGACCTCAAGGAACTGGTGAAAGAGAAGGAAATCTCCGAGGACGACGAGCGTCGCGGTCAGGAGATCGTGCAGAAACTCACCGATCAGTACATCAAAGAGATCGATGCCGTGCTGGCCGAGAAGGAACAGGATCTGATGTCGATCTGACGCCGGTTGCCGACTGACTCCTATCGTGGAAACCGCAGCCCCCGTCGTCCTGCCGCTCGCGCCCAGTCCGCGCGTCCCCCGGCATGTGGCGATCATCATGGACGGCAATGGCCGCTGGGCCAGACAGCGCGGTCGTCCGCGTACCTTTGGTCATCGCGAAGGTGTGAGGAGCGTGCGCGCAGTGGTCGAGGAGAGCGTGCGCCGGGGTGTCGGGACTCTGACCCTCTTTGCCTTCAGCAGCGAAAACTGGCAACGCCCGCGCGCCGAGGTGACGGTCCTCATGGAACTTTTCATGACCGCCCTGCGCGGCGAGGTGCGACGTCTCAATGACAACGATGTGCGTCTGCGCGTCATCGGCGAGCGCAGCGCCTTCCCCGAAAAGCTCCAGCATCGCATCATTGAGGCCGAGTCGCTGACGGCGACTAACACCACCCTCAATCTCCAGGTCGCGGCCAATTACGGCGGGCGCTGGGACATGACCCAGGCCGCACGGCGACTGGTCGCCGATGTGCAGGCCGGGCGTCTGGATCCGGATGCCATCGACGAACAGGCATTGACTCAGCGCCTGTCCTTTCCCGATCTGCCCGAGCCCGATCTCTTCATCCGCACCGGCGGCGAGCAGCGGCTGAGTAATTTTCTGCTCTGGCAGGCGGCCTATGCCGAGCTCTATTTCACCGATCGACTCTGGCCCGACTTCAATGACGCGGCATTCGGCGAGGCACTGGACGACTTTGCGCGCCGTCAGCGTCGTTTCGGTCTGACCGGCGAGCAGATCGAAACCCTGACCGCAGTGAGCGCCTGATGCACGAATCGAATGTTTTACCCGCTGCGAGCAGTCTGCGCCATCGGACAGTCACCGCCTTCCTGTTGGGTCCGCTGGTCATTGCCGCCATCCTCTGGCTGCCGACGCCCGCCTTCGCGCTGCTGATGACCCTCATCGTCCTGCTGGCAGCCTGGGAGTGGTGCGCGCTGGCCGGCATTCAGCCCAGACCCTGGCGTGTCGCCTATCTGGTTGTTGTCGCCGCCAGCATGGGCCTGTTCTGGCTGCAACCGGGCTGGCAGCTCTGGCTGTTCGCGGTCGCCTCGCTCTGGTGGGCCGCGCAGACGGTGCGTTTGCTGCGTGTGACCGGGATCGAGCCGGTCGCGGGTCTGGAACCTTTGCTGCTGCCGGTCGGTCTGCTGGTGCTGGTGGCACCCTGGGCGGCGCTGATCCATCTGCATGGCCTGCCCGGGATCGGGCCGGGTCTGGTGCTCTTTCTGATGGTTCTGATCTGGACCGCCGACTCGCTGGCCTATTTCGTCGGGCGTCGCTGGGGGCAGGCCAGGCTGGCGCCCGAGATCAGTCCCGGCAAGACCCGGATCGGTGTCTATGGCGGCATGGCGGGCGCGGCGGTCTGCGGTCTGCTGTTTGCCTGGATTCAGTCGTTCGGTGTGGCTGAGACGCTTTTGGTGCTGGTGATCTGCGGGCTGTCGGCCATGATTTCGGTGGTCGGTGATCTCTATGAGAGTCTGCTCAAGCGCCGTCGTGGCGTGAAGGATTCCGGGCAGATCCTGCCCGGACACGGCGGCATGCTGGATCGGATCGACAGCCTGACCGCCGCCGCCCCTCTTTTTGCCCTGGGTCTGACCTGGATCTTATAGCCGTCCCAGTTTTTAATTGGTTAGTGCCCCGATTCGCAGGATGGAAAGACTTGAATTCAGACAGGATTAACAGGATTTCTAAGCTGCTGTTTTAAATCCTGTTAATCCTGTCGAAAAACATGCGTAATCTGGGACTGCCATCCAGTCAAAAGCGATACAACCGGAGACAATCACATCGTGATCGGCGTAACCGTACTGGGTGCAACGGGTTCAATCGGGATCAGCACGCTCGATGTGCTGGCGCGGCATGCGGAGCGTTTTCGCGTTGTGGCGCTGACCGCCAATCGCGACGCCGAGCGTCTGGCCGAGCAGTGCCGTCAGCATCGCCCTGATTTCGCGGTCATGGTCGAGCCGGACGCCGCCGCACGGCTGCGTGAGCTGCTGGCCGATCTGCCCAAACCGCCCGAGATCCTCACCGGCGTCGAAGGTCTGGAGCAGGTCGCGGCCCTGCCCGAAGCCGACTATGTGATGGCTGCCATCGTCGGCGCCGCCGGTCTGCGTCCGACCCTCGCCGCCGCTCAGGCCGGCAAGCGGGTGCTGCTGGCCAACAAGGAATCGCTGGTGGTTGCCGGCGCCCTGCTGATGCGGGCAGTGGCCGACAGTGGGGCGGAACTCCTGCCCATCGACAGCGAGCACAACGCCATCTTTCAATGTCTGCCGACCCATTTCAGCCGGGGTCTGGCCGAGGTCGGCGTCGAACGCATTCTGCTGACGGCATCCGGCGGCCCCTTCCGTGACTGGCCGGTCGAGCGTCTGGCCTCCGTCACCCCCGAACAGGCGTGCGCCCATCCCACCTGGGCCATGGGGCGCAAGATCTCGGTCGATTCGGCGACCATGATGAACAAAGGGCTGGAGGTCATCGAGGCCTGCTGGCTGTTCGGCACCGATACCGATCATATCCAGGTCGTGGTGCATCCGCAGAGCGTCATCCATTCACTCGTCCAGTATCAGGATGGCTCAGTGCTGGCCCAGCTCGGCAATCCCGACATGCGCACCCCCATCGCCCATGCGCTGGCCTGGCCGGGACGCTTCGGCTCGGGCGTCACGCCGCTGGATCTCTTCGCCGTGGCCCGGCTCGATTTCCAGGAGCCGGACCTGAACCGCTTTCCCTGTCTGGCCCTGGCCTTTCAGTCGGCGCAGCAGGGTGGCACCGCCCCGGCGATCCTCAATGCCGCGAACGAGATCGCGGTGGATGCCTTTCTGGCACGACGCATCGACTTCCCCGGCATCGCTGCCATCGTCGCCGGCACCCTGGATGAATTGCCCGAGGAGAGTGTTGAAGGGCAGGGGCTGGAGTTCCTGCTGGATGTGGACCGGCGTGCCCGCGAGTGTGCGGAACGGCTGGCACGGCGGCGGGCCATCTGAACGCCATGCTGGATACACTCTTCACCATCGGCTCCTTTATCGTCGCCCTGGCGATCCTGATCACCGTCCATGAGTTCGGTCATTTCTGGGTCGCGCGGCGCCTCGGTGTCAAGGTGCTGCGGTTTTCGATTGGCTTTGGCCGGCCACTGCTGCGCTGGCAGCGCCACCCCGACGACACCGAATATGTGCTGGCGGCGATCCCGTTCGGCGGTTACATCAAGATGCTCGACGAGCGGGAGGAGCCCGTCCCCGAGGATCAGCTCGACCGCGCCTTCAATCGTCAGGCGCTGTGGAAGCGTTCCGCCATCGTGGTTGCCGGGCCGCTGTTCAATCTGCTCTTTGCCATTCTCGCCTACTGGGCGATCTTCGTCGCCGGTGACACCGGTCTGAGACCGCTGGTCGGCGTGGTCACGCCTCACTCCATCGCCGCCGAGGCGGGTTTTCAGACCGGCGACGAACTGCTGCGCATTGGCGACCGTCCTGCGCGCAGTTGGGAAACCGCCGTGCTTGATTTCATGGTCAAGGCGCTGGATGGCGAGGAGCTTCAGGTGCGGGTGCGCGATGCCGCCGGACAGGAGCGCAATCGCTGGATTCCGGGCAGGACGCTGGCCGGACTGACGGAAGAGCCGGACCTGCTGAAACGTCTGGGGCTCGAACCCAGCCGCCCCGTCATTCCCGCCGTCATCGGTGAACTGGTGCCCGGAGGATCGGCACAGCTTGCCGGGCTCCAGCTCGGCGACCGGCTGATCGCTGCCGACGGCGTTCCGATTCAGTCCTGGCAGGAGTGGGTGAACCGGGTGCGCGAACGACCGGATCAGACCATGCAGGTTGAGGTTGAACGCGACGGTCGGGTGATTGCGCCGCTCCCGATCACGCCCCGCGCAACGGAAACGGAACATGGCGTGATCGGGCGCATCGGCGCCGGTGTGCAGGTGCCGGACGGCCTGATGGACGGCTATCTGGTGCAGGTCCGCTATGGACCGGTCGAGGCGCTGGATCAGGCGGTCTCCAAGACGGTCGAGATGAGCGTGCTCATGCTGCGTGTCGTGGGACGGATGCTGGTGGGCGAGGCATCGGTGCACAATCTGAGCGGCCCCATCACCATCGCCGAGACCGCCGGACGCACGGCAAGTTATGGCGTGGTCTCCTTCGTGAAATTTCTCGCCGTCATCAGCATCAGCCTCGGCGTCCTCAATCTCCTGCCGATCCCGGTGCTCGATGGCGGACATCTGCTGTATTTTCTGATCGAGTGGATCAAGGGCAGCCCGGTATCCGAAGAGAGCCAGCTTCAGGGGCAGAAGGTCGGTTTCGTGCTGCTGGGCGGACTCATGCTGCTCGCCTTCTACGTCGATCTCTCGCGGCTATTGGGCTAAGGCGAGGGGATCCCTTATACTACCGCCCCTACAGGATGCCGGCTGCACGGCACACTTCGGCTTCATCCAGGGGAATCCCTCTTGCGCGCGATCTCTCAGTCTTTCCGTGGTAGCGCCCGGCACTCTGTCCTGCTGTTCGCGCTTCTGTGCTCGATACACCTGTCCGCCGTCGCGGAGGTGTTTCAGGTCTCCGATATCCGCATCGAAGGTCTGCAACGCATCGCGCCCGGTACCGTCTTCAATTATCTCCCGGTACAGGTTGGCGATACGGTTGGCGAGGATGTCACCGGCGGCATCATTCGCGCGCTCTATCAGACCGGTTTCTTCGATGATGTAAGGGTCGAGCGGGATGGCAGCGTGCTGGTGCTCTGGGTGCGCGAACGACCGGCCATCGCCGAAATCAAGATCACCGGCAACAAGGACATCGACACCAAGGCGCTCGATACTGCCTTGGCCGACATCGGTTTGAAAGAAGGCCGCGTCTTCAATCGCTCGGTGCTGGATCGGATCGAACAGGAACTGGAACGTCAGTATTTCGCACGCGGCAAATATGGCGTCATCATTCAGTCCACGGTGTCGCCGCTGGAGCGCAATCGCGTTGCCATCAACATTGAGGTCATTGAAGGTCTGACCGCCCGCATCAAGCAGGTCAACATCATCGGCAACGAAGCCTTTACCACAGACGAACTGCGCAAACAGTTCGAGCTGGGATCGACCCGCTGGAATTCCTTCTATTCCAAGAACGATCAATATTCCAAGCAGAAACTCGCCGGCGATCTGGAATCGCTGCGCTCCTTCTATCTGGATCGCGGCTACATTAAATTCGATATCAAGTCCACGCAGGTCTCGATCAGCGCCGACAAGAAAGAGATCTATGTCACCGTCGTCATCGATGAAGGCAAGCCCTTCCGTATCAGCGACATCAAGCTGGCTGGCGAGCCGGCGGTTCCGGCTGAGAAACTCTTTCCGCTGATCCAGCTCAAGCGCGGCGATTTCTTTTCACGCAAGGCCACCACTGAAAGCGCCGAGCGGATTTCCACTCTGCTTGGCGATGAGGGTTATGCCTTTGCCAATGTGAATACCGTTCCTGATGTCGATGAGGAAAAGCACGAAGTGGCTGTGACCTTTTTCGTTGATTCGGGCAAGCGTGTCTATGTGCGTCGGGTCAATATGAAGGGCAATACGCGTACCCGCGACGAGGTGCTGCGTCGCGAGATGCGTCAATTGGAGGCCGCCTGGTTCTCGGCGGATCTGGTGCGCAAATCGCGCGAGCGGCTTCAGCGTCTGGGCTACTTCGACGACGTGTCCATGGAGACTCCAGCGGTCGCCGGTTCGCCGGATCAGGTCGATGTCGATGTGACGGTCAAGGAAAAGCCGGCTGGAAATCTCGCTGCTGGCGTCGGCTATTCGCAGTCGCAGGGCATTCTGCTCAATGCCAGCGTGACCCAGAACAATTTTCTCGGCACCGGCAAGCGTGTGGCGCTGGCCTTTAACACCAGCACGGCCACCCGGCTGTATCAGTTCGCCTATACCAATCCCTACTATACGGTTGACGGTATCAGTCGCGGCTTCAATCTGTCTTATAAAGAGACCGATTTCGACGAGTTGATCGGCGCCGATTATTCGACCAATGTGGGTATTGCCGGGCTCAATTTTGGGCTGCCCATCTCTGACACCAGTCGTGCCGGCATGGGGATTCGGTATCAATATACCGATTTTACCGCCGGTTTGTCGCCGCTCGCCCAAGACTTCGTCGCGCAGAACGGCAACACCTTCAACGATGTCATTCTGTCCGGAAACTATATGAACGACAGTCGTGACACGGCGATCTTCCCGACACGCGGCGGACTGCGCTCGGTCTATGGTGAAGTCGCGGTTCCCGGTGCCGATCTGCAATACTACAAGATCAATTATCAGGAACAGGTTTATATCCCGCTGACCTCTCGTTTCGTCTTCTCATTGAGCGGCGACGTGGGGTATGGTGACAGCTATGGCGATATGAATTCGCTGCCGTTCTTCGAGAATTATTATGCTGGCGGGCCGCGTTCGGTGCGCGGCTGGAAGGCCAATACGCTCGGGCCGCGCGAACTTCTCACCGACGACCCGGTCGGCGGCAATCTGAAACTGGCCGGCAGCGTCGAACTCTTCGCGCCGGCCCCGGTCGGCGGTCAGTTCGAAAAGACCCTGCGTTTGGGCGCCTTTCTCGATTTTGGCAATGTGTGGACCCTACAGGATTCGGATCTCCTGACCTCGACCGGGTTCGACCTGGGCGATCTGCGTTATTCGACCGGCCTGTCTGCGACCTGGCTGTCCCCAGTCGGCGCGCTTTCCGTGAGCTTTGCCTTCCCGCTCAACGAGAAAGACGGGGACGACACCCAGGTCTTCCAGTTTGGATTTGGACAAACCTTCTGATTGACGGGGTGGCCTGTGAAAGTCCTTGCTGTTTCGTTCCTGGCCGTGTCGATAGGCTGCGTTCATCACGCATTTGCGGCGAGCGACTATCGAATTGCCGTGGTCGATCCCAATCGAATTGTCGAACAGTCGCCACAATACGAGGCCGCCCGCGATGCGCTCCAGCGCGAGGTTGAGGATCGCGAGCGCAGCCTGCGCGATCAGCAGGAACAGATCGCCGCCTTGCAGGGCAGGCTTGAACGTGATGGCGCACTCATGAGCGAAAGCGAGAACCAGCGCCTGCAGAACGACATTCGCAGCCGTACCCGCAAATTGAAATACGCGCGGGATGAGTTCCAGGATGATTTTGCGCTGCGTCAGAATGAACTGCGGACCAAGCTGGTGCGTCAGGTGCAGGAGGTCGTGGTCGAGCTGGCCAAGGAACAGAAGATCGATCTGATCCTCAGCGAGGGACTGGTTTATTCCAATCCGCGCATCGACATCTCCGAGCTGGTGATCGAGCGGCTGAAACAGGAATTCAAGAAAAAATGAGCAGGCGTGCATGGCGGCCGGTTGCGCCGACGCCTCACTGACGTTTCAACGATCCGACTGTCAGGAGATCCGAACGCTTGGAGATCTGTCTCAGCGAACTCTCCGCCCTGCTCGGTGTGCCGCTGCGTGGTGATGGAGAGGTTCTCGTTTCGCATATCGCTCAATTAACGCAGGCGGATGAGCGGGGTCTCGCATTTCTTGGCGATCCCAAGTATCGCCGCCATCTCGCGACCACCGGGGCGGCCGCCGTGATCCTGTCTGAAGCTGACGCAGCCTTAGCGCAGACGCCGGTCCTGCTCAGCGACAATCCCTATCTGACCTTCACTCAGGCGGCACGGATTCTGCACCCGGAGCCGCCGGTCGTCGGCGGCATCCATCCGAGCGCAGTGATCGATCCCGATGCGCGCATCGATCCGACCGCCTGGATCGGTCCGCTGGCGATTCTGGAGTCCGGTGTTGTTGTGGGGCCGCGCGTCTTTATCGGACCTGGCTGCATTCTCGGCGCGGGGGTCGAGGTTGGTGAAGACAGCCGGCTGGTAGCGCGGGTGACGCTCTGCGCCGGGACGCGGGTCGGCAGGCGGGCGCTGCTGCATCCGGGGGCCGTCATCGGTCGCGATGGCTTCGGTTTCGCGCACGATGGCGATCGCTGGATCCGCATGCCGCAAATCGGGCGGGCGGTGCTGGGCGACGATGTCGAGATCGGCGCCAATACCACGGTTGATCGTGGCGCCATCGGCGACACACTCGTCGGCCATGGCGTCAAGCTCGACAATCACATTCAGATCGGACACAACGTCGAAATCGGTGACAATACCGCAATGGCGGCCAATACCGGCATCTCCGGCTCGACCCGGATCGGTCGCAACTGCACCATCGCCGGTGCGGTCGGCATGGCGGGACATCTGGAAATTGGCGACAACGTGCATTTCACCGGCATGGCGATGGTCACGCGCTCGTTCCTGGAGCCCGGCTCCTACAGTAGCGGGATCCCGGCCATGCCCAGCACGGACTGGCGACGCAACGTGGCGCGTTTCAGACATCTCGATGACCTGACGCGCCGACTCAAACAGCTTGAAGCATGTATTGAAACGATGGCTATCACAACAGAGCAGGTCACAACAGAGCGGGGGAATTCCTGATGGACGGATCACATGTGGAGGAGAAGGATCCGGATCAGTATCCCGATTGCTCGGGGGCTGTCGCGAACACGATGGATATTCACAAGGTGTTGAGTCTCCTGCCGCACCGCTATCCCTTTCTGCTGGTCGATAAGGTCATCGATTACAGGGTCAATGACTATCTGATCGCACTCAAGAACGTCTCCTATAACGAGCCTTTTTTCATGGGCCATTTCCCGGTGCGCCCGGTGATGCCGGGGGTGCTCATTGTCGAGGCCATGGCGCAGGCGACCGGTCTGCTGGCGATGGCCTCGCGTCCGGACGAAGTGGGCAACAAGCTTTATTACTTCGTCGGCATCGACAAGGCGCGGTTCAAGCGTCCGGTCGAGCCGGGCGATCAGTTGATCATGGAGGTCAAGCTCGGTCCCGTCCGCCGGGGGATCTGGAAATTCGACGCCGAGGCGCGGGTCGATGATCGGGTGGTCGCCACCGCCGAAGTGATGTGCACCGCGCGGGACGTGGACGCTTGATTCACCCCTCTGCCGTCGTCGATGCCGGGGCCGAGCTGGACACCAGTGTCGAGGTCGGTCCCTTTGCCGTGATCGGCGCCGGGGTGCAGATCGATGCCGGCACCCGTATCGGACCCCATGCGGTGCTGCGCGGGCCGCTGCGGATCGGGCGCGACAATCGCATCTTCCAGTTCGCCTCGGTTGGCGAAGATCCGCAGGACAAAAAATACGGCGGCGAGCCGACATGGCTTGAAATGGGCGATCGCAACCAGGTGCGCGAATGCGCCACCCTGCATCGCGGCACCGCCCAGGATCAGGGTGTCACGCGCATCGGCGACGACAATCTCTTCATGGCCTACACCCATGTGGCGCACGACTGCCGCATCGGCAATCAGGTCATCATGGCCAATGCCGCTTCACTGGGCGGGCATGTCGAGGTGCAGGACTGGGCGATTCTGGGCGGGTTCACCATCGTCCATCAGTTCTGCCGGATCGGCATCCACAGCTTCTGCGCCATGGGCTCGGTCCTGAGCCGCAATGTGCCGCCCTATTTCATGGTCGGCGGACATCCGGCCGAGCCGCACGGGGTCAATTCGGAGGGGCTGCGCCGTCGCGGTTTTGCCACCGAGACCATTCAGGCCATCAAACGCGCCTACCGCACACTTTACATGGCGAATCTGAAACGCGACGAGGCGCTGGCGCGCATCCGCGAACTGGCAGCGACCACTCCGGAACTCGCGGTGCTGGCTGACTTCATCGCCGACAGCAACCGCAGTCTCGTCCGCTGATGAATTCAGCCGTGTTGCACACGGCTGAATTCATGATGTTTGATTTTTTAAACAGGATTTTATGGTGCTTGTCGGGGTGGTGGCCAACGAAGCGTCGGGCGATCTGCTCGGGGCTGCACTCGTCCGGGAGCTGCGCGAGCTGCTCCCGACTGCGCGCTTTGTCGGTGTGGCCGGGCCGCAGATGCAGGCGGCGGGCTGCGAGACTCTGTTTGCGATGGAGCGGCTGTCGGTCATGGGGCTGACCGAAGTGCTCCGGCATCTGCCCGAACTGCTCGGTCTGCGGCGTGATCTGGTGCGATTTTTTCTCACCGAGCGTCCGGATGTCTTCATCGGCGTCGATGCCCCGGACTTCAATCTGGGTCTGGAACGACGACTGCGCGAGGCCGGCATCAGGACCGTGCATCTGGTGAGTCCGACCGTCTGGGCCTGGCGTCCCGGGCGGGTGAAGGGGATCCGCCGCGCGGTGGATCTGATGCTGAGCGTCTTCCCCTTCGAGGAAACCTTCCTGCGCCAGCATGGTGTGCCGGCAACCTATGTCGGTCATCCGCTGGCCGACGAGATTCCGCTGGAGGTGAACCGGGACGAAGTCCGCGCCCGGCTGGGTCTGTCGCTCGACGTTCCGGTCATCGCGCTCCTGCCGGGCAGTCGGGTGGGCGAGATGCAGCGTCTGGCCGGTCCCTTTATCGATGCGGCCCGGCTCTGTCTGGCCGCACGACCTGATCTGCGTTTCGTTGTGCCCCTGGTCAATGCGCGGCTGCGCGAGCTTTTCGCTGCCGAACTGGCGCAGCGCGCGCCGGATCTGCCGGTGACGCTGCTGGATGGCCGCAGCCGCGAGGCGATTGCCGCTGCCGATTGCGTGCTGACCGCCTCGGGGACCGCCACCCTGGAGACGCTGCTGCTGAAACGTCCGATGGTGGTCGCCTACCGCGTCCATCCGCTGTCCTATCATCTGGTCAAGCGACTGGGTCTGGTCAAGGTGCCCTATATCGCGATGTCCAATCTGCTGGCGGGGCAGGCACTGGCGCCGGAGTTCATTCAGGATCGCTGCCGCCCTGATCTGCTGGCGTTCGCGCTGCTGGAGTGGCTCGATGCACCCGAGCGTATCGCCGGCATCCAGGCCGAGTATGGACGGATTCATCTGAGTCTGCGCCGTCATGCCGCCCGCGAGGCGGCGCGTGCGGTGCTGAAACTGATCGGACGCGAGGCATGATGACCGAGCGTGCCCTGTTGATCGCCGGGGTCGATGAGGCCGGGCGCGGCCCGCTGGCGGGGCCGGTCAGCGCGGCGGCCGTGATCCTGGATCCGGCCTGTCCAATCAGTGGTCTGGATGACTCAAAGAAGCTGAGTCCGGCACGTCGCGCCACGCTGGAGCGTGCGATTCAGGAGCACGCGCTCGCCTGGGCGGTCGCCTGGGCCAGCGTCGAGGAGATCGACCGGCTCAATATCCTGCACGCCTCGCTGCTGGCGATGCAGCGTGCGGTGGCGGCGCTCCCGATTCAGCCGGAGCGGATCCTGGTCGATGGCAATCGCTGTCCCGATTTTGCGGTTGAGACGCAGGCGATCATCGGTGGCGACGGTCTGGTGCCGGCCATCGGCGCCGCTTCCATTCTGGCCAAGGTCGCCCGTGACCGTCTGATGGTGCAGATGGAGCAGGATTTTCCGGGTTATGGTTTCGTCGGTCACAAAGGCTATCCGACCCGCGCTCATCTGGAGGCCCTGCGCCGGCTCGGACCCTGTGCGGCGCATCGTCGCAGTTTCGGGCCGGTGCGCGCATTGCTCGAATCCACCACTGGGGGCATGATGCACCGGCTGACGCCGTGATGCCTGTCGGTCGCGACAGGGTATGTTTGAAAAGCTGAAACAGGGCGTTCAGAGACTCTGCCGCCTGCCCCACGAAAGCCAATGGCGATGCCAGGAACTGAGTCGGCGCGTGCAGTGAGTAGTGTTATCTCAGTGAGGATGAAAAACGATGAAAAAAATCACGATGAAACAATACATGAGTTCCGCCGCGCTTGGTCTGCCGCTGGTGCTCCTCCTGGCTGGCTGTAATCGGACGCCCACCGTCAGTTTCGCGCGGGACGTACAGCCGATCATCAAGAAGCATTGTGTCGAGTGCCATTTGCAGGGTGGCAAGGGATTTCTGGCCAGCGGCTTTCTGGTCGAGTCCTATGCCTCGGTCATGAAAGGCACCAAATTCGGTCCCGTGATCGTGCCGGGCGATCCGCTGTCCAGCAGCCTCTATCGACTGGTGGCGGGCGAGGTCGATAAATCGATCCAGATGCCGCATGGCAAGGATCCTATCCCTGCCAATCAGATCGCAACGATCGAAAACTGGATCGCGCAGGGGGCCAAGAATAACTGACCCCTCATGTTGGTCTGTCGCTGACGGCCTGACCCGGAACGGGCCGTCGGCTGGCGGGCCGATCGCCCCGGCCGGGGTCGGTCAATCCACTTGGACGCCGTGTCATCCATGAACGATCAGACCCCGGATCCGTCCGCCAGCGCGCCAGCGGCGCCTGTGCCTCCGCAAGGCACCGGCAACCAGATTGCTTCCATCCTGCTCGAACACGGCGTCATCAGCGGCGAGCAACTGACGCATGCCCGCCGTGTCCGCGACAAACTCCGCGACGATTACTCGCTGGTCAAGGTGTTGCAGGAGCTTGGCTATCTGGATCCCCGACAGTTGCGCGAGGCGCTGCGCACGCATCGCCAGACCGTACCCCTGGGCAATCTGCTGGTGGAACTGGGTTATCTCAAACCGCAGGAGTTGCGGGCGGCGCTGGAGGCCCAGCAGGATCCCGAGTTCAAGGGGAAACGACTCGGCGAGATCCTGCTCGACAAGCGGCTGATTCAGGAATACCAGCTCATCGAGGTGCTGGCGGATCAGCTCGGCTTTCCCCATGAGGAACCCAGTTTCACCGCCATCGACCGCGAACTCATCGGACAGGTCACCCCCGACTGGTGCCGACGCTTTCAGGCGGTGCCGCTGCGTCGCGACGGCCAGGACGTCCTGGTGGTCTTTCGCAACCCACTGGATACCTTTGCCCGACAGGCGGCCGAGGGTGCCTTTGGCTCGGTGGTGGCGGCCATCGGCACCCGTCGCGCGCTCGAAGAGGCCATCAAGAGCTATGACAGCAGTCGCCAGTATGCGCGCCAGCGTCCGGTGGAGGTGGACGAGGCCGACGTCACCCGCGTGGTGGACGAGATCATTCTCGCTGCGCTCGAAGTGGGCGCCAGCGATATTCATATCGAGCCCATGCGCCAGCAGCTCCGGGTACGTCTGCGGCGCGATGGCATTCTCATGCTGCACAAGGAACTCGGCCTTGACCTTGCCCCGGCCATCACCAGCCGGCTCAAGGTGCTCTGCAAGGCGGATATCGCCGAAAAACGCCGTCATCAGGGCGGCGGCTTTCGTTTCGACGACCCGCAGAGCGGACGCCGCAGTGATGTGCGCGCATCCTTCTATGTCACCATCTTTGGCGAAAAAATCGTGCTGCGGCTGCTCAGTCGCAAGGCCGAACTGCTCGACATCAAGGAAGTCGGCATGGCCCCCCGCATGCTGGAACGCTTTCTGGAGGATGCGCTGGATCTGCCCAGCGGGGTCATTCTCATCACCGGCCCCACGGGATCCGGCAAGACCACCACGCTCTATGGTGCGGTCAATTATCTCAATGACATGGAGCACAGCATCGCCACTGCCGAGGATCCGGTGGAATATGTCATCGAAGGCATCGCCCAGTGCAATCTGAACCCCAAGATCAATCTCACCTTTGAGGAAACCCTGCGCCACATGGTGCGGCAGGATCCAGACGTGATCGTGCTCGGCGAGATCCGCGACCAGTTTTCAGCCGAATCGGCGATTCAGGCGGCGCTCACCGGGCACAAGGTATTGACCACTTTTCATACCGAGGACAGTATCGGCGGTCTGCTGCGTCTGATGAACATGCAGATCGAGACCTTTCTGATCTCATCCACCGTGGTTTCGGTACTGGCGCAACGTCTGATGCGCCATGTCTGCGAGGCGTGCGCCGAGCCCTATCGACCCAACGCCCATGAACTGCATCGGCTCGGCTGTGCGCAGGCCGATCTGGCCGGCGCCCGCTTTCGTCATGGACGCGGGTGCAGCGCCTGCCACTACACCGGTTACGCCGGACGGGTCGGAGTCTTCGAGCTGCTGGTGCTGAACGAGGCGGTGAAGGACGCCATCCTCAACAAGCGCACCTCGTCCGAAATTCGCCGGATCAGTGTCGAAACCTCCGGCCTCATTACCCTGATGGAAGACGGTCTGGCCAAGGCCGCGCAGGGTATGACCACGGTGCAGGAAGTGCTGCGTCATCTGCCGCGTCTGGGCAAGCTGCGACCGCTGCATGAGATTCTGCGGCTGGCTGGCGAATTGCCAGGGCGGTGAATGGCACTTGGCAGTGACTGACGACTCTTTTCTATTTTTCCCGAGGCCAAGGCGTGAGCGAAAAATCACTCAAGGATCGAATTGAAGAACGCTACGCGACCGACAGTCTGCAACTGCCGGTCTTCAATCGCGTGGCGCTGGAGCTGCAAAAGCTCAGACAGTCTGACACTGTGTCCATGAACCGCATTGCAGACCTCATCATGAAGGATCAGTCGCTGGCGAGTCGTGTGCTGCGTCTGGCGAATTCATCCTTCTATGGCGGACTCAGGCAGATCGATACCGTCAGCGCCGCCGTGGTGCGGCTGGGGATGGAGCGGGTCACCAATCTGGCGATGGTCGCCTCTCAGCTCATGGCGCACAGCGCACAGGTCAGGGTGATCGCACCCTATCTGCCAGCACTCTGGAACCGCTCCTTCGCCTGCGCGACGGGGGGGCGCTGGCTGGCGGAGCAGATCGGTTACGCGGCGCGTGCCGAAGAGGTCTTTCTGGCCGGACTGCTGCACGACATCGGCGAGCTTTATCTGCTCAAGGTGCTGGAAAAGCTGGCGCAGGATCGCGACCAGCCCCTGGCGCTGACCGAGCCGCTGGTGAACGAGATTCTGGAGGCGATGCACAATGATCTGGGCTATCGGCTGATGCTCACCTGGGAACTGCCCGAGGTCTATGCCGGCGTGGCCCGCGATCATCATGCCGAGTCGTGCGACGAAGCCGACGTGCTGCTGATGATTACCCGGTTGCTGGACATCGTTTGTCATAAACTCGGCATCGGTCAGCCCGCCGACCCCGAGATCGAGCTGGCGGCCACGCTGGAGGCCCAGGTATTGGGTGTCAAGGAGATCAGGCTGGCGCAGTTGGAGGTCCTGCTTGAAGATGCAATGGAAGAGGCGAACGCCCTATTTTGACTGAGTTTTTTCGACTAACAAATCAAACAGAACGAGACGAGGATCGGCATGCATAACGGCACCAGCATTACCCAGTTCATCATCGAGGAACAACGCCACGTCGCCGGTGCGACGGGCGATTTCACGTCACTGCTCAATGACGTGGTCACGGCCTGCAAGGTCATCAGCCATCTGGTCAACCATGGTGCGCTGGTCGGCGTGCTCGGCAGCGCCGGCAGCGAGAATGTCCAGGGCGAGACCCAGAAGAAGCTGGATGTGCTCTCCAACGACATCTTCATCAAATCCAACGAATGGGCCGGCCATCTGGCGGCGATGGCCTCGGAGGAAATGGACGACATCTATCCCATCCCGAGTCAGTACCCGCGCGGCAAATATCTCCTGACCTTCGATCCGCTCGACGGTTCGTCCAACATTGATGTCAATGTCTCGGTCGGAACGATCTTTTCCATCCTGCGCTGTCCCGGCTGCGGCGCGAACCCGACCGAACGCGGTTTTCTGCAGGCCGGGACGCAGCAGGTGGCGGCGGGCTATGCGCTCTACGGCCCCTCGACCATGATGGTGCTGACCACTGGCAACGGGGTCAACGGCTTCACGCTCGACCAGAACATTGGCGAGTTCATCCTGACCCATCCGCAGATGACGATTCCGGCTGACACCCGCGAGTTCGCCATCAACATGTCCAACATGCGCTTCTGGGAGCCGCCGGTGCGGCGCTATGTGCAGGAGTGTCTGGACGGCAGCGAAGGCCCGCGCGGCGATGATTTCAACATGCGCTGGATCGCTTCGATGGTGGCCGAGGTGCATCGCATCCTGACCCGTGGCGGGGTCTTCATGTACCCCATGGATTCCAAGATGCAGGCGAAAGGGCAGGGCGGCAAGCTGCGTCTGCTCTATGAGGCCAATCCCATGTCGTTCATCGTCGAACAGGCGGGCGGGGCGGCCATTACCGGCACCGAACGCATCCTGGATTTGCAGCCTGAATCATTGCATCAGCGGGTGCCGGTGATTCTGGGCTCAAAGAACGAAGTCGAGCGGATTCAAGGCTATCACCGCGAGGATTGATCAGGTTCCGGGATCCTTGCAGATCCCGCATGACAGGTGGATCAGGAAACTCTAACATCGACACTGATCGAAACCAGGGATGTTTTGTCGATGGCGCTGTTCTCATTTGATATCCACACACTCATTGCGCTGCTGTTCATCGGCAACCTGATGTCGGCGATCATTCTCTTTGCCTACAAAAGCGGTGGTGTCACGGATCGGGCCTGCCTTCAGCGGCTGTACCGGATATTCGGCTGGATCTATGGCCTCTTCTGTCTGATCCTGGCCCTGGCGGCGAGTGCCGAACTGACGCCCGATGAGTCGGGGGATGCCGTCCAGGCGCTGGCATTTCTGATGATGTATCTCTTCATGCTGGTGGGCGGAACCGGCTTTCTGCTGCTGCTCAAGGAGCGGGATGATCGTCGCCTGAAAACGGCTTACGACGCATTGGCCGAACGCGAGAAGCAGTTGCGCATGCAGGCGCTGGTGCTCGATCAGATCCAGGACCAGGTGACCATCACCGATCTGAACGGCATCGTCACCTACATCAACCGCACTCAGGCGCGCGCGCTGGGCACGTCGCCCGACGCTCGGGTCGGGCAGCATGTCTCCAGCTATGGTGATGGGCAGCAGGCCGACGCGACCCAGCAGGAGATCGTCGATGCCACGCTGACCCTGGGCGCCTGGCGTGGCAGGGCGGTGAATGAGTGCGCCGATGGTTCTCAGGTCATCCTTGATCTGCGCACCACGCTCGTCAGGGACGAAGCGGGCGAGCCTGTCGCCATGGTGGGCATTGGCACGGACATCAGCGAACGGCTGCAAACCGAACAGATATTACGGACGAGTCAGCGTCAGCTTGCCGACATCATCGATTTTCTCCCCGACGCCCTGCTGGCCATCGATCAGGACAAGCGGGTCATTATCTGGAACAAGGCGATTGAGACCATGACCGGCATTCCGGCGGCAGAAATGCTCGGGCGGGGTGACTATGCCTACACCATCCCCTTTTATGGCGAGCCCAGATCCCAGTTGATGGATCTGGTCTTTCTGGATCATCCCTCCAGCGCCATCATGAACCGCTATGCCAATGTCACCCATGAGGGCGACACGGTCGCGGCGGAGGCCTTCTGCAATGCACTCTATGATGGGCGTGGCGCCTGGATTTTTGCCAAGATCTCGCCGTTGCGCGATATCAATGGGCAGATTGTGGGTGCCATCGAGATCATTCGTGACGTCACCGAGCGCAAGCGTCTGGAAGAGGAGCTGCGCCGTCTGGCGACCCAGGATCCCTTGACCGGGCTGCTCAACCGGCGTCATTTTTTCATCCTGGCCGAGCAGGAATATGAGCGTTTCCTCCGTTATCAGCGTCCATTGGCGCTGTTCATGGTGGATATCGATCATTTCAAGGCGGTCAATGATCGTTATGGTCATCTGATCGGTGATGAGGTTTTGCGGGCCGTCGCCAGCCGGATCCGGAGCGGCTTGAGACAGGTGGATATTCTGGCCCGCTATGGCGGCGAGGAATTTGTCATCCTGTTGCCGGAAACCGATCTGGAGACGGCGCGTGCCTTGGCGGAACGGCTGCGGATTTCTGTCACTGAACTGCAGATCGATACCAAAGAAGGAACGGTGTCGGTGACGCTCAGCCTGGGAGTCGCAGCCATTTCCAATGGCATCTCGATATCCTTCGAGCAGTTGCTTGATGTGGCTGACCGTCTCCTGTATCAGGCCAAACAGGCCGGGCGCAATCGGGTCGAGGTCTGGGATGTCGGGGTGGAGTCAGCATGATCGATGATTTACGCCGCGCGCCGCTGCTCTCGCGTCTCGCCCCCGCACAACTGGAGCGTGTCAGCCGGCAGGCCGCGCGTGTCAGACTGGATGCGGAGCAACTGCTCTTCAGTCAGGGCGATTCCGCCACCCGCTTTTATCTGCTTCTGACGGGTCAGATGCGGCTCTTCCGGCTCTCGCCCGAGGGCGCGGAAAAGGTCATCGAGATCGTCAATCCCGGTCAGACCTTCGCTGAGGCGCTGATGTTTCTCAATGCGCCACGCTATCCGGTCTGCGCCTCCGCACTCGCACCGTCCGAGCTGATCGCCATCGACGCCCGCGATTTCGCTGGCATGCTGCGCGAATCGGTGGACACCTGCTTTCTGCTGCTCGGCGCGCTGAGTCAGCGGCTGCGCGGACTGATCGGCGAGATCGATGATCTCACCCTGCATACCGCAACCAGTCGCGTCGCCCGCTATCTGGCGGCGAAGATGCCCCCGGACGGTCACACTCTGGAGCTTGATGTGCGCAAGGGTGTGCTCGCCTCACGGCTCTCGGTGCAGCCGGAGACCTTTTCGCGGGTCATCAAGTCACTCAGCGGTCAGGGTGTCATCCGCATCCAGGGCAATCAGATCACGATCCTGGATCCAGCGGCGCTGCGGACGGTCGCCGAACTGGGCGACACCCTGGAACCCGGTCCCCTGTCCATCGGCACGCTGGGGTCGCTGCGGCCTTAGGTGATTTCCTGAAAACAATCTACCCACGGAGAGGTCGTGAATGGACAGGATTCACAGGATTTTTCAAGATTGACAGGATAAATAAAACAATGGCTTGTCTCCTGTGAATCCTGCGAAATCCTGCTCATCCTGTCCATTTGGCACCTTGATTCTGGTAGAAACTTTCCCGGAAACCACCTTAAACCGCGTCCGGTCTGAATGCAGATCCGTCGAGTCCGTGGGAGGATCCTCGTCGGTCATCGGAAGTAGCAGTCCTGAAACGTCTCGGGCGAGACCGGACGGCCAAGATGAAATCCCTGTCCGGCATGACAGCCGTGCTGTTGCAGGAACTGCAACTGCGCGGCCTCTTCAATTCCTTCGCCGACCACTGGGTAGCCCAGCTGCCGGGCCATGGACAGGATGCTGCCGGTGATGGCCTCTGCCGCCGGACTGTGCGCCAGGTCTTTGACGAACTCGCGATCCAGCTTCAGGCCGGAAATGGGGAAATTCTTGATCGATTTCAGGGATGAATAGCCGGTGCCGAAATCGTCGATCCAGACCTCGAAACCGGCTGCCCGCAGTGCATTGATGTTGGCGAGCGCCTGATCTTCGTTGTGTGCAATGGCCGTTTCGGTGATCTCGATATGTATCCGGGCAACCGGAATGTGCGACTGGTCGAGGATATGGCTGAGCCTCGGGGTCAGATCGGCGCGACTCAACTCAATGGCCGACACATTGATGGAGAGCGGGATGGGCGGGAATCCCTGGGCATCCCAGACATGGATCTGGCGGCAGACCCGGCGCAACACCCATTCACCGATCTCGACGATCTGGCCGCTGCTTTCGGCGATGGGGATGAAGGTCGCGGGCGGCAGCGGCGCGTCGTCTCCGATCCACAGACGCAGCAGCACTTCGGCGCCGATCAGGGTCTGGTCGTCGAGACGGAACAGCGGCTGGAAGTGCAGCACGAACTGATCTTTGCGCAGCGCCTCCTGCAGGAGCGATTCGGTGCGCAGATGCACTGACCCGGTTTCATTCCAGGCGGACTCGTAGACCGCATACTGATTGCGCCCTGCCAGCTTGGCGCGCTTGAGGGCCGTATCCGCGCTGCGCAGGAGTGCCTGCGCCGATGGCGTGCCGGCCTCGTTGTCCAATGAGGCGACGCCGATGCTGACCGAAAGATGGAGTCTGGAGTCGTTCTGGCGGAACCCGTCGGCAAGATGGCTGTGCAGGTGGGCGGCGATGTCCGGCAAAAACTGCGGATAACGCATATGCGAGAGCGCCAGCCCGAATTCGTCGGCGCCGGTGCGGGCGAAACAGAGATCGCAGTCGGCGATTCCAAGCTCATCCTGGATGAAGCGGGAGCGCAGCGCGCCATCCAGCCGCTGGGCGACATCCCGTAACACCTGGTCGCCCGTTTCGCAGCCGAATTCGCGATTGACGCGGTGAAAGCCGTCGATGTCCAGCAGAATGACGCCAACCCCCAACGGCGACACGTCCTCGGCCACGGCCCGTCGCAGGAAGCGGATGAAACGGGTGCGATGCGCCAGACCGGTCAGGTGGTCCGTCGGAATGATGACCTCATGACTCAGAAGAGGGGTATTGAACTGCGCCAGATCCTGGTACGCAGGCGGTTGGCCGTCTTCGGTATCGCTGTGCAGGCGACTGAGGCTCAAGGCCGCCAGATCGGCCAAAGCCCCCAGCGGCTGGTGCAGCAGGGCAGGGATCCGGCGTTCCACCCAAACCACCATGCCATCGATCCGTCTGGGGGTGGCGAGACGTTGCAACAGAGAGGTCTGATCCGGCACATCCGTCGCGTAACCGTGACTGTGCTGCAAGGCCCGGGCAAAGCAGCCGGAATCGACCAGGTGTTCCGTCAGGGCGTGCATGGATTCCCATGCGGTCATGGGCGAGCAATGGATCAGCTCGAAACAGGCATCGGGTTGGCGTAGCAGGATGCCCATGCTGGCCGAGGGCAGCAGGAAGCGTGCGGATCGATCCAGGGCATTGCACAGCTCGGTAAGCGTGCGGCAGGCAGGCAGACGGGTGATGGCCTCGCGCAGGATATCGAGTGCGAGTGGATAGAGATTCGGTGCACTGTGGGAGAATTCGCCGGGGGATTCGGAGGGGGACAGAAGCGGCGGACGCATGGCGGGATTCATTTAATGCTCCAGAAAAGCGGAGACGATATCCCGCGTGGCAAAGATGGTGACCTCGCTGATGGCCGGCAGATCCTCGACCGCCAGGCCCGTATTCAGCCAGGCGGTCTCGTTCAGCCAGGGGGCATAGCGTGTTCCGCCGGTCCCGATGCGCAGACTGTTGACGATCAGATCCGCGATATGCGTGACGGCGGCTTCCGCTGGCCAGGAGTGGTCGGCGGGCGCGCCATGGTGCAGCGCGGCGGCAGAACAGTACATGGCCGGAATATCCCACCGTTCGAGTAAGGCCGCGCCGATCAGGGCATGTGTGGCGCCGAATAACGGTTGCTCCAGCTCCCACAGATGACCCTTGCGGTCCCGATGGGCCAGCAGGATGGCGCTCATGGCGTGGGGCTCCAGGATGAACAACGGCAGGCGGCCGATGTCATGGAGCAATCCGGCCAGATAGTAATGCTCGGTTTCTTGCAGTCCGGTGCGGCGGGCGATGGCGCGCGCGGCAATGCCGCAGGCAATACTGTGTTCCCAGAAGGAGCGCATCGACACCGCGCCCAGCGGTAGATCCTGAAAGACTGAGATGATGGAGGTGGCCAGAATCAGGTTGCGCGTTTCGGCGGTGCCGATGACGGTCAGGGCGCGCAGGACGCTGTCCACCCTGGCCGGAAGCCCGTACAGTGCGCTGTTGGCGACCCGCAGCACGCGGACGGTGAGTGCGGGGTCGGCTTCGATGATGCGGGCCACGACCTCCAGCGACCCGTGCGGATCGTCCATCGCTTCACGGGCGCGGTGATAGACGGAGGGCAGTGAAGGCAGCTCGCCGAGGCGTTCAAGGATGTTTGACGCACGCATCGACAGCTCCCCGTCAGCGGTTACAGAGTGCGCGTTCCAGACAGATCTGGTAAAGCGCCTGGACGGCGGGATGGTCGGGATTGCTCAGACTGAATTGCGCATCGAGCAGCTCGCGCAGTTCCATGACAACCGCCGGATCCCGGCTTGGAATGGGCGTTGAAGTCTCGTCCGACGCAATGGCGATGTCCTGGATGCCCCAGGACTTGAATGCCTTGAGATGGCGGTCGGTGATCAGAACGCCGGCGCGGACCAAAAGACAGCCATGCGGATCATGGATATCCCTGGCGAGTCGCATGCCCACGGCGATCTGATCCAATTGCATCCGCGTTCTCCGATCCGGTTGAGCCGAGTGAACGTCAGACGCGCTGCTGTGCATCTGACGTCATGCTATCGGCTAAGGCTGTGTCAATCGCTGCTCGGCTTCCCGGTATTTGGCTGCCGTGCGCTCGATGATCGTCTGCGGCAGTTCCGGGCCGGGCGGGGTCTTGTCCCAATCGAGCGTCTCCAGATAATCGCGCACGAACTGCTTGTCGAAGCTCGGCGGACTGGTTCCCGGGCGGTACTGGTCGGCGGGCCAGAAGCGGGATGAGTCCGGGGTCAGCACCTCGTCGATCAGATGCAGTCGGCCCTGATCGTCGAGTCCGAACTCGAACTTGGTGTCGGCGATGAGGATGCCGCGTTCACGCGCATAGGCGGCGCAATCGGTATAAATCGCCAGACTGATGTCGCGTACCTGACCGGCCAGTTCAGCTCCCAGCAGATTGACGATGTGATCGAAATCGACGTTCTCGTCATGATCGCCCAGCTCGGCCTTGGTCGAGGGGGTGAAGATGGGCTCCGGTAGCTGGTCAGCCTGACGCAGTCCGGATGGCAGGGCGATGCCGCAGACCCTGCCGGTCTGCTGATAGTCCTTCCAGCCCGAGCCGATGAGATAACCGCGCACGATGGCCTCTACCGGCAGCGGCTTGAGACGGCGCACCACCATGGCCCGATCACCAAGCTGCGCGAGCTCGGCAGGGTCGGTGACGACGGCCGCGACCGGCGTCTGAGCAAGATGATTCGGTATCAGACTGGCGGTGCGCGCGAACCAGAAATGGGAGACGCGGGTGAGCACCTCGCCCTTGCCAGGGATCGGCTGCGGCAGCACGACATCGAAGGCCGACAGCCGGTCAGTGGCGACGATCAGGAGCCGGTCGGCGCCGACCGCATAGATGTCGCGCACCTTGCCGCGTCCGATCAGCGGCAGACTGGAAAGATTGGATTGATAGAGGGCTGGCATGATGATTGATTCCGAATCGACAAGACTGAGAGTATATCGACTGGCTGTCGTCTCAGCCTAACCCAGTTGCGAGCCGCCGAGGCAGGGCGGCGACGTGGGCGTCGTGCCACCCTTCGCGTGCCATTCATCGGGCGTCCAGGTATGGAGCGTCAGCGCATGCAGGCCATTTTGCAGTTCCGCATCGAGCAGTTGATTCAGACGCCGATGACGATCGATCAATGGCAGGCCGATAAAGGCATCGCTGACCGCCAGCACCTTGAAATGCGACTCGGAGTCGGCTGGTACCGCATGCATGTAGCTTTCATCGACGACATCCAGATGCGCCGGGCTCAGTGCATCCCTGAGCTTGATCTCGATACGTTGTTTGCGATTCATGCTGTGATCTCCGCGTGTTGGGCTCGATGAGCCGTGGGTCGCAAATGTCATCCTGTTTCGGGTTTGCCTTCCTGTTGAGGGATGACGGACGGATCAACTGCCTGACAGCTCGATGTGCTCTGCCAGCAGCAGAGTCTGGGATGCTTCGATGATCCGGGTCAACTGTTCGCCGCGCGCCGGGTCGGCGAGCGCCCGCCGGTCGATGACTTCGATTCGGCCGTAGAGACTGAGTTGCAGGTGTTCGACAGTCCGGACATGACGTTGCAGATCGTACAGGATATGCGCGAACTCGCTGCGCGTCGGGGCGCTGCCGAGGGTGCGAAACAGCTCGCCCAGCGCGTCGAAAAGTGGTTCGGCATGGGAGTCGAGAGCGAAATCGTCCGGTCGCCAGATGATCTGCCGCTCCGATGAGCGCCCGATCCAGATGCGGAAGCTCTCTTTCTGCAGGGCGTGATAAAGTGGATCCCCGGCGATCAGAAACAGGATCAGATGGCGCGGATTGGCGACGTAACGGCCATCGCGCACGTTCCAGATCCGATGCGTGATCAGGCGCTGGATACGCATGTGTTCGCGGAAGTCGGCGGCGTGCAACTGGTCAAGGATCAGTGCCGTGGGTTCGCCTTCGCTCTGGGCGCAGGCCTCGCTGACGATGCGGTCCAGCGGATCGATGGGGGGCTCTTCCCGTCCCATCTCGTCGCAGCCTGACGGCAGGATCACGTCCGGCAGTGGTGGATGTTCGTCGGTGAAGTCGTGATAGAGGATGTGCGGGAACTCCAGCGCCTGGGCGAGCGCATGCGCAAAAGCCGTCTTGCGGCGTTCGCCGTCCCCTTCGATATTGAGCGTGCGGATGCCGCGTGTCGGGCTGTCGAGCAGACAGCGCAGCGGGAAATCGTAGTCGTCGTTCGACTCGAATCCGTATTCCGCCAGTTTTTCGCGCAGGTTCGACATGCTTCGCAGCATAACCGGATCGGAGGATGGACCCAAGGTGTCGGCAGTCTTGCCGAGCATTGAAAAGCGTGACCTGGTTCGCAAAAACGATTGCGGCGCTGGCTATCCTTATTGAGCAACCACTTGAAGAACTTGAGCCATTCGTCAATCTGTTATGGCCAGGTTAATTGGACACGACGATGGCGCTCCAGGCGATCTCAACATTCAGGAGTTGGCGCCATGCTTTCCCTGCTCGAAAACGATTTTCCGCATATTGTCAAGCGCCTGCACGGATGCTGGGGCGATCCGGAATCTTTCGATCTGATGTTTGCCGACCTCATGCTTGACCGGCGCGGCGGTCGCGCCGGCTGGCCCTTCGATGCCTGGCAGGATCTCGTTTTTCTCCAGGAAATCCACGATCTGGCTTATGGCGTGGCGAAGAGTCGCGTTCTGAATGCAGCCAGCGGCGGCGCGCGTCAGGAGCAGGATGATTGCCCGGCTGATTACAACTGGATCTATGGCGAGTGATGTCAGGGGCGGGTTCAGCGCAGAGCCTGGAGGATCTCGACCAGACGGGCGGCGCTGTCTTCGATGTCCTCCTGAGCGGCCAGCGCCGCTGCGGGAATATCCACGATCTCGATGCTGTTGAGGATGAGCCGGTCGTCCGAATTGAAATGCTGTACCCACCAGCAGTGCTTTAAGGCTGTCGCCGTGATCCGGCAGTTGCCATAGCCGCGCGAGAGGATGGTCAGGGCGCCGGGGCCGAGCTGCTGCTCCAGATAAGTCAGATCCGACGCCGAATGGGGCAAAAGGGTCAGGTTGACGACATGGGGCGGATCGCCGGGCTGCCACGGTGCGACCTGCGCATTCAGTTCGGCCAGAATCGAGCGGGCCGTCAGGACGTCCGCCGGGGGCTGCGCGTCCGCCATGATTTGAGTTTTTGCAGGATGAAAGGCCATCTCGCGCACATCGCCGGGGATGTCCGCCACCTCGATCACATCGCGCGTGAGCTGTCCCGACGCATCATGCGACTGAACCCGCCAGACGCCCGCCAGCCGGGTTTCCTGAATCCGCAGTGAACCGGTCGTGAAGAGAATGCTGACTTCACCTTCGCCGAGCGCCTGACTGACCAGCAGGCGGTCGGACTCGGACAGCGACAGCAGATCCAGCGCGGGCGCAGGTTCCAGCACGGAATAGTGTTGCAGTTGCGTCAGCAACTGCTCCAGAAGACGCAGCCCCACTGCACAATCGCCCAGTTCATCCGCTTCGGGCAGACGGGGCGGCTGGTAGGTCTGCATCACCTTTGGCAACGGAAGACAGGCCAGTTCCGCGCCATCGTCTTCCGCTGGCTGCGAACCGGGGCCGAGCGTCAGGTTCGGGATGTCGAAGGGATGCATGGGGAAACTCCTAAAAGTCGTCAGTTAAACCGCGCCCAGTGCGGCATGCGGTGTTATTGGTTTGGATCGACTTTGGCGGCATCGACGACCATGATCGCTGGCGCGGTTTAAGGTGTTGAAAAATTTAAAATACTAAACCGCGTCCACCGAACATCTTGGTCGCCGCCAGGCTTGCTTTCGCTCGAAAAGATGCCCGTCGCTTCCGAACGCGGTTTAGGATCTGAGGTGTTCCGGGAGCCGAGGTTCGCGGTCGATGAGATCGGCAAAGAGATGATCCACCGGCTGTCCGTCGAGCGCGACCTGCATGGCGACCAGCGCATCGCGTACCCGCAGGGCATGGGTGGGGTCCATGACCTCACGCGCCGCGCCGAGAAAGACCAGCACCCAGGCGCCCGGCGGCTGGTCGCCGACCAGTTGCATGTCCACCTGCTGGCGTTCGCCGCCATCGTCGCACCAAGCCCGGATGGGGCCGGATTCGATGACCTGCATCGGAATGCCGATACACATCAGCCGACCGCCCGCCGCGCCAGCACGCGCGGATCGCCGATGCGGCACGCCACTTCAGGACTTGGTCGATCCGCTTCATAACGGTCGAGATGCAGAGATGGATGGGGCATGTCCTGATGCATGTCCGGGGTGTCTTCGACCCTGTCCCAGTGCACGCCAAATCGCCCCAGATAATCAAGTGCGGCGGCGATGGCCGGCTCGATCCGGGCCTTGATCTCAGGGCGCAGACTGCCGCCGAAGTCGTCCAGTTCAACCGGCTGCACGCCGATCAGGAGCAGATGGCGCGGGTAATCGCCGAGCAGATCGGCCAGCGCCAGCACCTCCTGGAAGCCGGTCTGATGCAGGCTCATCTTTTTGGCGCCCATGAATCTGGGCACCTCATCATCTTCGACCAGTTTGAGCGTGCCGGGCGGCAGGCCGTAGTCGATGGCGTCGAACACCACCAGCACCTCGGCCCAGCGGATGTGATCCACCAGATAAATCCCCTGGGTGCCGCCATCCAGCAGACGCACATTGGGTCCGAAGCGATAACGGCCTGCAAGCGCCTCGACCACCCGCACGCCAAAGCCTTCGTCGGCCCAGAGGACGTTGCCGATGCCGAGCAGGAGGACATTGGGGTCAGACGGCGCCTCACTCATGGGCGATCATCCTTGAACATGCGCCAGCCGCTGATCATGGTACTGATCAGGCTCTGGCGCGACATGATGTCCTCGCGGATGGCGGTGTAGACATGCAGCATGACGAAAACGACGATGATCCACATGCCCCAATGGTGCCACATGCGCACATCCTGGCTCTGGCCGACGAAGGGAATGACCCAGCCGAAGAGTTCGTCCTGCCAGCTCCCGAGCCCGCTCTGCTCGGAATAGAGCGCCAGGCCGGTGACGATCATCACCAGTCCGCCGACCGTGATGATGACGACCATGAACAGATGCGCGAGTGGGTTGTGACCGATGTATTTGCGCGGCTCCTTTTCGAGAAAGGCGTACCAGCGGAGCTCATGCGCCAGTTCGCTCCAGAAGCGTCTGCGCCAGAAGGGCAGGGAGAACAACTGACGGGAATAGCTGTTCCCGACGAAGGCCCAGTAGATCCGAAAGAGAAAACCGACGATGAAGATGTAGGCCGCCGCGAAATGGAAGAAGCGGATATAACCCATCAGATAATGATCGCTGGCCTCGCCGGGCAGGGTCGGGAGCGGGCTCCCGATCAGATAGCCGGTGATGGCCAGGATGGTGATGGAAAGCGCCGTGACCCAGTGCCAGATCCGCACCGGGGCCTGATAGACGTAAACGGCGGTCTGCTTGACCGTTGGGACGCCGGTATACATGAAATCAGCCTCCGAGTTGGAAGATTGAGGGGGTTTGAACCGCCAAGGCGCGAAGAACACACCGGTTATGGACAGGATTAACAGTACGATTCAGGGTTAACAAGATTGAAAACAATGGCTTGAAAAATCCTTTCCATCCTGGGAAATCCTGTTGATCCTGTCCAAATATATTTCTCAGCGTCTTTGCGTCCTTCGCGCCCTGGCGGTTCAAAAACTCAAGACATTTCAGCGAACCTTCACCCGCGTCAGTTCCTCGCCATCCGGGCTCATGACATGGGTCGAGCAGGCCAGGCAGGGGTCGAAGCTGTGCAGGGTGCGCAGGATTTCCAGCGGCTGATCGGCCACCGCCACCGGCGTATTCAGCAGGGCCGCCTCGAAGGCGCCGATGTTGCCCGCCGGATCGCGCGGCGAGCCGTTCCAGGTGGTCGGGACCACGGCCTGATAGTTCTCGATCTTGCCCTCTTTGATGACAATCCAGTGACCCAGCGCGCCGCGCGGAGCCTCGGTGGTGCCCACGCCCCTGGCCTCTTTGGGCCAGGTTCGGGGCTCCCACTTCTCGATGTTGGCGGTGCTGCTGTCGCCGTTCTTGAGATTGGTCATCAGCTTGTCCTGGAAATAGCGCATCTTGTGCGCCGCCCAGGAACCTTCCAGGCCGCGTGCGGCGGTGCGTCCGAGGGTGGAGAAGAGCGCCTCGACCGGCAGTTGCAGGTCGGTCAGCACCTTTTCGACCGGCTCCTTGAACTCGGGGATGCCCTTGGCATAGCCGATCACCCAGCGCGCCAGCGGGCCGACTTCCATCGCGTGGCCGTGCCAGCGCGGCGCCTTGATCCAACTGTATTTGGCGGCCTCGTCGATTTCCTCGATCCGGGTATTGCTCCCCTTGGTGTTGGGACCGAGCACGAAGTTGGGCTCGGTGACGCCATCCCAGGGATGCAGCCCTTTCGATTCGTCCTGATAGCTGAACCAGGAGTGGGCGACAAATTCCTGGATCTGCTCCGGGTCGCGCAGATCGACATCATGGATCTCGTTGAGATTGCCGTTGACGATGGCGCCGCGCGGCAGCATCTGGTTTTCGGCTGAATCGTCGTTGGCGCGGTCCGGGATGTCGCCATAGGACAGGAGCGCCTGACTGCTGAGTCCGCCCCCATAGGTCCAGTCCTTATAGAAGGACGCGATGGCCAGCAGGTCGGGGATGTAGACCTTGTCGATGAACTCGATGGTGCGGTCGATAATGGATGAGACCAGATTCAGCCGCTCCATGTTGACCGCACCCACGGCGCCGGTGTCATGGATATTGATGGCGCAGGGCACGCCGCCGACCAGCCAGTTCGGATGCGGGTTCTTGCCGCCGTAGATGGTGTGGATCTTGACGATCTCTTTCTGGAAATCGAGCGCTTCCAGATAGTGCGTCACCGCCATCAGGTTGGCCTCCGGCGGCAGCTTGTAGGCCGGATTGCCCCAGTAGCCGTTCATGAAGGGGCCGAGCTGACCGGATTCCACGAAGCGTTTGACGCGGTTCTGCACATCGCGGAAATAGCCGGGCGAGGACAGCGGCCAGTCCGAGATCGACTGCGCCAGCGCCGAGGTCGCCTTGGGGTCGGCCTTGAGCGCCGAGACCACGTCCACCCAGTCGAGCGCATGCAGATGATAGAAATGCACCAGATGATCATGCGCCTGGAGTGTCAACTGCATGATGTTGCGGATGGAATTGGCGTTCTCCGGGATCTGGATCCCGAGCGCGTCCTCGACCGCCCGCACCGAGGTCAGGGCGTGGGTGCCGGTACAGACACCGCATATCCGCTCGGTGAAGGCCCAGGCATCGCGCGGGTCGCGTCCGCGCAGGATGACTTCGAGACCGCGCCACATGGTGCCGGTGGAGACGGCGTTGCGGATGACATTGTTTTCGTCGAGATTGACCTCGCAGCGCATGTGACCCTCGATGCGGGTCACTGGATCGACGACGATGCGTCGGCCCGATGTGTCAAGCTGGAAGCCGTTGGGTGTCTGGACGCTCATGCCTTGTCATTCTCCTCATGGCGCGCGTTGTTTTGATTTTTCTGCTTGCTGCGCTGAATGGCGCTCACCGTCGCGTGTGCCGCAATCGCTGCGCCGACCGTGCCGGCGGCGGCAATCCCAACCTTGTCGGCGTTCGCCTCAATGCCGAAGACGCGGGTGTCGGTGACATGATCGTAGAAACCGCCCTTGTCCCAGAAGCCGTCCTCGGAACAGCCGATGCAGCCGTGCCCTGACTGGATGGGGAACGACACCCCATTGTTCCAGCGCACGGTCGAGCAGGCGTTGTAGGTCGTCGGTCCCTTGCAGCCCATCTTGTAGAGACAGTAGCCCTTGCGCGCGCCCTCGTCGTCCCAGTCCTCGACGAACTGGCCGGCGTCGAAGTGCGGGCGGCGGTAGCATTTGTCATGGATGCGCTGGCCGTAGAACATCTTGGGCCGGCCCTGACGATCCAGCTCGGGAATGCGGTCGAAGGTCAGCATGTAGGTGATGACGCCGGTCATGACCTCCGCGATGGGCGGACAGCCCGGCACCTTGATGATGGGTTTGTCATGGATCAGCTTGTGAATCGGCGTGGCCTGGGTCGGATTCGGATGAGCGGCCTGGACGCAGCCCCAGGAGGCGCAGGAACCCCAGGCGATGACGGCCTGACAGTCAGTGGCCATCTCGCGCAACTGCTCGACGAATGGCCGACCGCCGATGAAGCAGCTCATGCCGTCCTGGTTCAGCGGCGCGTTGCCTTCGACAGCCAGGATATAGTTGCCTTTGTATTTGGTGCGGATCTCATCGAGGATCGCCTCGGCCTGATGTCCGGCGGAGGCCATGATGGTGTCGTCGTAATCCAGCGAGATCATCGACAGCACCACGTCCGACACCAGCGGGTGTGCGGAACGGATGAAGGATTCGGAGCAGCAGGTGCACTCCAGGCCATGCAGCCAGATGACCGGGGTGCGCGGTTTGGTCTCCATCGCCTGCACGATCTGACCGGTCACGCCCGGGGCAAGCCCCAGAGATGCCGCCGTCAGACTACAGAATTTGAGAAAGCTGCGACGGGTGACGCCCTGTCGGCGCATGACCTCATAGAAGGTTTCTGTCGTTGCCATGATTGACCCCAGTTGACAGCCTGAGCGGGTTGAGCAGCGTGATCGCGTGAGCCACGCGAGCAGGGCATTAAACGCAGCGACGGCAAAAGCCGCGCCGAATTTATTACTGAACTATTATTTTTATTATTGGATTACTGGATATTGCGTGCGGGATCATCGCCAAATTGCCAGTTCCCGTCAAGAATCCTTCAATCCGGCAAGACGCTGCTTGTTGTGGCGGGATGCAATCGAGGGGGCGTCCGTATCCAGGCCCAGCGCCGTTTTGATTTGTCTCAGGATTTCATGAAACGGCGGCGTCCGGCTGGTATCGATCAGGATGGCCTGAAGCCGTTCCTCGTCACTGAGCCGCTCCTGACCGGCGTACTGGCGTTCGAGTACCGCGAGATCGGCCTCGGAGGCGTCCGTTCCGGCTTTGAGTCGTTGCTGTACCCGCTGCCGCAGCACGTCCAGCGGTGCGTCGAGCGCAAGGATCGCGAATGCCGCACCGCGTCGATGAGCCAGATGCAGAAACCGCTCGCGCCGGCTGCGGGTAATGAAGGTGGCGTCCACCAGCACGTCGTAACTGCTCGCGAGCGCCGCATCGGCCAGACGATAGAGCCGGTCATAGGTCCAGTCGGTCGCACGCGGGAAATAGATTCCCGAGTCGATGTGAGCCAGCGATCTGGCGGTTTCGTGCAGACCGAAGAGACGTCTGCGCTCCACGTCCGAGCGCAGATGGATCAGCGGCAGGGCTTCCCGCAACTGCAACGACAGACGGCTCTTGCCCGAACCGGACAGACCGCAGGCGATCAGCAGATGCGCGGGACGGGGGTGGGTATAGGATTCGGCCAGCGTCAGATAGCGCAGGCAGTCGTCGCGCGCCACGCTGGCGGCAGCGGGATCCAGATCCGACTGTCCCAGACGGATCGCCAGCACCTTGGCCCTGACCAGGGCGCGATAGACCTTGTAGAAATCGAGCACGGCCAGCGCGCCATAATCGCCACTGCGTTCCAGATAGCGGTTGAGAAAGATCCGTGCACAGACCGTTTCGCCCGCCTGCTCCAGATCCATGACGAGAAAGGCGATCTCGCTGGCGGTGTCGATCCAGCGCAGGTCGGGGTTGAATTCGATGGCGTCGAAAATGCGAATCTCGCCATCGACCAGCGCGATGTTGCCGCGATGCATGTCGCCATGACATTCGCGCACGCAACCCTGCTGGCGTCGCCGCTCGATGATGGCTGTCAGTCTGTCGTGGCGGGTGCGGGTCCAGTCCTCCAGCCGCTCCAGTTGCGCCTGCTGTTCCGGGAAGGTCTGCCGCACCGGGCGCAGATTGTCGAGCATGGGCGTCAGCACCCGAGCCGGCGAACCGAACGGATCCAGAGGGTCGGCGGCCGGGATGTCCGCATGGAAATCGGCGACCGTCTCGGCCAGACGGGTCATGAGATCGCCGGAGACTGTCTGGCGATCCAGCAGCGACTCCTGCGGAAAACGCTTCATTTTGACTGCGTATTCCAGCACCGGGCCGATGCCGCCGATGCGGGGCGTCTCCGGTGTCCCGGCGATGGCGACCACATCAAGATAGAGGTCGGCAGCCAGTCGCCGGTTGAGCCGCAGTTCCTCTTCACAGCAGAAACGGCGACGCTCCAGGGTGGCAAAGTCCAGAAAGCCGAGATCGAGTGGTTTTTTGAGCTTGTAGGCGAAGTCGCCGGCCAGCAGCACATGCGAGATATGGGTCTCGATCTGCACCACCGGCGCGGCCGGATGAGGATAGGCGTCCGGTTGCATCAGACCTTTGATCAACAGCGGAAAATCGTTGGCTTCCATGGAATCTGTCGCCTGTCTCGGCCCGTTCGATTAAGGGCGTGATCGAACTCATTCATCGGCTCTGATGTTAAGATCCGCCCCATCTGCCGCATCATCACACCCCAAGTTTAGAGGTTTCCATGTCCATCGACCGGATCGTTTTCGCCGTTGCCGGCGCCTTCATCCTCATTTCCGTGGCGCTGGCCCATTTCGTCAGCCCTTACTGGCTCTGGTTCACCGTCTTTGTTGGCGCCAACCTCTTCCAGTCGGCCTTTACCGGCTTCTGTCCGCTGGCGATGATCCTCAAAAAGCTGGGCAGACAGAGCGGGGCGGCGTTTTAAATCGTCTTCCTGAAAGGCCCATACCTGTGTTCGCTAAAAATAGACAGGATTAACAGGATTCTTCAGGATGAACAGGATTAAATACAATTGGTTAAAAATTCTGTCTATCCTGGGACATCCTGTTAATCCTGTCTCATTGATGGCATCTTGCTAAACGATCACCTCGCTTGCCCCCTTCACCGTTTTTTCAGATTTTCATACCGGAAACAACCCGATGCCCAACAGCCGCCGTCCCCCCCTGTCACACGCCACCGAGGAGCCGATCCGGCTCCAGAAACTGCTGGCCGAGGCCGGTCTGGGCTCGCGCCGCGAGATCGAGGGCTGGATCAGCGAGGGCCGGGTGCGGGTCAACGGGGATCTGGCCAAACTCGGCGACCGGGCGACCACCGCCGACCGTGTCCGGCTCGACGGACGCGATGTGAAGCTCAAGCGTCAGCGCGAAACCCTGCCGCAGGTCATCGCCTATCACAAGCCCGAGGGTGAACTGGTGACCCGGCGCGACCCCGAGGAGCGCCCGACCGTCTTCCGCCGTCTGCCGCGTCCGAAAGAGGGACGCTGGATCGCGGTCGGTCGGCTCGACATCAATACCTCCGGGCTGATTCTCTTCACCACTGACGGCGAGCTCGCCAACCGGCTGATGCATCCCTCACGCGAGATCGAGCGCGAATATGCCGTCCGCATTCTCGGCGAGGTCGCACCCGGCACCCTGGAGCGTCTGACGACCGGCATCGAGCTGGAGGACGGCCCGGCCAAATTCGACGCCGTCACCGATCAGGGCGGAACCGGGGCCAATCACTGGTTTCATGTGGTGCTGCGCGAAGGGCGCAACCGCGAGGTGCGTCGTCTGTGGGAGGCCGCCGGCTGCACCGTCAGCCGTCTGATCCGCATCCGCTACGGCAATATCGAACTGGGCCGGCGACTCTTCACCGGCAACTGGCGTCCGCTGACCGAAGAGGAACAGACCACGCTCATGGGTCAGGCCGGACTCACCGCGCCCGGCAGGCCGCGCCCGCGCAAGGTCGGCCCGAAACCCTGGCAGCCCAAGCCGAGCGGTGCGCCGAAGCCGGGCACTGGTTCCAAATGGGGTCGGGGATGGTCGCGTTAAGGTGAATTCCAGGCAATGCGGACTCCCGCACCCGGCTACGCGGAGCCGAGCAGTGCGGGCTTGATGTCGGCGATCCAGGTCGAGAGCCGGCTGTCGGTCAGCTCGGCCTGATTGTCGAGATCCAGGACCAGACCGCAGAAATGGCCGTCGCCCATGTCGCCCCGCGAGAGCGCGTGGTCGTAGCCCGCAACCGGCCAGAAGCCCACGATGTTCGCCCCGCGCGATTCCAGTTCCTCGTAGAACATGCCGAGTGCATCGACGAACTCATGCGGATAACCGACCTGATCGCCCAGGCCATAGAGTGCGACCGTCTTGCCGTGGAAATCGATCTCGTCGAGTTGCGGCAGAAAGTCCTGGAGGGTTGCGGGATATTCGCCGTCGCCGGCAGTCGGTGTCCCGAAGATCAGCGCATCGTAGCTGCCGACCAGATCGGCCGTCGCCTTCTCGACGTTGCAGATCTCCACCACGCCCTCGTCGAAGTAGTCGCGTTGAATCCGCTTGGCGATCTTGCGCGTGTTGCCGGTATCCGTCGCGAAAAAGAGTCCGATCTTGCTCATGATTAGCTTCACCTTGGTTGGACGATTGGCGTCATCCGCCGTGATCCACCCCGGCTGTTATGGCCGGGGTGCAGCGGTCAGAGGCTCAGAATCCAGGTCACCAGCGTCTTGATGTCAGCCTCGCTGACGGCGACGTTCGGCGGCATCGGGATCTGACCCCAGACGCCCACCCCGCCCGCCTTGACCTTGGCCGCCAGCGTCCCCGCTGCGGCGGCGTCACCCTTGTACTTGGCAGCAACGTCTTTGTAAGCCGGGCCGACGATGGCGGCATCGACGCTGTGACAGACGGTGCAGCCGCTCTTCTGAGCGAGCGCGAGATCGGCGACGGCGTTCTGGGCGGCCATCGCGGCCACAAGACCGATGCAGGCGCGTCCGATGAAATGGGTCAGTTTCATTGCAGGCTCTCTTGATATGGAATACAGATGAAAAGCATTATCATTATATTCCCGTAGGCGCTGCATGCTCAATATCCGTTTTGCTGACCCGATCCCGGAGGTTGGACGCCATGGCCGGATCCGGGATCCAGGCATCCGCGAAGTCGAGCGGGCCGCTGAGACTGCCACGGCGAACCGGCCGGTCGCTCGCGACGCCCTGGAGACGCACGATCCAGCGCCAGTCGGCAGCGGGCGCGGCGGCATTGCCGGCGAGTGCGGCGCCGTGGGGTGGAAGGCTCGGCTGCGGAGTCAGTCCCAGCCGTATCCGCTCCGCTGGGGTTTGCACGATCCGGTCTGTATCCAGACCCAGGCGCGGCATGACATCGGCCGCGCGCAGCCGGTAGCCGTTCGGCCCGAGCCAGGAGCGGTTGCCATCCGCCCGCCAGTCCGTCGTATCCAGCGTCCAGGTCACTTCGACCACACAGCCCTGTGTCGGGCACTTGCCCACCTGAATGGCGAGATGATCATGCTCGACCTCAAACGCCGCCCCCCGGCATTGGACGGTTGCCTTCAGATTCTCGACCCCCGGCGGCAGGGCGGCGTGCAGAATGCCGTTGTCGGTGCGGGCGCCGACCATGATGAAGAGTCCGTCGAGCCGGTGTTCCTGCGGACGCACGCTCAACTGAACCCAGCCGCTCTCCACCGAGAACAGGGACGCCTGCGGGAGCCAGCGGCGCTCCCAATGCGCGTTCGCGATGAGGGTTGGATCGATCGTCGTCTCGGCCATCGCCGTCGCATGGCTGTCGCGGGAGACGCCTTTGGCGTGCAGGACGGTCGTGATCATCAGGACCATGCTCAGTGAACCGAGGACAAGCCACGGCGTCGTCCCCGATGGGGCTGGCGTATGACGCGGAGAATCGGTCCTGGCAGAACCCTGAATGGAGTGATCGTCGTGTCGAGACATGCCATGCACCTCAGTGAAAACGGTGAAGAAGGTGAATGGCTGCTCGCGCCCGGATCGCAGCGAGTGCGCGGGGGCAGAGTGGCTTAAAGATGAGAATGGTTCTTGTTAAATTGTAGCGCGATCAGATGACGCCGGGAAGCCCGGCGGACGCCCGCGAGGGCGATCCGTCGTGGCGGCGTTCAGAACCGATAGCTGACGGCGGCCTTGATGTTGCGACCGGGTGCCTGGAGTGACGAGAGGTAGGGCTGATAATCCTCGTCGAACAGGTTATCGACACCCAATTCCAGGCTGAATCCGGCGAGCCTGTCCGCCGGCTTCCAGGTCAGCCAGAGGTCGTGGACATCGTATCGGTCGGACGGTGTGCCATCTGCCGGCACCTCGTTCTGCGCGGCGACGAAGCGTCCGGTCCAGCCGACGCGGACGCCCTGAGCCGGGAAGCGCAGCCCCGCCTCCAGGGTCCAGGTATCGGGCTGAACGCTGGAGAGCGGCTCGCCGGTGCGGTCATCCTCGCCGCGCGTCTGCGCGTAGGCGATGCCCGCCCACCAGCGCGGCGTCTCGTAGTCGGCCTCCAGCTCGAAGCCTTCCAGCCGGGCATCGCGCACGTTGCGGAAGCCGGTGACGCCGCCCATGCCTCTGTTGCCCGCCACCGGGCGCATGGTGAAGTTGACGATCTGGTCAATGAAATCGGTCACGTCATTGCGGAAGACACGCGCCTGGAAACGGCCCTCGTCGCCGCTGGCAAACAGATCCTGATCGCGCAGACGCAGACCGATCTCCTTGTTGTGCGCCTTCTCGGGGTCGAGATCCGGGTTGGGGACGAAAAGATTGGCGCAGCCGCGCCCGCAGGTGAAGTGGGTGCCGGAGACAAACAGCTCGGTCGCGCTCGGGGCGCGGAAGGCTTCGGTATAACTCGCCTGGAATGACAGCCAGTCGTTGGCGGCGACATCCAGACCGAGCTTGGCGGAGAAGGCATCGTCTTCGTTGGTGTCCAGATCCCTGGCGTCGGCCTCGCTCTTGAAGCTGTCCCAGCGCAGTCCGGGAACCAGGGTCCAGCGTTTGGCGATGCTGATTTCGTCCTGGAGATAGAGCCCGAACACCTCGCTCCTGCCATCCGGGTAGCTGTCGCGCGGCTGGCCGTCACGCTCCCCCTCCACCTCGTCCTGGTAGTAGTCGAGACCATAGGTCAGGACGTGCCCGAACCGCTCCGGGTCGCCGAGTCGCGTGCTGTTGCGCAGATCGAGCCCCAGGGTTTCCAGGCTGGTGTCATCCCGGCGACCGTCGAACAGCCGCCGCTCCTCAATGTCCGTCGTGTTGCGGTAGAGGAGCAGGGACGGGCGCAGATAGGCGTTGTCCGCGTCTTCGTGGCGATAGGTCAGGGTCAGATTCTGCTGACGGGTGTTGTTATCGACCAGGGTGTCGTCGGTCGCTTCGATCTGCGGGTTGGACGGGATGGCGCCGTCCTGATCGAAGGCCATGAACGAGAGTCCGAAGCTGTTGATCCCGTCCGGGCTCCAGGTGCCCTTGGCCAGCCCCGACAGACGCTCGAAGGCCGAGTTGCTCAGATCCGTACCGTCGCCGAGCCGCACATCGCCCGCATCCCGATAGGCCAGATCGACCAGATAATCGAAGCGACCGTCCGCCGTTATGCCATAGACCCCGGCGTTGGTCAGCCACTGGTCGCTGCCGTCCTGATAGCCGAGTTTGACCCGTCCGCCGAAGGTCTGGCCCGCACGCAGCAGATCGGCCGCGTCCAGCGTGCCGAGCGCGACCACGCCGCCCATGGCGCCGCTGCCCCAGAGTGCGGACGCCGGCCCGCGCAGCACCTCCACCTGCCTCAGCAGATCCGGCTCGATGAAGATCCGGGTGCTGTGGCCGCGCACGAAGTTCTGCCGCGCCCCATCGATCAGAAAGAGGATGCGCTCGTCCGAGAGCCCGCGGATCGTCACCGTCTGGCCCTGACCGCGCGGCCCGCCGCCGACAGCGACGTTCGGCAGATCCTCCAGCAGATCCCCGAGATTGGTCGGCTGCTCGCGCTCGATGACCGGGCGGTTGAGCACACTGACCGATTCAGGGATCGAGAAACTGTCCCGGTCGGTTTTGACCGCCGTGACCTTGATCGCAGGCAGGCCAACTTCGGTCGAGTCTTGAGCGAGGCTCGGGCAGACGGGCGCAAGGAGCGTCAGACCGAGCAGGAAGGAGCGTCGTGGCGAACGGATGGACATGGTTGCTTACCTCTGGCGGTTTGTCCGGGCCGCTCGCTGATCCTCCCGCGCCGGAGGATTGGCTGGCTGTTCGTGTCTTGGGGTTCAGTGGTGTGGTTGGATGATAATACGAATGACTCTCAAAATTCATTCTGTCTGATCTGGGCGCGGAAGAGGTGCGGTGATCGTCTTGCGCCGGGGGCAGGCGGGTGATAAAAGGCGCAAAACGCTTACGGTTCGTGTTGTTTTGAGCGCGCGATGGATCGATTCTCTGACTCTGCGTTTTCAGCCGCGCGCTATCTGTTTGCGATAGATACGGGTTCGGGGCCGTTGGTCGTCACGTTGGGGAGCGGGGTAATGATGTGTCACATCGTGACCGGGATCTCGTCGCAGTGAAGACGCTGCGGTTTACGCGAAGGGGTGCTACGGGGTTAGATAGGCTGCTGTCTAGTACCCGAATATCTTGAAGGCGTCTAAAAAAAATTGTATGCCAGGGGAGAGTAACTAATGCCGAAGAAAATCGCTCCAGCAGCCATACAGGCGTTGAAGGAGGCGTTAACACTCGTCTACTGGTATAAGTCTGAGCTACGTAGTTTTCTGTCGCAATGTCTCTCTGATTCTCAAGTGTTGTCCCGGCTAAACTGGGATGACTACAAGCGAAATATTGTTGTGACCTTGGTAGATCATCTGGCAAAAAACGAGGAAATTTATCAGCTAGATTTAATTCGTCTTATGTCAGAGGTTTGCCAAGTTAGTGATTTTTCTCACCTCAAAAAGCTAGAAGAGGGCGCGAAGAAGGCAAAGGATGCTGAGTCAGCAATTAAAGCACTTCGCGCTCAATTAAAAGGCTATCAGGATATTGAGCAAGAGCAGAAGCGAGCTGAGGAGCGTCGAAAGCAAGCCCATGAACGACTGATGAAAGTATACCGCTCTCATTTGAGTTTTTCGCCGACAGGCATTTTGTGACACATCAACCGGATCTGTAGAATCTTCGCCATGTCTGACTACTGTCTCACT